>NZ_CP104002.1:1775000-2975000 GCF_029201565.1 Devosia sp. SD17-2
CCTGGCGCGCCTCATGCCGCAATTGCAGGTCTATTTCGTGCTCATGCCCGCCAATATTCTGGCGGGCCTCGTGCTGTTTGCCCTGCTGCTCACCATGATGATGGGCTGGTATCTCACCGCGTTTGAAAATCATCTTGCGATGTGGCGAGGCTAGCCATGTCGATCGCCCCAGCCATTTGCTGTCCGCGATGCGCACCAGAGGTGAGGGCGCTGCCCCATGTCTGACGCACCCGACAAGGACAGTAAAACAGAAGACCCCTCCCAGAAAAAACTGGAGGATGCTCACAAGAAGGGCGATGTCGCCAAGAGCCAGGAAGTCACCACGCTCTTCATGCTGGTCGGCACGGCGATCATTTTCTCATCCATGGCGCCCTGGGTGGCCGCCGAAGTCAGCGCCTCGCTCCGCCTCGTCCTGATGAACGCCGACCAGTTCGACGTCGATGGCTCGGGCTTTGCCGGCTTCGTCACCGGCCTTGGCATGTCGCTGATCGGCGTCATCCTCGCCCCGCTCGGCGTGCTCTATCTCTGCGGTCTGCTGGCCAATCTCGTGCAGCACCGGCCGCTGCTCTCTACCGAGCCGATCACCCCAAAGCTCTCCAAGATTTCGCCGCTTGCCGGCGCCAAGCGCCTGTTTTCCATCGATGCGCTGATCAATTTCGGCAAAGGGCTGATCAAGATCAGCGTCGTCGGCCTCGTGGTGTTCCTCGTGTGCTGGCCGGAGCGTGATCGCCTCGAAACCATGATGACGGCCGACCCGGTGATGATCCTGCTCGATGTGCAGGAGATGGCGGTCAAGATCATCACGGCTGTGCTGCTGGTCGTCACCCTCATCGCTGCTGCGGACTATTTTTACGTCCGCCAGAAGTGGTGGAAGCGGCAGATGATGACCGTCCAGGAGACGCGTGACGAATACAAGCAGATGGAAGGCGACCCGCACGTAAAGGGGCGTATCCGCCAGCTGCGCCAGGAAAAGGCGCGCAAGCGCATGATGCAGGCGGTGCCCGATTCCACCGTGGTTATTACCAACCCGACCCACTATGCCGTGGCGCTCAAATACGAAAAAAACATGCCGGCGCCGATCTGCGTGGCCAAGGGCGTCGATGCCGTGGCCCTGCGTATCCGCCTCGTCGCCAAGGATGCGGACGTGCCGATCATCGAGAACCCGCCGCTGGCGCGTGCCCTCTTTGCTTCGGTCGATGTCGACCAGATGATTCCGGCCGATCATTACAAGGCGGTCGCCGAAATCATCGGCTTCGTCATGCGCCTCAAGAAGTCGAGCAGCTGGCGCGCCTGAAACGCGTGTAGCGCGTTATCGCGCCGCTATTTTCGGGCAGGTAGCAGTCCTGAGGCAAAAACCCTGCTAATGTTGAAAACCGCCTTCGCACTCCCATGTGCGCGGGCCATTTGATAGACCTTGTATGTCCCGATTCGGGTCACATCTCGTGCTGGAGCGTTTCCTCATGGCCACAACGCCACTTGGCGAGGGCAGCTACCCCGATCCGGTTCTGGCATCGTCGCGCAGTGGCGCCGGATTGTGGCGGGTTGTGGCACTCGGCGTTTTCCTCGTGGCCATGGCCGCCGGCTTTGCCCTGTTCGGTGACCGGATCCCTGCAGAACTGGTGATGACCTTTGTTGGCATCCTGGCCGTCGCCGGGGTGTTTTTCATGTTCGGCCTTGCCGCCGGACTGTTCCGCTTCTCCGGTGCCGAAGAGCGCCGCACCATCGCCAATGCCGTCATCGACAGCGCCGGACGCGGCATTGTCGTGGCCGATCGCGATGGCAAGATCTCTTACGTCAATTCCAGCTACGGCAGCTTCCCCGGTGCCCTGCACAATGGCCTGCCGGTGAGCGTGCCGCGCCTTTTTGCCGGCCATGCCGACGCCAGCGAAGCCATTTATCGCCTTGTGCGCGCCGCCAAGGATGGCCGCAGCGCCGCCGAAAACATCCGTATCATGGGTGGGCTGGGCGCCGCGCCGGACGATTCCGCGCGCGCCTTTACCTATAAGGTCTCCGTGCGCTCGCTGCCCGAGACCGATGACGCCAATAAGCCCATGGTCGCCTGGACCATCGAGGACATCACACGCGACCGCGAGAGCAATGAAACCGCTTTCCGCGACCTGCAGCGCGCCATCGACTATCTCGATCATTCGCCCTCCGGCTTTTTCTCCGCCGATGCCCAGGGCCGTATCCAATATCTTAATTCGACCCTCGCCGATTGGCTGGGCTATGACCTTGCCGAGTTCAACGCCGGCCATCTCCGCCTCGAGGACGTGGTGCGTGGGGACGGTTCCTCGCTCCTGATGCGTGGCCGCCGCGACGGCGAAATCCGCACCGAAATCATCGATATCGACCTCGTGCGCCGCAATGGTACGACGCTGCCGGTGCGCCTCCTCCATCGCGCCGCGCGTCTGGCCGACGGCGAGCTGGGCGAGACCCGGACCCTCGTGCTCGACATGTCGAGTGCCCCCGATACCGAAGAAGAACTGCGCGCCGCCGAAGTGCGGTTTTCGCGCTTTTTCAACGACACACCCTTTGCCATTGCGACGCTCGACAGCGCGGGCAGGGTGGTGCGCACCAATGCTCCGTTCGGCCGCATCTTCCGCTGGTCGGGCGAGGAAAAGACCGTCGAACTGCAGCCGCTGCGCGATCTCATCGGCGAAGGCAGCCGCGACAAGCTGGACCGGGCCATCGCCGATGCCATGGCCCAGCAGTCCGAGGTCGAGCCCGTCGATGCGCTGTTGAGCGCCGAGGGCGATCACGCCGTCCGCCTTTATATCTCCGCCTCCGAGAGCAGCGCCGGCTCGCCCGAGCAGGTCAATGTCTATGCCCTCGACATGACCGACCAGCGCAAGCTCGAAGCCCAGTTCGCCCAGAGCCAGAAGATGCAGGCCGTTGGCCAGCTCGCTGGCGGCGTGGCGCACGACTTCAACAATCTCCTCACCGCCATCATCGGCTTCTCCGATCTGCTGCTGCTCAAGCACAAGCCGGGCGATCCGTCCTTCAACGAGCTCATGCAGATCAAGCAGAACGCCAATCGCGCTGCCGGTCTCACCCGTCAGCTCCTGGCCTTCTCGCGCCGCCAGACGTTGCGCCCGCAGGTGCTCGAGCTGCCGCTGATCGTCGATGACCTGACGGTCCTCCTCAAGCGCATGATCGGCGAGAAGAACCATCTTGGCGTCGAGCATGGTCGCAATATCTGGCCGGTCCGCGCCGATGTGGTCCAGCTCGAACAGGTCATCATCAACCTCGTGGTCAATGCCCGCGACGCCATGCCGGACGGCGGTTCGATCACCGTGCGCACCAGCAATATCTCTGAAGCCGAGGCTGCCAGCCTGCGCTTTGATGGCCTGGCGCCCGCCGATTATGTGCTGATCGACGTCGAGGACACCGGCACCGGCATGAGCCCGGAAGTGCTGCAGAAAATCTTCGAGCCCTTCTTCACCACCAAGGAGCTGGGCAAGGGCACGGGCCTTGGTCTCTCGACCGTCTATGGCATCGTCAAGCAGACCGAAGGTTTTATCTATCCGGTCTCGACCGTGGGCGTCGGCACCACCTTCAAAATCTTCCTGCCCCGCTATGTGCCGACCGAGGCCGAACTCGCCGCCAAGGTTGCCGCGGCGACGGCCCCGGCCAAGGATCTCACCGGCCACGAGCGCATCCTGCTCGTCGAGGACGAGGAGAGCGTGCGTGCCTTCTCCGCTCGCGCCCTGCGCGCCACCGGCTATGAAGTGTTCGAGGCCGATGGCGGTGACGAGGCGATCGAAGTGCTCGAGGACATCGACTACAAGGTCGATCTCGTCATCTCCGACGTGGTCATGCCCGAAATGGATGGCCCGACGCTGCTCAAGCACATCCGCGAGAAAATGCCCGAGCTCAAGGTCATCTTCGTCTCCGGCTATGCTGAGGAAAGCGTGCGTCGCGACATTTCCGACGATCAGAGCGTCGACTTCCTGCCAAAGCCCTATTCGCTCGACCAGATCAATTCCAAGGTCAAGGAAGTCCTCCGCCGCATCGACAAGTCGGATTGATCGCCATGCCCACCTCTTGCCCCAGAGCTGGAGGCCTTGGCGATGAGTGATTATCCGCGTCCCGCCGGCGTGTCCGAGCGCAATGTGCTCGGCGAGGCCCTGCAGCCCTGTTCGGACGATCCTCTTACAGGGTTCTTTCGCTCCGGCTACTGCGCCGCGGGGCCAGATAACGCCGCGCAGCATCTCATCTGCATCGCAGCCACCGACGCCTTCCTCGCCTATTCGGCGAGCGCCGGAAACGACCTCTCCACCCCGCGTCCGGAATATGGTTTTACCGGCCTCGTCCCCGGCAATCGCTGGTGTCTCCTGGCCGGCCGCTGGATGCAGGCGCATGAAGTGGGCCAGGCGCCGCGCGTATATCTGCGCTCCACCAACGAGGCCGTTCTCGGCCTCATTCCGCTCGACATTCTAAAGGCTTACGCGCTGGACCTTAACTAGAGAGTCCGGCAATCGGCGTGCCTTCGGCCAGCAGCCCCTTGTCCATCAGGGTCGACCAGAGCGCATCCGGAATAGCCTCATCCCACCAGGCCAGAATGCCATCCAGTTCCTCGGGCGAGCGTGGGCCGGGAAGCACATTGCACACCGCCGGATGGGCCAGCGGAAATTGCAGCGCCGCCGCCGGCAGCGATACACCGAACTCCTGGCACACCGCCGCAATGGCCCGCACCTTGCTGACAATTTCTTCGGGCGCCCGCGCATAGTTGAAGCGATCGCCGCCCGCCAGAATGCCCGAATTGAATGGCCCACCCACCACCACCGACGCGCCGCGTTCGACGCAGGTGGAGAGGAACGGGCTCAGCGAGGTCTGCTCCAGCAGCGTATAGCGCCCGGCAAGCAGGAACACGTCCCAATCGCCCAGCGCAAAGGCGTCCATCAGCACCTGCCACTCGTTGACGCCCAGCCCGATGGCCTTCACCAGCCCGCCTTCGCGCAATTCGCGCAGCGCCCGATAGCCGCCGGTCTCGAACTGCTGCCACAGCGGCCTGTTGGCCTCCACGCCATGAGTTCCGGCGCCGATGTCGTGGACATAAAGAACATCGATCTTTTCGAGCCCCAGCCGCTGCAGGCTGTCCTCGAACGAGCGCATGACCCCGTCATAGGAATAGTCATAAACCTCGCGGAACGGCAGGGGATCGACCCATTCGTCGCGCCGCCAATCGGTGCCATGCACCGGGCGCAGCAGGCGACCCACCTTGGTGGACAGCACCATGCCCTCGCGCGCTTCGCGCAGCGCGTCGCCAACAATATGTTCCGAGCGCCCGAACCCATAATGCGGAGCAGTATCGACATAATTGATGCCGAGATCGACGGCATGGCGCACCAGCGCGCGACCCTGTTCAGCCGGCACGGCATTGTAGTTCCCGGCCAGCGAAGCGCCGCCCAGGCCCAGTGTCGTGACCATCAGATCCGTCCGGCCAACAGGCCGTTTTTCAAAGCTGCGCGCGCTCATAAAGGGGTCTCCTCACCGGGCAAATAACTGACATGTTAGTTGCCCGGCGTAAAGCGCGCGGTGTTCGGCGTCCTAGTAGAGCCCGTTGATCAGCACCGGCTTTTCGGCTTCGACGCGCACCGGATTGCGCAGTTTCAAGCCAAACTGGGCCTCCTCGATCTCGAAAATATCGTCCTGCCGTGTCGAAATTCCGTCGGCAAAGCTCAGGGTCGCCGTGCCGAACATATGCACATGCACATCGCCCGGCTGGCGGAACAGCTCATATTTGAAGTGGTGATATTCGAGATTGGCGATGGTGTGGCTCATATTGTCCTCGCCGGAGAGGAACGGCTTTTCCCAGATCACCTGGCCGTCGCGGATGATGCGCGACTTGCCTTCGATATGGCCCGGCAGATCGCCCACGCGCAGCTCCGGCCCGAACGAGCAGGCGCGCAGCTTGGAATGGGCGAGAAAGAGATAATTGACCCGCTCGGTCACGTGATCGGAAAATTCATTGGCCAGCGTAAAGCCCAGGCGGCGCGGCTGGCCGTGGCTGTCGATCACATAAATGCCGGCGATCTCCGGCTCTTCGCCGGCGTCGAGCGCAAAGGACGGGGAGGGGATCGGGTGGCCGGGATTGGCGACAATATTGCCATTGCCCTTGTAGAACCATTCCGGCTGTACGCCGCGCTGGCCGGCCGTCGGCTTGCCGCCCTCGAGGCCCATGCGGAACATTTTCATGCTGTCGGTCAGCTCGGCCTCGGGCTTGTCGCCATTAGCCTTGTGCATGGCGTCGCGTGTTGCCGCCGAACCAAGATGGGTGAGGCCGGTGCCGGTCACATGCAGATGCGCCCTGTCTGGGTGATCGATCGGCGCCAGCAGCCGTCCCTCGGACAGCAGCGCAGCCTTGTCGACTGCGGCGCCAATCCCGCGCTGGTCGACGATATCAGCCAGGCTCTGTGTCGCGCCGATTGCGGCCAGCGCCAGTTCATAGACCGTGCTCGTGCCTTCGACGCGGCGCGTTTCGCCATTGCGGGTCACCCCGACGGCGCGGGCGCCATTGTCGTCAAAAAACTGAATAAGATGCATGGCCTGAAATCCTCGTCCCATTTGCCCCAGCGTCGGGCCCGCGCATAAAACGCAAGAGCCCGCAAACTGTCCAGTCAAAAATCATACTTTTGCAACCGCTCGGTGGACCTTGGGGGAATCATGACAAGCCGGAGGCTGTGGGGGGATAAGCGGGATGTTCTCTTTTTGTCTCTTGACAGGACTGAAACAAAATGAGAACAAATGCGGCACAGGTGCAAAACAAGGCTCTCTCATTCCAGCGCGTTTGCGCAGCCTTCGAGAGCGTGAAATAAGGAGAGAAACTCATGGCTAGCTCGCCGCTTCGCGTTGTTGAAGGTGGATCAATGGATAAGGATAAGGCTCTTGCTGCGGCATTGAGCCAGATCGAACGCAATTTCGGCAAGGGCTCGATCATGCGCCTCGGCGAGGCGTCTTCGATCGAGGTGGAGTCGATCTCGACCGGTTCGCTCGGTCTGGATATCGCGCTCGGTATTGGTGGTCTTCCCAAGGGCCGCATCGTTGAAATTTTTGGGCCAGAAAGCTCGGGCAAGACGACGCTGGCGCTCCACGTCATCGCCGAAGCCCAGCGCAAGGGTGGCATCTGCGCCTTTGTCGACGCCGAGCATGCGCTCGACCCGATCTATGCCCGCAAGTTGGGCGTCAATGTCGATGATTTGCTGATCTCCCAGCCCGACGCTGGCGAACAGGCTCTCGAAATCACCGACACGCTGGTGCGTTCTGGCGCAATCGACGTTCTCGTCGTCGACTCGGTTGCAGCGCTCACCCCGCGCGCCGAACTCGAAGGCGAAATGGGCGACAGCCTGCCGGGCCAGCAGGCTCGCCTGATGAGCCAGGCCATGCGCAAGCTCACCGGCTCGATCTCGAAGTCCAAGTGCCTCGTCATCTTCATCAACCAGATCCGCATGAAGATCGGCGTGATGTACGGCTCGCCTGAAACCACGACGGGCGGTAATGCGCTCAAGTTCTACGCCTCGGTGCGTCTCGACATCCGCCGTATCGGCGCCCTCAAGGACCGCGAGGAAGTCGTCGGCAACCAGACCCGTGTCAAGGTCGTCAAGAACAAGCTGGCTCCGCCGTTCCGTCAGGTCGAATTCGACATCATGTATGGCGAAGGCATTTCCAAGACCGGCGAACTGCTCGATCTTGGCGTCAAGTCCGGTATCGTGGACAAGGCCGGCGCCTGGTTCTCCTGGGAAAGCCAACGTCTGGGGCAGGGGCGTGAAAATGCCCGCCAGTTCCTCAAGGACAATCCCGAGATCGCCAACACGATCGAGCAAGGGGTTCGCGAAAGCTCCGGCCTTCTCGGTGAAGTCCTTCTCGTTGCCGGCGGCGGCGCGGAAGACGACTCCAGCAGCGACGAATAGTCTTCTCTTGTTCTCCCATGCAGACCTTCAGACCTCCGCCCCAGGCGGAGGTCTTTTTGTATGGTTGGCGCGTGATCTCCTTCGCCCACAGTCGGCTTCCCTCCCCTTGATGGGGAGGGATTGAGGGTGGGGTGGGGCCGCTTGCCACGCCGAATTGGCAATCCCGGCTTTAAAATCCGTCCCTCTCAAGGGCTCGGCGTGAGCCGCACCGCACTTTCCCCCATGCCAACCTGCTGCAATGCTGGACATTCCGGTTCACTGCACGATAAAAAGCCACGATTTTCTTCAAGGGCGCGCTCGTGCCCGTTCCGCATGAAAGCTAGTTGATGACCAGCGTAAACGATCTCCGTTCGAGCTTTGTCGATTACTTTGCCCGTAACGGCCATGAAGCCGTGGCGTCCAGCCCGCTTGTGCCGCGCAACGATC
Source organism: Devosia sp. SD17-2 (assembly GCF_029201565.1). Classification (GTDB taxonomy): domain Bacteria; phylum Pseudomonadota; class Alphaproteobacteria; order Rhizobiales; family Devosiaceae; genus Devosia. The sequence goes on from NZ_CP104002.1 coordinate 1,783,337, forward strand.
CGACGCTGATGTTCACCAATGCCGGCATGGTGCAGTTCAAGAACGTCTTCACCGGCGTCGAAAAGCGGCCCTATTCCACGGCGACGACCGCGCAGAAATGCGTGCGCGCAGGCGGCAAGCACAATGACCTCGACAATGTTGGGTTCACCGCGCGCCACCACACCTTCTTTGAAATGTTGGGCAATTTCTCCTTCGGCGATTATTTCAAGCCCGAAGCGATTGAACTCGCCTGGAACCTTCTGACCAAGGACTGGGGGCTCTCCCGCGACCGTCTCATGGTCACCGTCTATGAGGACGATGACGAGGCGCTCGAGCTCTGGAAGAAGATCGCCGGCATTTCCGAAGATCGTATCGTGCGGCTCGGCGCCAAGTCCAACTTCTGGCAGATGGGCGATACCGGCCCCTGCGGTCCGTGCTCGGAAATCTTTTACGACCATGGCGACAAGGTCTGGGGCGGTCCTCCGGGCTCGCCGGATGAAGACGGCGATCGCTGGATCGAAATCTGGAACCTCGTGTTCATGCAGTTCGAGCAGCATGCGGATGGTTCGCGCACCGGCCTGCCGCGTCCGTCCATCGACACCGGCATGGGCCTCGAGCGCGTCGCCGCCGTCATGCAGGGTGTCCACGACAATTACGACATCGATCTGTTCAAGGCGCTGATCTCGGCAGCCGCCAACGTCACCAATGCCGACGTCAACGGCCCGGGCAATCGTTCGCTGCGCGTTATCGCCGACCACCTTCGCTCGATGAGCTTCCTCATTGCCGAAGGCGTGCTGCCCTCCAATGAAGGTCGCGGCTATGTGCTGCGCCGCATCATGCGCCGCGCCATGCGCCACGCAACGCTCCTCGGTGCGAGCGAGCCGACGATCTACAAGTTGGTTCCGACCCTCGTGCGCGAGATGGGCCAGGCCTATCCCGAGCTCAGCCGTGGCGAAGCCATGATCGCCGAAACGGTCCGCCTCGAGGAAGGTCGCTTCCTCAAGACGCTCGGCCGTGGCCTGCAGATTCTCGAAGCCGAGACGGCCTCGCTCGGCGAGGGCGACGTGCTGGCTGGTGGCACCGCCTTCAAGCTTTACGACACCTATGGCTTCCCGCTCGACCTGACCCAGGATGCGCTGCGCTCGCGCTCCATCACTGTCGATCAGGCCGGTTTTGACGCCGCCATGGCCCAGCAGAAGGCCGAAGCCCGCAAGAACTGGGCCGGCTCGGGCGAGGCTGCCACCGACACCGTCTGGTATGGCCTTTCCGACAAACTCGGCCCCACCGAATTCCTCGGCTATGAAACCGAGACCGCAGAAGCCGAAATCAAGGCTCTGCTCGTGGACGGCGCCGAAGTCGACGTCATTGCGGCTGGTCAGGAAGGCATCGTCATCGTCAACCAGACCCCGTTCTATGGTGAAAGCGGCGGGCAGGTCGGTGATACCGGCGTCATCAAGGGCGAAGGCGTCAGCGCCGAAGTTCTGGATACCGGCAAGCACCACGGCGTCTTCGCGCACAAGGTCAAGGTCACCGAAGGCAGCTTCAAGCTTGGCCAGGCTGTCGAGCTGATCGTCGATCATGATCGCCGCTCGTCCATCCGCGCCAACCACTCGGCCACCCATCTGCTGCATGAGGCTCTGCGCCTCGTCCTCGGCGACCATGTCGCCCAGAAGGGCTCGATGGTTTCGGCCGATCGCCTGCGTTTTGACTTCGTGCACACCAAGCCGGTCACCCCGCAGGAACTGGCCGAGGTCGAGGACATCGCCAATGCCATCATCCTCCAGAACACGCCGGTTGAAACCCGCCTGATGGGCGTGGAGGAAGCCAAGGAATCGGGTGCGCGCGCTCTCTTCGGCGAGAAGTACGGCGATGAAGTGCGCGTCGTCTCCATGGGCGAGCCCACTGGAAATGGCCTTGGCTGGTCGGTCGAGCTTTGCGGCGGGACCCATGTCCGTCGCACTGGCGATATCGGTCTCGTCTCCGTGGTTGCCGAAAGCTCGGTTGCCGGCGGCGTGCGCCGCATCGAGGCGTTGACCGGCAAGGCTGCCCGCCATCGCGGCAATGACAGCACCAATATCGTGGCCTCGGCCGCAGGCATCCTCCGCTCCGGCACCCATGAAGTGCTCGAGCGCATCGAGGCGCTGCAGAACCAGCTCAAGAGCGCCGAGAAGGCCCTTAGCGACGCCCGCCAGAAGCTGGCGCTCGGCGGCGGCGGTGCCGGTGCCGCGGCCTCCGAAACCATCAATGGCGTCACCTTTGTCGGTCGCGTCGTCGAAGGCGTCGTTGCCAAGGACATCAAGTCAGTGGTCGACGCCGAGAAGAAGCGCATCGGCTCGGGCGTCGTCGTCATGGTGCTCAAGGGCGAAGACGGCAAGGGCACGGTCGCCATCGGCGTCACCGAAGATCTCACCGGAAAATATGCCGCCGGCACGCTCATCAAGTCGGCAACGGCTGCGCTGGGCGGGCAGGGTGGTGGTGGCCGCCCGGACATGGCCCAGGGTGGCGGTCCGGATGGTTCGAAGGCTGAAGAAGCCATCGCCGCGATCCGCGCCCTCATCTAAAGCAGGTTCGGATAATCCAATTGCAAACGCCCCGTTAGTGACGGGGCGTTTTCGCATTTGAGGTGTGTCAATGCTAACAGTCTGCTAGCCAACTCGGCGCAGATGCGACGCTAAAGTCCAGCGCGGAAGAAGAAGATGCGTGGCTTCCAGCGGATGGGCCGGTTCTCGCTGAGCACGTTAAGGACGCCCGAAGCAATCACCACGAACATGCCGGCAATGGCGATCCAGTCCGGGAATTCCCCGAAGAAAGCGGCGCCGAAAATAATGGCCCAGATCAACTGGCTATACTGCACCGGCGCAATGAGATTGGCCGGTGTGCGACGCGTTGCCGAGATGATCAGGAGCCCGCCGACGCCGCCGAGGAGGCCGATGGCGAGGAAGATCAGGAATTGCTCGAAACTGGGCATGACGAATGTCGGAATCATCAGCAAGCCATTGATAATGCCGGAATAAAGCACCTGCAGGCCGACTAGGCTGACCCGCCGTTCCCGCGGCGCGACATGGCGCAGGATGATGGTGGTGAAGGCGCCGAGCATAGAGCTGAACACCAGGATATAGTGGCCCAGCTGCAGGTCGCGCATCCCCGGCCGAATGACCAGCACCACCCCCATGAAGCTGACAAACAACAAAAACCAGCGCAGCGCCGTGACATTTTCCTTGAGCAGCAGCACGCACAGCAGGGTCACAAAGATCGGCGTGGTGAAGGCGATCGCATAGACATCGGCAAACGGGATATGGGTGAATGCATACATCACGCAGCCGGTGGCGGTGATGGCCGTAGCGCAGCGAATATGGACCAGCCAGGGATGATGGAGCTTGTACATGTCCCGCCAGCGCTCGCCGCGCTTGTGCAGCATCAGCGGGATGATGGAAAAGCTCGTGGTGAAAAAAGCTATTTCAAATACCGACATGGTCGGCCCGACAGCCTTGATCAGCGCATCGGCAAACGAAAAAACAGCGTAGCCGACAAAGGCCAGTATGACGCCGATCGGCATCGCAATATCCAGGAAAAAAGGGCCGCGGCCCATGTAAGAATGCCTCTACCATACCAGAGGCTTTATGACTGTGTGGTTACGGTGCCGGCGCGATTTGCGCAAGAGGCAAACCTTTTAGCGTGGGTCCGACCAGCTCGATCCGATTGGTCCAGACATAGCCCGAAAACCCTTCCGGGATCTGCGCGAGGGTCTCCAGGTCATCGATGCCCGCCGTGCCGGGATCGCCCGCGCCATAGGGGCCGAGCAGGATCACCTCGCTTCCCGCATCGGCGAAGCGTTGCAGCAGGAGGTTGGGCCACCCCCAGAGGAATGGCGCGGCATTGATCGGGATCATCACCTTGGTATTGCGGCAGCTTTCCGGAACTATCCCCGTCCACCCGTAGAGCTCGTATTGTATGAGGCAGTCCGTCAGTCCGCGCCGCGACCAGACATTGAGCCCCACGATCTGCTGGGCCGCACGAAAAGTCGGCTCGTCGCCGCCATATGCGCCCCAGATGGCATTCCGCCACTCCGGGTGCTCGGCTAGCAAGGTGGCCAGCATGTCGCCCTCGCGCGCCTCACGGCTCTTGAAGTTCACGAGGAAACGCTTGTCGGGAAATGCAGTCAGCACCTCGCCCAATTCCGGAATTTGCCCTGTGCCCTTGCCGCGAAAGGGAAATGTCTCCCCGCCATCGGCAGTGTAGCCATGGCCGATATCGAGCGCCTTGAGTTCGGCGAGGCTGTGGGCCCGCGTCTCGCCCTGGCCTTCCGTGCGGCAATCCACCGTCCAGTCGTGCATCACCGCAAAATGGCCGTCCGTTGTGGGATGAACGTCGATTTCGACGATGTCGGCACCGGAGCGGAAGGCGGCGTCCATCGAAGGCAAGGTGTTTTCCAGCAGCCCATGTCGCGGCTCGTCGATGCGCTCGGCCGTGCAGGTGTCGCTTTCGAGGCCGTCGCGGTGATAGGTCTGGTGCACGCCGCGATGGGCGATCAGCTGCGGCCCGTCACCGGACGGCGGTGCGACGCGCCAGCTCGCATTGAACAGGTAAACGCCGCCCAGGATCAATGCAGGCACCAGCAGCCGCTTCTTCATTTCGGTAATCCCCCCACCACTCGCCTCTGAATGAGTAGGGCCGGGGGCAATAATGCGTCAAAACCTTTTTAGTGCTGAGTACTTCGCCCAGTGTCCTGGCCTTTTGCCTGAGCCGGACTTGCCCCGATACCCGGCAGTCCAGACGAACTTGGCGGCGGACCGGCCAAAACAAAAAAGGCCGGGGAATATCCCCGGCCTTTCCTATTCTATCCAGCCGAAGCTTACGCCATGGCCTTCTGCAGGTTCTGGTCGATGGCATCGAGGAAGCCGAGGGTCGACAGCCACGGCTGATCCGGACCGACGAGCAGGGAAAGATCCTTGGTCATCTTGCCTTCTTCGATGGTGTCGACGGTGACCTTCTCGAGCGTTGCGGCGAACTTGGCCAGTTCGGCATTGTCGTCCAGCTTGGCGCGGTGCGCCAGGCCACGAGTCCAGGCGAAGATCGACGCGGTCGAGTTGGTCGAGGTTTCCTTGCCCTGCTGGTGCTGGCGGTAGTGGCGGGTCACGGTGCCGTGGGCCGCTTCAGATTCAACGATCTTGCCATCTGGCGTCGCCAGCACCGAGGTCATCAGGCCAAGCGAGCCAAAGCCCTGGGCCACGATGTCGGACTGCACGTCGCCGTCATAGTTCTTGCAGGCCCAGACATAGCCGCCGGACCACTTGAGAGCGGAAGCGACCATGTCGTCGATCAGGCGGTGTTCGTACCAGATCTTGGCTTCTTCGAACTTTTCCTTGAACTCGGCTTCGTAGATCTCCTGGAAGATATCCTTGAAGCGGCCGTCGTAGACCTTGAGGATGGTGTTCTTGGTCGACAGATACACCGGCACGCCGCGGGCAAGGCCGTAGTTGAAGCTCGAATAGGCGAAGTCGCGGATCGAGTCGTCGAGGTTGTACATGGCCATGGCGACGCCGGCACCCGGAGCCTGGAACACTTCGTGCTCGATGACCTTGCCATCTTCGCCGGTGAACTTGATGGTCAGCGTGCCCTTGCCCGGGAAGGTGAAGTCGGTGGCGCGATACTGGTCACCGAATGCGTGGCGGCCGACGATGATGGGCTGGGTCCAGCCGGGAACCAGGCGCGGCACGTTCTTGCAGATGATCGGCTCGCGGAAGATCACGCCGCCCAGAATATTGCGGATGGTGCCGTTGGGCGACTTCCACATCTTCTTGAGGCCGAATTCCTCTACGCGGGCTTCGTCAGGAGTGATGGTCGCGCACTTGATACCAACGCCATATTCGCGGATCGCATTGGCGGAGTCCACGGTCACCTGGTCGTTGGTGGCGTCGCGGTTCTCGATCGACAGATCATAATACTTGATGTCGAGATCGAGGTAGGGATGGATGAGCTTGTCCTTGATCGCCTGCCAGATGATGCGGGTCATCTCGTCGCCGTCGAGGTCGACCACCGGATTGGCGACTTTGATTTTGCTCATGGAACAACTCCCTGGATTTGCTTGTGTTGGCCCTCGGCCAGCGTCGAAAGCCCCTATAGCATCGTCAGCGAAAAGCGCAAACGCGCGCACGGCATGGGGGCTTGCCCAGACAGGAGCTATTGGGCCGGCAGGGTTTCGACAAAGCGTCGGGCCCGGTCTATCCATGCGGCGAGGCTGTCCTCGTCTTCCACCATGTCGCCGGTGACGATGACAAAGCCGGCCATGGTTCGCTCGCCCATGGTCATCTGCTCGGCCCCGTGTTCGAGCGCTTCGGTCATGCCCTCCTTGCCGACCCGCACCATCATCGATCCGTCTTTGACAGGGCAGACCAGCATATTGCCGTTGAGTATGAAGGCGATGCCGCCGAACATTCTCTTCTCCCGCACCATGGCGTTGGGCGGGAGCAGGTCTCGCACCCGATCGGCCAGTTCTTCCCGGGCAAGGCTCATGGCTGGGGCGCTCCCCGATAGGTCTGGTGGCGGGGCAAATGATCGGCGATCAGGTCCCAGCCCATCTGGTCACGCGCGAAAATCAGCTGGTTGGGTGCGAACCAGTCGTTCTGTCCGGCAAAAAGCCCCGCGGGCAGGATTTTCACCCCGGGCGCACGGGAGCTGGCGGCAGCCAATGTTGTCCCGCATTCGGGACAGAAATGCCGCGTGAAACTGGCGCCGGAGGCCGCCGGGCGCGAGATGGATCTGGTCGCGCCGCTGATGGCGACGCTGTCGGCTGGCACAAGGACCACCGAGGAATGGCCGCTGCCGCTCACCTTCTGACAATTGTGACAGGCGCATTGAAACATCGAGAGGATCCGCCCCTTCACCGACAAGGTAATGGAGCCGCAATCGCAATTGGCGGAGAGATCGATTTCTGGATGATGCTGACCTGACATGGGTGCAGGCTGGCACGCGTCGTCCGGCCACGCAAGCGACTTGCCACGGGGCTCCGGGCCAGAGATTATTAGGCGGGGGAGTGCAATGGCACCTATACCGCAATTTCCGATAGAGACCGAGCGCCTGAAGCTGCGACCGTTTACGCGCGGCGATGTCGACGACGTCTTCGCCTATCGCAGCCTCGAAATCGTTGCGCGCTATCTCTTCGATCCGCCGCTCAGCCGCGAAGAATGTGCAATGGCGGTACAGCAGCGGACCACGCAGACCGGCATGGAGGAGGACGGGGACCGGATCATTTTGGCCGTGGAAAGCCGCGACGGCGGGCCGGTCATTGGAGAGGTGTCGCTGATCCTGCGCTCACGGGACGCCCGTCAGGGCGAACTGGGGTGGATTTTCCATCCCCATTCCCAGGGCAGAGGACTGGCTTCCGAGGCTGCCCGGGCAATGCTGTCGCTCGCCTTCGATGGCGTCAAACTTCACCGCGTGTTTGCGCGCTGCGATGCGCTCAACGCGCCGTCTTGGCGCCTGATGGAGCGCCTCGGCATGCGGCGCGAGGCGCATTTCCGTGAACACGCCCTTTTCAAGGGACGTTGGGACGAAGAATTCATCTATGCCATACTCGCACGTGAGTGGGCGGCGGGCGCGCTTTAGTTGCGCACAAAATCAAATTTCCCACCTATGTTAAGGTTTCTGTACCCCGCATAATCGTGGAAAGCCGAGTTTCCCTGATCTCGACTTTGTTATCCGAATTCTGCCAATGATTACAGGAACTTCGGTCTCCCCTCCGCGTTGTTGTTTTAAACGTGTGTGTTTGCGGAGGGATTGTGGATCATGGCGAGTTTTAGCCTCAGTACGAAAACGGATCGCCTGGTGCTCAGGCCTTTCCAGCGCGGCGATGTGGCCGCAGTTGCGCGCTATCACACGCTGCCCAGCGTGCAGCGTTATGTTGTGCGCCCCACCCGCTATCCGGAGGATGTTGCTGGCGCCGTCGAGATCATGCGTGGCCATACGGCGTTGCAGCGCCCCGGCGACACGATCAGCGCTGCCATTGTCCGCCAGGTCGAGGGTGATCTCATCGGTCAGGTGAGCCTGCACTGGTCCGACGCGACGGCCGGGCAGGGCGAGGTGCGGTTCGTGATCAACCCCGTCCACGCCGGAAATGGCTATCTGTCCGAAGCCCTGTCGTCGGTTTTCGACGTCGCATTCGGCCATTTCCGCATCCATCGCCTGTTCGTGAAATGCGAAGGCCGCAATCATCATACCGCCAAGCTGATGCAGAAGCTGGGGATGCGGCTCGAGGCCCATTATCGCGAACACGCGCTTTTCCAAGGTGAATGGGACGAGGAGCTGCATTTTGCCATTCTCGATCGCGAGTGGCAGGCATCGTCCAAGGTTCGCCCGCTGCCGCTGCAGGGCCGCGTCGCCTGAATTGCCCCGCGGCGGCAATTAGGCTATGCCGCCGTCCTTATTCACGGGATGGCGGCACATGGCAGGCACGGATAGTTCTCAACCGATCAATTTGGCACCTACTCCGGCGATCATCCTGTGTGAGCCGCAGCTGGGCGAGAATATCGGTTCCGCCGCCCGCGCCATGGCCAATTTCGGCCTGTGGGACCTGCGCCTCGTTAGCCCACGCGATGGCTGGCCAAACGAAAAGGCGGTCGCTGCCGCTTCCAAGGCCGATCACGTGCTCGAACGCGTCACCGTCTACGACACGCTCGAAGCGGCGATTGCCGACCTCACGCTGGTCTACGCCACGACCGCCCGCTCCCGCGACATGCAGAAGGAAGTCTATGGCCCGGAGGAAGCGTCCGGCGCCATGGCGGCCCATATTGCCGGCGGCAAGAAGGCGGGCCTCTTGTTCGGACGCGAGCGCTGGGGCCTCCTCAATGACGAAGTGGCGATGGCCGACGCCATTGTCACCCTGCCGGTCGAAGCGGCGTTCGCCTCTCTCAATATCGCGCAGGCGGTCTTGCTGATGAGCTATGAATTCCGCCGCACCAGCGATGCCGGACGCGCGCTGCCGTTCGAGGTCGAGCACGAGCCCGCGCCGCGGACCGAACTGGTGGGCCTCTTCGAGCATCTTGAAGGTGTGCTCGACCAGTCAGGCTTCTTCACGACCGAGGTTAAGAAGCCGAGCATGGTCAATAATCTCCGCACGGCGCTGACGCGTGGCCGTTTTTCGAGCCAGGAAATCCGCACCCTGCGCGGTGTGATCTCCTCGATCGACCGCCGCCACGAACGCCCCAATCCCAACCGGCAGAAGCCGCAAAAGCCCGGCCAGCCGAAAGACTAAGGCGTTTGTGTACGCTTTGAGCCGTTTCCGCCTTTGACGGCGGGGCGATGGCGTGGCAATCGATTGGGCATCATGCATGCTCCCACCGAAAAACACCGCATCGCCCTCACCTACAAGGGCTTCCGCTTCTTCTGGCTTACGACGCTGCTGGTCAGCTTTGCCGTCCAGATCATGTCTGTCTCGGTGGCGTGGCAAATCTACGATGTCACCGGAAATGTGTTCCTGCTCGGTCTGGTGGGCCTCAGCCTCTTTCTGCCAGCGCTTCTGCTGATCCTTGTGACAGGGCTGACGGCCGACCGCTTCAATCGACGCGGGATCATGGCTGTCTGCCTCACGGTCGAACTGGTCTGCGCCCTTGGGTTCCTCACCTTCGTCAATGCGCAGGAGCATGAGGTCTGGCCGATCTTCGGCATATTGGTCCTTCTTGGCACGGCCCGTGCCTTCTGGAGCCCGGCCGCGCAGTCGCTGGCGCCCAATCTGGTGCCGCCTGAGGCGCTGTCCAACGCCATCACCACCAATGCCACAGCCTGGCAGATGGCGGCCATTCTCGGCCCCGCTGCCGGTGGCCTGCTCTATGGCATTGCCCCCTCCGTCGCCTTCGGCACCTCGGCGGTGCTGCTGGCATGCGCCGTCGTCACCGTGCTGATGATCCCCAAGCCGGCCCAGGTGCGCGACAGCCAGGCCAAGAGCCTCGAAACCATCTTCGGCGGCTTCCGCTATATCCGCTCCAGCAAGGTGGTGCTCGGCGCGATTTCGCTCGATATGTTTGCCGTGCTGATGGGCGGGGCAGTGGCCCTCCTGCCGGTCTACACCAAGGATATTCTGCACGCGGGGCCGCAGGAGCTGGGCCTCCTTCGCGCAGCGCCCGGCATTGGCGCCATCGCCATGGCGCTGTTCCTCACCCGCTTCCCCATCCGCGACCACGCGGGCAAGCTCCTGTTCCTCTTCGTCGGCCTGTTCGGCCTCTTCACCGCGATCTTTGGTCTCTCGACCACGGTGTGGGTGTCCATACCGGCGCTGGCGCTGGTCGGGGCGTCCGACATGGTCAGCGTCACCATCCGCGAGACCATCATGCAACTCTGGACGCCAGAGGAGGTCCGCGGTCGCGTCAATGCGGTCAATTCGGTGTTCATCGGCGCCTCCAACGAGCTTGGCGAGTTCCGGGCGGGCACGGTGGCCCATTTCATCGGTCCGGTGCCGGCGGTGGTGATTGGCGGATTTGGCGCCATTGCCGTGGCAGTCATCTGGAGCCGAATCTTCCCGCAGCTGCGCGACCAGCGCACGCTCGACAAGAAAATGGCGTGACCGGCAAAAACTCCGGCTTTCCGGGGCTGTTTACTGTTGTCGAGGCCGCTCCCGGCCTTGACTCCCCTTCCTTGCCCCTCTAAGACGCATCCACCTATTCCGGCCTAACGGCCCATAGGCGCACCCGGGATTCTCTGATGGGAGTCTGTCGGTCCTTCGCAAGGAGGGCAGAGGAGGGCGCGATCCATTCGAACTCTAACTCAACGAAGGATACGCGATGTCGAAGCGTCATTCCGTAAAGTACAAAATTGACCGTCGCCTTGGCGAGAACATCTGGGGCCGTCCGAAGTCCCCGCTGAACGCACGTGCCTATGGCCCCGGCCAGCACGGTCAGCGCCGCAAGGGCAAGCTGTCGGACTACGGTCTGCAGCTGCGCGCCAAGCAGAAGCTCAAGGGCTACTACGGCTCGATCACCGAAAAGGGCTTCCGCAAGCTCTATGACGAAGCCAGCCGCCGCAAGGGCGACACCGGCGAAAACCTGATCGGTCTGCTCGAGTCGCGTCTGGACGCGATCGTCTACCGCGCCAAGTTCGTCGCCACCGTCTTCGCTGCCCGTCAGTTCGTGTCCCACGGCCACGTCCTCGTCAACGGCAAGCGCGTCAACATCCCGTCCTACCAGGTCAAGGTCGGCGACAAGATCGAAGTGCGCGAGCGCTCCAAGCAGCTCACCGTCGTTCTGGAAGCCAACACCCTCGCAGAGCGTGACGTTCCGGACTACATCGACGCCGACCACAACAAGCAGACCGCGACCTATGTCCGCGTTCCTGCTCTGTCGGACGTGCCGTACCCGGTCCAGATGGAACCGAACCTGGTCGTCGAATTCTACTCGCGTTAATCGCGACACGAATTTACAGAATTGCGAAAGGGCCGCTCCTCGGAGCGGCCCTTTTGTTTTGGTGCGATTGCTCCTACCTTATCGTTCAGGGCAGGGCATACGCGAAGACGGGTTCTCGCCATGAATGAAAAGCTGAACATCACGCTCCCCGCGGAGATGGTGGCGGTGATCAGGGAACAGGTTGCCTCGGGACGCTACGCCTCGAGCAGCGACATGCTGAAAGATGCCATGGCCTCGTGGATGCGTGACGAGGAAACGCTTCGAGGCGTCAAGGCCAAGATCCAGGCATCACTTGATGATCCGCGTCCCTCCATTCCGGTGGATGAAGCGTTCGACCGGCTCCACAAACGCATAGACGACCGCCTCAAGGCGCGCTGATGCGTCACGCGTCTGTTCGGTTATCGGAAGAGGCGCTATCTGATCTGGAAGACATCTTCTTCCTCCTCATCGACAACGGCGCAGACGTCGCGGTAGGCCTGCGGTATCTCGGCCGCATCAGACAGAGATGCGCGAAAATCGGGGATGCGCCGCAGGGCTATCCCCTGAAACCCAGACTGGGTCCTGGGATTCGATTGGTTCCTTTTGAGCGGAGCGCTACCATCGTTTATCGCCTGAGCGGAGGCGATGTCGAAATCGTTCGGGTGCTTTACGGGGGGCGTGACTACGAAAACCCAGATCTGTTCGGGTAGTTTGCTCGCAGGGCTGCACCGTGAGCATCGCCAGCTTTCCTGAAACCAAAAAAGGCCGCTCCAAGGAGCGGCCTTTCCGATTTTGAGCCGTGCAGGGATCAGGTCCCCTGCGGCAGGCCTTCCTTGCCCCCGTCGAGATCGGTGATGAGCGCTTCGAAATCCGCCTCAGTCGCGAGATAGCGCGGGTCGTCATAGTCGACGCCCGACACGGCATCGGCAGGAATATGCGACTCGAACAGGCGCAGGCGCTTATAGACCGAGATCAGCGAGATAATCGTCGTCCACGAATTGGCCAGGAACTGGAACGATCCCTCAACCTGGTTGAAGGCGTTGCTGACCTGCTGGAACAGACCGAAGGTCAGGGCACCGGCCGCAATGGACGGCGACATGGCGATCAGCGGCACGAAGTTCGAGCCCTGCAGGTAGATGTAGCGGGCCACGTTGAAATAGAGATAGTGGCCATAGAGGCGGAAGTAATTGCGCTGCACGCCAAGGAAGAACTCCTTGGTATCGAGCGGGCGCGCCCGCTCAAGGTGGTCTTCGCCATATACCAGCTCCTTGCGGAAGGCCGCTTCCACCCGCTGGTTCTGGAACTCGAGTCCAGGGAGCTTGACGCCCACTGCCGCGAGCAGAACCGTGCCGGCTGCAGCTGAAACCAGCGCCACCCAGACAAGGCTCCCGTTGACCGCACCAAACACCGGGATTTCGGTGATGTGCTGCGACAGGTCCCAGAGCAGGGGGAGGAACACCAGAAGCGTCATGATCGAGCCGACAAAGGCGACGGCCAGACCTTCCACGATATTGGCGAAGCGCTGGGTGTCTTCCTGGATACGCTGGGATGCGCCTTCCACGCCGCGCAGTTTTGGCCAGTGGCTCATGTAGAAGAAGGTCATCGCCCGGCGCCAGCGGAAGAGATAGTGGGCGATGAAGAAGGCGTTGAGCACGAGCACGGCGATGCGCGGCAACAGCACGTAGAGCACTGTCCAGAGGTCGCCATAGATCTGGTCAAGCGTCACGCTGCCAGGTGTCGTCATGGCAGCCTGCAGCATGTTGTAGAATTCGCCGTACCAGGAATTCATCCAGGCGCCGATCTGCACGTCGAAGAAGACGACTTCGATGATCGTCACCGAGCCGACGACAGACCACCAGTACCAGCGGCGGTTATTGCCGATGAAATACCATGGTATACAGAAGAGGTAGCCTACCATGAGCACGTATTGGTAGAGCCAGACCTTGTCTGCGGTCAGGAACGGGTTGGGGTCCGTCTCCGTGGGGACCTGAGCAATAAGCGGTGCCAGGCTGAGCACATTTGCAAGCGCTGGTCCGATGGTGAACCAGACCAGCATGGCGAACGCGGTCCAGAGGAGCGCGGAGGTGAAAAATAGCTTCGGCTGCGGAAAAAATGAACGAAACACCGAGAGACTCCAGGGTGCCGGGGAGATGGCGTCATCTAACTGTGACAATCAGGATTAAACAAGGACGCCAAGTGAAGCTTTGGTAAGGTTGGACCTCGGGTTTGACTTTCCATCCCCCCCAAGGGGCGATATCAGCTAGCCAACCATTCAATTGAGAGTTTCGCCATGACCGCGGTGATGGAAGCCCCCGCCACGCCGGAAGACGATGCCGACACCGGCGTCCATCCGATTTTCGCCAAGGCCCCGCGTTCGGTCGAATTCAACAAGCTGCGCAAGCGCCTCATTCGCAATGTCCGGGAGGCTCTCGAAAAGTTCGCCATGGTGCGTCCGGGCGAGAAGTGGCTGGTCGCATTGTCGGGTGGCAAGGACTCCTACGGCCTCCTTGCCATCCTGCTTGACCTCAAATGGCGCGGCCTCCTGCCGGTTGAACTGCTCGCCTGCAATCTCGATCAGGGCCAGCCGAACTTTCCGAAGCACATTCTGCCGGAGTTCCTCACCGGCCTCGGCATCGAGCATCGCATCGAATACAAGGACACCTATTCGATCGTTACCGACAAGCTGCCGGCCGGCGCGACCTATTGCTCGCTCTGCTCGCGCCTGCGCCGTGGCAATCTCTATCGCATCGCCCGCGAGGAGGGCTGCACGGCACTCGTTCTCGGGCACCATCGCGACGACAGCCTCGAAACCTTCTTCATGAACCTCTTCCATGGCGGCAAGCTGGCGGCCATGCCGCCCAAGCTGGTCAACGACGAGGGCGATCTCGAAGTGCTGCGCCCGCTCATCTACTGTGCCGAAGAAGATCTGCAGCGCTTTTCGGATGCCATGCAGTTTCCGATCATTCCCTGCGATCTCTGCGGCTCTCAGGATGGCTTGCAACGCAATGTCACCAAGGCCATGCTGACGGACATGGAAAAGGCAATGCCCGGGCGCAAGGACGTGATGATACGCGCGCTGGGCAATATCAATGCCAGCCACATGCTCGACCCCCGCCTGTTCGATTTTGCAGGCCTCTCCCTCAAGCCCAAGGACTCGTAATCTCATGAATATCGATCGTCTGGCCGCAATCCTCAAACAGGCTGCACAGCAGGAGATCCTGCCGCGCTTCCGGCGGCTCGACGACGTGATGATCCAGACCAAGACCGGCGCGTTCGACCTCGTCACCGAGGCGGACACCAATGCCGAGCGGGTCATCACTGCAGCCATCCTCGATCATTCACCCAATACGCAGGTCATTGGCGAGGAAGCGGTCGCGGCCAACCCGGCTCTGCTTTCCGCCAGCCTCGAGGATCGAATCACGATTTACGTCGATCCCGTTGATGGAACTGCCAATTTTGCCGGTGGCCTGCCGCTCTTCGCCGTCATGGCCGCGGTGGTGCAGAACGGGGAGACCGTCGCTGGTGTCATCTACGATCCCATGGGCGACGATTTCCTGATGGCCGAAAAGGGCTGCGGCACCTGGCAGGTGTTCCCCGATGGTCGTCGCATTCGCATGAAATTTGCCGATCCGGTTCCTGTCTCCGAAATGGGTGGGCTGGCCTCCACGGGCTATCTCCCGCTGGAACAGCGCCGGGTGCTGATGGGCAATCTGGCCAAGGTGAAGATGTTCGGCAATTATCGCTGTGCCGGTCACGAATATCGTTTCGCGGCGGGCGGCAATGTCCACTTCCTCGGCTACGGCAAGCTCATGCCCTGGGATCATGTCGCCGGTGCCCTGATGATGCGCGAGTGCGGGGCCCATGTCGCCAAGTTCGACGGCTCCGAATATCGCCCCGGCGATATCGAAGGCGGCCTCCTCGTCGCCCCCGATAAGGACAGCTGGGACGAACTCAAGCGCGAGATTTTTACTATCTGACCCAGTGGGGGCGTCGAATGTCCGGCGCATGGCTCGTCGTCCCGGCAACGAATGCGTGAGTAAAAGACATGTCGTTCCAAGCCTATCTCGACGCCGTGGAAACCAAAACTGGCAAGACGCCGCGCCAACTGCTGGACATCGCCCGCGCCAAGGGATTTGACGATCCCAAGATCAAGGCGGGCGAAATCCTCGACTGGCTCAAGACCGAATACGAGTTGGGACGCGGCCATGGCATGGCCATGGTGCACGTCATCAAGAAAGGCCCCGAAATCGACATCAAGCATGTCGGCACATCCGGTGTGCATCGGGATGAGAGCAACATGTTGTGGCTCGACGGCATAGCGAACAGGCCAGCCTGATTCTGGGCCTCTTGCATCGACTCATAAGTCCGTGCTTATCTGTTGTCATGAACGAAGCGGAACTCTTCAAAGTCCTGGCCGACCCAACGCGGCGGGCCATTCTCGAGCGCCTCTCCGGTGCCGAGATGACCGCCACCGATCTCAGGGAGGGCTTTGCCATCTCCCAGCCGGCCATGTCGCAGCACCTGGCCGTGCTGCGGGGGGCAGGGTTGGTCGCCGAGCATCGCGAGGGCCGCTACGCCCATTACCGGATCGCCCCGGACGGGTTCGCGCCGCTGCATCAGTGGTTGGCGCGCTACCGGGACTTCTGGCCGAGCCGCATCGACAATTTGAGGGATGTGCTCAAGGAGACGGATCAGTGATCGACAGCAAAGACGCGCTCACCTTGGAGACGGTTCTCGATGCGCCACCCTAGAAGGTCTGGCGCGCCCTGACCATCCCCGAATATCGCGACCGCTGGTTGCAGCAGCCTGATGACGTCAAACTGCACTTGGTCGCTGTCAACGCTAACAGTCTGCTAACATTTAGCTGGGTTGAGAGGGACAAAGAGAGCCTCGCGACAATCGAGCTCCACCCGACCGAGGACGGCCGGACTGCCTTCCGCCTGACCCATGTTCCCGTCCGCATTCCGGCCGCTGCCAACAGCAATGAGCCTGGCACGACAATCATGCGCGCCGCCTAATCGAGCCAGTTTAACGCATTGAAAAATAAGGGAGGTCGCCGATGCGCGACATGATGCAACTCGTCCCTATGGTGGTCGAGCAGTCCAGCCGTGGCGAGCGCGCCTTCGACATCTACTCCCGCCTCTTGCGCGAGCGGATCGTTTTCATCAACGGCCAGATCGAGGACACCATGTCCTCCCTGGTCTGCGCCCAGCTGTTATTTCTTGAATCCGAAAACCCTGCTAAGCCCATCTATCTCTACATTAATTCGCCGGGCGGCGTGGTGACGTCGGCTCTGGCCATGTACGACACCATGCAGTTCATCAAGGCCCCGGTCGGGACCCTCTGCATGGGCATGGCAGCCTCGGCCGCGACCCTTATCCTCGCGGCCGGCGAAGCCGGGATGCGCGCCGTTTTGCCCAATGTTTCCATCATGTTGCACCAACCCTCCGGTGGCTATCAGGGGCAGGTGACCGACATCATGATCCATGCCGAGGAGAGCCTCAGGCTCAAGCGGCGGACCAATGAAATCTACGCAAAACACTGCGGCCGGAGCTATGAGGAGGTCGAACTGGCGCTGGAGCGAGACCGCTACATGGCGCCCGAAGAGGCCCAGGCATGGGGGCTGGTAGACCATGTCTACCAGGACCGGAGCCAGCTTCAGGGGCCGGCTCCGTCCGTCGGAAGTTAGTGGCCGGCAGGTTCGGCGGGCTGGTTATACTGCTCGCCGACCCCGAAGAGCTTGCCCTTCTCGGCGATGAGAACGCAGATCAAAGCCATGATTCCCATGCTCAAATAGCCACCGGCAATATTTGCGGCGGTGCCGTTGTAGTGCTGCCCGATATAGGTGCCGATCAGCGTGCCGCCGACAGTCTGGATAAAGGCGAAGGTCGCCGCCGCAGTGCCGGCAATCTTGCCAAGCGGCTCCATCGACAGCGAATTCATGTTCGACGTGGACCAGCCAAAGCAGAACATGACGATGGCAAGAAGCCCGTAAAAGGCCGGGAATGGCAGGAGATGGGTCAGGGCCAGGGCAAACATGACCGCGCCGGTCACCGTGTAGACAATGATGGCGCTGTGCGCGAGCCGGCGCATGCCAAGCCGGCGGACGACGCGGGAATTGGTGAAGGAGGACACAGCCATCAGCGCGCCAATGGCGGCGAAGGCGGGGGTGAACCACATGCCGACGTCATAGGCCTCCACATAGACCTGCTGGGCGGAAGTGATGAAGCCCATGAGCGCGCCGAAGAGGAACATGCCGGCAAGCCCGTAGAAGAAGGCGGTGCGGTTTGTGAATACCAGCTTGAAGCCAAGGGCAATGCCGCCAAAGCTCATTGGGCGGCGCTGTTCGACTGGCAGGGTTTCAGGCAGCTTCAGGAACGCCCAGAAGGCAATTGCCGCAGCAAGGACGCCCATGAACACGAAGATCGCCTGCCACGGACCGGTAAGCAGCAGGATCTGGCCGATTCCCGGCGCCACGATCGGCACAGCCATGAACACCATGAAGGTCAGCGACATGACTTCGGCCATTTCACGGCCCGAATATTTATCCCGGACCACGGCGGTGGTGACAACGCGCGCACTGGCCGCGCCGACGCCCTGGATAAAGCGCAGGGCGAGGAGCGTGGTGAAGTCTGGCGCAAAGACAGCGGCGATCGCCGCCACGACATAGAGCGCAAGCCCGGCAAAGAGTGGCGCGCGGCGGCCAAAACGGTCGCTCAGCGGCCCGAAGGCCAGCACCGCGATACCCATGCCGAGAGAATAGAAGGTGATGACGAACTGGCGTTCGTTTTCCGTCGTGATTCCATAGGCATCGCCCATGTAGGGCAGGGCGGGCAGCATCACGTCCACGGCGATGGCATTCATCGTCATGATAGCGGCGATCAATGCAATGAAATGCGGGCGCGAGAGCACCCTTGTGAAGTGATCCGACATACTAAAGCTCGATAGGAAGCTCGCCCGGAAGAGGGCGGTGCGAAGAGTGTTGATCGGACCATGAACCCGTCCGACCCACTTGGCAAGACTTTATCGGCAAAGGGCGATGCTTGAAAAATCAGGCCGGCTTGAGCCCGAATTTTGGGGCACTGCGCTCATTTATGGGCATGTGGATCACCGCGGAGGCAAGGCCGAGCAGGATGCCGAGATACCAGACGAGGCTGTAGGAGCCCGTGTGGTCATAGACAAATCCGCCGAGCCAGATGCCGATGAACGAGCCGAGCTGGTGGCTGAAGAAGGCGACGCCGTAGAGCATGCCCATGTAGCGCGGGCCGAAGAACAAGGTCACGAGGCCAGCGGTCAAAGGCACCGTGGAGAGCCACAGGAGGCCCATGGCGGCGGCAAAGGCATAGGCCGTGACCTCGCTGACCGGCAGGATCAGGAAGGCCGCAATGGCCACGGCACGCAGGAAATAGATGCTGGCCAGCAGCATCTGCTTGGGCAGCCGGCTTCCCAGCCATCCCGACATCAGCGAGCCGACGATATTGAAGAGGCCGATGACCGCAATCGTCCAGCTGCCCACTTCCGGGGAGAGACCGCACTGCACCAGGTAGGCGGGCATGTGGACGTTGATGAAGGCGAGGTGGAAGCCGCAAACGAAAAAGCCGATGACCAGCAGGCGATAGGACCCATGGCCCCAGGCGCTGGACAGCGCTTCCATGAACTTGAGGTCTGCCTGGCCCGGAACCGACTCAGCGCGGCCGCGCAGGGCGCCGGCCAGCGGAATGATGAGCAGCAGCAGCAGCGCCAGCCAGACGAGCGCCATCTGCCAGCCGAAGGCATTGATAAAGCCCTGACCGACGGGAGCGAAGATGAATTGCCCGGCCGAAGAGGCGGCGGTGGCGACGCCAAAGATGAAGCTGCGCTTTTCGGCTGGCACGACGCGCCCGAAGGCCGCCATCACCACGCCGAAGGAGGCCACGGCAATGCCGACGCCGGTGATGATGCCCGCGGTCAGGGTCAGGCTGAGCGTATCGGGCGAAAAAGCCATGCCGAGCACGCCGGCGGCATAAATCAGGCCGCCAAGCGCCAGGACCCGGCCGCTGCCATAGCGATCGGCAAGTCCGCCGGCGAAGGGTTGGGTGATCCCCCAGACGAGGTTCTGCACGGCCATGGCCATGCCCCATTGCTCGCGGCTGAGGCCGAGGTCCTCGGTCACCGGGAGGGTGAACAGCCCAAAGGCACCGCGCGTGCCGAAGCCGATGGCGGCAATGATGCAGCCAGCGATAATGACGACGGGCAATGGAATTGCGAGGCGGGAGGGGGCAGCGCTGGACATGGCAAACACCGGAACGAAAGACGCCGGCGCAATCTACGCCCGCCGCATCATCACGCAAAGCAATATTGCACAATGGCAGCTATCAAATCCGGTGATGGCGTGAGATTTCCGAGCGACTAGAAGATCTCAAAAAGTAGAAGGGTCCCAACGGTTTAGGTTGGGACCCTTCGAAACTGATTCAGGCAGGTCAGGCGCTCTGCTTGACCGTGATGCCAGCCTGTTCGAGGTGCGTCTGCAGCTCGCCGGCCTGGAACATCTCGCGCACGATATCGGCGCCACCCACGAACTCGCCCTTGACGTAGAGCTGGGGAATGGTCGGCCAGTTGGTGTAGGCCTTGATGCCGTCACGAAGCTCTTCGCTTTCGAGCACATTGGCGCTGCCGTACTCGACGCCGAGATAGCCCAGGATCTGAACGACCTGACCGGAGAAACCGCACTGCGGGAAATCCGGCGAGCCCTTCATGAACAGGAATACGTCGTTGTTCTTCACCTTGTCGTCGATGAAAGCGTTGATATCGGTCATGGGAGTAGGCCTTTCGCAAAGTCCGGGTTCAAGGGCCGGCTGATGTTGGCTCTTAAATAGGATAGCGCCCGTTCACTGTCGAGGGCATCACGAAATTAGGCGCTAGGATTTCAGCCGCTCGGCGATCCAGGGGTGGGTGGTCACCACGTCATTGCCGGTGAAATGCGCCGTCTCCCAACCGGCCTTGCGGGCGACATCGAGCACCTTCTCGGTATCGTCGAAGAAGAGGGGCTGCTCATCGGAGGTGATCATGCGCTCATCGGCCATGGCGAAGAATTTCTTGTCGTATTTGGTCCGCCCGAAGCGGGCCGAATAGAACATGTCCTCGAACAGCCCGCTAAGCTGGGTGTTGTGCCAGATGAACTGCGCGCGGCTGTGGTCCTGGTTGGTGGCGAGATAGAGCCGCACATCTTCATGTGCCTTGAGACGGCGAACGATCTCAACCAGTTCGGTATTGGGGTTGAAATCGAAGCCCAGCCAGAGATCGAGCATGGCCATGGTCGAGCCCCTGTAGCCAAAGGCCTTGAGGCGTCGGTCGAGGGCCTCGACCATCGGCATTTCGCCGATCAGCACGCGCTTCATGAAAATGTCGAAGATGAACTCGCGCTGGAAGCGATCGGGATTGATACCGATATTTTGCAGCGCGGCGTCCCAGCGATCGCGGAGGTCGGGGCGGGCGTGATAGCCGTGCACGAGCACGCCATCGACGTCGAAAACAATCGCTCTGGCCAAACTCAGTCCTCGTCGTTGGTCTTGAAAATGCGGCGAATGCCATTGCCTTCGTGGGCCTCGCCTGAGAAGCGCGCAATCAAGTGCAAATGGGTGTGAAAGACTGTCTGCCCGGCGACGGCGCCAACGTTCCAGCCAAGGGTAAAGCCCTCTGGATCTTCGTGGTCAAAAAGGGCGCGAGCGCTCGCGAGGGCAGCGGGAAAATCCTGCCACTCGTCGCTATTCATCTCAAAGGGCGTTTCGGTATGGCGTTTGGGAATGACAATCGCGCCGTGCGCAAAGCGCGTGTCGACATTGCGCAGAATGTAGAAGTGATCCGTGGAAGCGACCGGACTATCGAAGATAAGTTCGTTTTCGAGACAGAACCGGCAGCCTTCCGTCATTCGTCCATGGCCCCGAGGCCAATGAGGACAGAACGGGGAATTTTGAGATCCGCAATGACCTCGTCGTGATCTTCAAAACCCAGAAGCTCCCGCTGCACAAAGTAGCACCAAACAGCATCGCGGGCTTCGGCAAGGAGTGCCTTGGGTGCCGGATCAGCATCGAGGGCAGCGACGGCGTTCTTGACCCGCCGTTCCGCCGCCCCCAGTGAATTGGCCTTTTCCGCGAGTATCTCATGCTCGATCGCCGCAGTTCCGGCCTCGGGCCGGACCATGCGGATCAGATCGAGAGAGGCGCGCAGGCCCGACATTACTCGGGCACGTTGGTTTGCAGTGCCAGGGCATGGAGGGCTCCCCCCATGTCGCCCTGCAGGGCCGCATAAACCAGCTGATGTTGCTGAACGCGGGATTTCCCGCGGAACTGCTCGGAAATCACCGTCGCAGCATAATGGTCACCGTCGCCGGCCAGATCGCGGATTTCGATTTCCGCATCGGGCAGGGCGGCCTTGATGCGGCGCTCGATCTCACTGGCGTCCATTGGCATGTGCACTCTCCCCGTAATTCAAAAGCCGAACAGTTCGGCCCACGCCCTTGATATGGCATGGGCCTCCCGCGGCTTCAATATCGGGTGGGGGCTATTGCCCAGACGCGGCTTCGGCTTCCGGCTCGACGTCCGCGCCGATGCAGCATTCGGCGTCCGAGCGGGTGGCAAAATTGGCAAGGATGAAGTCGACGATCGGGCGGGCCTGGTCAGCCACTTCGGTAGCGTAGAGGCAGTCGAGCACATAGCCACGGCTTTGGGCCACTGTCTCGGTGTGCACGAGGGTCAGCGGCATGCCCATGGGAGAATCGGTGCTGGTGCCCTCGTAAATCAGCGCGGTGGCGTCCTGGAAGGCAGTGGTGCTGGCCGTGCCGAGCGCGAAGCCGGGGAGCGACTCGATCCAGCCCGCGGTGACCGCGTCGCGATCCAGTGCGCCGAGGGCACTTTCCGCCGTCCAGCTTGTGTCTTCCACCGGCACAACACTGAGCTCGCACTGCAGCGGGGCATTGGGATGGTTGATCGTGAGGCTTTCAGAGGCCCCGCCCGTGGCGATCATGGTCTCTGGATAGATCAGCGTATAGGGCTGATCAGCGAGGATGGACCGGGTGATATTGACGCTCTGGGCCATGCTGGCCGCCGGCAGAAGCCCCATGCAAACGCCCGCCAGCGCCGCGACTGCCCAGTTCCGGTTCATTCGACTCTCCACAACCATTTTACGCCGCCCCAGGGTGAGCAAAGCCCCCCAAGAGCGGCGATCATATGGCACTGGATCGGATTCGAATACTCAGGCGGACATATAGTTGGGGAACCAAGCTTCATGCGCGGTCCGCATCGCTGCCACCGAAAGCGGCTTCGCAGTGCCCAGAATGAGTTCGCTGCCGCCGGTGGTGCCGATCCAGGGAGCCTGGATACCCAGAGCCTTGGCCTCGTTCCACAGCGCCAGGATTTCCTCGCCCTGCGGATCGAGATTGAGCGTCACGAGGTAACGGCCTTGATCCTCGGCAAAATACTGCAGGACCGGATCATTACCCTCAAGGTCGACGACGCGCGCGCCACGGCCGCCGGCAATGGCCATCTCAGCCAGCGCGACGCCGAGGCCGCCATCGGAGAGATCGTGGCAGGCGGTGACGACGCCGGAGCGGATCAGCTTGCGCACGAAGTCGCCGGTCTTCTTTTCAGCGGCTAGGTCAACATGGGGCGCATCACCATCGCGACGGTCGAACAGATCACGCAGATAGATCGACTGGCCGAGATGGGTGCCGCGCTCTGCCGGACCGCCGATCAAGAGGATCGGCTGGTTGTCAGCGACAAAACCGATGCGCACCGACTTCTCCCACTCGGGCAGGAGGCCCACGCCACCAATGGTCGGGGTAGGCAGGATGCCGCGGCCATTGGTTTCGTTGTAGAGCGAGACATTGCCCGAAACGATGGGGAACTCGAGGACGCGGCAGGCTTCGCCGATACCCTCGATGGCTTTCACCAATTGGCCCATGATTTCCGGGCGCTCGGGGTTGCCGAAATTGAGGTTGTCGGTCGCCGCCAGCGGCTCCGCACCGGTCGCCGTCAGGTTACGCCAGGCTTCCGCCACAGCCTGCTTGCCACCCTCATAGGGGTTGGCTTCGCAATAGCGCGGGTTGACGTCGGAGGTGAAGGCGAGGCCCTTGGTTTCGGCGCCATCGACGCGGATCACACCGGCGTCGCCGCCGGGGCGCTGCATGGTGTTGCCCTGGATCATGGTGTCGTACTGCTCGTAGACCCAGCGGCGCGACGAGCAATGATGACCACCGATCAGCGCCATCACGGCTTCGGCGATATCCATCTGCGGCACGTCGTCCTTGGCGAGAGCCGCCGGGATGACGGGCTCGGTCCACGGGCGATCGTATTCAGGGGCCTCATCGCCGAGGTCCTTGATCGGCAGATTGGCGACTTCCTCACCCTGCCAGAGCACGCGGAACCGCAGATCGTCGGTCGTCTTGCCGACGGTGGCGAAGTCGAGCTCCCATTTTTCGAAAACCTTGCGCGCTTCCGGTTCCTTTTCCGGATGCAGCACCATGAGCATGCGCTCCTGGCTTTCCGAGAGCATCATCTCATAGGCGGTCATGTGCTCTTCGCGCACCGGCACCTTGTCGAGATCGAGCTCGATGCCGAGATCGCCCTTGGCGCCCATTTCGACGGCCGAGCAGGTGAGGCCCGCAGCGCCCATGTCCTGGATGGCAATGACAGCACCGGTCGCCATCAGCTCGAGGCAGGCCTCGAGCAGGCGCTTTTCGGTGAAGGGGTCGCCGACCTGAACGGTGGGGCGCTTTTCCTCGATGTCGTCGCCGAATTCGGCCGAAGCCATGGTGGCGCCGCCGACGCCATCGCGGCCGGTCTTGGCGCCGAGGTAAACCACTGGCAGGCCAACGCCCTCGGCCTTGGAGTAGAAAATCTTGTCGGTATCAGCCAGTCCCGCCGCAAAGGCGTTGACGAGGTTGTTGCCATTGTAGCGGGCGTCGAATTCGACTTCGCCGCCGACCGTGGGCACGCCGAAGGCATTGCCATAGCCACCGACACCGGCAACGACGCCGTTGACGAGATGGCGGGTCTTTTCATGCTCGGGCGCGCCGAAGCGCAGCGCGTTCATCGCTGCTACCGGGCGTGCGCCCATGGTGAAGACGTCGCGCAGAATGCCGCCCACGCCGGTCGCCGCGCCCTGGTAGGGCTCGATGAAGCTGGGGTGATTGTGCGATTCCATCTTGAAGACGACGGCCTGGCCGTCACCGATATCGACAACGCCGGCGTTTTCGCCCGGGCCCTGAATGACGCGCGGGCCGGAGGTCGGCAGGGTGCGCAGCCACTTTTTCGAACTCTTGTAGGAACAGTGCTCGTTCCACATCGCCGAGAAGATGCCGAGCTCGGTATAGGTCGGCTCGCGGCCGATCAGGTCGAGGATCTTCTGATATTCATCCGGCTTGAGCCCGTGATCCGCAACCAGCTGCGGGGTGATGGCGATGTCGTTGCGAAGGGTCATCGGGTCGTTCCGTAGGGAGGCTCGGGGTAATATTCCATGGCGCGCTGGGTGTTGCGGGCAGTGTCCTGTCCGAACAGATGGCCCAGCAGCCACAATGACATGTCTATGCCGGCCGAGACGCCGGCACTGGTGACGACGCCGCTGTCCTGCACATAGCGTTCGTCCTGGAGAAATTCGGTGTTGGGGGCGTGGGTGCGCACGAAGTCGATGCCGGACC
Organism: Devosia sp. SD17-2; assembly: GCF_029201565.1. GTDB lineage: Bacteria > Pseudomonadota > Alphaproteobacteria > Rhizobiales > Devosiaceae > Devosia. Next base: position 1,808,357 of record NZ_CP104002.1, read on the forward strand.
GGTTGGTCGTGGCCCGGCGACCTTCAAGAAAGCCGATCTTGCCCAGAATTGCGGCGCCCGTGCAGACCGAGATGTGCCAGTTGACGTCGGCCATATAGGCGCGCAGTTCGGCCAGGAATTCGTCTTCCTTGACGAGGGTGCGCGTGCCCTTGCCACCGGGAATGATCACAGCGTCGGCAGGTGGGCGATCGGCCCAGGAGTGCGTCGCTTCGACGACCATGCCCTTGCCGCAGACAATGCGCTTTTCCGGCCAGCCGAGCGTGAACACGTCGAGGCCCGCGCCAAGCAGCTTGGCCATGGAAAACACTTCCCACGGCCCGACGAAGTCGAGTTCTTCCACGCCGGGAAACAAGACGATGGCAATGGAGAAACCATGTTCAGCCATGGTGCGCCCTCCGAAAAATGCGCAGCTCGCCGGCCTGATCGCTCAGGATGATCCTCAGGCCGCCCGGTCGAGGAGTGCGGCGAAGAGAGCCCGGCCATCGTCGCCACCGTGAGCTGCCTCGATGAGGTTCTCGGGGTGCGGCATCAGGCCCAGCACGTTCTTTTCGGCATTCATGATGCCGGCGATGTTGTTGATCGAGCCGTTCGGATTGGTGCCCTCGGCATAGCGGAAGGCCACGCGGCCGTTGCCTTCAAGGCGCGCCAGCGTCTCGGCATCGGCAAAATAATTGCCGTCGTGATGGGCCACCGGGCAGCGGATGATCTGGCCCTTATGGTAACCACGCGTGAACGGATTGTCCGTGTCGGTAACCTCGAGCTTGACCTCGCGGCAGACGAACTTGAGCGAGGTGTTGCGCATCAGGGCGCCGGGCAGGAGGCCTGCTTCGATGAGAATCTGGAAGCCATTGCAGACGCCGAGCACCTTGACGCCGCGGGCAGCACGTTCGCGCAGCTTGTCCATGATGGGCGAGCGCGCGGCGATAGCGCCGCAGCGGAGATAGTCGCCATAGGAAAAGCCGCCGGGAATGACGACCAGATCAACGTCCGGGATATCGGCGTCCTGGTGCCAGACGATGGCCGGAGCCTGGCCCCCGATCTTGGTCAGTGCCGCGATCATGTCGCGATCACGGTTAAGGCCCGGGAACACGATGACAGCTGCCTTCATCGGTGGATCCTCGCTCTGTCTGGGGAATGCGCGAGGCCCTTTTGGTTGGTCTTTGGCTAAAAGGCAAGACCCTCGGCCCAGTGGGGCAGTAAAACCTTTGGGGAAGCGCCCTGGCAGCATCGCGCCGGGGCCGCGGGCACAGGGCTACTCTGCGGGAGCCGGCGCGGGTTTGTTCCGGCGCGTGCCCGGAATATGGGCCCAGTCCGGCCGCTCGAAGAGGAATTTGCCAAAGCCGATTTTCTCTGTGATCCACCACAGGATAAGCGGGCCGCAGATGGCTGCCACCATTGTGAGCAGACTGACGATATTTGGCTCGTTGATGCCGACGGCCAGCAGCAGGATGCGGGCAATGCCCATGGGCAGGACGAAGGCGACATAGATCACGAGCGATTTCGTGCCCAACCAGCGCAACCAGTTCATCCACGGCAGGCGCACCAGCAGCGCCGCGGCGACCACGATGGCGACCGCACCGGCCATGGCTGTCACGAGGTGAATGCCGGGGATCGCCGCCCAGCCCATCTGGATGTGCACGGGGTCGAGCCGAAAACCGGGGCTGAAGACGAGGATGGCGTTGACGGCGGCCCAGGCGCCCAGCACCGCAAGGGCAGGGCCCACATTGTCTCCTGCCCACGCGGCGATCCGGAACAGGTGCGGCGCAAGGACATAGCCGGCGTAGAAATAGACAAAATAGGCGGCGAACTGATCGACGAGATAGCTGCCGGTCTGGACGGAAGCTATCTGCAGCAGCGCCGCGCCAACCAGCACGGCCCAATGCGGGATCTTGAACTGATGGAAGAGCTTGCTGGCGGCGCCCATGACGGCCAGCATGTAGATGAACCACAGCACGCCGTAGGGCTCGACAATCGCCATGGCCATGGCGCCGAGCGCCCCGCCGGGGTCGCGGCCGACGAGGGCGATTTTGAAGGCGATGTGGATGAAGGCCCATAGGGCGTAGAAATAGAAATAGTGCACGACGCGACGGTCGGCGAAGGCGCGCCAGGGCCGGTCGATCACCTGACTGAGGAAGAGCCCCGAAATCAGGAAGAACTCGGGCATGCGGAAGGGCATGGCGAACGCGATGGTCCAGTGCAGGAACCCGGTCTGGCCGGTGTCCTCGCCCACGCTCGATGCGCAATACATGATGACGACAAGAAAAATGGACAGGCCCTTGGCCATGTCCACCCAATCGTGGCGAAGTTGATCCCTGGCCATTCTGAGCTCCCTCTAGCTCAGGGAACACTAGCGCATGGCAAAGACCGGTGCGTTAAAGAGCGTTGGTAGGGGCAATCGCAAATGCGCGATTGGTAACCAAGCCGCTAAGCGGCTCAGTTCAGAGCGGAACCGAAGCGTAGGCCGCGAACAGCAGGCCGAGCGAGGCTACAAACATCACACAGAGGGCGAGAGTCTTACGCATGCTGAATTGATCCTGCGCCATTACGCGGCGCGCGACGGGGAGTATCGCTACAAACCGTTAAGCGAGAATTTCGATGGCGTAGTTTTCGATGACCGTATTGGCCAGAAGCTTTTCGCACATCTGTGCCAGCTGGTCCTTGGCGGCTTCGGCATCGGTGCCTTCGAGAGCAAGGTCAAAGACCTTGCCCTGACGCACGCCAGTCACCCCGGCAAAGCCGAGGCTGGCGAGGGAGCCTTCGATGGCCTGGCCCTGCGGATCAAGAACGCCGGCCTTGAGCGTGACGGTAACGCGCGCTTTCATCAAACTGCCCCGAATACTATTGAACCAGACGCGGACCAGTGGTCAGCGCGTTGTCGTTTTCCACCAGAATGCCCAGGCGCTGGGCGACTTCGCGGTAGTTCTCGACGAGACCGCCGAGACCTTCACGGAAGCGGTCCTTGTCCATCTTGTTGCGGGTCTTGATGTCCCACAGACGGCAATTGTCTGGGCTGATTTCGTCAGCCAGGACAATGCGCATCAGATCGCCTTCATAGAGACGGCCGAGCTCGATCTTGAAGTCGACGAGCTGGATGCCGACGCCCATGAACAGGCCGGTCAGGAAGTCGTTGATACGGATGGCGAGGCTCATGATGTCATCGAGCTCGGCGGGCGTGGCCCAGCCAAACGCGGTGATGTGCTCTTCCGAGACCATCGGGTCGCCCAGAGCGTCATCCTTGTAGCAGAACTCGATGATCGAGCGCGGCAGCTGCGTGCCGGGTTCGAGGCCGAGGCGCTTGCAGAGAGAACCGGCGGCATAATTGCGCACGATCACCTCGAGCGGGATGATCTCGACTTCCTTGATCAGCTGCTCGCGCATGTTAATGCGGCGCAGGAAGTGGGTCGGGATGCCCATCGAGTTGAGCTTGGTGAAGATGAACTCCGAGATCCGGTTGTTCAGCACACCCTTGCCGTCGATGACTTCGTGCTTGGCGCCGTTGCCAGCCGTCGCATCATCCTTGAAATACTGCACCAGAGTGCCGGGCTCAGGACCTTCAAAAAGGATCTTGGCCTTGCCCTCGTAGATTTTGCGTCGACGATTCATCGGGGATTCCGCTGCTCTGAAACTGCATCGCGTTAAGGCGGCTTCATGCGCCAGAACGGACCAAAAATGCAAGCCCTTTTGAGGGTGAGGGGCGTTTGCTGTGCAAACATGGCGGGCCGGGAGGAGCGTCTGCGGCCGGCGGGCCGTTGAATTGACAGGCTCGCCTGCCTACGTTCAGGGTGTGACAACCGGTATTGCCGGTGCATGCAACCGTAGGGAGACTGGAATGGGCGGTTTTGACGAGCGCAAGAAGGGCCAGGAAGCCAAGTACGCCTTCGACGCTGAAAAGCAGTTCAAGGCGGAAGCGCGCCGCAACAAGCTGCTGGGGATCTGGGCGGCCGAACTGATGAGCCTTTCGGGCGATGAAGCCAATGCCTATGCCGCTGAAGTGGTGGCTGCAGATTTCGAGGAAGCGGGCGACGAGGACGTGTTCCGCAAGGTTTCCGGCGACCTCAAGGCCAAGGGCGTCTCGGTTGGCGACGATGTGATTCGCCAGAAGATGCTAGCCCTGGCCGCTGAAGCCAACGCACAGATTGCCGCTGAGGGCTGATCGAGCCGGGCGGTTAAGATTTAGGGGAGCCGGCGGTGCCGGCTCCCTTTTTGTTATCCGATGGTGACGCTGGTCGCCTCATAGGCGGTGCCGTTCATCTTCCAGTGCACGGTCACCTTCTCTCCGGCCTTGAGGCCCGGGTCCTTGAAGGTCGCTGGCAGCTGGTAGGTCTTGCCGTCAGCCAGGGTCAGCGTGTGCGCCTTGAGGTCAAAGGCCTTCACCATGCCCGATATGGTCTGGTCCGCCGGTGCAGTAACCGCAGGTTTGGCTGCGGGCGTTACCGCGGAAGCAGCAAAGGCGGCGCCGGGTGCAGCTGCAACAAGGGCGATGAGGATGGGGGCGATATATCTGCGCATGATGGTCTCCATGCGTTCTTCGGGCGTGATGCCCAGCACGCCGATTTTCTGAACCCGTCGCGTCACGAATGCCATGGCATTCGCCGGCGGTTCCAAACCAACGTGTCATTGGTCTAGGCCCGGCCAGCTGCCTTCTCAAGTTAAGAATACTTAATCCGAAAAGTGGTCAAAACGCCTTATTTTGCTTGGTCTTAGGCGAAATTTTGACGGCTTTCGGGCAGCTCCACGCTTGCCGGTCTCAGGGCGACTTTCGCACGGTCATGGCCATGCCGATGGACGCGGGCATTGCCGGGTCAAAGCCATATTTTGCGTAGAGGTGTCGGGTATCGCCGTCGGCGATTAGGCTCACATAGGCGCCCTCTGGCGCGTGGGTGCGGAGGCGTTCAGCGAGAGCCGACATGATCGCCTTGCCCAATCCCTTGCCGTGATGCTCGGGTTCAAGCGCAATATCAACGATCTGGAATGCGGTGCCGCCATCGCCGATGATCCGGCCCATGCCGATGGCCCGACCGTCCAGCATCACCGGCTGCGAACCAGCTCTTGGGCAGCCCGAGTTCGGCCTGTTCGATGGTCTTGGGGCTGAGCCCCGCAGCCACCCGCAGCCGGAGATAGTCCTCCACTGCGGGCGTCTGGTGGGTGATCGTGTAGCCGCCCGTCATATCCGCTGCATGAGGCGGGTGAACATCATCAGGCCCTCGGGCCAGGGGCCATGGCCGCTGTCGAGATTGATATGGCCCGCCTCACCGGCATTGTGAAATTCCGAGCCCCAGGCGCCTGCCAGGTCGGCGGCCGTTTCGAGCGCGCAATAGAAGTCGGTCGAGGAGGCCACGAGCAGCGACGGAAAGGGCAGGGGGTCACGCGGAAGCGGTGCGAAATCCCGCACGGCTTCGGGTGCATTGTCGCGATAGACGTCGGGTGGGCACACGAGGAGCGCGCCCTTCACCTTGCCGTCTGTGAGCTGCGCCGCGGCCTTTGCTACTGCGATGCAGCCCAGCGAATGGGCGACGATCACCACCGGCCGCTCAGCAAGCTCCACGGCCTTGACGATCGCGTCGACCCAATCCTCCGGATCCGGATCGTCAAAATCAGCCTGCTCGACGATGGACGCGGTGCGCATCTTCTCGGCCCAGCGCTGCTGCCAGTGCCCCGGTCCTGAATTGTGCAGGCCGGGGATGATCAGGATGTCGGCGTCAGAGAGCTTCATTTTCCGAACACGCGGGCAAAGATCGTGTCGACGTGCTTGAGGTGGTAGGCGTCGTCGAACATGGCGTCGATTTGTTCATCGGACAGAGTCACTTCCGGGTCAGCCTTGAGGTTGGCTGCGAAGAGACCGGCGCGGTCGCCATTGTGCTGCCAGACCTTCATGGCGTTGCGCTGGACGGCCGCATAGCTGTCTTCGCGGCTGTAGCCGGCCTGGGTGAGGGCGAGCAGCATGCGCTGCGAATTGTGCAGGCCGCCGAGCAGGTCGAGGTTCTTGCGCATGTTTTCCGGGTAGACGACGAGCTTGTCGATGACGCCGGTGAGGCGAGCCAGCGCGAAGTCGAGGGTGACGGTCGCGTCGGGGCCGATCATGCGCTCGACCGAGGAGTGCGAGATATCGCGTTCGTGCCACAGCGCGACGTTTTCGAGCGCCGGGGTCACCATGCCGCGCACGAGGCGGGCAAGACCGGTGAGGTTTTCGGTCAGCACCGGGTTGCGCTTGTGCGGCATGGCCGACGAGCCCTTCTGGCCGGGGGAGAAATATTCCTCGGCTTCGAGCACTTCGGTGCGCTGCAGGTGACGGATTTCGACTGCGACGCGCTCGATGGAAGAGGCGACGACGCCCAGCGTTGCAAAGAACATGGCGTGGCGATCGCGCGGGATCACCTGGGTTGAAACCGGCTCGATCGAAAGGCCGAGCTTTTCCGCCACATATTCTTCCACCGACGGGTCGATATTGGCGAAGGTGCCGATAGCGCCGGAAATGGCTGCGGTGGCGATTTCATCGCGGGCGGCGACGAGGCGCGCACGGTTGCGGGTGAACTCGGCATAGGCTTCGGCCAGCTTGACGCCAAAAGTGGTCGGCTCGGCGTGGATGCCGTGGCTGCGACCGATGGTGATGGTGTTCTTGTGCTCATAGGCACGACGCTTGAGGGCTTCGAGCAGCGCATCGACATCGGCGATGAGGATATCGGCGGCACGCTTCATCTGCACGGAGAGCGTGGTGTCGAGGATATCCGAGGAGGTCATGCCCTGGTGCACGAACCGGGCGTCTGGGCCGACGATTTCCGACAGGTGTGTCAGGAAGGCGATGACGTCGTGCTTGGTGGTGCGCTCGATCTCGTCGATGCGCTCGACGTCAAAGCCATAGTCACCCAGCTCGGCCTTGCGGGCGTTCATCACTTCCCAGATCTTGTCGGCGCTTTCCTTGGGCACGACACCGAGCTCTGCCAGCTTGGAGGTCGCATGCGCCTCGATTTCGAACCAGATCGCGAAGCGGGTCTCGGCCGACCAGTTTGCCACCATTTCGGGACGGGAGTAACGCGGAATCATGGGGTTAGCCTCGGCTGGTGAGAATTTGATTCAGGTGGAGGCAGCCTTTCTCGGCCGCCTCTGTGACATTTGTCAGGCAATGATGCCGGTGGCTGCATCACGGATGGCCTTGATGCGCGCTGCGTAGGTCGTGGGTTCATTGCCGGCATAAACGGCCGAGCCCGCCACGAGCACATTGGCGCCCGCCTTGGCGACTTCGCCGGCATTGGCAGCGGTCACGCCACCGTCGACTTCGAGATCGATATCGCGCCCGCCGATCAGCGCCTTGGCCTGGCGGATCTTGTTGAGGCTGTCGGGAATAAAGCTCTGCCCGCCAAAGCCCGGGTTGACGCTCATCACCAGCACCAGGTCGACATCGTCGATCACATGCTGGATTGCCGAAACCGGCGTTGCCGGGTTGAGAGCCACGCCGGCCTTCTTGCCAAGGGCGCGGATGGCCTGCAGCGAACGGTGCAGATGCGGGCCGGCCTCGGCGTGGACCGTGATGATATCGGCGCCGCCCTTGGCGAAGTCAGCCAGATAGGCATCGGCCGGTGCGATCATCAAATGGCAGTCGAAGACCTTGTCGGTCACGCCGCGCACGGACTTCATGATCGGAGCGCCAAAGGAGATGTTCGGCACGAAGTGGCCGTCCATCACGTCGATATGGATATAGTCAGCGCCGCCGGCGACAATGGCCGCCACTTCATCGCCCAGCCGAGAGAAATCGGCCGACAGAATAGATGGGGCGATGCGAATGGGGCGGTTGGCCATGGCAGGCAGCTCTCAGAAAAGGGGAGATGAGGCTGCTATAGGGCCGGTATGCGCCGTGGGCAAGGCTTACCCCGCTATACAATGGTTGGACAAAGCGAGGGGCGACGCCCGCCTCAGGCCACCGACCTGCGAGATGCCGTTTCGGGCTCGGTACTGAAAATGTCCACGATCTGGTCAAGCTCGTTGGCCTGGGCCTCCGACTGAGAGATCGAGGCGTTGATCTGCTCGACGAGTGCGGCGTTGTGCTGGGTCATCTCGTCGATAGCGCGCACGGCCTGGCTGACCTCGAGGACGGACTGTGCCTGTCCGCTGCAGTGTTCGGCAATGACCTCCATAATGGTCATGTTGCTTCGCGCTGTCCCGACCATGACCGAGAGCTGGCCGGCGGCATCGGCGACCAGTTTGGTGCCGCCCATGATGTCTGCCGCACTCTGCTCGATCAGCGTCTTGATTTCGCCCGATGCTTCTGCGGCGCTCTGCGCGAGGCGCCGCACTTCCACGGCAACGACCGCAAAGCCCTTGCCAGCCTCGCCGGCGCGCGCCGCCTCCACCGATGCGTGGAGGGCCAGTAGATTGGTCTGGAAGGAGATGTCGTCGATCAGCTTGACGATATCGGCCACTTTCTTGGACGATTCCGTCATGCGCTGCATGGCCTCATTGGCCTGATGCATCACCTGGCCGCCTGCATCGGCGGCACGGCTGACTTCCAGCGCCATGGCGTTGGCCTCGCGCGCCTGTTCAGCATTCGCCTCCACCGTCTTGGCCAGTTCAGAGATAGTGTCGGAGGTGTGCATGATGGTGGCGCTCTGGCGGGATGTGCGCCCCGAAAGATCGTTGGCGCCCGAGAGGATGTCGGCTGTGGCGTGTTTGAGGGAGGCCGAGGCGGTCTTGAGCTGGTCGACGATCTCCCCCAGTGTTTCGGCCACGGCATTGGTGTGGCCCTGAAGATCGGCGAAGACGCCGTGGAATTCGCCCTCGACACGCCGCGTCACGTCGGCCCGGGCGATCGACTGCAGCACGTCCAGTGTAGCGCCGAGACCGCGGCCGATTTCGTCGACCAGCCTGTTGGTGGGCGCCAACCAGGTCGTTGAGTGCTTCATGTCCGTAGTCACCGGAAAGGCGCCGCGAGAAATCGCCGACGAGGCCTTCTTCCACCACCATGGCGAACTCGCTTTGCAGCTGCGCCATCTGGGTGACCTGTCGGGCGCTGGCCTCGGCGGTCTCGCTGGCCCGCCTTGCGCTTTCGCGCGCTTCCTCTGCGCTCATGGCAGCGTCCTCGGTCCGCTCGTCGGCGATGCTGAGTGCTGCATTGGTGTTGATGGTCATCCAGATCAGCGCCGCCGCTTCGGCGACGAGAATGACCGCATGAAGGAGAATCCGGTCGAGACCACCGGCGCCGTAAAAGACGAGGTCGCTGAGCAGCAGCCCCAGCGCCAGATGGTGCACTGCGACGAGAGCTGTGCCGATGAGAATGGAGCGGATATCATAGAGCAGGGAGCACATGGCGAGGGCCGCGAAGAAGGCCATGTGCATATCGATCTGCATGGGGTGGCCGCGCATGGCGATCAGCACGGCGGCGATTTCCCCCATCAAGACGGCGACCACGAGGTGCCGCCCGGCCGGACGCAGCCGCACCAGGATCAGCCCGACGGCCGTCAGCGCAGCGAGGCCGAGAGCGAGTGCCGAACCTGATCCGAGTTGTCCAAAGCGAATGAATTCCGTTGCCACGGCGGCGATGGCCAGAATGGCGACCAGCCCGGTCAGGGCGAGAAGAACCCTCGTTCTGAACAGCTCGAGACTCATGCTTGCTCTCCTTCGATTTGTCCGCAAAGGCCGCGGGCGGCCGTGGTGAGCCAGGCGCCGTTGTCCCGGACCCGCTGGGCAAATTCGGGGTCAGAGGCGACGGCAACGATGACATTTGAAAAGCGCGTACCGCCGGCGAGCGCGCCGCCAGCGTCGATTATCGCCGACACAGCTTCAGCTTCGCTCGTCCATGGCGGAAAAACGACACCAAACTCACCCTGGTCGGGCGGCAGGTGGTGGCCGATGGCAAGAAATAGAAAAGTCATCAGCGCGGCCGCCGAGGAAAGCAGGCCCGAGAGCAGTATATCGTTCTTCGACGTCGACTGCGTTTTCATCGGAACAGTCCAAGCTGTTGCGGGGATACGCTAAACACTGGGTCTGGATCTGACTAAATTCTGTTCTTCGACTGTATGACTAAACACTGAATAACATTGTAATCATTGTTTCAGTACTCATCGCCGGGCGGACTAGCGGCCGGTGCGGTGGTGTCAGGGTCGCTCAATTTAATGCGATGCGGCAGACGGGCTCATTGCATTGGGCGGCAATACCGCTACACCGGGGCCCAACCAGGAGCGTCAATTTTGGAATTTTCCCTACCTCTGATTATCGGGGCCGGTGTTCTGAGCTTTCTCAGCCCCTGCGTACTGCCGCTGGTGCCGCCCTATCTTACCTATATGAGCGGCGCGAGCTTTGAGCAGTTCCGCGATGAGTCCAAGTCCGGCAGCCCGCTGCAGCTGCGGGTGGCGATCACCTCGCTGTTCTTCATCCTCGGCTTTTCGGTGGTCTTCATCACGCTTGGCGCCACGGCGACTGCCTTCGGTCAGGTGTTCCGTCAGCTCCTGCCGATCCTGACGCCAGTTGCGGGCGTCGTGATTATCGCCATGGGCCTCCATTTCCTGGGGGTCTATCGCATCGCATTGCTGGACCGGCAGATTCGCCACAATGGTCCCGGCGTTGCCTCGGGGCCGCTGGGCGGGTTTCTTCTCGGCCTCGCGTTCGCCATCGGCTGGACGCCGTGCATCGGGCCGGTGCTCGCGGCGATCCTCTCCGTCGCGGCCAGCCAGGAGACGGCCTGGGAAGGCGCATCCCTCCTTGGGCTGTATTCGCTCGGACTTGGCATTCCCTTCTTCCTCGCCGGCATGGCGATCGGGCCGTTCCTCACCTTCTTCGATAGTTTCAAGCGTCACCTGCGCACTGTCGAGAAGATCATGGGCGGGCTGCTGGTGGTTACTGGCGTTTTGTTCCTCACCGGCAATTTCACCCGCATTTCCTTCTGGTTCCTCGAGACATTCCCGGTCCTGGCTACTTTCGGCTGACGGTAAGCTGCGCTTAACCGTCCGCCTGATCTCTTGCGCGCGCTGGCTTTGATTTGAAATTGTTCAGTCCGGGTTTACCGGCCTGCGGCACACTTGCTGCAGGGACAGGGCGAGAATGATGGTGGCTGCCGGAGCAAGTGAGGAGGCGATAGCGCGTCTCGGCGACGAGACGCCGAGCGCATTAACGGCTTCTGCCAGCGATTTGCCGCTATCTAGCGGCGCCCTGACGGTTTCCGTCACCAACCGCATCGAAGATGTCGAAGCCATCTGGCGCGCGCTCACCGCCGAGCGCATCGAATCGCCGGGCCAGAGCTATGACTTCATCCGCCTCTGGATCGCCGATCGACAAATCGACGAGGACGATCAGCGCTATGTTGTGGCCCGCCTCGACGGCGCCCCGATCGCGCTCCTGCCGCTCCACCGGCGTCGGCGGAACGGGCTCTTCATCTACACCTGGTTCCCCAGCAGCCATGTCGGCTGCTACGCACCCATTTCAGACTACACCGCTCTCGAGCGTCTTGGCGCCGATGGGCGCCGCGCGCTCTGGCAGGAGATGATCGGCAAGCTCGACGGCGCCGATGCTGTCTACCTCCGCTCCATTCCGACCGAGATCGCCGGCTATACGGGATTGTTCGACGAACTGGGCGAAGCCCTCACTGTCGAGACCCTCTACCGGGCCGAGTTCACCTCCTGGGAGCAATGCGATCAGGTGCAGCGCAGCCGGACCCGCCGCAAGCATGACCGGCAGCAGGGCGACCGGCTCGTCGCGCTTGGCGATATCGGTTTTGAGCTGGTTACCGATCCACTGGCGGGCACCGAGGCCATCGGCGTCATGTTCCGCCAGCGGTCTGCGCGCTTCCGCGCCCAGGGCATTCGCGACATCTTCGTCTGCGACAATCTCGTGGGCTTTTACCTGCGCGCCATGCAGCCCGGCTCCGGGGTGGACGTGCGCCTCCACGTGCTGCGTCTCAATGGCGAAATCGTCGCCGTCCGCTACAACATCGTCCATGGCGATCGCATGTTCTGCCTCATCTCCTCGATGAGCGACGACCCGCAGATCCAGATCGGGTCTCCCGGCAAGCAGTGTCTGTTGCGGGTCATGCAGTCTGTGTTCGACGCGGGTTTTACCATGTTCGACATGGGCTCGGGGTTCACCGACGAAAAGCGCCACTGGTGCAATGTGCAGACGCCGCTGCGCCAGCACTATGTCGGTATTACCCGCAAGGGTCAGGCTGCAGTCGGGCTACACCGCAATTTTCAGCGTCTGCGCGCCTGGGCCAAGGCCCACCCGACCATCAAGAATGGGTTGCGCCATGTCCGGCAGATTGCCGACCGCCTGGTCCCGAACCGTCCCGCTTCAGAATAATTTCAGCCCCTTGAGCGAAGCATGTCCGGATCGACCGATGATGATGTGGTCGTGCACGGTAATTCCCATCGGCTTGGCGATCTCGGCGATTTCCTTGGCCATGCGCACGTCGGCAGCCGATGGCGCCGGGTCGCCCGAGGGATGGTTGTGGACAAGGATCAGCGCGCTTGCCGAGAGCTCCAGCGTGCGCCGGATAACTTCGCGGGGATAGACCGGCGTGTGGTCCACGGTGCCAACCTGCTGCACCTCATCGGCGATCAGCCGGTTCTTCTTGTCGAGAAAGAGGATGCGGAACTGCTCCACCGTCTCATAGGCCATGGCGTTGTGGCAGTAGTCGATCAGCTGCGTCCATGACGAGAGGATCGGCTTTTCCTTGTCGACCTTGTCGCGGCCATAGCGCTGCGCCACGGCCTGCATGACCTTGAGATGGTGATGGAGGTTTCGCCGAGCCCCTTCACTTCGGCGAGACGGGCAGGGGGCGCACCCAGCACTTCCGAGATCGAGCCGAAGCGGGCGAGGAGGTCCTTGGCCAGCGCCTTGGTGTCGCGCTGGGGGTTCGCCATGTGGAGCACAAGCTCGAGAAGTTCGTAGTCGGCGAGACCGGCGCCACCGAGGAGATTGAAGCGCTCCCGCGCTCTTTCGCGGTGGCCAAGATAGTGCGGCTTGGCCACCGCTTCAGACAGGCCCTTCGATTTGGCCCTGTCTTCGCTCACTGGCTGCTCCGCGCCGCCAGCGGGTTGAAGAGACCTCCGGGGGAGAGCGTGAAGATCTCATTGCCCGTTTCGGTGATGCCGATCGAGTGCTCGCACTGCGCCGAGAGGGTCCGGTCGCGGGTCACGGCGGTCCAGCCATCGGAAAGGATTTTGACGTGCGGCTTGCCCAGATTGATCATCGGCTCGATGGTGAAGATCATGCCGGGCTTGAGCGGCGCACCTGTTCCGGGGGTGCCGAAATGGAGGATGTTCGGCTCGTCGTGGAACAGCCGGCCGACGCCATGGCCGACGAAGTCGCGCACCACGCTCATGTCCTGACCCTCGGCCACGGCCTGGATGGCAGCACCGATGTCGCCAGTGGTGTTGCCCGGCTTCGCGGCGGCCAGGCCGGCTTCAAGGCTGGCATAGGTGACTTCGATCAGGCGCTCGGCCTTCCGGCTGATGTCGCCCACCGCGTACATCCGGCTCGAATCGCCATACCAGCCGTCGACGATGAGGGTGAGGTCGATATTGACGATGTCGCCGTCGCGCAGGCCGCGTTCATCGGGAATGCCATGGCACACCACGTGATTGATCGAGGTGCAGAGCGAATGCCGGAACCCCTTGTAGAACAGGGTGGCGGGCAGGGCGCCGTTATCGCGCGCGAATTCATAGGCAATCTGGTCGAGCTTGGCGGTTGGCACGCCCGGCTCGACATACTCGGTCAAAATGTCCAGCGCCTGGGCGGTCAGCTGCCCGGCCTTGCGCATGCCGGCAAAACCGTCCTCGCCGTGCAGCGGGATGATGCCTGGGGTGCGGCGGGGCTGGGTGGACGCTTCGACGTAGGTAACCATAGAGAACTCCGGTATTCAAAGGCCAACCTAGTCATTTGCTTTCGGGATTAAAAGGCCCCAGCCGCTTGACGCAACCTTGCGCTGGTAGCATTCCTCAGGGCCCACAGTGATGGAATGCCCAATGTCGAGCCAATCCCGCGTTACTGCCGGTCTTCTGGTGATCGGTGACGAAATCCTCTCCGGTCGCACCAAGGACGTCAATATTGGCGCGGTGGCCGACTTCTGCACCGATCTTGGGATCGACCTGACCGAAGTTCGGGTGGTCAGCGACGTGGAAGAGAGCATTGTCGAGGCGGTCAACGCCCTGCGCGCCCGCTATACCTATGTCTTCACCACGGGCGGCATTGGCCCCACCCACGACGACATCACCGCCGACGCCATCGCCAAGGCCTTCGGCGTGGCCCTGCCGATCAATGCCCAGGCGCGCGAAATGCTCGAGGCGCGCTGGAAGCAGACCGGAACCGAGGTGAATGAAGCACGCCTGCGCATGGCGCGTATTCCCGAGGGCGCCGATCTCATCGTCAATTCCGTCAGCGCCGCGCCTGGCTTCCGCATCGGCAATGTCCACGTGATGGCCGGCGTGCCAGTCATCATGCGCGCCATGCTTGAAGCGCTGGCTCCCACTCTCAAGGGCAGCAAGAAAGTGCTGTCGGTCACCGTCAAGGCGGCGGTGGGCGAGGGGACGGTCGGCGGTCCATTGGCCGCGCTCCAGGAACAGTATCCGGACGTCAAGATGGGCAGCTATCCACAGATGGGTGGCGACCGGGTGATGACCGAGCTCGTGCTGCGCTGCGCCGACGAAGCCCTGCTGGCCGAGGCCGCCGAGAAGGTCCGCGCCATGGTAGACGCTGCACATGCAAAAGCAGGAATCGCGCCGCCCGACGCACAATGATTGGCGTCGGCCCCGAGCTTTGCTAAGGACAGGCTCGAAAAATCCAGATTCAGGGCGTTGGCCCACCCCCGCCCAAGGAGAGATGCGTTGAGCAATCCGAACCAGAAGTCCTTCCCCGTCACCTGGGACCAGTTCCACCGTGACAGCCGCGCGCTGGCCTGGCGCCTGGCCGGCATGGGTACGTTCGACGCCGTTGTCGCCATTGCCCGCGGTGGCCTCGTGCCCGCAGCAATCGTCGCGCGCGAACTCAATATTCGCACCGTCGAAACCGTCTCGGTCAAGAGCTACGACCATCAGAACCAGAGCGGCATCAAGGTGCTCAAGGAAATCAGCCCACAGGTGCTCGAGCTTGCTGCCAATGGCGGCAAGGTTCTGATCGTCGACGATCTGGTCGATACCGGCAACACTGCCCGCGTCGTCCGCGAGATGCTTCCCGGCGCCCATTTTGCCACCGTCTATGCCAAGCCCAAGGGCCGCGAGCTGGTCGATACCTTCATCACCGAAGTGAGCCAGGATACCTGGATCTTCTTCCCGTGGGATCTCGACGTTGCCTATGTCGCTCCGATTTCGGGCGGCACCGACTGACCTTTCCGACAATGCGGGCGTGGTGAAATTGGTAGACACAAGGGACTTAAAATCCCTCGCTTCGGCGTACGGGTTCGATTCCCGTCGCCCGCACCAGACTTTGACGAGACAGACATGATTGAACCTATTGCAACCGGCGTCGCGCCATCCTCGGCTCCCATCAATGACGCGGTGCGTGCGGGCAAGCATGTCTGGCTCGTGGCCGTCGCCGAAGATCCGGTGACCGGCGAAATCCTCACCGGCGACATCGAAGAGCAGGCGCGCCGCTGCATCCAGAACCTGGAGATGGGCGTGAAGGCGGCCGGCGGTGCGCTGACGAACATCGTTATGATCCAGATCTTCCTCATCGACAGCGCCGACGCGCCGGGCATGAACAAGGTCTATCGCGAGTTCTTTACCGCCCAGCCGTTCCCGGTCCGCGCCACTGTCGTCGTCAAGGAGCTGCTCGCCAAGGGCCTGCGTATCGAAATGACCGCAACGGCGGTTCTCGACTGATGCTGCTCAAGCGCGACCTGCTCGAGGACATCAAGGCCGGCAAGGTTGATCTGGTCTTCCGGCGCTGGAACCGTCAGACGGTCAAGGCCGGGGGCACGCTCAAGACCAAGGTCGGCCTCCTCGCCATCAAGGCGATCACCGACATGAGCCCCGATGATGTCACCGAGGCCGAGGCGCAACGCGCCGGCTTCAAGGATGTGGCTGATTTCCGCCGCTGGCTCGACACGATGAAAGAGGGCAGCGTCTTCCAGAAGATCGAAGTCGGCTATATCGGCGACGCCGAGTAGGGCGTCCCTCAGCCGTTACCGTCTGACTAAAGAAAACGCACCCTCCGCACCGTCATTGCCCGGCTTGTGTGGGCAATCCGTCTTTGCGGGAGCATGGACCACCCGGAGAGGCCGGGTGGTGACTATTCGGTTGCAGGGCAGCAAGCGGCGAGGGGCGCCGACTACGCGGTCAGCGTCCGGTCACCAAAAAATTCAAAATGGCGTCGGTGCGACGAAGGTCATGAACTCTTCCGTCGTCGGATGGGTGAAGCCAAGTTCGGCAGCGTGCAGTTGCAGCCGGTCGGCCGCGCGCAGCACATCACCATCGGCATAAAACGCATCGCCCAGAATCACATGGCCCAAAGCCTTCATGTGAACGCGCAGCTGGTGCGTCCGTCCCGTCAGCGGCACGAGGCGAACGCGGGTGACATTGTCCTCGCGTTCCAGCACCTGCCATTCGGTCTGCGCCGAGCGCCCGTTCTCATAGTCGACACGCTGGCGCGGCTTGTTTTCCCAGTCGGTCGCGAGCGGCAGATCGATAAGGCCCGTGTCCTCGGCGATGATCCCGGCGACCCGGGCGACATAGCTCTTGGTGGTCTTGCGATGCTCGAACTGGCTGCCGATGCGGCCATGAGCACGCTTGTTGAGCGCCATCACCAATACGCCGGACGTATCCTTGTCGAGGCGGTGGCACATGCCGGCCGTCGGCCAGGTCTGGCGCGCCCGGTGCTCGATGCAGTCCCACAGCGAGGGATCCTTGCCGGGCACGCTGAGCAGGCCAGACTGCTTGTCGACGACAAGGATGTCGTCATCGACGTGAAGGACATTGAGATAGGGATCGGTCGGGGGAAAATAGTCGACCAGTGTGGGCATGGGTCCGGGCATGGGCATGGCTGTACCAGACTGCGGATGGTTCCGCCAACCGGTGTGCACAATCTGTTGAGGGAACGAACAGGGCTTAACAGAAGTTATCCCTGCAAGTTTCAACACCAAGGAGGTTCTCATGAACAAGGATCAGGTAGACGGCGCTGGCAAGCAGATCAAGGGCGCAGTCAAGGACGCTGTTGGCGGCCTTACCGGCGATGCGAAGCTCCAGGCCGAAGGCAAGCTGGACAAGGCCGAGGGCAAGGTTCAGCAGAAGGTCGGCGATGTGAAGAATGAGGTCCGCAAAGCCCTCGACGATTGATCGGCCCCAAGCTGAACAAGGAGAGGCCCCGACATCTGTCGGGGCCTTTTTTATGAGAAGCTGTAGTGGAACCGCGCGCACCCGCTCCCGAGCGCTTTGGCCGAGATCAGCTTCGGACTGCTCCGTAGCCCAGTTGGCGGAAACAGGGGGATGCCGCCCCCCAGGATTTCCGAGATCACATAGATTTCGAGTTCATCGAGCGCCCCGCGTTCCATGAAGGCCATCTGCAGGCGGCCCCCGCCGACCATCCAGACGTCCCCATCATCCAGGCCGCGCAGTTCGCGAACAAGATCATCGACGTTCTCGCGGGTTTCGAGGGTGCCTTTCGGCTCTTCAATCGGCCGCGACGTGACCACCAGTACGCGCTGGTCCGCATAGGCCCAGGGCCCGCCATGCTCGGCTACCCAGTCATAGGTCGAGCGGCCCATCACTACGGTGCGGATGGACCTGATGAAACTCTCATAGTGGTGCTCGCCGAGATCTAGATCGGCGCGCTGGGTCAACCAGTCGAGGTTCTCCTGCCTATCGGCGATATAACCATCGAGGCTCGTGGCGATATATCCAACAATCCTGGCCATTTTTTCTCCCCTTCTGCCCGGTCTCTTAGCGTTTGCCGGGTGACAGAAGCTGTCAGCATCGGCCGGTGATGCTGCTCCGCCGCTGGCGGGACCCGCCTCAAAAGCCTATGCTGGAGCGATGGAGACCACGACTTTTCCCACCGCGCTGGGCGTATTCGGCCTTGGCTGGACCGAGACCGGTCTTGCCCGTGTGCTGTTGCCCGATGACGACGAAGCCGCCCTGCGCGAGCGGCTGGGCCGTGGCGGCGCCGAGGCGGGCGATCCGCCGATCTGGGTCGAAACCCTCATGGGTCGGATCGAAGACTACGCCGATGGCATCGCGGTAGATTTCAGCGGGGTGCCGCTCGATCTCTCCGGCCTGCCGGAGTTTCATCGCCGCGCCTACCAGCTCCTTCTCGGTTACGGGTGGGGGCAGGTGACCACTTATGGCGAGATGGCGCGGGCGCTGGGTGATGTGGGTCTCTCGCGCGCCGTCGGGCAGGCCATGGGCGCCAATCCCATGCCGCTCGTCATTCCCTGCCACCGGGTTCTGGCCAGCAATGGCAAGGCGGGTGGCTTTTCAGCTCCCGGCGGGGCGGCAACCAAGCAAAAAATGCTGGCCCTTGAGGGCGTGACCATTGGCGCGCCACCGGGCCAGTTGAATTTCGGATTTTAGCTATGGCCATTGAAATCGAGCGCAAGTTCCTGGTGACCGGCGATGGCTGGCGCGGGGCGGCAACCAGCAGTTCGGCCCTGCGCCAGGGCTATCTCTCCACCAATGCCAAGGCCACGGTCCGCATCCGCATCATCGATGACGCCCGCGCGGTCCTGACGCTGAAGGGCCCCACCACAGGCATTAGCCGGGCGGAGTTCGAATATGACGTGCCGCTCGAAGAGGGCAGGGCACTGCTCGAAATGGCGCGCCCCGAAGTTGTCGAAAAACGCCGTTACGAAGTGCCCTTTGGCGGCCTCACCTGGGAGGTCGATGTCTTCGAGGGCAGCCATGCCGGTCTCATCATGGCCGAAGTCGAACTGACCGATGCCGCCCAGGACATCGCACTACCCGACTGGGCGGGCCGTGAAGTCAGCCACGACGACCGCTACGCCAATGCCAGCCTGTCGCGCAATCCGGGCGTCCCCGCGATCATCTGACAGGGCATGAGACAGAATGGGTTGCCAGAGGTGGGCGATGCGGCGGCTTTGGCGTAAGGGACAGCCAACCATGCCTGATATGCAGGCCACGATTCGAACGGAGACACGACCATGCTGATCACAGCCGAAGACCTAGAGGCTATCGTATCCGGACAGGTCGACACGGCGTTTCGGCGCTGGGAGAAGCCGACGGTAAAGGCCGGTGGGACCCTCGTGACCTCTGCCGGGATCCTGGCCATCGACGCGGTGGATGTGGTGGGCATCAAGACGGTCGATCCTGAAGATCTGGCGCGCGCCGGTTTTGCAGGGCGCGACGAGCTCAATGCCATGCTGGGCAAGCGCGAGGGCACGCTTTACCGCATCCGCCTTCACTATCTCGGTGAGGACCCGCGCGTGGGGCTGCGCGAAAGCGACGCGCTGTCGGACGCCGAGTTCGATGAAATCTCCCAGACGCTGGCCCGCATGGACGGCGGAAATCCTTGGACCCGCCGCGCCCTTGATCTCATCCAAGAGGGGCCCGGTGTGCCTGCGAACGAGCTGGCCGAAACTCTCGGCATGGAAAAGGTCAAGTTCAAGAACAGCGTGCGCCGGCTGAAGGCACTCGGCCTCACCGAGAGCCTCGTGATCGGCTACGATCTGTCGCCGCGCGGCCGCGCCTGGCTGACCCGGGCGCGCTCCGCCGACTGAGCTACTGCCAGCGCTTGAAACTCTTGAGGTGCGTGAGCGTGCCCGTGACCGTCGTCACGATCCGGTTGACCGGATCGGTGACCGGCACGATCTGCACATTCTCACGCGCCGGATCGGGCTCTTCCAGTGTCGCGAACTGGCTGTCGAGCAGGCTCGTGGGCATATACTCATGGCTGCGCTTGGCCATGCGCTCGCCGATGACCTCGCGGTTGCCCTGCAGATAAACGAAGAGCACCGGCTCGCCGGCCTTTTCGGTGATGAAGTCGCGATAGCTGCGCTTGAGCGCGGAGCAGGCACCCACAGCAACACCCTTCTTGCCATCGGCGGCTTCCTTGAGCGCGGCGCTGAGGGCCTCGAGCCAGGGCCAGCGATCTCCGTCGGTGAGGGGTGTGCCGGCCCGCATTTTCTCGACATTGGCTGCAGGGTGATATTTGTCGCCATCGAGAAAAGGCGCGTGCAGCGCCCGGCCGAGCGCTGCACCCACGGTGGATTTGCCCGAGGAGCTGACGCCCATCACAATGACGATGCGGGCGGGCTCAAACGACTGCGGTGAAGGCGCCATCGACATAAAGAATGTGTCCATTGATATAACTGGAGGCGTTGGATGCGAGGAACACGGCCACTGGTCCCAGTTCCGCGACGTCTCCCCAGCGCCCCATGGGTGTGCGGTTCTCGACCCAGGCATTGAATTCTGGATTGGCCATCAGCGCCTGGTTGAGTTCGGTTTTGAAATAGCCGGGCGCAATGGCGTTGATATGGAGCCCCTTGGGGGCCCAGTCCGCCGCCATGCCGCGTGTCAGATTGGCGATTGCCGCCTTGGCTGCACTATAGGGCGCAACCGTGGGGCGCGCCACATTGGTCAGCACCGAGCAGATGTTGATGATCTTGCCCCGTCCGCGGCCAATCATGTGCCGCGCGACCATCTGGCTGACGCTGAAGGTCGAGACCACATGGGCCGACAGCATGCGCTCGAAATCGTCGTGGCGAAAATTCTCCAGTGATCCGCGAATCTGTATGCCCGCGTTGTTGACCAGAATGTCGATCGGGCCGATTTCGCTCTCGCAGTGGTCGATCGCCGCCTCGACACTGTCGGGGCTGGTCACGTCAAAGGCCAGCGCCGTCACATTGGCGCCTTCCGCTGCGAGATCGGCTGCGGCATTGCCGAGCGCGACATTGTCGCGACCATTGAGCACCACGCTCGCCCCCGCCTGGGCCAGTCCTCGCGCCATGGCATAGCCCAGCCCGCGGCTCGACCCGGTGATCAGCGCACGTTGTCCTGAAAGGTCAAATGGGTTAGACAGCAGCATTCAATTGGCCCCCCACGTAAAGTGTGACGTCACTTATCCAGTGGGGCGAACGGAATGCAAGCCAAGCGTTAAATCTTCCATACAAGATGGCGGTTTTCGCCAATTTATGCATTCCAAGGCCTTTCATCTCCGGTCAGATTGTGGTCATTTGCCGCACGTGTCGCGCCCATTGTGCGCTTGACTGGACAGAATTTGTCTTCGGAAGGACTGTATGTATGTCGACTGCGGATATCGGCCTGATTGGCCTGGCGGTAATGGGTTCCAACCTGGCGCTCAACATCGCCGAAAAGGGCTACACCGTGGCCGTCCACAACCGGTCGGCCGGTCGCATCGATGAGCACATGGCCGATGCCAAGGCGCAGGGCCTGGATGGCAAGACCATCCCGAAATATGACCTTGCCGACTTCGTGCAGACGGTGAAGGCGCCGCGCTCCATCATCATCATGGTCAAGGCTGGGCAGCCGGTCGACGACATGATCGAGCAGCTGCTGCCCCATCTCGAGCCGGGCGATGCCATCATCGAGTGCGGCAACTCGCTCTATACCGACACGCAGCGCCGCTTCGACTACCTCAAGCCCAAGAATATTGGCTATCTCGGCGTCGGCGTTTCCGGCGGTGAAGAGGGTGCCCGCCACGGCCCGTCGATCATGGTCGGCGGCTCCAAGGAGCAATGGCACAATGCCGAGGCGGTCCTCACCGCCATTGCGGCGCAGTTCAATGGCGAAAGCTGCTGCGCCTATCTGGGGGAAGGTGGCGCCGGCCATTTCGTCAAGATGATCCATAACGGGATCGAATATGGCGACATGCAGATGATCGCCGAGATCTATGGCGTGATGCGTGACGGTCTGGGCATGACGCCAAAGGCCTGCGCTGAAGTCTTCAAGGAATGGAACAAGGGTCCGCTCAATTCCTACCTGATCGAAATCACCGGCCACGTGCTGGACGCCGTCGACGGCGAAACCGGCCAGCCGCTGGTTGATCTCATCCTCGACAAGGCCGGCCAGAAGGGCACCGGCATGTGGTCGGCCGTTGTCGCCCAGCAGATGGGTGTGCCGGCGACCGCCATCGAGGGCGCCGTCGCTGCCCGCTCCATCTCCTCCCGCAAGGATGAGCGCGTTTCGGCCGAAGCTATCTATGGCAAGCCCAACCGCGCCAAGACAGATGTGACGCTGGAAGATCTTGAAAAGGCGCTCCTCGCCGGCAAGATCGTGTCCTACGCCCAGGGCTTTGCCGTCATCGCCAAGGCTTCGGAAGAATTCGGCTGGTCGCTGCCGCTGGCCACGATTGCAAAGATCTGGCGCGCCGGCTGCATCATCCGCTCGCGCTTCCTCGACCAGATGAGCTCAGCTTATGCCAAGGGCGAAGCGGTCAACCTGCTCGTCGTTCCCGACTTCGTCGAGATCATGAAGGACAGCCACCCGGCGCTGCGCAAGGTCGTCGCCGCCGCGGCAGTCGGCGAATTCCCGATGATCTGCCTCTCCGCCTCGCTGAGCTATTTCGACAGCTACCGCCAGGCGCTCGGCACAGCCAATCTCACGCAGGGCCAGCGCGACTTCTTCGGCGCCCACGGTTTTGAGATCGTCGGTCGCGGCAAGGATCTGCACGGCACCTGGCCGTCGACGCTCGGGAATTAAGTCGCCGACTTAGGGCTAGATAAACCCGATCCAGCGGCCCGCCACCAGGGCCGCGATCCACAATGCACCACTCGCCGCCGCCTGCACCCGCAGGCTGGCGGCGATGTCTTTTCCGGCGGTGGCATCCCGCCATCCCCGCCCACGATTGATCAGCACGGCGTTCGCAATTGCCAGCGCCACAATGCAGAGCTTTATGAGAAAGGCCGAATTGTCGATGTAGTCGGCAGGCCGTACGGAAAACAATGCCGCGCCGGTGACAAGTGCCAGCGCCACGCCGAGCCTGGCGGTGTTGGCGAGATAGGGCCCGATCACGCTGAGCGGTACCTGCCTGAAAAAACCCAGGAGCCGTGCGTCGAGCGCCAGCACCGGGCCGAGGATCAGCCCGATCGCAAGAATGTGGCCGGCGTTGACGAAAATATAGAGCGTCGAGGACTGCCGCATCGCTACGGCGCCCGGCCACTGAGACAGAGCCTCCCACATCGGCTATTCGGCGGGAATGCGGTCGGGATAAATGTCGTAGACGTCCTCGCCGATGGTGATGCGTACCGCCTTCATGCGGGTCGAGCCGTCCTCGGCGCGATTGCCCAGCGCGATGATTTCCTCGCCCACTTCAGCCACACCCTCGACAAAGCCAGAGCGTTCGGTCAGGCCGGGATTGCCCAGCTCCACCGTCCAGATTTCGCCATCGGCGTCCACCTCGATGATCGGATGGGGCGGGGCAATGGTGATCGACGAAATCGTGCCGGTGAGTTCGATCATTCCGGCTTCCGCCCAGCTCCAGCCGTGATGGGCAAGGGCGGTGCCGGCGAGCGTTGCCGCGCCGATCAGGGCGCCCGCCAATACGGTGGTCCGACGGCCAATTCCACTGAGGGCCATGACTGCCTCCTCTCGTTGCATGGATGCATCGGGGAGCAGTCTGCGCCAGCTCGGCGCTGCAGGGCAGTCACGAAGCAGAGAGCGGGGCGTGTTGCCCCGTCAGCGTGTGTCCGGATCGTCTTCCAGCGGTGGCACGCGCACCTGGCCCGGCGGAGCCATCTCGGGTGTGTGAGGATGGTCGGCGATGCTCGGGCGGCGACCCAGCTCAAAGCGCCAGGCGGTGAAGCCGAAGAGAATCAGCGCCAGGGCCACGCTCACGCTTGCGGCCACGAAGGGCGCGCCGGGGAAGTAGCCGTGCGTCTCTGGCGTCGTGGTGTAGTAGGAAAAGATCTGGGTGGCGGCGAGCGGGCCGATAATGGTCGCCAGCGAGCTTGCGGCGTTGACCGCGCCCTGCAGTTCGCCCTGGCTGTTGTCCGGCACCTGGCGCGACAGCACGCCATTGATCGCCGGCGGCGCCAGCCCGCTGACCGTCCCCACGAGAATGAAGAGGTAGAGCTGATAGACCTCGCCTGACATGCCCACACCGGCAAAGGCAGCGACGGCGGCCAGAAGCCCGATCATGGCCACAGCCGGCTCGCCAATACCCTTGGAGAGCGGTCCGGCGATCACTGCCTGGCTGATGGCGAAGCCCAGCCCGAAGCCGCCGAGCGTGCGCCCGATCATCGAGGAGCTGAAATTGAACACTTCCACGGTGAAATAGGAGAACACCGTCGGCAGTGCCTGCGCCGAAAGCTGGAAGAAAAACAGCACACCGAGCAGCCACAGCACGGACGGATATTTCCGCAGCGCCAGCACAGCGCCCAGCGGATTGGCGCGGCGGATGTCAAACTTGCGGCGCGAGGCTTTTGGCAAGCTTTCCGGCAAAACGAAGAGACCAAAGAGGAAGTTCGCAAAGGCGAGACCGGCCGCCGCGTAGAACGGCACGCGCGGGCCAAATTCGCCAAGCTCGCCGCCGATCACCGGGCCGATGATGAACCCGAGCCCGAATGCCGCGCCAATGAGGCCAAAGCGGTGCGTGCGCTTATGGGGCGGGGTGATGTCGGCCATATAGGCGGTGGCCGTGGCCAGGGCCGCGCCGGCGATACCGGCAATGATGCGCCCGATGAAGAGATACCAGACGAAGGGGGCGATCGACATCATCAGGTAGTCGAAAGTCAGCCCCAGGAGCGACGCCAGCAGGATCGGACGCCGCCCGAACCGGTCCGAGAGATTGCCGAGCACAGGCGAAAACACGAACTGCATGAAGGCATAGGCGAAAACGAGATAGCCGCCGATCACGGCCGCCTGGGCCACGCTGCCGCCGGTCAGTTCCTCGAGCAGTTCGGGCAGAACAGGCACGATGATGCCCACGCCGATCATGTCGAGCAGGATAGTGACGAGAATGCAGGTGAGGGTTAGTCGGGAGCGCGTCGCAGATTGCATGCGGTTATCGATCCCTTCGTTCCGTCAGTGGCCTTGGCCGCAATTGACACGGGCGCATGGCGCAAGGCAATCCCCGAAAAGTCACGAATGCGCAGGACCATTGC
This sequence comes from Devosia sp. SD17-2, assembly GCF_029201565.1. GTDB lineage: Bacteria > Pseudomonadota > Alphaproteobacteria > Rhizobiales > Devosiaceae > Devosia. The sequence continues at coordinate 1,833,345 of NZ_CP104002.1, forward strand.
CTACATCGTGCCCATAAATCCATCCCAGCCGGCGCAGATGCGCACGGCGCCCCTGAAGCCGCATGACCATATTGCGGCCCAGTGACAGCGGCCATGGCATATGGAAAATGCGGCCATTGCTGGCCGAGAGTGCGGAAATCTTTGCCACGCGTGGCTGTCGAAGGCTGGCAAAGCGCGCGAGAGCAGCTTCGGCGCCCTGGCTTTCCACCAAGAGTGGCGCCAGTACGGCGGCATCTTCAATGCCCATTGCCGCCCCCTGTGCCTGGAATGGCACCATGGCATGGGCGGCATCGCCGATGATGCCGATATTGCCCCTGTGCCATGTCGGCGTGGTCACCGTGTGCAAGGGCCAAGGCGTCCAGCTGTCGCCCGCCGCACCCATCAGCGCATCGATCGGGCCGCCACGTGTCCGCACGGAAGGAAAGGCCTGCGCCTTATCGGCCGAGCCGGGCAAAAATATCGCCAGATTGACCTGCTCACGGTGCGCCAGGGGATAGCAGACCAGATGATGGCCACGGCTGAAAAACACCGAGACCCGATCCATGGCGATCTGCCCGGCGACCGCGTCGAAGGGCACCAGCGTACGCCAGGCAACCCGTCCGCCAAAGGCTGCGGCCGGGCCGCCGAGGATTGCTTGCCTCGTTTGAGAATGCACCCCATCGGCCCCCAGCAGCGCGAGCGCCCGAAGGGTCTGGGTCTGGCCGCTGGCCCGCTCGATATCCACTGCAACGCCGCGCTCATCCGAGCGGGCATCCCAGTGGCGCACGCCGAAGAGCACATCGATATTGGCAAAGCGCCGCGTCGCCTTGTAGAGCGCCTCGGCAAGATCGGCCCGGTGCATCACCGCATAGGGCGCCCCAAACCGCTCGTGCATGAGCGGGCCGAGTTCAAGACTGACCAGGGGTTTCGTCGCGCCACTGGCGTAGGTGTCGAGGGCGAGCGGTTCGAGGCTGCTCTGGGACAACGCCTCGCCGAGGCCAAGCCGGTCGAGTATGCGTCGGGCATTGGGACTGACCTGAATGCCGGCGCCGAACTCCTGCAAGGCTTCGGCGCGCTCGAGCACGGTCACATTGGCGCCGAATTTGGCCAGCGTCAGCGCCAGGGTCAGGCCGGTGATGCCGGCGCCCGCAATGATATAATTACGGCCCAATGCGGGCATGGGACTGACTCAGGCGGCAGCGTCCGTGAACACCGCGGAAGCCGGGTTCGCATGTCCGCCGCCGAGTTCGGCCTTGTAGACATAGAGCGTCGAGCAATAGGAGCAGACGATCTCATCGTCCTTGCCCATGTCGAGGTAGATGTGCGGGTGGTCGAACGGGGGCAGGGCGCCAACGCACTTGAATTCCTTCGAGCCGATCTCGATACGGGCAAGGCCGGTGGAATTGTGGAAGTGAGGCGTGGAACCGTGTGCCATGGTCAAAACCTGTGAGGTCGGGATTTTGCGCGGACCATAGCCAAGCCGAGCCGGGATGAAAAGGGGCGCTCTGGGTTCTTTGATGCAGAGGCGCGGCCCGCCGCCTGCTCAGCCCCTCTGGCCCTTCGCCGTCCGGCCCGCTAAACACGGCACCGCGAAAGGACCTGCCCATGCCCGTCTTTCAAACCAGTGGTCTCTCCCTTGCCTATGAAGTGGCCGGCAATGGCCCGCCGGTGCTGTGCATCCATGGCTTCGCCTCGAGCGGCAAGGTCAACTGGATCGATACCGGCTGGGTGCAGACCCTTGTCGATGCGGGCTACACCGCCATCACGCTCGACAATCGCGGCCATGGCGCCTCCGAAAAGCCCCATGACCCGGAGGCCTATTACCCCAACATGATGGCAGACGACGCGTTGGCGCTGCTTGACCATCTGGGCATCGAACGGGCGGCGCTGCTCGGCTATTCCATGGGCGCGCGGATCGCCGCATTTCTCGCCTACGACCATCCCGAGCGCGTTGTCGCCGCGATCTTCGGCGGCATGGGCATGAACGTCATCAATGGGCTGACCGACGGCAATGACATCATCGCCGGCCTGCGGGCACCGGCGCTGGCTGACCTCACCCATCCCACGGCCCGCCAGTTCCGAATCTTTGCCGATCACACCGGCTCGGATCGCGAAGCCCTTGCGGCCTGCATGGAGACGTCGCGGCAGCCCATGGCCCGTGCCGATGTCCGCCGGATCGAGGTGCCGGTGCTGGTCGCGGTCGGCGAGGCCGACGAGATGGCCGGTCCACCCGAGCAATTGGCGGAACTCCTGCCCGCCGGTGAAGCCTTTGTGATTCCCGGTAGGGACCATATGCGCGCAACCGGCGACACCAAGTTCAAGGAAGCTGCGCTGGCTTTTCTCGGAAGAAATTTCTCTCCCGCGTAAAGAACGTGAACCAAACCCACCGTCGGGGCTTTGTCTTGGGCAAGAGAATGGCTTATATCGTCACTTCTCGATGAAGTGGAGACTGGCGCCATGAGCAGCAGTGCGAAGAAGACCTCGCAAATTCAGACAGTCGATCCCGTTTGGGAAGCCGTCCGCGCGGGCGCGCAGCAGATTCTGGACGCAGAACCGCCGCTGGCCAATCTCGTTCTCTCCACCATTCTCAACTATGACAGCTTCGAAGACGCGTTGGCGCATCGCCTGGCAACCCGGCTCGGCCATGAGGATGTCTCGGCTGATATCATCCGCCAGACCTTGGGCGAGGTGCTGCGGGACAATCCTATCATCGGTGAAGCGGCGCGTGCCGACCTCGCCGCGACGATGGAGCGCGATCCGGCCTGTCACCGCGCCGTCGAGCCGCTGCTTTTCTTCAAGGGCTATCAGGCGATCCAGACCCATCGCTTTGCCCACGCCATGTTCCGCGCCGGTCGCCGCGACTTCGCGCTCTATCTCCAGAGCCGGTCGAGCCAGGTGTTCCAGGTCGACATCAATCCGGCGGTCCCCATGGGTCGCGGCATCATGCTCGATCACGGAACGGGCCTCGTGATCGGGGAGACCGCAGTCGTCGGCGATAATGTCTCCATGCTGCAGAACGTGACGCTGGGCGGCACGGGCAAGTCTGATCAGGATCGTCACCCCAAGATCGGCAATGGCGTGCTCATCGGTGCCGGCGCCAAGGTGCTGGGCAATATCGTCGTGGGCGACTGCTCGCGCATCGGCGCAGGCTCGGTTGTGCTCAAGGAAGTGCCGCCGCGCACGACTGTCGCCGGTGTTCCGGCCAAGGTGATCGGTGAGGCCGGTTGTGCACAGCCAGCGCTCATCATGGACCAGATGGTCCTCGTCCACGACACAAACGGTTGAGGTCGAGGCAAGGGCCGCGCCGGGTTTGTTACCGATAAAATGGCCGCGCCGGGGGTTGTCAGCGCTTGGCCAGCCACTAGATTGCCGGCCAATAACAACGTCAGGACCCTCTCGTGAACCATCCCGAAATCATCAAGCTGCAGACCTTTTTGCAGCGCACATTCAACAACAAGAACATCGACGTGCGCCCGCGCCCCAAGCTCAATGACTCCGTCGAGGTCTTCATCGGTGATGAGTCGATCGGCCTGATTCATGCGGACGACGAGGACGGCGACAAGTCCTACATGTTCTCCATGTCGATCCTCGATATCGACCTCGAAGATCTGGACTGAGCTATTGCCGGCGGTGTGCGCAATTGCGTCACCGCCTCCTGGCTTACCTAAAGCGCCCCGATTGTTTCGAGGCGAAGCGCCATGGCCGCGTCAAAATCCCGCCAGCCCGCCAGCGCCCCAGCGTCAAATCCATAGATAGCCGCAAGGCCGGACGATAATTGCACCGTGCGCAGACAGCGTTCGGGCTTTCCCGACTCTATCGGCGCAGCGCATTTGGCAACAAACGGGTTGGGCGACAGCGCGTCATACCACACCGTCTCCCCCACATAGCCCGCGCCATGTTTGAGCGGCTTGCCAACGAGCCCGGGCACGCCACTCACCATTCCGTCGTCAAACTGATGCAGATAGACCGCGTCGAGCAGCACGCTGCTGGCGCGTGCGCGGCTGCGCGGCAGGATGGTGACGTTGACGGGCACGGGCAGGTCGAAGCCGTGCAGGGTGACGGCAACATCGAGATCGATCTGGGTGACAAAGCCCGGGCGCATCTGTTCGCCATAGCGGAACCAGTTTTCGGGAATCGTGAGATCGCGTCCACCGATGGTCTGGGTGATGGCACTCGCGCCGTCGTCCTCAGCGTCGGCCCCGCTGCGTCCCGCCATGTCCACCACATAGGCGAGCCCGACCGCCATCATCAGCACGATGACCGAGATACCCGCGAGATTATAGGCGATGTGACCGGCGCCGGTATTGGGCGCTGCGGGCAGGGGCGATGCGGGCATGGCCGTGCGTTAACCAAGTTTGCTGCCGGGAGATGACAGTTCATAGGAGCGGCAATATGGTTACCAAATCGTTAAGTGTGCGATCCGTCGGTGGGTCGACTTCACGCGGGGATGACAGGGATGACGCGCGAACTCTTGCTGGCCGCTTTCATCATGTGCGTAGGCTTGTCCGTGGCCGGCGCCGGAACCCATCTCTATCAGTGGCTGTCGCGGCAGGAGGCAATGCTGCGCATGGATGGCCGCACCGTTCTCGGGGCCGTCGGGCATCTGGTGATGAGCGTGGTCTGCGGCCCCTACATCATGCTGCAGATGGGCTGGCGACAGGAAAGTGGCGGCACACTGTCGATGACCTCGGCGCTGATCTCGGCCGTCGTCGCCTTTGGCTGGGCCTTCGTCACCGGGCTCTTTATCATGAGCGTCTATCTGGCCATCCGGTTCTAGGAGCATTTCCGGCAAAGCTGGTCATTGCGTTGCGGTTGGGAAACGCGACAATCTGAAAACAACAAAGCCGACAGCGCATTGGCGGGCGCTGACGGCTTCGTTCTTCAAGCCCCTATCAGGGTAGTAGGGCGGGGCCCGGAAACTCTTACTGCGTCGCAGCCACTGCCACGATGCGGTCGTCGAGCATGTCGACCCACTGGCCGGCATTGGCCTGCGACTGACGCTTGAGGAATTTGTAGGGCGTTTCGTTCCAGACGCGGATCAGGCTTTCCTGATTGTCGAGCACCAGGTCACCACGATCGGTGCGGGCGATCAGCACGGCATGGCCGCTGCCGTCCTGCTGGCGCACCACGGCGATCATCAGCGTGCTCGGATGCCAGCCCGCCTCGATCAGGGCGCGACGCTTGGCCAGCGCATAGTCTTCGCAATCGCCATAGCCACTCGTCGGATAGGTCCAGAATTCCTCGACCTGGTAGAGGTCCCGGTCTGTGGCCGGAACGATGGTCTGGTTGAAATGGGCGTTGACCGAAACCAGCTGCTGCCAGTTGGCGTCTGTCAGCGACATCGCGGGAACGATCTGGTCATTGCTCTGGCACTCGCCAGGACGGGCCCGGCAGAATTCGAGATGGCCGACGGGGATAGAGGTGTTGCCGCTCGCCACCTGCACATAGGCGACATTGGTGAAGTCCATCGCCAGTGCGGCGGGGGCGCTGGACATGAGGCCCAGTCCTGCGATCGCCGTGGCCAGCAGGCCCTTGATATTGAATGCCATTGGGTAGTCTCCCTGATGGAGACCACGCTATTGGGGGCAACTTGCCCCGGAAGAAAAACTGCCGCTTAGTTTTTATGCGTGTTTTATCCGGTCCGGTAAGCTTGGATTCACCACGTCCGCCCGGGCATGAAAAAAAGCCCCGGACACTGGCGTCCGGAGCTTCAAGCTTCTGCGATGAATTCCTGGCTCAGTGGATGCGCAGGTTCTGCTGCACCACATTGAGCATTTCCTGGGCGGAGGCGAATTCGACCGCGACCCCGTTCTGGAAATGGCGCACGACGCGGGCGCGCATGCGGCCGATGGTGATCGGTGTGCCCATGGCCGGGCGCACATCGAGTTCGATGGCGGCGCCGGAGAGCGAAATATCGATGATCTTGCAATTGTAGCGACGGCCATCGTCGAGCACGACGCTCGAATGACGAATGTCGGGCACAACGCGCTCATGTCGCCGGTCTTCGGGCAGGTTGAGCAGATCCTTGTTGGCCAGCCAGGTCAGCTGGGCGGCCATCTTGTCCCGTTTGCGCGGGGTGGCTGCGATATCCATGGTGAAGCCACCGTCCACCTGACTGAGGATCGTGCCCTCGATGCGGCCGAGATGGTCGAGATAGGCGATGATGCGCTCCCCCACGATCCCCGGGATCGGGGCGATCACCAGAGCGTCGCCGGGCGACATTTCGAGGATCTGGCAGGGGAATTCGCGGCGGTCCGCCAGCATGTAGCGACCCAGAATGGACACTTTCACACGCTGAAAGCGGCCCTCCGCCGCTCGCGGGCGAGCGGTCGGCGCGAATTGCGATGAAGGAATATCGTCACTAAGCATGCGCAACCGGTTTCAGTCTTGGGGAAGTTCCGCAAGACAGGCTATTTGCTCTTGGTTAACGCATGGTATCGGCCCGCCCCGCAATAAGCCCGGGCGGGCCCGCAGATCAGTTGCGGCCGCCGTCGATAACCGCCAGGTGCGCATAGCGGCGTGCAGTGCGACCGAAGACGGTGGTCGGCATACCATTGTTCGGCGCTGACGGGGCAAAGGACACGTCATTGACCACATTGCTGACGGCTTCGCGGATGTGATCCTGCTCTTCGGCCATATCGTCGGGCCAGATGAGGCGAAGGCCGGTGATGCGCTGTTCGACCACCGGCTGCACGCCGAGCCAGTAGGGCTCGTCGACCGCCGTCATGGCGCCGAGGATGCGGGTGTGGGTCGAGCCATTGTGGCGCAGCGGCATCAGGATGGTTTCGAAGGTCACCTTGGTATGCAGCGCGGTCGAGCCCTGGAAGGTGACGAGTGCCACGGCATGGTCTTCGGTCACGGCGCGGACGAGCGTTTCCATCGCGTCATTGTCGCGATCGTGCCAGAGCGCGGAGAAGGAGCGACCCTTGAGCTCGCGGCAATAGCTCGTGCACAGGTGCGAGCCGGCGAGGCGGAACGAGAACTTGTCGCTCTCATCCAGTTCGAGGATGAAAGTGTTCGCCAGCGCTTCGCGGATACGGGTAGGGTCGATATCCTTGCGGTCGGGAGCGCTCCGGGCCCCACGAATCGAGTTCCAGTAATTGTAGAGCGTTGTGGTGCTCGTCATCTGCATCGTAAGGACCCGCTAAGAATAGCCGGCTGTTGCGCTCCCCCTTGGAACGCTGCGCCGCGAATCCCAGAATGGCAAAATGGCGGGGTGATTTCCCGCTTAAACATTAATTAAGGTTAACGCCGGTGTCCCAAATGTGGATAAGGCGAAAGAGCGCGGTACAGTGCCGGCGTGAAAGGACCAAACCCATGACTGATCCAGGTCAAGGCCCGGAGAACCGGCCTTCTCCCGAGCGTGAGCCGATCTTCCTGCTGCCCGGTTCGATCACCGCGCTGGTTGGGGTGCTGGTGGCCGTTCACCTGGCGTCAACCATGGCGCTTAACCCCCAGGGGCTGGCGGATTTCTATGTCTGGTTCGCCTATCAGCCCCTGCGTATCCTTCTGGCACAGCAGGACCCGAGCTATCTCATTCCGCTGCTTTGGACGCCGTTTTCCCATGCTTTTATCCACGGCGGCTGGGACCATCTGCTGATCAATGTCGCCTGGCTGGTCATCTTCGCAACGCCGGTGGCGCGTCGCTACGGGGCAGGGCCCATGCTGGCGATCTTTCTCCTGTCCGCCGCAGCCGGTGCCGCCGCCTTCACCCTGACTTCGCTCTACGAGGGGATTTTTCTCATCGGCGCATCGGGCGGCGTCGCCGGGCTGACCGGCGCGGCCGTACGCTTCATCTTCCAGCCGGTGCTGTGGACGCGCCATCCCGAGACCGGGGAGAGAATCGTGCTCGGACGACGCCTCGCCAGTGTGCGCGAAGTCTTCGCGGATTCGCGGTCGCGATTCTTCACCCTGATCTGGCTGGTGCTCAACGCCGCCGTGCCGCTCGCGCCACTGCTCATGGGCACAAGCCTCGGCATTGCCTGGCAAGCGCATCTGGGCGGCTTTATCGCCGGTTTCTTCATGGTCGGCCTGTTCGAGCGGCGCTCCCGCGCCCAGGCGCAGGGCTAGGCGGCCTCAGCCGCCGTAGACCGCCTTCGGATCGAAAAGACGAGGCAGGCCGGTGTCTTCAAGACCGGCCTTTCCGTCCTGCAGGGTCACGCGGCGATAAAAACAGCTCTTCCGGCCGGTGTGGCAGGCCGCTCCGCGCCCGGTCTGGCGAACAACCATGACCAGGCAGTCCTGATCGCAGTCAGTCGTTAGCTCCACCACTTCCTGCAACTCGCCCGAGGTTTCGCCCTTCTTCCAGAGCGAATTTCGCGACCGCGACCAGTAGTGGGCGATGCCAGTCTCAAGCGTCAGCGCCAGCGCCTCGGCGTTCATATGGGCGACCATCAGCACATCCTTGCTGCCGGCTTCCACGGTCACAACCGTGATCAGGCCCTTGTCGTCAAAGCGCGGGGCGAAGGCCGTGCCTTCTTCGAGCTCCTCGTGGGTCAGCGATTTCGGATCTGCAAATGCTGTTGTCATGATGCGCACCCTTGGCTTGGCAGCGAGGCTCTAGCGCGCATCATGGATTTACGCCAGTGCTTCAGCTCTGGAGGCCGAACCAGATCTCTATGTCCCCGCTGCCGGTGCGGGCGTCAAAGCCGGGTCCGTAATATTCGATGAAACTATAGTCCGCCTCGCTGGCTTCATACCCATTGCGTGTCAGCCACCCTTCCGCAGCGCCGATCGTTGCGCGCAGGGTGGACAAATCTCCCTTGTGGGCAAAGCGCGCCCATTTGAGCGCCGGAGCCGAGATCTGTTCGAGATCCGCCGGTGTTTCCGCTCCGGCGCGCATTTCCACGGCCACCACATATTCGAAGTGGTCGTCGGACATGTCGCCGATAATGCCATAGGCGGCACCGGCTATGGCGCCGTCGATATGCCCGATATAGGGCTGAAAGCGTTGCCATTGGCCGGGGAGGCCGGCGGGGTTGTCCATCCTGTGCCGCTCAGAGATGCCGGCAAAATACATGATGGGGCGAGTTTCGAACCGGGGCGGCTCGAGTGTGACTTGTGCTTGTCTATCCATTCTCTGAGGCTCCACGAGAGAAATGCCATCCAGATTGCGTCTCTGGCGAACAGCTTGCGGCGTCATGCCGAACTGATCGCGAAAGGCGCGGGTGAATGCCTCATGCGAGCCATAGCCTGCCTCCAGCGCCACCGAGAGAATATCGGGAGCGCCCTGGGCCAATTGGCGTGCCGCCTCGCTCAGTCGCCGTGCCCTCAGATAGGCCGTGACCGAATATCCGGTCACGAGAGGAAAGACGCGGGAGAGATAGCTTTTGGAGAGGCCGGTCACATCCGCCAGCTCATCCAGGCCAAGCGGCTCGCGTGAGCGGCTTTCGAGGACCCAGAGCATTTTGGCGACAATGGACATGGCAGTTACCCGCTTGAGACGGGTAGTCTATGCCATATCGAAAACAAGCGCGTTTGATCGCGCTTGCTCTGGTTTGGAATTTGGCGAGCCGTCTTAGCGGCGATTGACCATGGCGAAGAACCGGTCCTGCTCGACGCGGTCCTCTGCAAACACACCGGTAAAGCGGTGGGTGATTGTCATCACGTCGTGGGCCTTCACGCCGCGCATGGTCATGCACATGTGCTCGGCCTCGAGCATCACTGCGGCGCCACGCGGGCCGAGGTTTTCGTTGATGGCGTCGACGATCTGCGCCGTCATGGTCTCCTGCGTCTGCAGGCGGCGCGCGAAGACGTCAACGAGGCGCGCCAGCTTGGACAGCCCCACGACGCCATCATGCGGCAGATAGGCGATATGGGCCTTGCCGTAGAACGGCACCATGTGGTGCTCGCAATGGGCATAGAACGGAATATCGCGCACAAAGACGATGTCGTCGTAGCCGCCGACTTCCTTGAATGTCTTGGCCAGAACGGCCTTGGCATCCTGCGTATAGCCGCCGAACAGCTCGCCATAGGCCTTGGTCACGCGGGCAGGGGTCTCCAGCAGGCCTTCGCGCGTCGGATCATCTCCAGCCCAGGCGATAAGCGTGCGGACAGCCTGTTCGGCTTCCTCACGGGTTGGCCGGGGCAGAGCGGTCGCGCTCAAGGGCGCAGCGGAAATTGGCTTGGCGCGGACATCCATCTGGCTGGCTCCTTGGGGGCGTTGCAATCCGCCTTGTTATACGGGGGCGTGATCGATCTGGACCTGTCGAGCAGATTGAATGCAGTGACGCTCTGCTGGCGACACCCTATATAGAAGGGTAGGACTATGGGAACAAGAAGCAGAATTTTTCGATTATGTCGCTGAGCGAGCTCTATTCTGACCGGATTCTTGAACTGGCGGGCAATGCGCCGCAGCCCGGTCGGCTGGCCGCTCCGGATGCCAGCGCTCGAAAGGTCAGCCGCGTCTGTGGCTCCGTGATCGAGGTGGATATCCAGCTCGAGAACGGTGTCATCACAGCCTACGGGCATGATGTGTCGGCCTGCGCACTCGGCCAGACCAGTGCCGCGATCGTTGCCGAGCAGATCGTCGGCACCAGCGCATCAGACTTCCGCTCACTCCGTGACGCCATGCATGCCATGCTCAGGGCCGAGGGCGCGCCACCCAATGGAAAATGGTCGGATTTGCGATATCTCGAGCCAGTGCGCGACTTTCCAGCCCGGCACACATCCACGCTGCTCGTCTTTGATGCAGTGGTTGCGGCACTGGAAAAAATCGAATCAGCCCAACCGCTTGGTGCGTCCGGTTCATGAAGAGAATCATCGCAGCGTTCTGGCAGGCGGTGGATTTCCCGTTCAAGCTGGCCGCCATTTTCCTCATCACGCTTTATCGCTACACGCTCTCGGCCTTCGCCGGGCGCACCTGTCGGCATTTGCCGACCTGTTCTGAATTTACCCGCGACAGCATCTGGCGCTTCGGCTTCTGGCCGGGCGGCTGGATGGGATTGGCGCGATTCTGGCGCTGTCGCCCGGGCGGCACGCATGGGTATGATCCAGTTCCGGAGGCGCTGCCGGAAGCGGGCAGCTGGTATCAACCATGGCGGTATGGCCGCTGGAGGTAAGACACATGCTGAGGGGAAGCTGTCTGTGCGGCGCGGTGGGCTATGAGGTCGAAGATGCCTTTGTCGCCGCGTTTTTCTGCCATTGCTCCCGGTGCCGGCGCGCCACCGGTTCCGCATTCAAGCCAATGGCCTCCATCCCGTTTGACCGTATCCGTCTGGTCCGGGGCGAAGATGATCTGCTGCTTTATGGGGAGGCGGAGGGCAGCCGCGATTTCCACTGCGGCAAGTGCGGGTCGCTGCTCTATTCCTACATTGCCGTTAACGGAAACGGCCATGTGACCATGGGCACTTTGATCGATCCCCCAACCATCCAGCCCTCGTTTCATATCTTCGTCGGCTCCAAGGCGAGCTGGTACGAGATCAACGACGATTTGCCCCAGTTCAGTGAACTGCCGACATGATTGGCAAGTAAAGGCTGGAAATCCCGGCTATTCGTGGTAATCCGTCGACCTCGCGCCCATTCGGACAGCGCGACAACCCTTTTCTGGAGATCAAAAATGTCAATCAAGGTGACGTTCCCCGATGGTGCAGTGCGCGAATTTCCGCGTGGCACTACCGGCACCGCCATCGTTGATGGCATTTCCAAGAGCCTGGCCAAGAAGACTGTGGCCATGCGCTGGAACGGTGTCCTCTCCGATCTCTCTGACGCCCTCGAAGCCGACGGCGCGCTGGAATTCGTCACGCGCGATTCCGGCTCCAAGGACGTGCTCGAGCTGATCCGCCACGACGCGGCCCACGTTCTCGCCGAAGCCGTGCAGGAGCTCTGGCCCGATACGCAGGTCACCATCGGCCCCGTCATCGACAACGGCTTTTATTACGACTTCTATCGCGAAGCCGGCCCGTTCACCGAGGATGAGCTGCGCGTCATCGAAAAGAAGATGAGCGAGATCATCGATCGCGGCGCCGTCTTCACCAAGGAAGTGTGGACGCGCGACCAGGCCAAGGACTTCTTCCGCGCCAAGGGCGAGGAGTTCAAGGTCGAGCTCGTTGGCGCCATCCCGGCCGATCAGTCGCTGAAAATGTACAAGCAGGGTCAGTGGATCGACCTCTGCCGCGGCCCGCATATGCGCTCCGTCAAGGACGTCGGCCAGGCGTTCAAGCTGACCAAGGTTGCCGGTGCATACTGGCGCGGTGACAGCAATCGCGAAGTGCTTAGCCGCATCTACGGCACCGCCTTTGCGACCAAGGAAGAGCTCGAAGCCTACCTCCACATGGTGGAAGAGGCCGAAAAGCGCGATCACCGCAAGCTTGGCCGCGAGATGGACCTCTTCCACATGCAGGAAGAAGCCCCGGGCCAGGTGTTCTGGCACCCCAAGGGCTGGAGCATCTATGTGGCGCTCCAGGACTACATGCGCCGCAAGCAGCGCGCCGACGGCTATGTCGAGGTGAACACCCCACAGGTGGTCAGCCGCAAGCTGTGGGAAGCCTCGGGCCACTGGGACAATTACCAGGAAAACATGTTCATCGTCGAAGTCGACGAGGAGCATGCCAAGACCAAGGCAATCAACGCGCTAAAGCCGATGAACTGCCCCTGCCACGTGCAGGTGTTCAACCATGGCTTGAAGTCCTACCGCGATCTGCCGCTGCGCATGGCCGAATTCGGCGCGTGCAGCCGCTATGAGCCGTCCGGTGCTCTGCACGGCATCATGCGCGTGCGCGGCTTTACCCAGGACGACGCCCACATCTTCTGCACGGAAGATCAGATCGAAGCCGAAACCAAGAAGTTCATCGAACTTCTGGCCAGCGTCTATGCCGATCTCGGCTTTGAGGGCTGGCGCATCAAGCTCTCGACGCGCCCCGGAAAGCGTATCGGTTCGGAAGAGAGCTGGGATCGCGCCGAAGCCGCGCTGGGCAATGCCTGCAAGGCTGCCGGGCACGACTATGTTGTCTTCCCGGGCGAGGGCGCCTTCTATGGTCCCAAGCTCGAATTCGTGCTGACCGACGCAATCGGCCGCGACTGGCAGTGTGGTACGCTCCAGGTCGACCCGAACCTGCCCGAACGTCTCGATGCCGAATATGTGGGCGCAGACGGTGCCAAGCACCGTCCGGTCATGCTTCACCGCGCCGTGCTCGGCAGCTTCGAGCGCTTCATCGGCATTCTGATCGAGAACAGCTCGGGCAAGCTGCCGATGTGGCTGGCCCCGACCCAGGTCGTGGTGACCACCATTGTTTCGGAAGCCGACGGCTATGCCGAGAAGCTGGTCGCCCAGCTGCGCGCCTCGGGCATTCGTGCCGAGATCGACACGCGCAACGAGAAGATCAACTACAAGGTCCGCGAGCACTCCGTCGCCAAGGTGCCGCTGCTGTTTGTGGTCGGCAAGCGCGAGGCCGAGGAGGGCACTGTCTCCGTCCGCCGTCTCGGCACCGAAGGCCAGAAGGTCATGCCGGCAATGGAAGCCATCGTCGCGCTCATGACCGAAGGCACACCGCCGGACCTGCGCCAGAAGGCAGAGGTCGCCGCCTGATGCCGCAGCGTCCGTCCAATCGCGAGATGAAGGCCCTCTTCCATATGGGAGAGGACAAGGCTCTCGGGCCTGAGGACTTCAAGGATATCGGCGAAAAGACCTTTGCCGGCATGCTCAAGAAGAAGTGGGTCGAAGAGGCCGAAGGTCGGCCCGGAAAATTCCGGACGACCGAAAAAGGCCGCGTCATCCACGACGAGGAAGTCTATTTCACCGGCCGCTGGAAGCGCTAACAAAGGAGCGGGACATGGCTGATCCCATTGCCATAACCCGCTTCGTCTCTATCGATCCCACCGAGATCGAGGAAACTTTCGTGCGCGGCTCGGGGCCGGGCGGGCAGAACGTCAACAAGGTCGCAAGCGCGGTCCAGCTGCGCTTCGACCTGCAGAACTCTCCCAATCTGTCCGATGCGATGAAGCGGCGCGTTGCCGCCCTGGCCGGCAGCCGGCTGACCAAGGATGGCGTCATCGTCATCACGTCGAACTCCCATCGCGATCAGCCGCTCAACCGGGCCGAGGCCCTGGCGCGGCTTGTCGCCCTGTTGCGGGAAGGCGCCCACCCGCCCAAACCGCGCATCGCCACCCGCCCCACGCTCGCCTCGAAAAAGCGCCGGCTCGAGGGCAAGACTATCCGTTCCGATGTCAAACGCCTGCGCGGCGCGCCGCGCGGCGACGACTGACCGTCTCCAGAAGGGCCACATCATGAGTCTCAAATTCGGCACCAGCGGCGTCCGCGGCCTTGTCACCGACCTCGCCGGTCAGCCGGCCCGCCGCTATGTCACGGCCTTTCTCAGCCACCTTCGAACCTCCGGCCAGATGCAGGCTGGTCGTGTGCTGGTCGGGTATGATCTGCGCCCCTCGAGCCCCGATATTGCCCGCGACTGCCTGATCGCCATTTCTGACGCCGGCTTCACCCCCATCGATTGCGGCGAAGTCGCCACGCCCGCGCTGGCCCTGCGCGCCCTCGACACCAAGGCGGCCGCCGTGATGATCACCGGCAGCCACATCCCCGCTGACCGGAACGGCCTCAAATTCTACACCCCCGCCGGCGAAATCAGTAAGGCCGACGAGCAGGGCATCCTCGCCCAGCTTTCCGACGCCGATATCGCCGAGGCCGCCGTCACGGCCGAGAATGAATTCGCGGTCACCCAGGCGGCCTATCTCAACCGCTGCGTCGCGCTGCTCCCGGAAAACGGGCTCAAGGGCCTGCGCATCGGCGTCTTCGAGCACTCGACTGTCTCGCGCGACCTCCTCGGCCAGGTGCTCCGCGCTCTCGGCGCGGAAACAATCTCGCTCGGGCGCAGCGATGTTTTCGTGCCCGTCGACACCGAGGCCTTTTCCGATGCGCTCTTTGCCCCGCTCAAGGGCTGGCTCACCGAACACAAGCTCGATGCCATCGTCTCCGCCGATGGCGATGCCGACCGTCCGCTGCTGATGGACGGGGAGGGCACTTTTGTCCGCGGCGATGCGCTGGGACTTCTGGCAGCCCGTTTCCTTGGTGCCCGCGCCGTCGTCACGCCGGTCACCTCCAATTCGGCCATCGAGCGCACCGGCTATTTTGCCGCCGTCATCCGCACGCGGGTCGGCTCGCCCTTTGTCGTCGCCGGCATGGAGGCGGGCGGTGACAAGGTTGTTGGCTTTGAAGCCAATGGCGGCACTTTCGTCGGCCCGGGTTTTGAGCTCGCTCCCTTGCCCACGCGCGACGCCATCCTGCCCATTCTGGCGGTCTTCAGCCTTGCCCAGCAGCAGAACATCTCCGTGGCGCGGCTGGTGCGCGACCTGCCGCTGCAGATCGCCGTCGCCGACCGCCTGCAGGACGTCCCCAGCGAACGCAGCGCCGCCTTCCTCTCGCGGCTCGAAATCGACCCGGCCTATGCTAGCGAACTGTTCGGGGACAATGCCATTGCTGGCGTCAACGCCATCGACGGGCTGCAATTCCACCTCGCCAGCGGCGAGACCGTACATTTTCGTGGGTCGGGCAATGCGCCCGAACTGCGGTGCTACGTCGAGGCCGGAACGCCTGAAAAGGCTACCACCCTTCTCGGCTGGGCCATGGACGTTTTGAAGAAAGCCGTGCGCTGAAGCAAAGCGCCGCACGCGGGGGGAAACCCGCACTCGACCTCCCGCTGTCAGGGGGGAGCCCATCGTGGCTCTCAAATTGCCCGCGCCCACCGGCCGGATCCCTCCCTCTATCAGGGGGAGGCCAGGAGGGGGTATCTGCGAGCCCCGCCCAAAAAAAGAGGGCGCGGAAGCGCCCTCAGACTGCTGACAAACCCCTGGCTTTGGCCGGGGGTTTTTGATTCACTGGGGCATGTTGAAGAAACCCAGCCCTGAACAGACTGCCCTCGAGATGGTGACGCTCGATGGTCTGGTGCCGAAGGATCATTTGCTGCGCAAGATCGACGCGGTGATCGACTTTTCGTTTATTCATGATCGCGTCGCGGGGCTCTATTGCGCCGACAATGGCCGGCCCGCGCTTGATCCGACCTTGATGTTCAAGGCGCTCTTCATCGGCTACCTGTTTGGCGTGCGCTCCGAGCGCCAGCTGGTGCGCGAGATCGAGGTCAATGTCGCCTATCGCTGGTTCTTGCGCATGAAGCTGACGGATCGGGTGTTTGACGCCTCGACCCTGTCGCAGAACCGGCGCCGACGCTTCAACGACACGGATGTGGCGCAGGACATCTTTGATCACATCGTCGAGCAGGCGATCCGCCACGGACTGGTGGATGGTTCGGTGCTTTATACGGATTCGACCCATCTGAAGGCCAATGCCAACAAGGGCAAATATGATCTGCAGATGATCGAAAAGTCGCGCTCGGACTATTGGGCCGATCTCGACCGGGCGATCGAGGCAGAGCGGGCGCTGCATGGCCAAAAGCCCTTGAAGGACAAGGAGCGTGAACCGCAGGTCAAGGAAACCAAGGTCTCGCGCACCGACCCGGACGCCGGCTACATGGTGCGCGAGGGCAAGCCGAAGGGGTTCTTCTATCTCGATCATCGTACCGTCGATGGTCGCCATGCGATCATCACCGACACGCATGTGACGCCCGCCAATGTGCATGACTCGATCGTCTATCTCGACCGGCTGGATCGGCAGCGCCAGCGTTTCGACTTCGACGTTCAGGCCGTCGGGCTTGATGCCGGCTATGCCACGTCGGGCATCGCCAACGGGCTGGAGGCGCGCGGAATTCTGGGTGTCACCGGTTATCGCAACCCCACACCGCCGCGCCCTGGCATGATGCGCAAATCAAAGTTTGCCTATGACAGCGCGCAAGACGGCTATGTCTGCCCGCAGGGCCAGTTGCTTGCCTATGCCACCACAGATCGCAACGGCTATCGCCACTATCGTTCGGATCCAAAGATCTGCTGCGATTGCCCATTGCTTGCTTCCTGCACCTCCAACGCTGCCGCAACCCGTACGATCACCCGCCATGTCTGGGCCGACGCACGCGAGCGCACCGATCGGCATCGGCTGACGCCTTGGGGCAAGGCGATCTACAAGCGCCGCAAGGAGACGGTCGAGCGCTCCTTTGCCGACGCCAAACAGCTTCACGGACACCGCTATGCAAGGTTCCGAAGTCTGACACGCGTCGCCTACCAGTGCCTCCTGGCCGCCGCCGCCCAAAACATCAAGAAAATCGCCCTCGCGCTAACCAAAGCCCCCAAACCAAGCCTCGCATGAGGCGGGAGCCTTGTGCGCGCCAAATCTACCAGGCGCTTAAGCCGGCAAACCCAGCACAAAACAAAACCCCGCCCAAAAATGACGGGGTTTGTCAGTGGTCTGAGGGCGCGGAAGCGCCCTCTAAAATCTATCCAGCACTCAATATTACTTTGCCGAAGCGTCGATATTGACCTTCTGCAGCAGTGTTGCCGGATCATCCTCGGCCATCATGAAATCGATCATGGTCAGGCCCGGGGCTTCCTTGGCCTCGATGCTGATGTTGAGCGATTTCGCCTTGCCAGAAACGAACTGACCGAGTGCCGAGCCAAGCTTGGCGGCATCGGCGACGCCGGCCATCATGCCGACAACGGTGCCTTCTGCCAGGCCGGCAAAGATCGGGCGCATGGCGGCGGGGTCCATGTCCTGTTCGGCTCCGGCGACGGCCAGCACGATATCGGACAGTCCGGCGTCCAGCACATCGACGCTCAGCGCGCTGACAGCCAGCTCCATTCCGGCCATCAGGGCTTCGCTTTCATCCAGCGAGAACAGCGCCTCGGTGGCGTTGGCGATCGTGCCCTTCAATGCCACCGTTGCGAGGTCCACGCCCGACACCGAGATTTCAGTGATGTCGATATTGCTGGTCTCTTCATTCCAGGCTGCGGCAAAGCGGAAACCGGCGTCGATATTGGTGATGCCGAGGTCGATCAGCTGCTGGACCTGCTCATCATTGGTGTCGAGCGGCAGGGCGATCTTGATGCCCTTGGCCCAGGTGTCGAGCGCCGAAGGGATGCCGTTGAGGTAATCCTTGAGGCTGAGGTCGAACGCGTCGACATTGGCCACGATCCGCTCGTCGTTCTTGTCGGGGTCGGCGATGTCCATTGCAAAGCCGCTGAGCGAAACGCCCTCGAATGACGGCACCAGCCCACGGGCATTGGCCTCGAGCCAGCTCTCGTCGACCCGCTCCGGCGCCCGCTGAAGGGTTGCGATGACGCTGCTGAGGTCAAACTGCTTGAAGGTGAAATTGGCGAGCGACATCGTGCCTTCTTCGGCCGCGATGGTGATGTCGTCGACCGAAATCTGCGGGTAGATGCCGGGGGACATGCCGCCCATGGTCACGTTGCCCAGCGCAAAGGCGATGTCTCTGCCATCGTTGTCCGTTCCGGCACAGTCGATGCCATCGAACGTTGCAGGCGAGCTTTCGAACGCGGTCAGGACGTCGGCGTACATGTGCACGATCTTGCCGAGCAGTTCCGGCGTAATGTCGTCGTCGGAACTGTCCTCAAGCGTCTGCGCCAGCGTCATGATCTCGGTGAACGAGCTTTCGAACGGACGCCCCCGAACCTCGCCGACGCTGATCGCCCCGATGGAACAGGCGATCTCCTCGGATGTGAAGGATCCGCCTTCCATCGTGAAATCGGCGTAGAGCGTTTCCATCTCACTGGTCGGGTCGGCGCTGACGAGGCCGTAGATGCCCAGGATGGCAGCGATATTGACCGCGCTCGCCTCGGAGGCGCCCATCGCGGCGTCGCCCTCGGGAGAGACAAAGCTCGATCCCTCAAGCCGCATGGACGCGGCCACGCCATCCGTAACGTCCTCCAACACCAGATTGGTCAGCGTCATCGTGCCGACCTCGGGCCCATCATCGGTCTTTGCGGTGATGGCGATGATGATTTCGGGAATGCTGATGCTCTCTGCGTCGAGCGCAGCGAGGGCTTCGGCATTTTCGGTAAGATTGCCGCTCAGAATGTCGGTGATGGTGGCCGCGTCCATATTGGACTGAACCGTATCCACGCTGGGAATGGTGACCACGACGTCCACTGAAGGTGCACTGGCCTCTGCGGCCGGTGTCTTGTTCTTCACCTTCTGCGCCAGGGCTGGCGCCGCCGGCAGGGCGACGCTCGCGAGGCAGGCTGCTGCCAGCGCGGCGAGGCGGCGCTTCTTGGTCACGCTCAAGGACATATCTTGCTCCCTATGGTCCGCCGGCCAGGCAGATGCGCGGCCGTGCTCTCTCGACTCCAGAATTATCCGGCAAACATTTGACAGGCAAATGGGGCTAAGTGCGGAGCGGCGCAAGCCGCAGGCAGAATAATTTGCGCGCGGGCGGCTCTAACCGCCCTGATAGACCGAGGTCAGCACTTCGATCTCGCGGGATCCGCCAGGCACGATTTCGACCTCGCGGTTGTAAACCTGCTCACCCTGCTTGGCGAGGACGGAGTAGTCGCCTTCTGCCAGCACTGTCGAAGGGAAAGCGCCTCGATCGGTGAAGACCGTTTCGCCATTGGCACTCATGACGGTCCACTCGACGTCGGCAATGGCTTCGCCACCGGCCTCTGAAACCAGCTTGAAAGACACTTCGCTGGCGTGATGGAACAAGGTTGCGTCTGTCAGCTCGCCCGCCTCGACGCGCAGATCGGCGCGGACCACCGCGTTGATCGAGCCGAAGTGGGAGACGATGTGATACGTGCCCGCATTGAGCGTCACGATGTCGTTGGGCGGCAGGCCCTCGGCAATCAGCACCCGGTTGGCTTCGGTCCCGGCGGTGAAAATATCAAACTTGAGCTGGGTCGCGGGAATGGGAATATCCCCGGTCACCGCGGAATTGAGCCGCAGCGCGCCGGCCTCGAGGTCGATCATCTTCTCATTATTGCCCGGCGCGACCGTCAGCGGCTCGCTCAGCTGGGCGCGGCCATAGGCAACGTGAACCACATATTCGCCGGGCGGCAGGTCAAGGCGGGCCGTGCCCTGGTCCGACTTGGCAACCAGCGGCATTTCCCCGGTGCTGTCCGGCATTGCCTCGAATACGCGCCAGATCAGACCATCAGGGATCGGCTGGCCGTTCTGCGAAATCTGTGCGCTCAGCGTTACCGGTTGCGGCGTTCGGGCGAGGGCCGATGCAGCCTCGCTTGCCGGGGTCGGTGCAGCCGGTGCGGCGGTGTCCGCCGGGGTGGCGTCACGGTCCGGGCGCGGACGCGGCAGGGGCGGGATCTCGGTGGCGTCCTGGGCAAGCACGACCGTGGGCATCGCCGTGGACACAAGGGCACAGGCCAGGACGGCCGCGACGATCAGGCGTTTGGCTGAGAGCATGAAATTACCGGGCCATCCTCTAGCGTTAACGGGCATATGCGCCGACTCCGAGAGCGTGGGGCGCCAATAGGGAAAAGCTCTGTCACAGACGGCGCGGCTTGAAAACCGCTGCGCATTGGGCTCAAAGCTTTTTCCCTAAGGTCCGCCCTAACATTCTATTCGAGCAAGAGCCAGACAATGCCCGCCAATCCTGCCCTGCGTGACTATCTTTTGACCCGCCGTTCCGTTGGCCAGGCCTTTCTTGCCGAGCCGGGCCCGTCGGGGGAGGAGCTCAACACGCTGCTCACCATCGCCACGCGGGTTCCAGACCATGGCAAGCTGGCGCCGTGGCGGCTGGTCGTCTTCTCCGGCGACGCGCGGGCCGCAGCCGGCGAGAAGCTGGCCGCTCTGGCCCAGCAGAAGCGTCCGGACATGGATGAAGCAGCGATCGAAATCGAGCGTCGCCAGTTTCTCCCCGCGCCGCTCGTCATTGGTATCATCTCCTCGCCCAAGGAGCACTTCAAGGTCCCCGAGTTCGAGCAGTTGATCTCGGCGGGCAATGTCGCGCTGAACCTCGTTCACGGCGCTTATGCGCTCGGCTATGCCGCCAATTGGATCACGCGCTGGTATGCGTTCGATGCCGAGGCTGCAGAGCTGCTCGGCGCCCGCGCCGGCGAGCGTTTCGTCGGTTTCGTCCATATTGGCACACCCAAGACCGTGATCGAGGATCGTCCGCGGCCGGACCTCACCGAGATTGTCACCTATTGGTCCTGATCTCGCCCTCAAGGTTAACAGTCTGTTAGCAAATTCGGCCCAAAAGTTAACAGAACGTGATTCTGTTTTTTTGGGCCGTACATGGGCGTGCAGCCGATATCCATTCCGCAAAATCTGGCGACCGCCCTCACCATGGCCGGCAATCGCAGTGGCGTGGATTTTTCCTATCTGCTGCAGACCGCCATGCGCGAAAGCAGTCTCAATCCCAGCGCCAAGGCGTCAACCTCTTCTGCGGTAGGGCTTTTTCAGTTTCTGGAAGGCACCTGGCTGCAGGTGATGAAGACCGAGGGGCCGCGCCTTGGTTATGGCCAGTATGCCGCCGAGATCGACGTCACTAGCGGCGGGAACTACACCATCAGCGATCCGGAAAAGCGTAAGGAAATCCTCGCGTTACGCGAAAATCCGCAGATCGCATCTGACCTCGCGGCGGCTTTTACCCGCTCGAATGGCGACTATCTCCGCGAACGGTTCGGTCGCAATCCAAGCGCCGGCGAACTCTATATCGCCCACTTCCTCGGAGCCCAGGGCGCCGAGCGCATGTTCCAGGCCGGCCTCAAAAATCCCGACCAGCGGGCCGTCGACCTCTTCCCGCGCCAGGCCGATGCCAACCGTTCCATCTTCTATTCAAACGGCCAGCCGCGGACCATTCGCGAGGTCTATCAGGTCCTCGTCGCCAAGCATCAAAACATTGGAAATTCAACGTTTTCCGCCCAGCAGATGGCCGCGCAGGGCAGTGCGCCTGAACCCGCGCCGGTCGTGCCGTCCCGCTTCTCCCGCGACAATCTAAGCTTCACTGGTCTCTTCAAAACCGAAGCCGAAAACGTCCAGTCCAGCGGGCAGGGCGGCTCAGCTTTCTTCACCCAGCTCTATAGCCAGTAGTTACTAGCGCCTTAGCTCGTATGGTGAACCGTTCCTTAAACACTCTGGGCTAGTCTCATCATCGCCTCGGTGCGGAGAAGGTGATGATCGAGTACAGTGAGTTCGTGCGGCTCTCCCGGTCCAGCGACAGCGATGAGCGCGGTCACGCCGCCCATCTGGCCGCACTTGCCTATCTCGATCACGATGGCCCCGCTGGCGAGCACGCCGCCCTCTACGCAGCGCTGATCGGCTTTCTCGACGATCCCTCGGTAAAGGTCCGCGCCGCCCTGGCCTATGGCCTGCTGCACTCGGTTCAGGCACCGCGTCCGATCATCATGGCGCTGCTGCGCGATAGCGCCGTGATCTCACGGGCAATCCTGCAATATAGCCCGGTCCTGCTCGATGCCGATCTCATCGGCCTCATCGGGGCCGGTGATCCCTTCACCCTGACTGCCATTGCCCAGCGCGAAAAGCTTTCGAGCCGTATCGCGAGTGCTTTGATTTCGCAGGGCGATTCTGCGCTCACCCAGCGGCTGTTGCGGCGAGAGGATGTCCTCCTCGACCCCATGCTGTTGCTCGATCTGTCGCGCAGCCTTGGGGGCGATGCGACCATGCGTGGGGCTCTGCTGAGCCGCAAGGATTTGCCGGCGCCAGCACGGCTGATCCTCGTTCAGCAGGTGACGGAAAGCTTGCGGCAGGCCCGCATTGTGCGCGGTGCCCTCGCACCCGATCGTCTGGCACGACTGCTCCGGGATGGCACGGACACCGCCCTTTCTGCCATCGGTGAAACCGAGGCTGTACAGGCGCGCGGTGAGTTCGTGGAGGTCCTTGTCGGGTCGGATCAGCTCAACACCCGCATTCTTCTGCACGCGCTGACCACCGGCCATGTCATGTTTTTCGCCGCCTGCCTTGGCGCGTTGAGCGCGATCTCCCGCAGCAAGGTGTTCACCCTGCTGGAAAACGGCAGCCGGGCGTCGTTGATTGCGCTGTTCTCCCGGGCGGGTCTTGGGCTGGAGATCGGCCGGCTGCTGGTCCGGCTGGTGCTGCACGCTCGAGCTGCTGATCTGGCGGACGACGTAGCGGCGCGGCACTATGTGGTCACCGCACTGACAGAGGAGCTGATCGCCGAATACGACGGCGATATTCCGCACGCGCTTGAAGAGGCCTTCGCTTATCTCAGTGAGCAGAATATCGCCTTGGCGCGGAAGGCCGCGCGCGGAGTGATGTCGACCTTCGCTGGCATAGCGCAGGGGCCTATGTCATTGCCGCAGGTAGAGGAATTGGCGCAGTTGCCGCTTCCGGCCGCCTGATCAGAAGCGGAACTGCTCACTCAGGACGCGTTCTTCGAGGCTCGTGCCGGGATCAAAGAGCAGCGTGACCCCGTGGGTGCGGTCCTCGCGGATCGTCACTTCGCGCACATTCTGAAATTCGATATTGTCGGCAACGGCGCTGACCGGGCGCTTCTCCGCCTCGCGCAGGGTGAATTTTACCTCGGCGCGATTGGTGAGGATTGCGCCGCGCCAGCGACGCGGGCGGAACGGAGAGATCGGTGTCAGGGCAAGCAGTTGCGCCTCGATCGGCAGGATCGGGCCGTGGGCCGAGAGATTGTAGGCGGTCGAGCCAGCCGGGGTAGCGAGCAGGATGCCGTCGCAGATCAGTTCGTCGAGGCGGACGTCGCCATCGACTGTGATCTGGACCTTTGCCGCCTGGTGGCTGGCGCGAAAAAGCGAGACTTCATTGAGGGCTAACGCTGACTGCGTTGTGCCGGTGGAGTCGGTGACGCGCATGGATAGCGGGTAGATGCGGGTACGCTGGGCGGCGCGCAGGCGCTGCTCCAGACCATCCTCGGAATAGGCGTTCATCATGAAGCCGACGGTGCCGAAATTCATGCCGTAGACAGGGATGTCCGTCGTCATAACCCTATGAAGAGTCTGCAACATCAGCCCGTCACCGCCGAGGGCGACGACGATTTCTGCGTCCTCGATCGGGGCGTCGCCATAGAGTTCCCGCAGGCGAGCGGCGGCTGCTTCAGCCGTGGCGGTCTCGTTGGTTACAAACGCGATGCGCGGAGCCTGTTCGCTCACACTGCCCTCCAAAACTTCCGCCGTGCCATCTGATTTCAATAGGAAAATCGCTGGCTGCACTAGGCCCAATAGGGCAGCGGCCCAAGAGAAGCAACGGTCCGTTAGACTTATACGTCTGTGCCCCGACAGTCCCAGGAATTCACATCCGAGGCTTTGACCCTTGTGAAGAGGTAGCTTCAGGTCCGGTGCGACGTGTTTTGCGTGTTCCGACGGGCGTGACAAGCGCAAGCGGTTATGTATACAATTTTGGATCGCGCACTGGTTGAGCTCTGGAGGGGGACGACGTGACAACACAAACATTTCCGATGAATGCATGGTATGCCGCAGCCTGGGACGTGGAGGTCAAGCGCAGCCTTCTGGCTCGCACGATCTGCGGGAAACCCATTGTTCTCTATAGAAAGCAGGACGGAAGCGCCGTCGCGCTGGCCGACGCCTGCTGGCATCGCCTGCTGCCGCTCTCCATGGGCGAGCTGTATGGCGACAATGTCATCTGCGGCTATCATGGCCTTGAGTTCGACGACACGGGTCGTTGTGTATACATGCCCTCGCAAGACACGATTAATCCCTCGGCCTGTGTCAAATCCTATCCCTTGGTCGAACGTCATCGTTTCGTCTGGCTGTGGATGGGGAATCCGGAGCTTGCCGACCCGGCGCTGGTTCCTGACCTGCACTGGAACCAGGACCCGGAGTGGGCGGCGGATGGCAAGGTCATCCATGTCAAATGCGACTACCGGCTGGTCATCGACAATCTCATGGATCTGACCCACGAGACCTATGTGCACGGGTCCTCGATCGGTAATCGCGCGGTTGCAGAAGCGCCATTCGAGGCGACGCATACCGACAAGACGGCGACCATCACGCGCTGGATGCGCGACATCGATGCGCCGCCGTTCTGGCGCGGGCAGTTGGGCAAGCCGGGCAATGTCGATCGCTGGCAGATCATCAATTTTGAGGCGCCGTCGACCATCGCCATCGACGTCGGCGTGGCGCCTGCCGGGACGGGGGCGCCGGAGGGCGACCGCAGCCAGGGTGTGAACGGCTTCGTTCTCAACACGATGACGCCGGAAACGGACAAGTCCTGCTTCTACTTCTGGGCCTTTGCGCGCAATTACAAGCTCGACGAGCAGGCGCGGACCCACAATCTGCGCGAGGGCGTGTCGGGGATCTTCAAGGAGGACGAGATCATCCTTGAAGCCCAGCAGAAGGCGATCGACGCCAATCCGGACCACGTCATCTACAATCTCAATATCGACGCCGGGTCGATGTGGGCGCGCAAGCTGATCGACCGCATGATCGCGGAGGAAAATGAACTGCAGCAGGCTGCGGAATGAGCGGCAGTTCGGATCGTGCGATGCAATCGCAGCGCGCGCTGATGGGCGTGCGCGACCTTATCATCTGTGGCGAGATTCCGGCCCGGGCGCGACTGTCGGAAGTCGCGCTGGCCGAGCGGCTGGGAATTTCACGCACGCCGCTGCGGGCTGCGCTCGCGCGGCTGGAGCAGGAAGGTCTCGTCGAGGCCATCGCGACCGGCGGTTATGCCGTGCGCGGTTTCACTCGTGAGGATGTCACCGACGCAATCGAGTTGCGCGGCGTGCTCGAGGGGACGGCCCTGCGATTGGCGGCCGAGCGGGGCGTCAGTGCTGACCGGATGGATGCGCTGAAAGTGTTGCTCGGCGAACTGGATGACGCTCTTGGGGTTCGCGCCGAGGACATGGATTTTGAACGCTATGTGGCTCTCAACGCCGAGCTTCATAGCCGGCTCTGGGGGCTGGCGAGCTCAACGATCCAGCGCGAGATCGAACGTGTGACCAGCCTGCCGTTTGCGTCGCCCAGTGCGTTTCTCAACAAACAGGCTGACGTGCTGGCATTCCGGCGGTCGCTTTACGGGGCGCAGGACCAGCACAAGGCCATGGTACAGGCGGTCGAGTATCGGGAGGGGGCCCGCGCCGAAGCGCTGGCACGGGAGCATGCTCGTCTCGCCCGCCAAAACCTTGAGTTCGTGCTCGATGAAGACCGCAGCCTGATCCGTCGGGTGCCTGCACTTTCGCTAGTGGTGGGGTAAAACCATGCGTAACAGACTTGAATGGCGCGATGGTCGCGTCGCCAGCCTGCGACAGGTTGCGGACGATGTTCTCTGCCTGACCTTTGCGGTGGACGGTGGAGTGCCGCGTTTCGATCCCGGTTCGCATACGAACATTCGCGTGGAGATCGGTGGCAAGCAGGCGATCCGCACCTATACTGTGGTGCCCGCTGAGAAGGGGCATTTGTCCGTCGCGGTGAAGCTGCATCCGCAGAGCCGGGGTGGCTCGCGCTTTATGTGGACCCTCAGGGAAGGGGACTTGGTGCGGCTGACCGTGCCGGAGAACCGCTTCGAGCTCAGCTGGCGTGCGCCGCACTATTTGCTGCTCGCAGGCGGCATTGGCATCACTCCGATCTTTGGGATGGCGAAGGCCCTGGTCGCTCGTGGCGCCTCGGTGCGCCTGGTCTATGGCGCGCGCGAAGCCGGGCTCATGGCATTCCGCGATGAGCTGCAGGACCTGCTCGGGGACCGCGTCCTTGTGCGCGACAATTCGAAGGGCGACCATGTCGATCTGGCAGGAGAGTTTGCAGCGCTTCCGGCAGACGGCGAATGCTATCTCTGCGGGCCTATCGGCATGCTGGAGGCGGCCAAACATGCCTGGGTCGCCTCTGGCCGACCGCTGAGCCGGCTTCGCTATGAAGTGTTCGGCGATAGCGGGCTTTTTGCCGAGGAAGAGTTCCGCGTCGATATTCTCAATCGAAACCAGTCGGTTACGGTGCGGCCGGACCAGACCCTGCTGGAGGCCCTCATCGATGCGGGGGTGGACATGGTCTATGACTGCCAGCGCGGCGAATGCGGGCTCTGCGCGGTGAAGGTGATTGAGCGTGAAGGCGCGATCGATCATCGCGACGTCTTCCTCAGCGCCGAGCAAAAGGCAGAGAACGACCGGATGTGCGCCTGCGTGTCGCGTCTGACCTCTGGAGGTGGGACGATCGACGTGGGCTATCGCACCTGAAACCCGCGCCGCGCCTCCCTGACACAATCACGGGAGGCGCGGTCGGCGCCCCCTTGCGTCACATTAGTTATGCTATATAACAACATTCCATGAGGGAGGGGACTCATGGATTTCAAGGCAGCGCCAATTCGGCCTGTGCGTCTGGGCGCAATGGCTGCAGCAGCCGAAATGCGGCCGGACGGCAGCATTCTTATCAACTCGACCGAGAAGCTGGGCGCTTATCCGCGCTCGATCGTCGATGCGCTGGAGCACTGGGCTGACCGCACGCCCGATGCCATTCTGATCTCGGATCGGGAGGGTGCCGGCTGGCGCTCGCTGAGCTATGCCCAGGTCATGGAGCGCATTCCGCCGCTGGCGCAGGCGCTGCTGGACGCCGGGCTCGGGCCCGATCGGCCGCTGATGATCCTCTCTGGCAATGAGATCGAGCACTTTCTTCTCGGCATGGCGGCAATCTGGGTCGGGATTCCCTATGCGCCCATTTCGCCGGCCTATTCCCTGGTCTCGACCGATTTCGGTAAGCTGCGGCATATCGTGGGGTTGCTCACACCGGGCATGATCTACGCCAGCGCCGGGGATCGGTTTGAGGCCGCTATCGAGGCCGTGGTGCCCAAAGATGTGCCGGTCATCGTCCGCACCGGACCGTTGGCGGCACGGAAGAGCCACGTCTTTGCGGATCTGCTGCAGACCGCAGTCACGGATGCCGTTGCCAAGGCGCATTCGGCGATCACCGCTGACACGGTCGCAAAAGTGCTGTTCACATCGGGCTCGACCGGGCTGCCGAAGGGCGTCATCACCACCAATCGGATGATGGCCTGTAACCAGCAGATGATCCGGCAGGCGCTTGCGTTTATTGCGGACGAGCCGCCGGTCCTATTGGACTGGATGCCCTGGAATCACGTGGCCGGGGGCAGTCACAATGTGGGGCTGACCATCTATAATGGCGGCAGCTTCTATATAGATGATGGCCAGCCGACCCCGCAAAAGTTTGGCCGGACGCTCGAAAACCTCTCGATGGTGCAGCCGACCTTCTTCACCAATGTGCCCAAGGCCTATGAATTCCTGGTGGCCGCTTTTGCCGAAAATCCAACGGCGCGCCGCAATCTCTTCGCCAAGCTGAAACTGCTGCAATATGCAGGGGCCGGGCTGGCCCAGCACGTCTTTGACGGACTGGATGAGGCGGCGCGGGCCGAGACGGGCGAGCGGGTGTTGATCATCACCGGTTACGGTTCGACGGAAACCGCACCCTTTGCCTTCACCACCACTTGGCCGGTTGCAGAGGCCGGGCATATCGGCCTGCCCGCAGCGGGAATGAGCGTCAAGCTGGTGCCGGACGCTGAAAAGCTCGAGCTGCGCCTCAAGGGTCCGAATGTGACACCGGGATATTGGCGCGACGCCGAAAAGACCGCGGAATCATTCGATGACGAGGGTTATTACTGCATCGGCGACGCGGTTCGCTTTGCCGATCCGGAGCGTCTGGAAAAGGGGCTGGTGTTCGACGGCCGGGTGACCGAGGACTTCAAGCTCTCGACGGGCACCTGGGTCAATTTCGCGGCGCTGCGCAGCAAGGTGATTGCGTCCTGTGCGCCACTGATCCGCGACGTGGTAATCACCGGGCTCGACCACAATTTCATCGGCGCGATGATCTTTCCGGACATGCAAGCGTGCTGCCGTCTCGCCGGGCTGGACGATGCTGCCGCCGTCGACGAGATCGTCGGACACCCCAGTGTGCGGGCGCACTTTGAAAAGGCGCTGGGCGCATTGGCGCGCGAAGCCACGGGGAGCTCGAACCACATCGCCCGCGCCGTGCTGCTCGATGCATTGCCGGACGGGGATAAGGGCGAGGTGACCGACAAGGGTTCGATCAACCAGCGCGCTGTCCGCACACACAGAAAGCACGTGGTCGAGCGGCTCTATGCCGTCACGCCCGATGCCGAAATCATGATTTTGCCTCGCCACGGAGAACAGAATGGCCAAGCCACTCGCAATGCAGTTTAGCGATGCATGGCTCTTGGGCGGCGCGCGGACCCCGTTCGTCGATTACAGGGGCGCACTTTCGGCGGTTTCGCCGATCGATCTGGGGATCAAGGCGGCTCGCGGCGCCATAGAGCGCGTGGGCGTGGCGGCCGAAGATATCGGGCACACCATTGCCGGTTCCATGGCGCAGGCCTCGTTCGACGCCTATTTGACGCCGCGCCATATCGGGCTTTATGCCGGAGCGCCTGTCGAGGCACCGGCCCATCTGGTGCAACGGATCTGCGGAACCGGGCTCGAAATAATCGCCCAGGCGGCGGATTCGGTGGCCCTGGGGCGCGTGGATCTGGCGCTGGCGGCGGGTTGCGAGTCGATGAGCCGTAACCCGATCGCTGCCTATTCGCACCGCAATGGTTTCGGCCTGGGGCAGGTGGAGTTCAAGGACTTCCTGCTTGAAGCGCTCTATGACCCGGCGGGCTGCGTCAACATGGGGGACACGGCCGAAAATCTCGCCAAGCAATATGGCATCTCGCGGGAGACGGTCGATCGCTTTGCCGAGCGCAGTTTTGAGCGCGCCGTGGCGGCCAAGGAGGCCGGTATCCTGGCCGAGGAGATCGTGCCGGTTACGACCGAGACATTCGCTATCGAGGGGCTGGCTGATCGCGGGATCAAGCTGCCGCGCGGCGTGACTTCTGTAACTGAGGACAGCCATATCCGGCCATCGCCCTATGCAGTGCTCGAGAAACTTCGCCCGGCTTTCGGCGGGGTGCAGACCGGAGGCAATTCGTCGGCGATTGTCGATGGCGCGGCGGCCGTGCTGGTTGCGTCCTCGGGCTATGCGCGCCGCAACGGCAAGACGCCGCTCGCGCGGATACTCGCCAGCGCCGCCGTTGGCGTGCCGCCGCAATTCATGGGGATCGGTCCGGCGCCGGCCATTCGGGCGGTGCTCGATGTGGCAGGAATGACGCTCGACCAGATCGATCGGATCGAGATCAACGAGGCGTTCGGGGCGCAGGTTCTGGCCTGTGCCGCAGAGCTCGGGCTCGATGGGGACAGGCTCAATGTCAATGGCGGGGCTATTGCCATCGGCCATCCTCTCGGGGCGACGGGCGTGCGCCTGGCGCTGACGCTGGCGCTCGAACTCAAGCGGTCAGGGCTGCGCTATGGCATCGCCTCGGCCTGTATCGGCGGCGGGCAGGGCATTGCGCTGCTGATCGAGAATGTGGAGGCCAGCTGATGGATATTGCTGGCAAAACTGTATTCGTTTCCGGCGCCGCCTCCGGGCTCGGCGCGGAAGCTGCGCGGGCGCTCACGCTGGGGGGAGGCGCCCGCGTGGCCATTTTTGACCGCGACGCGGTCAAAGGAGAGGCGGTGGCGGCGGAACTGGGCGGGATGTATTTTCCCGTTGATGTTTCTGATGCCGCCAGCGCCGAGGGAGCGGTGCGCAACGCGGTGGCCGCGCTCGGGGCGCCGTCTGTGCTGGTCAATTGCGCCGGTATTGGTGGGGCCGCGCGTATCGTCGGCCGCGATGGGCCGATGGATCTCGCGAGCTTTCAGAAGGTGATCAACGTCAACCTCGTGGGCAGTTTCAACATGATGCGGCTCTGCGCTCATGTGATGTCAGAGGCCGAGCCCGATGCCGAAGGACAGCGTGGGGTGATCATCTCGACCGCGTCAGTAGCCGCCTATGAAGGCCAGATTGGGCAGGCCGCCTATGCCGCATCCAAGGGCGGGATTGTCGCGCTGACGATGCCGGCGGCCCGGGAACTGGCGCGGTTTGGCATAAGGGTGCTCGCTATTGCGCCGGGGCTGTTCCTGACGCCGCTGCTCGCGGAATTGCCCGAAGATGTGCAGACGGGACTGGCCGCCAATATCCCCAATCCGGCGCGCCTTGGCCGGCCAGAGGAGTTTGCGCAACTGGTGATGGCTATGGTGGGCAATAATTATCTCAACGGCGAAGTGGTTCGCCTCGACGGCGCGCTGCGTATGCAGGCGAGGTAGATCGGCATGTTCACCAATACCACCTCAGTGACGGTCCAGTTTGGCGACTGCGACCCGGCGGGGATCGTCTATTACCCCAATTATTTCCGCATGTTCGATAATGCGACAGGGGCGCTGCTTTCGGCTGCGCTGGGCATGAACAAGCGGCAGTGGCTTGCCCATTATGACATTGCCGGTATCCCGATGGTCGATACGGGCGCGCAGTTCTTCATGCCGGCGAGTTTCGGGGATGTCCTTGAAATCAGAAGCGAAATTACCGAGCTTGGGCGCTCGAGCTTTTCGCTGCGCCACACCATCATGCGCGAAACCAATGTCGGGGTCGAGGCGTGTGAAAAGCGCGTCTGGACCCGGCGGGACGAGACCGGCTCGATCCGTTCCGCTCCACTGCCGGACGATTTACGCAAACGCCTGTCCGAATAGGACCGGCCCCATCTGCGCCTTGTGCGCCACTAATTCTGTCATGTGAAAGGATCAGACATGACGCACACGGATGTTCTCGAGATCAGCCATAAGGGCGCGATCGCCCACATTTGTCTCAACCGGCCAAACAAGCGCAATGCGCTCAATGACGAGCTCATCGCATCCCTCGACAGTTTCTTTTCGCGTGTCGGCGAGGAGACCCGTGCGGTGGTGGTTTCCGGGGCGGGCGGGCATTTTTCGTCGGGGCTCGATCTCTCCCAGCATGTTTCGCGCGAGCCGCTCGAAGTGATGGCCCATTCGCGCAACTGGCACCGAGTCATGGCTCTGATCTCGCAGTCGCCGCGGCCCGTGGTGGCAGCGATGTCCGGCGCGGTGATGGGCGGCGGGCTCGAGTTTGCAGCCAGCTGCCATGTGCGGGTGGCCGAAGAGACCGTGCGCTTTCAGATGCCGGAGGGAATGCGTGGCATTTTTGTTGGCGGTGGCGGCTCGGTGCGGATTTCTAATCTGATCGGTGCGCATCGTATGACGGAGATGATGCTGACCGGCCGCAGCTATTCCGGGCTGGACGGCGAGCGGCTGGGCCTCGCGCATCACTGCGTGCCTGAGGGGCAGGCGCTGGACAAGGCGTTCGAGCTGGCCGATCGCATCGTGCGCAACTCGCCGACGATCAACCAGCTGATCATCCAGGCCATCGCCCAGATCTCCGCCATGCCGCCCGAGGCGGGTCTTTATGCTGAAAGCCTGACCGCCGCTTTGAGCCAGACCGGCCCTGACGCGGAGGAGGGACTGCGCGCGTTTCTCGAAAAGCGCGTCCCGGTGTTCCGCTAGGTCAGGCGCTCGAGGAGAGCGAGCAATTGGTCGCGCTTCGCATCGCCCCCCAACCGGTCGATGAATTCCTGCTCCAGCTCTTCGTGGAGTTTTCGGGCGCGGGCGAGGAATTGCTCGCCCTCGGATGTGAGGTGGAGGGCATTGGCACGACGGTCCGTCTTGACGTGGACGCGTTCAAGCAGGCCGCGGGCCTGCAGGCCATCGACAAGGGCGACGAAATTGGCGCGCTTCACGCCGAGCGCAGAGGCGATTTCGGTCTGCTTGCGGCCGGGGTTCTCGCCGATAAGAACCAGGGTGGAGTATTCGGCGGGCCGCAGCGAAAGTTCGGCAAAAACAGCCAAAAACCGCTGGAAGACGCTGAGCTGGGCGCGCCTCAAGCGATACCCGACCAAACCAAGCTGGGCATCGACGGCGCTGCCGGTTTCCGATTCTTCCTGTTCGAGGACGACATCATTTTTCGGCATCAAGGCACTCCGGAGGGGTCGAGAGTCGCTTGCTGCGACTGATGGGCTTTGTTATGATAAATAACATTTGAGATGGCATGTACGTCAAGCACTTGAGGAGGTGCATGATGTGCCGGACAGGATGGGGCCAAACTGGTTGCCAATATTCTCCTGTCTTTCCAGAGCCTGGGAGTGCTGTCCATAGAATTGGGACGACGGCTGGGGAGGGCTGTCTCACGCAATAGCATATCACGTCATAGCGTCTGGACGTTTCAACTATCGGGGGAGAAGAATTGTGTTTCAGGACACGTCCGTACTTGGACGTCTGGCGAATGGTGTTGCCCGTTGGATGGCGATAGCCGGGGGCATCGTGCTCCTCGCGATGGTTGTCCTCGTTGTCGTCAGCGTCACCGGCAGAGCGTTCATCTGGGCCGGTCTCAAGCCGATCCTGGGCGATTATGAGCTCGTGACCGTGGGCATGGGCTTTGCGGTCTTCGCCTTTCTACCCATTGCCCACATCGCCCGGGGTCACGCACTTGTTTCCCTGATCACCGACAGTCTTGGACCGCGCACCAACGCCTGGATCTTGGTCGTCACCGATCTGCTGATGCTGGTGGCCTCGGCCTTTATCGCCTGGCGGCTGTGGTTCGGCATGCTCGACAAATTCAACTATCGTGAAACGACAATCCTGCTTGGGATCTCGATGGGCTGGGCATTTGCCGCTGCCATGGTTGGCGCGGCGGCGATGGTCTTCGTCGCCTTCTATGTATTCGGCCGATCCATCAGCGATGCGCTTGCCGGACGCGCCGGACCCAAGCATGTGGGGAGCGAACATTGACCACCAATCTCATCCTCGGACTTCTGGGCATTCCGGTCGTCCTGTTGCTGGTCTTCCTGCGCGTCCCGATCGGGCTGGCCATGATGGCCGTGGGTGTTGTCGGCACCTGGCTCGTCACCAAGAATTTCAATCCGGTGATGTCGCAATTCAAGACGCTGAGCTACAGCACGTTTGCGTCGCACAGCCTTTCCGTTGTGCCGTTGTTCCTGCTGATGGGCCAGTTCGCGACCATGAGCGGGCTTTCTACCAAGATATTCAAGGCGGCGACGGCCTGGCTTGGGCACCGCAAAGGCGGTGTGGCGATGGCCGCTATCGGCGCGAGCGCCGGCTTTGGCTCCATCGTCGGGTCGTCGCTGGCAACCGCAGCAACAATGGGTCGGGTGGCGCTGCCGGAGCTCAAGAAATATGGCTATTCGGATAGTCTGGCGACGGGAACCGTGGCCGCCGGCGGCACGCTGGGCATTCTGATTCCGCCGTCGGTGATCCTGGTGATTTTCGCGGTGCTGACCGAACAGAACATCGCAAAGCTGTTCATGGGCGCGTTCATTCCAGGCCTTCTGGCAGCCCTGGGCTATCTCATTGTCATCGCCATTTATGTGCGGGTTCGGCCCGGCGCTGGTACGACGCTGGAACGGCTCCCGTACGTCGAGCGGTTCAAGGCGCTGTTTGATATCTGGCCGGTGCTGGCGGTGTTCGTGCTGGTCATCGGCGGCATCTACACCGGCATCTTCACTCCCACCGAGGCCGCGGCCATCGGCGCTGCGGGCACCGGGCTGATTGCCCTCGCCAATCGAAGCCTCAGCTGGGCGGGCGTCAGAGACGCGCTGATTTCGACGGCCACGTCGACGGCGATGATCTTCCTGATCGTGTTCGGTGCCGCGGTGCTCAACGGGTTCCTGGCGCTGTCACAACTGCCGCAGTTTTCGGCCAACTGGATTGGCGAGCAGGGGTTCAACCCGTGGGTGGTGCTGGCGATTGTGCTGGTGTTCTACGTCATTCTCGGCTGCGTCATGGACTCTCTGTCCATGATCCTGCTGACCATTCCGATCCTTTATCCCATGCTGATGGTCCTCGATTTCGGCCTCACACCGGACGAGTTCGGCATCTGGTTTGGCATAATCGCGCTGATTGCGGTCGAGGTGGGATTGATCACCCCGCCGGTGGGCATGAACCTATTCATCATCAACAGCATGTCGCCGGGCACCAAGCTCTCCGACACCTATTGGGGCGTGTTGCCATTCGTTCTGAGCGACATTGTCCGAACCATAATCCTGGTAGCATTCCCAGCGATCACGCTCAGCCTGGTCTGGTGGTTCTACTAGCGAGGATGCTCTGCGCGTCGAGGAGGAATGAGGCGCAGGGCCAACTGGCCGGCAATTGTCCGGCACCCAAGGGAGGAAGTAAAATGAAGTCGACAAGCCTTATTCTCGGCGCGATTGCAGCCCTGGCGCTGTCCAGCACGAGCTTTGCCCAGGAGGTGACGCTCCGCATTCACCAGATGCTGCCGGCACAGGCGACCATCCCGGCACAGGCGATCGAGCCCTGGGCCAATATGGTGTCAGAAGCTTCCGGCGGGCGCATTGCCTTTGAACTCTATCCGGCCATGCAGCTCGGTGGCGTTCCTGCCGATCTCTACGACCAGGCCAAGGACGGCGTGGTGGATATCGTCTGGACCATTCTGGGCTATACGCCGGGCCGCTTCCCCAAGGCGGAAGTGTTCGAGCTGCCCTTCATGCTGACCACCGGCGAGGCATCCTCGGCGGCCTTCTATAAGTATGTGATGGCCAATGCCGCCGACGAAATGGCCGGGTCCAAAGTGCTGGCACTGCACACCCACGGCCCCGGGCTCTTCCATTCGCAGGAGCCGATCAACTCGCTCGAAGACCTCGAGGGGATGAAGGTCCGCGGCGGATCTCGCATTATTTCCAACATGTTGCGCCTGCTCGGTGCCGAGCCAGTCGGCATGCCGGTGACCCAGACCCCGGAAGCGCTGTCGAAGGGCGTGATCGAAGCGACGACCGTTCCGTGGGAAGTTACCCCCTCGCTGCGTATTGCCGAGCTGGTGAAGAACCATACCGGTTTCACCAGCGACCATGGCCTCTACAGCCAGACGTTCGGCATGTTCATGAACCATGACAGCTACAACAATCTGCCCGATGATCTGAAGGCGATCATCGACGAACATTCGGGGCTGGAGCTGTCGCGCCAGTTCGGTCGCGTCATGGATAATGGTGATGCGACAGGCCTCTCGCTCGCTGTGAAGGCCGGCAACAACATCGTCCAGCTCGATGCCGAAGAGACCGCCCGCTGGGTGGCGGCTGCCGAGCCGACCTATGATGAATGGTACAAGGAAATGGAAGCCATCGGCGTCGATGGCCCGGCTCTGGTGGAAGCTGCCCGCGCTGCAATCGCGGCAGAGTAACACCTGCAGACCGACATTTCCGAAGCCCCGCCCGATCTCGGGCGGGGCTTTTTTGTGGGTTTCGGGAACGTGACCGCCGGAGAGGCCGTGGTGCTAAGGGCCTGCAATCTCAAGTCTTTTCGATATTTACGCTGCTTGCTCAACATGTGGTGTTGACTTGGGTGTGTTTCGCGGTAACGTTCCCATGCTTGGCGGAGGGGCCGGGCGAGGGAGAGAATTGGGTATGAGCCGTAACCGCCGGCCGACCATTATCGATGTTGCCGAGCGCGCCGGGGTGTCCAAGAGCACCGCAGCGCGGGCACTGGCTGGTTCTTCCAACATCACTGAAGAGACCCGGAAAAAGGTCATCCAGGCGGCCGAGGCGGTGGGCTATGAGCGCAACCATCTGGCGGTGGGCATGCGCTCGGGACGCAGCGGCATGCTGGGGCTCGTCATTCCCGATATCGCCAACCCGTTCTGGGCTGATGTCGCGCGTGGCGCGCAGGATCGCGCGGCCAAGGCGGGCGCTTCGCTGCTGGTCTTTTCGTCGGACTGGGACCCGCAGGTCGAGGCGGCTCATCTGCGGACGCTGCGGCGGGCCCGGGTGGATGGCGCCATCGTCAATCCCGTCTCCGACAGTTTTGACGATCTTGACCGCTTCGGCATGCCCTGCGTGTTCATCGGTTCGAGCGCCGAACGGTTTCCAGATATTTCGAGCGTCGGCTCGGACATCGCCCAGGCCGTGCGGCTGGGCCTCGATTATCTTGTCGCCAAGGGGCACAAGGCTCCCGCGCTGATCCTGGGCTCGAAAGGTCGTCTGGCCCGTGCGCGTTTTTTGCGGGCTGTGCATGAGCACTGTGTCGAGCGCGACCTCGATCCAGCGATCCTGCCGATCGAGGACGGCGAATATACGGTTGAAGGCGGGCGCGAGGCGATGCGGCGCCTGCTGGCGCAACCGCGCGTTGGGCATCTGGCGGTGTTTGCCGCCAATGACATGATGGCGCTAGGCGCAATGATGGCGGTGCGCGACGCGGGCCTCGATTGCCCGAGCGATGTGTCGATCCTCGGTTTTGACGGGATTCCGTCAGGGGAATTTGCCTGGCCGGGGCTCACGACCGTGGCCAAGCCGGGACGCGATATCGGCGAGCGGGCAGTGGAGTGCCTGTTCGATGAGATTGAACACAAGCCGGACCACCGGCGAATTTACATGCCGTGCCGACTTCTAGAGCGAGGCTCACTCGCCGATCTGTCGACACAGCATGCCTCGCACATCGCGGGGGCAGGGAGGGTCTGAAAATGACTGCTGATGCCGGTCAAAATTCGACGCGTGCACCAATCGGTGGGAACGTTCCCGCTGACGCAGCCATTCGCACTTCGGGTGAGTTGGCTAGCAGACTGTTACCCGCGAGGAAGGGTTTTCGCGAAAGCGTGCGCCAATGGTGGCCCTATTACGCGATGATGGCGCCGGGCCTCCTGTTCTTCTTCGTCTGGCACTATGTTCCGATCTGGGAAGCCAAGATGGCGTTCGAGCAGGTCCGGATCATTCCGCCCAATATCTGGGTCGGGCTGAAGAACTTTCAGACGCTGTTCTCCTCGCCGCTGTTCTACCAGGTGCTGGCCAATACGCTGATCATCTCGGGCATGAAGATCATCTTCGTGTTCCCCGTTCCGATCATCGTGGCGCTGCTGCTCAATGAAATCCGCAGCGGTAAGTTTCGCGGGATGATCCAGTCGGCGATCTATCTGCCGCACTTCCTGTCCTGGGTGGTGATCGCGGGCGTGTTCATTGCGCTGCTGTCGCCTACCGATGGCGCGGTCAACCAGATCCAGACCGCGATGGGCTTTGCGCCCATCAACTACATGACCAATACCGGAACGATCCGCTGGGTGCTGGTGATCTCGGAAATCTGGCGCTCGGCCGGTTGGGACAGCCTGCTCTATCTCGCGGCGATCTTTGCGATCGACCCGCAGCTCTATGAGGCGGCGGAGCTGGACGGCGCGAGCCGCTGGCAGAAGATCCGACACGTCACCATTCCCGGCATCGTGCCGACCATTGCGACGCTGTTCATTCTCAACATGGGCATGTTCCTCTCGGCTGACCTCAACCAGGTGGTCAACATGCAGAACGCGGTCAATGCGTCGACCATCGATATCCTCGACACCTATGTATACCGCATGGGCCTGTTTACCGGGGAGTACGCGCTGGCGACGGCGGCGGGCCTCTTCAAGGCTGTGATCGGCATGGCGCTGGTGTTGATCAGCCATTTCATCAGCAAGCGACTAACCGGCAAGGGAGTGTGGTGATGGCCAGTTTTTCGCGCCGGACGCCGCTCGAACGCGTCGAATATGTGCTTATCGTCTCGACCCTGCTGCTGCTTGTGGTGTTCACGCTGCATCCGCTGCTCAACCTCCTGGCGCTGTCGTTTACCGAGCCGAGCAAGGTGGCTGGCTTTTCGGGCCTCTCGATCATCCCCGACGGGTTTTCGACCGATGTCTGGGCACTGCTGCTGCAGCACCCCAACGTGCAGCGGGGTCTCTTCAACTCGATCTGGATGACGGCGACCAGCGTTTGCCTTGGTGTTTTCGGCACGGCGCTGATGGCCTGGGGCATGTCGCGACCCGGCCTGCCGGGTCGACGGCTGATCTTCATCATGGTGCTGGTGACCATCGTGTTCGAGCCCGGCATCATTCCCGACTACTTCCTGATGAAGCGGATGGGCCTGCTCAACACGCCCTGGGCCGTCATCATGTATAAGGTGATCAGCGCCTGGTACCTCATCATCCTCATCCGCTTCTTCGAGGAAATTCCCAAGGAATTGCTGGAGGCGGCTGAGCTCGACGGCGCCAATCCGTTCCAGACCTTTTTCCTGGTCGTGCTGCCGCTGGCCAAGCCCGCGCTCGCCACCATCGCGCTGTTCTACCTCGTGCTGCACTGGAACGAGTTCTTCCGCTCGATGATCTACCTCAACGACCAGACGAAGTGGCCGCTGCAGGTGGTGCTGCGCCAGTTCGTGATCGAGGGGGACAAGGTGGCCATCGTCGGCGCTAATAATCTCGCCAACAACACGGCCATTGCGCAGATCAATATCCGGGCGCTGAAGGCGGGGATGATCTTCATCACCATCCTGCCGATCCTGGCAATCTACCCGCTGATTTTGAAGTTCTTCACCAAGGGCACGATGTCGGGGGCGCTGAAGGGATGAGGATTTTTGGGGGGGCTCACCTCTCCCTTGGGGAGAGGTCGGATTGCGGAGCAAGCCGGGTGAGGGGGCCTTGCTGGGATTTTGGGAAGGTCCCCTCACCCGACGCAAGGGCGTCGACCTCTCCCCCGGAGGGAGTGGTGGGGCCGGTGTGTGGGACTCCACCCCCTCCTATCCTCCCCCTTCGAGGGGGAGGTGGAGCCGGTGGGCGGGAGAGAATGGGGCCTGCAGGCCTTTGACGATGGATCGGGGCTCTCGCCCCCCACCCTCAATCTCTCCCACGAGGGGGAGGGAGGCGGGCCGGTGAGTTACGAAAAATTCCGCGAAAGCGGTGTGACGGAATAAACGGAGGAGACTGGAAATGAAGTTCAAGACGCTGCTTTTGGCGACGACGGCCATGGCCATGCTGGGTGCTGCTGTGGCGCCGGCTATGGCCCAGACAACGCTGCGGCTGGTGAGCAAGGATCTGCTGACCACCAACCCCGATGACATGAAGGAAATCGAGGCTATCGAAGCTGCGCTCAAGGCGCAGGGAACCGATGTCGATATCCAGACCATCGATTTGCCGGGCGGCACCGCTGCCTATGGCGAGGCGCTGGGCGTGATGCTGCTGTCGGGCGATATCCCGGACATCATGTATTTCCAAGGCGGCGACCAGAAGATGGCCGAGCAGGGGATTCTCGAGGATCTGCGCCCCTGGGTGGAAGGCTCGGAAACTGTGAAGGCCGGCATGTGGCCGCACAATTTCGACCGTCTCGAGAACTATCCTTATCTCATCTATCTCTATCCCGCGCGCGCTCCGCAGCCGGTGATGCGCAAGGACTGGCTGGATGAGCTGGGCCTTCAGCCACCGACCACGGTGGAAGAATATGAAGCGCTGTTCCAGGCCATTCACGACGCCGATCTCGATGGTGACGGCACGCCGGGCAATACGCTGGGCCTGACCGGTTTTGGCAATACGGGTGAACTCGACTCCATCTTCAATCAGGCGTTTGGCGTGACCGGCACCTGGATGAAGAACGCCGAGGGCAAGTGGGTGAATGCCCGCGTGACCGACGCGGAAAAGGCCAAGATCGAGTTCTACGCGCGGCTGGCGGACAAGGGCCTCTTCGACAAGGAATATGTCACCAACACCTATGACGTGAAGGAAGACAAGTTCTACACCGGCAAGGCCGGCGTGATCTTCGGCTCGTCGCCGGAAGTGATCGACATCTATTCGGGCAAGATGCGCCAGACCTATCCGGAAGCTGACGTGAGCCTCGTGCTGCTGCCAGTGCCGTCGGGCCCGGGCGGCAAGGGCCTGGCTGCGGTCGATGTGGCCAAGGAAGCGCGCGGCTGGGCGATCTCCTCGCTCTCCGAGCACAAGGACGAAGCCTTCAAGGTGCTCGAATTCATGGCCTCCAAGGAAGGTCAGGATATCGACCGCCTGGGCTTTGAGGGCGTGCACCACAATACCGCCGCCGATGGCAGCGTGACCTTCACCGACGCGATCTCGACCTGGTATGCGCGCTTCTTTAACGCGTCCAACTGGACGCCGCCGACCCCGCTGCTTGGCGACACCGCACAGGCCGCGCTCGACAACATCAAGGCGGACTTCGTGGCCGACAATGCCTTTGTCTGGCCGGCCGAATACGCCGCTGAGGTCGACGCCACCGAGCAGATCTATCGCGCCTGGGTGGCCCGCTTCATCACCGGTGAAGCCTCGCTCGACCAGTGGGGCGATTTCGTCAGCGAATACAACGCTGCCGGCGGTGCCCGCATGGCTGAATACGCTGCGAGCGTGTTGGGCGAGTAAGGGCAGGGCGCGGAGGGCGCTGTCTCTCCGCATCCACGGAACGGCACCTCCCCCTTGAAGGGGGAGGTTGGGAGGGGTGCAAGAGCCCGGATGGCCGAGCTCTTGGCCCCACTCCCACCCTGACCCGCCCCCTTCAGGAGGGGGAGGTGTCGACTGAGAACGCAGTGATTGACGCCTGAACTGAAAGTTGTGTGCACACGATGACCCCATCCCTGAACTCCCGCATTCGCGGCATGCTGCATGGCGTTGCGCTGGGCGATGCGCTGGGTGCGCCGGTGGAAAAGCTGTCGGCAGCCCAGATCCGCGAGCGCTATGGGCGGGTGCGGTCGGTGATGACGCGGTGGCACAAGATGGATCTGCCGTCCGAGCAGCGGAACCACAGGGTGCGCGGCGACGGGATCGTTACCGACGACACGCTCATGACGCTGGCGATGATGGATATCTATGCCGAGGTGAAGCGGCATCTCGACGCCTGGGATATGGCCGACGGGATGGTGCGCCAGATCGCCTGGATCAAGCGCTGGGTGCCGGAGTTGCAGCGCGAGGCGATGTTGATCGACCGGCTGTTTTATCCGGAGAAATGGATCTTTCAGCGCCACCAGCTGGCCAATTGCGATCCGCGGCAGGGTGGGATCGGCAACATGGTGAACTGTGGGGCGGCGATGTACATCGCGCCGATCGGGGTGGCGAATGCGGCGGATCCAAAGGCAGCCTATGGCGA
The DNA here is from genome assembly GCF_029201565.1 of Devosia sp. SD17-2. Taxonomy (GTDB): domain Bacteria; phylum Pseudomonadota; class Alphaproteobacteria; order Rhizobiales; family Devosiaceae; genus Devosia. The sequence goes on from NZ_CP104002.1 coordinate 1,874,938, forward strand.
GGCGATCGCCTTCGCTTCGGGCCATCAGGAGAGCTATGGGCTTGAGGCCGCCGGAGTGATGGCGGCGGCGGTGGCGGCGGCCTTTTTGCCGGGGACGAGCATCGAAAAAATTGTCGAGACGGTGACCGGGCTGGCCAAGGATGGCACGCGGGAGGCGATTGAGGCCATCGCCGAGGCGGCGCTGCGGCTGCGGAAGACGGGCGCTGAGCATGAAGAGGTCTCTGCGGTTTTCCACGAGATCATCGGGCGGTTTTCGGTGATGGGCGATGACCTCAATCACATGGAAGAAAAGGTGGGGCGGCGGACAGATGCCTACCGGCCGAGCCGGTTGCTCTCCATTGAGGAATTGCCGCTGGCGCTTGGTTTTTGCCTTTTCAATGGCGGCGACTTCCGGCGCTCGATCGAGGACGGGATCAATTCGGGACGCGATACGGATTCCATCGGCGTGATGGCCGGGGCGATCCTGGGGGCGATGCACGGTGAAGCTGTGATCGACGCTGAGGATCATGCGCAGATCAACAGGGCGAACAGGCTCGATCTGACGGCGTCGGCGGATGCGTTTGCCGGGGTGGTGACGGAAATTCTCGCTGCGGATCGCGCGGCTGCGGAGGCGCGCTGGGTGGCCAGGGCAGAACTGGGTTTGGCGTGATTTTCTCCTGAGTTTTCCGGCTCCCGCCTGTGACGGCGAGACGAATGCACCAAGAATTTTGAAAGTCAGAAGCGAATGCTGTCCGAAACCCAAATCCTCGAAAAGATCTATGCCGGCTTTATCGGCAAGGCCATTGGCGTGCGCCTCGGCGCCCCGGTCGAGCCGACCATCTGGAGCTATGAGCGCATCCACAAGACCTATGGCGAGGTGACGCAATATCTCCGCGATTTCAAGAACTTCGCGGCCGATGATGACACCAATGGCCCGGTCTATTTCATCCGGGCGCTGCGCGATTACGGGCTCGATTGCACCGCCGAGGATGTGGGCAAGACCTGGCTGAACTATGCGGCCGAGGAGCACGGCATGTATTGGTGGGGCGGGTTTGGTGTGTCGACCGAGCACACCGCCTATCGCAATCTGCGGGCCGGTATCCCTGCGCCGCAATCGGGCTCCATCGCGCAGAACGGCACGACGGTGGCCGAGCAGATTGGCGGGCAGATTTTCATCGACAGCTGGGGCTGGGTGAACCCGGGCAATCCGCAGCGGGCGGCGGACATGTCGGCGATGGCCGCAAGCGTTGCCCATGATGGCGACGGGCTCAATGGCGCGCGCTTCTGCGCGGCGGCGATTGCAGCGGCGTTTGAGGCCGGAAGCATTGACGAGATCATCGCGACGGCCATGTCTACCATTGATGCCGGTTCGACCTATGCCCGTGTGGGTCAGGCGGTGATCGACTTCCATAAGGCGAACCCGAAAGATTGGCGGGCCTGCCGGGAGATGCTGGAGGCCGAATGGGGCTATGACCGCTATCCCGGCGTCTGCCACATCATTCCCAATGCGGGCGTGACCATCATGTCGATCCTTTATGGCGCAGGCGATTTGCCGCGCACGGCAGAGATCGCAACCATGGCTGGCTGGGACACCGATTGTAACGCCGGCAATGCGGCGGCGATTGTCGCGACGTTTCAGGGGCTGCACGAAGGCTGGGGCAAATATCGCAAGCCCATCAATGATTTCCTGATTGCCTCCGGGATCGTCGGCAGCATCAATATCGTCGATATTCCGAGCTTTGCGCGCGAGCTGACGGTGTTGGCGCTGCAACTGGCGGGCCGGGACGTACCGGCGCTGTGGCAGGAAGATTTCTCCCGGCGCGGGCTGCGGTTTGATTTTGACCTGCCGGGCTCGACCCATGGTTTCCGGACCGAGGGCTTTAATCAAATCACGCTGAAGCATTCCGATGAACGGCATGTCGAGGGCTCGCGCGGATCGCTGGAAATCCAGCTCGATCGGCTGGAGCGCGGGCAGGGCGGCCGGGTGTTCTGGAAGCCGTTCTATCGGCGCACGGATTTTGACGACGAGCGTTATCGGCCAATGTTCAGCCCGGTGGTCGATGCGGGGCAGATCGTCTCGTTCAAGCTCTGGCTCGATCCGTGGAATGGCGACGGCAATCTGCGCGTAGCGCCCTATGTGCGCCGGACGATGAGTGGCGCGATTGAGGAAGTCGGGGCCTGGGATGTGCCGTCAGCAGAGGGTTGGCAGGACTATTCCTTTGCGGTGCCGGATGGGGTGGAAGCGATCGACGAGATCGGCATCTCCATCGAGTATTTTGGGCGGCTGAAGTTTTTAGGGCGGCTGTTCCTGGCCGATTTCAGGGTGGAAGGGCCGGGGCGGATCGTCATCGAGCCGGAGACCGAGGCACAGGAATGGGGCGCGATCACGCGGTTTACCTATAATCGCGGGCACTGGACCAAGAGTTTTGGGCGCATTCAGGGGCATACGGCGGGCGATGCCGATATGTGGACCGGGCATTATTACGCCAAGGATGTCACGGTCTCGGCCGATATCCAGCGGCTCTCGGGCGCCTCGCAGCTGGTGACGGCGCGGGTGCTAGGGACGGGGCGGTTTTATGCGGCCGGGTTTGAGGGGGATGAGGTGGTCATCCTCAAGGAGAATTTTGGGTCCACCGTTCTCGCAAGGGCATCGTTCAAGCCGGAGACCGGGAAGAGCTATCAGTTTGCCTTCAGCGTGAAGGGAGATCAGCTGACTTTTGCGGTGGATGGGACGGAGCTGATCTCGGCGAGAGATAGCGACTACACCCACGGCATGGCGGGCGTTCGGCTGGCCTCGGCTGGGCGGATGAGTGTTGGGCGGATCGAGATCGTCGAGAGCTGAGTGAAGTCAGCTCAGTGAAGAGGGAAGGCCCCCTCATCCGACGCTTCGCGTCGACCTCTCCCCCAAGGGAGAGGTGAAGGGGAGGCCGCCATATGGCGGTGACAGAGGAGACGAATATGTCGGAGATCGTGCTCAAGCAGGTGGGCAAGCGCTATGGCAATGTCACCGTGCTCAAGGATATTTCGCTCGAAATGGGCGACGGCGAATTCGTCGTGCTGGTCGGGCCCTCCGGGTGCGGGAAGTCGACGCTGCTGCGGATGATCGCGGGGCTGGAGGATATTTCCTCGGGCGAGATCACCATTGGCGGAAAGGTCGTCAACAATATGCCGGCCAAGGAGCGGGACATCGCCATGGTGTTCCAGAGCTACGCGCTCTACCCCCATATGAAGGTTGCCGACAATATGAGCTTTGCGCTGCGGCTGGCGGGCACGTCCAAGGCCGAGATCAAGACGCGGGTGGCGGAAGCGGCGGAGATTCTGGGGCTCGAGAATTTGCTCGACCGTCTGCCCAAGGAACTCTCGGGCGGGCAGCGGCAGCGCGTGGCCATGGGGCGGGCCATCGTGCGCAATCCGCGGGCGTTTCTGTTCGATGAGCCGCTTTCCAACCTCGATGCCAAGCTGCGCGTGAAAATGCGCGGCGAGATCAAGCGGCTGCATCAGCGGCTGGGCAAGACGATGATCTATGTGACCCACGATCAGACCGAGGCCATGACCATGGCCGACAAGATCGTGGTGCTCAATGGCGGCAATATCGAGCAGGCCGGCGCGCCGCTCGAGCTCTACAACAATCCGGCTAATCTGTTTGTGGCGAGCTTTATCGGCTCGCCGGAGATCAATCTCTTCGAAGCGCGTTACGAGGGCGGGACTTCGGTGCGGGTCGGCGGGCAGGAACTGCCGCTGGGCACGCCGCTCGATGTCCCTGCGGGGACGGAGATTGTTTACGGCGTGCGGCCGCAGCAGATCACGGTCGGGGCTGAGGGCGTTCCGGTGAGCGTGCAGGTGGTGGAGCCGACCGGGGACGCGCAGGAAGTGCTAGCGCATCTGGGCGGCGAGGAAATTTCGGTGGTGGTGCGAGACCACGCGCTGCTGCGGCCGGGGGATGAGGTGCGGCTGGTGATCGATCCGGCGCGGGTGTTTGTGTTTGATAAGGCGACGGGGTTGCGGCTGCGGTGAGTTTCTTAGCCGTTCTGGCTCCCTCCCCCTCGTGGGGAGGGTTGGGGTGGGGGGCTACTGGCACAGTGCTTAGACATACCCCCACCCTCGTTCCCTCCCCACAAGGGGGAAGAGGCGCAGACTGAGAGGCTGGGGCGACTGGAACTCTCGTTACCCCCACCCGGCCTCCCCCTGAAAAGGGGGAGGGGGGCGATCGGGGCTCTCGTTGTTTAGGGATCAGATATGAATTTTGAGACGAAAAAGTTTGATCCCTCTGCGCGGGGGCCGCTGGACAATATTCGGGTGCTCGATCTCAGCCGGTTGATGGCGGGGAATATGCTGAGCCTGCAGCTGGCCGATTTTGGGGCGGATGTGATCAAGATCGAGCCGCCGGAGGGGGATCCGCTGCGGGCGTGGAAGGATGACGGGCATTCGCTGTTCTGGAAGGCCTATGGGCGCAATAAGCGGTCGGTGATGCTCAATCTGCGCGAGCCCCAGGCGATGGACGCGCTGTGGCGGCTGGTTGAGACGGCAGATGTGTTCATCGAGAATTTTCGGCCGGGGACGCTGGAAAAAATGGGGCTGGCGCCGGAAAAGCTGCTGGCGCGCAATCCGGATCTGATCGTGGTGCGGATTTCGGGGTTTGGGCAGACGGGGCCCTATGCCCATCTGCCGGGGTTTGGGACCATTGTCGAGGCGATGAGCGGGTTCGCCGATCGGACCGGCTTTCCGGATCGCGAGCCGGTGCTGCCGCCGCTGGCGCTGGCGGATATGATCGCCGGGATCTACGGGGCCTCTGCGACGATGATGGCGCTTTATGCGCGACAGGGCGGGACGGCGCGGGGGCAGGTGATTGATCTCAGCCTCCTCGAGCCGATGTTTTCGGTGCTGGGGCCGGAGGCGGCGATCCATGCGGTGACGGGCAAGATCAAGCAGCGTTCCGGCAGTGCGTCCAACACGGCCTCGCCACGAAATGTCTATCTCTGTGCCGACGGGAAATATCTGGCGCTGTCGGGGTCGACGCCGGCGGTGGCCAAGCGGATTTTCGAGATCATCGGCAGGCCGGAGATGATCGGGGATCCGCGCTTTGCCACGAATTCGGATCGGGTGAAAAACCGGATGCTGGTGGATGAGACGATCGGTAACTGGTTTGCAACGCGTGAGAGTGCTGAGGCGCTGGAGACCATGCGTGCGGCCGGGGCAACAGTGGGGCCGGTCTACAATATTGCCGACGCGATGGCGGACAGCCATTTCGCCGAGCGCGAGATTATCGTGGCGGCGGAGGATGAGGAGTTCGGGACGCTGCCGATGCACAATATCGTCCCGCGCATGTCCGGCACGCCGGGGGTGTGGCGGCTGCCGGCGCCTGAACTTGGCCAGCACAATGACGAGATTTTTCGCGAGATTGGCGTTGATCCGCGCGCGATGGAGGGGGAGCAGAAATGATGCGGTCGCTGCTCTATGTGCCGGCTCAATCCGAGCGGTTTATCGCCAAGGCGCATGAGCGGGGGGCCGATGCGATCATCCTCGATCTTGAGGATGCGGTGCCCGAAGCGAGCAAGGATGCGGCGCGGGAGGGGCTGGCTGACGCGGTGGCTGCGGTGCGTCGGAATGGGGCGCGGGTGCTGGTGCGGGTCAATGCCGGAGAGCGGCAGCGCGAGGATGCGCTGGCGGCGTGCCGGGCGGGGGCGGATGGGCTTTCGGTGCCGAAGGCGCGGAGTGCGGAAGAATTTGCGGCGCTGGCGGATGTGTTAGCGCCGGAGGAGGCGAAGGCTGGGCGGGCGCCGATGGAGTTTGTCGCGGTGCTGGAGGATCCGGGGGCGCTGCTCGATGCTGCCAAAATTGCTCGGGGGCCGCGGCTGATAGCGCTGTCGCTCGGCGGCGAGGATTTTGCGCTGGCGATCGGGGGCGAGCCGACGCCCGAGGTGCTGCGGGTGCCAAAGCTGATGGTGCATTATGCGGCCAAGGCGGCGGGCTTGCTATCGCTGGGGCTGTTGCGCAGCGTGGCGGATTATAGCGATCTCGAGGGGATCAAAGCAGCGGTGGCGGAGGCCAGGGCGCATGGGTTTGATGGCGCGAGCTGCGTGCATCCGGCGGTGGTGCCGCTGCTCAATGCCGGGTTTTCGCCGAGTGCGGAAGAAGTGGATTGGGCGGAGCGGGTGGTGGCTCGGGCGGCCGGGGGCGAGGGCGCGTTTGAGCTCGACGGCAGGATGGTCGATGCGCCGGTAATTGCGCGGGCCAGGAAGATCCTGGCCCGGCGGTAAAGTTTAGGTCAGGCGTTGATTGCGGCGATGGCCGCGACGGATTTCGACATGCTCTCAACAGTGTCACCGGTGACGATGGCGCCGAGGAGGGGGGCGGCGATGCCGATGTCCTTGAGGGCGCGGGCGTCGTCGGGGGTGAGCGCGAGCTGGCTCGGCACGATCACCGGGACGTCGACGGCGTCGACGATGGCCTTGTAGCGGGCGAGGTCGTCGGCGGTCATGGCGGTGCGGTAGCGGTCGAATGTCATGATCGAGGCTTCGACGATGCAGCCGGGGGTGGCGGCGATGGATTTTACATCGTCCGGGGTGCTGGTCGAGGACAGCGCCGGCATGGGGCGGAGTTTTGACTGCAGCAGATGCGGCTGCAGATGGTCGATGTAGACGTTAAAACCCTGGAAGCCGAGATCGTGGAGGGCGTCCATTTCCTCGGCGGTGGGGACGGTTTCCTGACCAGCCATAACCAGCAGAGGGCAGCCCAGCTTGGCCAGTTCCTCAAAGAACGGACGTTCTTCGGTGAAGGTGCCGAAGGTGCGGTCGGTGGCGCGGTGATAGGCGTTGAGGTGGGTCTTGATGGCGGTGGCGCCGGCATCGAGTGCGGCTTTGGCGAGGTCGATGTCGTGCCGCGCCAGCGAGACGATGACCGGGAAGCTGCCGTCGGTGAGGGAAGTGTAGAACGGGGTCGTCGCGTACATCAGTTGATCCGGTTGCCGTCTGCGGCGTCGAAAAGGTGGATGGCGGAAAGCTCGGGCGTGACCGAGATGGTTTCGCCGGGACGGGCGCTGATGCGCTCGCGGAAGACGCCGATAATGGTCTGGCCGGCAAGGGTCATGGTGACCTGGGTTTCAGAGCCCATGGGTTCGACCAGATTCACGATGGCCGGGATGCCGTTGGGGTCGAGGGAGAGGTGCTCGGGGCGGATGCCGTATTTGGCCGCGCCGGTGGCGGTGATGCCAGCGGGCAGGGGTAAGGTGACGCCATTGGCGACGAACCCGCTGGCTTCGATGGTGCCAGGGATGATGTTCATGCCCGGCGAGCCGATGAAGCCGGCGACGAAGAGATTGGCCGGACGATCATAGAGATCGAGCGGGGCGCCGATTTGTTCGACGCGGCCGCCGTGCATGACGACGATGCGGTCGGCCATGGTCATGGCTTCGATCTGGTCGTGGGTGACGTAGATGGTGGTGACCCCCAGCCGCTGGTGCAGGGCCTTGATCTCGCCGCGCATGACGACGCGGAGTTTGGCGTCGAGGTTGGAGAGCGGCTCGTCGAAGAGGAAAACCTGCGGGTTGCGCACGATGGCGCGGCCCATGGCGACGCGCTGACGCTGGCCGCCCGAGAGCTGGCGCGGATAGCGATCAAGCAGGTGCGAGAGGTCGAGGATGTCCGCCGCCCATTTGACGCGCTCGGCGATCTCGGCCTTGGAGGCACCGCGGTGCTCGAGGGAGAAGCCCATGTTGGTAGCGACCGTCATGTGCGGGTAGAGCGCATAATTCTGGAACACCATGGCGATGTCCCGGTCCTTGGGCTCGAGCTCGTTGACGACGCGGTCGCCGATCGAGATTTCGCCCGAGGAGATAGTTTCGAGACCGGCGATCATGCGCAGCAGGGTGGACTTGCCGCAGCCCGAGGGGCCGACGAGGACGATGAATTCGCCGTCGGTGATGTCGACATCGATCCCGTGCAGGATGTTGATGTCGCCGTAGGCCTTGCGGACGTTATCGAGAGTTACTTTGGCCATGGGTCAGCCTTTCAGACCGGTATGGGCGAGCCCTTCGACGAACTGCTTCTGTGCCACGATGAAGACGATGAGCACCGGAATGGCGGTCATGGTCGCAGCGGCGAGCTGGATGTTCCACATGGCGCCACCATAGGCGTCAGTGAACTGGGTCAGCGCCTGGGGCAGGGTGAACATGTTGGTAGAGGAGATGAAGACGATGGGCTCGAGATAGAGGTTCCAGGAGTGGAGGAAGGTGAAGATCGCGACGGCGCCGAGCGCGGGCTTGGCCAGCGGCAGGGCGATGGTCCAGAATATCTTGAACCGGCCCAGGCCATCGACGCGGGCCGCTTCTTCCAATTCGCCAGGAAGCGAGATGAAGAACTGGCGCATGACGAAGGTGGCGAACACCGAGGGCGCGCCGAAGATCGGCACTAGGATCAGCGGCCAATGGGTGTTGATCATGCCCCAGCTCAAAAACATCTGGAACAGCGGCACGATGGTGACTTCGGACGGAATAAGCAGGCCCAGCAGCACGATCATGAAGATCGCGTTGGAGAAGGGGAATTTGATCCGGGCGAAAGCGTAACCGGCCATTGACGAGATGATCATCGTGCCCACGGTGACGATGGCGGCGATATAGGCCGAGTTCCAATATTGGCGGGCGAAGGGCTGGAGCTCGAACACCTTCTGATAGGTGGTCCAGTCAAACCGGCGCGGCCAGATGTCGGGGGGGAAGGCGAAGATGTCGCTGATCGGCTTCACCGATGAGGTGATCATCCACCAGGTGGGGAAGACGAAGGGCACGAGCAGCACGCAGAGCAGCCCGTAAAGCGCGACCTTCATGCGGGGGGAGAGATCAGTTTTCATAGAAGACGATCCGCTTGCGCATCTGCCACTGGATGAAAGTCAGCACCGCGACGATGAGGAAGAGCAGGATCGAGAGGGTCGATCCGTAGCCGAAGAAATTGAACTGGAACGCCTGCTGGTAGAGGTAATAGACCAGAACCGTGGTCGAGACGCCCGGGCCGCCCTTGGTGAGGATGGCGATCTGCGCGAAGACCTGGAGCGAGCCGACGATGGTGATGATCGATGTGAGCAGGATCGTCGGCGAGATCATCGGCAAGGTGATGCGGCGGAACTGCTTGAAGGCGGGGGCGCCGTCGACGCGGGCGGCTTCATAAAGCTCCTTTGGCACGCCCTGAAGGGCGGCGAGGAACAAGATCATGTTCAGCCCGACATTCTTGAAGACCTGCACGACGACCACGGAGATCATGGCGGTGCTGGGATGGCGAAGCCAGTTCGGGCCCTCGATGCCGATCATCGACAGAAGGCCGTTGATGCCGCCGTTGACCTGCAGGAGGAAGCTCCAGACGATGGTCCAGGCGACAAGCGAGACGACAACCGGCGAAAAGAAGAGGGTGCGGAAGACCACGATGCCCTTGAGCTTCTGATCCAACAGCACGGCCAGCAGCAGCGCGAGGCTCATGTTGAGCACGACAAGGCCGGCCGAGAAGACGGCCGAGGCCCAGAGCACCTGCGGCAGGTTCGGGTCGCGCAGCAGCAGCTGGTAATTGGCATCACCGACAAAGGTGAAAGTATTGGCCAGCACATTCCACTCGTGCAGCGAGTAGTAAAACACCAGGCCGAGCGGGATCAGCACAAACAGGATGGTACCGGTCAGCTGCGGGGCGATGAAAAGGTAACCGGCTGCCGCATCGCGGCGCGCGATGGTCCAGAATGGCGGCTTATGCGGCTCTTGTAGGGGCTGAGACATTGGGGTTCCTGCGTCTCCCTCCGCCCTGTGGGGAGGGATCTAGGGTGGGGGCGAGCCACGCTCACCGAGTTTGCGGGGGCATTACCCCCACCCTGCTTCACGACGGACCTGGCGCGCCGGGCCCTGTTCAGCTTCCCTCCCTACGAGGGGGAGGGAAGAGAGAGCCGAAGCTCCGGTTGGCTTAGCGCATCAGCAGCGGGCTGACGCTGGTGCAGACATTGTCCAGCACGGCAGCGACGTCGGCATCGGCAACCCAGAGGGCGTCGAGGCCAGCGCGGACCGTCTGCTGGATCTGGGCGTAGTTGGTGTGGCCGGCGACAACATGGCCGGTCGAGATGCCGTTGATGACGACATTTTCGATCTGCTCAGCCGACAGCAGCGGATTGGTTGCTGCGAGCGTGTCGGTGTTGAGGAGCGAAGCGCGGGCCGGCGGGAAGAAGCTGGCCAGCTTGGCGCTGTTTTCGGCATTGGTGAAGAAGGCGAGGAATTCGACGGCGGTGTCGACATTCTTGCCGCTGGCGAGGGCGCCAACACCAGCCTGACCGACGACCGAATAGGTGCCGACAGGACCAGCCGGAAGCGGAACGAGTTCCCAGTTGAACGGGTCTTCCTTGGGCAGGAGCGAAGCGCGCGAGATCTGGGTGACGGTCATGGCGGCGTCGCCAGTGAAGAAGTCCACGTTCTCGCCCGGGCCGGGGAGCGAACCGTCCTTGAAGACAGCATTGTGGAAGACGGTCATGGCTTCGACCATTTCCGGCGTGTTGAAGCCGCAGGCCTTGCCGTCGGTACTCCAGGAATCGGCACCCCAGCCGCGGAAGAAGGCGGTCAGGTTCTGCCAGTTCTGGTAGTTGAAGTCGCGGATGATGATGCCGTCCTTGCCGGCGTCAGCAACGGCCTTGGCCGAGGCCAGGGCGTTGTCCCAAGTCCATTCGCCAGCGGCGATCAGCTCGGACGGGGTTTTTGCGCCGGCCGCGGTGATCAGATCGGTGTTGGCGAACATCGCGAAGGGCGAGGTCGAGAACGGATAGGCGAAGAGCTCGCCATCGCGGCGCCAGAGGGCGGTTGCGCTCTCGGTGACGTCGGCGAGGTTGTAGCCTTCGACGGCGTTGAAACGCTCGGTCAGCGGCACGAGGGCGCCGGAGGAGACGAAGTCGAGGGCGCTGGTTTCGAAGATCCAGGCCAGGTCCGGAGCGTTGCCGCCGGCGATCTGGGTGGTGAGCGTGGTGGTGTAGTTATCGAACGGCAGGGGTTCGAAAGTCACCGTCACGTTCGGGTGGGTCTTCTTGAATTCCTCGGCAATGCCGTTGAACACCGCCATGTGTGCTTCGTTGGCGCTCCAGGTGGTCATACGCAGGTTGACTGCGTCCTGGGCCCAGGCGACGCCGCCGAAGGCCAGCGGAAGCAGGATGCCGGCCAGCGCAGCGCTGGCCTTGAGGTTGGACATATTGGTCATTTTTCTCTCCCTGTGGTTAAGCGTAATCAGTAGCCCCGGACGTCCGGCCAGCGGATCTCGATACCCGCGTTGTAGAGCTGTGCCTGGAAGTCCTGGAGTTTGGCGTCGTCGGCCTGGACCTGGTGCGGGGTCAGGCCATTGTTGAGGCAGTGTGCGGCCAGCATGCCGGCAACTTCACCCACGTTCCATTCGACGGGGTGCAGGCGGTAGCAGCCATTGGTGATGTGGGTGGTGCCCATGTTCTTGCCGCCGGCAAGCAGGTTCTTGACGCGGCGCGGCAGGAGCGAGCCCAGCGGGATTTCGAAGGGCGCGGATTCCACGTCGACATAATTGTCGCCGCCGGTCGAAGGATGCAGGTCGATGCGGTACATGCCGATGCCAACGCTGTCGCGGTAGGATTTGGACAGGTTGTTGCCGTGCACGAGCATGGAAACATCCTGCTCGAGAATGCGGGTGACCGGCAGGATGCGGCGGCTTTCGCGGATATAGGGCGCCATGGCGAGGCCATGCTCGGTGCCGGTGACATCGCCACGCAGGCGCAGGCCGGGGAAGCCCTGGCCGCCATCGGTGCGGGGCGCTTCGGTCTGCAGCCAGTAGAAGACCGAGTAGGAGAGATCGGCAGCAGCCTTGAGGTGCTTGGCCTTGTCCTCTTCGGAAGCATCGATGATGTTGCCATCGAGATAGTCGATCATCGGCCAGTTCACGAGGCAGATGTCGGAATTGTAGGCGCCGGGCACGAAGTTGCGACGTGCTGCGATACGGCGGAAGGTCCAGAGATTGCCATCGCCCGGATTGCGGCGCTGATCGGCATCGACCAAGAGCGGATTGTCATCCGGATTGGGCGTAAAGGTGCGGGTGGTGCTTTCGAGCGTGCGCGGATGGGGCGCGGTGAAGCCGAGCAGCGGGCCGCCCCAGAAATGGGGTTCGTAGCTGCGCCAGTAGTCATAATTGTCCGGCTTGTCGATGACATGGTTGCCGTCGACATGATCCATGGCAAAGCAGACCGAAATCGCCTGGACGTTGTCGGGCTGGGCTTCGGCAGGGGCGCTGGGCTCGCCGGTGTCGGACTGGGACTCAAAACCGGTGGCATATTCGGTGCCGGTCATCGGCAGCAGGTCGCCCAGCTCGGTGGCGTCGACGAAATATGGGGCCGAGCAGGTGATCGTGCGGCCGCTGTCGCGATGGCGCAGGGTGACGGATTTCACTTCATCGCCAACGACACCCGCCGAGATCGGCAGATAAGGCTTGAGGATGGTGAGCTTGCCGCCGCCGATATAGGGGGCGAGCATGGATTCCAGAACGGCGAGGCCGACGCGCGGCTCGGCGCAGAGGCGGCTGACGAAGCCGGCGCCGGGATTGAGATCGCCCCAGGCGCGGCTTGCTTCGGTCAGCGGGTAGTGATCGCGATAATACTGGCGGATGCCGGTGCGCAGCTGGCGATAAGAGCGGGTGATGCCGAACTGCTCGACCCAGGAGTGCTCATCGGGTGGCACGGCCTGGCTGGTCAGCTGGCCGCCGATCCAGTCGAATTCCTCGGTCATGATCACGGAACGGCCGGCGCGCAGGGCGCCCAGCGCTGCGGCAACACCGCCAAGTCCGCCACCGACAATGAGAATATCTGCGTGAAGCTCTTTAGTCATTTGTTCCGTTCGGTTTTGCTTGAGAGGAGCGCGAAGACAGAGTGTCCGGGCAGGGGCCCAGTGTGTCGCCTTCACGAAGGTCACAGGTGAGCAGGATCTGCTCGAGGGGGGCGGCCTGTTCGACGCGCCGCACCAGCATTTCGGTGGCGCCATAGCCCATGGCTTCGCGGGGGATGGCAAAGGAGGTGAATTTGCGGCCCGGCTCTTCGGCGCGGATGTGATTGCCGAGGACGACGATGGAGAGATCGGCCGGCACTGCGAGGCCGCGGGCGGTGGCGGCGGCCTCGACGCCGTTGGCGTCGACGAGTTCGGTGCAGAAGACGCAGGTCACGTTTTCAGCGAGGAGGCCATCAAGGAGCATATCGGGATCAGCACCGACGGCGTGGTGGGTATAAGCGAGACCGACGCCCTCGAGGCTGGCTTCAAAACCAGTCCAGCGGTCGGACGAGGATTCCGCGCCGTCCTTGAAGCCGACAAAGCCAAGTCGCGTGTGGCCGAGATCGCGGGAGCGGCTGACGAGGGCAGCGGTGGCCGTGGCGTAGTCGCCGCCGACATAGGGGACAGGGCCGCCGGCATCGTCGCGGCGACCAACGGCGACAAAGGGGAAATCGCCGGCGACGAGGCGGGCGAGTTCCTCGGGGTCGAATTGGCGGCCGAGGATAATGCAGCCGTCGGCGAGGCGCAGGCGCACATCATTGCCGAAAATCTTGCGCTTCCCGCCGGCTCCCGCGCCGGTGAGCAGCAGCAAATCGTAGCCGAGCTTCTGAGCGGCCTCTTCGATACCGAGCAGGAAGGGCAGGAAAAAGTCGGCCTGATCGGACGGGAAGGCGGGCTCATAGGTGAAGACGCCGAGGATCCGGTTCTGGCCATTGACCATGCGCCGGGCAATGGGGTCGGCGACATAGCCGGTGTCGCGAATGACCTTCATGACGCGTTCACGCGTGTCGTCCGGAATGCGGTTTGCATTCTCAGGCGAGCCATTGAGCACGAGGGAGACGGTCGCCTGGCTCACACCAGCCAAACGGGCAATGTCCTTCTGTGTCAGTCGCTTGCGTGGCGGCAAAGGCGTTTTCCAATCTGCTAATGCGTATTAGCGTTGATACGTATTAGCAGGCGTCCTAAAATGAATCAAGCAGACGAGAGGCCGAGAAATCGGGGCGGGGACAACTCGTCGCAGCAGAGAGGGGACGGGTCGAAACCAAGTTCATGGAATTGTCATGTCGGTGTCACCGCACCGTCATTGACGGTTTGTAGGTCGCTCCCAGCTAACCAACTGGGGCCTTTTCAATGCCTGCAATCAATCTCTCCCGCCGCCTCGTTCTGGGCCTTGTCAGCGCCGCCGCGCTGAGCTCGGTGTCGCTTCCCGTGCTCGCCCAGGAGCGGCCGGACCTCGTCGTCGGCGTTGCGGACCTGCCGCCGACGCTGGAGCCGGGCAAGGAGCTGTCCAATGTCGGCACGCGCGTCAATTACTCGATCTTCGACACGCTGATCCGTCGTGATTTCCTGTCGGCAGAAGGTGGTGGCGGCTCCGAGCTGGTGCCCGGCCTTGCGACCTCGTGGACGCGCATTGATGACCTCACGCTTGAGATCAAGCTGCGCGAGGGCGTCACCTTCCACAATGGCGCGCCGCTGACCGCTGAAGACATTGCGTTCACGTTCTCGCCTGAGCGCCTGAGCGGCGAGAATGCGCTTCTGTCCGAAGGCCCGGCGTTTTTCTCCGTGCTCAAGGACGTGAAGATCGTCGATCCGACGACCATCCACTTCATCACCAAGGCGCCCGATCCACTGCTTGAGCAGCGCCTCGCGTCCTGGGCATCGTGGGTGGTGAACAAGGAAGACTGGCTGGCCAAGGCCGAGCAGGATGGCGGCCTGCCGATGTTCCCGGTCGGTACCGGCCCCTACATGCTTGAAGAATATCGCGCCGACGAGAAGATCGTCCTCAAGGCCAATGATGCCTATTTCGGTGGCCTGCCGACCGCTGAAACCGTGACCTTCCGCGAAGTGCCGGAGCCGTCCACCCGCGTTGCGGGCCTGGTTTCGGGCGAGTTCGACATCATCACCAATGTGTCGCCGGATCAGATCGACCAGATCAATTCCTACGACGATATCGAAACCCGCTCGGTGGTTCTGGCGAACTCCCATGTGCTGGTCTATGGCGTCACCGATCCGGTGATGGATGATGCGCGCATTCGTCAGGCGCTGAACCTGGCGATTGATCGCGACCTGCTGAACGAAGCGCTCTGGGGCGGCCAGGCCGTGGTGCCGAACGGCCACCAGTATCCCGAATATGGCGACATGTATAACCCGGACTTCGTCGGTCTGGAGTACAATCCGGAGCGCGCTCGCGAGCTGCTCAACGAAGCCGGTTATAATGGCGAGCTGATCAAATATACGACCCAGCCGAACTATTATCTCAACGCCCTGCCGGCCGCGCAGGTGATCGTCGAGATGTGGAAGGAAGTGGGCATCAATGTCGAGCTCAACGTTGTTGAAAGCCTGACGGGTCTTGATGTCGGTGCGCTTCAGGTTCGCACCTGGTCGAATTCCACCCGCTACCCCGACCCGGTCGGTGGTGTCTGGAACACCTGGGGCCCGCATTCCGGTCCGCAGAAGACCAACAAGACCTGGATCGGCACTGAGGGTGTCGCCCGCTTCAATGAACTCGGCGCAGTGCTGGAAAGCACGGTTGACCTGGCAACGCGCCAGGAAGCGGTCTGGGAAATGATCGATATCTGGAAAACCGATGCCCCCGGCACCGTGCTCTACCAGCCGCTCGAGACCTATGGCGTGGCCAAGGACGTGCAGTGGAACCCCTACACGTTCTACTACATGGACCTGCGTCCCTATAACCTCAGCTTCGAAGCCAAGTGATGATGGGGCTGGCACATCTTGGAGGAGTGGGCGCCAAAGCGCCTGCTCTTTCCCTCGCCGAGGCTGGGCGCAAGCTGGCTGAACCGGTTCTCGATATCCGCAATCTCGTGGTGCGCGCCGGCTCGGCCAATCTGGTGGATGGTGTCAGCCTCGCAGTTCGCCCCGGCGAGACGCTTTGCCTCGTGGGCGAAAGCGGGTGCGGCAAGAGCCTTACCTGTATGTCGGCCCTCGGGCTTCTCGATGACGGCCTCGTCTCCAGCGGCTCGGTCCGTCTCTTCGGTGAAGAGACCATCGGCGCGCCGGAACGAGCGCTGAACCGCCTGCGCGGTCGCGACGTGACGATGATCTTCCAGAACCCGATGACGGCGCTCAACCCGATCCGTCGGGTTGGGCAGCAGATTGTCGAAGCGATCCTGCAGCATACCGATCTGCGCGGCCGTAAGGCCGAGGCGCGGATGGAGGAACTGCTCGACCAGGTCGGCATTCCCAATGTACCGCGCCACAGGACCTACTATCCGCACCAGTTGTCGGGCGGCATGTGCCAGCGCGTGATGATCGCCATGGCGCTGGCCTGCAAGCCCAAACTGCTCATTGCCGACGAGCCGACCACGGCGCTGGATGTGACCATCCAGGCGCAGATCCTGCGGCTGATCCGCGATCTCCAGACCGAGCTCGACCTGGCGGTGGTGTTTGTGACGCATGACCTCGGTGTCGTGGCCGAAATCGCCGACCATGTGGCGGTGATGTATTCGGGCAAGGTGGTCGAAACAGGCAGCGTCGATGCGCTGTTTGACCATCCGTCCCATCCCTATACGCGCGCGCTGATGAACAGCCGGATCGGCTTCGGCCGGGTGCCGGGGACGCCGCTGCAGGCGATCGCAGGAACCGTGCCGTCGCCATCGGCGCGTCCGCAGGGTTGCGCCTTCTCGCCGCGCTGTGCGCTGGCGAGTGCAAGCTGCACGAGCACACCAGGAATGGTTGCAGGGCGGGGCACGATGGTGGCCTGCCACCACATCGGCGCGGGGGTCTCCCAATGAGCGGCGTCAAGGCGCTCAACCTCGCCCAGAGCTATCCGGTTGGCCGAAAACTCTTCAGCAAGCCGGAAGTGTTCCGGGCGGTCGATACGGTGACGCTCGATATCGCCGAGGGGGAGACCCTGGGCATTGTCGGCGAGAGCGGCAGCGGTAAATCCACCCTCGGGCGGATGATCGCCGGCATCGAAACCCCGACGAGCGGGCAGGTGTCGTTCTGGGGGCAGAACTACGCGCCGGTGGGCACCAAGGAATGGCGGGCGCAGCGGCGTTGGGTTCAGGTGGTGTTCCAGAGCCCAGCTTCGGTGGTTGACCCGCGCTGGAGTGTTCATGCGCAAGTGCGCGAGGCGCTGACGGCGCATGAGAAACTCGCGCCGTCCGAGGCCGATGATCGGGCGCAGGACATGCTCGACATGGTTGGCCTGGGGCCGATGAGCCATCGTCTGCCGCATCAATTGTCTGGCGGGCAATTGCAGCGTGCTGTGATCGCCCGGGCGCTCGTGCTCAAGCCGCGGCTGGTGGTGTGCGATGAGGCGGTGAGTGCGCTCGACGTGTCGGTGCAGGCTCAGATCATCAATCTCTTGCTCGAGCTGCGCGAACGGCTCAACCTCTCGATGATGTTCATCTCTCACGACCTGTCGGTGGTGCGCCATATCAGCCACCGGGTTGGGGTGATGCATCGGGGGCAATTGCTGGAAATCGG
The DNA here is from genome assembly GCF_029201565.1 of Devosia sp. SD17-2. GTDB lineage: Bacteria > Pseudomonadota > Alphaproteobacteria > Rhizobiales > Devosiaceae > Devosia. The sequence goes on from NZ_CP104002.1 coordinate 1,892,363, forward strand.
GGAGTCCACCGCGCTTTTTGAAGCCCCCAAGCATGACTATTCCCGCCGTCTGCTGGCAGCTATCCCGGCCGATACGCCGCGCCAGCGCCGGCAACGTGACTTGCAGAATTTTGCGGCGCTCTGAGCGCCATCAGTTTCCGAACGGATCGGACCGAAAATGAAGATCATCGCGCATCGCGGCGACAGCGCCGCACATGCAGAAAATACGCCGGCCGCCTGGACTGCCGCTTTCGAAAAGGGCGCCTTCGCGATCGAAGCGGATATTCGCTTTTCAGTCGACGGCGTGGGCATCTGCTCCCACGATCCGACGCTGCAGCGCCTGTTCGGCCGGACGGATCGCGCCGATGCGCTGAGTTTTAAGGAACTCTCCAGCCTCAGCACCGATAACAGTGACCGCGTCAGCACCTTTGCCGATGTGCTGGCCTATGCCGCCGCAGGCAAGCCTGTGCTGCTTGATCTCAAGGATGAGAGCCCCGAAGGCCTTAAGCGTCTCTGGGCTGATATCGAGCGCGCTGTGCCAGAGGCTTTGCGGCACCTCGTGATTGCGGGCTGCCACACGATGGAAGCGACGGAGTTCTTCGCCGCCAAGGGCGACGTTACGGTCCTCGGCTTTATTCCGAGCCCTGATGTCGCTCTGGAATTTCACCGCGGTGGTGCCAGCCTTATCCGCCTTTGGGAGAGCGATGTGACCCACGAGCGGGTCGCTGCGCTGAAGGCTGCGGGCGCCGAAGTGTGGGTGACCACCGGCCACGGCACCACCGGCCGCACGGTCGGCGACACCGATGCCGCGAGCCTCACGGCGCTCGCCGGCGCTGGCATCGACGGCGTTCTGATCAACGATGTTTCCCTGACCAAATCTATTCTGGAGGCGCTCCAATGAGCCGCGGTTCCACGCTCATCATTACATTTGACGGCCTGCGCCGCGATCGCGCCACGCCTGACCTGATGCCCAACCTCGCCGCCTTCATGGCCGAGGGCAGCAATTTCCTCAATTCTCGCTCGATCTTCCCGAGCGAAACGCGCGTTGCCGTGACCTCCACAATGACCGGCTGTCCGCCGGCTGACCACGGGGTCGTGGCCAATCAGTTCATCCATCCGGTGCGCCCAGGCGAGCTGTTCAAGACAGCCGAGTGGGAGCATCTCGAAGCGGCGGCTGAGGCCGGCCAGCTGCTCGATTGCAAGACGCTCGGCCAGCGCATGGCGGAGGCCGGACGCACCATGGCTGTGCTCAGCACCGCCACCAAAGGCGCATCGCGCATGATGAATTCGAGTGCGCATGACCTCGGCCAGCCGGTGTTTTCGATGCACGGCCTGCCGGTGTCGAGTGCCGAGCTGCATGACAAGGTGATCGCGTGTCTCGGCGATATTCCCGAGGCCACTGCACCCAACTCCAACCGCATGACTTACTCCACCAATGTGCTGATCGAGGTCATCTATCCCGACTACAATCCGGATCTCTGCGTGTTCTGGATGAATGATCCGGATATGAGCTCGCACCTCTTCGGCGTCACTGCGGCGGAAACCGAGGCGGCGCAGAAGAATTGCGACGACAATTTCGGGCGGTTTCTGGCCTGGTGGCGCGCAGGGAACGGGCCGGAAAACATCATCGTGATGTCCGATCACGGGCAGATCACCGGCCAGCGCCAGCTCGAGACGACAGACATCGTCCCCGCCGAGTTTGGCGAGGCGTCGATCGGCTCCTTCAGCGGCATCTATCTCAACGATAAATCCGATGCCGAAAAGGCCCGCGTGGTGGCCTGGCTGGTCGAGCAGGACTTCTGCGGGCTGGTTTTTGCGACGGCGGAAGATGGCACAGCCATCGAAGGCGCGTTGCCGTGGTCAGCGGTTCGTAACGGCCATTCGCGCAGTGCTGATGTCGGCTTTACGCTGCGGGGCACCAATTCGTCCGAGAGCTATGGGCCGCATGAGGATGCCTGCATCTTTGCGGCCTGGATTAAACCGGGTGGTGGCATGCATGGCGGGCTCAATCGCGGCGAACTTTCGACGGTTCTGGCCGCGCAGGGCCCGGCCTATCGCCAGAATTTTGCCTCGGACACGCCGTGCTGGCTGCCTGACATTGCGCCGACCATCCTCACCACCATGGGCCTGCCGCTCGACGGCACCTCTGGTCGTCCGCTGGTTGAGGCGCTTGTCGGGGATACCCCGGGTTTTGGCACGGCGCCTGATGTCGAGACCCGCGTGCTCAGCGCCACCCATAGGGGGCATGAGCAATATCTCCGTCAGTGGGTGATCGAGGGCAAGACCATCGTCGATTGCGGCTGGACGGCAGGGACGGGGGCCTGGAGCGCATGAATTTGCAATTCCTCGTCACCAAGCTGTTTCGCGGGGCGCTGACGCTGCTGCTGGCGGTGACATTTGTGTTCGTCGTACTGCGCGCGTCGGGTGATCCGGCGCAGATCATGATGTCGGACGAAGCCTCGCCGGACGCCATTGCGGCGTTCCGGGAGCGCTGGGGCCTCGATAAGTCGATGTTCGAGCAGTACATCACCTATATCGGGGCGATGTTGCAGGGCGATTTCGGCAATTCTTTCCGCGATGGTCGACCGGCGCTGGAAGTTATCGCAGAGCGTATTCCGGTGACGCTGCAGCTTGGCATCACCGCGCTGCTGCTGACGCTGCTCATTGGCATTCCGGCCGGGGTGATCGCTGCGCTCAAGCGCGGCACCTGGGTCGATCAGGCGACCATGAGCTTCACCATTCTCGGTCATTCGATCCCGAACTTCTTTCTCGGCATCCTGCTCATCCTCCTGTTTTCCATGACGCTTCGGTGGCTGCCGAGCTCGGGTACGGGCAGCATCTGGCACCTGCTCATGCCGGCGATTACGCTGGGAACTGCTGCGGCAGCGACGGTGGCGCGCTTTACCCGCTCGTCCATGCTCGACGTTTTGCATCAGCCCTTCATGCGGACGGCCAAGGCCAAGGGCATTCCCCATGAGCGGCGTGTTCTGCGCCATGCCATTCCCAACGCGGCGATCCCGGTCGTGACCGTGGTCGGCATGCGCATTGGTGGGCTGATCGGGGGCGCAGTGACCATCGAGACGGTTTTCGCCTGGCCGGGCGTGGGCATGTTGCTGGTCAATGCCGTCAACCAGCGCGATCTGGCGGTGGTGCAGGGCGTGGTGCTGCTGATCGCCTTCACTATGGTTGCGATCAATCTGATCGTCGACCTCGCCTATGGCTGGCTCGACCCGCGAATTGAACTGCAGAACAAGAAGGCGGCGACCACATGAGCACGATGGATATTGCATCGGCGGAGCTGCGCCGCCGTCCAAACTGGTTGACCCGGATCTGGAAGACCCGGCCGCCGCTGGTGATCGGTCTTTGTATCAGCTGGCTGGTGCTGATTGTACTCGCGGCGATTTTCGCTGAGTTTATCGCGCCTTACGGCTATGCCGAACAGAGCCTGCTCAAGCGGCTGAAGCCGCCGAGCTTCCTGGATGGGCTGCCGGAGTATTTCCTAGGCACCGACAATCTCGGTCGCGATGTGCTGAGCCGGGTGATCTATGCCATGCGGACCAGCATTCTCATTGCGCTGATGGGGACGGTGATCGGGGCGACGGTCGGGACGCTGCTGGGGATCGTTGCCGCCCATTTCCGGGGCTGGGTCGATGATTTCATCATGATGCTGGTGGACTTTCAGGCTTCGATCCCGTTCCTGATCGTGGCGCTGGCGGCGCTGGCCTTCTTCGGCAATAATTTTGTCCTGCTCGTTGTTTTGATTGGGCTTTTTGGCTGGGATGGCTATGCGCGCATTGCTCGCGGGCTGGTGCTGTCGACCAATGGTCAGGGTTATGCCTTCGCCATCCGGACGTTGGGAGTGCATCCGGCCAAGGTCTATTGGCGGCATGTGCTGCCGAACATGATGGGCATCATCATGGTGCAGGTGACGCTCAATTTCCCGGAGATCATTCTTCTGGAAACATCGTTATCTTTCCTCGGCTTAGGCGTGCAACCTCCGGGAACGAGTCTGGGTCTGCTGCTCGGCGAGGGGCGGAACTATCTGGCGACAGCGTGGTGGATTGGCATTCCGGCCGGGGTCGTTATCTTCCTTACAACTCTGGCCATTTCGCTCCTGGGCGACTGGCTGCGGGATAAGCTTGATCCCAATCTTCAGGGCAAGGTGTGATGAATATTATGCTTACTTCTCAACGCCTTGCCTCGGTTGAAGAGATCCAGTTCAAGGCCGTGCTGTCCGATCTCGATGGGGTGGTTTATCGCGGCGAGGATGCCATTCCGGGGGCGGTTGAACGCTTCAATCTGTGGCAGAAACAGGGTTTAAGATATTGTTTTATAACGAATAATGCCGAAAAGTCCCCGGCGGAGTTTGCCGAGAAGATCCGGCGGCTGGGGATCGACTGCGCGCCGGACCAGGTGCTGACATCTGCCGAAGTTGCACTGGATTATGCCACGAAAAAATACCCCGTGGGCAGTGGGGCCTATGTCATTGGTTCTGCTTCGCTAAAAGCCCGGGTCGAGGCTGCTGGCTTTGAGCTGGTGGAGAGCGGGGCGCGGGTTGTGATCGTGGTGCTGGACCGGAAGTTCGACTATACGATGATGACCACTGCGGTGCGAAATATCCTTGCAGGAGCGGAACTTATCGGCACCAACCCGGATGTGATCCGGCCGATTGCGGGCGGGTCTTATGAGCCGGGGACGGGGGCGATTATTGCTTCGATTGCGACATCGGCCCGGGTGACGCCCACGATCCTTGGGAAGCCGGCACCAGAGATCATCAGGATGGCGCTGGAGGTGGTCGGGGCCGAGGCCAGGGACGCGATTATGCTGGGCGATCAGATAGATACGGACATCAAGGCGGCGCGGAATGCCGGGGTGCGCAGTGTGTTGCTGGAGACGGGGGTGCCGGTGAAGGGCACGCCGTCGACCATGCCGGACTATGTGCTGGCGCATCTCTGACGCGTTAGCAGAGTGGGGAGTTGGTTAGCAGACTGCTAGCATTGACGGCCGGGACCTGTGAAAAGGTCCCGGCCTTTATCGTGCGAAAATGTGGACCGGCACGCCGGCAATATCCATGTCGATGGCGAGGATGCCATCGTGACCCGAACCGTCGATTTTGGAGTCGAGGCTGGTGACGAAAAGGGTCTTCATCTCCGGCCCGCCGAAACAGGGCATGGTCGGATTTTTGAGCGGCACGGGAATGGTGCCGATGAGCGTGCCATCCGGCGCAAAGCAATTGATGCGGCTTTCGCTGGGGCCGGCGGACCAATAATGGCCAGCCAAGTCGCAGGCGCCGCCATCGGGGCGGCCGGCGGCAAGGTCATTGTCGCGGAGGCGGCGGCGATTGCTGGCGGCGCCGGTTGCGGCGTCGAAATCCCAACAGTCGATCCACATGCTGCCACGGGAGTCCGAGTGGTAGAGGCGGGTCGCGTCGGCGTTCCAGGCGAGGCCGTTTGAAATGGCGATGTCGGTTGCGATGGTGGTGACGGCGCCGTCCGGGGCGACGCGATAGAGTTTTCCGCCGAGCGGGGCTTTCTGTGTGCCGTCCATGCTGCCGACCCAGAAGGCGCCATCGGGACCGACCTTGCCGTCGTTGAGGCGCATGTCGGGCTTGGCGTGGTCGATGGTGGCGATGATCTCGCGCGCGCCGGTTTCCGGATTAAAGAGGATAACATCATTGGCGAGCGCCACGAGCCAGCGGCCGTTTTGAGCGAGGCCGAAGCTGGAGGCGGCCAAGCGCTGGCTGACGGAACGGGCCAGCGCCACCGTCATCGAGATCGCGTTCGAATGCGGGTTCTCGTCGAGCCAGTATTTCGCGACCTGTTACAAGCGCCGATTTGGCTTTTCGCCGCAGCAGAGCCGGTCGTGATCTAGCGCGCAGTTGTGTCGCGGAGGGAGGCGATGTTCGCGGACGCGGTGGTGCGGATCGCATCGATCAGGGCGGCAACCGAAGGCGTCAGCGGCCGGCCGATGGCGGTGATGACGCTCCAGCGGAAGGGGACGTGGAAGGAGAGCGGCACGGCGACGAGATCGGGCGAGGGGAGGCCGGCGCCGGTCAGCGGCTCGACGATGGCGATACCGAGACCCTGGCTGGCCATGGACAGAGAAACATAGGTGGCGTTGCAGGAGGTGACCGAGCCCGCGGTGACGCCCTGTTCGGCCAGCGCGCTGTCGATGAGCATGCGCAGGCGGTAGGGATTGGCAGCCATGATCAGCGGTTCGTCGCGGAGATCATTGGGGGTGAGAACTGCGGCGCTGGCGAGGCGATGGGTGCGGGAGACGACCGCGTGGCAGGGCACTTCGGCCTGCCAGTGGACATCGAGCCCGGCATTGTCGACCGGCCAGCTGGCGAGGCCGAGATCGGACGTGCCCGAGATGACGGCCTGGACCACCTTTTCGGCGGAAATAGCCTGGATCTGCAATTGGCGCGAGCGGAGGCGTTCGTCTATGGCAGCGATGGCTGCGGGGAGAATGCCTGTGGCGAGGGATGGAATGGACGCGACCGTCAGGGGCAGGGCTTCAGCGGTGTTTATGGCCTGAGCCTTTTCCGAAATCGTCCGCAGCCCGGTGAGGAACATTTCGACGTCTTCGTAAAAGGCGAGACCCTGGCGCGTGGGGGTGACGCGCGGGCCGCTGCGATGGAGCAGGGCAAAGCCGATCTGCGCCTCCAGATCCTGGATCTGGCGGGTGATAACCGGTTGCGACAGGCCGATGGCCTTGGCCGCGCCGGTGATGCTGCCGACCGAAACGACGGCAGCAAAGGCTTCGAGCTGGCGCGTGTCCAGATAATTGGATCGCATGTTTACCCTGCGAATTGGTCCGGACCCCACAGATCAAGGCGTTGTCCGAACAGGTCCCCCTCCACCCGAGCCGGGCCATCGCCGAGGCGCAGCACGACCGGGTTTTGTTCAGAATATTCTGGCCAGGCTGATTTGTCGTCCACTCCGGCGATGAAATCGCGCCAGACGGCGTGGACCTCGCGTGCCGCTTCGAGGCTGTCGATGGCCTGGAAATCGCGGAGGCCCGTGATGTCCATGCCGTCGCGGTACCAGACGTGGCCAACTTCGCCGCCGTGGGCGGCGCCGAGCTCGTCGGCTTCGATGCGGCCGAAGAGATATTTGTAGACCGGCTGGTGACGGGAATGGAGACGGGCGAACTGCGTCGTCGGATTGTGGAAGACGAGGTCGCCACCGATGGCGCGCCAGATGCCGTAGGGGGAATGATCGGGCAGGGCGGCGCGATAGGTCGCGACCATGTCAGCGCCGGTCTTGCCGAGGTGACGAACACGCTCATGCATCAGGGCCGCGACGGCCTCGAAGGTGAGGTCGGCGGGCAGAATGGTCGCGTGGGTGAGATATTCGGAGGTGGTGGTGCCGATCATCATGGGCACCTGGGTGGTGCGACCGGCGGCGGCAGCGGTGTCAGGATGTTCGAGGAGAGAGGCGCCGTCGATCACCGGGACGAAGGGCACGCCGAGCATGGCGGCGGAGCCGTCGCGGTCGAAATCGTGGTGCTCGTAGCTTTCGTTGCAGAGATCGCGCTGGGCGATGAGCAGGGCGTCGATTGGCGCGGTGAGAATACCGGCTTCATCGGTGCCGAGGGCGGCGCACATCCGGTTGGTGAGCTTTTGCGCGTCCTCCATCGAGGCGATGGCAGTGCTGGCGCCGCTCTGGGGAATGGCGCGGGCAAAGAGGTCCTTGGCCTCGGGCATCGCCATGACGGCGGCGATGGCAAAGCCACCGGCCGAGCGGCCACCGAAGCTGACGCGGGCGGGATCGCCGCCGAAACGGGCGATGTTCGCCTGCACCCATTTGAGCCCGGCCAGCAGATCGAGCAAGCCGCGATTGTCGGGCTTGCCTTCGAGATGGAGGAAGCCGAGCGCGCCGAGGCGGTAGTTGATTGTGACTTCCACAATGCCGCTTGAGGCAAAGGCACCGGACTGGACATTCGGCTCATTGGCCGAACCGACGGCATAGCCGCCGCCGTGCACCCAGACCAGAACGGGCGCTTTGCCAGTGAGGTCGGGCGTGCGCACGTTCAGGGTGAGGAAATCCTCGCCCTGGGTCAGGTTGGAAGTCGCCCCCTTGCCTACGGGGCCATAGGTGGGGGTCTGTGGGCAGACGCTGCCGTGGCGGGTGGCGTCTCGGACGCCATCCCACGGTTCGACAGCTTGTGGAGCTTCAAAGCGGCGTTCGGGCGTGCACGGGGCCGCATACGGAACGCCGAGAAAACAGTAATTGCCGTGTTCGACAAAGCCTTCGATTTCGCCGCCAGGGACGTGAATGCGCGTCATGATTTCTGTCCTCACACGGCCTTGCGCAGGCCGATCAGCTTTTCGACTAGGACCACCACGGCCACGGAGATGAGAATGAGCACCACCGAGAGGGCCGCGATCTGCGGATCGGTGGAGTATTCGAGGTAGCGGTAGATTTCGGTCGGCAGGGTCGAGGTTTTGACCGAGACGATGAAGAGCGAGATCGTCGTCTCATCAAAAGAGATAAGAAAGGCGATGACGCCGCCGGCAATGATGCCCGGACGGATCAATGGCAGGGTCACGCGCCAGAAGACCTGGAGCGGGGAGGCACCATGCACGAGGGCTGCTTCCTCGACGCGGCGGTCTACCGCCATCAGGCTCATCGTCACTGTCCGGACCGTGTAGGGGATGGTGACGCCAAGATGGGCGATGAAGATGCCGATATAGCTGTCGAGCAGCTTGAAGGCGGCGAGCACCAGAACCAAACCGACCGCCAGCACGATGTTGGGCACAATGAAGGGCGCGATGACGAGGAAGTTCACCGCGCCTTCACCCCGGAACTTGTGGCGGGTGAGGGCCATGGACAAAAGCGTGCCGATGGCGACAGCGCCGATGCCGACGATGGCGCCGAGCCCGAGGCTGCGCCAGAAGGCGGAGATGAAGGCCTCGTTCTGCAACACCGCAATATAGGAGCCGAAGGACCAGCTTTCCGGCGGGAAGGCCAGATATTTGCGGGTGTCGAAGGACACCACGAACACGATGATGATCGGCGCCAGAAGGAAAATATAGAGGAGGGTGATGAGGCCGCGCCAGGCGAATGCGGCCAGTGGTGAGGTCTTGTCCATATCAGGCCTCCAGGGCACGCAGGGCGCGGCGATAGACGACGATCACCGAGCTGAAGAGCACGAGCAGCATGACGGCGAGCGCGGCGGCGAGCGGCCAGTTGAGGGTCACTGTGGCTTCCTGGAAGACTTCGGTGCCGAGCACGAAGACGCGGCCACCGCCCATGAGGCGCGGAGTGATGAAGCCGGAAATGGCGAGCACGAAGACCAGCAGCGCCGCCGTGATGACGCCGGGAAGGCTCAGCGGCAGGATGATGCGGGTGAACACCTTGAAGCGATTGGCCCCGAGCATGGTGGCAGCCTCTTCAAGCTGGGAATTGAGCCGACCGAAACCCGAGAGCATGGCGAGGATCGCATAGGGCATGAGAATTTCGATCATCGCGATGGTGGCGCCGAGCTGGTTGTTGCTCAGCCGGATCGGCGCGTCGGTGAGGGTCAGCCACTGAAGGGTCGAATTGATGACGCCGCGATCGCCGAGGATCACCATCCAGCCATAGGTACGCACAACGCTCGAGGTGAGGAGCGGGGCGATGGCGAGGGCGGTGAGGATGCCGCGATATTTGCTGGTCGAACGCGCGAGGAACAGGGCGATCGGATAGGAGAGGATGACCGCGAAAACCGCGACTGTCAGGCCGTAGTTGAGGGTGTTTCCGGCGACGCGCCAATAGAAGGGGTCGGTGAGGATTTCCGAATATTTATCCGGCGTCCAATCGTCTCCGCCGCCCAGCGCGGAGGTGGAGAAGGAGGCGCGCAGGAGCCAGAGCATGGGCGCGACAAAGCTGATGCCGAGGGCCAGGAGGCCCGGCACCAACAGCACCAGCAGCAGGGTGCGACTGGTCTTTTTCTCGACTGCCGTCACTGCTGCGCTCCGATGAGGGTGATGTCTGCGGGCGAGACGCTGAGGGTGACGGTCTGGCCACGCTCTGGCAGGGCGCCGGCATGGGTGGGCAGATCGACCTTGAGGGTGCGGGGGCCGACTTCAACGTCCAGCGTCAGGGTTTCGCCGCGATAGACGAGGTGGGTGACGGTGCCCGAGAAGCTGTTTGGGCCCTGGGCGTCGAGGGTGAACCGGTGGGGGCGGACGAGGAGGCGGGCATCCTGGCCTGCCGGAATATCCTGGCCGACCGTGATGGTGCCGAGACCTTCGACCTCGGCGGTGCGCGCCCCGGTGGGACGGCCCGTGAAGAAATTGCCGGCGCCGATGAAGTTGGCGACGAATTCGGTGGCCGGATAGTCGAAGATTTGGCGGGGCGTGCCGATCTGCTCGATCTTGCCGGCCGACATGACGGCGAGGCGATCGGCCATGGAGAGGGCTTCGTCCTGATCATGAGTGACGAAGATGGCGGTGACGCCGGTGCGGTTCTGGATCGAGCGGATTTCGTCGCGCATCTCATCGCGCAGCTTGGCGTCGAGGTTGGAGAGCGGTTCGTCGAGCAGCAGGAGATTGGGTTCGATGACCAGCGAGCGGGCGATGGCGCAGCGCTGCTGCTGGCCGCCGGACAGCTGGGTGATGCGACGCGAGCCGTAACCGGCAAGTTTCACGAGATCGAGGGCGCGTTCGACGCGCTCGGCACGATCGGCGCGCGGAACGCCGCGCATCTCGAGGCCAAAGGCGACGTTTTCAGCCACGCTCATATGGGGGAACAGGGCGTAGGACTGGAACACCATGCCCATATTGCGCTTGTGCACGGGGATCCGGGCCATGTCCTGGCCATTGAGCCAGATGTGGCCGGAGGTCGGCGTAATGAGGCCGGCAACCATGCGCAGGATGGTGGTCTTGCCGCAGCCGGAGGGGCCGAGAAGGGCGAGCATTTCGCCCTTCTCGAGATCGAAATCGACGTGATCAATGGACGGCGCGCTGCTGCCGGGGTAGGTCTTCACCAGTTGTTCGACGGTGACGTGCTTGTTCGACATGGGCGTGCTGTCCGGTTCGTCTGGATTAATTGAAGGCGATGACTTCGCGGTTGATGCGCTGGATCCAGTCGGAATAGACCGTGGCAATGAACGACCAGTCGAGGGTCATCTGCGCGGCCTGCGCTTCCTTGGAGCCATAGATGCGGGCGGCGACATCGTCCGAGAGCGCGACGGTGGTGTTGACCGGGCCGTAGAAGCTTTTTTCCGCGAAGGTTGCCTGGGCTTCGGCGCTGAGGGCGTAGTCGATGAAGAGCTGGGCTGCGTCAGCGACCTTGGAGCCCTCCACCAGATTGATGGTGTTGGTCTGGCCGATGCTGCCTTCGAGCGGAGCGGCAATGCCGATGACGCCGTCCTGAGTGTCGTGAAGGTACTGGGCACGGCCGTTCCAACAGATCGAGAGGTCGACTTCGCCGTTCTGGACGACAGCGTAGCAATCCGGAGCCGGGTCCCAGGTCAGGACGTTGGGGGCGAATTCATTCATCGCGGCGATCGCCGGATCAATGGTTTCCTTGTAGTCGGCGCCGGCCATGGAGTTGAGGATCGGCAGCAGGATCACGCCGCGGGTGTCGCCAAGACGGGCAGCGATGCGGCCCTTGTACTTTTCGTCCCTGAGGTCGTTCCAGCTGGTCGGCGGCTCGGTGACGGTCTTGGTGTTGTAGAGGATCGCCAGATTGTCCTGCGAGAAGGCAATGGCGCGATCACCCTCGATGCGGGCCCAATCGGGCTGCTGGGCGAGGTTCGGCACGGCGGCCGGATCGAGCTGGGCGGTGAGGCCTTCCTTGGCTGCGGTGATGGCCACGGCCACGTCGATCAGGGCGATGTCGACGGTCGGGTCGTCCTTCTGCAGGGTCAGCAGCGCCAGCGTCTCAGCCGAGTTCTTGGACGGCTGGTAGACGATGTCGATCTCGGGGTGCTTTTCCTCAAAGGCCGAGATGACGAACTTTTCGTAGTTCTCGGCAAAAACGCCGGAGAAGCCAACGACGTTCACGGTGGTGACGTCCTGGGCCTGGGCGGCGGTGACGGCACCGAAGGCAGTGGCGGCCAGAAGGCCAGTGGCAAGAAGACGGATCATGGTGATGTTTCCGAAGGTTGAAATCAAGGGCGCGGGGTCCAGGCGGCGTCGAGAACACGAAGCCAGTTGCCGCCAAGAATTTTGGTGATTGTCTCTTCGCTCCAGCCGCGGGCAAGCATGCGGGCGGTGAAGTTTGGCATGTCGGTCATGCGGCTGATGCCAGCCGGCTTGTTGATCTTGACCGAGCCGAATTCGGTGAGCTTTCGCGCGGTGCCCTTGTCGCGATTGGCCCAGAGCAGCCAGTCGCTGGGGCGCGGGCGATCGAGCGAGAAATCAGTGCCGATCCCGACATGGTCTTCGCCGACGAGATTGATGACGTATTCCATGGCGTCGAGGATGTCTTCGACGGTGGCGTCATTGCCAGCGGCGAGGCCGGGGGCGAAGAGGCTGATGCCGATGAGGCCGCCCTTTTCCGCGCAGGCGGTGAAAAGGTGGTCGGGCTTGTTCCGCTTAACATCGTGCAGGGCGCGCGGCAGGATGTGCGAGATGCAGACCGGGCCCTTGGCATATTCGATGACGTCGGCGCTGGTCTTGTCGCCGACATGGCTGAGATCGCAGAGCACGCCGACGCGGGCCATCTCATCGAGCACTTCGCGGCCGAAACCACTCAGGCCACTGTCGTTCTCCTCGAGGTAGCCGGAGCCGGAATAGTTCTGGGTATTGTAGGTGAGCTGCATGATGCCCACGCCGAGGTCCTTGAAAATCTCGACATAGTCCAGCTTGTCCTCGAGCGGGGAGGTGTTCTGCCAGCCGATGATGATCCCGGTCTTGTTCTCGGCCTTGGCGGCCTGGATGTCCGAGACCTGCCGCACCGGGCGCAGGATGTCGCTGTTTTCGCGCAGGAAATGCTTCCACTGCGAGACATAGTCGATGCCTTCGCGGAAATTTTCCCAGAGCACGGTGGAGACGTTGACGGCGGTGATCCCACCGGCGCGCATCTCTTCAAAGATCGGGCGGCCCCAGAGCGAGGTCTGCAGACCATCGACGACGATGGCGCGATCGTGCAGGGCCTGTGCTTCTGGCGGAACGACAGGGGTTTGGGTGCTCATCAGACTGTTTCCTTGCGTGCGGCAGCGAGGGCGCGTTCGACAAAGTCGAGACGATCCTGGCCCCAGAAGAGCTCGTCATTGACCACATAGGTCGGGGTGCCGAAGATGCCGCGCTGCTCGGCCTCGGCGAGATTGGCGTGCCACTGGGCGATGATGTCGGCGTCCTGCGGGTCGCGGATAAACTGCTCGCCTTCCGTGCCCACCGTGGCTCGGGCAAATTCGCGCAAAGTGTCGAGATCGGCGATGTCGCGATCCTCGGCCCAGAGGCCGCGCTGGACGGCAAAGGAGAAGGCGAAAGCATCAAGGCCCGCGTTCTGCATGGCGATGACGGCTTGGGCGGCGATCTCGATGGTGCGGCAGGGATAGAATTTTGGCGTCAGGTTGAGCGGAATGCCGAGGTGTTCGCGCCAGCGGGTCAGCTCGACGGCGTGATAGGCCTGGCGGCCCTCAGGGCGGGTGCGCAGCGGGATGCCGCCATTGGCTTCAATGATGCGAATGGGACGCAGGACCAGCCGAGCGCCGGTTTCGTCCGCAATGGCCTTGACGCGCTGGGCGCCGAAATAGGCCCAAGGGGAGGATATCCCGTAAAACACCTGAAGGTCGGGAATGCTCATGCTGAAAAGTCCTCGTCGGCCTCGGTCCACTCGTCGCCGAGGAGTTCGGGCACGTCGTAGTCGAGGAAATTCTGAAGGTGGATGTCCCGGTCCTCCACGAAAATGGAGCGGGCAAGGGACTGGGCTAGCCGGGTCGCGCCCTCGCCGATCGAGGGGATGCCGCTGGTGATCTTTCCGTGGGTCATCACCGCCGGAAAGGCGAAGCAATAAATGTTCGAGATGGCGGCGGGGGCACCGTCGCGCGGCAGGAATTGGAAGCCCGGGCCGAGATAGGGCATGGCGGCGAGGCCTTCATTCTGCAGGTCTGCGGGCGGGGTGTAGGCGTCGGCCCAGCGTTTGACGTAAGGGTCGAGCGCGCGGAGCTCCGGGCGAACTGAGAAATCGATGGAAAAGCCGGTCGCGAAGATGATGAAATCGGCTTCGTAATTGCCCTTGGGCGTGGTGATCTCGATATGGTCGCCGTGCTCTGCGAGGGCCGAGACAGGGCTCGCGAAATGGAAGTGGGCGATGGCGTGGCGCGAGACGCGCAGCACGCTGTGGCGCGGGGCGGGCAGCTGGAAACGCTCACCTTCGGCCATGTAGCGCCACTTAGTCGCGTCGGGCAGGCCGAGGAAGCCATAGGTCATGCCGCGGCTGCCGATGCCGGTGAACTTGTCGACGCGCGGCATGGTGGGGCGGCGGATGAAGATATCCACTCGGGCGGCGCCTGCCTCGAGAGCGGCAGCAGCATTGTCCATGGCGGAAGCGGCTGCGCCGACAACAGCGATGCGTTTTCCCGCGAGGCTGGCGACGTCAAATTCGTCCGAGCTGTGGGCGACGCGGGCGGGCGAGATGGTTTTGGCGATGGCCGGGAGGGCCGGCTGGCCCAGGCCATCGATACCCGTGGCGAGGATGACGCGGCGCGCGAAAAACGTTTCGGTCTGGCCGTTGCGCAGGCGTGTGAGTTCGGTGAGGCCGTTGTCGAGGAGACTTAGCGCAGTGATCTCGGTGTCGTTGTCGACGGGCAGGCCGAGCACGCGGCGATACCAGATGAGATAGTCCATCCACATGGGGCGCGGCACGAGATGCATGGCGTCGAAAGCAGTCTCGCCGAACTGGGCCTCAAACCACGCGCGGAAGGTCAGCGCAGGAATGCCAAGGGCCGTGCCGGCGGCCTCCTTGCGGGTGCGCAGCGTTTCCATGCGCGCTGATGTGACCCATGGACCTTCGCGGTTTTCAGGGGCCTTGTCGAAGATGCGGATATTGGAGACGCCGATGTTGCGTAGCGCCGCTGCCGCCACGAGGCCGAGCATGCCGGCGCCGACAATGGCGACGTCGAGAACGGCCTGATCCTGATGCGCACGCGCGGGAATCCACTCCTTCGCCGGCAGGGCGAGCCATTTCAGCTCCTGGCGCAGGCGGAGTTCGAGCTGGTGCAGGCGGTGCTGGGAGTCAGGAAGGTGATGCATTGCGCTGCAATATGCATCTTTCGCATTCTCAAGGCGATATTATGCAAGAGACGAATTTTCTGACTCTTCGACCGCGCACGCAAATTCGTTCCGCCGCTGGCGATGCGGAGGCTGGGACGAGCTTCATGGCATGTGCGGACGTAGCCGGCGCCCGTGGGGCACCGGTAAAAGCGATTAGGTTATAAGGTGTTAGGCGGGTGCGCTAACCCAGACTATCGCGAAAATCGTTGAGGCCCGCATCAACGGACGAGGGTGCGTCGATCCACTCTTTCATCGGTTCACCGGTGGCCGGGTCGCGGGAGGGTATGGGGAGCATCATGATGCGCTTCACTGCTTCGCGATGGCCCGCCTTATCGAGATGGGCCTCCTGGACATTGTCCCAGTCCCGGCCGTCAGGGTAGCCGCCGACCATTTTGATGTCGTCGGACTGGCCGACCATGGCATGGGAGACGCCGGCCGGGAGCACGATGACATCACAAGCCTCGATGCGCACCCTGATCCCGCCGATGCCGAAGAGGTCGACCTCCATCCAGCCGGCGGCGCAGCCGAGGCATTCATGGGTGGTCGAGTGGAAGTGCGGGTAGGTATAGACGCCGGGATAGCGCCAGTTGTTGAGCCAGCCATTGGAGCGGAAGAGGGCCGTCATGGCGTCCTCGCCGCCGCCGGGCAGGGCCCCGCGATGGACCAGAAGGGGAAAGCGGCTGTTCGGCAACAGGCCGACGGGCTTTGACCAGTGCTGTTCGGTCTTCATGGTAACGCTCCCTCTGCGATGCCCAGGACTTCTCCATAGTGGCGCTAAAGCGGCGCGCTTGGAAGAGGGGGAAACGGTCGCCTGGGCAGCGGCTCAGGCAGAGAAGCGCAGGCCGATGCGGGTGCCGCGTTGCCAGACCAGATCGCAGGGCCGGGTGACCGTGCCGATCTCGAGCGCGACGGGGCCGGACAGCGTGGTTTTTTTTGGCACGCTGAGCATGATGCCCGAGAGCGAGACATTGACGATGGTGGCGGGAATGCGTGAGCCCGCAGCAATAATCGTGCCCGGCCCCCGCAAGGCAGGGGGCGTGCGCGGTTCATTGCGTCGGTCGGGGTGGGTGTCCATGACTATGCTGTGCCTCAAATTTCCGAACGCACGCTGAATAGGTTCGGTCGATTTGTCTGCAGTTTTGTCATGGTGAGGCAGGCGCCAGGGGAGACCGTCAGAGGATGCACGCCGGCGAAGACCAGCTCTTCGCGAGCGCGTTTGAGAATTTTTGCAGCCTCGGCGATGGATTGGCGAGGCTCCAAAATATCCGGACTGTCGTGGCCGATTGGGAAGACGTGATGCTGCGAGTACTCTTCCCGGCACCATAGCATCAACCCACCTTTCTTGCGGTGAACGGGGTTACCGTTCGGCACTGCATCTGGTTGAGAATGGCGAGGGCTGCGGCGTCGGCATTGGTGGCGGAGATATCGAAGTCGAAGGTGCTTGAGCCTTTGATTTCGGTCGGGCTGATCAGCTGCAGGGTCCAGATGACACTGGCGCCTGACGCGCCGGATTGACCGGAGAGGCTCTTATCGACCACGACGCCGCGCCAGTTGTGATTGCCTGAATGGCTCCAGGTCACCATTCCCCGCGCTTCTGCCATCAGTTTGTCGGGGCTGAACGAACCGCCCCATTTGATCTCACGGGTTTCGCCGCTGATCTGGCCGGGCACGGACTGGCCCATCATGGCAAAGAGGGGGCAGGCGGTCGTGTCGGTGGTGCCCACCGTGATGCGCCATTGCCCATCCTGAGGTATGAGCGGCATCTCAAGATGCACCGGGCAATGACCAGGCCCGCCATGCGCAGCGTCGATCTGCGCAGGTGTTTTGTTGCTCCAGAAGTACTCGCCGGCACGTGTTACCAATGTCAGGCTCGCCGCATCCCTGGGCGCCTTGACCCCCATGGTCATCTCAAAATCGGCGATGGTTTTGCCGGTCATGTGGCAGAGACATCCGCCTTCGCCACACATGGCGATTTGCAGGTGCTGGGCCTGGGCCGGTTGGGCGAAGCCGAAGGCCAGAGCGAAAGCGAAGAGGGCCGACGTGAGAAAGTTGCGCATGACCGATCCTTTCACGGCTTACTGAAGAGCCACTGCATCACGTCCTCCGGGGAGCGGTCGCCGAGATCGATGGGGATATCCTCATCGAACGTGCTGCTGGCCGGGGCAGAGACGGATGCGGTCTGCGCCTCTGAGACGAGACGAATGCGGGCGAGCAGCGGGTCGGCTGCGATCTCTATGGGGCTGGGGCAATCCACCATGGCACCGGAAGGTGGGGCCCCCATGCGGCATTGCACCGGCCCGATGTCGAGCGAGAGCTGCTCGCATGCCGCGCCAAGCATGGCGCTGACGATCCCCGCCCCATAATTTCCTGTCGTGATAATTTCCATCACCAAGGGCTCATTGCTGATGACCTGCGAGACCGGTTGCCCATTGCTGGTCGCGGATAGTGGCGCATAGGCGGTAAATGTTTCGCCCGACGGGTTGTCCAGTTCAAACTTGACGAAGCAGGCGCTGCCGAACTGGCTGGTCGAGGTGGTCCTGATGTGGATCGCATCGCCGACGCTGTCCGGGCTGGCTGCGGCCAGAGCCCCTGTGCCGCCAATGGTCAGGCTGTCTCCGAGAACAGCAAAGGCCGCTTCGGACAGCGGCCCCTGATCACGCATCATGCAGAGCGCGTTTGCGCCGATTATCCGGCACGGTCCGTTCGATGCCAGCCACTGCCGCGGATTGAGCTCAATGGTCTGCCGCTGTCCGGCTTCATCAGAGAAAAAACTGGCGCTGGGAAGATCGCTGCGTGCACCGCCAGCGGTCTCGTAAAAGAAGGGCTCGCTCAGGGCCCAGGCGTTGGGGAGCACGACGGATATGCCGCTGGCTTGATGGCTGAAGGCGCAACCCTGGCTTTGCGTGCATTTAAAGGCTGCCGGGTCGGCGTCAACGGCGGCGAGATCCCCGCCGGTGTTTGCGGCGGCCGACAGATCGACAAAGTCGGATGGCGCGGGGCCATGCACGGCCTCCCGCATTTCAGCGAGGGATGGCGGCTCGTACCCATCGGGCCACATGAGCACGCTCATGCCCAGGGCGCCGGAGGAGAGTGAACCGGCATAGCCAATGCCATAGGGTCGCAAGAAGAGCGTCATCGGCTCGGGGATCGGCGCGCCAACGTCAAAAGTAAGGCGGAGTGCATCGTCCTCGATCCGGCTCTCGGTAAAGTGCCCTTTCCGGCCTGCGACCTGCGGGCCAGCCAGCATTTCTCCGGCGACCCACCCCCCGCTGACCGGCGCCCCCGGTCCGGACTGGTCGAGGGTCAGGACCAGCAATTGATCAGCGCCCGCCTGCACCTGATAAGGCGGCACGCCGATGACCTGCCAGGGTCCCGATAAGCTCGTCGCAGCTGCTTCTTCATCGCCGCCGCCGACAACGGGAATGATGAAATTGTTGTCCTGGCCCGGGTAGATTTCGACAATTGCACTGAACTCGGTTTCGCCCGGCCCCGTGGCGGAGACGCGATATCGACCCGGTTCAAACTCATTGTCCCAGACGGCGAGATCGGAGATTGGCGCGTAGGCCTCCTGCATCATGTCCGGATCGAGCGGGATTGCGTCCCACCAAAGCGGGATTTGCGGGTAATTGTCTGGTATGCGGAAGGTTGCCCGGACCATTGGCATGGCGTCCTGTCCGGGCGCGGCCTGCGTCGCCGCAGCGGCCTGTGCGGCCAGCTGGGAAGAACTGGTCTGGTCTGCGTCCTCGTAGGGAACACCGACGCCGAACGTGCGGGAGAACAGGATCTCCTTGCCATTCGCGGACAGATAGCGAAGCTCGTAAATGCCGGGATTGGTGGGGGCTGTCAGGCGCATGGTTTGCGTTGCGGCATTGCTCATGGGGTAGCCCCAATCGCCGTCATACTGTTCCGGCGAAGCCCCCGGCTGGGCTATGACAATCCTCTCGCTGATCTGGTTGGGGCCACGCCAGGTGAACGCAAACCGGCTTCCCGGTTCGACCGAGCCAATGACATCAAAGCCACTGGAAGGCGGGACCACCTCGATGGGCTGACGGGCGATGATGCCTTGCCCGGCGACAGAGAGGATGAGGTCATACTCGCCGGGCTCCAGCGGCGCGCGTTTGGTGAAGGGATTGTTGCCGAAATCGCCGCCCCCGATAACACCGTAGGACTGACTGACATCAGGCTGGTTCTCACCGCGCCGCGTAAAGCCCGCATAATCAACATTGCGGGCACTGCCCTGATAGCCGATACGGTAGGTGTACCCGGCCTCGGCCTTGGGCCCGATATCGAAGAAGGCTTCAACCACCGGCTCTGGTGCAGGCTCAACGGCAGGGGCTGGCTCAACCTGTGCCACCTGCCGCAACGCATCGGCCAGTTCCTGACCCGTCTGGGGCGTGAGCAGCAACCCACCGGTGGCGTCCGTCACGCAGGCCATGACTTCACCTTCCTCTCGGGTCAGGCCAAAGCCCACTACATGAGCCCGAATGGCGATGCCTTCATTGGCCAATTGTGCGGCCAGCGCGCAGGGATCGGCCTCGCAGGTTTCAAGGCCATCGGTGACGAGGATGATGTCGGCGGATTCTGCTGTCGGCGGGATCATGGACGCAGCGAGCGCCAGCGAGTCCGTGATGGGCGTCATACCACGCGGGTTGAGCCGGTTGAGGCGGGTAGAGAGCGCGCGCGGATCACTGATCCCGACGTCCGCCACGACTTCGATATCGCTGCAATCGCCGCGCCTGTTATGGCCATAGGCGATGACGCCAAGAGGGATGGTGTTGTCGCGGCTGACGAAGAAATCGCCGATGACTTCGCGGGCAATTTCCACCTTGCTGATGCCACCATCGAGTTGGCCCCACATGGAGCCCGAAGCGTCATAGATCAGGATGGAGGCGCTGTTGTCCTGTTGCGCCACAGCTGGTGTCCAGCCGGTCAATGCGCTGAACGCGCCTATGAATGCAAAGCAGGCTATTGTTCCGCTTCGATCAAAACGCCTCGGGTTCTGTACAGTCACGCGTCCCACCTCCCATTGGCGAACCAAACATCCGGCTCGTCAAAAACTGCCCCAGGCGAAAATCTAGGCGGGGCGATCTGGTGCGTCTTGGGGAGAGCGGCACCAAATCCGGGGAGGGCGGCACAATCTGGCGTCGAAAGACTTCAGCGCAGGCGGGAAAGGGCGCGAACGTCTTTGGGTGTCATGCCGTAGACACGGCGGAACCGGATGTTGAACCAGGAGAGGTCGCCAAACCCGACACGCATGGCGATGCCGGAAATACTGCTTCCGCCATTGCGCGGATCACTGAGCAATCGATAAGCCAGCGCCAGCCGCCGGTGAGCGACGAAGTCACCAAACGTTGTGCCTTCTCCGGCAAAGAGGGCCCGCAGATAGCGCAAGCTGATCTTGTGACGCGTGGCGATCCGTTCCGGCGACAGGTCGGGCGCGGTCAGATGGTTTTCAATGTCGGCCTTGATGGCTTTGAGCCGAGCCGCCCGGACGCCGCGGCCGGCTGCAATCTCGGCCGCCTCCCGGGTGGCGCCCAGCGCCATCAGGGCAAGGTCCTGCACATGGTTGGCACATTGCGCCGCCTCGTCTGGCCCGAGTTCGGAGAGCTCCACATGAAGGCTTCGGGCATAATTGAAAAACAGGCGCCATTGCGGCGTCAGAGGAGCCGTCCCGCGCAGCATGGCATTGAGCCCGGATGTTGCCGATGTCAGCTGTGCCCGCGGGAGGGAGACATAGAACCCCTCCGACGGCTGACCATGAAACTGGATAATACCGGGAACGTCGCCTGGGTCTGCATAGACCAGCCCGGAGCGCAGCTCGCTCCGCGCGCCGCCGCGCTGCTCGATGGAGCAGCTGCCTGACAGGGGAATGTGGAACATGACATTGTCGTCTGTGTCAGCGGCGTGGGCTGTCGTGCGGATCGCAGTCGAGGCCGAATGACGGCCATGACCAAGGATCAGATTGGGCAACACGCCGATTGACGTTTCCGATATGAAAGAATTCTCGTCCTCAGGAACAAAGTCGACCTTGGTGATCGCCGCAATGACGCTTTGAAATTCTTCCACGCGTCGAGACGCATCGTAATCTTGCGATCGAATGGAGAGAAGCATCAGCACACCCTCGCGATTGGATGGTTCCCAGAACTTGGCAGGCTTCAGAATTATATATTAAGTCACGATTGGATGTACTTGTCGATGTGTGGGCGCTTACTGCTCCCGAGTGCCCTTAATTGCGAACGTTTCCGCGCGGGTCTGTGGCAGGTCTGGACCACTGCATGACGGCGCCTTTCCGACTGCGTTGGCGGGGTAGGGCGCTGAGCAAATTGGTCAGTGCAGTGGTCGCGCGATCGGTCCGCGCGCCAGCGTCAAAGGCTGTTTTCGGAGTGCCATAGGGCCGTGCCATTAGTGTTGCTCAAGACGCGAGGGGGCGGCGGCATGTTGGTACTGCGCGGTCACCGATGTTCTGGTGATGGCTATCTGCAGACGTCGGCTGTCCAGATTGTTGTCGTGGCGCCGGCCGTTGCGCCAAGCTCTAGACATTTGTCTTCGGTGCAGAGGTTCCAGCCGCCGGGCGTAGCGCCGGACGCCGCAAGGGTGACCTGCGACAGCGGGGGCAGGGTGGGGCGGTAGGTCCATCCGCCGTCCTGCCAGACCGCATCGGGTGGCAGGTCTATTCCTGCTCCGGAGCCTGTTACGCGCGCTGACACCAAGGCAAGCTTATCCCCCTCGACCTGCCAGTGCTCGATCCACTCTGTCTTTTCGACAGAGTGGATCCAGGTGAGCGAAAAGCTGCTGGCGAGCAAAGTCAGGAAGCTTCCGGCTGAAGCGATGCAGATACTCATGCCATAGCCTGCGGAGCGGCGGCGCCCCGGCGCCACCAGAGCCAGCCGACCAGCAGTACGCCCAGCGCGAAGCCCAATTCGTCGGTCATCGGCAGGGCGAGGATGAGCAAAAGGCCTGCGGCGAAAGCAAGGAGCCTTTCGATGACATTGAGCGGGGCGAAGAGGAAGCCGACGATGGCGACGCCCCAGAGCGCGATGCCGAAGCAGGCCTTGATGATGATGTAGATCACCTCCACCGGATAGCCGAAGGTCTCAGCAATGGCCCCGCCATCCTGCAGCATCAGAGATGGCGTATAGACGGCCATGAACGGCACGATGAACCCGGCGGCTGCCAGCTTGGTGGCCTGCAGGGAAATTTTCAGCCCCGATGTTTTGGCCATTGGAGCCGCCGCAAAGCAGGCGAGGGCAACGGGCGGCGTCAGATCGGCCATGATGCCAAAATAGAAGACGAACATGTGGCTGACGAGCAGCGGCACGCCCAGTTCCAGCAACGCGGGGCCCGCGAGCGAGGAGGTGATGATGTAATTGGGAATTGTCGGAATTCCCATGCCCAGCACGAGGCAGGTCAGCATGGTCAGAACGAGCGAGAGGAAGAGATTGTTCTCGCCGACGCTGATGATGGCGCCGATAAAGGTCGATGCGATACCGGTGAGCGTCAGCGTGCCGATGACAATGCCGACGACAGCGCAGGCAATGCCGACGGGCAGGGCGTTCCGCGCGCCCTCCGCCAACGAGTCTCGCACGATCAGCAAGGTCTGACGACCACCGCGCGTGATGGCACAGGCCAGCACAAGGGTCGCGATGACAATCATCAGGAAATTGACACCGAAGCGCAGGAAAGCGGCCGATGCCAGGCCTAGGGCGATCCAGAAGGCATAGCGGAAGGCGCGGGGCCCGATCATGGCGGCAAGTGGTGTGCCGAGGATGAGGACGATCACCAGCGCCAGGCCCATGGTACCGGCAAAGATCGGCGTATAGCCGGCAAAGAGCAGGTAAACGAGGGCGGCCAGCGGCAGGATCAGTGGCCAGTGGTCACGAACAGCGTGCCAGGGATTGGGCAGTTCCGCCTTGCTCAGGCCCCGCAGTTTCGCCTTTCCAGCTTCGAGATGGACCATCCAGAAGCAATTGGCGAAGTAGAGCGCGGCCGGCACGATGGCGGCGAGAACGATGCTGCTGTAGGGCACTTTCAGGGTCTCGGCCATGATGAAGGCCACAGCGCCCATGATCGGCGGCATGATCTGTCCGCCCATGGATGATGTCGCCTCGACGCCACCTGCGAAGGCGGAGCGGAAGCCGAATTTCTTCATCAGCGGAATGGTGAACTGGCCGCTCGCCACCACATTGGCAACGCCCGAACCGGAAATTGTGCCCATAAGAGCTGAGGACAGGGTGCAGACCTGTGCGGGTCCGCCGCGCCAACCTCCGACGAGGCCGAGGGCGAAGTCGTTGAAAAGTGCGATCATTCCCGCCTTCTCGAGAAAAGCGGCAAAGACTACGAAGATGAAGATATAGGCCGCCGAGACATAGATCGGCGTGCCGTAAATTCCTTCGGTGCCAAACCCAAAATGCTCGATGATCTGGGGAAAGTCATAGCCGCGGTGCACTAGCGGGCCGGGCGCGTATTGGCCGAAGAAGCAATAGGCAAGGAAGATGGCGGAGATGATGGCCAGCGGCCAACCCATCAGCCGTCGGGCGCCTTCGAAAACCAGTACGATCGCTGTCGTTCCGACCACGATATCGAGCGTGGTCATAAAGCTGCTGCGCTTGATGAGGTCGGTGTAAAAGACCCAATTATAGATGCCGGTCAAAAAGCCCGCGATGCCGAGCGTCCAAAACCAGACGCGTCCCCATACCGTCTTGGCGACGAGATTGCCCAAAAGCGCAAAGCCGAGCAGCAGCAGGAACCCGACATGCATGGCGCGCACGACTTGGCTGGGCAGGGTGCCATAGGCCGCGGTCCATATCTGGAAGAGCGAGAAGGCGATGGCGATGCCAAAGGCAATCTTGCCCATCATTCCCACGCCGAAGCCTGGCGGTAGGCCTTCAACGGCTTCTTCAACGCTGTCAGGCGGAGAATTGGGAAAGGCATCAGTGGTTGCGGTGGACATCGAGTCTCCTCCCAGACAACTCGTGCAGGCTCGTGCTCGACATAGTTGAGCATAGGCCTGGTGATCAAAAATCGAAGATGCGCCGGTGGGCCTGCCGGAGAGACCGGCAGGCCGAAGCGATTACAGCAGGCCAGCTTCGCGATAATAGCGTTCGGCGCCTGGGTGCAGCGGGATCGAAAGGCCCGTCAGCGCATTGGCCGGGTCGATGTCTGCGGCCGCGGAGTGGGAGGCGACCATCCGGTCGAGATTTTCGAACATCAGCTTGGTCATCTGGTAGGCCGTCTCGTCGCTCACCCCTGCATGGGTAACGAGGATGTTGCCAATCGCCGCCGTGGAGACGTCTTCGGTTTGCCCGTCATAGGTGCCAGCCGGAATAACCGAAGCGATATAGGGCGCGCCTATGGTGTCGACGACCTCGGCCGGAATGGCCACGATGTTGATCGGCATGGTCGCCGCCAAATCCTGGATGAAGGCGACGCCGAGCCCTGAGGACTGGAGGGTCGCGTCGAGCTGCCGGTTCTTGATGAGTTCGGCGGATTCCGCGTAGGGCAGGTATTCGACCTTGCCCATGTCGTCATAGCTCATGCCGGCGGCTGCAAAGATGGCGCGGGCGTTGAGTTCCGTCCCGGATGCCGGCGCGCCGACAGAGATGGATTTGCCCCTCAGATCTTCCAGGGACTTGATGCCGGACTCGGCATTGGCAACGATCTGGACGTAGTTGGAATAGATCGCGGCGATGGCACGGATTTCGGTCAGAGGCTGCGGAAAGCCTGCCTCCTCGACGCCATCCCAACCGGCTTTGACGGAGTCGCCCAGCGCGAAGGCGAGTTCGCCCTTGCCCTGCTGCAGCAGGTTGAGGTTCTCGACCGAGGCTTTGGTCGCCTGCACCTGAGTGCGGGCACCCTCGATATTTTCCGCGTAAAGTTCGGAGAGCGCCACGCCGAGCGGGTAGTAAACGCCCGAAGTGCCGCCGGTCAGTACATTGATGAATTCCTGGGACTGTGCCGGCACAGCGCCAGCACTGAACACAAGGGTGGTGGCCAGAACGCCCGACAGAAGACGCGGGGAAAGAACGGTCATGCTTTATCCTCCTGTAGCATGCTCATTTTTGCAGCCGGCTCCTCAACCAGCTGGTTCCTTCCACATTGCAAGCTACATGCCAGTCGATGCCGCATTGAATATGCTAAGGTTTTCGCTCTGATAGCGGAGATTGATGGCGAATTTCCGCCAATCAGCCGAGTACCTCTGGCGGATTTCCGCTCGTTTCCGCCCGCAGACCATATTTGGCGATCTTCTCATTGAGCGTCCGCCGCGGCACAGCAAGCCGCACTGCAGCTTCTGCGCTCGACCCTCCGCATTCCCGCAAAGCTTCGGCAATCGTCTCGGCTTCAAACTGCGCCACGCGCTCGGTCAGGGACCCTTGTTTCTCTGTGGCGATCTTCGTGTTCCCAAGTCCCAACACAAACCGCTCCGCCACGGCCTTCAACTCGCGGACGTTGCCCGGCCAACTCCCGGCCAGTAGCGACTGCAACAGGCTTTGGGGCATAATAGGAAGTGACATGTTGAAACGCTGCGCCGCCGAGCCTGCAAAGAGCGCATGGAGGAGTGGGATATCCTCGCGCCGATCTCGGAGTGGCGGTATCGCCAGTTCAACCGTTGCCAGGCGGAAATAAAGGTCGGCCCTGAACCGGCCGGCATCGATCTCGGCCTTGAGATCGACCTTGGTCGCCGCAATGAACCGAACATCGAGATCGCGAGGGATGTTGGAGCCCAGCGGTTCGACACTCCGCTCCTGGATCGCGCGCAGCACCTTTGCCTGAAGCGCCAGAGGCATGGATTCAATTTCGTCGAGAAAAACCGTACCGCCCCTGGCAAATTCGAGCTTGCCGATACGATTGCCTGCAGCGCCGGTAAAGGCTCCCTTTTCGTGCCCGAAGAGTTCACTCTCGAAGACGGATTCCGGAACAGCGGCACAATTTATGGCGACGAACGGCCCTTTGCTGCGGTGGCCAAAATCGTGGAGCGCCCGGGCAACCACCTCCTTGCCGACACCCGTTTCGCCGTTGAGCAGAATGTCGACATCGATATCGGCCAGCTGCGCAATGGAGCGGCGTAACTGCACCATGGGAGCGGATATCCCCACCAGCCGCGTGTCGAGTTCAGCGCCCGTTGCCTCGCGCAACTTGCGCAGCTCTTCACCCATCCGTCGACGTTCGACGGCCCGGTCCAATACGGCGATCAAATGGTCTGCGTCGTAGGGCTTTTCGATGAAGTCATGGGCGCCCCCACGCATGGCGTCCACCGCCATGCCCACATCGCCATGCCCCGTCAGCAGCACAACGGGCATATCACTATCCGTACCGGAGAAATGGCGGAGTACATCCTGCCCGCTTGCCCCCGGCATGCGCATGTCGGTGACGACGCAATCGAAGGCGTTCCCATTGATCGCCTGCATAGCCTTGACCGGATCGGTGAAGGTTTTGACGTCAAAACCGGAGACACCTAGCCACTCTGCCGCAGCCTCGCAAAGCTGCGCTTCGTCGTCGATGAATGCGATGCGCCCCCTCGTCATGCCGATACCAGCTGCCTTTGCTTTTCAACGTGAAGGGGAAGCTCGACCCAGGCCTGGGTGCCGCCCGCGTCCAACGGCACGAGGTTCAGCTTGCCGCCAAATTCTTCGATGATGGTCTTGCTGATCGACAGGCCGAGCCCAAGACCTTCCCCCGTCGTCTTGGTGGTAAAAAACGGTTCAAATAGCCTCTGCTGCACCTCGGGGGTAATGCCTTGTCCCATGTCTGAAACGGTAATCCGCAGGGCAGCGTCCAGCACCTCCGCCACAACAACGATCCGGTTCTGACCGGCCGCGACGCTGGCGTCGACGGCATTGAGCAACAGGTTGATCAGCACCTGCTCAAGGCGAATGGAATTTCCTGTGACCGGCGGCAGGCCAGCGCGGCGCTCATAGGCAATGGCAACCCCGTTTTCCCGGGCACGCGGCTCAACTATGTCCATGGCAGCCTCGATCGCCTGGTTGGCATCAATGGGCTCCGGTGGGGTTGCATCCCGGCGCGAGGAGAAGGTCCTGAGGTGTTTTACCGTTCGTTGCATGCGTTTGAGCAGCGATCGAGCCGATGTCAGATTGCGTTGTACTTCAGCCTTCGCGTCGCGCTCTGCATGAAGCCCTGCTGCCGCCAGCGTATTATCGAGCGCCGACAGTGGCTGGCTCACTTCATGCACGATGGCTGCCGACATCCGCCCCAGCGCCGCCAGTTTTGCCGCGTGGATAAGGCTATCCTGCATTGTCCGCAGGTCCTGCTCGGCTCGTTTGCGCTCCTCGACCTCATGGGCCAGCGCTGCTGTGCGCTCGGCCACGCGCCCTTCAAGCACGGCGTTCTGTTCAAGCTTCATCCGCGTCAATTGCTGGCGTTGTCTCAGGAACAGGCCTACGGCAAGCGTTAGCAGGGCTAGGAGTGCACTCGATGCACCAACAAGACGGGCCTCGGTTTCAACCGGGCCAAGGGGCAGGGCGGATAGCAAAAGCCAGCCGTCCGGTTCGAGGCCTCTGACACCCATCAGATAACGCTCATTGCCAAGTCCGATCGTCCGGTCGGCCGATCCATCGCCTGGGCTTGGCGCCAGCGGTTCGGCCCGCGCGAGGTCGATCCCGTCATATCGACGTTCGGCGTCCAGAAGATTGAGTGTTTCGGCAGATAGTTTGTGGAGTGGACGGTAGGTCCAGCGTGGCTCGCCGGAGAGGAAGATGATCCCCTCCCTGTCGGCAATGGCGGTGACCTCGCCGGCCTCGGCCCAGGTCCGCGCCAGTGGTCCGATGTCCACCTTAGCAACCACGACGCCGATCGTGCGATCCTCGTAGACGACGCGGCTGGACAGAAAATATCCTGGCCGCCCCGTGGTCACACCGACCGCATAAAACCGCCCTGACCCAGTCGAGATGGCGTCGGTGAAATAGGGACGAAAGCCATAATTGTGGCCGACAAAACTGCCTTCTTCATTCCAGTTGCTCGCGGCCAGGGTTTCACCCGACAGGTCGATCACATAGAGTTCGTCCGCTCCGGACATGGATCGGACGCTTTGAAGATAGCCATTGGCAATCCCGATCCCAGCGCCGTCCGTTGCGACCAGCAGTTCGATGATCCGCGGGTCTTTGCTGATGACATCGGGCAGATATCTGAAACGCTCGATTTCGCTCTCGACCGCATGGAGATTGACCGTCAACCGGTCGTGCACAAGACTGCGGAGGCGCTCGACGCCTTGCTTATGCGCGACGCCCCAGCTCGCGCTCGCCACAACGGCGACAAGGATGCCAAATAGCACCCAGATGGCATAGCGCCGCTGTGTTGAATTGTGCTCCAGCGTGCTCCTCCACTGCGTTGAACGCCCCGATTGAGCGGCGTCAGCGTCATTAAGAGAGCGGCATCAGAAAAATGCAAGCGGACCCGCGTAATCCAACACGCGGCGCTTTACCTTCAGCAGGCAATAGAATGCCGGCCGAAGCTGTGCTCCGGCCGGCATTTTTATCGGTGCTTACTGCGCAGCGCGGGCGGCCTCGAGCCAGCCGTCGACCAGAGCACGGTTGTCGGCGATCCAGGCCGTTGCCTGGCCCTCGATATCGTTGTCGCCTGCGTTCATGGCGGCGTTCTGCGCATAGACATCCGCGATCGGGATCTCGCCATTTTCAAGCAGGGCACGGACGGCCGGGTTTTCTTCGAGGAAGGCCGTGTTGACCACCGCGTCGATCGTATTGGCCGGGAAGCCGAGCATGCACGGATCGCTGACGCAGCCTTCAACGCCTTCGCGAACTGCTGCATCGGCGAGATCGGCCATGTCTTCGGGCAGGCTCACCTCGGGCACCTCGATCCAGACGACATCCTCGCCCGGCACCAGCTCGTTGACAGTCCAGTTCGGTGTCCAGGTGTAGAAGAGGATCGGGCTGCCGGTGTCGTGAGCGGCTACGGCATCCGCCATGGCAGCAGGATAGCCGGCCTTGATCAGATTGACGTGGTCATTGAGATCATAGGCGCCGATGTGGTGCTCAATGGTCAGCTCGCAGCCCCAGCCGGGCGGACAGGCGACCATATCGGCCTTGCCATCACCGTCGCGGTCAAAGGCGGCTTTGACGTCATCCCGCTTGAAATCCTCGAGCGAGGTGATGCCAAGTTCCTCAGCTGACTTCTTGTCGACGAGGTAACCTTCGATCGCGCCGCCGCTGACGACGGAGGGGATGATCTCGGCCGTGCCTTCAATGGCGGTCTTGTAGGGGTTGTGAATGGGGAACCAGCCATCGACCCACATGGTCACATCGCCAAAGCCCACGGATTGGTAGAAGGCTGGATTATCCAGCGTCAGCACGGTGCCGACCGAATAGCCAAGTTCGCCCAGAAGCTGCTTGTAGATCTCGGTATAGAACCAACCGGTGTCCCAGGTTGGCTGCGCCATGATGATCTCTTTGCCTTCGCCGGGCTGCGCCTGGGCAAAGGCCGGGGCGCTCAGACCGGTGGTGGCGAGCATGAGGGCGGCGACGGCGGATGTTGTTTTGAGACGGAACATAATGTTTTTGTCTCCTTTATTTTGCTTTTCGTGGATCCGCATTGGCGCGGATGGCGACGGGGATGGACCCCAGCATGCGACCTCGGATCAGGCCGCCTTTCCGTTCAGCGTCTGCGCCGAAGCGTTCGGCCGGAACATGGAAACAAGTGTTTGGCGCAGGGAGACGGAGGGCACCTTGTTCTGCGCCCCAAAACCCTGCGTGATGCGATCGAGTACGATCGCCAGAATGACAATGCCGACACCGCCCGCGGTGGCCTGGCCAACGTCCAGGCGTCCCAGTCCGGTATTGACCACAAGCCCAAGCCCACCCGCGCCGATCAGGGCGGCGATGACGACCATGGACAGGGCCAGCATGAGTGTCTGGTTGAGGCCGGCCATAATTGTGCGCATGGCAAGCGGCAGCTGCACCTCGAACAGCATCTGCAGGGGCGTCGAGCCGAAGGCTTCGGCAGCTTCGACCAGGTCGCCCCGAACATTGCGGATACCAAGATTGGTGAGGCGCACGATCGGGGGCAGGGCGAAGATGACCGTGGCAATGATGCCGGGCGCCATGCCGACGCCAAAGAGCATCACGATTGGCACCAGATAGACGAAGCTCGGAATGGTCTGCATCACGTCGAGCGTTGGGCGCAGCACCTTCCACGTCACGTCGTTGCGGGCAGCAAGAATGCCAAGCGGAATACCGATCACCGCGCAGAACAGCACCGAAGTCACGATCATCGCCAGTGTCGTCATGGTCTGGGACCAGAGGCCGATCATGTCGATGAAGACAAATCCGACGACCGTGAAAATGGCCATGCCCCGGCCCGCGAACTTCAGTGCGAGAAGCGCGAAGGCAGCAGTCATCGCCAGCATCGGCACGAAGGCAAAGAACGCATCGAGCCCATTCAGCACCTGCGTGATGGGGACCTGAACAGCCCTGAAGAAGGGGCGAAAGTTGGGTACCAGCCAGCCACGGACAAAAGCGGTGACCCAGTCGTCAAAGGGGATGACGAGAAAATCGGACGGGCTCATCGCACGTCTCCTTGTTGTTTTTGGCGCGGCTCTTAGCGCGCGTCTTCGAGCTTGAGCTCGGTGTTTTCCGGCGCGGTGGACGCGTCGGCCTCGTCGCTCTCAGCCGTTTCGGAGGGCACGGAGAGCTGGGCGAAAACGGCCTCCGGCTCAACGACGCCAACGAGGCGATTATCGGCATCCGTAATGGCGATCGGCAGCCCGCCGCTGGCGGCGCCGTAGAGATCGGCCAATTGCGTATCCATGTCGGTGGTCGGATAGTCGGTCTGCATCACGTCGGAGAGATGCACATCCGACGGGCCGCTGTCGCGGTCTGCTGTCGCGGCCTGCTGATAGGTAACGACGCCGGCGATTTCCTCGCCATCCATCACATAGACCGCATTCAAATTCTGGTCTTCCATGGTCCTGACGGCGTCGCCCGCCGTGTCGGTATTCAGCTGCATCACCGAAGGTTCGCTCGATACCGTCTCGGCCGTGAAGACGCGGCCCCGATCGATATCGGCGACGAAGGCGGCGACGTAATCATCTGCGGGATTGGAGACGATTTCCTGCGCCGTACCGATCTGAACGATACGCCCATCCTTCATGATGGCGATCTTGTCTCCCAGGAGCAGCGCTTCGCTGAGATCGTGGGTAATGAAGATGATGGTTTTCTTCAGCGTGGCCTGGAGACTGAGCAGCTCGTCCTGCATTTCGCGTCTGATCAGTGGGTCGAGTGCGCCGAAAGGCTCATCCATCAACAGCACTTCGGGATCTGTCGCGAGGCCGCGGGCAAGGCCCACCCGCTGCTGCATCCCGCCCGAGAGATCGGCAGGTTTGCTATGTGCCCAGGAGGAAAGGCCAACCTGCTCGAGCGCTGTCAGCGCCTTGGCATTGCGCTCTGCGGCCGGCACGCCCTTTACCTTGAGGCCATAGGCTGCGTTTTCGAGAATGGTTCGGTGCGGGAAGAGCGCGAAGTGCTGGAACACCATGGCGATCTTGTTGCGCCGGATGTCCCGCAATTTGCTGCCAGAGCAGGAGGCGACATCATCGCCATCGATCAGTATTTCACCACCGGTCGGGCGGATCAGCCCGTTGAGCATGCGCACCATGGTAGATTTTCCGGACCCGGATAGTCCCATGATCACGAAAATCTGCCCCTCATCGACTTCAAAACTGGCGTTCTGAACCCCGACAGTCTGGCTGGTGGTCTGGAATATGGATTCCTTGCTTTCACCCTCGGCAAGGAGTGCGAGTGCCTCTTTGGGTCGGTCTCCGAAGATCTTGTAGACCTTCTTCACCCTCAATTTGGCCGTCATAAAACCTCGAAGTTAAATTGAGAAGAATAAAGAAGTTCAGTCGCACAATATTGTATGTTCATCGTATACATATAACGGGGTGACTTGGCCGAATGTGAGTCATTCGTCCCAATCATGCGCGACAATCGTGTGGTTCGTGACAAGTTATGTCAGTTAGAATGACATTTCAACCGCAAATATGACAAAATCTGGATTGCGAGTGCTCAGGAAGGATTGGTTACGTGTCCGGGGGCGTTGAAATTGTACGGAAAAATACTGCATTTTCTGGGCTTGGCGCGGTCAGGTATGGCCGTGGGCGTTCTTGTCGCAAACGTCCTAAATTGCTCTGGTCTGGAGCGGGCCCGGATGGCGTGTTCCGCTGCGAAGAGCGCTTCGCCCGTTCATTTGAGAACAATCCAGGTCGGTGCGTGGTCGCTTGATTTCTCCCAGCCGCGCACATGGCGATCGACACCGGCAGCCTTGAGGCGTTTGGCTACTAGCGGCGCGAGCAGGAGATGGTCGATGCGAAGGCCGGCGTCCCGGCCATAGGCATTCCGAAAATAATCCCAGAAGGTGTAAATCCGCTCGCCGGGATGAAGCTCGCGAAGCGCGTCGGTCCATCCCTGTTCAATGATCTTGTGATAGGCGTCGCGCACTTCAGGACGGAACAGGGCGTCGTTGACCCAGCGTTCCGGCTTGTACACATCGATTTCAGTGGGCATGACATTGTAGTCGCCTGCCAGAACCACTGGAAGTTTGCTCGCCAGCAGCTCCTTGGCGTGATCGGTAAAGCGCTGAAACCATTTCATTTTGTAGTCGAACTTGGGGCCTGGCGCCGGGTTGCCGTTCGGCAGGTAGAGGCAGCCGAAAATTATGCCCTCCACAGCGGCTTCAATGTACCGGCTATGGTAGTCGTCGGTATCGCCCGGGAGCCCTCGCCGTGTCTCGATCGGCACTTTTCCGCGCGACAGGATGGCGACCCCATTCCAGCTCTTCTGGCCATGCCAGACAGCGCCATAGCCAGCCGCCTCGATAGCTGCGGTGGGAAACCGTTCGTCTGGAGATTTCAGCTCCTGCAGGCACACAACATCAGGTGTTGCCTCTTCAAGCCAACGCAGCAGAACTGGCAAACGGCCATTGACGCCGTTGACGTTGTAGGTGGCGATCTTCATCTCAGCTGGCCCGGCGGAAAGTCTTCGAAGGAACGATCATCGTCCAGCACAACCAATATCGTTGCTGACCCGTTCCGAGGCGACGAAGACGATCGGGACAAAGCAGCGGCCTCTCATGACCAGACTTGATCTAGGTTGTGTGGACAAAGTGTCTGACCCACAACCGGATCGACGCGACGAGAACGAAGCCGAGGAATCTATCGGCGGTTTTGTCGTATCGCGTGGCTAAGCGGCGGCTGTGCTTGAGCTTGGAGAAGCATCGCTCGACGAGGTTTCTCAAGGCATAGATATGGCCGTCGATAACGGACTGAACCTTGCGGTTTCGTTTGGCCGGAATGACAGCGGCCACGCCGCGGGCCTCCAGGTCAGCCAGGATGAAGTCGGCGTCGTATCCCTTGTCGGCGAGCAGCACGCAGGGTCTCGGACCGGGCTGGTCCATGATCGGCACGTAGCCTTTCACGTCGGAGACCTGTCCGCCGCTCAGCGTGACCGCGACAGGGAGGCCGAGAGCGTTGCTGCGGAGATGGATCTTGGTCGAGAAACCACCACGAGAGCGGCCAAGACTTTGGTCCGCATCCCCTTTTTTAGCGCGCCGGCGGCGTGCTGATGGGCGCGGATGATGGTAGAGTCGATCATCTGAACGCTATCGTTACCCGCTCCCGTCTCGTTCAAGGCCTCCAGCATCACATCCCAGATCCCCGCCTGCGTCCAACGCCGGAACTGGCGATAGACTGAGTTCCATGGGCCAAAATGGCTGTGCAGATCCCGCCAGGCGGTTCCCGTGCGGGCTATCCAGAACACCCCATCCAGCACCAGCCGATGATCACGCGGCCGCCGACCTCGTCTCGGACCCTTCTCCACCACGAACGGTTCGAAGAAGGCCCACTCTGCATCTGACATCAAACCCCGAACCAACGCTGCTCTCCGCAAAGAACAGCATTGAATCAGCGATTAGCTGATTTGGGAATCCACTTCGTCCACACCGCCTAAGTATAGCTCTCGACTTGGCTATTTGGGCCCAATCGGCCAGCTGATTAGATCGCAAGTTAGTATTGGAACAATGCTCCGCTGCCGACGCTTGGTTCTCTCCAACATAGAGGAGTGGATCATGTTTTACACTGACAGCAAACTTCAGTTTCCAGTCCGGGTCGACAAGCCTAACCCATTGTTCGCGCGTGCCTTGCAGCAGGCAATCGGGGGCGTAGAGGGAGAGATCCGCGTGGCAATGCAGTATTTCTTTCAGGCCATGGGCGCGCGGGGCAATCCCAAATTCAGGGATCTGCTGCTCAATACTGCGGCAGAAGAACTGGGCCACATCGAGATGCTGGCGACCGCTGTGGCGCTGAACCTCGAGGGGGCGCCGCTATCGATGCAGGAGGAGGCCGCTGACAACCCTGTCGCCGGATCAGTGTTGAGCGGCATCAATCTTAAGAACCTGCTCTCCGCCGGTCTCTCGGCAATGCCTGTCGATTCCGATGGTGTGCCTTTCAACATGTCCCACATCTATGCCAGCGGAAATATTGCTGCGGACATGAATTCCAATGTGACTGCGGAAGCCACTGGCCGGGTGCTGGCCGTGCGCCTTTACAATATGACCGACGATCCTGGCATGAAGGAGATGCTGCAGTTCCTGATCGCCCGCGACACGATGCACCAGAACCAGTGGCTGGCCGCTATCGAGGAGCTCGGTGGCAACGAGAACGTCTTCCCAATTCCCAACAGTCATCCGCAAGAAGAAGAGAACCTGGACTTCAGCTATGTATTCCTTGGCTTCCAGCACGATGGCAGCGAGCCTGTCCAGGGCCGCTGGTCAAGCGGACAATCGATTGACGGCAATGGTTCCTTTACGTCGCGCCCCATGGAGCCACTGGGGGAGGTGCCTAATCTCGGTCGGGCGAAGCCGAAGAGCGGTGCTCAGGCAGAGCAGCTTTAGGATGGAGACAAAACGATGCCAAATCGTCGTCTTCTCTTGCAAGGGATGGGAGGGGTAATACTGGCCGCGGGTACGGCCACTGCCGCCTCGGCTGCGAGTCCTCTCGAGCGTGTCCGGCTGATGAAAAGTTATATCGTCAATCTGGCCGATGATGCTCTGGTGTCAGACGCGCTCGCCCTTGGCGCGCCGCTTGCGCTCACCCGCGAACCGCAACGCAGTTTTGACGCAAGCTCCATCGCTGTCTTCCACGGGGATTTGCACCTTGGATATCTGCCCGGCAACCAGTCCAAGCTGCTTGCCCCCATGGTTGACGCTGGGTTCGCGCTTGAGGCGAGCGTCGTCGGAGTAGGGCGCCTGCCACGGCCGTCGGTTGAGCTGGATCTCTATATCCTGCGGGCCTAAAGCCCGATCACATGCAAAGGGGCCGGCAGTCCGCTGCCGGCCCAGGGGCGTCTTCTTCGCCGCAGAATGCGTAATCCTCACCAAGGGCCGGGTTAGCTGATCGTGGCAAAGAACATGCCCGCTGCCGCGAGGAGGAGGACTATGGGGATAATGAAACGCCAGAAACCGGCCATGTCACCATATTTTCCAAACACGGCGCGTTCCGCCGGGTCGCTATAAAGCTCTTCGGCAGACGGTCGTTCTTCCGGCGCATCAAACTCCACATTCGGCTTTTCGGGGGTGCTCATCGCGGTTGCTCCATAGATCCGTGCGGCCCGGGTCTCGGCAGAGAAATGGTTCTTGCCGGGCGACCGTTCCAAATCAGTGAGGAGCTGCAATTCCGGCACTTCGATCATATCGCCGGTAAAGAGAACGGGCGCATTCGGAACCTGGCATGCGTGGAACCATTGGGCTCCCAAGCTCCCGCCTATCCCGGCGGGCACAATATGCGGGTTTTCAATTGGTTCAGAATATTCCGTCGGCCACCTACCGCATCCAGATGCGGGAGGGTGTTACGTTTTCCAGTGTCGAACAGCAGCTTGGCTATCTCGTCGACCTCGGCATCTCCCACCTTTATCTGTCCCCGATCTTCGCCGCGGCAGAAGGTTCTACCCACGGCTACGACATAATCGACCCGACTGTGATTGAACCCGCGCTCGGCGGAAGCGAGGGTTTTGAGAAACTGGCCCGCGCTGCGCACGAAGTGGGGCTGGGCGTTATTCTCGACATTGTCCCCAACCACACCGCATTCACCCCGGAAAATCCCTGGCTGCAGGATGTCCTGCGGCGTGGACCAGACAGTCCGTTTGCCGCCTATTTCGATATTGACTGGACCGCAGGCCCGCTTGTTCTGCCGTTTCTTCCAGAGCCGTTCGAGGTCATGCTGTCGCGTGGCGACTTTTGCGTGCGGGACGGCAAATGGTGTTTTGGACCAACTGAAATCCCATTGGCTGCGGGTCATGAGAAATATTCTGGAGACGTCAACGGCCTTGCCGCTCTGCATGAGATGCAGCATTGGCGCCTCCGCCATTGGGAACTTGAGCGAGACGGGATTACGCATCGGCGATTTTTCAATATCACCTCCCTAATCGGGATGCGCATTGAAGTTCCGGAGGTTTTCGAGGCGACCCATAAGGGGGTGGTGGAACTGGTCGAAGCCGGCCTCGTGGACGGTCTGCGTATCGATCACGTCGACGGACTGGCAGACCCCAAAGCCTATCTCGACCAATTGGCCAGCGTCCTGCCCGGGACACCCGTCTGGGTGGAGAAAATCCTTATGGGAGCCGAAAGGCTCGACCCGCAGTGGAAGACCGTTGGCACTACGGGATATGAAGCTGCAGGCTTGATCACGCAACTGCTGACAGACGGGGCCGGCCTCGAGGCAATCGATTTGCATTGGCGCGCCTATACAGGGATCAGCGCGGATT
Organism: Devosia sp. SD17-2; assembly: GCF_029201565.1. Taxonomy (GTDB): domain Bacteria; phylum Pseudomonadota; class Alphaproteobacteria; order Rhizobiales; family Devosiaceae; genus Devosia. The sequence goes on from NZ_CP104002.1 coordinate 1,929,332, forward strand.
TTCCGGCGTCGCTGGAAGCTGCCAAACTCGATATCCTATCCAATGAACTGGCGGCGGAACTGCACCAACTGTCGATGATGGCGCGTGCTTGTCTGACGAATGATCCAAATGTCGAGCCTGGCCCAGAGGGGCTGCGCGAGGCGGTGACCCAGTTACTGTTGGGCATGCCGCGCTACCGCACATATCTCGATGGCTCGCCGGCCACCGCTGATGCACGCGACATACTGGACCGGATCGTCGCTCTCGCCAGTGCCCGAATTCGCTCCACCCGTATAGTTGAACGCCTCGTCCAGCATCTCATCGAGCCAGCCGGCGAGGCAGACCGGACCTTTGCGAGGCGCTTCCAGCAGGTGTCGGGAGCCCTATTGGCAAAGGCACAGGAAGATACGGCCGGCTTTCGATGGACACGCTATCTGGCCGAAAACGAGGTCGGTGCGGAACCCGAAAACCCGACCATAATCGATGAGGATGCCAGTTCATTTCTGGCGAGCCGTCGGGCGAGCGAGATGTCCCTGACGTCGTCGCACGACACGAAACGATCCGAAGACAGTCGGGCGCGGCTTATCGCCATCAGTCATGCTCCGGAGGCGTTCTGGTCGCTGGTCGAGGCAGCAGATCCGCTGGCGCCCGAGATGCTGTCCCACCGGTGGCGGTGGTATATCGTCCAGTCTGCCTTGGCCCTATGGGGAACCGAGGTGGAAACAATCAAGCAGCGGCTTCGCCAGCACAATCAGAAGGCAATGCGTGAGGCAAAGCTCGAAAGCTTCTGGACGAGGCCCGATCCAGAGGCCGAAGCTGCGGCCGACGGTTTTTCCGACAGGCTATGCGACCAGTGGAAAGAGACCGAGCCAGCAGCGCTACAGCAACTGGTCGAAACGGGAGAGGCACTCTCCCTTGCCCAGCTTGCGCTCAAGTGTTTGATGCCCGGGTTTCCCGACATCTATAGAGGTGCTGAAGGCTCCTTTTTTGCGCTCACGGACCCGGACAATCGTCTGCCTTTTGACCGGGCTGCGCTGGCAGCTATCGAAGAGGCTGACGGCTTTGGGGCCGAGAAGCTGAGGCTCACGCGTGTTCTGCTGGCCTTGCGCCAGGAGGAGGCATTGTTCGTTCAAAATGCCACTGCAGAAGTTCACCAGGAGAGCGGCACAATCCTCCGGCGGGTTTGGGGTGAGCGTAACCTTACGGTGACCATTGGCAGCGCTGCCACCGGCGCTTCGATATGGAGGGGAACCGGGAAATTGGCCCTCAACATTGCCTGGGTTTGACCCTCCCTGGACGCTTGGCGGGGTATTTCCTTGCTTGGGGCAAGTCTGGCAACCCAGTGCGGGTCACGTCGTTGCGGTCATCTCAACAGGAGTTCTCCCATGACCGTAACAGCCCAAGATCTCTTCATCACCGGCCTCAAGAATGCTCACGCGATGGAGAACCAGGCCCTTTCCATTCTCAAGCCGCAGGCGGAGCGGATAGAAAATTATCCCGAAATCGAGGCGAAGATCCGAGATCATATCGCCGAGACAGAAGGTCAGATCGGACGTCTTGAGCGGGTGCTCGATACGCTCGGCGAAGACAAGTCGACCCTCAAGGATTTGGCTCTATCGCTGGCCGGTACGATGGCAAGTGTCGGCCACACCGTGGCACCCGATGAAATCCTCAAGAATTCCATGGCCAATTTCGCCTTTGAGAACTTCGAGATCGCCGCATACAAATCATTGATCACGCTGGCTGAAGCGAGCGGCAACGGAGCCGCCATGTCGGAATTGGAAGCCATTCTCCATGAAGAAATGGCCATGGCCGAATGGCTCTACGACAATATTGAAATGGTGACCCTGAAGTTTGCGTCCCTCAAGGAGGCGGGCGAGACAGCCAAGAAATAGAGCGAAAAGGGCGCCTTTGGCGCCCTCAGACTGCTGACAAACCCCTGGCTTTGGCCGGGGGTTTTTGATTCACTGGGGCATGTTGAAGAAACCCAGCCCTGAACAGACTGCCCTCGAGATGGTGACGCTCGATGGTCTGGTGCCGAAGGATCATTTGCTGCGCAAGATCGACGCGGTGATCGACTTTTCGTTTATTCATGATCGCGTCGCGGGGCTCTATTGCGCCGACAATGGCCGGCCCGCGCTTGATCCGACCTTGATGTTCAAGGCGCTCTTCATCGGCTACCTGTTTGGCGTGCGCTCCGAGCGCCAGCTGGTGCGCGAGATCGAGGTCAATGTCGCCTATCGCTGGTTCTTGCGCATGAAGCTGACGGATCGGGTGTTTGACGCCTCGACCCTGTCGCAGAACCGGCGCCGACGCTTCAACGACACGGATGTGGCGCAGGACATCTTTGATCACATCGTCGAGCAGGCGATCCGCCACGGACTGGTGGATGGTTCGGTGCTTTATACGGATTCGACCCATCTGAAGGCCAATGCCAACAAGGGCAAATATGATCTGCAGATGATCGAAAAGTCGCGCTCGGACTATTGGGCCGATCTCGACCGGGCGATCGAGGCAGAGCGGGCGCTGCATGGCCAAAAGCCCTTGAAGGACAAGGAGCGTGAACCGCAGGTCAAGGAAACCAAGGTCTCGCGCACCGACCCGGACGCCGGCTACATGGTGCGCGAGGGCAAGCCGAAGGGGTTCTTCTATCTCGATCATCGTACCGTCGATGGTCGCCATGCGATCATCACCGACACGCATGTGACGCCCGCCAATGTGCATGACTCGATCGTCTATCTCGACCGGCTGGATCGGCAGCGCCAGCGTTTCGACTTCGACGTTCAGGCCGTCGGGCTTGATGCCGGCTATGCCACGTCGGGCATCGCCAACGGGCTGGAGGCGCGCGGAATTCTGGGTGTCACCGGTTATCGCAACCCCACACCGCCGCGCCCTGGCATGATGCGCAAATCAAAGTTTGCCTATGACAGCGCGCAAGACGGCTATGTCTGCCCGCAGGGCCAGTTGCTTGCCTATGCCACCACAGATCGCAACGGCTATCGCCACTATCGTTCGGATCCAAAGATCTGCTGCGATTGCCCATTGCTTGCTTCCTGCACCTCCAACGCTGCCGCAACCCGTACGATCACCCGCCATGTCTGGGCCGACGCACGCGAGCGCACCGATCGGCATCGGCTGACGCCTTGGGGCAAGGCGATCTACAAGCGCCGCAAGGAGACGGTCGAGCGCTCCTTTGCCGACGCCAAACAGCTTCACGGACACCGCTATGCAAGGTTCCGAAGTCTGACACGCGTCGCCTACCAGTGCCTCCTGGCCGCCGCCGCCCAAAACATCAAGAAAATCGCCCTCGCGCTAACCAAAGCCCCCAAACCAAGCCTCGCATGAGGCGGGAGCCTTGTGCGCGCCAAATCTACCAGGCGCTTAAGCCGGCAAACCCAGCACAAAACAAAACCCCGCCCAAAAATGACGGGGTTTGTCAGTGGTCTGAGGGCGCCTTTGGCGCCCTTTTGTTATTCATCGGAAGTGACCTCCGGTGTGCTGAATGAACAGACGGACGTCTTTGGCCACCTAAATCGATCCATCTAAAATTTAGAGGCACTGTCCTCGTGACTGTCAGGCATTCGCAGCCGGCTGCCGCCGGCCAAGTGTACATCGACGTAAGAGGATTCCGAAAACAAGGTCGCCGGTGCCGTCTTGCCATAGGCATTGCCCATCAGCCGCAGCGAGACTCTCGTGTCATCGAGCACGAGCAGGGCCTGATTGATACGTAAGCGCGAAGGCTATCCCGTCTGACCTGAAGGGGTCGACTGGGGTATTGGCACCGTGAGTTTGATGACGGTGTGAGTTCCTATGTCTGCGCATGTGCCCAGTGATAGAAGCTTCCAGTTGCTGGAGGTGGTGCCGAGCCGAATGGAGAGCACTCCGGCAGTAGCGCGGCGCAACTGGCCGGATGATACCAAAGCCAGGATCGTGGAAGAGGCCCTTGCGCCAGACGTGAACGTTTCGGCAGTGGCGCGGCGCCACGGGATCTCTCCCTCGCAGTTGTTCGGCTGGCGTCGCAAGGCCATGGCCAAGGGTCAGGTCAAGCGGCGCGATGCGCCTGACGAAGACGCGGAACCCGCAAGCGGCGTCGTTGAGATTGGCATCGGTGGTGCCACGGTCCGTGTGGGGTCTGCGGTCAGCGAGGATCATCTTCGTCGTGTCCTTCGCGCCGTGCGGTCGGCATGATCCCCTCGGGCGTGAAGGTGTACCTGGCCAGCCAACCCGTGGACTTCAGGAAAGGGCCTGACGGGCTTGTCGGTCTGGTGCGCGATGCCGGAGCCGATCCGTTCAACGGCTCGCTTTACGTGTTCCGCGCCAAGCGGGCAGACCGGATCAAGATCGTCTGGTGGGACGGGACTGGCCTTTGCCTTTACGCCAAGCGGCTGGAAAAGGCGGCGTTCTGCTGGCCGAGGATCGGCAACAGCCGGGTCCAGTTGAGCCATGCTCAACTGCTGTCGCTGGTGGAGGGCATGGATTGGAAACGGGTGCGCTCGGCGCCGGTGGGCCGCCCGCAATCGGCTGGATAAAAAGCCTGCGGCAGACTGACTCACAGGCACAAAAACTCAGGTAATCCGGGGCGTTTTGTGCCATGATGCGGGCATGGTTCCGGCCGATCCGCAGCAGCTTCCCGATGACGTTGACGCCCTCAAGGCGATGATCGCTGCTGCCCATGCCGAGATCGCCGAACTCAAGATTATCAACGCCACTGCTGACGAGCGCATCGCCCGTCTGACCTCCATCGTCGCCATGCTGCAGCGTGCCCAATATGGCACGCGCTCGGAGCGGTTGCGGCACGATCCGCTCGATGACGAGCAGATGGCCTTCGTGTTCGACGAGATCGAAACCGGCATAGAGGAGGTCAAGGCTGGGCTGGAGGCACGTGACAGGAGTGGCGCCGCTCCGCGTCCGCCGCGGCCTCGAAAGGGCTTTGCCCCGCACCTGGAACGCATCGAGCAGATTATCGAGCCAGAGGTGCCGGCCGATTGCGTTGGTCTGGAAGCTGTTAGCATTGGCGAGGACGTCTCCGAGCGCCTCGATGTGACGCCGGCCACGTTCCGCGTCATCGTCACCCGCCGACCAAAGTACGCCTATCGCCTGGCCGATGGTGAGGATCGTATCGTGCAGGCGCCGGCGCCCGATCACCTGATTGCCGGCGGCATCCCCACCGAGGCGCGGCTGGCCCAGGTGGCGGTCAGCAAATATGCCGATGGCTTGCCGCTCTACCGGCAGGAAGAGATCTACGCCCGGGATGGTGTGGAGCTGGATCGCTCGCTGATGGCTCAGTGGATGGGCCGGCTTGGCTTTGGGCTCGAGCCGCTGGCCCAATACGTCCTGCACACCGTCAAACAGGGCGAAAGGGTCTTTGCCGACGAGACCCGGTTACCGACCCTGGCGCCGGGGTCAGGAAAGGTGAAAACCGCCTGGCTCTGGGCCTATGCCCGGGATGATCGACCGTTCGGTGGATCAGGACCACCAATGGTGGCCTATCGGTTCGAGGACTCTCGGTCCGGCGATTGCGTCGCCCGGCATCTGGATGGTTATCGCGGGATCCTGCAGGTCAACGGCTATGCGGCGTACAATCGGTTGGGCAAGGACCGTGGCGCCAATGATGCCATGACCCTGGCCGGGTGTTGGGCTCACGCGCGGCGCAAGTTCTTCGACCTGCACGCCAGCGACAGCTCGCCCTTTGCCAGTGCCGTGGTCAAGGCCATGGCGCCGCTCTGGGTCATCGAAGAGGATATCCGCGGCCATGGAGCCGAACTGCGCGCCCGCATCCGTGCGGAACGCTCCAGGCCCATTGTCACCGAGCTGTTCGCAATGCTGGATCGGGAACTGCCGCGCCTGTCAGGAAAATCCAAACTGGCTGAGATCATCCGCTACACCCTGAGCCGCCGGACGTCCTTCGAGGGCTTCCTTGCCGATGGTCATATCGAGATCGACTCCAACATCGTCGAACGCGCAATCAGACCCCAGACCATCACCCGCAAGAATGCGCTCTTCGCCGGATCCGATGGTGGCGGCAGAGCCTGGGCCACGATCGCCACGCTGCTCACCACGGCGAAAATGAACGGCGTCGACCCCCATGCCTGGCTGACGCTGACCCTCGAGCGCATCGCCGGCGGTTGGCCAAACACCCAGATCGCCGAACTCATGCCCTGGAACTTCAGCCAGTAACGGCCTCGTCTACGCGCTTACATTGATACTTGGCTTCGGGAGCAATGAGCGAGGGCGCTGCGGTGGATGCGTAGCTAGTGGCACAGGGTGCCATCGAAACCACTGAAGATGCTCGGCGACGAACACGAGTTTCAATATGCATCGTTGGCGACGTACGCCGTCACTTTTGGATGTCAGGTCCTCAGTTGCCCGCGGATGGGCCGCCGCTCGAGCGCCCGGCCATCATCTCTGCCAGAAGGCGGCCGGATGTAGGACCCAGGGTAAATCCCTGATGACCATGACCGAAATTGAACCATAGTCCCTGATGTAGATCGGAACATCCCGTCAGCGGGAGCATTTGAGGCAGGCAGGGGCGGGTACCCATCCATGGATGCTCTTCGATTGGCTTGCCGAGCGTGAAGAGCTCGTTTGCAGCAATGGTGGAGCGGTCCATCTGTCGCAGAGTTGGGTCAGCGTCGAGCGCATTGAGCTCGGCGCCCGTCAGAACGCGAAGACCCTGACGCATGGGCGACAGAAACGTGCCGGTTTCCACATCCATCAAGGGTATGGTCGGCCCGTTATTCGCAGCAAAATGACGGTGATAGCCGCGCTTATAGACCATCGGAACCTTGTGACCGAAACGTGCAGTCAAAGCCGGCGACCATGGGCCCAGACAAATCACTACACTCTCGGCGGCACATGGGCCTTCCGATGTATCAACCCGCCAGCCCTTGTCGACACGAAGAAGGCTCATCGCATCGCCGATGACGAAACGACCGCCCTTGCGTTCAAATAGACTGGCATAGCGCTTCACCAAGCCGCCGGGATCCGTGCAGGCCCAGGCTGTGGTCCAGTGGACAGCTCCTGCCATGTCACGCTGCAGTCCGGGCTCGGCTCGGCGCAGTTCGGCATTGTCCATGATGGTCGAGGCAATTCCATACCGATTTTGGAATTGCTCGGCCGATGCGACTGCGGCGCTGAATACCCGTGGCGTTCGATATGCTTTCCGGAAACCTTGCTGAGAGACCAGGTCTTGCGCCCCGGCGGCCTCGATCAGCGCCGCATGATCCGTGGTTGCTGATGCGATCATTGTCGACCATGGACCGACAGTCTTGTCGCGATAGTTCCACGGCAGGGAGTGATAGGCGTAGCGAAGAGCTGGACCGACCCAGTATCGGGCGCCTCTCAGGCTCCAGGCCACGTCGTTGGTCCGCCCGGTCGCGATCTGGAACAGCGTTGGAATGTCCAGGGGAAGGGCATAGGGTTCTGCCGCTTCCGCCTGGATCATGCCGGCATTACCATAGCTGGTTTCCTCGCCTGGCCGGCGCCTGTCAACAAGTGTCACCTGATGGCCGTGCGCCTGCAAAGCCAGCGCTGTAGAGACGCCGACCATGCCTGCGCCGAGAACGATTATTTCGGTCATATCTAGATTGGGCTGCTACGCGATGGGCCACTTGGGCCGCTTGATCTTGGTATAGGGTAGGCTGGACAGGTCAGGGCTTGAGGAGCCCGGTGGGCCTGCATAAATTATGTCGGCCGCCACGCGTTCGTACCCGGCACGGAAATGCTGTGTCGACTTGACGACGACAATCGCAGTTGCTGCCAGGTCACACCCCATACCTGTGAAAAGGTCAGGATCTATGGCCTGCGTGCGTTCGCTGGCCAGGAGGACTGAGATGCCTCCAGTTGTGACCAGCGCGCAATCGCCCATGTTGGAAGGCACGCCGCCCAGCCCCGTCATCTGGTGGTTCCGCTTGAGCGCCGTCACCTCCCAGTCTGCGTCGACGGGCTTGCCGGATAGCGGGCCAATCTTGCCACCGACCCGCATCGGCAGTTTAGCGCCAGCCCCTGCAAGGAAGGCCATTTTGACTGCAATGGGATCCCACAGTGGGCCGATAGCCGCGTTTTTGACATCGCGGGCGATCATTCGCTCGAGGAAATAGGTGGAATCGCTGGAAGCACCGCCCCCGGCATTGTCCGATGTGTCGGCAATGACGACCGGGCGAACAGCCGATGCGAGTGCTTGGTCCAGCGCTGCGTCCACGCTGAGCATAGGCGGAGAGAGCTCGTCTCTCATGGTATACACGTCGTCTGCAAGCTCCTGCGACAACGCCTTTGCTCGAGTGCTGTCGGTGTCCGCATATACCAGGATACGCGTACCCATGTCCGGCACGTCAGCCCAAGGAAAGCCCTGTGCAATCGAGATCGAAACGATCCCATCCTGCTTCTCCAGGGCGCGTATGCGCTGGATAAGAGAGAGCCCTGGTTCGGTGGTCGTGCGAATTAGGCTGACCATGTTTGTGTCGGTCAGCGCCGCTACAGGGTTGATTTCGCCGCGCCGAATTCGCGCGCAAAGATCGACCAGTACGACGCCCGACTCATAGATGTCGGTATGCGGGTACTCCTTATAGGTCAGGATCAGGCTGGCCTGCTCGACCATGGTGTCGGTCAGGTGGCAGTGTGGATCAATCTCGGCGCCCACAACGACATCTGGTCCGACAATCTGGCGGACGTGGGTCAATATATCGCCTTCGCAATCATCGTAGCCTTCGGCAACCATGGCACCATGCAGTGCAAGAAGGACCATATCCACCGGCAGTACTGCTTTGAGATCGTGGAGAATTTGATCTCGAAGCGTTTCATAGGCGGCCTTTGTGGTGCGGCCGCCCGGTTGTGCCGAGGCAGTCAATCCCTCGAAAAGTGTCCAGCCTTCTCGTTTACCGCGCTCTCGGGCAGCCCAAAGCTGACCGCCATAAAGCGTCATGTGGTCCGGATGCTGACCAGCCGGATAATAGTCGCCGTCTTCAACGAAGGAGTAGAGGCCGGTGGGGATGGGAGAAAATGTGTTCGTCTCGGTCGCCAGGACGGCGCTGAAAACTCGCATAGGAGCTCCGGGTGTCAGGACATAAAAAGGGTAGCGAGTTCCCGCTGCGCCAATTCGGCGTCGAGGTGAGAGCGCTCTCCGATCAGTACGAGTCGGCTGATGGCGTCGTGTTTATCCAGCGGCTCAAGCGTTGCGCGTTTGCCGACAAGCTGGAACACAAAACTCTTGCCCGGCTGCTCGGTGAAATTGATGATCCCCTTGGCGCGGACCAACTGGGGTGACAATCGCTGTATAGCGCCCTGAAACTTTGCCATCGGGACAGTCGAAGGCCATTGGCCTTCAACAGTAACAAATCGATCGCTGGTAACCAGGCCGCGCCCTGTGTCGTATTCCCGCTCGGGGCCCCCACCGATGAGGACCTCAGCCGGAAAGGCGTCGCGTGACAGATCAACGATCAGCGACTTTCCGAACGTTTTCAGCGTCGCCGTCAGTGCCTTTAAGTCAATCCCGTCAGCCTTGCTGAAAGCGAGATAGTCCGCGTTCGCCACCTGGGCCCGCCACAATTGATCTTGCAGGCGCGCTGGGGTGTCGGAGCAGTCTGCGACGTCGACAACGGCTATCACACCGTTGAGACTAACGGCCTTCCACAATACGGGGTCCATCAGTGCTTGAACGATGCCCGCGGGGTCAGCAACGCCGCTGGCCTCGATCAGGATCTGGTCAAACGTTTCGGGACGGGACAGCAGGTTCTTGATGGTGCGCAGAAGGTCGCCCTGTAGCGAGCAGCAGATGCACCCGTTCTCAAGCCCAATCACATCTTCGGTGCGCGTCGCGATCAGCCCGGCGTCGATATTGATTGCGCCGAAGTCGTTCACGATCGCCGCAATGCGACGGCCATTCGCCTGATCGAGCAGCCTATTGATGAAAGTGGTCTTGCCAGCCCCGAGGAAGCCGGTCACGACCGTGACGGGGACGCTCATGCATCGCCTCGGCGAATTGCCCGTCCGGGGGCAGCCGCTTTCACCAGTTCTCCGTCGGAGATAACCGGCACGCCATTGACCAGCACGGTATGCATTCCCTCTGCGGGAAGGTGCATCTGATCAAAGGTTGCGCGATCCGTGAGCCGTCCGAAATCGAAGACAACGATGTCGGCATCGCATCCCGGCTGCAGGCGGCCCTTGCGCTTGAATGCCGGGGCGCAGCTTTCAACAATCTGGGCAGGGATGAGAGTGCACTTGCCGATGGCCTCCGGCAGGGGAACGATTTCGCGCTCGCGCGACCACTGTCGAATAAACCGCGTGAATGTGCCTGAGGAACGCGGGTGAGCGGTCTTGTCCTCGCCTAGAGGCCATTGATCACCCAGGTAGAGCGTTCCGTCCGGCTGGCTCCATGGCATCGCATCCGAAGCAATGGCGCCGCCGGGAAAAGTTACGGAGACGTCCAGAAGTTTCTGGTGATGGCTATTGTTCTCGGTATCCAGATAGTGCCAGAGCACGAGTGCCGAAGGGTCTTTCTGCCTGGCGGCGTCCAACTCTTCCTTATCAGCGAGACGGTGGTGGCTTGCGACCAGTTCAATGGCATCGTAGCGCGTGCCGGTTCTTGCTGCGAACGCGGGATCGATGAAGAAACCCGCGCTCACAACGGTCGAGCCGGTTCCGTAGGGGTAGGCTTCGGTGGTTACCCGAAGACCCTGCGCCTGCGCCTTGGCAATCAACGAGGCCGCCCGCTCAATATCCTGGAGACTGGTCGAATTCAGATGGCAGATGTGCATGTGGGCGCCGGTCGTACCGGCGAGCCCGACAAGCATGACGTAAGCCTCAATCGAACTTTTTGGATCGATGTTCGACATCTGGGCAATGTGCGTATAGGTCGGCGTATCCGTTTCAGCGGCCAGATCGCAGATCAGGCTCATCTCCTTGGCGCCAGCTCCTGGAGCATAGGCGTAGGGAATGCCAATGCCGAGGCCGCCTTCTTCAATCCCCTTGCGGGTCAGAGCCACGATATCGGCTGACTGCGCTTCGGTGGCGGCATCGCGCGACCAGCGGGGGTCCTCGGCGCCACGCCCCATCGTGGTAATGGCAGGTTCCCCGCCATCGAGTGGCAGACCGATCATCACCGCCTTGCGGGCGAAGATCCAAGCCGCGGCCGTGCCGTAGTTCAGCAGGCGCGGTCCCTTTGACTGTGCATCATACCATTCCCCCACTGGCAGGGCGCCCACCTCGAGCTCCAGAGCCGTTGTGACTCCGTCAAAGGCCTGCATGCGGTCGGCGGGAAGGCTCTGGCCGTGAGCATGCAGATCGATAAAACCCGGAGCGACGATCAGGCCGCCGGCATCGATCTCCTGTTTTGCCCCCTCGGAGATAGGTCCAATAGCGGCGATGGTGTCGCCTGTAATCGCCACATCGCAAACCTCGTCGCGTCCGGTTTCTGGATCGATGACGCGCCCGTTGCGGATGATGATGTCATACATTGGCCTGCTCCATCTGGCGCCGCCGTTTGCCGGGAACGGCATCGATCAGGCTGCGGGTGTATTCGGCCTTGGGTGACCGGAAAATCTGCGCGGTCTCGCCGATCTCTTCGAGCGTGCCGAGCTTGAGGACACCGACGCGTTCGCACAGATGATCGATGACCGAGAGGTCATGAGAAATGAACAACATTGCCAGCCCCTCTTCAGCACAGATCTTGCGCAGCAACTTGAGGATCTGTGCCTGGCTCGAAACGTCGAGTGCGGACACCGGCTCGTCGGCGATGAGGAGCTTGGGTTTGGAAGCAAGGGCTCGCGCGATGGCGATCCGCTGGCGTTGCCCACCGGAGAACTGGTGCGGATAGCGTTCAAGCCAATCGGGATCGAGTCCGACCTGCTCGAGCAGTTCTGCCGCACGCCGGGTCAATGCCGAGCCGGTAAGGTCAGTGTAGGAGCGCAGCGGCTCGGCGATGAGATCACGCACGCGCCAACGCGGGTCAAGCGAGGCATAGGGGCTCTGAAACACCATCTGGATGTCGCGCCGACGCCTGCGCAGGTCATTGCCGCGCAGGGCTAACCAATCTTCGCCCTCGAACGAGACCGTCCCGGAATTCGGCGCGACGAGACGGGCGATAATGCGTCCGATCGTCGACTTTCCGGATCCGCTTTCCCCGACGAGACCGAACGCCTCGCCACGACGGATAGAAAAGCTCACATCATTGACCGCCACCATGACGCGCGGCTTTTCGAACATGCCGGTCGGCAACCGGAAGTGACGCACGAGGTTCTTGGCCTCGATAAGGATTTCGTCAGCCATGGGTAACCTCTCGGGCTGCGCCGAATTGCGGACGCGCAGCCAGTAGTTCCTGGGTGTAGGGGTGTTGGGGATTTCCGAGCACGTCGCCCGTGCTTCCGGCCTCCACAACAACGCCGTCCTTCATGACGATGATGCTCTCGCAGACGTCACCCACGACGTCGAGGTCGTGGCTGATCAGGATCATGGAAGTACCCTGCTCACGGATCAGATCCTGCATCAGCTTGAGAATCTGCGCCTGGACGGTCACGTCGAGCGCGGTGGTGGGTTCGTCAGCGATGAGCAGCGCAGGTTGCAGCGCGATTGCTGCGGCGATCACCACGCGCTGGCGCATTCCCCCCGACAATTGATGCGGGAAATTGTCGATGCGGCGTTCTGCATCACGGATGCCGACACGTTCCAAAAGGGACAAGGTGGCCGAGCGGATGTCGCGTCGCGACATCTTGGGACGGTGATAGCGGAACACTTCGGCGATCTGGTCGCCGACCCGCAGGACAGGGTTCAGGGTCGCCATGGCATCCTGGAAAACCATGCTGATCTGATCGCCGCGCATTTGACGCCACTCAGAACGGCTCAGCGCCAGAAGGTCCTTCCCCTGGAAACGGAGCGTCCCACCCAAAATAGCATGCGAAGAGCCGGTGAGGCCCATCAGCGCCATGCCGATGGAGGATTTACCCGACCCGCTTTCGCCGACAATCCCCAAGACAGAGCCAGGCGCTATCTCAAAGCTGACTCCCTTGACAGCGCGAACAGCTCCGCCCCGGCTGGGGTAGTCTAGTGTCAGGTCTGATACGGAGAGAACCGGCTCGGTCATGCACGGGTCCTTTCGAGGCGAGGATCGAAATAGTCGCGCAGGAAATCGCCAAAGAGATTGATACCGACGGCTGACATCAGGACGGCAAGCCCGGGAGCGATGACAATCCATGGCTGGTCGTAGAGAAAGTCACGCCCTTCAGAAATCATGACGCCCCAGGAGGCTGTCGGCGGTTGCACGCCCAGGCCCAAGAAGGATAGCGAAGCCTCCGAAATGATGACCAGAGCGATATCCAGCGTTGCGACAACGAGCACAGCTGGCAACACGTTCGGCAGCACGTGAGTCAGGATGATCCGGAATTTCGAAACGCCCATCGTGGTGGCGGCATCCACGAAATCAAGCTTGCGGATTCGCATGGTTTCGCTTCGAACCACGCGGGCAAAATTGATCCATAGGGCGAATGAAAGCGCCATGACCAGAGTTGCAAAGCCAGGTCCGAGCACGGCCATGAAAATCAACGCCAGCAACAGGAACGGGAAGGCCAGTTGAAAATCGACGACACGCATGATGATCGTGTCGACGACGCCACCGAAAAATCCGGCCAAGGCGCCAAGGAGGGTTCCGACGATGAGCGCTATGCTCACCACGATCAGGGAAACCTGCACTGAGACCTGTGCACCCTTAATCGTGCGGCTCAGAATGTCTCGGCCTAGATTGTCGCCACCCAGAAGATTGGTGGGTGTGCCCCTGTCCTGCCAGACTGTCGGGGCGAAACGCCAGTCGATGACCTGCACGGAGTGATCATGCGGAATTAGCAAGTCGGCAAAGATCGCCGCGAACACAATCACGCAGATCATGACAAGGCCGCTGAGCCCCTTCGGGCTTCGCAACAGGGCGTGCAGGAACTTGCTCTCCCTGCGGCGCGCGGTATCGGGGGTAGAAACAGCGTTACTCATCGCGGACCCTTGGATCGATAATGCGGTAGAGGCCGTCAACGAGCAGGTTGAGGGTAATGAACAGGAGCGCGGAGACAATCACGACGGCCTGGATAACCGGATAGTCCCGGACATGGATGGCATCCACCGCCAGTCGGCCAATGCCGGGCCAGGCAAAAACGGTTTCGATGACCACCGTGCCCGAGAGCAGCGAGCCCATTTGGAGGCCCGCCATGGTCACCACCGGCAACAGTGCATTTCGCAAGGCGTGACGCACGACAATGATGAAGCGAGGGACACCCTTTGCGGCGGCAAAATTGATGTAGTCCTGCTCCAGGACTTCCAGCATTGCCGAGCGGATGAGGCGCGCGTTGACCGCGATCAGTACGAATGCCAACGAAATCGCGGGGAGGATGAAATAGCGGAAGGAACTCCAGAAAATAGAAAAATCTCGTTCCACGATAGCCTGCCCAAGGGCCATGAAGGCAGAACCGCGATAGCCTGAGGCAGGAATCCAGCGGAGTTCGATCGAGAACCACAGGATCATGAGCACGGCCAACAGGAAGCCGGGCGTCGAGACGCCTAGAACGGCAATGAAGGTGCCAAGATAGTCGACCCAGCTGTTGCGCTTCAGTGCTGTGATGACGCCAAGGGGCACGGCGACAACGAGTGCAAGCAGCAGGGCCCAGAACGCCAGCTCGGCCGTGGCCGGCAGGCGCTCCATGATCAACGTTGTGACCGGGGCCCCCTGACGAATGGAGGTCCCGAGATCGCCTTGAATGGCGCCTCCGAGATACGCGATGAACTGCTCGGGCACTGATCTGGTCAGACCCATGGTTTCTCGCAGTGCATCCATGTTGGCGACGCTCATGCCGGGATTTCCGGCAGCGAGCACGTCAACGGGATCACCCGGCACGAGTTTTACCAAGGAGGACACCACAAGGATGACCCCCAGCAGGATCAGGACGGCATAAAGGAGCCTGGAGGCGATCAGTCGCAACATGCTGGATTACGACTTAATTGCCATGAGGTCCGGACGGAGCTCGCCGGCGGTGTTCAGCTGCGCATCTTCCACCTTGGTTGAGACAACCGCGAAGTTCAGCGGCTCAAACAAAGGCTTCCAATATGCCTCGCTGATCACCAGCGCCTGGATCTCGTCGAGAATGACCTGACGTTCCGCCGCATCAACGGTCACGCGCTGCTCGGCGATCAGTGCGTCGAGTTCCGCATTATCGTGGAATGCACGGTTGAGCGCTCCGGTCGAATGGAGAACAGGATAGACAATGTCGGCATCGGTGTAGGAATAGGTCGAAATCACCATGTCCTGTCCACCCTGTGAGGTGATAGCTGACCACTGGGCGATCGGGAGCGTCTCGATTGCCACTTCGACGCCCACCTCGGCCAGCTGGGCCTGGATGATTTCCGCCGTGCGGCGGATCACTGGAGTGTCATTGGTGACGAGCGTCACCCGCAGACCTTCAGCATGCCCGGCTTCGGCCAGAAGCTTCTTTGCTGCGTCCGGATCGTAGCCGTAGGCGAGATCTGCAGTTGCTGGCGAGTATCCGCTGATGGCGCTCGCTATCGGTGACGTCGCGACCGCTGCATTCCCGTCGAGAGCGAAGGCAATCATGCGCTCAACGTCGATGGCATGGGCGAAAGCCTTACGAACATTGGCGTTGTCAAACGGCGCGCGACGC
Source organism: Devosia sp. SD17-2 (assembly GCF_029201565.1). Taxonomy (GTDB): domain Bacteria; phylum Pseudomonadota; class Alphaproteobacteria; order Rhizobiales; family Devosiaceae; genus Devosia. The sequence continues at coordinate 1,944,955 of NZ_CP104002.1, forward strand.
TGGTTGAAGACCAGGGCGCGCATCATCTGCGCAGGGCGCTCAAGCACAATCGCGTCCGGATTCTGGCGCAGACGGCGGACTGCATCCAGTGGCACTGAGCCGCCGGTATAGATAGCGTCGATTTCGCCCGTCTCGAAGGCGGCAAGACGAGTTGCGTCTTCCGGGTAGTGGAAGAACTCGACGGCTTCCAGACGCGCAGGCGTATTGACCGCACCATAGTCCGCATTGCGTTCCAGACGGATGCCACGATCGGTGGACCAAGACGCAAGTCGGAACGGACCCGCACCAACCGGCTGGCGACCAAACTGATCGCCAGAGGCTTCGGCAGCGGTCGGCGAGATTGGCGCCGAATAGCCGAGGGTCAAGCCAACCCACACCGGCACGAAAGGCTCGGTGAAGTGGTAGGCGACGGTGACTGCATCGATGGCCTCGGCGCGCTCCAGTGGCCCAAGGAAGAAGGCACTGGGCGAGGCATTGTCGGGATTGAGATGACGGGCGACCGTCCAAGCCACGGCTTCGGCATCGCAGGGCGTGCCATCGTGGAAGGTTACCCCTGGCTTGAGCTTGAAAGTCAGCGTCCGGTTCTCATTGCTGAACTCCCAGCTTTCGGCCAGGCCGGCAAACACATTGCCCTCATAGTCGCGACGCGCGAGGGGTTCATAGATGAGGTCCATCGTGGTCGACGACACCGAAAGCGTGGTGCGATGCGGGTCCAGCGTGTCGGGTTCTTCGGAACGGCCCACGCGGAGCGTTCCATTGGCATCCTGGGCCATTGCCATGCCGGGAAGGCCCAGGCCAGCGGCCGCGCCCAAAGCTGCAGCGCCGGTTAGAAAACCGCGGCGCGACAGCGAAAAGCGCTTGAGATAGTCTCGCGACAGGGCGTCGAATTCCTGAGGAGAAAGCTTGTTCAAAGACATGAGGCGAATCTCGTTTTGAATGGGCCTTAGAGGGCAGTGAAAGAGAGGTTTTTCATGCGGTCGGTATTCTGGGTGAAGCCGTCCTCGGTCACGAGGAGCGTGCCGATCCAAGCCTGACCAGGCGACAGCTCACTTCCTTCGGGAAGCATGATCCAAAGATCGGCGTCGGCTGCCACCAGCGAAGTCGTCAAAGCGCCGATCCCAGAGCGAAGGTGGAATTTCGCCGTCTGGCTGTCGCCAGTAATTTCGACCTTGAGGCTCTGCGTTTCATTGACATAGCGACCGGCCAGAGGCTTGGACGCAGAGGCATCCTTGGCGAGCGGCACATAGCTGCGTGCAGTACCGCAGAACAAGCCATCGATCGTGTCTCCAGCACCCGGCTTGAGCACGAGATCCGTGATCGCGCGCTCTGGCTTGGCGCCGGTCGGATGAGCGAAGTCAAAGGGGGATACGCTGCCCGAATGAAACGCTGGCACACCATCGGCCGTGACGATCTCGAAGATATCGGAGCCGTCCTGATGGCGGTAACGACCGGGATTAAACGCTATGGGGGCAGGGGGCTTGTCACCAAAATAAATGTCGGCGAGACGGCGGCCAACCGAGAAGGTGGCCATTTGGTCGTTGTTCGCAATGATAACCACGCCCAAGCCGTCGTCGATGAAGCGGGTCGATTCAGATTTGCCGCCAGCGACTGTACCGCCGTGGCCGACTGCGCGTCGTCCACGATATGTATCCGTTACCAGGCCGAGACCATAGTAGCCCTGAACACCGTTGGTGTAGGTGCACGGCGTGGACATGCGATCATACATCTCCGGGGTGCCAACCTTGGGCGACCAGAGATTTTGCTGCCATATGATCATGTCGGCCAGCGTGGAGACCATGCCGCCTTCGCCACCAAGATCAAGGCCCCATCCAAGATTGTACCAGCCGTCCGCACGACGGGTGTAGTGTGCAGCCAGGCGATCAATGACGGCCCCGTCGCAGCGCATCAGCGACGTGTCCTTCATGCCAAGGGGGCCGGTGATCCGCTCTGTCAACACATCGTTGAATGATTTGCCTTCGATCTGTTCGATGATCTCGGACAGCATGAAGAAGCCGGCATTGCAGTAGGTCATGGCGCTGCCGGGCGCAAAATTGAGGGCGTCCTGCCGCGCGATCACATCGCGTCCAGTCTGGCGCGTTGACGGGGCGTAGATGGACAGGCCGGAAAAGATCATTCCTTCCAGGTGGTCGCGGTAACCACTTGTGTTCTGCGCCAGATGGAGCAGGGTCACTTCGTGCTCGAGGGTAGGTACATAAGGGAGATACTTCTGGACCCGATCGGAGAGCGAAAGCTTGCCTTCGGCCTCTAGCATCAGCGTCAGCAGAACTGTGAACTGCTTGGTTTGCGAACCAATGCGCAAGATCGTGTCGCGCGCCATAGGCACTGCGTTGTTGATGTTGGCCAGGCCGTAGGTGCCGGAGAAAATTTCTTTGCCGTGTTCGAGCACAGCGACGACCGCCCCTGGGCCTGCAGCTGCGTCAAGATGAGTGAAAAGTCCTGCGGCCTTCTGGCCGAAGTCGGGCCTAGCTCTAGTCATTAGTCGATTGTCCCCCTTGCCCATTACGCTGTTCGGCCAGCCGAACGCGCGTTCATGCTGTCGGGAATGCAGCTACATCACTGCTGCGATTAAGCGGCTTTTCCCTCTGCCCTTAATTTGTTAAGTGTGTGGGTGGATGTGTCAAGCGATTTTCCTATGCGCTAAATTCCTTGATGCCCCTCCCTTTGCCAATGTCAGTTTTATGGAAATTCTGGTGATTCAACCGCCGAAACTGAGTGAGTGCCTGCGAGCCGTGAGGCAGCGTCATGGGTGGACATTGCAACAGGTCAGCGATCGGACGGGCGTGGCCCTGTCGACGCTGTCAAAGGTCGAAAACGACCTGATGTCGCTGACCTATGACAAGATTGTCCAGATCTGCGAAGGCCTAGGCATTCCAGTGACAGAAATGCTGACAGTTGAGGATACAACCGGCAGGGAGCGCACTCGGCGCTCGCTTGTCGGTCCAGCCAACACGTTGGAACTTCAGACGCGCAACTATGACTACGAATATCTTTGCACAGATCTGATCAACAAGCGCATGGTGCCGATTATCGCGCGGTTGCACTCTCGTGATATCAAGGATTTCGGTGGCCTGATGCGGCATCAGGGCGAGGAATTCGTCTATGTGATAGAGGGTGCTATTGAAATCCACACCGACCATTATGCTCCTGCCCGGATCGCCGCTGGCTCTGGTGTGTACATCGACAGTACGATGGGTCACGGCTACATCTCAGTTGGAGAGGGCGAAGCCATAATTTTGTGCGTTTGTTCAGCGCCCGAGCCCAACTTCGAACAAGTGTTAATCAGCGTTATCTAATCGCCTTCTCGCCCAATATTCACCGCACCAATGCTTGAGCGGCGGGAATGGGCGCTCGTCCGTACCGCAGGAAACGACCCCATTGCTGACGTTCGACACGACATGGCAAGATCCCGAAAGCTTTCGCTACGCAGCCCGGGCCATTTTCGGCTGCGCGCTCATCCCGGCTGTTTAGCGTGCCTCTAGAGTTTTATACGACTGCATCCCGCCTCTTTCAGTTATGACGTGAAAAACCCACGCTGGCCGGTGTTGTGTTACAGCGTGCGCTTCTGAGTTGCCGGAGCGTACTGCGAAATAATTATCAGCTCCCGTTTCTCTGATTGTTGGCGACACTGTAGAGCGCGTTTGCCCGGCTGAGGTGATCCGCCATATGCTTGGCCGCGCTGATTTCGTCGCCGCTCTCGATCGCGTCCAGTATGGCTGTGTGCTCGAGGATTGTCAGCTCTTCGTGGCCGGGGCTACGGACCAAATGGGCGTGGAACTTTGCTAGCCATGAGAACAGGGCCTCACTCAAAGCAGCAAATATTGGATTGCCGCTGAGCTTGGCGATTTCGACATGAAAACGGCCGTCCAGCGTGAGAAACTCTGCAGCGGAGTGCGCGACACTCTGTTGCTCGGCGACCAGAGTGCGAATGGGATCGATTTGCTCCTTTGCGCAGCCCCGCGCGGCAAGGCGGGCCATCTCTACCTCGAAAGTCAATCTGGCCTGCTTGAGGTGATCCAGGCTGTTTTCAGAATGCGACAAAACATGGTGCATTGTTTGCCCCAACTGGGCGATGGCCTGCTCCAGCGAAGGCTCGGCGACCTTTGGTCGTTCCCCATGCCTGATTTCAATCAGTCCCATCCGCTGCAAGTTCTGCATCGCTTCCCGGATCGCCGGTCGTCCAACCTGATAGAGTGACATCAGTTCTCGTTCGGACGGCAGAAGGTCGCCTGGGGCTACATCGCCGTTCTGAATCTGGGCAAGCAGTCGCTCTTCGATCTGATGGGAGAGTTTGCGCCGGATGATCGGGTCCTGCTGGCTGCTGTTCATACGTCGTTTTTTTCCTTCGGACTTAGCCATCCGCGCGGGTCGCGTTTGAAAGGCCCCCGAGAAGGGAGGTCGAAAAAAATCCCTATCCCGGAGCGAGTCCGAACAGCTGGTATTGCCAATATACCAGTTTCGGCAGCCGGCAACAGTGCAAGTGCTTGAACCCGTAAACGGACTGGTATAATCACTACACCATGACGTGTTTGTCGATGGACTGCGATGCGGTGCTCAGCCACATCCACCCAAATTGGGAGTGAGGAAATGACAAAGATCGCGCTGTTGGGTGCAGGTGGTAAGATGGGCGTCCGCCTGTCGAAGAATCTCCAGGGCTCGCGGTTTGACGTTGCCCATGTTGAAGTGTCAGCTGAAGGTCAGAAGCGGCTGCAGGACGAGGTGGGCGTGGAATGCGTCGAGCGCGCTGATGCCCTGGCTGGCGCGAATGTGATTGTTCTTGCTGTGCCTGATCGCCTCATCGGCAAGATACTTCATCAGTTTATCGATGAGGTCGACGCAGGCACTCTGATCGTCATGCTTGACGCTGCTGCGCCCCACGCGGGCGAACTCCCAAAGCGCGACGATGTCAGCTATTTCGTCACTCATCCCTGTCACCCGCCGCTCTTCAACGATGAGACGGACCTCACGGCTAAGAAGGACTATTTTGGCGGCGTAGCTGCCAAGCAGCATATCGTCTGCGCGCTTATGCAGGGACCGGAAGAGCATTATGCGCTCGGCGAAGAGGTTGCTCGGACCATCTACAAGCCGGTCATGCGTGCGCATCGCTGCACAGTAGAAGCTATCGCTATTCTTGAGCCTGCGCTGTCTGAAACAATCGGTGCCACGCTGTCTCTTGCCCTGCGCGAGGCGACCGATGAGGCTGTGCGACGCGGGGTTCCGAAGGAGGCGGCGCGTGATTTCATGCTGGGCCATCTCAATATCGAACTTAGTATTGCGTTCGAAGAATTCCCGGAAGGCAAGTTCTCCGATGGGGCTCTGCACGCTATTTCGGCTGCCCGTCCGGTGATCTTCAAGGAGAACTGGCTCGATGCCATCTTCGCGCCGGAAGCTGTGCTGGCCTCTGTCAAAGAGATTTGCAATCCGCCTAAAAAGGATAGCTGACCTGTAGCGAGGCGGGCGTCAGCGGCGCTGAGAGCAGAAAATCCGGGCAGGGAGTGACTCGGGTGCAGGAAGAAAAGCTACTCGAAATCTATGGCACATCGCAGCCCCCTTCGGAGGTGCGATGCGTCGCTATCGGCGCTGTGGAGCTTCGCCTAGAGGATGGCGCGGTCCGGGGGCTTTATTTCGATGGGGTGGAGGTATTGCGAGGCGTGGATTACCCCGTTCGCGATGCCAATTGGGGGACATATGACGCAGAAACTCTCGATGATGAGTTGCTGCAATCCGCCTCAAGTCTGACTTTTCGCCGCCGTTTTCGGACGGGGGCGGGGAAGTTGGTCGGGAATTTCTCCATCGAGTGTTCGAGCCAGGGCGTCGTCGACCTCTCCCTGGATCTCGAGACCCTTAATGATATCGAGGTCAATCGCGCAGGCTTCGTTATCCTTCACCCCGCCATTTGTGCCGGATGGCCCATTCGGGTGACGCACAGTAACGGGCGCATCACCGAGGGTGTCTTCCCGTCACGAATTTCCGCCGGCCAGCCCTTCTTCGATATCACAGCTATCTCTCAATCCGTGAACGGCGTCGCCGCGGTTCTCGAGTTCAAGGGAGAGGTGTTTGAAATGGAGGACCAGCGCAACTGGTCCGATGCTTCATACAAGACCTATTGCCGGCCGCTGGGGTGGGAACGCCCATATGTTCTCGCCGCGGGCACAAGAATTCAGCAGTCCATTCGGGTTGCAATGAAGGCAGAAGGTCAGACCCGTCATGGTGGACGCCCGCAAAGCCTGAGCCTGGGAGGTCTGACCGGCCGGCCGATCCCGGAACTTGCCTTCGCGCTGCAAAACGGATGGCAAGGCACTGCTCAGGCGTTAGACGCATTTGGCAATACGCCGGTACTTCTCCGCATTGATCTTGCTGATGATCAGTGGGCAAGCGGCCTGCAGTTGCTTCTCACGTCCCTTTCGGCGCGTCCCCTGGATATGGAAGTTGTTGTGCCGGACCACACAGGCGAGGCTCAGGCTCGGCTTCTGCAGCTTCACGACGTCATGTGTGCGGTGTCAAAGATGCCGAGGCATCTCACAGTGGTGCCGACTGCCTATTTGAAGAGCTACCAGCCCGACGAGGCATGGCCAAGCGGCCTGTCGCTGGTCGATGCCGCAGCCATGGCGCGCAGCGTATTTGGGAGTAGCCGGATCGGTGGGGGTGTTCTGACCAACTTCACCGAGCTTAATCGCTGCCCGACCGCTGCCATTGCCGGTGACTTTGTAACCCACAGTACGACAGCAATCGTTCATGCGGCGGATGACCTCTCTGTCATGCAGACCCTGGAAGCGCTGCCGCAAATATTTTCCAGTGCCGAAACGCTGGGGGAGGGCAGGCCGTGTCGGCTCGGGCTCGTATCGATCGGCATGCGGTCAAACCCCTATGGGGCATCTCTGGCTGCCAACGACGCGCGCGTCCGGCGCCCCATGGCTATGGACGACCCTCGCCAGCAGGGTCTGTTCGCCGCCGCATACATGGTGGGTGCAGTTGCGGCTACCCAAGGCAGCAATGTCGAGTTTATGGCGTTGGCCTCGCCGTCCGGGCCTTTCGGCCTGGTGGATGCGCAAGCTGTTTACCCTGCCTATCATGCCTTCCTGGGGCTGCAACGCCTTGCCGGGCACGACCGACGCACAGTCGACACGCCGCAGTGGTGCGCAGCCGTGGCTGCACGCGTTGGGGAGGCTGAAGGCATGGTGCTGGCGAATTTAACCTCAGAGCCACAGCTCCTCCACCTTCCAAATTCGGTGCGGTTTGTTGTCCTTGATCAGTCGCAACAGGATGCGAAGTGGCTAGCTGAGACGACGCGCCAATCAAGCGATGAGATCGCGCTGGGACCCTACGTAGTGGCCTTTGCCACTAGGGGCTCAGATGACCTGTTCCAGGGCCGCCTATGAGTTCGCATCGAACCGACAGTCATCGGGCCCCGATATTAGCCAAAATATTCCTGCGGAAGGATCGCCTGTGAGTGATCGCATAATTGCCCATTACCTGATCGAAACCGCATCAGATGTCCGCAAGGCCGCTGAAGTCATGGCGGGGGAGCAATCCTCGGGGACTTTTGTCGCCGTGCCTGGTGAGACACCAGAACTGACGGAGCGAGCGGGAGCGCAGATCGTTGGACTGGAAATGCTCGAGCCTGTCGACCAGCCTTCGCTTCCCGGGGCAAAGCCGGCGGGCGTGGGCGAGCAATATCAGCGTGCTCGCGTTACGCTGTCCTGGCCGATCGAGAATATGGGCCCCTCACTGCCCAACCTTGTCGCGACAGTCGCCGGAAATCTTTTCGAATTGCAGCAGTTCTCGGGGCTGCGCCTGCTCGACCTCGAGCTGCCTACACCGTTCTTTTCGTCCTATCCGGGCCCTCAATTCGGTGTGGGTGGGACGCGCGCCCTCAGCGGTGTGGATGCCGGCCCGCTTATCGGCACTATTATCAAGCCCAGCGTCGGATTTGGACCGGAAGAAACTGCGGGCCTCGTGAAAATCCTGTGCGAGGGCGGTATCGACTTCATCAAGGACGATGAGCTGCAGGCAAACGGCCCGTATTGCCCGTTCGCCTATCGCGTCGACGCGGTAATGGCAGTGATCAATGAGCACGCCGATCGAACGGGGAAGAAGGTGATGTTCGCCTTCAACGTCACCGGTGACCTCGACGAGATGCGCCGAAACCATGATCTCGTCCTCGAGAAGGGCGGCACCTGCGTCATGGCCAGCCTCAACTCGGTGGGCCTGGTTGGGATGATCGAGTTGCGCCGCCACGCTCAACTTCCCATCCACGCCCATCGCAATGGCTGGGGCTATCTCTCGCGCCACCCGATGCTGGGATGGTCCTACGTGGCCTGGCAGAAAATATGGCGCCTCGCCGGTGCGGACCACATGCACGTCAATGGCCTGCGCAACAAGTTCTCGGAAGGCGACGAGAGCGTGCTCGCCTCGGCGCGCGCTTGCCTGACCCCAATGTCAGAGCAGTCGCCGTGTATTGCCATGCCCGTGTTCTCTTCTGGTCAGACGGTCAGCCAGCCCCCCGATACCTATGCAGCACTCGGGTCTCTCGACCTGATCTACGCTGCTGGTGGTGGCGTGGTGGCGCATCCTGACGGCATTAGCGCCGGCGTGCAAAGCCTGAGAGAGAGCTGGACCGCAACTGTGGCGGGCATTCCACTCAAAACCTATGCGAAAGATCATCCCGCTTTGGCCCGGGCTCTTGAAAGCCTCAGTCGATGAGCATTCGCGAAAATGGTCGACTGCTATCTTGGTACGGTGACGACTTCACCGGCTCTGCAGCTGTTCTGGAGGTTCTCGCCTTCGCCGGTGTGGAGGCCGTGTTGTTTCTCGACGTGCCTACCCAGGCGCAGCTGGCTGCATTTCCAAACGCGCAGGCAATCGGTCTCGCCGGCGTGGCGCGATCGTTCTCGCCCAAATGGATGGACGAAAACCTGCCGCCGATATTTGAGGCCCTCGCAAGGCTCGGGGCGCCCCTTGTGCACTACAAGATCTGTTCGACGCTCGACTCCTCTCCGGAAATCGGCTCGATCGGACGCGCTGCAGAAATCGGCCAGCGGCATCTCGACAGTGCTTGGTCGCCAGTCCTCGTGGCGGCACCTCCGATCGGCCGCTATCAGGCCTTTGGGCATCTCTTTGCTAGTTCGAGCCAAGGGACCGTGCGCCTCGATCGTCACCCGGTGATGAGCCGCCACCCCGTCACGCCGATGGGAGAGAGCGACGTCGCACTCCATCTCTCGAAGCAGACCTCCGAGAAAGCGGGGTGCATCGACCTGCTTGGGCTTAGAGGGCCCGACAAGGGTTTGGGCGCGCTCAAGGCGCTGCGCAATGAAGGCGCTCGTCTCATAACTTGCGACACGATTGACCAGTCCGACCTCGTGGCTGCAGGGCAACTAATCTGGAACCATAGGGCAGAGGCGCCGCTGGTGATTGGCTCGCAGGGGATCGAGTACGCTCTGATAGCCTATTGGAACGCGATTTCCGCTTTGCCCGTGAGAGCGGCGCCCCAAAGTGTCGGAGATGTCAGCCAGATCGCCGCAGTCTCAGGGTCAGTGTCCGCGACCACCGCCGAGCAGATTGCCTGGGCAGGCAACAATGGTTTTGGCCTGATTGCTTTCGATGCTGCTGCGGTGGCGGATCCCGCTGGTCGGGCGAGAGCCGTAAATGACGCAGTTGAGGATTCCAAGGCTGTCCTGTCGTCCGGCAAGAGTGTGCTCGTGCATAGTGCCCGGGGACCTGACGATCCGGCCGTTGAAACCTTCCGCAAGGCAGTGAGCGCATCCGGCCTCGATTTGGCGGAGGCCAATGCGGAAGTGGGCAAGGCACTCGGTCAAGTCCTGTCCCGACTGCTGCAGGAAACCAGTATTCAGCGCGCGGTGATTTCGGGGGGAGACACTTCCGGACACGCGACACGTCAACTGGGGGTCGACGCACTGACTGCCTTGGCTCCCACTGTTCCAGGAGCCGCGCTCTGCGCGGCCCACGGAACCCTAGCCCGTCCCCTGCAACTGGCGCTCAAGGGCGGACAGATGGGGACGCCCGACTATTTTGGTTGGATCAGAGCAGGTGGTGGCGCCGCCTATCGAAACGGCCAGCGCTAGTCATGACTGGCCAACTGGTATAATGACATGAACTTGTGGTGAGCTCCCTGTGCAAAGGCGGCCCCATAGGAGGAGGAGTGAACATGAAGACCGCATTCAAATACGTCCTGTTTGGCAGTGCCCTTAGCAGCCTGGCTCTCGTCGCCACCCCCAGTTTCGCATCTCCCGATGCGCCGGTTATTGCTCTCGCGAACTCGTTTTATGGCAATACCTGGCGCCATCAGATGGTCGAAGCTTTCGAAGATGCGGCCGAGGAAGCCAAGGCTGCGGGGCAGATTGCTGACTACATCGTGCTTAATGGCGATGGCAGCGTAGTGCAGCAGAATAGCCAGATGGCCGAGTTGATACTCAAGGGTGTCGACGTCATCGCGATCAACGCCGCTTCTGAAACGGCAGTTAACGGGATGATCGAGCGCGCCTGTGCCGCCGGCATCATTGTCATCAGCTTTGACTCTGTGGCCTCTGCACCCTGCAATTATCAGCTCAATTTCGACTTCCTTGGCTATAAGGCCGAGCAGGCGGAAGCCGTGATGCAAATGATTGGCGGCGAAGGCAATGTGATCGTCGTGCGCGGCGTCGCCGGCTCTGCGCCAGACGAAGCGATGTATAGTGCGCAGCAGTCCGTGCTGGAGAAGTATCCGGACGTGAACGTTGTCGCCACCGTCTACGGACAGGCCACCGCGTCGGTCGCACAATCTGCTATCGCCAACGTCCTGCCGAGCCTGCCGCGCGTCGACGCTGTGCTGGGTCAGGGGGGGAGCGATGACGTCGGTATCGCGCAGGCCTTCGTGCAGTATGGCGGTGAATACGAGGGCAACATGCCCATTATCGAGGGCGGTGGCGGCACCGACTTTATTCGCTGGTGGGCCGAAGCGAACGCCGAAAATGGCTATGAAACGATCTCTATGAACACCACGCCCGGGATTGGCGGGGCCGCCTTCTGGCTTGGCCTCTCTCTGCTGCAGGGTGCGGAGGCTCCCAAGCAGATGCTGATGCCGGTTGCTACTGTAACCAATGAGAATCTGGCGGACTATGCCGATGTGGCTCCCGGCCGCATTATTAGCCCGTCCTATTCTCTGGAATGGGTTCAAACCAATCTGCTGTCGAACTGACAGCCACGACGCATGATTGTGCCGGAGGCTCAAAAGCCTCCGGTAGGTTTTAAACTCAAGGTTGCTCCATGCCTGTTGCTGCTGCCTCCTCGCCTGTGACCCAAAGTCCCACACGGCCAGATGGTGAGATCTTCCTGACCTTGAAGGGGATCACCAAGAGCTATGGGCCGACACTCGCCAATTCCCTGATCGACCTGAATGTGGCGCGGGGAGAGGTGATCGGGCTGGTTGGCGGCAATGGCGCGGGCAAGTCTACCCTGATGAAAATCCTCTGCGGCGTGACGGCCCCGACCTTGGGGGAAATCGCCGTTTGCGGAGAGAGCCTTTCGTTCGCGACTTATGACACGGCGTCTGCACAGGCGCATGGCGTCCGCATGGTGCATCAGGAGCTGTCCCTGTGCACCAATCTCTCCGTAGCAGAGAACTTTTTTATCGAGTCTCCAGGGGGCGCGACTCCCGCACCAGGTTGGCGCCGCCGATACCGCGAGAGGGCACAGGCGGCGCTCGATGATGTCTTTCCGGACCACCGCATCGATGTCGACGCAGCGATCTCACGTCTGAACATAGGCGAGCGCCAGATGGTGGAAATTGCGCGCGCCTGTGCAACGCCTGGCGTCCAATTGATCATTCTCGATGAGCCGACATCATCACTTGGTCCAGAGCGGTCCGGCCAGCTTCGCAGTTATGTTTCGCGCCGCGCTGCCGAAGGGATGGCGTTCATTTTCATCAGCCACAAACTTAATGAAGTCATTGAGGTTGCGACGACTATTGCCCTTTTGCGCAATGGCAAGCTGGTCTGGCGAGGCGCCGGTTCGGAGGCCTCAGTCGAGCAATTGGTATCCCTCATGGGGGGCGCCAAGGAGACGACGAAGCTCGCGCGCACCGAACCCTCTGATGTCTCTGGCGAGACATTGGTCACTTTAGATGCCAGTTGGCGTGCCGATGGCGGAGGGCCTATCGAACTGCGTCGCGGTGAAACGATTGGTCTGGCGGGGCTTGAGGGCAGTGGCCAAGCAGAGTTGCTGCATGCAATATTCGAGGGCAATCACTCCGGGGTGAAAAGGCAGGCAGCCGCGACTTTCGTTGCCGGCGATCGAAAGAAAGAAGGCATATTTCCGCTGTGGGATGTGCTCTCAAACATCTCCATTGGACGCCTTGCCAAGCGCTCGGAACTTTCTTGGATTTCGGCAAGCGATGAACAATCGGCCGCAGTCAGCGCGGCTTCCAAACTGAGACTCGATCCGGAGCGTATGCAATCTGGGATCACCGAGTTGAGCGGAGGGAACCAGCAAAAAGCCCTTGTTGCGCGCTCGCTCGTTAATGAAGCGCCGATCATCTTGCTGGACGACCCCATGCGCGGCGTTGATATCGCCACGAAGCAGGATTTCTATTCCCTGATAGACGAAATTGTCCCGACTGGACGAACAGCCATATGGCATACAACCGAAGATCGCGAGCTCCTTAGGGCGGATCGCGTTCTGGTACTCTCGCACGGAAAGATTGTGCGGGAGCTTGTCGCCAGTGAGATTTCAGAAGCGTCCATCGTGGAAGCGTCATTCTCCGGTGAGAAGACTTCTGCGACAGCGAGCGGCGGTTCTACTCTCGATTGGCGCCGGCTCTTCGTCACGGCAATGCCCTATATCAGCCTCGCGGCTGTATTTTCACTGATGGTACAGTCAAATCCGATGGTGGCGACCGCCTTCGGGCTCGACCTCCTGCTTCTGCCTGCCGTTGCCCTGGCCTTGGTGGCAATCGCGCAAATGTTCATTGTAGGTGGCAGTGAAATCGACCTGGGGGCAGGTGCGTTCGCGGGGTTGATCAGCGTGCTGAGCGCCACCCTTCTCTTTGATCAGCCGCTCCTCGGCGTGGGAAGTATCCTGCTGGCAGTGCTCGGATATGCAGCTATGGGTGCGATCATACAGGCGCGGAAAATTCCGGCGATTGTCGTTACCCTCGGGGCGTCCTTCATCTGGCTGGGAATTGGACTGTCCATTCAGCCAACGCCAGGTGGCAGCAGCCCAGCGTGGCTCTCAGCCATCGTCAGTTGGTCTTTTGCGGGAATTCCAACCGCCATCATCCTGCTGGCCATCGTTGCCGCAGTAGCCCTCTTCATCGACCGAACCCCGCTTGGTGTTGCCTTGCGCGGATTTGGCAATAACCCAGCTGCGATGACCACCAGTGGATGGTCTGCACTTCGTTACAGCGTCATCCGTTATCTCATCGCGGGAGCATTTGCATGCGCTGCGGGGATGATGCTGACGGCCGTGAACACGGCGAGCGATATCAACTCGGGCAATTCCTATACTTTGCTTAGTGTGGCCGCAGTGGTGATGGGTGGTTGTGCACTCTTCGGCGGGCTCATAACGCCACTTGGCGTGGTAGTCGGTGCGGTCACCCTGTCTTTGATCGGCGCGCTGCTTGGCATCCTGAATGTATCAAGTGACTTCAACGCTGCCACGCAAGGCGGGGTGCTGCTTGCAATCCTCGCGCTTCGTAGCCTAGCCAGCCGCGACACGGAGGAAAACTGATGGACGCGCTGCGCTCATTCGTGAGGACAAATCGTTGGGTCTGGTCCGCATTGGCGGTCATGCTGCTTTGGATCGTCCTGGCCGCGGTGACTGGTCGATGGAGCCTTGCCAGCCTGTCAGGTATTGCGTTGTCCGCCTCGTTCCTGGCGCTTGCCGGTCTAGGACAAATGCTGGTTGTAACGACGGGAAAGGGCAATATCGATCTATCGGTCGCCACAGTCATGACGCTTAGCGCTTATCTGGGCATGCTGATCATCCGTGGTTCGGACGACATGCTGATAGTCGGGCTATTGGCGACTCTTGGCCTTGGCATCGTCGTGGGTATGATAAATGCCTTTCTGGTCATCGCTATCCGCATCCCGGCGATTATCGCGACCCTTGCGTCCGGATACGTTCTCGCGACAGCGACGCTATTGGCCAACCGGTCGCTGCAGGGCGCAACGGTCAGTCCACTGCTCAAGGGCTTTGCGAGTGGACGGATCATGGGAGTTCCCCTCATGGCAGTAGTTGCGGTGGTGGTCGCGGCCGGCTTCGCCGTTGTCCTGCGCAAGACCGCATATGGGCAGCAGCTTTCTGCCGTGGGACAGAGCCGTGCAGCAGCGAGCGTGGCCGGCGTGCGTGTCAATCGCGTCGTGGCGATTGCCTTTGTAGTCTCTTCCGTGCTGGCAGCATTCAACGGCTTGATGCTGGGTGCCTATGTCGGCGGGGCGTTTCTGGAGATGGGGCAGCCCTATCTCCTGCAATCGGTGGCTGTTGTGGTTATCGGCGGTACCCTGATCTTTGGCGGGTCGGCGACCGCAGCCGGCACGTTGTTCGCGTCCGTACTCCTTGTTCTCGTAGTCACTTTGATGCAGATCATGGGCTTGCCCAGGGGTGCCCAGGACATGATCCAAGGGGCTGTAGTTATCCTTGTACTCGCCTTGGCGGTGCAGGGCGGCACATTCAAAGCGGCAAAACCGCAAGCAAATTTGGCATGAATGGCTTGGGGGGGCGGCATGACGTTCTTTGCCCTCCCTCACAGTGAATGACATGGTTGCAGCAGTGAGCGTCAATCCCGTGTCGGCAGCCTTAGGGTCAAGCCCGCTCTTGCGAGGGCCCGCTGACTGTTGATTGTCGTTTGGATCTGGCAATCAACAGGCTTGGCCTTTTTCCTGGGCCAGCTTGAGTCCGGTGATTTGAACCTTACGAACATCGCGGTCGGCATTTTGCAGGGCGCGCAGGGCGACGACAGCGCTCACGTCCAGGCCAAGGTTGACGCGGCGGTGATGTTCACGGAAACCCTCGATACTCCGAAAAAGATCGAGGCGTATCAAGGCGAAGCAGCCGCTGACGCGGCGCGGGCTTTTCTTGATGGGATAGACAAGGATACCCCTGCGACGCCGGAAAGCGTCAATGAAGCTGTAGAGGACGTAATTGCAGGGCCTGGCGATGGACAGGATCCTGGCGACCCGGATCCAACGGACCCCAATCCTGGTGACCCCGATCCCGGTAATCCCGAACCGGACCCGGTCGCCGTAACCGTCCGAGATGCGGCTCTTTCTGAGATCGCGATGGATGACGGCGGGATCAATATGTGGAAGGGGCGCGGCAACACAGCTGACCACTTCTCGGTCACATCAGTTGATCTTGAAGGCGACGATGTTCCGGATGTTGAGTTGGCGCTTGGCGTACACTATCGAGGCGGCAACGCCCCCGAGGGCGAGACCGGAATAATCCAGGATGCGAACGAGGACGGTGTCTATTCGTTCGTGCCCGGAAATGATGTGATGTTCAGGTTTTCGGTCGCCAGTCTGGTCGATCAAGTTGATCTGAGCGGATTACTCGATCGGTATGACGTCAAACTGTTCGTAGATCATAACAGTGGGGAGGGCGTTGCTGAGTTCGGTGAGCTCAATCTGATCGCCGAAGGTGGAAATCTTGGGGTCGTAGACAATGGCGCTGGAGATACCGACGCCTATTCCGGCTTCGCTTGGGATTTCCCGGCTTACGAAGAGCGCTTGGTAGATGACGTCGGAAACCCGGTTAACGGCGACAGTCGTGCATCAGTGACCCAGAACGTACAGGCAGTCCAGTGGTACCAGCCAAATGAACAGGGCGAACTGTTCAGTTCGGGCTACGCACTGGCGGCCGGAGAGTACGAGATCTCTCTCAAGCTCTTTGAAAAGGGTAGTGACACGGCAATTGCCGAGAACAATATCGTCGTCATTGGTGGGGCCGATACGGTGCCAGCGGTCGACGCATTCTCGCTGTAGGCCAACGATTTGTCCGAACGCCAGCGCTTGGAGAGATCGGGGCTGCGTATCTGATCTGATTCAAGCGCCGGCTTCGAAAAGTTCACTCTGCTAAAGCAACCAAAAGCAGCCCCGGCGCACCATTGCCGGGACTGCTACGCGGGCCGGGGCAAGCCCGGGCCCGACTCTAGGTGACCGACTCATAACTTCGCAACCAGATACGGATTGAAGCGAGTTGGACTGATGCCAGGAAATTGTCGTCTCGCTTGTCGTATCGGGTTGCGATTGCCCTGAAGTGTTTGAGTTTGTTGAAGTAACGTTCGACAGCGTTGCGCTGGCGATAGACCCAGTGGCTGAATGGGAAGGTTTGCACGCGGTTGGGCATGGCGCGGATATTGGCCCATGCACCGCGCTCGGCCATGGTGCTGCGCAGGGCATCACTGTCGTAGGCTCGGTCTGCGAGCAGGATATTTCCAGCGGACAGGGTGGCAAACATGTCCGCTGCTGATCGCCCATCATGGGCCTGGCCTTCGGTCAGTTTGAGCTGGATCGGCCGCCCCTGGGCATCGACCAGCGCATGGATCTTGGTGGTCAGGCCGCCGCGCGAACGACCCATGCAACGGGATCGCTCGTCTTTTTTTGACCGTTGGCGGCGTGCTGGTGAACCCGGATCGAGGACGAGTCGATCATCTGCACGTCGCCATTGTAAGCGGCTGATACAGCGTCAAGAATGCGCGCCCAGTGGCCGGCCCTGCGCCACCGGTTGAAGCGGTTCACGCAGGTCGTGTGCGGGCCATACCGCGTCGGGATGTCGGCCCAGGGCGCGCCCGTGCGAAGCCGCCAGAAGATGCCGTTCAGAACACGCCGGTCATCGGCGCGCGGAACGCCGCGCACCTTCGTCGGAAGCAGCGGCTGGATCACAGACCACTCAAAATCCGTAAGATCAAAACGCGCCATCATCACCTCCTGTCCACCAAAGGGAAGGAATCACAACAGCAGCACTTTGGGAATCCCGTTAATGGGTATGTGACCTAGGGCGCATTGGGCGCCTGAACGATCGTTATATCTCCCAATAGACAAGAGGCCCTCATGGCCACGAACAACTTCGCTGACGCGTTGTCGGCCGTGAATTGCTGTTCGCGGTCATATGAAGGAAATCAAGGCTAGAGAGTTGACCAAGCCGATTAGAAAGCACAACGCAACTAAGCCGTAGAGCAGCCGGTCCATCTTACTTGCCTCCCAAGAGGTGCGTATTTGGGCACGCAATCACAAAGCCCACAAATCAATTCACAGGAGGCCTTCATGGCGATCACCACGCGGAGCGCTGGCACGGCGCCCAATTCAAGCGCTCTACGCCCATCAATGCTCAGGCGGCGAAGATTGCGGCTAACCGCTCCCGCTATGAGCTCGTGTCAAAAGCCACTGCCGTTTCCCTGGGAAGTTATCGGCGTGATCCACTATCGGGAGAGTTCCGGCGATTTCGCAGGCGTCCTACACAACGGCCAGAAGATCATCGGAACCGGCAAGAAAACCACTCTGATTCCGGCGGGAAGGGGGCCATTCAAAAGCTGGGAAGAGGCCGCCGTTGACGCCATCGCTGATTGCCACCCCTACGTTGCCAAGAACACGGACTGGTCGATCGGCAATACGCTGGATAGGCTCGAGGCGTATAACGGCCTGGCCTATCGTAACAAGAGCCTGCCATCGCCCTACCTCTGGGCCGGCACCGTCCAATACGCCAAGGGCAAATACGTGGCCGATGGCAATTTCGATCCCAACCCCGTCGACAAACAGTTGGGCGTAGCGCCGATCCTGATGAAGCTCAGGGAAATGGTGCAGCCCGCTCGTGGCGTTTCTGCCTCTCCCGCGCCGACGCCCTCACCTTTACCCATAAGCGGCCTCCATGAGCCCGCCAAGCCCGGCGACTTCAAACCCGCCGGCGTCATCGCCGCAATCATCATACTGGCCGCCCTTGCCGCGGCCTTTTTCTTTGTCCGGTTCTAGGAGGCCAACACTGTGATCACCAGCATTGCAGCCGCTATTGCCCAGAACGTCATCCGCGGTTGGCTCTGGCGCCGTGTTCAGGAGCTTGCTCCCTCTGCCGGCGTTTTCGTCCCGATTTACCGCTCCATCCGCCTGCCATGCAGGAAACGGTTCGCACCATCTTCACGGGTCAGGGCGGGGGCCTGACTGTCTCTGCCTATTTAGGCCTCGGCTATTTTCTTTAGAGGCAGTGGCAATCCTACCGTGCCACGGTGGCCCCCCAGGTTTTTACAACGGACGGGAAGAAGGCGGAGCTGCCGAAGGGGTCTTCCGCTGCGCGCAAGGCAGATGCGGTTGCGGCCGTAGCGCCCAAGCCCCGCGCGCACTGGGAACGGCTAACACAGAAATAGAGAAGTGGCCCGGCCGCGCCGGGGGAAGTGAAGCCGGGCCAGCCGCGGTGCTAAGTCAAAACGCCCCGAGCCCGAGGCTACAATAGTCCTTCTCCAGGAAATGCCGAAAGGGACGGAAAGGAATATTATGCTTTTTTACTCGGGTCGCTTTTTCTTATGGTTTCGGGCTTCGGCATGTTCATCTGCATCGCAACGGGTGTGTGCGCCCACTTCGAGGCTCGGTTCGTCGAAGAGATTATGGCGGCCGCGCTGACCTTCTGGCGCTTCAACCTTGCCGGCGATGGCACAGCATGGGCGAACCCGGCAACGTGGGAAGGCATGTTCCGCATCGCCTCCGAGGAAGTCTGGGGCGCCATTTGCCTCGCCGTTGGTGATTTGTGGCTCTTGGGCCTGCTATCAACGGCACCTTCGCCAATACCTGGTACTCGCGCTATTCGCCCGTGGTGCGAGGCTGCATGGCCGCCGCTGCGGCCGTGATCTCGTTCCTGGTCTACACCTCGGTTATGACTGCCCAAACATCGGGGAGCGGCATCTATCCGCTGCCTCTGGCTCTAAGCTTCTGGTGTGTGTTCACGCCTGGAGAGACGTAGGACGGGCAGGGACTAATGGACAGCATACCCGCTGATTTTCAATGGCTCGGTGGCGCGGCCTTCGCCATTGCCACCGCCGTACTTGCCGCATGGTCCAAGGTGTTCGGGAAGAATGAAGGCCCGACCGGCGCCGAGGCGCAGGAGTCGCTGTCTCCGGCCAGCTCGCCGATATGGGGCCGGTAAAGGAGCTGGTGGAGAGCGTTGGGCTCGTCATACAGCAGATGTTGCGCACCAACATCGGCCTCGAGGAAACGTCCAAGGGCATTCATCACTTGGTCCAGACGTATGAGAAGCAGCTGCAGAAGGGCAACGGGACCGCGAGATCGCAGAAGAGGTGGCGAGGCAGTTAAAGGACAAGCGCTAGAGGGCTGTCATTCCCCTTCACAAAGTTCGCCGGAGGCGCTCATCTCCAGAAAGTTCCAAGCGATCGCCGTCGCCAGCCAGCTGTTCCATAAGAAAAGATCGAATGACTGTGTCCACTGGCACCTCGCCCGCGCCCAAACGATAGGACTTATCACCGACCATTGCGTGAATGGCATTGCCTTCGAGAAAATAGGTCGCTTTCAAACGTTTGCCGTCGTACTCGACGGTAATTTCGTGAACCAAGTTTGACTGGTCCATTTTGGCCTCCTGTCCGCAGGCTCAATCAAAATATACGTTCAAATATGCGTCAAGCAAACCTGTGCTAATTTGCTCAAAAGTGAAGAAACGCGATTCATTGCAACTTGCGTAGCTACCCAAAGTTCGGTCCTTACAGGATAAGGAAACGCACCATGTCTCCACCCGAGGAGCCCCGCGCTCACGAAGACAATACCGAGAAAAACCCTCTGTTGGGTCCAATCGTATTCATTCCAGCTATCGTCATCCTTTTGCTCGCCCTGATGTTGTTTGTTGCGGTCTTCTGGCGGTGAGCTGCGGGCGACCTCCGATACTCCCACACGACAGCGCCCGTAGTTTAGTGGCACCACCACTCGCGGCCATCCGGCCAGCGCCGCGCCAGCCCCTCGGCAATCAGGATGTGACCAACTGTGCCGGGACCAGCCTTATCAAGCCGCTACCCGACATGGCGGAGAATGCGGATGCCCTTTGGTGGGAGCTGACCGTGCCGCACCGGTTGATTGATGCTCTGGCAGGCAATCACGACGGCGCTTTGCGCTAAGGCACGCCGCCTGTTCTTTGCGATCGACCGCCATCCCTTGGACGCAGGCGGGGGATCGTTATCGGTCGGCGCAGATTCCAGGACACAGAAACTCGTCTCTCTACCAATATCAGCCCTCAATCGCGCGTCTCACCTGCAAAGATAACTCAAGGGAGTAGAACCATGCGCCTTTCTGCCGCCGCTGCCATCTTGCTGATGGCCAGTGTTCCCGTCCTTGCTCAAGGTGTCGAGCCGCTACGGAATTCTCTAGCGAAATTGCCCGACACAGTGCTGAACACCTCCGCTGCGATCCAGTTCAGCTTCGTGGACATGGCGGCGTTCCATGACTTGGCCGGCGCCGAGGGGCTCAACAGGACAGTGCTGGCGCGTGCGATGGTCGGCGGCATGCTGCCGCCCTACAATACGCTGCAGACGCACGGCCCCGACGCCTGGAACGAAAAGTCATTTGTTGACCTCAAGGACCTTCGTTACCTCGCAGGCTTCGGCGACGCTCCCAAGACCGTTACCATCTGGGGGCTCAAAGACGAGGACGCTGCTGCGTCCCTGATCGCGGCGCTCGATGCCGCCGACTTCGATCCTGTCGACCCGGATGGCGTGATCGGCAATGGCGAGCCGCTAGCCATCGATCCCACCAAGATGAATATTGCCGATCCCTGGCGCAGCCGGGTCGGGGCAGCCACATTCGCTGCGGCAAAGGGCGATGCGGTTATTCAGGCACCCGTGCCGACCCCGTTGCCGGTGCTGCTCGGGCAGGGGCCTAACATGGCCGAAAGCGCAGTTGTCAGCGCGGCCCTTGAGGGGCTAAAAGAGACACTCGGAGACGGGCTGCTGGTGCAAGCCATGCTAATCTCGCCGGTCTTCGGGCTCGGGGGGCTTGATCTCGATGCGCTGCTCACCATTGACCTGCACTTGGACAGGGCGCGCGAGCAACTCGAGGCCAAGCTGGAAGCCGGAACGGAGGGCATCCCAGCCTATTTCGGCGGCTTGATCGCCGATGTGCAGGGCGAGCAGCCCGCTGTTCTGATCTCCCTGGGCTATAGCGACTGCGCCATTGCAGAAAGCGCCGCCGAACAGATGGCGCAGCGCTGGACCGATACCATGCCGGAGGCGGCGCAAGGCGCCCTGGAAACCGCCCACGTAGAAACGCCGGACAGCCTCTGCGCAGCAACCCTGAAGGTGACCGGCACCAGTGCCGCTGGCTCGGCCAATCCAATCTTCCAGGCCATGTTTGATGCCTATCTTCGGCGTGACTTCACAGTCGTGCAGATCGGCAGGGCGTCGTGACCACGGGCGGCGCGTTCCTGCGGCCCAGCCGAGCGTCTCGAGCGGCGGGCGGGCATGGCCAGTCCCGGCTGGTCCAGACGCTGTTAGTCCTGCCACCACTGCTGACGGCAATGGCGGCGATGCCGTTGCTGCTGATGTGGATCATGGGCGCATCGGCTTTTGCCGGCACAGCGGATGAAGCTATCTTCAGCCTCGGCCTCTCCGCGCTCATCCTTTATCCGTCAGCCTATCTTGCCCTCGTCACGCTGCAGGGGCTGAGCGCCTGGATGAAATGGCCATTGGTGAACCTGTTCCACTCCCTCATCTGGCTCTGCCTAGCAGCCTTTATCGGCACCATGAGCTACATACTGATGGTACTCGATCCCTTCGGGGCCTGAGAGCGCCCGCCCGTCCGCTTTCGCATTCCAAGGAGAATCTAAGATGAACCCGCTGCGCGTCGCCGCTGCCGCTTTGGTGCTGGTGTCCGTCTCGGAGGTCGCTGCCACCGAACTTATTGCCGAGCAGATCGACAGGATCGCTCCGCTTGTTGCAACCGGAGAGGTGCAGCCATTGGGCGGCCCAGAGCCCGCATCCGAAATCGTCGCAGGTCTTGCTGGCCGCTGGTTCACGCTGAACAACACCATCCGGGATTGGGAGCTGGAAGACCGGGCGTCCCGCGAAAGCCTGGCGCGGAGCATTGATCGGCTGTGCGCCGACGACTGGGAGAACATCGTCACCTATTCCGTGACCGGCCCTGATCGAATCCATATTGATCAGCGCTCACCAACGGGCGTGGACCATGGTTCGTTCGACCTTGTAGCCGTGGACGGTGGACGCATGTTCAGCACCGTTCTTGAGGACGACTACATCCTCTCCATTTATGGACTGGAAGATGCGCCCCAGGATCAGCAACAGAAAGCACTGGCCGAAATGAAAGCCGCGCTCCAGGGCGGTCAGGAGATCTGGCTCCCGGGGGCGGATGTCATGGTCATCAGAACCGCGGCCGAGATCGAGGTCTGGGGTCGCTGCCCGGAGTAGTGATTGCCTCCGCTTGATCAGCCTACCCCCGGAATAGCGCATGCTACGTCGTAGCGGGCTACTGCCGGGGTGGACAATCCGGCCCCTTCTCCCACCGTCACCACCGACAATTCCGCAAATTGCCCGCTATAGCGGAAGCTGCAAGAGCCGAAGCCCGTCGGGGAGCACGACTGCACTTCGTATATGCCGCTGGCCTTCAGTGCCTCGGCGCGCGTATCGGCCGGCTCGCCGGGGTGGATGCCTAGAATCGGCCCCCAACCGGCCGAAGCCAGTTCCTCGCGCGCCGACGCGATCGGCATGCCATAGATGTTGGGCACTGCCGCTTGGCCATCGCAAAACTGCTCCACATCGGCCAGCGCCACCAGGGATATTGCGCCGCCTTTATCGACATGCAGGTCTGCAATCGGCTGCGGAAGAAATTCGCCGTCCCAGATCCGAATAGCCGCGTTTTCGAATGATTGAATGCTCCCGATGCGAGCGCCCGCGCCTTTTTCGCCATAAACCAGCCAGTGCAACTGCTCGCCATCGAAAAGCGCTACATTGCCATCGCTCGTTTGGCATGAACCGCTGGTGCCGGGCTCAACCCCGCCAACGAAGCTCACCACGTCAAACCCCTTCAGCGACACCTCGCCGGTGACGGCCCAGCCGAGCGCCTTCGCCTTCGCTCCGCCAGCGGTACGGGGCTCCACCAGCAGATGATCGCACAATGCTGGCTCGACCGGCTGCGGAGCCGGGGGCAGCCGCGTCAGCTCGACCACGACGAGCCCATCCATTCCAGAGGGCAGGGTGTCGGCAACAGACCCACTGGCAAAGACTGCGCTCGCCAACATAGTTGCCGCGGCCACCCTCGTCCTTTTTATCGGATGAGGCAATTGGATAGCTGGCAAGACTTCGGAACGCAGTGCGGACATGGCCTCGTCTCCTGGGGAGCGTCCATATTGAGACGCAATGGCGAACCCCTCTATTGGTCCTGCTGGAAAAAAAGACTTGGTCTTGGCCAATACTATGGGGCCAGATTGCGTCTTACTCACAAAACCAGTTTGGAGGCCATCTTGCGACCAATCCTCACAACGACCGGTGTTGCGGCTATTGCCGCCTTGATGTTGATGCCCAGCTCTGCGCAGTCGGACCTGCTCGGTGTGCCCGGCCCGATCCCATTCCAAGGCGAGGAGTACGCTCTGGCCTGGACCTCGCAACCTTCGGAAAACTACTTCAAGCAGGAATATGTACCGGCAGGCCAGCAGGTCGAGACCTACCAGGACATGATCCTGGTCGAGGCCGTTTTCGGCGCTCTTACGCCGATGGATGCAGCCGCATCGCAGGTCCAGTCTCTGGAAGCCCGAAAGGGTGTGGACCCGGTGCTCAACTACGACCTAATGCGAAACGACACGACTGGAGAGATACTGCTCGATTTCCTGGTCAGCGACCTTGAGGCCGATCCGGTGATCGTGGAATGGAATGCATATCGTTATCAGACCCTTGGGGATGGAGAAGGGGTTGCGCTCGTCGGGATCAGCCGCCGCGGCTATGGCCAGGATGGCGCCACGAGTTTCATGAGCGGCCTCGGCGCCATGCGTAGCGAGGCGATCGACGCATTGGCGAACCTGTCCTTTCCTGCGGTGAGTATCTCTCCATGACTTCAGCCTTCCGTGTTTCCGGCCTCAAGACCCCGATTATTGCACTCGCACTCGGGGTCATTCCCTTTTTCCTGTTTGTCGGCAGTTCGCAGACCGTCACCATCAATGGGGCGGTGGTCCGGGATGAGCAGTTCAACTTCGTTGGCGCTATTTTGGCGCTTGTCGGCCTCGGCCTTGCGGCGCGGACCTTGCTGTCGCGCGGCCACAAGGCATTGGTGAGCAAGGGTGTTGCCGGCCTTGCCGCACTGGTCTGCCTGCTACAATTGGCAGCGTCCCTTGATCTGGTCCGGCCGGCGGCGTGGTTTAACCCCGATCCGGATCTGCCACCGCTGACCTATTCAGGCCTCAGCGAGGCCAACCGCAACCTGGTTGCGAACATCGTAGAACGCGGCGACGTGGAAGGTGTGGCGCGTGACCTTCGGGCCCGCGGCCGGTCAACGCTCGACCTGGCGCATCGGCACATGGCCTATGCCGATGTCTGTCACGACGGCCGCTATCGGGTCGATTATGACGACATAAAGCAATTGTTTGCCGTGCTGCCCCAGGAGCAACAGGCGGAAATCCTTGCCAATGCCGAACAAGTGCGCCGGCCGAATCCGGCGCCTGAAGACTGCTCTGCGCGCATGACGAGCTTTTCCATGGGCGAAATGGTGGATGACATTCACCAGCAGATGGACATGATGACCATCCTGCGCGACGGCTATCTGGAACTGACCCGCTAAGGTTCGGCGGCCAGTTCCAAATTATCGAGATCATCCGCCAGTTCGAAGAAGTTCTGGCGGAAGTTCTCGCATCGGCCAAGTATATTCCGGTGGCGTTCGCCATCGAAGGCGGAACCAAGGACCTCGATGATCTCGCCGGCCTTGGTTTGGTAGCTAAAGAATTGGAAGCCGCGACAATAGCCCGTGCCCTCGTTGGGCCGGTCGCAAGTCAGGTATCTGCTGCCCTCCACATTGGACGGGCGAACGCCACAGCGAAATCCATTGGCGATCAGCACGGCGGCCTGCTGCTCTAAACCGGCCTCGATCGGCACGTATCCCGCAAAGACCTCGGTGAGCTTGTTCTCGTCGGCTTCCTCAAGCAGCGCCTCCACAAGTTCGCCCGTGGCGACAGGCTCCTCGCGCAGAACCAAGCCATAGAACCCCGCACCAAAGAGCCCTACGGCTGCCGCGGCCACTATGGTCAGCACTGTCTTCCGCATCGCCGCTGCTCCCTTTTTGATGTTGCCTGATCATAAGACGATCGCCAGAGTTCATGATTGGTCGCTGAACAGCATTATTGGGTGCCCAGGGCCAAGCATTGACCAGACGCAGTCGTCTAATAGGTAGCGTACCACTTTCCCGGGCGTGCAAGGACAGGACCAGCATGTTCAGATCATACTACTTCGGTTGGCCAACCATTCGAGCCGGGATCGCCGGTCTCGCCATGGTCCTTTGTTTGCCTATGATTCCCACTTCTGCCCAGACAGAGCTGGAGCTGCGAGAAAGCCATGATGCTGCTGGCGTTTTCGCAGAAAAGGTGGAAGCACTTATTGCTGACCTGCCGGTCGAACGCGAGCGCTTCGAGGTCCGGATCAATCGCTGCCAGGGTGCGCGGGGCGAGATGCGCGACGATATCTATGCCGTGTGGGTTGGCGTCCGCCTCGCGGCCGAAAACGGTGATGCAGGGGCTGTTCTCACCGCGGCGGTGGCTGACTGGCGAGAGCGTGGCTGGGAGATATTTCGGGACCGCGTGCTGGACAATGGCGGCGTCAACATCGCGGCCCTGGATCCCTCAAGCGGGGAAAGCCATAGCCTCGACTCCGGCTTCAAACGCGATCCTCACCGCTACATTGTCGGCTATTTCAGCACGCCCTGCCTCCAGGATCCCTCCGGCGCAGCCCCGTTCGGTTCCGTGTTCCCGGAACAGTAAGTTGGTGGAAACCCGAGCTCAGCAGGGCCCAAGGATCTCGGCCACTTCGAGAAAACCCTGCCGGAAGCGCCCGCTGATCAGCGTGCAATGCTCGCGATAATTTTCGCGAATATGGACACGATCCTCGCTCGCGCCACTCAGGGGAGGGGGCATGTCGCCGCTCCAGAGCGTCTCATGCGGAGCAAGGGGTTCATCGGCGGGTAAGACCCCGTTCCAGGGGCAAGGCTCCTGGTAACAAAGGATGTTGGTTTTTCCGACCTTCAGTTCGCTAAAGCCGCCAGTCTGGGCGGAAGCGAAGCCGTCCGCCAGGGCCGCCGGGGCGGTGAGGAGGCAGCAGGCCGCCGCGAAAAGGGTGCAAAGGTGACGTGTCATGGCGCAAATCCCTGAAAGTTCCGATGCAGGTAAGACGGGTTGGCTCGGGTCAGTATTGGCCAG
Organism: Devosia sp. SD17-2; assembly: GCF_029201565.1. Lineage (GTDB taxonomy): Bacteria > Pseudomonadota > Alphaproteobacteria > Rhizobiales > Devosiaceae > Devosia. Next base: position 1,971,352 of record NZ_CP104002.1, read on the forward strand.
GAGGCCGCTATATCTTTTCACTTTCAGGCCCAAGAGCAGGGGGAAGAGTAGCGTCCTATGCTTGTCTGGTCCGACCCGGAGAAATCGATGAAGACTCGGGGTGGGTCTGAGCGGCTGAGGACGCAGATCGAAGAACAGCGGGAGGGATGCACATTGTCCGAATTTAAAACTTTCGCCTGCTGCTCGGCGGCATCGGTGCGGCACCAGCGGAAGCCTGCGATCCGCATTGCCGGCGCTGCGCTCGCCATGCTCTTCGTGCTCGGGCCGGCACAGGCGGATGAGGCCACGGAATATGCCGAATTGATGGGGAATACCGTAACATCCGTCACCAAGGCTCGCGCTATTGTGGATGTCTGCGACGAGCGCTTCCCCGACAGCAGAATAGCGCGAAGCGACTTCATGGCGGGCTGGGCGCATGTGGTAGACCTGCCAACCTATGATCAGGTCCTGGCCGCCGCCATCGCCGCTTACGATGGCCTCGGGACAGAGCTCGACGCCTACGCGATGAGCGCCCGGGAAGAAGTCGCTACCGCGATCGAAGCAGATGCTTCGCCGTGCCACGACCTGGCGCAGGAACTGAATGAGGAAATGTTGGACCTCGCCAGCTCAATCCGCAGCCTCTCCCGCAACGCCGAGGACTTTGGCATCGAGATTGCCGAAGCTCCTGCGCCCGCCTTTGAAGCCCACGAGCTTGGCGTCATGCCGCTCGCGACCCTATGGACACGCTCCCTCGCAGTGATGGAAGCCATCGGCACCAAGGCCAGTGCCGAGGACAACCGTCATCTCAGGGAAGCGCGCGAAGAGTATCTTCTCCAATGGCTGGAAGCTCAGGGCCAACTGCATCTGCGCGGTCGCATTGTCTCGGACGACGAGTTGCGGGAGTGGCGCGGTGACTGGCAGTCGAGCCTTGAGGCGAGCTGCAGCGACTTCGCCACGGAACGTGACAAAAATCTATTCGCTGCGGGCCTCGGCACCGATGTGGTGATCACCGGATCACCCCGCTGGGTACTGGAACAACGTGTCGGTGGCGTCATCAATCTCGGCGATTGCCGTGTTTCCAACGCCAAGCCCACCAATGGGGCCCCTGCCATTGACGACAGTGCCGGCCTCATGCTCCGCCCGCTGGAGTTCACTGAGGCTTTCGCCGGTCCCAATGCCGGGCTGGCCATGAACCAAGTCGATCGCGTGCTCTACGCGGCCGACTTCGCGAACCGCATCGACGGGTTCGGTAACGGCTATATCGACCGCCAGGAGGACATCTATGTGCTGCTGCGGGATGGAACGGCCTACCGCCACGAGTGGGATTTTGCCTTCACGGACCTGAACGTAGGCCTCTCGCGGCAGCGTGAACCGGAGCGCTGGTTCACCTGGTCCGATCACTGGGGCAAGGTCATGCTGGTCCGGTCCGGGGGCCTCGACCAAGGCGAGGAGATCGATCTGTCGGAAGCACAACGCCTGGTGCCGATGCCCGCTGATCAGCGGCTGGAGGGCGCCTTCTACTATCTGCAAATAGCCAGTGGCGGCGCGCGTAGCGACCGCGAATATGTGTTCAGCGCAGATGGCACCGTTACCTATACGCGCGGCGGTTTCATTGCAGGCAATTTCGCCGGTTCCTTCATTACCGTGGTGCCCGGCGACGAAGCGCCTCAGCGCCTGACCTACCGGTTCGAGAACTTCACCATGATCATCGACGGTCCGGACGGGCAGGAGCGGCACTTCTTCGCGATGATCGACGGCGGCGATCCCGCATCGCCCGAAGAATTGCTGATCCGCGGTCAGGTCTATTGGGAGCGCGAGGAGGAGTGACGCCGCGGGACGGGAGCATCCGGCATCGCAAACAAACGCTGGAACATGGTTATGGAGGTGCGTCATGGCAGTGGTGGTGACCGAGCACGGTAACCGCACCGAAATCATCCAGTGCCCTGAGCTCGCCCCCGGTACGATCGGGCGGCAAGCACTGCTGGTCTGCGTGTGCCTCGCCGCCACGTGCATTGCCTTGCTCGGAATTGGGGTCATGCTCTGGGGGCAGCAAGCATCTGGCTCGGTTCCTCCTGCAGAATTCTGGATCGGCGTCGCGATCATGGGCTGTGGCTTCGCGGTCCTGTTCGTCGCAGCTCTGCGGGAGATGTCGAATGCGCTGCCGCGGCGGATCACCATTCTGCCGGGTATCATCAGCGTCAGGTTCGCGACCCCGCTGCCCGTTTCGTTCGAGCTTGCCCGAGACAAGAAGGGCGGTCCGGCAGCCGAGGTGCATCATCGCACCCACAAGAATTATGGTGTGAATGGAAATTCTAGCGGCGGCTACGCAACGATCAGGAGCCGCAAGTCCTCTGTGCGCCTGGGCGGACGGCTCATCGGGCCGCTGGACAATGAGGATGCCGAGGCCTTGGCGGCTGCTTTGAACGCCGCCCTGCGCAAGGGCGCGTCACCAGATCAGCGCTTCTCCGATGTTGTGGTGTATCGAATCCAACAATTCACCCTTGGTTTCGACAACAAGACCGGCGCTCACTACTTGTCGACGCCCATCACCAAGGACGGGCAGCACCACCTCGCCGAATACGAAGCGTACTTTCGCATCGATCCGGACGAATTCACGCGCTTTCGTGACGATCCGGCCTCCGCGGCAGAGTTCATTGCCACGTGCCGCCGGAACGGAAATCGCGATCGCCTGATCGATTAGCCTGTCTAGCCGCCGGAAACCGCTGCTGCGAGGCGCCGCTCGACCTCCGCGGCATCGGCTGCGTCCCATATTTGACGGCTGAGTGCGGCCGACAGTTCAAATCCGAACCTCGTATCGACGAAGGCATCCCAACGCTGCAAATCCCCAAAGCCGGAGCGTACCGCCAGCACCTGCTCGCCATCCCACTCCGCCAACACGGCATCGGAGATGCTGACTGTTTCGGCGGCCCCTTTGCGCCCTCCCAGCAATTGCTGTTCGAGTCCCTGCTCATCGACATGGTAGAGCGCAAAGCGGTCATCGGCATTGCGCACGCCCAGCCGCAACTCGCCGTTCGTGTAAGGCTCAAGGTCAACGATCATGTCGAGATCGAGCGGCTGCACGCCTTGGGGCGGGACCATCATCTCGGTGCGAATCGGTCCAGCCTGTACCGGTTCGGGCTCAGGAGCCGGGGGCGTCATCAGGAAGGCCGGCGAGAGCACGAGGGCCAAAACACAAGCGGTGGAAACGAGTCCGGCTCCAAGAATCGCCTCCATCCAGGTGCGCCCAAAAAAGACGCGCCGCCCCGGCCTATGGTTGCCGGGCATCGGCACGGGTTGGCGGGCAAAAAGCTGCTGCGCCGCAGCTATGGTTTCCTTTACGCGGCCGGGCGAGGGCTCCGGAATGCGATCGGGGGGAAGTCGGCTGAGCGGATCGTGTGACACGGGCCGGTTCATAGCAGATCCCTCAGTGTCTTGCGCGCATTGTGCAGGTGCCAGGCCACAGTCACCTTCTTGCATGACATGATGCGAGCAGCCTCTTCCTGGCTGAGCTCTTCCCCGTGCACCAGGATAACGGCGTCGCGCTGCTTTTCGGGGAGGGAGCGCACAACCGACCAGATGTCCTCGACCGGTCGCTGCGCATCTTGCTCGGCATTCACATGTTCGGACGCCAGGATGGCTGCGCCATCGACCAGCCTCTTGCGGCGCCCCTGCGCGCGCAGGAAATCGCGAGCCACGTTCATGGTGACCCGGTATAGCCAGCTAGTGAAGCTCGCGCGGTGATCGAAACTGGAGAGGCTCGTGGCGAGCCGCAGGCACACGGTCTGCGTAACGTCCTCGGCATCGCTCTTGTGACCCAGCACGCGGAAGGCGACTCGGAAGATGAAATGGTATTGCGAAGCGATAAGTCGGTTGAACGCCTGCTGGTCACCGCGCTGCGACCGGACCACTAATTCATCGACATCCGGGCCGTCAGCTGCCGCCGCTTCCTTTAGCAAGGTAACCTCACTGGTCACTCGAAAATTCTGTTCACATCGGCGACATCATAACGGAAGTGACCAGCATGCAAACCTACATCGTCGTCCCTCGCAAGGAGAGCCTTCCTCCGCCTCCGCTTTTGCACACTTTGGGTTCAAGATCGGCATCGGGCTCCCTGCTGCACCAAGAATAGTGCCGTGCCGTTCGTCTCCTATGTAACAGCCCGCAACTAGGCCTCGCCCACAACGACATTGCCGCCAATCCTGGAGCCAGAACTTATGAAGATCAGGACTTTCCTTGCAGTTTGCTTCTGGGCGGCCAATCTGACCGGCGCGAGCGGTTTGGTGGCCGCATCGGAGTGGGAGGGCAGCACCAATGCCCTGTGCCGTAGTCTCATCGAGCAACGCGACCATGCGCTGTTTGAGGAGGGCCAGAAGGCCGCTGTAGCAATCATCAGCGCTGTAGTGCGGTCCGAGAGCCTGCCCGAAGCGGCTGAGAGGCCTCAGCTCATCGATGTCCTTCAGCGTCAGCGGAACGATCTGGTGATAACCCATGCAGGCATGGCGGAACGGTCTGCGCAGGAGCCGGAACTGGCTGCGGAGTGGCACCTGTTTCTCGGCATAGGTGCCGGCGAGATCGATTTGCTTGATAGGCGTATAGAGGCACTCACCTCGGGGCGCTTCGAGCCCCACCGGCTCAAGCGCGATGCAGCAACGGACCCCCAGGTACTGGAGCAGGCCCTTTTCGCTCTAGGCTTCTTGGGCCGGGATTGCGAGCTGGTCTTCTCGAGCCCCGGGGTGCCGCCTGCTCGGGCCGAGTTCATCAACGCTGCGGCGCGGGTCTGCGCGCAGATCGTTGATCGCCGTGCCGCGCGTTACTCGTATGACGCCACGATCATCATGCGAGGTGTGCTCGCCCTCAGCGAAGTCGATGGTGATCGCGCGCCCTTGCTGGCCGCGGCAAAAGCTCTGCACGCCGAGTGGCAGCAAACGGCTGAAGCCTTCAGGACCATCGATACGGCAGCTAAACCGGACGCAGCGCTATGGAGAGAGTTCCTGCACCAGCTCGATGCCATTGCTGAAGTACACGCCGCCCGCGTCGCGGCGCTCGAAACCGGCGACCCGGAAGAGCTGGCGAGCGCCTTCCGCCCCACGCCCTTGCTGAACGTCACGCCTGAGGACCTCGGGCTAAGCCAGACCGACTGCCGGGCGGTGGCATTCTGATGCTGCTAGGAGAGCAAGAATGGCTGGCTGGTTCCGCTTGAAAGGTCTCAGGGCACTCATCTCAATAATCCTCCTGTGCTTTCTTGTAGGACTGGTATTCGAGATGTTGCCCCCGGCGCCCGCCACCAGTGCTCCATTGCCTGCGACGCAGGAGGGTCTCGACGCCGAATTGCCCAAGGCCGTCCTCCGGGAAAACTTGGCGGAAGTTGAGGCTTTGCTGGCTGCCGGCGCGGATCCGCATTGGATAGACCCCAGCGGCAAGACGGCCGTCCACCGCGCCGCTTTTGCCGACAATCTGAAGCTGCTCGAGATCATGATTGCGCACGGCGCTGATCCCAATGTACTCGACCTGACCGTGTCGACCCTGATTGACGACGCCCTGCTGTCGCGGTATTATCCTGTTGAGAAGCTCGAAATGTTGTTGGCGGCCGTTGCGGACCCGAACGCCACGGGTCCGAATGGCGACACACCGCTGATCACCGCTGCCCGCGTCAACAATGGCCGGGCCATCCTGATCCTCCTGGAGGCTGGTGCCTCTCCTCACGCCAGGACGACAACGGGCGGGACCTTCCAAGGCTTTTATTTCGGCTACAACACCGCCATCCTCAGTGAGCGTGGCTTGGCGCACGCCGGGACGTCGTCCGCTGGCTAAAGGGGCACGGCATTCCCCTGGAAGCCGGGGTCACGGCGGAATAGCTGAGGTGCCTTGGGTACACGCTAGGTGTCGTATGCGAGTCCCGCAAGATCACAGCCGGGAGGTGAGCTACCGACCCATTTCCGCGTTCAATCCACTCCATCGTCTGCCCGAAAGCAGAACCAGCGGATCATTGAAGAAGCTGAAGGCCCAGTTGCAGCCGCTCAATGGCGGCATTGTAGGTGGTCTTCATCGCCAGAGCAGCCGCCTGTTCGTAGGCGATGTATTCGGGTGTGGAGATCGCCGCGATATAGGCACCGCGTGAGTGTGGGGGGAACTGACCGAGGATTGCTGCAAAGATCAGGAACGTATTTTCCCCATAGGTTTCGGAAAGGCCGATCTGCCTATGCTCTTCCATCCACGCATTGGCGTTATCAGCACCGACATAGGGTTCGGCAGCCAAATACATGGCCTGCAGGTAACCCTCCACCAACGCTTCGGCGACATCCGGCGTGCCGTATTGTTCAAACAGGCCCATGGCGGTGTCGACAAGCTCTGCTGGCAGGCTTGCCACCTCTGCTTGTAGCGCCGCCCGCTGTTCAGGATCGTCCAATTGCAGTGCGTTTTGTGGGCAGGTGCGACTGCTCAACCAGATTGATGATCTCGAGCTTTTCGGATGCGGGATATCTCATTCTGGCTCGTCCCCATCCGCGATCATGCTTTTTTTAAGCAGACGGTTTTCCAGCGTCAGGTCGGCAACGCATTCCTTGAGCGCACCAGCCTCTCGGCGCAGATCCTTGACCTCATCACTGGTCGCAGCACGAGCAGTATCGCCCGCCAGTCGGCGCTTGCCGGCTTCCATGAACTCTTTCGACCAAGTGTAATACAGGCTCTGCGCGATGCCTTCCTTGCGGCACAGTTCGGCAATGCTGTCTTCGCCGCGCAGACCATCGAGAACGATCCGGATCTTGTCTTCAGCTGAAAAGTGCCGTCGGGTCGCCCGGCGAATGTCCTTCACCACCTGCTCGGCAGGCTTTTTGGTGCTCGGGGATTTAGCAGTCATCTTGGTTCCTTCGTCAGACGACGAGACCAAAACACTCCTTAAAGCTCAACCCTGAATCTGTGCCATGGGCGCTGACGGGGAACAACGCCAGGGGGTGGCAACCTGTTCTTCCAGCTCGTTAATGCCCGCTACGAGAAGGGCGCCATGATCCTCACCTCCAATCGCGGCTTTGCCGAGTGGGGCGAGGTGTTCGGTGATCCTGTCGTTGCCACGGCTCTCCTCGATCGCCTGCTGCACCATGCCGTCGTGGTCCAGATCGAGGGCTCAAGCTATCGCATGCGCCAGCACGCTGATCTCCTCCCCGAAAACCTGCGGGCCAGTCCACACGCCAATCCACAGATCGCCCCGAAACGGCGCGGACGTCCACCAAAGGAGCAGTCCGATCAAACCTACGGCTGATCACCCGCCACTTCCACCGCTGCCAAACTGGGGATTTTTAAACGCCCACTTTTGCGGAAACTTCGGCGCCCGTTGACACTTCGCAACAAAAGAGAACCTCATATCGAGTCCCTGGCGAAGTAGGCCGCGGCTTTTTTTAGGATATCACGCTCCGCCTTGAGCTTGGCGACCTCGCGGCGCAGCTTCTCGATCTCGAGCTGCTCGGGCTTCATCGTAAGCGGTGTTCCGTCCCCACCTTCCGTCCTTTCGTCGGCCGTGAGATCCCGCATGTGTTGATGTCAGTGCGGGAGTTTCTCCATGGACGCTCCATTGGAGCTTCTCACAAGTGGCGGGAGACGGCGGCGCAATCGGCAGTGGCCCGATGAGGTGAAGGCGCGGATTGTCTCCGAAACGCTTCGTCCAGGGGCGACCGTTGGTGAAGTTGCGGCGCGGCATGGTCTGAAGGCCAACCATGTCTGCTCTTGGCGAACCCTTGCGCGGAACGGGAAGCTGGTGCTGCCGGCGCCAGAAGATGCGGTAGAGTTTGCGACGCTGATGGTCGCTCCGGTTGTTGGGGATGTGACGTCAGCGGAGCCGGTGGCGTCGGCTGGGCCGGAGGTCGTGGTGGGTTCGGTGGCCATTCGGCTGGAGCCAGGCGCTTCGGCGGCCCGGATTGCCTCGGTGGTCCACGCGCTGCTGGCGGCCTCATGATCTTTCCTTCCAACCGAGTGCGGATCATGGTGGCGACCAAGCCGATCGACTTCCGCAAAGGCCACGACAGTCTGGCGGCGCTGGTCAAGAATGTGTTGCACGAGGACCCGTTCACCGGCACGGTCTTTGTGTTCCGCGCCAAAAAGACCGATCGGCTAAAGTTGCTCTACTGGGATGGCACGGGCTTGGTCATGGCCTACAAGCGACTTGAAGAGCACAGCTTTAGCTGGCCTGCGGTGACGGATGGGGTGATGACGTTGAGCCATGCGCAGTTCGAGACGCTGTTCTCTGGGCTCGACTGGCGGCGGGTTCGGGCAGTGGAAGCGCGGGCCCCAGAAGCGGTCGAATAACTGCGGCAGGATGACTCAGGGCCTGTCTTTCTGCGGGATCGGCGGCGCCTGATCTGGTAGATTCTGGTCATGCTCAATGCCGCCGAACTTCCTGACGATATTGCCGCCCTCAAGGCGATGCTGATCGCCGCGGAGGTGCGTGATCAGCGCAAGGATGAGCGGATCGCCCAACTGGAAAAGCTGGTCGCTGCGTTCAAGCAGGCAGCCTTCGGGCGTCGATCGGAAAAGAGCGACCCAGACCAGTTCGAGCTGGCGCTGGAGGATCTGGAAACGGCAATCGCGGTTGTCCAGGCCGAGGAGGACGCCGAGGACCGATCGGCCCGGCGGCCGGCCAAACCCCGCAGCGCCAATCGTGGTTCGCTCCCCAAGCACCTGCCGCGGATCGAGGAGATCATCGAGCCCCAAAGCCTGGTCTGTGGCTGCGGCGGTTGCCTGCACCGCATTGGCGAGGACGTCTCCGAGCGGCTCGACGTGATCCCTGCCCAGTTCCGCGTGATCGTGACCCGTCGCCCTAAATATGCCTGCCGGTTCTGCACGGACGGCGTGGTGCAAGCCCCGGCGCCCGGACGGTTGATCCCGGGCGGGCTGCCAACCGAGGCCATGGTCGCTCATGTCCTGGTCAGCAAGTACGCCGATCACCTGCCGTTGTATCGCCAGGCCCAGATCTTTAGCCGTCAGGGTGTTGATCTGGACCGTTCAACCCTCGCCGACTGGGTTGGTCGGGCCGCCTTCGAGCTGCGCCCGGTCTATGATGCCCTGCTGGCGGATCTGAAGCGGTCATCAAAGCTGTTCATGGACGAAACTCGCGCGCCGGTGCTCGATCCCGGTACCCGAAAAACCAAGACCGGTTACTTCTGGGCTCTAGCCCGCGATGATCGGCCCTGGAGTGGCACCGCGCCACCCGGTGTTGCCTTCACCTACGCGCCCGGCCGAGGCGGCCTTCATGCCGAACGGATCTTGCAGGGCTTTGGCGGCATCCTGCAGGTGGATGGCTATGCCGGCTATAATCGGCTGATCGCGCCTGGACGCGTCGGTTCGAATATCAGGCTCGCCTATTGCTGGGCCCACCGGTGTCATCGTTTGCGCCGCAGCAATCATCAGCCTGCTGCGCAATCATCTGCCGTCCTCAATCCGGCTTATCATGCAGATCATCATCATCGCTTCGCTGGTGATCGTCGTGGACCAGTTGCTGCAAGCCTATTTCTACGAGATGAGCCAGCGCCTCTCGGTGTTTGTCAGCCTGATCGCCACCAATTGCGTGGTCCTGGGCCGCACCGAGTCTTTTGCCCTGCACAACCGGCCTTTTCCCTCAATGGCCGACGCGCTGGGCAACGGTCTGGGCTATTCGCTCGTCCTCATCATTCTCGGCAGCCTGCGCGAGCTGTTCGGCCGGGGCACACTGCTGGGCTACGAGGTCCTGCCCACGGTGGAGCAGGGCGGCTGGTTCGAGCCGCTCAACCTGATGCTGCTGGCGCCCAGCGCGTTCTTTTTGCTCGGCGGCCTCGTTTGGGCCATTCGGAGCTGGCGGAGCGAGCAGGTCGAAGTGTCCGAATTCGGCCTCACCCGGGTCAAGGATCCCGGACCATGAACGAGTTTGCCAGCCTGTTCATCCGGTCCGCCTTTGTCGAGAACATGCCGCTCACCCTGTTCCTTGGCCTGTGCACATTTCTCGCCCTGTCGCGGCGGCCCGGCACCGCGGTTGGCTTGGGCATTGCCGTTATTGCCGTTATGGGGGTCACCGTCCCCGTCAATCATCTGCTTTATCAGTTTGTGCTGGCACCAGGTGCCTGGACCTGGGCAGGATTGCCGGACCTCGATCTCAGCTATCTTCGGCTGCTGACATTCATCGGTGTTGTATCTGCGGCCGTGCAACTGGTGGAGATGGTGCTCGACCGCTACCTGCCGGCGCTGTTCACCACCTTCGGGGTGTTCCTCTCTCTGCTGGCCGTGCATTGCGCCATTCTTGGCGGCAGCCTTTTCATGGCCGACAGGAACTACAACCTGGCCGAGAGCGCCGTGTTCGGGCTCGGCTCCGGCACCGGGTTCGCCGTCGCGGTGATCATGCTGTCAGCGATCCGCCGGCGCCTCGTTTATGCCGACTTGCCCGCAGGGCTGCAGGGCCTGGGTATTGCCTTTATACTCACTGGTATGATGTCGCTGGGCTTTTCCACCTTTGCCCAGGTGGCGCTGCCATGATGCTCGAAGTCGCACTCGGCAGCCTGCTGATCATTGCCCTGATCCTGGCGCTGGCGCTTGGCCTGCTCGCGGCTCGGTCCCTGCTGGTGCCTGACATCGCGCTGTCCGTCAGCGTCAATGGGGGGCAGGTCATCCCTGCCAAGCGCGCAGCCAAGCTGCTCGAGGTGCTGCATGGCGCCGGCATCGCGGTGCCCGCAGCGTGCGGCGGCAGCGGCACCTGCGGCCAGTGCCGGGTTATCGTGACAGGGGTAGGCGCAGGCGACCTGCGCTCCACGGAGCGCGGCCTGCTCTCGGCCAAGGAACGGCGGGCCCATGTGCGGCTCGCCTGTCAGCTCAACCTACGCGGTTCGGTTGATGTGACGGTCGGCCCCGAAATCCTGTCGGCGGAGACCTTTGCCTGTACCGTTGCGAGCAACCGCATGCTGGCGCCGCTGATCCGCGAACTGGTGCTTGACCTCCCCGCCCAGCATGAGCTCCAGTTCCGTGCCGGCGGCTTCATGCTGCTCACCGCGCCACCCTATGAGAGCGATTTCTCCCGCCTCGAGGTCGAGGCGGAGCACCAGCTTACCTGGCGGATATCGGGCTGGGAAGGCTTGCGTGCGCGGGCATCCGAGCGCACGACTCGGGCCTACTCGTTGGCGAACCGGCCGGAGGACCAAGGACGGGTCGTGTTCAATATTCGGTTGGCCGTTCCCCCCGCCGGTCAGGAAACCGAGATTCCACCCGGGATAGTGTCTTCCTACCTGTTTGGACTTCAGCCAGGCGACAGCGTCGAGGTGTCAGGTCCGTTCGGCGACTTCCACGGGCAGCCAACCGAGCGCGAAATGGTGTTTATCGGCGGAGGCGTCGGCATGGCGCCGCTCCGCGCCATGATCCATGAGCAACTCGGGCAAGGCACCCAGCGGCGCATCTCCTATTTCTATGGCGCCCGCGCCCGCGCCGATCTGTTTTATTTCGAGGAGTTTGAGCAGCTCGCCGGCGGCCACCCCAACTTCAACTGGACCGCGGCCCTGTCCGATCCAGCGCCCGGCGACCGTTGGCAGGGACCCACTGGCTTCATCCACGAAGTGCTCCTTAAGGCGCTTGGCAACCATCCCGCGCCCGAGGATTGTGAATACTACCTGTGCGGGCCACCCGTCATGATCTCTGCCGTCCTCTCGGCGCTCGATCAGCTCGGGGTCGAACCGCATTCCATCTTCAACGACGACTTCGGGAGCTGAGGGCATGAACCTGCACCGACCAAATCGCCGCCTGATTCTCGCCGCTGGCCTAGCAGCCATCGCCGCGCCAGCCCTTGCCCGCTCCCCCGCCGCCACTACGGTACTGGACGGCTCCGCTTTCGGAACGGGGTGGAGCGTGACGCTGCCTGAGCGGGCTAACGCAGGCCACCTACGGCCAGCCTTGGAGGCAGTGCTGGTGCGGATCGACCGGCTTATGTCGCCGTGGCGAGCCGACAGCGCCGTCACCCATTTCAACCACACGCAGATGCGCGATCCGGTGCGGGTCGACACCGAGCTGCATGCGGTGACCGCCGCCGCATTAGCCCTCCGATCAGACAGCGCCGGCAGCTACGATCCCGCGGTCGGGCCCTTGGTGCATCGCTGGGGCTTCGGGCCTATTTCCGGGGCGTTTGCCGCCGAACGCCCCGGTTTCGAGCTTACCGATGACGCCCTGCGCAAGTGGCATCCCGGGCTCACCCTCGACCTCTGCGGCACCGCCAAGGGCTACGCGCTCGACCAGCTGGCGCGCACTTTACAATTGCATGGCGCAGAGGATTTTATCGTCGATCTGGGCGGCGAGATCGCTGCCCGCGGCCACCATCCCAGCGGCCGAAACTGGCATGTTGCCGTCGAGGACCCGCGCCCGGGAACGACTGGCGCCGTCGAAGTGGTCGATCTCCACGGGCGGGCCATTGCCACGTCAGGGAACAAGGTTAACGGCTTCACGCTGGGGGCGCGACGTTACAGCCATATCATTGATCCTGGCACGGCTGAGCCGGTCGTCGGATCGGCTGCATCGGTCTCGGTCATTGCCGACGCGGCGATGACGGCAGATGGCTGGGCCACGGCGCTGATGGCGGCAGGCACGGCCGGGCCTGTGTTGGCGCAGCAGCACGGGATAGACGCCCTCTTCCTGTTCGACGAGTCGACGGGGCTCCGGCGGGTCGCCGTCAACCGCTTCGCCGAGCACTTGCTATGAGGAGACAGCCATGGAGATGATCTTTGCGCCGGTTATCGTGCTGTTCACCACCGCCGGGTTGGCACTGGGCCTCATTCTGCGCGGGCGCCCGCTGCAATCCTCGTGCGGCGGCATGAGCTGCCTCCCCGACGCCGACCGGTGCGCGGCCTGCCCGAAAAAGCTGCGGGAGGCAGGTAATCATGACTGACCCTGTCTCTGGTGTCATGCAGATCGAATATCTGACGCTCGACGCTGCCATGCCCGTCCGCCAGGCCGCAGGCCTGCTGCATGCGAACGGCCAGGAATCGGCGCCCGTCGTGAATTCGACGGGCGACCTGGTTGGCATTCTCACCCAGAAGGACTGTTTTCGTCCTGCCATGATGGCGAGCTACTACAGACAATGGCGGGGGAACGTAGGCGAGCAGATGAGCGACCAGGTCAAGACCATTGAAGCCGACCTGGACATTGTTGCCGCGGCCGAGATGTTCGTGGCCGAGCCACATCGATCCTTCCCGGTGTTGCGGTCCGGCCAGCTGGTAGGCATGCTGCGCCGCGAGGATGTCCTGGGGCGTCTGCTCCAGCTCGGCTGAGGTCCTCAGCTCAACCCTATCCCCTGGAGCATACCGGGCGAGAACTATTTAGGTCATCAGATAATGGGAGAAGAGCGCGCCCCTTGACCGCCCCTGCGTCGCGGGAAACTATCGTCCAACCGGGTCAGTTCTCAATGACAATCCCGGGGGTGCGGACTAAAACTTGGACCGGTTATGCCGTAATGCCGAGACTTTGTCGGTATTCGATTGGGCTAAGAGAGCCAAGGGATATCTTGATGCGCTTCTCGTTGTACCAACGGATGTAGGAATCAACTTCGATGACGAACTGCTCGACCGTGGTCGCCTTCCAGTCCCGAGGGTAAAAGAGTTCTGTTTTTAGTCTACCGAAGAAGCCTTCGCATGCGGCGTTATCTTGCGAGCAGCCCTTGCGGGACATTGAGCGAACCAGCTTCGCGTCGCCAATCCTGGATAACCAGCCTGGCCAGCGATAATGGGCACCGCGATCAGAATGAACGATGGGCCGTGCATCCCCGCCAGCCACAGTGTCGATGGCGGCATCCAGCATTGTGTTGACCAGTTCGGCGTCTGGATGCGTTCCAATGGACCAGCTGATGACCAGGCCATCGAAGCAATCGATGATGGGCGAGAGGTACACCTTGCCAGCCGGAATCTGGAACTCGGTAATATCCGTGAGCCACTTTTCGTTCGGGGCCTCGGCCTGGAAATCGCGATTGATAAGGTTTTCAGGTGCCGGACTGATTTCTCCAAGATAGGAACCGTACCGGCGCCGCTTTGGCTGAGCAACGACCAAGCCCTCCTGTTTCATCAACCGCTGGACGACCTTTTCAGAGATTGTAACGCACTGCCTGGCCAGCGACGCCTGTAGCCTGGGGTAGCCGTAGCAGCAGTGGTTGAGCTCGAAGATTTCATTGATGCTGTGACGAATAGCGAGGTACTTGTCCGCCATCTTCACACGGGCTCGATGGTAAAAGTACGAACTTCGTGCCAGCCCCAATTGGGCAAGCAGCTCTGGCAGCCGATAGAGATCTTTGAGGGCGTCAACCAGCAGTGTCTTCTCCCGATTGCTCAGGAGTTGCAGATCAACGCCCAAGCCTTTTTTAGGAGTTCATTGGCCCTCTTCAAGAGGTCCCGCTCGATCTGCAGTTGCCGGATGTCGCGTTGCAGGGAGTCGAGCTGACGCTCCAGCTCCTCTCGCTCTGGCGCTGCCGGTGAAGAGTTCTTGCGTTTCATGGGTGAGGGAGCCTCAGGGCCGAGTAACTGGTTTTTCCAGTTATACAATGTCGGCCTGCATACGCCGAATTTTTCAGCAACGGCCTGCACACTTTCAACCGTGTTGGAGAGGTCATCCGCAATCAGCAGCCGGCCTCCAGCGGGATCGAACGTATATGGGCCTGTCACGGAGCATCGTCGGCGCCAACCGGCCCACCCTCAGACTCCAGCCGAGTGAGCTGACGCACATCGCGACGGGTGAATTTCAACCGAACGCCAGCACCCATCCCGTCGGCCTCGTCGAGGACTACAACCCCAAAATAGTCCAGGGCGGCCTTTATCCCGGTGAATTCCTTTCCCGGCGGCACCAAAGCGCTGCCCCCAGCTTCAAGCTGCTGCAATTTGGTCAACGGCAAGCCGGCGGCGGCCGCGAAGTCACCCTGCGGCACTCCTGCCAATACCCGGGCTGCCGCAATCAGGCGACCGGTAATCTTATCCTTAACCACATCGATCTCCTCAGGCGGAGCTAGTCAGGCGTTCAGCGGACGCGCTCTCATTCCCGCTCTTGCCACTAAATTTTAGATGGCCGTGTAGCCACCGTCGACAAGGTAGTAACTGCCGCTCACGAACGAAGCGTCATCCGAAAGCAGGAACCGCACCACTTTTGCCACTTCGTCCGCCTTGCCCAGACGACCGAGAGGATGGCGGGCAATCAGCTGTGTGCGAAAATCGTCGGGAAGGTTCGCCAGAAGCGGGGTGTCGATATAGGCGGGTCCCACACAGTTGATCCGCAACCCTTGAGGTCCGTACTCGGCGGCCGCGTTCTTGGTCAGCCCGACTACGCCGTGCTTGGCAGCGGTGTAGGCACTGTTGCCAATTGCCGCGACGGTTCCATGGATCGAGGCCATGTTTACGATGGCGCCTTGCGTCGCCCCGGCCTTGAGCATCGACGGTATCTGAAACCGCATGCCGTAGAGGACGCCATTGAGGTTTATGTCGATGACCCGGTTCCAGTCCTCGAGGTCGATCTCGCCCGTGGGGGCCGCCTTGCCGCCGATACCGGCATTGTTCACTGCATAGTTCAATTTGCCATAGGTGCGGAGTGCAAACTCTACAGTCTCGCGGTTGTCGTCAATGGAAGCGCTGTCTGCCTTGAAGGGAGATGCCTTACCGCCACTTGCGACAATCTCGTCCGCAACCCGTTGAGCCGCGCTCTCACTGATATCGGCGAGCACCACCTGCGCACCAAGCCCGGCCAACTCCCTGGCAATGGCTTCACCGATGCCGGAGCCGGCGCCAGTAACCAAGGCAACTTTACCATCGAACGACATCGTTATGCTCCTTCTATGTGAAACCGGTACTTCTTGCTGGGTGAGACAGGGCTAGCCTACTTCTCTCGGAAACGCCGTATAGACTTGTTCGATGAACTGGTGGAACGACACCATGTAGTCTCGCAGGAACTGCTCGGTATCCGGATTCGAGACGTTGCCATCATCATCCACCAGATCGGGTGCGAAGTGAATACAGGCCTCGATGGCGCTCATCTGGGGGAGTTGCAGAAGCTCAGCACACTGCGCAGGCTTTGCTGTGCTACCGCAGTACCAATGGCGCCAATCGAAGCGCCGATGACAGCGGGAGGTTTACGGGTAAAGGAGTTCTGCTCCCAAGGCCGGCTCGCCCAATCGATGGCGTTTTTCAATCCGCCTGGAATGGAGCGATTGTACTCGGGGGTTACGAACAGAACTGCGTCCGCGTCGGCGATCGCCTGCTTCAGCGCGAGGGCGGATGGTGGGTAATCAGCATCGTAGTCCTGGCTGTATAGCGGCAAATCCTTGATCGGGATTTCACGAAGCTCAAGCGCATCGGGTGCCAGCTTCACCAAGGCGGCTGCCAGTTTGCGGTTAATGGACGTCGAGGACAGGCTGCCGACGAAATAGCCAACTGTGAAGGTGCTCACGGTCGTTCTCCTGCTGGGTGGAGACAGGACAACGCTGTCACAGCAGGATGGCTCCCGAGACGAGTGGCGCCCGTGTGCGGTTAATCGCCAGCTGATGGGCAAAATGTCACATCCGGCCGCCCTGTGAACACTGCATCATAGAATTACTTCTTGAATTCATTCATCCTACAAAACGCAGTATACTGATATCTATTGTTAAACGTGCAAATCCTGCCGTGGCGGTTGAATGCACCGACCCCTCACATACTTGAATCTATTTCAAAAAACCCTATATATGTTTCGCAACACTGATAGTTGATGTTCATCCAGTGGAGAAAATCATGGGAACCAGAGATTTCGAGAGACCGATCTTTTTTCGTACTGATGAGGGGCGCCCGGGGAATTTCAGGGCCGACAATGCTTCTGATGCGCTGAGCTATATGGAGCGGTTCTGGTCCGGGGCGCGAACACGCGAATTCAGGAGAGCTTATGCGATCTGCGAGAGCGCTCTGAAGAATCTCGCCTCCGCAGAATCCGCTCGCGGCTATGTCGTCGCAGCGGCCGAACAGGCCGGCATTCTCGACCGCCCGAAGATGCTCGCAATGGCAAGGTCTGCACGTCGTCAGGTGGCGTAGGGATGGCCGAGCGGAGGGCGCCGGCACGCTAAGCGGCCAACCGCCACAATCATCAATACCAACGGCCCGGCTGGCGACCCCGGGACCCTATTCGGAAAGGACAAGCTCATGCAAATCAATCATCCAACGACGCTCACCCTGGACGATCACGCTCAGCTAGAGCAGTTGATGTGCACCCTGACCGGCAGAAGAGACGACTTTGCAGCGCTAGTGCGTCGTAAATTGGAGTCCGCGGTGATCATCCGCCCCGAAGACGCGGATGATCACCTGGTGACCAGCGGTAGGCACGTGCGATATAGGGTTAATGGCGAGGGGGCCAAGGAACACGTTATCTCCTGGAACCTGGCACCTACCGGTGGCGTGTCCACACTCTCACTACAGGACAGCCGCGGACTGGCCTTGCTAGGGTTGCGCGTTGGGCAGAGCATGTCCCTTCCCATGGATACTGGTCGCATGACCATCAAGGTGGAAAACGTCGCGCTCACTCACGGTCGCGCACCGGTGGAAGGCAACTCCCCCTCATTGCCGCTACGAGCCGAAAGCCTGGGTTCAACACTGGAATTTGCCGGGCGTCGATTCCTGCGCACTCTGAAGCATGGTTTTGCGCGCATGCAGAAGGGGCGGACGGAGTCTGTACTGCTACGACTGAGCGATGCGACCCTAAGGGACATCGGAATCACACGAGGTGAGATTCCACATGTTGCCGGTATCGTGGCGGGCCTCGTACCGGCCTCGGATCATGGAAAGGGGAGTGCTCCTAGGAAGAGGCGCCGCAACTCCGTGACCTCACGAAGCCGCCCCCTTACCCACTCCGTGCGTGAACAACGAGTGACGATGGCAAGGACAAAAGACAACGGAAATACCTCCGTCGACGCAGTCAATGCGAACGCCCGTCAACATGCCAGGCCGTAATTCCAGATGGCTTGAATGTCCGGCATCAGCGCCTATGTCCCAGAATTGGGTTTGATCGTTAAGGAGAGTTCTGGTCTCGTCTGATTGACGAAAGACACCAGAATGACGACGAAAACCACGAAGACGAAGAAGCCCGCCGAGCAGGTGGTCAAGAACATCCGCCGGGCGACGCGGCGGCATTTTTCTGCCGAGGACAAGATCCGTATTGTTCTCGATGGGCTCCGCGGCGAAGACAGCATTGCCGAGCTGTGCCGGCGCGAAGGCATTGCCCAGAGCCTTTATTACACCTGGTCGAAAGAGTTCATGGAGGCTGGTAAGCGCCGTCTGGCTGGCGATACGGCGCGTGCGGCGACCAGTGACGAGGTCAAGGACCTGCGTCGTGAGGCGAGTGCGCTCAAGGAGTGCGTTGCCGACCTGACCCTGGAAAACCGCCTGCTCAAAAAAAGCATGCTGGGGGATGGGGAAGACCAAGAATGAGGTATCCCGCAGCCGAAAAGCTAGAGATCATCCGACTATAGTCTGAGGCCTTCGTCAAAACCCTGAAAAGGGACTACGCCTCAACCGTTATCCTCCCAGACGCCGAGACTATCCTGGCCTTGCTGCCCGAATGGATCGACGATTACTGTGAGGTCCACCCGCACTCCGGGCTCAAGTATCGCTCACCACGCGAGTTCCTGCGCCTCAGTGCCTAAACCCAACCGCCGCCTGTCCGGCGAAACGGGGTCCACTCCACTAGGCGCCTCCCGAGGGCATTCCATCCCCATGGGAGGAACGGGAATGGCACTTTCATGGATCGCCAGAGGCGCAGCCAGCGCAGAGCGCGGGCGCCGGCTGATGCAACTCAGGGGCGTGACGCCCAACGGACACCCTCTCTGGGCGCCGTGGGAGGTAGATCCGGTCCTGAGCAGATACCCCGACTATCGATCGATCTTCCCGCTTTTGCAGCGCCGCACAAGGCCGGCGACCTACGGCAAGGCGGGACGGCTGGGCGTGACGAAGCCGCGGGGAAAGCCGTGGGCCGATCCGAACGAGATATGGCGGCTGAAGATCTACGCCAACGGAACGAAGGCGGAGATACTGGCAGCGTTCCCTGGCAGGACGTGGGGAGCGATTGCAAATGCGGCCCGGAAGCGAGGCTACCGCCGGCCAAAACCGCAGCCGGCGCCTTCGGGCATCGTCATCATCGACCAGATCCTCGAGCGTGCGGCCAAGCAGGGCTGGAAGCTCTCTGAATTGGATGCGGCTTGCAGGAAGAAGGGCTATTTCAGTCATAAGCGATGGAAGGCCCATGTAGACCCACCGGTCATCAAACGAGCCGTTCATGCTCTTGGCGGCACAGTTCGAGCTCGCTTCCCGGAAACGCTTGGTGAGAGCCATGTGTAAGCCATACGCGCCTTGGGAAGATGATCTCATCACGAACCATTACTCGACCTTTGGAGCGAGCTACATAGCGGAGCGCTTGGGACGAACTCCGGCCGCTATCCGGGCGCGGGCGGGTATACTCGGGGCTAGAACAAAGGTCTTCGCGTGGACACTTCGTGAAGACAACATACTGCGTGACTGCCATCCTAACTTGAAGAGGGCGGCAACGCTGCTGCCCAATCGGACCCGTTGGGCTATTCGTGGCAGGGCTACTTCGCTCGGCCTCTCCCGTCAGAAGCTGTGGACTAGAGATCAAGAAGCACTGCTTAGCAAGGCAACCCGGTACTGCAGCGATGTGCAACTTGCCGAGATCTTGGGACGCACTCCTGGCGCCATAAAGCTCAGGAGAAATGAGCTACGCAGTCTGCGTGTGCCCAGAAAGGAGAGCACGGTGCCAGTTGTCCGCGATGTAGTTCGCGAGGCAAAGCGGCGAGGCGTGAAGCTGACCAAATTGACGAAGGCGCTCAAGTGCGGGCGCGTCGATCCCGCTGACGACTGATCGCCCTTGAACTTCAGCGCCGTCGCCAAGGTCACCGAGGCATTCGGCGGGCATCTCTATGCCGAGTGGGATGACTAGCGGCCTGGCTCACGCCAGAGCGGTTCAATCAGATGATGGCGGCTTAGAGCTTGTCTGCTTCCTCAGCCCAGCACTTGATCACGAGCTTCAGTTGGACTGCCGCGCGAGCCTTGCCGTCGTCGAAGCTCTCGCCGCGCTTGCACACTGTCTGAATAGGGATGAGCCCGACGCGTTCATTGCCCGGACCATTAAGCGAAAAGTTGTAGAAGGCGATATCGCCGGCTAACCGCATATCAACAAATTCGATGGTCGGCATAACTTCCCCCATGGAGTAGAGCCTAGACTGAATTTCTCATGGATTAGACGCTGCTGTCGAGAGAACTTTTAGGATCGACCCAAAACACCCCTGTTACTCGCTCAATCAATCACACTTTTCTAGAACACGCCGTAACGGGACATTTTAGGCCTCCAAGCGTGATGGCGTCATCTGTGTCGTGATTCTGGTGAAGGCGCATCTGAAGCGCGGCGGCGCCAGCCATACTCAAATTCATGTCGCATATATGTTGCATGGATTCGCCGGGGGTCTTTCGAAATGCCCGGAAATCCTCGGTATTCAGACGCAACACGGATGCGACATGAAAGGCGCCCGGGCAACGCTAGCGAACCCAGTAATAGATTGATTTTGCAGGGGAATTTCTGGTGCCGGCAGCAGGGTTCGAACCCGCGACCCCCTGATTACAAATCAGGTGCTCTACCAACTGAGCTATACCGGCATCTATGAATCACCCTACCGGAAAACGGTTAATATGTCTCTAATCCTTGGATTTCCGGGGGATTTTAACCCTGATCCTTGTTCACGGCTTGCTCCACTAGCGGATAGCTGATGGATTGAGCGGCGTCCCAGCCGCGTCCCAGAGAATATCCATGCCGACTCTCATCACCAAGGCCATCGTAGAGAAAGCAAGAGCCGACCAACTCCGCGGCGCGGCCGAGTATCAGATGACAGACGCTCGTGTTCAGGGCCTCGAGCTGCGCGTCCGCCCGCGTGGCGTGATGTGGAACTTCCGGCGAAAGGTCGCGGGCACAAGCTACCGGCTGGCCATGGCCTCGGTGGACCTGCTCTCCATCGCCGAGGCCCGGCAAGTCGCCACCGATGCTTCGGCCGTTGCCCGGGCTGGCGGCGTGCTGGACCAAGAATGGATGACTTGCCGGCTCGTTGAGCTCGGGAAGATCGAGGCAGCCCCGGAGCCAGAGCTGGTGCTGATGACGTTTGCCCAGGGCAGAACCGCGTATCTGGAGATGGTCGAGGCTGCCAAGTCCAAAGGTACCTTCGACGACTATCGCCAGACGCTCAATCACCCGAAACTAGCTTGCCTAGATGATCGCCAGCTACATACGATCAGTCGCGAAGAGCTCGCGGAGATTGTCAAAGAGGTCCACACCGACGGATATGAGACACAGGCTGATCATTTCTGCCGAGTAATTCGACCATTCTGGAAATGGCTGGAGAGCGATGCGGAGGTCCGGAAAACTGGCGTCACGCCCGGCATCATGGACCGGCTCCGGCCACCACCACGAACCCGTATCGACGAAGATGACGAGGATGATGATGATGAGCGAGGCACATACGTCCCCAGCGTGACAGAGATGGCGGAGGCTATCTTGGCCGCTCGCGTCGCTTACGAGCCAGCCTATGCCGGCGCAATCGAGATGTTAGTGTGGACCGTCCAGCGCCGGCGGGCAATCGTTGAAGCTCGGATTACGGATTTCGAGCCGCTGGCGGACGGAAAACGTGGTCTCTGGAAAGTTCCTGCATCTTCGCGAAAGGGACGCAAGAAAAACGGGAAAGCCAAACGCCCTCACGTGGTCCCGCTGCCAGAGCCAGTATGGGAGTGTTTTCTCAAGGCCGCCAGGGCTCGCGGCGACGCAGGTAGCCAGTGGCTGTTCCCTGCAAAGTCGAAATCGGGCCACATCTCCGAGTCGACGCTGACGCATTATCTTTCATACCTGCCCAACGTAAAAGCATCCCCGCACGACATGCGACGGGGTTTTGGGACGCATGGGGAAGCTCTGCTGGGGTTGCTGCGAGCCGAGACCGACTTCATCCTCGATCACGAGGATGAGCCGCTGCGTGCTGCTGAGGTGACGCACCGCTCACAGACACAGGCGTCGACGATGACGGGGAGCTCGTATGCATTGCATGACGGTACCCACAGGACGTGGAAAATCATGGACGCCTGGGTTGATCTACTGCAGCCGGAAATGGCGCGGGTCTACGCCGACCGGCCAGGGTTGTTCAGCGACTGGTGGGTGAAGGGCGAAGTAGCAAAGAACAAGAAGCTGCTGAAGTCCGAACGCAATCGGCACATGGACACGCATCTGGTGCCGACGGGGCTGACGATCGAGGCTGTCCTCAAGGGGAGTAGGTTCCTGGCTGCCGAGTGACAGCGGCGCATCTCAACAACGCGATTTGAGGTAGCTCACACATTCCTGCGGAATCCGGCAATGGCCCATCCGATACCCCAACCAAGCAGGAGCACGACTAGGGGCGGCAGCACTACGCCCATAGCTAGCTGCGGAATGGCTTGGCTGCGCCGGCGGACCGTCTCGGCCTGGATGTAGTCAGCGACCGCGGCCTCGGCTTTCTCCACGTACTCGTAGTACTTCCATGGCTCCAAGCTGGTGCTGGTGTAGAGATTGAAGCCGTACCTCTGTAAAGCCGACTTCTTGGTGGTTCCGGCCCGGACACGCTCTTCGAACGCTTGGTGCAGTTGCCCGTAATCCTCGAAAAGATCGGGGACTTCACCTTCTGTCCGGATAGCGACGTCACGTGTGGGCACGTACGGATTAGCCACGGATCCCCAGCCGACTAGCAGAGCGAAAGCTGCCCAGAGGACGGTCAGCACCATCCAGACGCGGAAGAAGCCACGGCGCCACGCAATCATTCGTCGTCGTCCGGCAGTTCGATGATATCGTGGACTTCCGAGATCCTGTAAGCCACGGGCCTGCCATTCAGTCGCTCGACCCTGGCCGTCACGTAGAAGCCCAGTTTGTAGATGTTTCGCTCGCCGTCGGTAAGCTCGTGCTTGATCCGCTGCTCGGCAAGATCGGAATCGTACACCACCGCCAGCGGCTTCTTTGCCACATATTCCATGATCGCAAGCTCGCCGGTCCGTTTACCCTGCACTGGCTGCTTCAGGTTCGATTGCCAGAACACGAGGAGCTGGTTCTCGACGATCTCGAAGGCTTTGGCTTCAAGCTCTTTCCGCTGCTCGTCGATGACACGGATAGCTCGCTGGGCTTGCTTCGTATCGAATTTGATGGCGACCCTCGCGGTAGCCTCTGGCGGTCTCGCATTCGGCCAGGAATTCCAAAAGTTGAGAGTTCTTGTCTTGGTCAAGAACCGAGCAAACGAGCTCCGGATCGGCGTGATCGGAAAGCGAGGCTAACTCTTCAAGCAGTGAGCCGACCTCGACCAACCGATCACTGCTGAGGTCAGCCTCGAATCCAAGCTCAGCCAATGTTTGCTGGTTGGTAGCAAAATCCGAGAATAGCGCAGAAGCGTCCTGAGCCATGCTCAGGTGCAGCAGGTCTTCATCAAGAAGGCCTACCAGGTTCTGAGGGCCCACCCAGATCTGGAAGCAAACGCATTGCTCCGAACCCAGCTCGTCGTCAGCACGCACTCGAGCCATGTTGCCCACGAGACGCCCTATGCCTGCCTGCGATACTTCCGACGCCTGCCCGCTGGCATGGACAAGGTCGCTGTTCCGGTGTCGTCGGTGGTGAATCTGACCGGGGCGTTTGGCCTCGAAACGGAGACCTCGAGGTTCGTCACCCGATACATTCGGGCGCAGCACGCGGACCTATTCTTCGCCGACGCAGCAATATTGGTGGAGGGTTCGGCCGAGAAGATGATGCTGCCGAACTTCATCAGGAAGGACTTCCAACGCCTCAACCAGGGCTACATCACCATCCTCGAAGTCGGCGGCAGCCACGCGCACAAGCTGAAGAGCCTGATGGACACATTGGGGCTCACCACGTTGATCATCACCGATCTTGACGCCCAAGGGTCATGACCCGCTGCCTTTCGGCGCCGGAGCAGCGATAGTTCTTGTAGCGGAAGGTGACCTCATTGCCGTCGAAGGCGATGAGGCGGCTGTTCGAGATGGCGACCCGGTGGGTGTAGCGCGAGAGATAGGCGAGCACCGCCTCAGGCCCGGCAAAGGGCGCTTTGGCATAGACCACCCAGCGTTTTCTTCGGACCGGTGCGAGGTGACGGATGAAGGCCCGACGGTCTCGGAGCCCTGCCATCTGTCCGAAGAAGTCGAGCTTTCCGGCACCATGGAGTTCGAGCAGCCGGGTGAGGAACAATCTTCGGAACAGCGCACCCAGAACCCTGACCGGCAGCAGAAAGGCTGGTCGCGATGAGATCCACCGACCATCCGGTGCGATCCCACCACCGGGCACGATCATGTGGATATGGGGATGGTGGGTCATGGCCGAGCCCCAGGTGTGGAGCACGGCGGTGATGCCGATGCGGGCGCCCAGGTGTTGGATCTGCCGCGATGGTGAGCATCGTCTCGGACGCTGCCTTGAACAGCAGGTCGTAGACCAGAGCCTTGTTGTGGAAGGCAATGTCGGCGATCTCGGTTGGGAGCGTGAAGACGAGGTGGAAGTAGCCCACCGGCAGGAGATTGGCCTGCTGGGCTTGGAGCCAGGCGCGTGCCGCTGCGCCCTGGCACCGGGGACAATGCCGGTTGCGACAGGAGTTGTAGGCGATCCGCCGATGTCCGCAGTCGGAACAGGCTTCGACGTGACCGCCCAGAGCCGCGGTGCGGCAGGTCTCGATCGCCGACATGACCTTGAGTTGAGTAAGGCTCAGATGCCCGGCATGGGCCGCGCGATAGGCAGGGCCGGCGGCACGGAAGATATCGGCGACCTCAATGGTGGCGCGCACTGGCTCAGGCGGGTGGAGGCTTGTCCTCCATCAGGGCCATCAGACGGTCCAAAGGACTGGCGACCGCCTGGATCGTGCGGGTCGAGACCTTGGTGTAAAGTGCGGTCGTCTCGAGCTTGGAATGCCCGAGCAGCACCTGGATGACCCGGATATCGACATCCTGCTCAAGCAGATGGGTGGCAAAGCTGTGCCGCAAGGTATGCGGGCTGACCCGCTTGCGGATGCCGGCGACCTCGGCCGCCTCCTGCACCGCGCGATGCAATTGCCGCGACGAGATCGGATCGGTTGGGGAGCGACCCGGAAACAACCAGCCATGGGGCAGCATCACGCCCCGTTGCTTACCCTCGCGCCACCACAGGCGCAGCAGCTCCAGCAGCTGGGGCGAGAGCATGGCGTTGCGATCCTTGCGCCCTTTGCCCTGTTCGATCCGGATCAGCATGCGGGCGCTGTCGATGTCGTCGACCTTGAGATGGGCCACTTCGGAGACGCGCAGCCCGGCGCCATAGGCGACCCCGAGTGCGGCTTTATACTTGATGCCTGGCGCCGCCTCGAGCAGCCGGGCCGCTTCCTGGATGCTGAGCACATCAGGCAGCTGGCGCTGATACCGGGTGATCACCAGGGCCCGCGACAGCTCCCGCCGCTTCAGCGTCACATCGAACAGGAAGCGCAGCGCCGAGACCGCGCCATTGATCGTCGAGGGGCTGACGCCGTTCTCATGCTGGTGGAGCTGGTAACGGCGGATATCATCGGGCGTGGCCGCGTCAGGGCTCTTCCCCAGAAAGGCGGCAAAGCGCCGGACGTGACGCACATAATCGTGCCGGGTGTGGACGCCCAGGCCGCGCATCAGCATGTCCTGCTGCATGCGTTGCCGGAGCGGCGTAGTGGGAGCATCGGTCGATGACATAACCATAGGAAGTTCCTCTCGTTGAAAGAAACTCCATGGTCCGACTGCGACCTCAGCCGCTCAAAGACCTAAAACGATGACGCTGAACCACCCGCGCGCACCCCTCCCGCGAAGCGGGTTAGTGCATGGGGCGCACATCAGCCGGGCAGGGGAGGCTGTTCACGACCCCATTTCGGTCGTAAATTAGTTTAGCCGCCTTTCCCGAAACCGGACCTGAATTGTGCGGCGAATGAAGAAAATTGGCACTGCTGGGCTGGACAGCCGAAAAACAGCGCTCAAATCACCCAGCTTTTCCAGCCATCAAGAGCGCCATGGCGCTTGCCGTCTGGGCATTGGCGGGGAAAAAGCTCTCTATGACAATGTCAGCCAGCGTTACATCCACTGCGGTACCAAAGACGGTCGTAGTGCTGAGAAACTCCAGTGGCCCCTCATCAGAAGCGATGACGAGTGGTATCGCGATGGAGCGATCACGCGCCAGCGTGCTGCGAGTGGAAGAGGCATGAGCCGGAACAGGATATGAACTGAGTTCTTCGAGCAAAGTGATGAGTTCGGGATCTCCACAAATCTCAATATCGCGCCCAAGGCGCGAAAGAATATGGCTTCGCCATTCCCTGAAATTGATGATCCGCGATGCCAGCCCGTCTGGATGCAGGCTGAGACGCAGGACATTGACTTTACCCTCTAGCAGGTAACTTGACGCGCCCTGCGTGAGGATGTCGATGGCCTTATTGGCGGACAAGAGCGTCCAGTAACGGTCGACGGCGACGGCGGGATGTGGGGCATGGCCGTTGAGCACGTGGTCGATCGTATTCCGGGCTGCTGCGAGTTCCGGCGATGCCAGCGCCCGTTCGGCATAGGCAGGGGCGAAACCGGCAACCAGGAGCATGATGTTCCGTTCCCGCAACGGAACATCAAGGCGATCAGTAAGATGCATCAGCATATCACGACTCGGCTGCGAACGACCGGACTCGATGAAACTCAAATGTCGCTGCGAGATATCGGCTTCGAGTGCGAGTGCCAGCTGGCTGTAGCGCCGACGCTGACGCCACTGACGTAGCAGGCTCCCGGCATTGTGCTGTTCTGTCATCATCTCAGTTCGATATCAGTCCTTCCGACCTCGGGCTATTACCCCCGGGGTAATCGACGGAAGATCACTAACTCTCGATAATAGGGGCCATCGCAGCCGCACAGGTCGGTTCCCAACCTTGAAAGGTAATAAGATGGCCAACAATCATCGTTCCCTCTCCCTCCCCAATCTCCTCAATCTCGATGCGCTGGCTTGCAGTTTCATGGGTGTCTGTCTGATAGCGGTCTCGGCGCCGATCGGTGCCTGGACCGCGCTGCCTGCACCACTCCTGTTTTGGGCTGGCATCCTGCTCTTGCCCATTGCCGCCTTTATGGCAGCGTCGGCGCGATCGGTGCCTGTACCAAGTTGGGCGGCAAATTTTGTCATCTTGGGCAACTGCGCCTGGGTGATCGTCAGTCTCGCTTTGCCACTCGCGGGACTAGTCTCTCCCAACCCAATTGGCTGGCTTCTACTCGGCGGACAGGCAGGTCTTGTTGCCACGCTGGCTGTCGCCGAGTTCGGTGCAAGCAACCGCCCAATTCCATCCACCCAAGGGAGCATCTGAAGATGACCGCTTATGCCATCGGCCACCTCCGCAACGTCACGCTCAACCAAGGCATCGCCGATTACTTGCGTGGCATCGACGCCACCCTCGAACCCTTCGGCGGCAATTTCATCATTCATGGCGGCCCCAAGGACGAACTCGAAGGCCGGTTCACCAATGATCTTATCGTCATCTCATTCCCGAATCTGGACGCTGCACGACGCTGGTACAACTCCGCCGCGTATCAGGCGCTGATTCCGTTGAGAATGCAGGGGGCAGAGGGCGAGGTGTTCCTAATCGATGGTGTCGACGATCACCACAAGGCCACCGATATCCTGCAAGGCTCGTCCTTCGAGACGACAGTGCATAGTTGAGGGCAAGACAAGCCCTGCCCATTCTAAGGAAGTTTAATGACCGCACCGCTTTATCTCATCACCGGAGCCATGGCAGCCGGGAAGTCGACGATCGCGAAGGAATTGGTGCAGCGCTTCGAGAGGTCCGCTCATGTCGGCGGCGATGCCTTTTTGCGTATGATCGCCAGGGGTGGTGCTGTTATGGGGCCGGAGCTCGATAGCGAGGCCATTTTGCAACTCCACCTCCGGCAAGACATTGCCATGGACGCTGTGCGCCGATTCATCGGGGCGGGGTTTGCCACGGTCTATCAAGATATCCTGATAGGTGACGATTTTGTTCGCGTCACAACAGCTCTTGCTGACCTTGCTCCTCGCATAGTGGTGCTCAATCCCAGTGTGGAGACCTTGGCAGAGCGCGATGCCAAACGATCTAAGACTGGTTACAGTGAGCAGTTCCCGCCCAACGTCCTCGCCGAAGCGCTTCAATCCAACACCCCTCGTCAGGGGCTATGGCTGGATACCTCCGAAATGACGATCGAAGTTGTCATCGAGACAATACTAAAGAACTGGTAGGCCATCCAGACGGGGTTCCGTTCTCATGTCTGTGTTCTCGCATTGCTTGCCAAAAAGCTGCCAGTCAGGAAACCACCCCGGTGCCACCGGTCTCCTGGGCCCCGGGCAATCGGTCCGATACCGACCCCATGCACTAACCCGCTTCGCGGGAGGGGTGCGCGCGGGTGGTTCAGCGTCATCGTTTTAGGTCTTTGAGCGGCTGAGGTCGCAGTCGGACCATGGAGTTTCTTTCAACGAGAGGAACTTCCTATGGTTATGTCATCGACCGATGCTCCCACTACGCCGCTCCGGCAACGCATGCAGCAGGACATGCTGATGCGCGGCCTGGGCGTCCACACCCGGCACGATTATGTGCGTCACGTCCGGCGCTTTGCCGCCTTTCTGGGGAAGAGCCCTGACGCGGCCACGCCCGATGATATCCGCCGTTACCAGCTCCACCAGCATGAGAACGGCGTCAGCCCCTCGACGATCAATGGCGCGGTCTCGGCGCTGCGCTTCCTGTTCGATGTGACGCTGAAGCGGCGGGAGCTGTCGCGGGCCCTGGTGATCACCCGGTATCAGCGCCAGCTGCCTGATGTGCTCAGCATCCAGGAAGCGGCCCGGCTGCTCGAGGCGGCGCCAGGCATCAAGTATAAAGCCGCACTCGGGGTCGCCTATGGCGCCGGGCTGCGCGTCTCCGAAGTGGCCCATCTCAAGGTCGACGACATCGACAGCGCCCGCATGCTGATCCGGATCGAACAGGGCAAAGGGCGCAAGGATCGCAACGCCATGCTCTCGCCCCAGCTGCTGGAGCTGCTGCGCCTGTGGTGGCGCGAGGGTAAGCAACGGGGCGTGATGCTGCCCCATGGCTGGTTGTTTCCGGGTCGCTCCCCAACCGATCCGATCTCGTCGCGGCAATTGCATCGCGCGGTGCAGGAGGCGGCCGAGGTCGCCGGCATCCGCAAGCGGGTCAGCCCGCATACCTTGCGGCACAGCTTTGCCACCCATCTGCTTGAGCAGGATGTCGATATCCGGGTCATCCAGGTGCTGCTCGGGCATTCCAAGCTCGAGACGACCGCACTTTACACCAAGGTCTCGACCCGCACGATCCAGGCGGTCGCCAGTCCTTTGGACCGTCTGATGGCCCTGATGGAGGACAAGCCTCCACCCGCCTGAGCCAGTGCGCGCCACCATTGAGGTCGCCGATATCTTCCGTGCCGCCGGCCCTGCCTATCGCGCGGCCCATGCCGGGCATCTGAGCCTTACTCAACTCAAGGTCATGTCGGCGATCGAGACCTGCCGCACCGCGGCTCTGGGCGGTCACGTCGAAGCCTGTTCCGACTGCGGACATCGGCGGATCGCCTACAACTCCTGTCGCAACCGGCATTGTCCCCGGTGCCAGGGCGCAGCGGCACGCGCCTGGCTCCAAGCCCAGCAGGCCAATCTCCTGCCGGTGGGCTACTTCCACCTCGTCTTCACGCTCCCAACCGAGATCGCCGACATTGCCTTCCACAACAAGGCTCTGGTCTACGACCTGCTGTTCAAGGCAGCGTCCGAGACGATGCTCACCATCGCGGCAGATCCAAAACACCTGGGCGCCCGCATCGGCATCACCGCCGTGCTCCACACCTGGGGCTCGGCCATGACCCACCATCCCCATATCCACATGATCGTGCCCGGTGGTGGGATCGCACCGGATGGTCGGTGGATCTCATCGCGACCAGCCTTTCTGCTGCCGGTCAGGGTTCTGGGTGCGCTGTTCCGAAGATTGTTCCTCACCCGGCTGCTCGAACTCCATGGTGCCGGAAAGCTCGACTTCTTCGGACAGATGGCAGGGCTCCGAGACCGTCGGGCCTTCATCCGTCACCTCGCACCGGTCCGAAGAAAACGCTGGGTGGTCTATGCCAAAGCGCCCTTTGCCGGGCCTGAGGCGGTGCTCGCCTATCTCTCGCGCTACACCCACCGGGTCGCCATCTCGAACAGCCGCCTCATCGCCTTCGACGGCAATGAGGTCACCTTCCGCTACAAGAACTATCGCTGCTCCGGCGCCGAAAGGCAGCGGGTCATGACCCTTGCCGCCGACGAGTTCATCCGCCGCTTCCTGATCCACGTCCTGCCGCGCGGCTTCCACCGCATCCGGCACTACGGCCTGCTCGCCGGCTCCGCCCGCAAAGACTGCCTCGCTCAGGTCCGCGACATGCTGGGGGTGGCGCCGGCGTCGGACGAACCGCCGGCCCCCGAGACCGCCCCAGACCCGCGCCCGCCTTGCCCCTGCTGCGGCGGCACCATGGTGATCATCGAGACCTTCGCTGCATGGTGCCAGCCGCGGGCCCCGCCGACCGCGAGACAACCAGTCCGGGAGACCCTTCATGACCCGGCATGATCCGCTCGATCAATCGGTCCCGCCACGTCGCGGGCCGACAGGATGGTTCGTGCCAGGCGCTCCAGCGACCATCGTCCTGCACGCCAATCTCATCAACTCCGTCGTCGCTGAGCCTCAAATGCTGCCCGGACGACGTCCACCTGGCAAACTCGCCACGCCATATGCCGCAGTTTGCGGCCGGCACTTGACCGGGCCAAATCCGAAAACCCCATAGCGCAGCGTGTGCGGACCGCGGGTTCCTGCATGGGGTGGCTTTGCGACGCCAAACGGCATCCCAAACCCTTCACCATTCCTGTCCTTCGAGGGGTCGTTTCGAAATTCCAATAGCGGACATCCTCTTCCCGTGCCGACGGACCAGCGGCCACGTGCTAACGTCGCACCGTCGAAGCTCGAACAACGAGGTCGGAGTCGAGTACAGCCTTAATAGGTGGGCCATCGTAACTTTTCTCCATACGGTTGTTCAGAAGCTGGAGCGCCATCTGGCCGACCGAGAAAGGATGCGAGTTTACGCTGGTGAGCGGGGGCTCCATGGTCCGTGCCCAAAGACTGTTTGCGATCGAAACAACCGAGACATCCTGGGGCGTGCGGAGTCCCGCCTCTCGCAACCCTTGCAGGACGCCCATCGCGGTGATGTCGTTGCGCGCGAAAATCGCCGAAAACTCCACGCCTTCTGCAACGAGGTCTAGCACGGCCTTGCGACCTGTGGCTTCTGAAGGCTGATCGCAAATGCGCACCAGTTCGGGCCTGGCTGGTATTCTATGTGCGCGCAACACGTCATAATACCCATCGACCGGCGAGAACCCAGGAAGGTTTGGCAGGCCCTCAATATAGGCAATACGCTGGTGGCCGAGCCCGACCAGATGCTCGACGGCTTGTTGCGCTGCCATGCGATAGTCAATCCGCACACCATCACACGCGACGTCTTTCGGCCAACGGCCTATATAGACAGCCGGCTTGCCGACATGGAGAAACTTTTGCATGCCGCGCGTACCGCGATCGGTCGAATCTGGGACGATCAACGCCCCGCAGATCGAAGGATCTGAGGCGCATTGGTCCAGCACGCGGTCCTCCGTTGTGACTGAGTAGTCGGACTGGCTGACCATGAGGCGAAGGTCGAACCGCCGCGCTTCCTTCTCAATGCCGTTCACCATCTCGCCATAGTAGGGATTTGAGAAAGTGGGCACCACCACGGCCACGACCCTTTGCACGGGGGCGGTCGTGGTTGTCGCCTGGACAGCACCGGGTACGAACGTACCCCGTCCAGGTTGCCGCTCGAGTCGGCCCCTGTGCACCAGATCTTCGATAGCCCGCCGCACGGTGGTCCGGGACAATCCCAACTCTTCGACAAGCTGCCGCTCCGAGGGCACGGCCTCACCACGCGGATAGACGCCCGCATCAATACGCTCAACGAGAAGATCTATTAAAGTACCAGTCTTGTCCATGTCAGCCTATTGACGCAGTTTATGATACATGTATCATACCACTAACGAGATGAATGAGGAGTGACAAGACCACCTGCGGAGAAACCAGCCTCACGTTCCCAAAGCCAGCCTGTCTTGGACAGTTTTGGCTTGAAAGCCGGCAACTATCGACCCGCTTGGAAGTCTTTTTACTCTCACCTCAGTGCATGATGCGGTGCTATCTATAATACCGGTATCATAAGCTGGTCCAGCATAAGTTTCCGGCGGTGCATGTGTTTTGCACCGTCTCTCACACATGAGGACGTTTATGAAGAAGGGATTTGCCCTAATCGGTGCGGGATTGTTTGGTCAGCGCCATGCGCAGGCCTACCAGCGTCACCCTTTGGTAGACTTCAAATATGTCTGCGATCTTGACGAGGCGCGTGCAAAGGCTGTTGCAGAAGCCCACGGCGCCGCAGCCTACACCACAGACTTCAACGAAATCATGGCCGATCCAGATGTCATCGCCGTCTCGGTGGCGACCCCGGACCCTGCCCATCGCGATGCGGTGGTTGCTGCGGCCAGGGCGGGCAAGCATATCCTGGTGGAAAAGCCGCTGGCGACCACGGTCGAGGACGCCGAGGCCATGATTGCCGCCGCCAACGAGGCTGGCGTCAAGCTGATGGTGGATTTTCACAATCGCGCCAATCCGCCCATGGTTGCGGCGCGGGACGCGGTTGCACGAGGCGATATTGGCAAGCCGTCTTATGTCTATACGCGGCTGAGCAATACGATAGCTGTGCCGCGTGACATGCTCAAATGGTCGAGCCAGTCATCCGCATTGTGGTTTTTGGGCAGCCACATGATTGACATCGTGGGTTGGATTCTCGACGACAAGCCAGTGCGCGCCTATGTCGTGTCCCGTGACGGCATTCTGAAGGATTTAGGCGTTGATGCCCCCGACTTTCACGTCGCAACGGTCGAATACGAAAGCGGCGCGGTTGGGGTCTTTGAGCACACCTGGATCCTGCCGGACACCTACAACACCGTCAAAGATCTCAAGATCGAACTCCTGGGCAGCAAGGGCGCCATCAATATCGATGGCTCGCACAACCGCACAATGGAACTCTACACCCAAAACAAGGGGGCTTTCCCGGATATGCTGGTGCCCCCGTTTGGTCCGCACCTGACCGGCTTTGTTCTCGATGCGGTGGTGCATTTCGTCGAGGCGGTGCTGTTTGACAAGCCTGTGCTCGCCACTGGGGAAGAAGGTTTGGCAAATACCAAGATCATCAGCGCACTGATCGAGGCTGCTCGCCTGGGCCAGCCGGTGCAGTTGCCGCAGTGATGTGGGCTCGGAGGATCGTATAATGACACAGCGTCTGATGACGGAACTGGAGCAGTTGATCTCCGAGCGAAGAAATCCATCGACCGAAGATCTTGATGGCGCGAGCGTCCTCGACCTAGTGAGGCTGATGAACGGCGAGGACCACCGCGTCGCCGAGGCCATCGAACTGGTGCTTCCAGATATTGCGCGCGCCGTTGACCTGATCAGCGCGGCATTCCGGGCTGGCGGGCGACTGATCTATACCGGTGCCGGGACCAGCGGGCGGTTGGGCGTTTTGGACGCATCCGAGTGCCCTCCGACATTTGGGGTCGATGAAGCGATGGTGGTGGGAATCATCGCTGGCGGTGATCACGCACTGCGCCACGCCATGGAGGGCGCTGAAGATGATGAGGCGGCGGCCATCGCTGATCTCAAAGCTCATGGGCTGACCGCGCTGGACGTTGTCGTAGGCCTCGCAGCTTCGGGCCGCACGCCTTACGTGCTGGCGGGGCTTAGTTATGCGCAGGAGATCGGGGCGGTGACGATCGGCGTCACATGCAATCCCGCTTCGCCCATAACCACAGCGGCCCAACTGGCCATCGTGCCTGTGGTAGGCCCGGAAGTGCTCACCGGTTCCACCCGGCTCAAGTCCGGCTCGGCACAGAAAATGGTGCTCAACATGCTGACCACAGCCAGCATGGTCCGCATCGGCAAGACCTTTGGCAACCTCATGGTTGATATGCGAGCGACCAATGAAAAGCTGAAAGCGCGCGCATTGCGGATCATTTGCCAGGCGACGGATGCGTCTCTCCAGGAAGCGGAACTGGCGCTGTCGCGCGCCGACAACAACGTCAAGCTGGCGACGCTCATGGTCCTGTCAGGCCTTGATGCAGGCGAAGCACAGCATCGACTGGGGCAGGCAAACGGAATTCTGCGAACGGCACTGAACATTTCAGTCGCGTGAGTGAATAGGCAACACGAAAGGGAGACTAAAATGAAGAGTTTGTTTCTATCGGCGACAGCCGCGGCCGTTCTGCTTGGCTCGGTATCGGCACAGGCGCAGGGCGTAACGCTCAATGTTCCAAGCTGGATGTGGGAAGAAGGTCAGGTCGGCGAATGGTTCAAGCGGAACACCGCCGAATTCGAGACCGCCTCGGGCAATACTGTCTCGGGAACCCAAATTCCGTCCGCTGACTTCGAAAAGGTTGTGGTCACGCAGATCGCCGGCGGCGCCGTTCCTGACCTGATGACGGCGTTCACCAGTATGTTGCCGCCCATGATCAGTGCCGGAACGCTGGCCCCGCTCGATCAGTGCATCGCCGAAGGCGGATTCGGTGACCGCCTGCTGAAATCGGTCGAATTCGCCAAGGTCGATGGCGTGACTTATGGCGTGCCGCTGACCATGAGCCCGTGGTCCGTCGTGGTGAACCGGAAGCTCCTGGCCGAGGCCG
The DNA here is from genome assembly GCF_029201565.1 of Devosia sp. SD17-2. Taxonomy (GTDB): domain Bacteria; phylum Pseudomonadota; class Alphaproteobacteria; order Rhizobiales; family Devosiaceae; genus Devosia. The sequence goes on from NZ_CP104002.1 coordinate 2,006,140, forward strand.
GTATCGAGGAGATGCCGCGGACCGTGGAAGAGCTTTACGCGGCCTCGCTCGCGGTCAAGGAAAAGACCGGTGCCTATGGCTACGCCTTCGGCAATGACATGGCAGCGCCCCTTCACGTCTACATCAACTCGATGCAGTGGGTGCTGGGCTTCGGCTCTGACTGGTCGCAACCGGATGGCACCATCACGGCCAACGATCCGCGCAATATCGAAGCCATCGGTTGGGTAAAGCGTTTCCTCGACGAAGGGTTGGCCCCGATCGGGCTCGGCGTCATCCAGGCGCGTGATCTGTTCATCGATGGCAAGGTCGCCATTATGTTCGAAGGTCCCTGGCTCATGACCCAGGTTCAGGGTCAGAAGCCTGAAATGATGGCCGATATTGACTTTGAAGTCGTTCCCACCCCGACGCATGCCGCAGTAACGGGCGGCGCGTTCTTCGTTATCCCGGCCAAGGCCGCGAACCCCGAACAGGCCTGTGATCTACTCACCGCCTATATGAACGAAAACGCCCAGCGCCGCTGGCTGGAAGACCTACTGCAAATTCCCGGCACCACCGCCGAGCCGAGCGCTGAGTTCCTCGAGCAGAATGCCTGGGTGGGCAACATGGCCACCATCGCTGCCCAGTATCCTGGTGGCATCGGCTACGCACCTCCGGGCTACCTGATCGACGCTGGCGAGTTCCGGCAGATGGTCGTCGACGCGCTTTCAGAGATTTATTCGGGCCGCACTTCGGTGGAAGATGGGCTCAATGCCCTCCAGTCCAAGTTGGAAAACTGGTCAGCCACTCTCTAACCATCGATCTCAATGTCCCGGGGTGCATGGACATGCACCCCGGGCTGCAGCGGAGCGTCCCGGCATGCCGTCATCAATCAAGCGAACAAACCTTTTACCGTTATGGTTGCTGGGCCCAGTGGGCGTGCTGCTGGCACTGATCTTGATCTGGCCGATCCTGCAGGGGATCGCACTCAGCTTCTACAATACGCGGATCCTGACCTATTCCGAAGGTCGTTTCATCGGCTTTGCCAATTTCAACGCCCTCGTCCAGGACGAATATTTCTGGAATTCTCTGCGCGTCACTGCAACTTATGGCATCGCCTCGGTCACCGCGACCTATGCACTTGGTCTGGGATTTGCGCTTTTGCTCAACCGCGAATTTGCCGGCCGCGGGGTTGTTCGCACGATCTTCATCCTGCCCTGGGCCATTCCCGAAGTGGTGGCGGTCCTTATCTTCGTCTGGATGCTCGATCCCCAATTCGGCGTCCTGAATTATCTGTTCACCAGCCTGGGCCTGATCAGTGAACCGCTGCCATGGCTGTCGCAATCCCACCTAGCGCTCCCCGCGCTTGTGGCGCTCACCGCCTGGCAGCAGTTTCCTCTCGCCATGCTGATTATTCTGGCCGGACTGCAGATGATCCCCAAGGAGCAGTATGAGGCGGCCACCATAGACGGCGCAGGTCCTGTCTCTCGCTTCATTCATGTGACGCTGCCCGGCCTGCGCTCGGTGAATATCATCCTGATCCTGCTGCTGACGCTCAATTCGTTCCGGCGCGTGACCATGATCTACGCTATGACCCGCGGCGGACCGGCGCGCTCCACCGAGACCCTGTCGATCCTCACCTACAACACGGCCTTCGAATACCAGCGGATCGGCTATGCCGCAGCAGTCGGCACCAGCCTGCTCATGATCCTGCTGTTCTTCAGCGTGGTCTATTTCTGGGCCACCAAGCAAGGAAAGGACGCCTGATGAACCCCTCCCACTCAGAAAAGTTTGTCAGCGCCTTCTGGTTCATCCTGACCCTGGTCTTCGCTGCGATCGTGTTCTTTCCCTACTACTGGATGTTCGCCTCATCGGTGGAAACCGAGAGCATGTTCGCTTGGCCGCCCCACCTCATCCCGAGCGGTTTCAGCCTCGAATCCTACTGGACAATCTTCGAGGAGCGCGCCATTGGCCGCTGGTTCATCAACACCGTCATCGTTGCGGGCAGCACATCGGTGTTCTCGACTGTCATCGCGATCAACGCCGCCTATGCACTTTCGCGGTTCAAGACCAAGACGACCTCGATCTTCACCATTCTGATCCTGTTCTCCCAACTGCTGCCGGCAGCGCTCATCGTGGTGCCGCTGTTCGTGATCTTCCAGCAATTGGGGCTCTACAACTCGCTGTTCGGGCTTGCCATAGCCGATACCGCCTTCATTCTTCCGGTTGCCATCTGGCTTCTCAAGGGATTCTTCGACCAGATTCCGGTCGAAATCGAACAACAGGCGATGATAGATGGCTGCACCCAACTCGGTGCCTTCTATCGGGTCGTGCTGCCGTTGGCGCTGCCGGGACTCGTTGTGGTTGTCGCCATGTCCTTCATTTCCGGCTGGGACGAGTTCTTCCTCGCGCGTACCCTCATCGCTTCTCAGGACAATTGGGTGCTTTCCGTGGGCCTGACCTCATTCCGCGGGGAATACACATTGGACTGGAGCCAGATGATGGCTGCGGCAGTGATCTTCACCGTTCCCGCTCTCATCTTCTTCCTGTTCGTGCAGCGCTACCTGGTGGCCGGCCTTTCCGCCGGTGCCGTTAAAGGCTGACAACCTCGACAAACGAAAGGACATTCAGGTGGCAGAACTCAGCATCAAGGCTCTCAAGAAGAGCTACGGCCCCACCGAGATCATTGCCAATATCTCGCTCGATATCGTGGACGGCCAATTCGTCGCACTGGTTGGACCGTCCGGGTGTGGCAAGTCGACCCTGCTGCGCATGATCGCAGGACTGGAGACTATCAGCGGCGGCGAAATTGCCATTGGCACTCGCGTCGTCAACACAGTGCAGCCCAAGGACCGGGACATCGCAATGGTGTTCCAGAATTACGCGCTATATCCGAACAAGACGGTGGCCGACAATATCGGTTTCCCGCTCTACATGGCGCGCGTGCCCAAAGCCGAACGGGAGCGCAAGGTGGCCGAAGTCATGCGCTCGCTCGATCTTGATGCGCTGGCCAAGCGTTATCCCAAGCAGCTTTCGGGTGGGCAGCGCCAGCGCGTTGCCATGGGCCGCGCAATTGTGCGCAACCCGCAAGTCTTTCTCTTCGACGAACCGCTTTCAAACCTTGATGCCAAGCTGCGGGTTTCAATGCGGGCTGAAATCAAGGAACTGCATCAACGCCTCAAGGTGACAACCGTCTATGTGACGCATGACCAGGTAGAAGCCATGACGATGGCCGATCAGATCGTCGTGATGCGTGCCGGCCATGTCGAGCAGGTCGGAGCCCCGCTCGATCTCTATGACCGCCCGGCAAATAAGTTTGTCGCTGGATTCATTGGCTCGCCTTCAATGAACTTCTTCGATGGCCAGTTCAGTGAGCGCGCGGGTGTACTCTCTTTCGTAACATCCGGGGGCCTGTCGATTCCGCTCTCGCCCGAGCACCGCGAGCGAGCTAGCCAGGCAACGACGCTTGGCATTCGGCCCGAGCACATCCAGCTCAGAAGCGCTGAAACCACGGGTACGCTTCCCGTTGAAATTGCTGTCATCGAGCCGACGGGCAATGAAGCCACTTTTATTCTGCGCTCTGGTGGCGAGCAATTCGTCGTGGTTCAGACTGGCCGGCATAGCTATCGGCCCGGCGATCGCGTCTTCATAAGCGCGTCTTCCGAAATGCTGCACTTCTTCGATGGCAGCGAGCGCGCGCTCACGTCATGACGATCGTTCCCGCGCAGCGGCCCGCCTGCATCGGCATAGACATCGGCGGAACCGGCAGCCGCTGGGTGGCATGTGATGTGCAGGGTCGAGAGCTTGCGCGTGGGCTTTCCAAGGGGGCGACAGCGCATATCTTCAATGTCACGGAACGGCAACGTCTCGAGACGGTACTCGCAGATATCAACGTTCAACTGGCCACACATGGCATTCTGCCGTCGCGTATCAGGGCAGGGCTGACCGGGTACGGCAAGGGCGTGGAGGAGGCAGCCAAGATTCTCTTTTCTGACGCCTTCGGCGTGCAGGCGGACCTGTTCGACGACATCACGGCAGCATACCTCGCCGTTTTCCGACCGGGTGAAGGCCATGTCATTTCTGCTGGGACCGGATCGTTCGGGATCCATATTTCAGCCGATGGTACTCAGGTTCGGGTCGGCGGACGAGGCATTCTGGTCGATGATGCCGGGTCGGGCAGTTGGATCGCGCTACGGGCAGTGGAGTGCCTGTATCGCATTCATGATAGAGACGGAAATTTCGATGCCATGCCCTTCCTGGCTCACCAAATCTTCGTAACGGTGGGTGCAACGGAGTGGGACAACGTCCGCGAATTCATCTATTCCGGCGATCGCGGTCGTATCGGAACCCTTGCAGTTGCCGTGAGCCGCGCAGCACACGATGGCGAACTCTATGCAATGGAACTGCTGAGCCGCGCCGGTAGAGAATTGGCCAAAATCGCCACGAATCTGACCATGCGCATTGGTCCCAGCCCACTCGCCTTTATCGGTGGAGCACTCGATCTGCATCCGAACATAAAAAAGGCCATCGACGCCACGCTGAGTGGTCGCGATATCTCCTTTCCTAGACCAGATGCTGCACTGGCGGCCGCTCAACAAATTTGAGCAGATCTGGTTGGTCATTTTCGATTACCCCCCCTGGCAGACGGGCGCAAATAGAACCTTTCCTAGGATAGAGCTGCCCATATTGTGGCCCACAACTGTTTGCCCCAAGTTCACCAAGCTTCGAATGTCAGCTTTTCTACCATCTGTTTCAGAAGCAGCCAGTCCGCATTCCACCCCAAATAAGCCATTCCTAAGAAGAGGAACAACATGTTTGCCGGAGGCGGAACGTCATGAAGGTGCCCAAAAACCGGGGATTCAAACGTTACATGCACGACTAATGCCGTGGCCGACCATCTGCATTTGTTATGCCTCATGCCAGGCGCAACGATTTGAATGGCTTAGCCACTACACCGAAGTGACCCATGATGGCGGCAATTGGGTCTGTAGGCAGCCGCAAAGGCAAAGAAAAGGTTCTAGGCTATACACGGCTTAAGTGGCACGCTCTTCCCCCGCCATTGATCCCCGCAGGGTAACGCTGAGCACAAATGAAATGCGTAACAGCGCATTGAGATAGCGGTCTGGGGAGCAACTCGACCTGATCGCGAGGATCGACCCCATTGCGGTCATGCCACTGTGTCCTTTGCAGGACGAAACCTTCCATCCATCTTTCGCCGAACGGCAGAGCTAAACGCAGGCCGACCTCAAGCTATTCTGGAGCGCAGGGCCGAGCCGCCGATCTGAAAGACACCGAAGTGCTGCCCGGGTCGTGTCCCGGGACGTGGTGTAACTGAGGTGGTCAAGCCGCTCGCGAGCGCGCCATTAGGAGCGCCGTAGCGAGCGAGCGGCTGGGTGGTCATCGACGGATTTCCGGTAAGGTCTGGTTGCTTACGCCAACCCTGTACCTGAAGGACCACCGATGACCGACTCGATGATGAACCTGCGCTCGCTGGTAGAGAAGGCCCCCGACGCCGATATTCTGCGCGAGATGATTGGCTTTGCTGCCGAACGGCTGATGGAAATGGAAGTGGGTGCCGCCACTGGCGCCGGCTATGGCGAAAAGAGCGCCGAGCGGCGGGTCCAGCGCAATGGCTACCGCGAGCGGGACTGGGAGACCCGGGCCGGCACGGTCGAGCTGCGCATCCCCAAGCTTCGCAAGGGCAGCTACTTCCCTGGCTTTCTGGAACCTCGGCGGCTGGCCGAGAAGGCGCTGACGGCGGTGATCCAGGAGGCGTATATCCAAGGCATCTCGACCCGGTCGGTGGACGACCTGGTCAAAGCCATGGGCATGAGCGGCATCTCAAAGAGCCAGGTCAGCCGCCTGTGCGAGGAGATCGATGGTCGGGTGAAGGCTTTCCTTGAGCGGCCGATCGAGGGCGACTGGCCCTACCTGTGGATCGACGCCACCTACCTCAAAGTGCGCCGGGGCGGCCGCATCGTCTCGGTGGCCGCCATCATGGCCGTGGGCGTCAATGCCGATGGCCGGCGCGAGGTGTTGGGCATGGAGATCGGCACCTCGGAAGCCGAGGCGATCTGGACCGAGTTTCTGCGCAAGCTGACCCGCCGCGGCCTGCGAGGCGTGAAGCTGGTGATCTCCGATGCCCATGAGGGCATCAAGGCCGCCGTCACCAAGGTGCTTTGCGCCACATGGCAGCGCTGCCGCGTTCACTTCATGCGTAACGTCCTCGCCCATGCCGGCAAGAGCGGTCGCCGCGTGGCCAGTGCCTTTATCGCCACGGCCTTCGCCCAGGAGACGCCGGAGGCGGCCAGCACCCAGTGGCGCGCCGTTGCCGACCAAATCCGCCCTCGCGTGCCCAAGCTTGCCACCATCATGGATGAGGCCGAGCACGACGTCCTCGCCTACATGAGCTTCCCCAAGGAGCATCGGGCCAAGTTGCACAGCAACAACCCGATTGAACGGGTGAATGGCGAGGTGAAGCGCCGGACCGAGGTCGTGGGCATCTTCCCCAACGAGGACGCAATCATCCGCCTCGTCGGCGCTATCCTGCTCGAACAGAACGATGAATGGGCGGTTCAGCGGGCGAGATATATGACGCTGGAATCCGTCGCCCCGTTGAGCGATGATCCCCTCGTCAGCTTGCCGGCAGTTCCCGCACGCTGACCAGCCCGGCCAAGCCGGATATGCGTGGAGGCCAAGCCTCAGTTACACCACGCAGTGGGGCACGATCGCTGCCCGCTCCAAACTTACGGAAAACTGGCTATCCTCCCACGCGATAACCGATCCTTTACCACGATTGACTATGTTTTCAGGGGACTATGATCCAGATCAAGATTTGGGAATCTCGATTGGCACAGAACGTCACGGAACCCAATCTGGAAGCCTTTCGCCATGACCTCCGATACCGCCGATCTTCTCCAGTCCCGTCTCGACTTTATCGGTCTTGATGACGATGCGCGGGGCAGCGTGGCCCGCGCCCAGCCGCTGATCGAGGCTCATCTTGGACCGGCCCTGACACGCTTTTATGCCAAGATCGCCGAGGTGCCAGCGGTAACCCGATTCTTTGATGGCAAGCCACAGATGGATCGGGCCAAGTCCAAGCAGTTCGGCCATTGGTTGGCCATTGCGACGGGGCAGTTGGATCAGGCATATATGGAGGCCAGCAGCAAGGTGGGCCTCCGCCATGCCAAGATCGGGCTGGAGCCGCGCTGGCATATCGGTGGCTATGGCGTGATCATGGAAACACTGGTGCGCGGACTGGTGCATGACACCATGTCAGCGGCGCTCGAGCCGGAAAAAGGCCGCTTCGGCCGTTCCGTGCCGCGCAAGGCCGAGGCCGTGCTGGCCGATGCGGATGCCATGGCCGATATGCTGGTGGCGGTGCTCAAATCTATGCTGCTCGATGTCGACATTGGCGTTTCTGCCTATTTCGACAAGCTGACAGTCGATGCCCGAGAGGCCGATGACGCGGCGCGCGCAAAAATCGACAAAGCCGTCGCCGCGACAGGGGCGGTGCTCCGTGATGTGGCCGGAGGCAATCTCACCAGCAGGGTGACAGAAGCGCTCGACCCCGAATTCGACCAGATCAAGCATGACACCAATGCGGTGGCAGAACGGCTGACCGAGATCGTCGGGCAATTGCAGCAGACTTCCCGCTCGCTTAAGACGGCAACCGGGGAGATATTGTCGGGGGCCAATGATCTGGCCGATCGCACCACACGGCAGGCGGCGACCATTGAGCAGACCTCTGCTTCGGTAGAACAACTTTCCACGGCGGTGGTAGAAAATGCCAAGCGGGCGGCAGCCGCCAGTGATACGGCCCGCCAATTGTCGCGCAGCGCGACCGAAGGCGGCGCGGTGATGGGGGAGGCCAACCAGGCCATGAGCGCCATCGAAACCTCGTCAGGCAAGATCTCCAACATTATCGGCATGATCGACGACATCGCCTTCCAGACCAACCTCCTGGCCCTCAACGCGTCGGTGGAAGCGGCGCGGGCTGGCGAAGCCGGCAAGGGTTTCGCTGTGGTCGCCGTGGAAGTGCGGCGGCTTGCACAGAGCGCGGCCCAGGCCTCGAGCGATGTCAAGCAATTGATTGACGCCAGCGCGGGCGAGGTGCGAAACGGCACCCAATTGGTGGCGCGCGCCGCCGAGACACTGCTTGATATCCAGACCCGCGCCGAGGAAAGCGCCGCGCTGATCGATACCATTGCCCGGGCCAATAAGGAGCAGTCGCAGGCGCTTGAAGAAGTGACGATGGCCGTGCGGACCATGGACGAAATGACCCAGCACAACGCGGCTCTGGTGGAAGAAACTAATGCGGCCATTGAGCAGACCGAGGGCCAAGCGGTTGAACTCGATCAGATCGTAGAGGTGTTCCGACTGACTGGGACCGTTCGGTCGGCACCTCAGCCGCAGAAGTTGACCAAGTCCAAACCGGCGGTTCGACACGCATTGCAGATATCAGGCAATACTGCTCCCGCTACTGATTGGGAGCAATTCTAGCCCACACTATAAGACGCTATTTTTACTCTGCGGTTCCTGTGAGAGCACATTACGCCAGATCGCCATTGCCTCGACTTTCGCGGACCAAGTTGGCGGCCGGGCGATCATCTCGGGAGGAGCCACGCATCGCGAGGCCGCCTAGCAACCTCACGCAGCTATGTTGGGGTCCCTTCAGGATTTATGCAAACGCGGCTTCCACCGAGCCCGTTGCACGCCTGGTCAGCCGACAAGAGTGCCGCTCGGCTGTGCCCTTGATCAGCAGATCGAAGCTCTCGGGAATGCTGGTGGGCAATGAAACAGATAGCTCCGCTCCTTGGTCCCACAGGCTTCTGATGGTGCAGTCGTAAGTCGACCTGCCATTGTCGAAGACGATCTGCCCCGCCTTGAGTACCCGCCGGCGGTTGGTCTTTTCTGGCTCGCTCGGCAAACCAGCGTTGCAGACCCGATCGCGCCCGGTGCGTTTCGCTTCATAGAGGGCCTGGTCGGAGCGGCTGAGAAGACTTTCAATGTCATCGCCTGGAGCAAGGCTCGAGACACCGAACGAGGCCGTCACGGTGATAGGCGGGTTGCTGCCGGCAAAGCGGAGGGACCTGACGATTTTACGCAATTTTTCGGCGACCTGTATCGCCGTGGATTGCTCGGTTTGCGGCAGCACAATCACAAACTCTTCTCCACCTACCCGGCCGATGAAGTCACTTTGGCGGAGTGCTTCCTTCAGTGCCCGAACGGTGCCAGTCAGCACCTGGTCGCCCGCGGCATGGCCGTAGGTGTCGTTCACGCGCTTAAAATGATCGATGTCGAGTGCAATGCAACTGAGGGGCATAGTATGACGCACTGCAAGAGCGAGATGCTTGCGGACTTCCTCCTTAAGTGCCCTTCTGCTTCCTGCCCCTGTCAACACGTCTGTGGTGGCTTCCATCCGCAGTTCAAGTTCACGCATCACCAGCGCCGCAAGGTGAGTCAGGATCGCAATTTCGCGAGCGCCAAACTCCCGAACGCTCTTGTCGATGGCGCAGATGGTGCCAATCACGTGCCCCTCGCTTGTGGCGATCGGTGCGCCTGCATAGAAGCGGATACGAGGTCCGCCGGTCACATGTGGATTGTCGTAGAATCTAGTGTCCTTGGTAGCGTCGGGAACAATGACCGGGCGGCCCAGTTGCAGCGTATGACGGCAAAAGGTGCCATCAAGCGACGCCTCCGCGGTAGGCAGGCCGACAACCGACTTATACCACTGACGATGCGCATCGATCATCGAGACGATCCCGATCTCGACATCAAACACAAGCTTGATCAGCTCCGTGATGCGATCGAAGGGAAGTTCACTGGGCGTATCGAGCACGTCCAATTCCTGCAACGCCGAGAGTCGCTCCGCCTCCGCGGTCGCCTCATCAAAGATCTGACGTTCAGTCTGCATGGCTTCCTCCACAAGCCACCCTGCGGTCCAGTGGGTAAAGTTTGCGTCAATTCAGAGCGCTCACCTATACCGGATGTCGAAGGCTTCCTACGGATCACTCTCCCTGAGCTGCCATCTGCGCAAGCTGTTGAGCAAGGTCTTGCCTGGTAAACGGCTTATTGAGCCTAGGGAGGGTGGGGTCCACCCCCTCAAGTTCCGCGTAGCCCGAAATAACCAGCGCCTTGCCTATTGTGCCTTGTTGAAGAAGTTCGCGGGCTAGCTGCGTCCCGTTCATTCCTGGCATGAGGTGATCGGTGACAAGAAGATCTGGACGCAGGCCATTTTCGATCAATGCGAGGGCGGCAGCGGAGATTGCACAGAATGAGCGCCCGCCATATTCTCAACAGGCATGCTGGGTCAGGGCAGCAAAAAAGCGAATGGATACAACTCTATCGACGACACCACCGCCACCGGGCAGGGCATTGTTCTGGAATGGAGGTAGCTTATGGATTGGGTTGACCGATGTGCGCAGCGATTATCACTCGCACCACGCCATCCAGCTTGGACTTGCGCTGACAGGCACCGCCCAGTTTAGAACCAGGCGCGACCCTGACTGGGTCCATTATTCCGGTGTTCTCATCCCATCCAATCTGGTTCACACCTTTCAAGCGCCAGGCCAAATCGTCGCAAACCTGTTCTGCGAGCCGGAGTCGAAGATCGGACGCATGATTGCAAGTAAACTTGCGTCCAATGCAATGACACCCCTTGATGCTGACACCACGAAGGGGCTCGCGGGGGAACTCCGGCATGCGTTCCTCACTGGAGCGGACCCCGATCAACTAATGGCGGCTGCTCAGCGCTGTTTTACCATGCTTGCCGATGGAGCCAGCTTTGCGACCCCCACCGATCCAAGAATCGAGGCTGCGGTGGCCGAGATTCATCGGAGAGTCGATGAGACCTTCACACTGGCTGATGTTGCGAGCATCGTCCGGCTGTCTGAAAGTCGCTTTCGACACCTGTTCGTCAGCGAGACGGGATTGCACTTCCGAGGCTATGTACTGTGGGCTCGTCTCAACAGGGCGCTGCAGCTCGGTTTTGCCGGCAGCAGCTGGACCGAGGCAGCCCATGCCGCCAATTTCTCCGATGCCGCCCATCTCACCCGAACCTGCCAACGCATGTTCGGCTTCGCGCCGTCCCATGCCCAGCGCGGCCAGATCGAGGTTCAATACCGGACCTGACCGATCAATGCAGCGTTAGTCCAAAAGGGGTTCGAGGCTGCTCAGCGAGGACAGGAAGGCGACAAGAGCTTCTCGCTCCTCGAGAGTGAGACCAAGCGGCACGAGTTCGGAATGCCCCTCTGGCGCTGTCGGAGCGAGGTTATAATGTGCCACCACGTCAGCAAGTGAAGCGATCTGCCCGGCATGCATGAAGGGCGGCCGCTCTGCGACATCGCGCAGTGACGGCGTCTTGAAGGCCCGCACCAGTTCCTCGCCGTCCGCCTTGATGAAGGTCAGCTCCATGCACTCTTCAGGATCGGCATCACTGTATGGCCCCAGGCAGTTGAAGGGATCATTCCGGACGGAAATCGCACCCTCTGCTCTACCCATATCGGTCGGAAGGGAGGGAACCGCTGCCACGCCGGTGTTATGGAAGTCATTATCCGTCAACAGTGGGCCATTGTGGCAGTTGAGACAGTTCGCCTCGCCGATGAAGAGCTTCAATCCGGCGGCCTCCTGGGCGCTGAGTGCGTCGGAATTCTGCCCCTCCGCCACAGCGTCAGCATAGGCATCGAAGCGTGACCGCTTCGGCATAATCGTCCTCTCGAATGCCGCGATGGCCTTGCCGACGTTGGCGAAGGCGTGGTCAAGGGGCAGATCGGCAGGCGATGTGCCGAACACTGCTCTGAACTCATCGCTATAATTCGCGGATACCACCTCGACGACCGCCGTGCGCTCACTGCCATGTTCCAGCGGATTCTCAAGTGGGCCAAGGGCCTGTGCCCACTGGCTGTCCGAGCGACCATCCCAGAACTGCCAAGGGCTATAAGCCGTGCCGGCAATTGGCATGGTACGCCGAGGTGTCTCTCCAATTCCGCGTCCGAGCGGCAATCCATCCTGAAACTGCCGGTCCGGCAGATGGCAGCTGGCGCACGCCACCTCGCCGTTTGAACTGAGACGGGTGTCAAAGAAGAGCTTTCGCCCTAGTGCCGCAGCGGCCGGGACATCCGCAACCGCGTTTGATGGGTCAGGAGGCAACGCCGGAAGGTTGGAGAGCGAAAGAGAGGCGATCCGTTGCCTCTCTTTTTCCGTCCAGGGTACTGCCTGGCTGCCGGAGGCAACAATACCTGCCGTTACGGCCACGAAAATGGCTGCAGTGCTGATGAGAGCCAGCTTCGTATTCATCGCTAAAGCGCCAGATTGAATGTGGCTGTGTCGGTGCCCGCCTCGCCGTCGACTTCCACCGTCAGCACCCACCACCCAGGCATATTGAAGCGCATGCCGCCAACGATATGGCGTCCTTCGTGATCCTTGCCGGTGACGATGGGAACAGTAGGCAGACCATGGCCGTGCTGGGTCATGCCACCGTCCATGACGATTTCCGCATCCACCGTTTCGCCATTCGCATCAACCACGTCCACGAGCCAGGCATGCATCTTGCCGACCGGCACCGGGTCAATTCCGGGGACCAGAGTGACTTGATAGAGCCCATTCTCAGAAAGGTGGGAAAGATCGTAGTCGAGATCGGCAGGAGGCGCCGAGCGGGTTGCTGCAAAGGCGATTCCACCGGCCACCAGAAGCACAGCGGGTATGAGCCAGAACTTGTTGAGTTTCAAGTGTTTTGTCCATTTTACGGTAAGAGGGAGCAGGTGAGGTCTGCAGCTATCGAGCCGTGCCGGGATGACTGGCACCTGCACAGGTCCAGCCAAGGTCAGGCGCCGGACGCACCGCGGAATTCAGCGACTCGATTGAAAAAGAAGTGCGGCCCTAACGCCGGCGGCTCGGATCAATAAGATCGAGGCGCGAGAGGCCAAGGTCATTCAGCCGATGGTCTGAAAGGGCATCGATCTCGAGCGTCACGATGCGTTTACGGCGGCGGGTGGCAATACAGCCGAGCATACGGGAAAAGAACATTTGTGGTTTCCGTTCGAAGTGACGGGGACCTAACAATTTCCACTTGATGTCCAATTGAATGAAAAGGCTGCCAAAATAGCCTATTCATTCAAGTCGCAGAGGGGCGGGCGGCCTAGTGAACGGTCCAGTTCAACTCGAAATCTTGAAGGACATCACGCTATGGACCGCCGCACTCTCCTGCTCTCTGCCCTTGCACTGCCCCTGCTATCCGCCGCCTCTCGCGCGACCCCTGCTGCGCCGGAGCCGGGCAACGATCATATCGGTATGCTCATCTACCCGGGTTTCACGGCGCTCGATTTCGTAGGTCCGCACCATTTCCTGGGAAACCTGCCTGGTGCCCAGGTTCACGTCGTCACCACGGCTGATGACCTCTCTCCGGTGACGTCTGATTTGGGCCTTGTGGTTCAGCCCACGACCACGATGGCCGATTGTCTCGCGGATCTCACGGTGCTCTTCATGCCTGGTGGCACCAAGGGCACCATTGATACGGCAAGCGACGAACGGGTTCTGGAATTCGTTGCAGACCGGGCTTCCCGGGCAAAATATGTCACCAGCGTTTGCACAGGCTCCCTGATTCTGGGGGCAGCAGGCGTTCTGCAGGGGAAGCGCGCCACTTCTCACTGGGTGACCGTGCCGGTGCTCGGACGTTTTGGGGCCGTCCCGGTGCGGGAGCGTGTGGTGCGCGATGGCAATGTCATTACCGGTGCCGGCGTGTCAGCAGGGATCGACTTCGGCATCACGCTGGCCGAGGAACTTCGGGGGCGGCTCTTTGCGGAGGCAGGCGTATTGATCTCAGAATATGCCCCGGAGCCGCCGATCATCGGTGGGACGCTGGAAACCGCACGCCCCGAGGTCGCGGCTCTGCTTGAGCAGAGTCTGGCACCCTTCGTCGCCGAAGCGCAGCGACTGGAGATGCTGCGATGAAAGCCTACAAGCTCATCATCTTTGATTTCGACGGGACTCTCGCCGACAGCGCCCCCTGGTTCATCGGCACACTCAATGACATTGCCAAAGCCCATGGCTTCAGATCGGTGAACGAGCACGAAATAGAGATGCTGCGCGGCAAGCCAAACAGGGAGATCATTCGCTATCTGGGCATTCGATTCTGGCAGATGCCGGCAATTGCGCGCGAGCTGCGCAAGAGAAGTCTCGAGTCGGCCGGAATGATGAAACTTTTTGACGGCGTGCCTGGCCTCCTGCAGCAAATCAAGTCGAGTGGCACGCAATTGGCCGTTGTGAGTTCAAACGGCGAGGAGACCGTGCGCCGTGTCTTGGGGACATCCTCGGACCTGGTTGCCCATTATGCTTGCGGCGTGTCCCTCCTTGGCAAAGCAGCCAGGTTTCGACAATTGCAGCGGAAGCTAAAGCTTCGGCCGAGCCAGGTTCTGGCCGTAGGAGACGAGGGGCGAGACGTTGAGGCTGCACACCGTTCAGGGTTCGCATCGGCTGCCGTAACCTGGGGCTATGCAACGGAAGATGCACTGCGGCGCTGCTCGCCTACTTTCGTCGTGAATTCTCTTTCCGAGCTTGCCAGCCTTCCGCAGGAAGGGAGTTGAAGCGGTGCCGCTTTGGCGAAAGGCGAAAAGCCCAATATATCCCGTGTGACATCAAGCGCGAAAAACAATGTCAAAAATACGCCCATACGAACCCACAGACCGCGATCAATTGGTGGACATCTGGGAAGCCGCCTCGCGGGTGGGTCACCCGTTTCTCACTGAAAGCGACATCGGGGAACAGAAAGCCCTCGTGCGCGACATTTATCTGCCACAGGCGCAGAACTGGGTCGCCCTGTCTGAGCACGGGCCAGTCGGCTTTATCGGACTTCTCGACAATTTCGTCGGTGGACTATTCGTTGATCCCCACGTGCATAGAGCCGGAGTAGGCAGAGAACTCATCGAGCATGCGGCACTGCTCAAAGGTCATCTGGAGGTGGAGGTCTATCCGAGGAACGAAGCAGCCGTGCTGTTCTATCATCGTGTGAGTTTCGTCGAGATTGGCCGACGATCAACCGATGATCAGGGCCGGGAGTTGGAATTGATCCGTCTGAGACGCGACTAGAACGGCCCTGCGCTCTATTCCCAGCGTACTAGCCTGGTGGACACAATGCCGGCAGCCACCTGGTTGCGAGAAAGCCTGTAGTCTCGGCGCAGGAGTTTCTCGAGGAATGGAACAGCCGGGGCGTATGCGAAACACCCGCCTGGCTTCAGGGCACCGAGAATTCTCATGAAAAGCCGAGCATAGCACGTGGCGTCGGCCGCGGACCGCATATGCGCGCTTTGGAAATGAAGTGAGACGGATTGATGGGCGATGATGGTTCCCCAATGGCCGGGAGGCAATGGCGCGTCGAACCAATCTCCTTGTGTCATACCCCGGGGTCCAATTCTGTCGATGCCCACAGCATCGAAACCCAGCAATTGGAGGTGGTGGACAAGCCGACCGTCGCCGCACCCAAGGTCAAGGACCGGTTCCATCATCTTGGCATGGTTAAGTCCCAGAACATCCAGCTGCACCTCAGGTGAGTAGTTTGCACAAATCGGCTGAAAGCCAGTGTCTCGCACCAGTTCCAGCGCGCCGATGTCCTCCAATCGACTGGCAACCCAAACTGCCAGTTTATCATGGTGCCGTTGCAGACAGGTGCGAAGCTTCGACGGCACATGCCAGGCGGCCGACAACTCAACGACAAAGTCGGCGTACAGATGCTTGAGTTCTGGCAAAGTGAAGTCCGTATATTGAAATTGTTCGGTCATGAACCTCGCCATGCCTTCGGCGAGCATTTGAACCAGCCGTTGCTGCTGATTTTCACTTGTCGGCGAGGCCGCTCTTTGCATCAGGCTGCAAAGGCGTGGTGACGCACACCTCAAGCGTGGATCCCTGTCCAGTATGCCTCGCAGCGTAATTCCCTCCAGGTCAAGCAGTCGCTGATCAAGGACGAGCGATAACTCACAAGTCTCCTGGGTCCCTACCTTTTCGCTGATCCATGATTTCATGGCTTTGCTCCCGCTTGTTGAACAGCGCCATGTGGACGGCTTTGCCTCCCGATGATTGAACGTAGGGGCTGTGCCGCGGAGCAAGAGCGGACCGGCGGGTATTAGAGCGGATGTCCGAACGAGCTAATGTCTGATTTGGGGCGCTTCGCCGACGAAGCACAACCGGCTGCCGGCGAAGTCGCTTGCTCAGATTTCGGTTGCCTCTGACAACGACAAAGCGTCGTCGACATCCACGCCAAGGTAACGAACTGTGTTCTCGATCTTGCTATGGCCAAGAAGTATCTGGGTGGCCCGAAGGTTGCCTGTGGCTTTGTAAATGAGCGACGCCTTTGTACGGCGCAGCGAATGGGTGCCATATTCCTCAGGCGTCAGCCCGATTGCAGTGACCCACTCGTCCACCAGCCTGGCGTATTGACGGGTGCTCAGATGACCATCGTGCACTACACGGCTTGGAAAGGCGTAGTCATCGACCGTCCCGCCGCGTCGCTCAAGCCAAGCAAGCAGGCTGGCCCTTGTGTCAGCGGTGATCTCGAATTGGACGGGTCTGCCTGTCTTCTGCTGGATTACCATCGACCGAGTTCGAATGGCAGGTCCCGCCACGAGCGTGCCGATCTTGATCTTCACCAGATCGCAGCCTCGAAGCTTGCTGTCGATAGCCAAGTCAAAAGTGCTCGGTCCCTCATCCTTCCCTCTCGGTCAAGGAAGAAGCGAATTGACCAGATTTGTCTGACCTTCAATGCACGTTTGGCGCCAACCTGCCTACCGGCATTCCAAGCAGGTCTTCCTGCAGCAGCAGGGTCGTACTGTGAGATACCCATCACATTTCTCCTCTGGCCGAAGCGGCCATGAAGAGAACGAATATGGCAGGCTTATCAGCGGCAGATCCCGACCCCATTTAGGTCTTTAAGCCGCATTTGCCTTAAGCCTAAAAGCGGACGTCTATCAGGCGCACTTCAGTCGCGTGAAACCGCTAGAAAGCGGTTCACTAACTCAGCCACCTCGGCGGTTTCCATGATGTTGTAGTGGGTACGGCCCGGAAGAATGGCCAACTGTGAGATTGGGCGCAGCGAGCCATCGAAGCTTGCGTCCCGAGCAAAGCCACCCAATGCTCGGTACATTGCGATGATGTGTTCGCCGGTAATGCTGTCCGCATCCGCAAAGATGAGCAAGGCGGGCGCTTTAATGGCCGAAGCTTCAGTGGTCCAGTCCCACCCCTCTGACTCCAATTCGCCCATCTTCCGAAATGCAGTCGTCCAATCGATGTCAGGGTACATTTCGGCTAAGGGCGATGCGGCTACGCCGGAACCAATCTGGGCAGCATTGGAAACCATTTCAGGGAATGCGGCGACGACCTCTGAGTACTGGCCGTCTCTCTGCAGTGTGCCAGATACTGAGATGAGGCTCCGGACCTTTTCTGGGTGCTGCATGGCCAACCGAATGGCAACGCCGGCGCCAAGTGAATAGCCCAACACATCCGCTCTCTCAACATGCAGATGGTCCATTAGCGCAGCTAGGTCGTCCGCGAATTGCGGATAGGCGTAGGGCCGGTCGATGTCCTTGGTTAGGCCGTGCCCCTGCATGTGCGGGACAATGACCTGCCGAGTTTTCGCTAACTCATCAAGATTGGGTCCAAACATCTCGGTGGCGCCGATGCCTCCGTGCAGCATGACCAACGGCTCTCCACTGCCATGTATTTCGTAATAGAGTTCGAGACCGTTGATCGGTGCATACGCCTTTTTCGGTCCAGTCATTGTTGCTACTCCGGTGGATTGAGCGATCGCAGGAGAAGCCATAGCTCCAACCAATAGAGTGAGCATCTTTCGGCGAAGCATCGGCGCCTCTTGGTGTTGTGTCGACTAACGACGAACAACAAGATCGCGTTTCGACATTGCGGACATTCCCGCCTTGGTTCACCAACAGGGCCAGTCCGACACGGGCCCATTCCGTTCGTTCAAGTCGTTTTCCTTCGGTTGCCCTGAGGCAGACATAAGAAGCTTCATCTGCAGCGAATCCAAATATTTCCATCAGGTATGTCGAAGACGAGTTCGCTTCATCGTCGCCTGTTCAAACAGGAGAAAATGATGCGCCAGAACACGCTAGCCGTCTTTGTTATAGCCGTCGGCATGATGAGCCTCGTGCCAACTGCGATGGCTGATGATGTGGTGGAGGTCAGAAAATTCGACTCTGAACCTGAAATCGTTTGGGAGGCGTGGACGGATGTCGAGTTGATCTCCCAGTGGTGGGGACCGACCGGCTTCACCGCTCCAAAGGTCGAGGTGAATGTCGAGATTGGGTCGGCTACGCTGGTCTGCATGCAGGGTCCGGGTTCGCCGCTCATGTGCAATACCTGGACTTACTCGGTCGTTGAGCCTGGAAGGGAACTGGCCTTTGACTCCAGGTTCACTGCGGAGGACGAGACACCCATGACGGCTACCGATGCAGGGTTGCCCCCAGGCATCCCCGACGTGGTGCCGCATCGCGTCACCTTCGAGCCAGACCCTGACGGCGGTACGATCATGACGGTTACCGAGACGGGCTACCTCAGTGCCGAGGCGGCGGCATTGTCAAAACAGGGGCTGTTACAAGTCCTCGACAAGATGCAGGCGCTCGTACCTTAATCCGCAGGATCACAGCATGCACACGGCAGAAGACGTCATTCAGGCTCTCCAGCAGATCAGTTCACCCGACGCGGATTCCCACCGCTTCTTTTATGACGGGCTGGGCAAGACGAAGGTCATCGGTGTGGGAATCGGCAAGGCGTTTCCGATCGCCAAAAAGCACCGACTGATGTCCCTGGCAGAAATTGAGAAGCTGCTCGACAGCCCCTATTATGAGGTTCGAATGGCGGCGGCGGCCATTATGGATTTCCAGGCCCGAGAAAAAAAGGCGCCGAACAGTCTGGACGAGCTCTACGATCTTTACATTCGTCGACATGACCGTCTGGACAATTGGGACTTCATGGATCGCGCTGCTCCACACGTCGTCGGCCAGTATTTATCGGACAAACCCCGCGACCCGCTTTACGAACTCGCTCGGTCGAGCGACCCCTGGCAGCGGCGCACGGCAATCGTAGCAACCTATTGGTTCATCAAGAACGGTGAGACAGAGGATACTTTTCAGATTTGCGATATTCTCGCATCCGATGAACACCCGATGGTCCAGAAGGCAATTGGGTCGTGGGTACGAACCGCAGGCGATATCGACCCAGAGGCAATGGGCGCCTTCCTGGACAAGAACCTCGCAGCGCTTCCGGCTGCAACGATCTCAATGATCATAGAGAAGATGCCGGCAGCGGAGAAACAGCGCTGGCGAGACGCGAAAAAGGCGGCCTGACGGCGGCTTAGCGACGGAGTCGTTCTCGAAGCCGCTAGTAAGCACCCAACCCCATTTCGGTCATCCTTCCTATTCTTGCCGCTTCCCAAAACCAGACGCTGCTGAGAACGAAATGGCGCGGTTCAGGTGAAGAGGCCCGATGCAGGGATGAGGATGGGGACATTGACCAGGAAGTGCAGAAGCATGCATGCAACCAGATTTCGTCTACGCAGGTAAAGGGCGTAGATCATCACTGTGCCACCACCGTGATACAACAGCCAGCCGGGGCCGAAAAACGTGAGGTGCGGGACCAGGAAGACGGCGAAGCTCACGGCCAGCCCTATCCAGGTTGTGGATGTCATCTCGTTGATGCGCTCAATTGGGTACCCGCGAAACAGAATTTCCTCGGTAATTGCCGTGGTAATGATCATTCCCAGTAAGACGGGGATCGAAAGCGCGACCAATGAAGCAGTGCCCGGGTCTTGTTCTACCGGCAGGAGCGTCATCGCAAGCCAGGACCATGCCATTGCGATGCCCCAGTAAAACAAGACGGTTTCGATATCTTTGCTGTTGGGCCGCTTAATCAAGATGGACGAAACTGACCTGCGCTCCACCAACAGCACGAATGTCAAAAGCGCACCCACAGCCAGCCAATTCCACAAAATGATAGTGGACGGACCCTCATATCCGATATTGACCCCAAGCAGCCGAGTGAGCGGGTTCACATAAGAGGGGAAGTAGCAAAGCGCCAAACCGAACAAGACAACAACTATTCTGGTCAAAAATCCCCCATTCCCTTGGACTGTTGTTACCATGGACCATCGGCGTGTTATTTGGGCCTCCGCCCCACGCCCTCGCAGGATATGGTCGCATTCCACAATTAGACGTCAGAATGCAGACCACCCGCAACCCACCCGAGGAACGCTGCCTGTCGAAAAACGGGGCTGCGAAGCGTCCTGGAGTTAATAGGAGATAGGCCCATGAAGATTACTCGAAGTGGCGAATGCAAGAATTCTCCGAAGAACGCTTTCGTTGAAAATCTCGTCATCGACCTCATCGCAGGGTCTGGCATCGCGGGGCGTGTGGAGGACGTTGCATCGCTGCCTGCCGTGCCCACTGGCATCACAGAAGTGGAAATCATCCATGCCATCAGCCACGGGAAAGTCGGGGCTGCGAATGGCTTCCTGTTAATAGGCGGAGCGAAACAACCATTTGCGATTTTTATGGAGTTCACTTCTGCCAAGGCAGCGCTTGTTCGAAGCCTTACCCTATATTCAGCAGCGGCTTGAGGGTTGGAAGCGTCTGGCGGGTCGGGTTCGATATTCAGCTAACCGTCTGCTTCCATTGCCTTTAGGCGGGCCAATTGCCCTCAAACAGTGGGGTCATTCCGCGACGCCGAGGCAAGGGCCTTAATGAGATCGTCAGGACTGGGGTTCGTTGGTGGAAGGTTACGCCAGTCTTTGATGCTTTAAGCTCAGCTGCACCCGCTTCGATGACAGTTGTGAAAAGGCCCCGGGCGGTGTCGAAGCAATGACGGCCAAAACGTCGTTCTGTCTGCAGGCTCAGTGATTTCTTTTCTGAGAGACATTTCCAAGGAGGGACAACATGCCCCATGTCGCATCGTCAGACGGCACAAGGATCGCATACTCCATCGAGGGGGGCGGTCCGCTGGTCGTCCTGACTACAGGCTCGTTAGATGACGGCAGCGAGAACGCACCGCTCGCCACCGAGCTCAGCCGCTGGTTCCGTGTGGTGAACTATGCGCGTCGTGGTCGCGGCGAGAGCGGTGACGGAGCGCAATATTCGGTTGCTCGAGAGATAGAGGATGTTGGGGCACTCATCGATGCGTGTGGCGGCAGCGCGATGATCTACGGTGTGTCGACAGGCGGCGCCCTCGCTCTCGAAGCAGCGGCCACATTGCGGTCCATCAATGCCATCGCGGTATATGAAGTCCCCTATGATCTCGCGCCGGAAACGCCGCAACAGCAGCGGGGTTATGTGACCGAACTGGACAGACGGCTGTTGGCGGGACAGCGTGGCGACGCCGTAGCACTCTTCATGGAGCTGGCCGGATCCTCGGCGGAAGAAATCGCCGGTGCGCGTGGTCTTCCAGTATGGAAAAGTCTGGAGCGGATTGCACACACTCTAGCTTACGACGCAGAAGTTCTGGGAACGCGTCAGCCACCGCTGGAGCGTTTTGCTCGCCTTGACCAGCCAGTGCTTGTTGCCACGGGGGGCGGCATTCCACCGTTTGAAGCTGCCGCCGACGCGCTCGCCGATGCAATTCCCAATGCCCAGCGAAAAGTGCTCACTGCGCAGGCGCACATGGTCGATCCTGCTGTCATGGCGGCGGAACTGAAAGCGTTTTATGACGCCGCGATCAGCCCCACTGCGTCGACGTCCTAGGCCGCTAGGGCGGAAACCGACATGGGCATTCAGCCCCTAGCAGGCTGTTGAAAAAGTCGCTCGCGGCTGCGCTTTGATCGTGATTCACTGGGGGCAAGAGATCACGGAGGTGGATCGTGCGCGGCGATGACGAACAAACGGGTGCATTGTTCAGCTACGTCGTTCTTGAAGATCGGGTTCGAGCGGACCATCCGCTGCGCACGATCCGGGGGCTGGTGAACGCGGCGTTGGCAACGCTGGAGCGCGAGCTTTCGGTGCTCTACTCACCGCTGGGTCGACCCTCGATCCCGCCCGAGAAATTGCTGCGGGCAATGTTGCTGCAGGCATTTTACTCGATCCGCTCGGAGAGGCTGCTGATGGAGCGGCTGGAGTACGATCTGCTGTTTCGGTGGTTCGTGGGGATCGGGATCGACGACGCGGTTTGGGATCATTCGGTGTTCTCCAAGAACCGCGACCGGCTGCTCGACGGCGATATCGCGGCCAAATTCCTGGCGGCGGTGCTGGCACAGCCCAAGGTAAAGCAGCTGCTGTCCACCGAGCACTTCTCGGTCGATGGCACGCTAATCGAAGCCTGGGCGTCGATGAAGAGCGTCAAGCCCAAGGATGGCTCGAGTGAGCCACCGGCTAGTGGCGGCGGGCGCAACGCTGAAGCAGACTTCCATGGCCATAAACGCTCAAACGCCACTCATGGCTCGACCACCGATGCGGATGCCCGGCTTTACAAGAAGGGCAAAGGCAAGGAAGCCAAGCTCTGCTTTATGGGACATGGGCTGATGGAGAACCGTAACGGATTGTTGGTGGACGCCTGCCTGACGCACGCCGATGGGCATGCCGAGCGGGTGGCGGCGCTGCACATGATCGAGCCGCACGCCGACCGACCGGTGGCGGTTACGCTGGGCGCCGACAAGGGGTACGATGCCGAGGACTTCGTCAACGAGTTGCGCTCGATGCGGGTCACCCCGCACGTGGCGCGCAACAATAACGGGCGGCGGTCGGCCATCGACGGGCGAACCACACGCCATGGCGGTTATGCGACCAGCCTGCGTATCCGCAAGCGGATCGAGGAATCGTTCGGCTGGATCAAGACCATTGCGGGGCAGCGCAAGACCCGGTTCAGAGGCATTGACCGCGTCGGATGGGCCTTCACCTTCAGCGCCGCTGCCTACAATCTGGTGCGCCTGCCAAAGCTGATGGGGGAGAACACCTGATGACAAACGCCCTGCAAACGCCTTGGTGGGCCCCCGGTGCACCGCTGTCCCAGCTTGCCGGCATGAATGGGCAGTCATTGGCGCCGTCAGCCCCATCGTCGGCCACCGTTGCAACCCTTAAGGCGACGATTTAGCCCTCGTTCGTCTGCACGCAGGACTTCTTCAACAGCCTGCTAGGGCGTCACACATGGTGGATTATTTCGCCGACGCCGTCGCATTGTGGAAGGGCCAATCGTCGTATGAGGGCGGCCATGCTGGGTTAGCGAAATAAAGGTATCAGAAAAGGATCGTTTGAATGAGCAAGCCTATTGAAGTGCAGGGCATTTACGCCGCCGCCATCGTCAAGGATTTTGACGCGGCCATTGCATGGTATTCAGCCTTTATGGGTCGCGAGGCCGACGATACGCCATTCCCCGGAATGGCCCAGTGGCGAAACATGGGCGCAGCCGGCTTGCAGGTATGGCAGGATGAAACACGCGCCGGACAAGCCATCATGACCATTGTGGTTCCTGATCTGGCGAGCGAGAAACAGCGTTTGGCTGATTTTGGACTTCAGGTTGAAAACGAAGCCAGCGGCGATTTTGGCGCTGTCGCTCAACTGTTTGATCCCGAGGGCAATCAGATCAACCTGAGTGAGCCGCCCAAGGGCTTCGTGAACGAATAGATGCGTATCTTCAGGACAGTCTTTTGCGCTTGATAGTGCGAAAGCAACCAGTCCCATTGCGCTCCCCCATGTCGTCGTCGCCCAAGTTCCGGCGGCGATTTTCGCCTTCGGGAAATTGCAAAGGTCCGTCAAACGCCGAAACGAGGCGCTTAGCCTATTGGCAATTGCCGACCCCCTCCTGGCCATTACCGCGATTCTGCAGCGACCTAAAAGTGGCCGAAGACAGAAGGAGATTTATGCGCTGAGGCTTGTGATTTCGACTGCAATTTGCGGCTTCACCTGACACCAACAACGGATGTCAGGCCTTTTTGCATATCTCTTTTTGGAATTCTCATGAAAAACAATGACGTTGTAATCCGGCGCTACGAGCCGGAAGGCGACTTGAAAAAGCTGTCGCGCATCTGGCTCGATGCATCGCTCTTGGCCCATCCTTTCATTGGCGAACAGCGATTGCTGGAACAACGAGCCTTGATCGAAGAGCAGTATCTGCCTAATGCCGAGACTTGGGTGGCGTGCCTTGACGAAGAGCCGAGCGGCTTTATCAGCTTGCTCGATACCTTCATCGGAGGAATCTTCGTTTCTCCTGCCCATCAAGGACGCGGTATCGGTCGTCAGCTTATTTTTCATGCGTTGACGCTTCAGGGCGAACTTGAGCTGGAAGTTTACACCAACAATCGGCAGGCCCTGAACTTCTACACCCGACTCGGCTTTCGAGAGCTGTCACGACGTCCTCGCGATGACGATGGCTACGCTTTCGAAAATGCGCGTCTGCATCTAGTCGGCTAAATATGCGTCGGGTGGCACTTCATGCCATCCGACAGTAATTTTGGACCTTGGCAAACCAAAGCTGCCAATCTTCAATCCACGCAGTTCGGCCAACATTTGTGGCAAAACGGACGGGCGGCTTGTGGGTCTTAGCCAGGGCTCGCTGAACGTCTGTATTGGGGCGCGTTCCTGCCCGGCTGTTTCCGACCCCATTGCGGTCGTTCGTGCAATATTGCACGCTCCGGAAAACGGTCGCTAACACCATCTCACATTGCTGTGCCTCAATCGCTGAACAACTCGTTGGCGCGGGGAGAAAACCAGAGGCGTTATGGAGCATAACGCGCATCGAGATCGGTCACCATCGCGTCCAGCGCCGCCAGATCCAATAACTGCCCGTTGAAAATGACCGCCACTATCTTGGTGGTATGGGCAATATCTTCGAGCGGGTCAGCGAAAGGCAGGACCAGATTGGCGCGCTTGCCAGGCTCGATCGCAACCACGATCGTCAGCGTCGCCGAGCCATTGGCTTGGCTGGCGTTGCTGCTCGGACCATCCGGCAGAAGTGCACTCGTTGATCGAGAAAATCGGACTTGATTGACAAATCAGGCCGCTTGGCCGATTTTTAGTTCAATCGGTCAGATTGGGGCGGCAATGGCTAGTTTTATCGAGCAGGCGCGTCGGCAGCAGATCATCGCGGCGGCAATCTGGGTGCTGGCGCACGAAGGATATGCAAGCGCTTCGCTCGCCCGCATCGCACGGCAGGCGGGGATATCGAAAAGCGTCATCTCCTATCATTTCGCCAACAAGAACGAGATGTTCAAAGCCGTATTCGATCATGTCGTGAACGCGGCTGGAGCCTATATGACCCCGTTCCTCAAGCAGGCGGGAGACCCGGCCTGCCAGATCGCCGCCTATATCCGTCATCATATGGCGTACATGGCCGAACACCGCGATGAGCTATTGGCCATCGGTATGATTGCGATTAACCATACCGACGCAGATTTCCAAGCCACCCTCGCCAGATCGACTGCGGAAGAACGCGAAATCCTCACCTCGCTGATCGAGGCGGGGCAGGCCGCCGGGCAATTGCGGGCCTTCGATGCCAGCATCCTTGCGGCGGTCATTGCCAAGGCAATCGAAAGCGCCCTCGATGAATGGGCGTGGCGCCTCCAACTCGACCTTACAGCCTATGCAGACGAATTGATCGCACTATTTGAGCGCGGCATGCGCAAGGACGAGCCGTGAAGGGCGTGCTCTCCGGCCTAAATTGGCGCCAGGCTGCGTTGCCGCTGGGCGTCGTCACCATTGCAGCATGCCTTGTTTCGCTCGCAACAGGCTCGGATGCGGTTGGCGTGGCCCTTGGCAACGCGCTCCTTGTCGGCGCCGTCATCGTCCCGCTCTGGCTGATCGTCGCGGCTCCAGCAGTCTGGCGCGCAGGCACGAACGGTGTCATCGCTATCCTTGCGGTCGCGCTGCTGTTTCTCGTCAACCTCATTGGCCTCTCGCTGCCGCGTGTCGGCTTCTTTGCCGAACTCGAATGGAACTGGCAGGGCAAAACGCTCGATCTCATCTGGTGCCTGCTTCTCATTGGCCTTTTGAGCCCGCAGCTCCGCCGGGAGATCGGCTGGACCTGGGAAACGCGCCCCGCCACGCTTCCCGTCGCCTTCGTCAATATCGGCATCCTGACGTTCGTCGGTTTCGTCGCATTGGGCAACAATGCCGTGGGTGGAGCCACGCAAGGACTTACCCTTGAGCGCATCCTTTTCGACGCGAGCTATCCCAATCTGGTCGAAGAAATCGTCTTTAGAGGCTTCATGCTGGCCCTGCTCGATCGTGCGTTCGGCACTCCGTGGACGTTTGCGGGCGCGCGGATCGGCTGGGGAATCGTATTGACCGCCTGGCTGTTCGGGCTTGTGCACGGCATATGGCTCGACGCCGAAGGGATGCTCGTCTTCGATCACGTCTATCTCGTCATGACGTTTGTCGCTGGACTGATGTTGGGCTGGATTCGGGCGCTGACCGGGAGCCTCTGGCCCGCCTATCTGGCACACGCCGCGCCCGAAGTCGGGATACTGCTGGCGCTCTCCCTGAAGTGACCCTGGCGCAAAGGAAAAATGCCATGTCGAAAATCGCATCTCCCTATCTCAGGATCGGTCTTGTTTGGCTGGCCATGATGGTCATCTGGCTGCTGCTCCCAATCCTGCGCGATCGTTTTTGGGGCACGGCCCCCGGCGACTACAGCCTTGGCGGGCACATCATGAGCGCGCTCTTGGCAACGGCTCTTGCCGTCCCGGTTGTGGTTGCGGCCCGCCGGGTGATCGATCGGCGGTCGGTTGAAAGCCTGGGGCTCGATATGTCGCCCATCGCCATCCGGTTCTTCGCAATAGGTGCGCTGGCCTTCCTGTTGCCCGCCGCGCTCGGCTTCGCCGTGGTGCTGGGGTTGGGGTGGGCCGAACTCGTTCCCCTCGTTCCCATCAACGAGATCGTGCTTTTCGTGCCGCTGCTGATTGTCCTGGTGTTCCTGTTCGAGGCGCTCCCCGAAGAACTCGCTTTCCGGGGCTACATTCAGGGCAATCTCGTCCCCCCGCTCGGCTATTGGGGCGCCATATTCGCCCAGGCGGCGCTGTTCGCGCTATGGGGTGCCGCGCTTTGGACGATCACCACCGGCACTCTGGCATTTGATCGTCTCGTGTTGTTCTTTTTCGTGGCCCTGGTTCTGGGCATCGTGCGCGGTGTGACCGGATCGGTCTGGACGTCCATCGGCCTACACGTTGCGTTCCAGACGACGGCCCAGCTCGTGCTGAATTCCGGACGCGGGCATTTCGCTGCCCAGGGGATCGAGATGCTGCAATTGATCGCGCTCGGGGTCGTCCCGTTCTCGCTTGCGGCTTTATTGACCGAGGTGATGAAGGGGCGAACCAAACGCTCGGCGGTCGATGAGCGGTGACCACGGTGCTACGCGGGACATATCTCGTGCGTGGTGGACACAACAGATCAACAGACCGAGCGCTCATGAGCGACTTCGCCAGAAACAGTCGTTTTCTGCCCTCCTGTTGGATCACTTGTCGGTTTGCTTGGGCCGCTCTTCCAGATCCATCGCCTAGAAGCGGATAGGCAGGTAACCACCCCCTTTTTGACACTTGAGACGCCCTGACCGGACCGACCGCTTTCAGGCACTCGAAAGGGCAGCCGGAACCGCAGAAATGGTGAAGGGTTTGGGATGCCGTTTGGCGTCGCAAAGCCACCCCATGCAGGAACCCGCGGTCCGCACACGCTGCGCTATGGGGTTTTCGGATTTGGCCCGGTCAAGTGCCGGCCGCAAACTGCGGCATATGGCGTGGCGAGTTTGCCAGGTGGACGTCGTCCGGGCAGCATTTGAGGCTCAGCGACGACGGAGTTGATGAGATTGGCGTGCAGGACGATGGTCGCTGGAGCGCCTGGCACGAACCATCCTGTCGGCCCGCGACGTGGCGGGACCGATTGATCGAGCGGATCATGCCGGGTCATGAAGGGTCTCCCGGACTGGTTGTCTCGCGGTCGGCGGGGCCCGCGGCTGGCACCATGCAGCGAAGGTCTCGATGATCACCATGGTGCCGCCGCAGCAGGGGCAAGGCGGGCGCGGGTCTGGGGCGGTCTCGGGGGCCGGCGGTTCGTCCGACGCCGGCGCCACCCCCAGCATGTCGCGGACCTGAGCGAGGCAGTCTTTGCGGGCGGAGCCGGCGAGCAGGCCGTAGTGCCGGATGCGGTGGAAGCCGCGCGGCAGGACGTGGATCAGGAAGCGGCGGATGAACTCGTCGGCGGCAAGGGTCATGACCCGCTGCCTTTCGGCGCCGGAGCAGCGATAGTTCTTGTAGCGGAAGGTGACCTCATTGCCGTCGAAGGCGATGAGGCGGCTGTTCGAGATGGCGACCCGGTGGGTGTAGCGCGAGAGATAGGCGAGCACCGCCTCAGGCCCGGCAAAGGGCGCTTTGGCATAGACCACCCAGCGTTTTCTTCGGACCGGTGCGAGGTGACGGATGAAGGCCCGACGGTCTCGGAGCCCTGCCATCTGTCCGAAGAAGTCGAGCTTTCCGGCACCATGGAGTTCGAGCAGCCGGGTGAGGAACAATCTTCGGAACAGCGCACCCAGAACCCTGACCGGCAGCAGAAAGGCTGGTCGCGATGAGATCCACCGACCATCCGGTGCGATCCCACCACCGGGCACGATCATGTGGATATGGGGATGGTGGGTCATGGCCGAGCCCCAGGTGTGGAGCACGGCGGTGATGCCGATGCGGGCGCCCAGGTGTTTTGGATCTGCCGCGATGGTGAGCATCGTCTCGGACGCTGCCTTGAACAGCAGGTCGTAGACCAGAGCCTTGTTGTGGAAGGCAATGTCGGCGATCTCGGTTGGGAGCGTGAAGACGAGGTGGAAGTAGCCCACCGGCAGGAGATTGGCCTGCTGGGCTTGGAGCCAGGCGCGTGCCGCTGCGCCCTGGCACCGGGGACAATGCCGGTTGCGACAGGAGTTGTAGGCGATCCGCCGATGTCCGCAGTCGGAACAGGCTTCGACGTGACCGCCCAGAGCCGCGGTGCGGCAGGTCTCGATCGCCGACATGACCTTGAGTTGAGTAAGGCTCAGATGCCCGGCATGGGCCGCGCGATAGGCAGGGCCGGCGGCACGGAAGATATCGGCGACCTCAATGGTGGCGCGCACTGGCTCAGGCGGGTGGAGGCTTGTCCTCCATCAGGGCCATCAGACGGTCCAAAGGACTGGCGACCGCCTGGATCGTGCGGGTCGAGACCTTGGTGTAAAGTGCGGTCGTCTCGAGCTTGGAATGCCCGAGCAGCACCTGGATGACCCGGATATCGACATCCTGCTCAAGCAGATGGGTGGCAAAGCTGTGCCGCAAGGTATGCGGGCTGACCCGCTTGCGGATGCCGGCGACCTCGGCCGCCTCCTGCACCGCGCGATGCAATTGCCGCGACGAGATCGGATCGGTTGGGGAGCGACCCGGAAACAACCAGCCATGGGGCAGCATCACGCCCCGTTGCTTACCCTCGCGCCACCACAGGCGCAGCAGCTCCAGCAGCTGGGGCGAGAGCATGGCGTTGCGATCCTTGCGCCCTTTGCCCTGTTCGATCCGGATCAGCATGCGGGCGCTGTCGATGTCGTCGACCTTGAGATGGGCCACTTCGGAGACGCGCAGCCCGGCGCCATAGGCGACCCCGAGTGCGGCTTTATACTTGATGCCTGGCGCCGCCTCGAGCAGCCGGGCCGCTTCCTGGATGCTGAGCACATCAGGCAGCTGGCGCTGATACCGGGTGATCACCAGGGCCCGCGACAGCTCCCGCCGCTTCAGCGTCACATCGAACAGGAAGCGCAGCGCCGAGACCGCGCCATTGATCGTCGAGGGGCTGACGCCGTTCTCATGCTGGTGGAGCTGGTAACGGCGGATATCATCGGGCGTGGCCGCGTCAGGGCTCTTCCCCAGAAAGGCGGCAAAGCGCCGGACGTGACGCACATAATCGTGCCGGGTGTGGACGCCCAGGCCGCGCATCAGCATGTCCTGCTGCATGCGTTGCCGGAGCGGCGTAGTGGGAGCATCGGTCGATGACATAACCATAGGAAGTTCCTCTCGTTGAAAGAAACTCCATGGTCCGACTGCGACCTCAGCCGCTCAAAGACCTAAAACGATGACGCTGAACCACCCGCGCGCACCCCTCCCGCGAAGCGGGTTAGTGCATGGGGCGCAAAGCTGCAGGGCAGGGGGCGCACCGTCACGGCCGCTACCGACCCCAAAGCGGTCAACCAGGGTAGGTTGAATCAAAGCCGAAAGCAGCCGCTCGTCGTCTAGTCGACCGAGGGGAAACGCGTCCCTGCGTGAATTGTTCGAGGCATCGGTGAAGTGGCGCAAGCCAACCCATAGGTCAAAAAACTGAACCTTCCTCGCCATCGATCGTTGGGTCGCGGCAGGGAGGCCACCATGAGTTATGTCCGCTTCGGCACGATGGTCGCGACTTCAACCGTCATCATGTTCGGCCTGATGTACCTGAACACCTACGCTTTTGAGCACGTGATGTTCAGCCAAATCCGTATGTGGATGGCATTGCTGATGGGCGCCACGATGGCATTCATCATGCTGCTGTTGATGTGGCGGATGTACAAAATACGGCAGCGAACATTTCGGTCCTTGTTGGCGCTGCTGTCGTGCCTGCCACATCGCTATGGCTAGTGCGAAGCCAAGAAACGGTAGGCGACGTGGCCTACATGCGGGCAATGATCCCGCATCACTCAATTGCTGTCCAGACCAGCACACAGGCCAACATCCGCGATCCGCGGGTGCGAGAGCTGGCCGACGGCATTATCGAAGCGCAGGTCCGCGAGATCTCGCAGATGAAGCGGTTGATTGCCGAGCTCGAGCGAAACTCGGGACCCGCTACTGCACCCGACCTGCCGCCGCTGCGACCGGAAGCGGTTGCCCTCGAGGACCGATCGACACCAGGAGAATAGCTATGGATTGGCAGAGCATGCTGTTTCAGAATTGGTCGGGTATCTTCCGCACAATCCTTGTGGGCATTCTTGCTTACGTCACTCTGGTCCTGTTCTTGCGGATTTCGGGCAAGCGCACACTGGCCAAGCTCAATGCCTTCGACCTGGTCATCACCGTGGCGCTCGGCTCCACCCTGTCAGCTATCCTGCTGCAGGAGTCGATCGCTCTGGCAGAGGGGGCCGTGGCCTTGGGCCTGCTTTTACTCATGCAGTCTCTCGTTACCTTCGTCTCTGTGCGCTCTCCAGCTTTGCCAAGCCGTTCGATCAGAGCCAGCGCTATTGGCGCATGATGGCTAATTCTGTGATGAAGCCATGAACGAGAGCGTGTTACGCGAGGAGAAGCGCTGTGCAGGTCGATCTTCCGGAGCGCGCGACATCGAAAGTGTCCAATACCTGGTGCTCGAAAGTGACGGCACGATCAGTGCTGCCATTCGGCAAGGCAAGCAATGACGCAGCTTGAACCGACCGGCGAACTTGACCATGTCCGCGGCGAGATACGGGCTGAGATCAGCCTGCTCAACAGTCGCCTTAACGCCCTCATCTCGTCCCAGTCGTTCCTGGTGATCGCCTATGGCTCATCGCTCAGTGCTGGATACGACAATTGGAACGGCCTGTTCACGATAACTCTGCCGCCGTTTTTTGCGGTGCTAGGCATCGTCCTGGTGCTGGAGGCCCGGCCGGGGATTGCTGCGGCGCAAGAAGCGATCAGCCATTGGCGCGGCCGCGAAAACCAGTTGATCGACAGACAACCTGAGCTTCTGCGCTTTACTCTCGCGACCGATGAGCAAAGCCGTAAACGAATGGAACTGCGCCAGCACGCTGGCAGCGTGTTCTCTAGCCGAGCCCCGAAGATTTTCATCAGCGCCTGGATTGTGTTCTTCTTGCTGCCCTTCGCCTTGCGCATCTGGGGATAGAATGACTGATTGTTCCTGACAGGGAACCACACGCGACTTTGTAGGCTTTCCTCCGGGCGCCCCGAACAAATGCGAAGGCCACATGCTCAAGCCGTTTATCATTAACAAGCCGGTCTTCTTCGGAGCACTCTTGATCATTGGCGCCTTCGTGGCGATTGGCGTCCTGCTGCCCAATCAGGCCGGTGACATCTTCGGCGCCATTCAGTCCAGCATCCTGCAATGGTTCGGCTGGTTCTACCTTCTCGCTGTTGGGATCTTCCTGGTTACGGTCCTTCTCCTGTGTTTTGGGCGATATGGGCGTCTGAAGCTCGGCCCGGACGATGCGACGCCCGATTTCAAGTTCACCTCCTGGATTGCCATGCTCTTTGCCGCGGGCATGGGCATTGGATTGATGTTCTACGCCGTCGGGGAACCCATAACACACTTCATGGTGCCACCGACCGCTGAGCCGCGATCGGTTGCCGCCATGCGCGAGGCGATGACAGTCACCTTCTTCCACTGGGGCATCCACGCCTGGGCAATTTATGCGGTGGTCGGATTATCGCTCGCCTATTTCGGATACCGCTACAATCTGCCGCTTACCATCCGCTCTGGCCTCTATCCTCTGCTCAAAGAGCGGATCAACGGCCCCATCGGACACGCCGTTGATATTTTTGCCATCGTCGGGACCATGTTCGGCATAGCGACCTCCCTTGGCGTAGGGGTCTCGCAAATCAACGCCGGGCTCTCGTATCTCCTTGGAGTTCCCGTCGGTCCTGTTGTCCAGTTGCCCCTGATCGCCATCGTCACCGCTATGGCGACTGTATCGGTAGCTACAGGTCTTGATCGCGGTGTTCGAATCCTTTCCGAGACCAACCTCGTTGTGGCGATCCTACTCATGCTGTTCGTGCTGATCGTCGGGCCGACGGCACAACTTTTTCGCGATCTCGTCCAGAACCTGGGGCTTTATCTCGACACGCTGGTGCTACGCACCTTCAACATCTATGCCTATCAACCGACACCCTGGATCGACGCCTGGACGCTTTTCTACTGGGCGTGGTGGATTTCCTGGTCACCCTTCGTGGGCATGTTCATTGCCCGCATCTCGCGTGGCCGCACCGTTCGTGAGTTCGTCACCGCCGTTCTCTTCATCCCCGCAGGCTTCACGTTCATCTGGATGACAGTGTTCGGCAACACGGCCATGTTCATCGATACCGGAATTGCGGCCGGAGAGGTGGGACAGGCCGTTGCCGCGGACGTGGCAACGGGCCTCTTTCAGTTTTTCCAGTACCTGCCGTTCTCGGGCATCACATCAACGCTCGCCATTCTTCTGGTCGCGATTTTTTTCATCACCTCATCAGATTCCGGTTCACTGGTGGTCGATTCCATCGCGGCAGGCGGGGTGACGGAAACCACAACAGTCCAGCGTGTGTTCTGGTGCGTGATGGAAGGTGTCGTCGCTTCTGCGCTGCTCCTGGCTGGTGGCCTTGGCGCCCTTCAGTCGGCGACCATTGCGAGTGCTCTGCCCTTTACGTTCGTTATGTTGGGGCTGGTCTGGTCGCTCTATCTGGGAATGCGAGCAGACCTGGCACAGCAATATTCCCAAGGAGCTTCTCCCGTTGGAACAATTGCCGCTGCGCACCCTGCCGCAGGGCTCACTTGGCAGCGTCGCCTGGCTTTGATGCTGAATGCACCCGACCGGCGCGACGTAGAACGTTTCCTGGCTGTCGATGCTGAGCCTGCTCTGGAACAGGTGGCTCGAGAATTGACCAACCGTGGGCGACCGGCAAGCGTAGAAGCCATCGATGGCTCCAATTTAGCCCTGCGATCACCTGCTGAAGGGGTACGCGACTTCGTCTATGGCGTCGCGGTGGCGTCAATCCCTGTTGCCAACTTCGCTCTGGCAGCAGGGGAACCAGAACGACGATTTGAAGCGCGCACCTACTTTTCGAGCGGTGGCAGCGGTTATGACGTCATGGGCCTTAATCGCGAGCAGCTCATCGCGGATGTCCTGGCGCAGTTCGAACGTTACCTCCAACTGACCCACTCACCCGCCTCGCAGCTGTTACAGGCTGCACCGGAACATGAGCCAGAAGCCTCCAATGACGCTTCTGCAGGATCCTGAGGCTCTGGGGCCTCGGTACGGCTCTTGACGTTCCGTTTCCTTCGAAGCGGCCCGTCGCGCATGCTGCGGCCTCAGTATGTCTATCGCCCAATAACGCTCGTTCGTGTACTGCAACGATCATCGGCTTGCCGAGGCCCTTGGACATGTACGGAGAAGTGCAGCAATCTGTGCGATGTGGACATCGTCCATCGACTGCAGCGGATCGTCCAGAACGAGCCATGGAAGCTGTGCCGGCACCGACAGGTAAAGTCCTGAGAACAGCGTGAGCGCTGCGGTATTCAGATTGCCCTGGCTGAGCACAGCCCCGGGCATGCTGGCTGCACGTCCCGAGCGATGCAACGATTCGAGGACCACCTCGACCTTTCTGGAGTATCCTGGGGCAAGCGGAACTGCGGCACGAATTGCTCGGCTGGGGCCAGCCTTACGAACAGGTCGCGCCAGACCTTGTTTGGCGACCCACTGAATACTCCGCGGACGATCTTCGGGCGTACTGTGGTGGCAGCGTAAGTAACGGCGCCTTAGGCGGTGTGGACGAAGTGGATTCCCAAATCAGCTAATCGCTGATTCAACGCTGTTCTTTGCGGAGAGCAGCGTTGGTTCGGGGTTTGATGTCAGATGCAGAGTGGGCCTTCTTCGAACCGTTCGTGGTGGAGAAGGGTCCGAGACGAGGTCGGCGGCCGCGTGATCATCGGCTGGTGCTGGATGGGGTGTTCTGGATAGCCCGCACGGGAACCGCCTGGCGGGATCTGCACAGCCATTTTGGCCCATGGAACTCAGTCTATCGCCAGTTCCGGCGTTGGACGCAGGCGGGGATCTGGGATGTGATGCTGGAGGCCTTGAACGAGACGGGAGCGGGTAACGATAGCGTTCAGATGATCGACTCTACCATCATCCGCGCCCATCAGCACGCCGCCGGCGCGCTAAAAAAGGGGATGCGGACCAAAGTCTTGGCCGCTCTCGTGGTGGTTTCTCGACCAAGATCCACCTCCGCAGCAACGCTCTCGGCCTCCCTGTCGCGGTCACGCTGAGCGGCGGACAGGTCTCCGACGTGAAAGGCTACGTGCCGATCATGGACCAGCCCGGTCCGAGACCCTGCGTGCTGCTCGCCGACAAGGGATACGACGCCGACTTCATCCTGGCTGACCTGGAGGCCCGCGGCGTGGCCGCTGTCATTCCGGCCAAACGAAACCGCAAGGTTCAGTCCGTTATCGACGGCCATATCTATGCCTTGAGAAACCTCGTCGAGCGATGCTTCTCAAAGCTCAAGCACAGCCGCCGCTTAGCCACGCGATACGACAAAACCGCCGATAGCTTCCTCGGCTTCGTTCTCGTCGCGTCGATCCGGTTGTGGGTCAGACACTTTGTCCACACAACCTAGCCTATCGCGTACCATACCGATATCGGTAGTTGTCGCTCTGATTTCCTCTAGGCGTCCGGAAATGACTTCTTGTGGCGAAGCTGTTTGGCGCCGAGCCGAACATTCAGGCGCGGCATGAACTCAAGCGCGGCGGGGGCCTAATCCCGGCTATCTCGATCTAAGCCTGTGCCCCGCTCCGGCGGGTTTTTCTTTGCCCCTGAACTGAACCACCCACATCACAGGAGGCCTCTATGGCCAAGACCCACGCTGAGCGGGGGGATGCGCTCACTCATGCGGCAGCCGAGGCTTTGTCACCAGATAGCCATCAGTGCTGATCGCCACTTCAACCTCGCCCCGCTCCATCCCGATAATCCTGTCGTCTGCCTCTGTCGTCGCCAAGTATCGCCACTCGATGTTCTGAAGGTGCTTCGGGATCTTTGCATCGGGGCCAACCGGCAGGACCAGCATCG
Source organism: Devosia sp. SD17-2 (assembly GCF_029201565.1). Classification (GTDB taxonomy): domain Bacteria; phylum Pseudomonadota; class Alphaproteobacteria; order Rhizobiales; family Devosiaceae; genus Devosia. The sequence goes on from NZ_CP104002.1 coordinate 2,041,861, forward strand.
TACTTGGCTGACCGTCCTGTATTACTTCTGAGACGAAGACGTTCACCTGCATCTGTAGCTCCTGCGTGCTGATGGATTGAGCCACAGCAGGACACCTTAAGCAATAACCACATGATAGGCGGCTGTTGGCCGATGGGGCCGGAATGGAGGGGCAGCCAGGACTTGAACCTGGATGCCGGGAGTTGCAATCCCGTGCGTATTCGTTCCGCCACCGCCCCTTGAGGCGACAATGACAGTTTCAAATGCCGCACAGCAAGCTTTGCTAGATGCGTTGGTTAAAATGCGATTGGGGGAAATGTCCAACCATCAGAGGTGGGGGCGAGCCCTCGCATAGAGCCTGATCATATTGGTTGTGTCGCCATCGGGCCAATAGACGCGACAGGCCAAGTTTCGCGGGGCCCCTGATCTCGTGAGCTCGGTTTTAAGAGCGTCTTCTGCGGCGCGCTCAGGCGTACGTGCCTCCATCAAAAACTCGAGGGGCGGCTCTGTTCTCAGATCTACAATCCTGAATTGTGGCACTGCCTGACCTTTTTGGTGCCTGGAGTCCCGCTAATCCCCGATCCGGGGTTCCGTTCCCTACAACTTTGGGCGGTCATTTCTCACATCGATAGGAGGCCGATATGGCCAAACCCAACGCGGAAGCTGTCTTCCGCACCAAAGCGCCTGGTATCATGGCGCAGCTCATCCGTGACTTCGCGATCACGCCGACGGACGCCGCGGCTATGTCCGACTCCCTCGTGGATCGACGGCGATGCTTCCACCTACTTGATACAGGCGAGGCGCTGCTCCTTGGCAATGCGGTTCTGCTCCCCACCCGTATCAAGCTGGACCAACCCCATGGGAAGCCCGACAGTGCCACCCGATTTCTGGAAGGAATGGGGCACGTTACAGCCCGACGACGCTCTCCTCGAGGCCCAGGTTGAGAGTCTGAGAAGCCAGGCGAGATCCAGCTAACCGAACAGTCTGATGCCAACGGCGATATCTGCTTTCAGGATGCTGAAAACTGGTCTCAAACGTCGGAAACGGGACGCATCATTGCCTGACCGCACGCGACCTCAATGGGGCATCCAGGGTCAGGTCGATCAAAGCCGAAAGCGCCGCTCGTCTTCGCACCGACCGATACGTCTCGCGTCCCCGCTTGAGATATTCGAGGCATTATCGGTGGAGTGGCCCAAAGTAACACATAGGGCCTTCAGGCGCCCGTTCGACGGTCGGTACGGAGTATTCCGACGATTTACTAGGTCCCTCCGTGCCGGAAAATCGTCGCTGCAGCAGGGTTCTAGATTTCTGCTACCTACTCCCCTGAGTCCGGGACACGTCCTGAAGGAGTAACGGGGGTGCTGGCTGGATTAGGGCGGACATGTCCTTCCCGAGCGATTACTCGCGTGATGGATGGTGTGGCGTCCAGTGATGGTTGTAGTGCTCCTCACGGGCCGCCAGACGACGTGTCAAGACCTGGGCGGCCCCTCTAGGTCACATACCCATTAACGGGATTCCCAAAGTGCTGCTGTTGTGATTCCTTCCCTTTGGTGGACAGGAGGTGATGATGGCGCGTTTTGATCTTACGGATTTTGAGTGGTCTGTGATCCAGCCGCTGCTTCCGACGAAGGTGCGCGGCGTTCCGCGCGCCGATGACCGGCGTGTTCTGAACGGCATCTTCTGGCGGCTTCGCACGGGCGCGCCCTGGGCCGACATCCCGACGCGGTATGGCCCGCACACGACCTGCGTGAACCGCTTCAACCGGTGGCGCAGGGCCGGCCACTGGGCGCGCATTCTTGACGCTGTATCAGCCGCTTACAATGGCGACGTGCAGATGATCGACTCGTCCTCGATCCGGGTTCACCAGCACGCCGCCAACGGTCAAAAAAAGACGAGCGATCCCGTTGCATGGGTCGTTCGCGCGGCGGCCTGACCACCAAGATCCATGCGCTGGTCGATGCCCAGGGGCGGCCGATCCAGCTCAAACTGACCGAAGGCCAGGCCCATGATGGGCGATCAGCAGCGGACATGTTTGCCACCCTGTCCGCTGGAAATATCCTGCTCGCAGACCGAGCCTACGACAGTGATGCCCTGCGCAGCACCATGGCCGAGCGCGGTGCATGGGCCAATATCCGCGCCATGCCCAACCGCGTGCAAACCTTCCCATTCAGCCACTGGGTCTATCGCCAGCGCAACGCTGTCGAACGTTACTTCAACAAACTCAAACACTTCAGGGCAATCGCAACCCGATACGACAAGCGAGACGACAATTTCCTGGCATCAGTCCAACTCGCTTCAATCCGTATCTGGTTGCGAAGTTATGAGTCGGTCACCTAGGGTGGCAGCGAAAACGACGCACAAGGATATCCAGAGCGACAGCTAGGACGCGCTTGTAAGTCACGATGCGCTCGTCCGCCATCGTGACGGAATTCTGTACGACGGGAGCCGTGGTCAGCAGAAAAGCCATTGCCTCGACAAGCGCGGAATCGGCTTGATGAGTTTCTGGAATTCCGGCTGCCTTTCTGGCAGCGCGCTCGGATGCTTTACGTGAACGCTCCTTCGATCTCTTCTCTGCCTTGGCTGTTGCTGTGTGTATCCGTGTCATGCCTCTGGCATGCCCGCATCGCTGGCAAGACACAATGACCCCGGACGCACTACCATAGCCCTGGCGCACTACGAGACGGCGATCCGGCTCCCCGGAACATAACCGCGATCACGGTCCAGCAGTCCTTCTTCGCCCACCATCTCGGGCGGATACACAAGGACCGGCTCGAGGCATCCATCGGCAGGCTGCTGGGGACGGACGTATGGGATGGCGAGCGGTGGATCCCGGTGCTTACCGACTGCTACGCCTAGCCTGGCACTCCTGTTCGGCAAAATGTACCGTTGGTGACGATTGGATCTTCGACGTGGGCCCGGACATGGCGTCGGTCCTGGGCCGCGACTTCTTCAACCAGCCGCGTCCGTTCGCCTTCCGTGTCGAGAGTGCTCCGCTCCAGCAGCTGGAGAGCCGCCATGCGGTTATTCTGGCTTGCCGATATCGAGCGTGGATGTCGACCCAGAAGGAGCTGCCGACGGGTGCGCTGGGCGTCGACGTATTTCCATCAGGCCAAGGTATTCGCATTGATGTTGCCGGCGACGATCTCGGACCGGTGGTCTTTGGCTACGACGGCAAGCTGCCGCCTTCGATCGTGCACAGGCTTTTCGTCACGGAAGGTCAGCGCCCACCTGTTCACATCGAGCTGCGTCGTACCGGTCTGGACATGCTCGTAACGCCGGAGCGCGCAAGGGCCTGAGCTATGAAGTCACCGTCGGAGACCTTGTCCGCCACACCGCGACGGAGAAGTCCATGTCGGCTCTGAACGACGCCTTGCTCATGAACAAACTGAGCCCTAGGCGACGGAAGCAGCCACATCGCCGTAAGCGAGGTATCAGGGCCGCGTAAAATGCGAACGATTTTTTGCACGTGATCTCAACGGATCCGTGCTCTATATCTCGACCCTGATCTAGGAGGACCTCTGATGCCCACAGCTAGCGATACCGTTCACGGAATGAATCTCGGCACCGGGTTGTTGGCTTTCGCAGCGGTCCAGGCCATGCAAGCTGGTATCGAGCGTGGCCAGCAGCTCCGGGCAGTCGACCGTGCCCACGAGATCGGCCGCAAGCGGTATGTCCGGGCCATCCAGCACAAGAAGGCGATCCAGCGTGCCCAGGCTGAGGATGCCGTCGCCGCTCTCATGCGTGATCGCAAGAACCTCCACGGCTGACATGACCTACGGGATTTCCCCGTAGCTGACCGAAAAGAATAAGCCCGCCACCGCTTGGCGGGCTTTCAGTTATTAGGGGTCTTCTAATAGCTCAGCAGACGGGTCCGAAAGCCGGCAGGCTGAACCCCGGATCCTGTTTCCGTCGTGGTGACGGACGCTTCGGCACCCGCTGGTCGGCCTCGACCGCCCGCCGGTATTCGGCAATCGCGTCATCCTCGTACCGCAGCAAGCCACGGATCTGCCGGCGGAGAGCGAAATGCTCCCGCAGGTCCTCAGGCTTGGCCTTCGCCACGGCAAGCAGCATGTCGGCGTCCAGCGCTCCCAGCCATGTCATCGTCTTCGGGGACAGTCCCTCTATCATCTCCGGCGCCGGAGCCTGCTGCCTGAACAAGCAATCGGCTGCCGCCTGTATGCCGGCGATCTTCTTGTCCAGCGACGGCTCTACCTTCGCGTCCACAGCCGCCTCATCATACGCCTCAACGATATCGACGGGATCGGGCAACTGGTATCCCGGCAGGCACCGCAGCACGAAACGCCCAAGGCTCTCGACCCACACCGCCACCAACACCGCTACTGCCGCTAGAGCCTTTGCGATTGCTTTCAAAATCCTTCTCATCTTGACCTCCATGGCCGCGGATCGGGCCGTCGATCCAAGATTTGAACCTTTCGGCGGCAAGGAACCAGCACTCTTTCCAGAGTAGAAAATTCTACCAAATTTGACCGGATTTTAAGTCGACACCCCGTCCAAAAGCTTTATTGAACATTGTTCAATTTCAATTTAGGGGGAACACTGCAGCCAATCCCTAAGCAGAGCAAATTGTTCTACGGTTTTGTTACTTTCAGCTGACAAGGCACACCTCCACGATTTTGATTTCGCAGCTAAATCGGTCATCGTTGTTGAAACGATCTTCGATTTGGTTGCCTCATGTCACTATCCCGCCGCCCCGGTGTTCCGCCTGCCAAAACTGCTAAAGTCGCCTTCCCGGGCGAGGCTGTCCCGCACCTGGAAGCCCTGGCCCGCACGGCCATGCTGATCGACCGCATCGTGGAAGAGATCGAGCGTCTGCGTGCCGGCCGCACCCGCTTCGTGGACGCTGCCCTGGCCGCCCCGTAAGAATGGGCGCCGAATGCCAAGCTGCCGGCTGCTGGTGCTCCTGATCCGATCGGTGCTGAGTTCGACGAGCCTGTCGACCTGTCATTTCTCGATAACGGCAAGCCACCTGTTGACCAGCCGCATTCCTCGGTCCTTCGCGCAAAGTCTCCACGTCGTATCGGAGCCCGCCGGTCATGAAGTTGCCCGCCTATCCCGTCCTGATCCAGGAAGCAGCCGGCCTGGGATAGGGCTGGGGAGCGGGCGCCACAAGCCCTTCAAGCAGATCCGGCTGAACGCTGACCAGGTGGCCGTTGCCGACGACATCGTTACCACCGCGGCCCACCGCCTTGCCGATTTCCGCATGACCGTCGAGACCTCCGATGACCGCAAGGCCATCGATGCTGCGATCTCCGGTCTGGATGACCTCTCCACCGCTCTCCGGAGCGGGGACACCTCTTTTCTGGCCGGCAATAGGAGAGCCGCGATGAAGATGATCAAGCTAACCATTATCGACGAGGGTAAGTGGCCCACCATCCTGGACATGGCGACGCCCGGAACCGAGGCACATGCTCGCGCCACCCAAGCAGCTGCCGACAAGGAGGCTGCCGAGGACGCTGCAATGGAGAGGCTTGCGGCCCTGCAGAAAGAGTTTGAGTACCTCAGCGACCCTGTAACCAACTTCTACACGTCTGATCGGGATCGCGCCTTGCACGAAGCCTACCCGGACGAGTCTTACGGCCTGCAGCGGGCCTTCGGGATCTCCGCCGCTCCCGGCCTCTGCCTCGCCAGCTGTTGCCCTCCGGAGCCAGCGAACGAGCCCAAGAAGACCACCGAAGCTGACCTGGTGATGATCGACGCGGCTGAAGCCAAGCGGGCACGCCGGGCGGCAAAGAAGATGAAGTGGTCCGTCAAGTGACCGCCGCCATCCTTCCATTCGCTTATGTCCGCCGGCGGCCGTGCCTGGTCTGCAAGCAAGTCTTTGCCTCTGCCGGCGCCCACAACCGCGTCTGCCTGCCGTGCTCGTATCGGGACAACCTGGGGGAGTGGGACTGACATGACCCCATCTGAGATCCTCTCCAAGATCAGCTGGGACGCTGGCGCGGATCCGGTCACGCGACAGGCGGTGGAAGACGCCATCCTGCGTCTGGGCGGCGGAAACAGGCCGACCTTCGACAGCATGACCGTGCACCACCGCCTCGAAAAATTCGTCGCCCACGCCGGCTCAGCGAACAAAGCGGCAGCCAAGTTGGGCATCGGCAAGAGCTTCATGTGCGACATCCGGGCTGGCAATCGACCGGTCCCGGACAGCGTGCTCCGGGCGCTGGGCATCGAAAAAGTTCGGTCGAAAGACCTCTTCCGAGACCTCTAGCGGCCGAAAGAGCGCTTCGGCCCGCCACCACCGCCCCGGCGGCCGTCGTGGTCGACGATTGAGAGCCTCGGTTTGAGGGCTTCTTTGTACGCGTCGATCGAGAGCTGATCTGCGGCGAGCAGCCCGCGGATACTGCGGCGGCCGGCGATGTGCTCGCGCATCTGCGATTGCGTGGCAGATGTCACGAGCAGCAGCATCTCAGTCGACAGCAGAGACAGCCACTCTTGCGTCCGAGCGCTGAGCCCTTCAGTCATCTCTTCCGTCACCGGCTTTCGGCTCAGGCGCGCGGCGGCGATACGTTTGATCGCGATGACGCGTGGATCAACGACGGGGCGCGGCAGCTGCACGATATTGTCGGCGACCGGTGCTGCCTCGTAGATCTCGGTTCCGGGCAGGCGGCGCGTGAAGAGTGTGCGGATAGCAGCGAGGATGCTCATGGCATGGCTCCGGTGTTTCGGAGATCAGAGCACCGCGAACAGAAAGTTACAAAAAAGATTCGGCGTGGGGTGTTTTCGCTGTCGTCACTTTCATGAGTGTCACCTATTTTTCAAATCATAGGATTTTGAAAGATAGCAGACATGACGCTTATCGAGGACCTGAAGGCGGCTCTTGACCGCGACAGGGTTATCCGCACCGCCGGCTGGCACCCTCGCACCATTCGCGAGGCATTGTCGTCCGGTGCCGTCCGCATCGTCCCGGGCGTGATCGGCGTACCGGCGGCCGAGACCGACCCGGACATCGAATATGTTGTGGCGACGCTGCTCACCAACGGCGTCGTGTCCGGCCTGACCGCTGCTTTGATCCATGATCTGTCCGTCGGGCTGCCGGACGCTGTGGACCTTATCGTGCCGTATGAAGTCGCCAGGGATGTTCCGGGTGTGCCGGTGCGGCGTTGGCGGACGCAGCAGCAGGACCTGCTGACGGTCGGCGTCGATCGGATCACCACCGCGTCCCGGGCAGCGTTTCCGATCACGTCGCCGGCGCGGACGGTCGTCGATCTCTATCGCACCCGGAACGCGGGCTATCGCCAGCATGCCCGGGACGCCCTGGTGACTTTCATGCGCCGCGGTCAGGATCAGGAGGAGCTCGTCAAGCTGGCGTTGCACTTCAAGATCTGGCCGCGTCTGCAGCCGCACCTGGAGATGATTTCCGAGCTCAACGGGGGAATGAAGCCATGAAAATCAAGCGTAATCCAGAATGGGTCCAGTGCGGCCTCGGTGCCTCGACCCGCGTCCGGAACATGGCCAAAAACCGCGGCGTCATGGTCGACAAAGCCGTCAACCGTTACCTCGTGGAAGGCGGTGTGCGCCGAATCTTCGACAGCGACCACGCCGACGATTTCGGCTTCATCTCGCTCAAGGGCGGCAGCCTCATGTATTTCCATGAAGGGGTCGATCCCATGACCGGCCGGGGCACCAAGGACATCGATCTGCAGGTCTCCGGTTTCGCCGGCACCATCCATGACCTGCAGGCGGTGTTGCAGAAGGTCCTGGCGCAGGTGCCGGCCCATGATGACGGCCTGCGCTTCTTCGTCGATCACCTCACCGTCGACGAGGTGCACGATGAAGACGAACCTGTCCCGGGCGGCAAAGTCACTGTGCCCGTTCAGCTGGGCGAGGGCGTCTACATGCTCAAGATCGACGTCGGCATGTACGCCCCGGAGCAGAAGGAAGGATTGGAAATCCGTGTGCTCGAGAGCCTGACGCCGAAACACCTTCCGGGCGTGACGCTCTATGCCCAGCGACGCGAATACGCACTGGCCGATAAGGTTCAGGCCATGGTTCGCAAGGGCATCGGCAACAGTCGTCTCCGGGACTACTACGACGCTTTTGTCATGCTGACCCTTCACGACATTGATGTCGACGTCGCTGCGCAGGCTTTCGCGAAGGTGTTCCCGCTCAACCAGTCGACCCAGTACGGCTTCGAGGTGCCCACGTCCGCTGCCGATATCCCGGCGCTGTCGGCAACCTTCGCCGCCGTCAATGAGGGCAACTGGCAGACCACGCGCGCCAAGCACTCCTTCGCCGTGCCGACGCCTGACCTCGCCACTGTCTGCGACCTCATCCGCGATCGTATCCAGCCAATCCTCGATACCGTCCACGCACCCGGATACGGAGCCGCAGCATGATGCTCGAGAAGCTCACTTTCGCAACTGGCGACCGCATCTGGTTCACGGCAGATACTCATTTCGGTCACGCTGGAGAAGCTCGTCGCCGCGGCTACAGCGATGTCGACGAACACGACCGCGACCTCATCCGTAACTGGAACGAGTACGTCAAAAAGAACGATATCGTTTTTCACTTGGGCGACTTCACGAACAGTGAAAAAGCACCGTTTCAGCAGGAGATCTTCGCCAAGCTCAACGGCAGGAAGTACTTGGTGCTGGGGAACCACGACAACCAGGCGACATACGACCTTGGGTGGGCTGCTCCACCGCAGCATCGGATGATCGTTCAGATTGGCAAGGAACAGTACGTGCTCGATCACTACGCCGGCAGAACTTGGTACTCCAGTTTTCACGGCTCGTACCAGCTATTCGGTCACTCCCATGGTAGGATGCCGGCGACTAATCGCTCGTGCGATGTCGGCCTCGACACATGGAACCTGTGCCCGGCGTCGATCTACCAGATCCGTGCTCTAATCGACGACACCACGCTTGACCTGCGAGCCGTCCAGGACCAGGCACCCGGGCCGGCGATGTAGTCAGCCCGCTTTCTTCTTGCCTCCCTCGATCACCACGAGCCCAGCCATTGCCGGGGGCAGGTCGGGCGGGGGTGGGGAGACGGTCTGCAGGTCAGGCAGGTAGATCCCGCACGTCGCCGTATATTTTCGCGGCTGGACGCCGACCCAAGGGCAATCAGCCGCGATGAGCTTGAGCATGTGATCGAGATCGATTTCCGATCCATAGCGAGCCGCCAGGCGGGCGAGTCGGTATTTGCCGCGGCGCTGGCAGTAGATGCAGCTGACCCGGACCCAGATCCATGGATAGTCGCTGAGGCGTGCCGGAGTTTGGTGAAGTTCGATTTGCCGCCTCCTGTTTTGAGCCTACCTCAGCACCATAGACGAGAACGGAAAGGGAACAAATAGCCCGGTCCCACGGATTTGCATCACTTCACCATCAACTTCCCCAAAATCGTGGGGGAGTCAGTGGGGAAGTTCCGGAGAATTGTGGGGGCTAAAAGGATTGGGACGCGATTCCGCGTTGGGCGTCCCAATTGCGTCCCAGAAGGGCGGCGTCCCAGCGCGATGGCTGTTATCGGCGTTCCGATTGCGCAACGATTTCAAGGGGATATTTGGTGCCGACAGCAGGACTTGAACCCGCGACCCCCTGATTACAAATCAGGTGCTCTACCAACTGAGCTATACCGGCATCCGCGAGCCGTCTAGCATTGCCGATGATCGCTCGCAAGTGTGTCTTAGGCTTTGACACATCTCATTTTGGTTTTGGGGTGGACGTCGTGCCGGAGCGGCCGGTGTCGCCATGCGGCTGGTCGAGCGTCGTTCCGTCCTTCTTGCGGCCCAGATCGTCGATGTTGTCATCCTGCTGCTTGCCGGGCGTCGTCTCGAGCGGGGCCGGCGTCGACTTTTCCTTGGTCATCTGGCGCTCCATTGCGGTTGGAGTAGAGAAACCTGCTGACCGACTGAGCGGTTCCGGCGACGTCTTGGATGAGAACTATTTTTTCGCCGTTTCGGCTCAAGACGAACGGGCTGCATCGGCAAATACAGCGCTTTTGGAGGGGCTTGGCGAGCAGGGCGGGATGCCCGCACAATTTTGCCAAACGGCCTGGAAAGCCCAGCAATTCCGGCACTTTACGGCTTGATACGAAGCGCTTGCCGCCGTACCCAAAGGCATGGTTGGGGGCCATCTTGTTTTCGTCGTTTTGCCGGGATTGGAAGTAAAGTGGACCGCAACCGCCTGACGCATCTTCAGGCTCTCGAAGCAGAGAGCATCGAAATCCTGCGCGAAGTCGCCGCCAGCTTCGAGCGGCCGGTGATGATGTATTCGATCGGCAAGGATTCGAGCGTCCTGCTGCATCTGGCGCGCAAGGCTTTCTACCCGAGCAAGATCCCGTTCCCACTGCTCCATGTCGATACGACCTGGAAATTTCGCGAGATGATCGCCTTCCGCGACCGCATGGCCGAGGAATATGGCTTTGACCTGATCGTGCATACCAATCAGGAGGGCGCGCGCGACGGGGTCAATCCGTTCACCCATGGCTCGTCGCGCTATACCGACATCATGAAGACCGCCGCCCTGCGTCAGGCGCTCGATGCCGGGCGCTATGATGCGGCGATCGGCGGGGCGCGGCGCGACGAGGAGAAGTCCCGCGCCAAGGAGCGCGTGTTCTCGCACCGCAATATTTCCCATGCATGGGACCCCAAGAACCAGCGGCCCGAGCTGTGGCGCGTGTTCAATACGCGGCTCAATCCCGGGGAGAGCATGCGGGTGTTCCCGATCTCCAATTGGACCGAGCTCGACGTGTGGACCTATATCTACGCGGAAAATATCCCGATCGTGCCGCTCTATTTCGCCAAGCCGCGTCCGGTGGTGGATCGCTCCGGGACGCTGATCATGGTCGACGATGACCGCCTGCCGTTCGAGGCAGGAGAAGCACCCCGGACCGAGACCGTGCGGTTCAGGACGCTCGGCTGCTATCCGCTGACCGGCGCCATCCGGTCCACTGCAGCCGATCTGCCCTCCATTATCATGGAAATGCAGGCGAGCCGCACGTCAGAGCGTGAGGGCAGGCTGATCGACAGCGATTCCGCCGGCTCCATGGAGAAGAAAAAGCAGGAAGGGTATTTCTGAACATGTCCCTCGCCATGGTAAGCCCCAACACCGATCTCGATCTCTGGCTGGCGCAGCAGACAGACAAGTCGCTGCTCCGCTTCCTGACCTGCGGCAGTGTCGATGATGGGAAGTCCACGCTGATCGGGCGGCTGCTGTTTGACAGCCAGCAGGTGCTGGACGATCAGCTCGCCAGCCTCAAGAAGGAAAGCCGCAATCGCAGTGTGGGTGCGGAGGGGATCGACTTTTCTCTGCTGGTGGACGGGCTTCAGGCCGAGCGCGAGCAGGGCATTACCATCGACGTGGCCTATCGCTTTTTTGCCACGGACAAGCGCAAATTCATCGTGGCGGATACGCCCGGGCATGAGCAGTACACGCGCAATATGGCGACCGGCGCCTCCAATGCCGATCTGGCGCTGGTGTTGGTCGATGCGCGAAAAGGCCTACTTACACAGACACGGCGGCACAGTTTCATTCTCTCTCTGATCGGGGTGAAGCATGTGGTCCTGGTGATCAACAAGATCGACCTTGTCGGCTACGATCAGGCGGTGTTTGACGGCATCGAGGCGGAGTATCGGCGCTTTGCCGAAGGTCTGGGGTTCGAGACGCTGCATGTGGTTCCGGTGTCGGCGCTGGCGGGCGATAATATCCTCACCAGCAGCCCGCAGACGCCCTGGTTCTCGGGCGTGCCGCTTGTGCCCTATCTCGAGGGCATCGACGTGGCTGGGGACCCGGCTGAAAGCCCGCTCCGGTTTCCGGTGCAATGGGTCAACCGGCCCAATCTCGATTTCCGTGGGTTTTCGGGGACGGTGGCGTCTGGCTCGGTCGCGGTGGGCGATGAAGTGCTGGTCGCGGCCTCGCGAAAACCGGCCTTGGTGTCGCGTATCGTGACCATGGACGGGGATCGGCGGCGGGCAGGGGCCGGGGAGGCAGTGACGCTGGTGCTCGATCGCGAGATCGATGTGTCGCGCGGCGATGTGCTGTCGCATCCCGGAGCGACGCCGGAATATTCCAACCAGTTTCAGGCGAAGATCGTCTGGATGGGGGAAGAGCCGGCGTATCAGGGGCGGTCCTATCTCCTCAAGGTCGGGACGCAGCTGGTGCCGGCGACCATCACGTCCATCAAATTCCGCACCAATGTGAATACGCTCGAGCGAGCACCGGCGACGCGGCTTGAACTCAACGAAGTGGGCACGGTGACGATCGCCACCGACCGTCCCTTCGCCTTCGACGCCTATGCTGCAAATCCGGTGACAGGCGGCTTCATCCTGATCGACCGGCTGAGCAATGCGACGCTTGGGGCCGGGACGATCGAATTCGGCCTGCGCCGGGCGCAGAACCTGACCTATCAGTCGTTCGACGTGAACCGGCAGGTGCGCGCCGAAATGAAAGGGCAGGAGGCGCGGATCGTCTGGTTCACCGGGCTCTCCGGATCGGGCAAGTCGAGCATTGCGAACCTGCTCGAAAAACGGCTCACAGCCGAGGGGCGGCACGCCTATATCCTCGATGGCGACAATGTCCGGCACGGGCTCAATAAGGATCTCGGTTTTACCGAAGCGGCGCGTGTCGAGAATATTCGCCGTGTGGCCGAGGTCGCGAAGCTGATGGCGGACGCCGGGCTGATCGTCCTCGTGTCGTTCATTTCGCCCTTCGAGAAGGAACGACGTCTGGCGCGGGAAATCGCCGGCGACATCACGTTTTCCGAGGTGTTTGTCGATACACCGCTGGAGGTGTGCGAGGCGCGGGACCCTAAGGGACTCTACAAGCGGGCGCGGGCAGGCGAGATCAAGAACTTTACCGGGATCGACTCGCCGTTCGAAGCGCCAACCACGCAGGAACTGGTGCTGCATGGGGCACTCGCCGAGCCGGCGGAACTGGCCGAGGAGCTCTATGGCTGGCTGAAAATCTGACGGTCAGGGCGGGGTGCCGAGACGGTCGCTGCCGGGCAGGGCGGCGAAGTCGGTCTGGTCGATGTCGCGCAGGGTCTTCATGAGCAGCCCGCGGAAGATGGGCTCCTTCTCGTCGCGGTAGCCAACGATGCGGGGCGCGCCGTTGATCTTGCAGACGAGCGAGGCATTGAGTGCCAGCGTCATCTCGGGTCGCATGAGCTCGAGGGCGCGCGCACCCGGGCCGACGATGAGAATGTCAGACGGGTCGTAGAGCGCCAGCATACGGCTCAGGCCGTAGCCGATGGCGCGGCCGGCCAGATTGAAGGCGTGGGTGGCGGCGCGATCGCCTGCCTCGGCGCGCTGCATCAACGCGTCGTACTGGGCCGCCGGAACCGAAGCGGCCGGTTGCGTGCTTTCGGGCACGGAATAGGCATTGCGGAGGACACCGTAATCGGCCGCATAGGCCTCGATGCAACCCTTCATGCCGCACCGGCAGAGCGCGCCATTGGGGGCGTGGTTCATGTGGCCGAATTCGGTCGCGCCTTCATCGCCGCGCCCCATGATCTGCCCGCGAAAGGTCATGCCCATGGCGACGGTGGAACCGATGAACACGGTGGCGACGCTTTCGGCGTGGAGGTCCGGGTCGAGCCAGCGCACGCCCTCGGCCAGCAACCGGCCCCGTTTGTGGAGGGTTACGGGTAGACCCAGGTCCTCGGACAATTGCCCGGCAAAGGGGGCTCCGGCGAGATGGGGAATTGGTGACCAGCGGAGGCCACGGGCATCGCGCTCGAGAATGCCCTGAACCGAAATGGCCACGCGGCGAAGGGCGGTGCTGGCGGTGGGATTGCGGCCCATGAGATGGGCCATGCGCTCGGCACAGAAGAGGTCGGGTGGGGTTTCTGCAAAGGTCGTCGGGGTTATCGGGCTCTCGATACGGTCGACAAGAACACCGCCGTAATCGACCAGCGACAGGCGGACGCGGTTGACGTCGATCTCGAACAGGGCCGCATAAGCAGTGGTGCGACGGAAGTGGATATTGGTAGGGGGACGACCTCGGGCCCTGCCGTCCGGCCGCTCGCCGGGCAGTTCCTCGACGAGGCCCTGAACCAGCAGGTCGGCCATGATTGCGGTGATGCTGGCGTGGCTGAGCCCGGTGAGACTGGCGAGGGCGGTCCGCGACTGAGGCCCCTGTCGGCGCAGACCGTCAAGGACCAGTCCCCGGTTTTGACGCCGGACGCTGTCGCTATCGCTGACGGTTCGCGTCACACCTTACTCTCCTGCCAGCGTCCTTAGTCACAAAGCTTGCCACACTGCGCAAACTTGGCGTGTGCCAGGGTCCCAAAATCACGTTGACATGTTACGCGGCGGCGTGCGAGGTCTTTTTTCGAGCATTGAAATTAATGCTCAAGCGAGGCCGGCTTGCCCTGGAGGGGGTGGAGTGCGGTCATGCGAGGTGGGCAGCGACCTGCCCTTGGGAGGACAACATGAACAAGTTTTTGGCGGTCTTGCTAGCCACGACCGTAATGACCGGCGCCGTTGTTGCGCAGGATGAAATCGTCATTGGCGTTTCCTGGAATAACTTCCAGGAAGAACGCTGGAAAACCGATGAGGCCGCCATCAAGGGCGTGCTCGACGCGGCCGGCGCCAAGTATATCTCCGCCGACGCACAGTCGTCTGCTTCCAAGCAGCTGACCGACATCGAAAGCCTGATCAGCCAGGGCGCTGACGCCATCATTGTCCTCGCGCAGGATAGTGAAGCAGTCGGCCCTGCCGTGGCGGCCGCTGTTGCAGAAGGCATTCCGGTGGTCGGCTATGACCGCCTCATCGAGAACCCGGATGCGTTCTACCTGACCTTCGACAACAAGGAAGTCGGGCGTCTGCAGGCGGCTGGTGTCGCTGCCGTCGTTTCCGAAGGCAATTTTGTCTTCATCAAGGGCAATTCGGCTGACCCCAATGCGGACTTCCTCTTCGAAGGCCAGATGGAAGTGCTGCAGGCCGGCATCGATTCCGGCAAGATCAAGAATGTTGGCGAAGCCTATACAGACAACTGGAACCCGGAAGTCGCCCAGGCGAACATGGAACAGTTCCTGACCGCCAATAACAACGAAGTCGACGCTGTCGTTGCGTCCAATGACGGTACAGCTGGTGGCGCCATTGCGGCGCTCGCCGCACAGGGGCTCGCCGGCTCGGTTCCGGTCTCGGGCCAGGACGGCGACCATGCTGCGCTCAACCGCATCGCGCTCGGCACGCAGACCGTGTCGGTCTGGAAGGACGCTCGCGAACTCGGCAAAAAGGCCGCTGAAGTGGCTCTCGAGCTCGCCGGCGGCAAGGCCCTTGGCGAAGTGACCGGCGTCGTGCCGTTCGCTGGTGGGCCGAAGGGCGTTGAAATGAACGCTTTCTTCATCGCTCCGGTGGCCGTGACCAAGGACAATCTCAACGTCGTTATCGACGCCGGCTGGGTGTCCAAGGATGTGGTCTGCCAGGGCGTTGCTGCTGGCTCGGTGGCCGCCTGTAACTAAGGCCGAAACCATATAGACTGGTTCAAAAGTGCCGCGGCGTTCGCGCTGCGGCACTTCTGTAGCCGGATCGCGCCTCGACACTGCCGGGGCGGCTTCTACGGGAGACTTTGATGGCCGAGCAGCACGCCATGACACCCCCCGCGCATCCGAGCAGCTTTGCGCAACGTCCACTTCAGCGTTTTCTGATTGCCACGGAAGTCGATACTCGTCTTCTCGGCATGATCGGCGCGCTCGCGATCATCTGGATCGGCTTCAACATATTCTCTGGCGGCCTGTTCCTCACGCCGCGCAACCTCTGGAACCTGTCGGTACAGACGGCGTCTGTTGCCGTGATGGTCACCGGGATGGTGCTGGTCATCGTCACGCGCAATATCGACCTGTCGGTCGGCTCGATCCTCGGGCTCGTCGGCATGGTGATGGGGGTGATGCAGACGCAGATCCTGCCGGTGCAGCTGGGCCTTGGGCTCGGGCATCCGATGATCTGGATCCTGTCGCTGGCCAGTGGCCTCGCGGTCGGCATGGGCATCGGCGCGCTGCAGGGCAGCATTATCGCCTATCTCAAGGTACCGGCCTTCATCGTTACGCTGGGCGGGTATCTCGTGTGGCGCGGCGCGGCCTGGTGGGTGACCATGGGGCGCACGGTGGCGCCTATGGATTCGACCTTTCAACTGATGGGTGGCGGCCCGGCCGGCGCCATCGGGGCGACCTGGAGCTGGGCAGTGGCGGCAATTGCCTGTGCGGCGATCGTGCTCGGCCTCTATCTCGGGCGTCGCCAGCGGCAGCGCTTCAATTTTCCGCAGCGTCCGCTCTGGGCCGAGATTGCCCTGGCGGTGATCGGCTGCGGCGCGACCACCGGTGCAGTCTGGGTTGCCAATTCCTATCCCTGGCCGGTCCGTATCGCTGAGAACTATGCGACGGCCCAGGGCATTCCAGTGCCCGAAGGTGGCCTCTTTATCGCCCATGGCATCGCCACCCCCGTGTTGATCGCCCTTGGCGTTGGCGTGGTCATGGCATTCCTGACCTCGCGGACCCGCTTTGGCCGCTATGTCTATGCGATGGGCGGCAATCCCGAGGCGGCTGAACTGGCCGGTATCAATACGCGCTGGGTGACGGTCAAGATCTTCATGATCATGGGCGCGCTCTGCGCCATCGCGGCGGCAATCTCGAGCGCCCGCCTCAATGCAGCAACCAATGCACTGGGCACGCTGGACGAGCTTTATGTGATCGCGGCAGCCGTTATCGGCGGGACGTCACTTGCGGGCGGCGTGGGCACGATCGCAGGGGCGCTGCTCGGGGCGCTGGTGATGCAGTCGCTGCAGTCCGGCATGGTGCTGATGGGGATGGACAGTCCCCTGCAGTCGATTGTCGTTGGTATCGTTTTGGTGTTCGCGGTGTGGCTCGACACGCTCTACCGCCGAAACAAGCACTAGGGAGTCCGTAGATGTTGGACACCAATACCCCGCTTGTCGAAATGACGGATATTTCGATCGCCTTTGGCGGGATCAAGGCTGTGGACCATGCGTCGATCAGCCTGCACAGGGGCGAAGTCGTGGGCCTGCTTGGCCATAACGGCGCGGGCAAGTCGACCCTTATCAAGATCCTCTCCGGCGCCTATCGCCGTGACGCCGGCGAAATCCGGATCAATGGCGAAGCTGCGACGATCAACAATCCGCGCGATGCCAAGGCCTATGGGATCGAGACGATCTACCAGCAGCTCGCCGTGGCCGACAATGTCGACGCAGCCGCAAACCTGTTCCTCGGTCGCGAGATCACGACGGCGCTTGGCACGCTGGATGACGCGGCCATGGAGTCCCGGGCCCGCGAAGTCATGGGGCGGCTCAACCCGAATTTCCGCCGGTTCAAGGAGCCGGTTAAGGCGCTGTCCGGCGGGCAGCGGCAGTCGGTGGCCATTGCCAGGGCCATCCTGTTCAACGCGCGCATCCTGATCATGGATGAGCCGACGGCCGCGCTGGGGCCGCAGGAAACGGCGCAGGTGGGCGAGCTGATCAAGCAACTCAAATCCGATGGCATCGGCATCTTCCTCATCAGCCACGATATCCACGACGTCTTCGACCTCGCGGATCGGGTCGTGGTGATGAAGAACGGGTTGGTCGTCGGGTCAGCGCGCACGTCGGACGTCACCAAGGACGAGGTGCTGGGCATGATCATCATGGGCAAGGTGCCGGCGGCAGCGGTGCCGGGTCCGGGCGCCATCGTCTGACTGGTCAGCCCAGAGAGCAGGGACTATCCTCCCGAGCGGGGGGATAGTTTCCGTGCTGAGATCATCGCGCCATAGCTCATTCTATCTCGCGGCTGCGGCCGGCGTCATCGCCGCCCTGGCGACGGCGCTGGTCACGCCGACGCAGGCGTTGCTCTGGGGGTCGAACAGCTTCTTCGCGGTCTATCTCGTGCTCAGCATCGTTCGCTTTGCGCGGGCAAACGCACCCTTCCTGCAACGGCACGCCGAGAGCGAGGATGCTCCGGCGTGGATATTGTTCGTGGTGACGCTGGCTGTGGTTGGCGCATCGCTGGTGTCGCTGTTCCTGCTGGTGGCTGGAGAGGGTCCCGGGTCGCTGCAGTCCATCGCCACAATGGTCTCTGTTCCCCTCGGCTGGCTGACTGTCCATGCTATGGCCGCGCATCACTATGCCTATGAATATTATTCAGGCGCGTCGCATCACGAGGAACAAAAGGGCGGCCTCCAGTTTCCACTGAAGGGGCAGCCGGATGGACTGGCATTCTTGTACTTTGCCTATGTGATCGGCATGACCGCCCAGGTTGCGGATGTGGCAGTGACCTCGCGGCGCATGCAGCAGCTGGTGCTCCTGCACGGCATATTTTCGTTCTTTTTCAACACGGTCATCGTCGCGGCGACGGTGAATGTGGTCGTGTCGCTTTAGCGGGGCGAGGTTTCCCTCCGTGAAGATCAGCCGACTAAGTAACTGCTGCGAAACGATATCCCTGAGCGCCGACTAGCTCCGTTCGCTGGATAGCTCTATGCAGGGCCGATCTTTTTGGGAGGCACACATGAGCGACATTCTTCACCCCTTGAGCAAGCTGGTTTCTGAAGGCTGGGAGATCATTTCGTCTTCGTCGCCGCTCGATACTCTTGGCCAGCCGATCCATTCGGTCCTGTTGCGGCGAGACGGGGAACACAAGTTTCTGACGGTGCGCAAGAAGCTGATCGGCAAGCAGCCGGAAGTCCACGAATTCGACGTTTGATCGGATTGAGCGGGGGGCGGGCAGATTGCCGGTTGCACTTGCCGCAGGCTATGCCACCCTCAGACCAATCGAATCTAAGCCTTGGAGAATGCCAATGAAAACCCGCGCCGCAGTTGCGTTCCAGGCCGGAAAGCCGCTCGAAATCGTCGAGGTTGATCTCGAAGGCCCCAAGGTCGGCGAAGTTCTGATCGAGATCAAGGCCACCGGTCTCTGCCACACCGACGATTTTACCCTGTCTGGCGCCGACCCCGAAGGCATCTTCCCGGCTATTCTCGGCCATGAAGGCGCCGGCGTCGTGGTCGATGTCGGCCCCGGTGTGACTTCGGTGAAAAAGGGCGATCACGTCATCCCGCTCTACACGCCCGAATGCCGTGAGTGCTATTCCTGCCGTTCCGGCAAGACCAATCTCTGCACCTCGATCCGCGCGACGCAGGGGCAGGGGCTCATGCCCGATGGCACTTCGCGCTTCTCGTTCGAAGGCAAGCCGATTTATCACTACATGGGCTGCTCGACCTTTTCGAACTACACCGTGCTGCCGGAAATCGCTGTCGCCAAGATCGACGCCTCGGCTGCCTTCGACAAGGTCTGCTACGTCGGTTGCGGCGTGACGACCGGTATCGGCGCAGTGATCAACACGGCAAAGGTGGAGATCGGCGCGACCGCAGTGGTGTTCGGCCTCGGCGGCATTGGCCTCAACGTGATCCAGGGCCTGCGTCTGGCCGGCGCGGACATGATCATCGGGGTTGATATCAACAACGACAAGAAGGCCTGGGGCGAGCGCTTCGGCATGACGCATTTCGTCAATCCGAAGGAGATCGAGGGCGACGTCGTTCCCTATCTCGTCAATCTGACCAAGCGTCGTGGCGACCTGATCGGTGGCGCGGACTACACGTTCGATTGCACCGGCAACACCACCGTCATGCGCCAGGCGCTTGAAGCCAGCCATCGCGGCTGGGGCAAGTCCGTGGTGATCGGCGTGGCCGGAGCGGGCAAGGAAATCTCGACGCGTCCATTCCAGCTGGTCACCGGCCGGACCTGGATGGGCACGGCCTTCGGCGGCGCCAAGGGCCGCACCGATGTTCCAAAGATCGTCGACTGGTACCTCGACGGCAAGATCGAGATCGACCCGATGATCACCCACACGCTGCGTCTCGAAGACATCAACAAGGGCTTCGAGATGATGCATTCGGGCGAGAGCATCCGAAGCGTCGTCGTCTACTAAGGTTTTTTGCCGCCTTTCCGGACGGCTTCCAGCCCCCGGCCGAGCATTTTGCACACGCGCGTTGGTCGCGTGTGCATCTCCATCTTGACTTCGGAAGAGAAACTCCCGAAAAGCCCGGACAGAGGCCACGTGGCGGAGTGGTTACGCAGCGGATTGCAAATCCGTGTACTCCGGTTCAATTCCGGACGTGGCCTCCATCGATCTCCTCGCCAAGCCTGCGGTCAGATCACCTTCCGTTACATTGTCGTGGTTCCCCGGACCGTTTTGACGTGGCCTTTTGGCCGCGTGACCTCGGGTTTCCGGGCTGGCGTTGGCCGGCTGGTGGCTCTGATGACTTGCACGTCGTCTCGGCGAGCGATATTCACGGCCATCATATGAACACGAGCCGGGGTGTGGTCTTGACCGACTTCAACGTCGAACGCACAGCCATGGTGGACAGCCAGTTGCGCACAAATGGCGTGCTGGATGTGCGCGTCTTGTCAGCGTTCCTGCGCGTGCCACGGGAGAATTTTGTTCCCGATGCACGCCGGGCCGTCGCCTATATCGACAGCATCCAGCCCCTCGGTGTGGCCGGTCGGAGCATGGGCTCGCCCGCGACACTCGGCCGAATGCTGCAGCTTGCGGAAGTTCAGGCCAGTGATTCGGTGCTCGATATCGGGACCGGGCTCGGTTACAGCGCCGCCATTCTGTCGCTGGTGGCCAAAAATGTTGTGGCCATCGAACCCGATGCTGGGCTCGCAGCCGCGGCAACCCGCAATCTGTCGGAACTGGGTTTCGGCAATGTTGGTGTAATCGAGAGCGAAGATGCTCTTCCCGAGCAGGCGAGGTTCGATGTCATCCATATCGGATGGAGCGTGCCTGAGGTGCCGAAGGTCTTGCTGGATCGACTTAATCCGGGTGGGCGTCTGGTTGCGGTGATCGGATCCGGGCGAATTGGCGTCACTAGTCTTTATGTCAGTGCGGAGGGCGGCGTGACGGCACGTGCAGAGTTTGACGCACATCTGCCCTTTCAGCCAAATCGCCCATTGATTCAGGATTTCGTATTCTAGTAGGCGTAAGAATGTTGCTTGGCGGCCACGCCGCCGGGTGAACGAGGCGTAAATCGAGTGTATGTGTTGTCCACGCGGGTTGTTAACAGTACCACGTGGGCATAAGGGTGAAGTGTTAATGGCCGGGGTGGTGACGTTGCAGAATATGATCAAGTCGAGCTTGATAGCCATGATGTTGGCCGCTGCGTCTGTCGGTGCGGCGCAGGCGCAATCCATCACTCAGGCTTTGACCGCCGCTTATGACCATGCGCCCGACCTGCAGTCGGCGCTTCTCTCGGCAAAATCATCGGCTGAAGGCATCGCCCAAGCACAGTCGCGCAAGCTGCCAACAATCGGTGCGTCGATTGCCGGAAATCAGCAGTTTAGCCTGATCGGCGGTAACTGGAATACACCCAGCTCGATCACAACGGGCATCAGCTACAACCAGACCATTTTTGACAATTACCGGACCGAAGCGCAGATCGAAGCCGCCCGTGCCGCTGCCGAGGTCGCAGAATACCAGATCCGCAACACCGAGCAGAATGTGCTGCTTTCGGTGGTGCAGGCCTATATGTCCGTCCTGACCGACCGCCAGCTGGTGGCACTGCGGGAGGAGAACATTCAGTTCTTCCAGGCGCAGCTGCAGTCCGCGCGAGATCGTCTGGAAGTGGGCGAGGGCACGCGTATCGACGTGGCACAGGCAGAGGCACGCCTCGCCCAGGGGCAGGCGTCCTATCGCGCCTCCGTCAGCAGCCTTGAAGTCAGCCAGGCGACCTTCCAGCGCTATGTCGGCGCCCGTCCGCAGAATCTCTCGCCAGGACACAATTACGCAAAGCTGATCCCCGCCGGTCTTGAGACCGCGATTGCCGAGGCCGAAGTCGGTCATCCTGCAATCCTTATGTCCAAGGCGGCTATTCGGGCCGCTCAGGCCGGTTCCGACGCGGCTGAGGCCGCTTTCGGTCCGACGGCCACGATCAATGGGCAGGTCGGGTCGCGGTGGAGTGGGACTTCGGGGCTTATGTCCCAAGACGGGCTGAGCGGTCAGGTTGGCTTCCAGGTCACTGTGCCGCTTTATGCCGGTGGTGCTCTGGGCTCGAGCGTCCGCAAGGCCAATCTCGACCAGGTGAAAACTGAAGTCGACGCCATGGCAGCCTATGATCGCGTCCGCGAGGCCGTGATCACTGCATGGGCTGGCATCCAGAGTGCGGAAGCACAGATTCAGGCGGCCCAGGCTGCCGTTGCTGCCGGTTCGACCGTTCTCGAAGGCGTTGTTCAGGAGCGCGACCTCGGTACGCGCACCACGCTCGACGTGCTGAATTCCCAGGCAGAATTGACCAGCGCTCGTGAAGGCCTGATCAACGCGTCCACAAATAAAGTCATCGCGACTTTTTCGCTCCTGTCTGCAATGGGTCGCCTGACGGCCAGTGATCTCGGCCTGCCGGTCGTGGTCAAGTCGGCCGTCAACTACACCCAGACTGTCGATGATGTCTGGCAGGAATTGCGCACTGTTGCGGATTAGTCTGAAGGCACACCTCGTTATTGTATGGCCGGGCTCAGTCCCGGCCATTATTTTTTGGGGATGTTCGTCCCTTGCTCGAGTGAGCGATTCCTAACGGCGCCTTAACGAGTTAAGCTGTTCGTAACGAATCGGTCGGCCTGGATGCGGGTCCTGGCCTTCGCTTTGCGGATACGTAAGAGGCACAAATGAACAAGCCGGCCCCCAAAGAACCGTCAATGGACGAAATTCTGTCGTCCATCCGTCAGATTATTGCGGACGACGACGAGGCGCCGGCGCCCCGTCGCCCGTCACTGCACACTGCCATTGATCCGATGGAAGCCACGCCAGTGCCGCTCGCCGAGGATGAGCCCCTGGCGCTCTCTGCCGAGCAGATCGTTTCTGAAGCAGAGCCTGTGTCCAGCTTTGGTTTCGAGGCTCTCCTGGCCGATGCCGAGCGGGAAGCAGCCGCGCCAGAACTGGTTGTGGCCGATGACGTCAGCTTTATCGCGGACATCGATGATGCCGTGGAAGCTGAATTGCCCACATTCAATCCCGCGCCTGAAACCATTGTCGAGCCCGAAACTGTGGCCGACGAGGAGCCTGTTGTTGCCATGTTGCATGCCGTAAAGTCCGACACAGATCTGGAAAATGCCTTCGCTCCAGAGGCGTTTGACACCGGTCTTTCCTCCATCTCCGAGGCTGCGCCGCTTCCGGATGCAACGCTGAGCGCCGAAATCGCCGAAGGCCTGCTCGAGCCGGCGACCAAGGCTGCGGTCCGTAGCTCGATCGGCAAGCTCAATGCTGCCGGTATCGGCGTCGTGCCATCGCCTGCGCTTGGTAATGGCAGCGCGACCATCGAGTCGATGATCCGCGACATGCTGCGCCCCATGCTCAAGGAATGGCTGGATGAAAACCTGCCGTCCGTCGTTGAGCGGATGGTGGAGAAGGAAATTTCGCGCGTTTCTCGCGGCGAATAGTCTTCTGGCCGGCGGGAAGGGGATTTCCTTCCTCCGGCGCAGTTGACCCTGCGCTCCGCTTTTGATTGAAGTCTGATACCCATTTTTCGGCCCGCCATGTCTCACCTGGCGGGTCAATGCTGTTGTGAGTGATCCGATGCTTGAAAAGACTTACGAGCCCGCAGCGGTCGAGAGCCGCATCTACGAGGCCTGGCTCGAGGCCAAGGCCTTCGCAGCGGGCGCTGGGGCAAAGCCAGGCGCCGAGACCTTCACCATCGTTATTCCGCCGCCCAATGTCACGGGCTCGCTGCATATCGGCCACGCCCTCAACAATACGGTGCAGGACATCCTCGTCCGCTTCAACCGCATGTTGAAGAAGGACGTGCTCTGGCAGCCGGGCACGGACCACGCCGGCATTGCCACGCAGATGATCGTCGAGCGCCAGCTTGCCGAAAAACAGCTCGACCGTCGCAGCATGGGCCGCGACAAGTTCATCGAGCGCGTCTGGGAGTGGAAGGGCGAGAGCGGCGGCACAATCATGAATCAATTGAAGCGCTTGGGCGCTTCGGCTGATTTTTCGCGCGAGCGGTTCACCATGGGCGCCAATGGCGCGCCGGACGACCAGATGGTCCGCGCCGTCACCAAGGTGTTCGTTGAACTGCACAAGCGCGACCTCATCTATCGCGCCAAGCGCCTGGTGAACTGGCACCCGGGTCTTGAGACCGCGATCTCGGACCTTGAGGTGGAGAATATCGAGGTCAAGGGCCACATGTGGCACCTGCGTTATCCGTTGGCGGATGGCGTGACCTATCAGTTCCCGATCAAGGACGAAGAGGGCAATGTCACGGGCGAGGAAACTCGCGACTACATCATCGTCGCGACGACGCGCCCGGAAACCATGCTGGGCGACGTTGCTGTCGCCGTGCATCCGGAAGACGAGCGTTATCAGGGGCTTATCGGCAAGTTTGTGGATCTGCCGCTGGTGGGTCGCCGCATTCCCGTGATTGCCGACGAATATGCCGATCCGGCGCTCGGTACCGGCGCGGTCAAGATCACGCCTGCGCATGATTTCAACGACTTCGAGGTTGGTGCACGTGCCGGCATCGAGCCCATAAACGTGTTCACCACGCGCGGCGCCATCGTCGATGAAGAGTTCGTACCCGCCAAGTACCGCGGCCTCGACCGCTTCGAGGCGCGCAAGGCGATCATCGCCGATCTGACTGCCATTGCTGAAGAAAATCCGATCCGCGGCCTCGATCACATCGAGGACAAGAAGATCATGGTGCCGCATGACGAGAAGTCCAAGCTCGTCGTCATCGAGCCGTTCCTGACCGACCAGTGGTGGGTGAAGGCCGATGTTCTGGCGCAGCCGGCGCTGGCTTCAGTGCGCGAAGGCCGCACAAAATTCGTGCCGCAGCAGTACGAAAACACCTATTTCGCCTGGCTCGAAAACATCAAGCCGTGGTGCATTTCGCGCCAGCTATGGTGGGGTCACCAGATCCCGGCCTGGTATGGCCCGGACAATGAAGCCTTTGTGGCGTATGACGAAACTGAAGCCACGGCACTGGCTGAGAAGCACTATGGCAAGCCGGTCGAGCTGACCCGCGACCCCGACGTGCTCGACACCTGGTTCTCTTCGGCATTATGGCCGTTCTCGACCCTCGGTTGGCCGGATGAGACGCCGGAGCTGGCGCGCTATTACCCGACCAGCGTGTTGGTCACGGGCTTTGACATCATCTTCTTCTGGGTTGCCCGCATGATGATGATGGGTCTGGAATTCCTCGACAAGGAGCCGTTCCACACCGTCTACATGCACGCTCTCGTCCGCGACGAGAAGGGCCAAAAGATGAGCAAAACCAAGGGGAACGTGATCGATCCTCTCAAGCTCGTCGACGAATACGGTGCTGACGCGACCCGATTTACGCTGGCCGCCATGGCCGCGCAGGGCCGTGACCTCAAGCTGGCGATCAGCCGCGTTGAGGGCTACCGCAATTTCGTGACCAAGATCTGGAACGCGGCCCGCTTCCTCGAAATGAACGAAGCGCGGCGCGTTGAGGGCTATGACCCCAAGGCCAACACGCTGGCGCTCAATCGCTGGATCGTCGGCTCGACCGTTCGCGCGATGGCTTCTGTGCGCCAAGGCATTGAAGATTATAAGTTTAATGAGGCTGCCAACTCGGCCTATGACTTTGTCTGGGGCACGTTCTGCGACTGGTTCGTGGAGTTCGCCAAGCCGGTGTTCAATGGCGAAGACGAGGCTGCGAAGGCCGAGACGCGGGCGACTGCAGCCTGGGCGCTCGACCAGATCCTCATCATGCTGCACCCGATGATGCCCTTCGTTACCGAAGAGCTTTGGGCGGAGACCGGCAAGTTTGGTCCGGCACGTGATAACCTTCTGATCCTGACAGAATGGCCGGAATTCCAAGGACTTGAGGACGTTGCGGCAGATGCCGAGCTGGCATGGCTGATCGAGGTGATCTCCAATGTCCGTTCGGTGCGTGCGGAAATGAATGTTCCGGCGAGCGCCAAGCTGCAGCTGGTGGTGACCGGGGCTGGTGAGGAAACGCTTCGCCGTCTCGTCGGTGGCACCTCACTGATCACCCGCCTGGCGCGTCTCGAAGAGATCACGCCGCAGTCCGAAGTGCCTGGTGAATCTGCACAATTTGTCGTCGGCGATGCCAATTTCGCTCTGCCGCTGGCCGGCGTTATCGATCTCACGGTCGAGAAGGCGCGCCTGCAGAAGGATGTTGGCAAGCTCGACGCCGAGATAGCCCAGATCGACAAGAAGCTGGGGAATGAGCAGTTTGTTGCCAAGGCGCCTGAAGAGGTGATCGAGGAACAGAAGGCTCGTCGCGAAGCGGCAATTGACCGTCGCGACCGCATCAAGGCGGCGCTTGTGCTGCTCTGATCGTATCAATCAATGAGCCCCTCTCGCGTCAGCGCGAGAGGGGAGTTGGTTAGCAGACTGTTAGCGTTGACGACGACAAAACGCTAAATTCGGGCCTCGGTGTCATGGAGGCGCGCATAGATACCACCGGCCTCCATGAGCGCCGCGTGGTTCCCTTCTTCCGAAATACCGTCTCTGGTGAGAACGAGGATCCGATCCGCGCGGCGGACGGTGGAGAGCCTGTGGGCGATGACGATTGTCGTTCGGCCCCGGGCGAGATCGAGCAGGGCCGCCTGGACGGCACGCTCGCTGTCATTGTCGAGGGCGCTGGTCGCCTCGTCGAAGATCAGGATCGGCGGGTTTTTCAAAAAGGCCCGTGCGATCGTCAGTCGCTGTTTTTGCCCGCCAGATAGTTTGACCCCGCGCTGGCCGATGTCGGTGTCGTAGCCCTGGGGCAGGGCCATGATGAAATCATGGGCGTTGGCGGAAACGGCGGCGGCGATGATGTCGTCGTCGGTGGCGTCGGGCCGGCCATAGCGCAGATTCTCCCGGACAGTGCCGCTGAAGAGATAGATGTCCTGCTGCACCACGCCCACCATAGTGCGGAGTGAAGCGAGGGGGATATCGCGGATATCCCGGCCATCGATCGAGATTGCGCCGGCATCGACATCGTAAAAGCGCGGGATGAGGGCACAGAGCGTCGACTTGCCGACGCCCGATGGCCCGACGAGGACGACGAACTCGCCGGGGCGGATGGCGAGCGAGAGATTGCTGAGCACTGCCCGATCCTCACCGGGGTAGCGGAAATCGACAGCGTTGAAGGCGATGGACCCCGAAACGTGCTGGAGCGGGCGGGCGTCCGGCCGGTCGATGATATCGGGCTCGACCTCCAGGAGCTCCATGGCGCGGACGAAGCCGGTGTAGCCTTCCTGCCAGAGGCGGATGAAATTATCGAAGCGCTGGATCGGATCGAGCAGGACGCCTACGCAGAGCAGGAGCGTGAGCAGATCTGCCGCTGTCAGTTCGGCCGAGACGATGCGCAGGGCGCCGAGGATGAGAATGGCGATGGTGACGAGCTGGCCGAAAATCTCCATGCCGCTCCAGAGCATGGCCTCGCTGCGATAGCTGTCTTTGCGGCTCTGCAGGAATTTCTGGTTCTCGGCGTCAAAGCGGCGCAGCTCGTCAGCCTCATTGGCAAAGGACTGGACCACCCGAATCCCGCCCAGGGCATCTTCAACCCTTTCATTAATGGCGGCGATCCGCTCCTTGCCGGTGCGCAAGGCAATGCTCATCCGGTGGTTGAAGTGCAGGGCATAAGCGACTGCGAAAGGAATCAAAACCGCCACGCAGGCGCCGACGAGCGGATCGATCCAGAAGATGATGGCCATGGCGCCGAAGAATTTGAGGAGGCCAATGGCCAGGTCCTCGGGGCCGTGGTGGAAGAGCTCGCCGAGCCAGAGCGAGTCATTGCTGATGCGGCTCATCAACTGGCCGGTGCGCTGCCGGTCGTAGAAACTGAACGACAGTTTCTGGACATGGTCGAAGAGCTCGTGGCGGACCTGCGCCTCGATGCGGGCGCCCATGGCGTGGCCCTGATAGTCGACGAAATAGGTGGCCAGCGCCTGGATCACGACGACGACAAACATGATTGCGCCGAGGGTGAAGAGGCGCGCTGCGGCGTCGGGCGATGCGGCGAGCGCCGGCAGGTGAGAGACCAGGTAATTGGCGATGAGCGGCATGGCGATGGCCGTGCCGGCGACAAGGATGGCGCAGGTCAACACCGCCGCCATGAGCGGCAGGTGCGGGCGATAATAGGAAAGGAAGCGCCTTGCGCGCAGGTTCGCCCGGGTCCGCTCAGCCGGGTCGGCAGCGCGGAAGGCGGAGAAGAGGCGGAAGAGGGCGCTAGTGCGGGTGCTGCGCTCCCCGGATGAGGATTTCGGATGCATGTACGATCATGTCCTGATGGCGGATCTGGGCTGCGGCTTGGGACAGGATCGTTTTCATCTCGGGTTCCCCTGGGAGAGTGAATGGGCGGGAGTATGGGAGGGGTTGGCAGGGCTGACAAGCCGAGCAGGGGGGTCTGGGCGCGGATGTGACGAT
Source organism: Devosia sp. SD17-2 (assembly GCF_029201565.1). GTDB lineage: Bacteria > Pseudomonadota > Alphaproteobacteria > Rhizobiales > Devosiaceae > Devosia. The sequence continues at coordinate 2,070,179 of NZ_CP104002.1, forward strand.
TCCGCAACAGGCGGCGTGATTCACGTGCCGCGTGATGACTGTCAATGATTTGGCGATGTTTCCCGCCACAATCTGTCCCTAAACAAAAGCAGGCATTCGGGGGCGACTGCCAGCAGCAAGGGGCCACTTTTCGGCGTGGCCAAGCTCGTACTCGCCCAGAAAATGTTGAATTCGGCGGATTCCGCCAGATCGTGGTGAGCGCGTGCGTAACAAGGCGTCAATTTCAAGCACTGGACGATGGCCGCATAAGAAGAATTCTGCGCGCATCTCTGTGAGCGGTTCGGCTCAAATCCTGCCGCAATGCGCGTTTACCTCTTCTTCATACTTTGCTTGGCTCGGCGCGCAGTTGAGGGCAAGCTCATCACAGAAACTGACGGGCGAGGCTCCCCTGCGGGCCGCCCTGACGGCATTCCGAGGAGTGCCGACATCGAAATCCGCCCATTCGAGGATGGGCAAAAGGAGTAATATGCGGACCACGCCGGTGAATAGCCTGGCTTCCGCAGTGGCCGGTTTTGCGTTTGCCGCAATGGCATTGGTGCTTCCCGCACAGGCGCAGACGGCAGCTGACGCTGCGCTGGAACTTGCCAATATGCTCGATGGGGCAGGTGGCGGCGTGTCCGGCGATGCCTATCTTTCCGCACTGGAAAATGCGGCTGCGGCGGGTCAGCCGATGGCCATGTGGCAGCTCGGGACGATGTATGAGAACGGGGAAGGCGTCGCCAAGGACCCGGCGCGCGCCTTTGGCTATTTCGCGCAGATCGCCAACCAGCATGCCGATGCGGCGCCGCGCGGCGTGGAATCCGACATTGTCGCCCAGTCTTTCGTCAAGGTCGGCGATTATTATCGCCAGGGCGTGCCGGATGCCGGTATTCCCGCCGATATCGAGCGGTCGCATGCGCTGCTGCTGCATGCCGCGACCTATTTCGGCGATGCCGATGCGCAATATCGCGTCGGGCTGCTCTATTCGCAGGAAGACGGGCTGGGTGTGAGCCCGCTGCAGAGCGCCCGCTGGTTTTCGCTGGCGGCTCGCAAGGGCCATTGCGCCGCCCAGGCACGTCTCGGCGACCTGCTGTTCAACGGCGTCGACGGGATCGAAGCGCAGCCGGTCGAAGGGCTGATGTGGCTCAACGTCTCGCATGTGCGCTGCGCCGGTACGGCCGAGCAGGCACAGGTGGATGAGCTGCTCAGCCGAGCATCCTCGGTGGCGCGTCCGGAAGACAGGGTGAGCGCCGCGGCCATGGCCGAGAGCATCGCACCGCAGTTTGCCGATTTCTGAGTCTTTTCGGGGACTTGGAGCAGGAACTGAAATCCCCGCGTGAGTGGGGATTTTTTGTTTTTTGGCGGAGTTGCCCCCACCTCTGCGTCGCCAGGGCCTTGTAGCAGTTCTGTGGCTCTCATACCCCCACCCTCGTTCCCTCCCCACAAGGGGGAGGGAGGCGATGGGGCCGATGATCTCGTGGTCAACTACATGGCGACAAACCAGTGTTCGCACACGACGATCAGTGTAACGCCGTCATCACCCGGCTGGTCCGGGTGATCCAGTTTTGGGCGCGATGGATTGCCCGGACGAGCCGGGCAATGACGATGGAGGGGGCGGGGCGGTGTTTTGGGGATAGGGTGAGAGTGCCCCCCACCTCAGCGTTGCCAGGGCCGTGCGGCCCGGCTTTGCTATCCTCCCCCTGGTCAGGGGGAGGAGGCGATGGGGCCGCGGGTGCCTCAGAGACTAAAAGCGCCTTCGACGGGGACGTGGTCGCTGGGCTTGTCCCAGCCGCGGACGTCCTTGTGGACGCTGACGTCGTCGAGGCGGTCGGCGGCCTGGGGGGAGAGGAGAAGGTGGTCGATGCGGATGCCGGCGTTGCGGCGCCAGGCACCGGCCTGGAAATCCCAGAAGGTGAAGGCCTGGTCGGCGTTCACGGCGCGAAGGGCGTCGGTCATGCCGATGTTTTTCAGGGCGCGGAAACGTTCAAGGCTTTCCGGGCGGTAGAGGGCGTCGCCCCACCAGGCGGCGGGGTCGTGGGCATCGATGGGTGCCGGGATGAGGTTAAAATCGCCCATGAGGACGAAGGGCTCTTCCCAGGTGAGGCGTTCTTCCACGAAAGCGTGGAGGCGGTCCATCCAGCGCAGCTTATAGGGGAATTTCTCCGTATCGACCGGGTTCCCATTGGGCAGGTAGATATTGCAGACGCGGACGACGCCGCTGTCGACGGAAAAGACGCCTTCGATCAGGCGGGCCTGCTCGTCACTGTCGTCGCCGGGCAGGCCGCGATGGACCTCGTCGAAGGGCAGGCGGGAGAGCAGGGCAACGCCGTTCCAGCTCTTCTGCCCATGGGTTTCGATGTTGTAGCCCAGCGCCTCTATTTCGGCGCGGGGAAAGCCTTCGTCGACGGATTTGATTTCCTGCAGCCCGACGATGTCGGGCTTTTCCTCTTCCAGCCAGCGCAGCAGCAGCTCGATACGGGCCTTGATCCCGTTGATGTTCCAGGTGGCGATGCGCAGGGCCATGGGAAAAAATCCTTAGTTCAGATCGGCATAGACGGCGCGGATGAGGTCCTTGGGATATTGCCCGGTGCAGCCCTCGAGCGCCGTATTGCTCATCGACACTATGGTAAGCCTGTTCGCCGGATCGACAAGCCAGGAATGGCCGTAGACCCCACCCCAATTCACCGTGCCGCGGGCAGAGGGCGAATTGGCCGCAGCCGGATCATCGACAATGGCGCCGAAATAGCCAAAGCGCTGGCCCGCTTCGGCGCGTTCGACGGTGCCGATGCGGTTGGAGAAGGCGAGCGCGATGGTTTCGGGCTTGATGATGGCGCCGCCGCCGGTGCGCAGGGTATCGAGGAAATGGGCGATGTCGCTCGGGGCACCCGCCATGCCGGCGCCGCCGGACTGGAAGGCGCGGGCGTTGAAGATGCGCGAGGTCGAGAACAGCGGGCCGGGACCGGCCTCGGTGATCGGCTGGTGCGGATCGGGCATGGGGAAGGGCGGGGCGCCGTCGGCGTAGGGTTTTGCGAGGCGCGCGCGGTCGGAGACGAAAAAGCCGGTGTCGTTCATGCCGAGCGGGCCGGTGACGTGGGTTTTCACTGCGTCCTGCAGGGTGCCGCCCGTAACGGCGGCAATGACGGCGCCGAGAACGTCGATGGCGACCGAGTAATTCCAGCCCGTGCCCGGTGCGAACAGCAGGGCCTGGCGGGCGACGCGGCTGAAATTGGTCTCGAAATCATTGTCCGAGGGGCCGAGGCCGCCCGAAATGGACGGGTCGTCGGGATAGGCGTAGGCGAGGCCGGCTGTGTGGGTCAGCAGGTGGTGGATAGTGATGCGCGCAGGCGTGCCGTCGGGCGCCTTGGGCGTGAAATAGGGCAGGTGGGTGGCGACCTCATCCTCGAGGTTGAGGAGGCCCTTGTCGACCATGGCGAGGGCCGTGGCGGCGACGATAGGTTTGGTCACGGAGGCGAGGCGGTAGATGGCGTTCGCCTGCATCGGCGTGCCGGCTTCGCGATCGAACCAGCCGGCCGTGCGGCGGATGATTTCCTGTCCGTCGCGGAGGACGACCAGTTCGGCTCCCACGATCTTTTCATTGGCGATGGCACTATCCATCACAGCGTCGACTTGGGCGCCCATCTCATCCCCCCTCAGAGATTATCGTATTTTGGTAAGTCGCTTCGCGTCAGACGGCGAAGCTGGTGCCGCAGCCGCAGGAGGCGACCGCATTTGGATTTTTGATCTGAAAAGCCTGGCCGATGAGATCGTCGACGAAGTCGATCTCTGCCCCGCCCATGAATTCGAGGCTGAGAGAATCGATCAGCACCACGGCATCGCCCTTCTGCAGGACGAGGTCGTCATCGGTCGCGGTTTCCTGGACGAGATTGTATTCGTACTGGAAGCCCGAGCAGCCGCCGCCGGCCACCGAAATGCGCAGCACAGTGCCGGGCGCCTCCTTTGCGATGATGCGCGCAACCCGCTTGGCGGCGCGATCCGAAAGGGTTACGGCGGGAGATGTGGCAAGTGCTGCGTCTGTCATGGAAGGTCCGGACGGTCGTTATGTCATAACACTGCCGCTAAGATAGGCGCTTGAAGCGTCCTTGCAAAGGCCTGCGACAACACATGACTGATACTGCACCCTATGCCAGCAAACCCGAGGCGTCGCTAGGCCGGCTTTATGGCACCGGGCCGAGCCCCACGCGCTCGGAATTCCAGCGGGATCGCGACCGGATCATCCATTCGACGGCGTTTCGGCGGCTGCAGCACAAGACGCAGGTTTTTCTCCATCACGAGGGGCGGCATTTTCGCAACCGCCTGACGCATACGCTGGAGGTGAGCCAGATCGCGCGCTCGATCGCGCGGGCGCTGGGGCTGAACGAGGATCTGGCCGAGGCGCTGGCGCTGAGCCATGACCTGGGGCACACGCCGTTCGGGCATGCCGGGGAGCGGGCGCTGCACCGGGCGATGGCCCCTTTTGGCGGGTTTGACCACAATGTTCAGGCGCTGCGCGTCGTGACGCGGCTCGAGAATCGCTATGCCGAGCATGACGGGCTGAACCTGACCTGGGAGACGCTGGAGGGGATTCTCAAGCACAATGGGCCGCTGACGACGCCGGAGGGGACGCCGGTGGGGCGCTATCTGGCCGAGGGGTTGCCGGCGGGGCTGGAGGATATTGCGGCCGTGGCCGATCTCCGGCTCGATACCCATGCGAGCCTTGAGGCGCAGGCGGCGGCGATTGCCGATGATATTGCCTATAATGCCCATGACATTGATGACGCGCTGCGGGCGGGGCTGGTGGTGCTGGACGATTTCATCGGCGTGCCGATGGCGGGGCCGATCGTTGAAGAGGTGCTCGGGCTTTATCCCGATATCGCGGCGAACCGGCAGACCCACGAAGTGCAGCGGCGGCTGATTACGCGGGCTGTGGAAGACGTCATTCGCACCAGTTCGGCGGCGATCGCCTCGGCGGGCGTAGCGAGCGCCGAGGAGGTGCGGCTGGCCGGCAAGACGCTGGTCAGCTTTTCTCCGGATGTGGCTGCGGCCGAAAAGGGGCTGAAGACTTTCCTCTTTGAACGCGTCTATCGGCACGAGACGGTGATGGTGCCGGTGCGCGAGAGCGAGGCTGTAGTGGAGGCGCTTTTTGCGGCCTATATGGGGGCTTCGGAGATGCCCGGACGGTGGGGTGACGCCATGGCGCAGGCGGGCGATGAACCGGCCAGAGCACGGGTGGTGGCCGACTTTATCGCGGGGATGACGGACCCCTATGCGCTCGACGAATATCAGCGTTTGTTTGACGCTCGACCGGATTTCCGTTAACCGGCATTCAAGTTTTCCCACGAGTTTGTCATGGATATTTTCGCCCACTTCACCGCTCGGGTCACCGAGGCGCTCCTTTCCGACTACCCGGATCTGAATGCCGATCTGCTGGCGCGCGTTGTGGTGGAGCCGCCGCGAGATGCAGCGCATGGCGATCTCTCCACCAATGCGGCCATGGTTGTGTCCAAGCCGCTCGGCAAGAATCCGCGCGAGGTTGCGGCCGCCCTTGTGGAGCGCCTCAAGGGCGATCCGGACGTGGTGTCGATAGATATCGCCGGTCCCGGCTTTATCAATTTCCGTCTCAGCAATTCCATTCTGCACAAGGTGCTGCGCACCATCGGCGCGGAGAAGGAAGCCTATGGCCGGTCTGACATGGGCAAGGGCGAGCGGGTGAACGTCGAGTTCGTCTCGGCTAACCCGACCGGCCCGATGCATGTGGGTCATACGCGTGGCGCGGTGTTTGGGGACGCGCTGGCCTCGCTGATGATCTATTCGGGTTATGACGTCACGCGCGAATATTACATCAATGATGCGGGCGGGCAGATCACCATTCTGGCCCAGTCGACCATGCTGCGCTATCGCGAGGCGCTCGGCGAAACCATCGAAATCCCGTCCGGACTCTATCCCGGCGACTATCTGGTGCCTGTGGGTGAAGCCCTGAAAACCGAATTCGGCGACAAGCTGCTGTCCATGCCCGAGACCGAGGCGCTGGCGCTGATCAAGGACCGGGTGCTGGCCGCAATGCTCGAGCTGATCAAGGCAGACCTTGCCAAGCTCAACATCCACCATGACGTGTTCTTTTCCGAGCGGACGCTGCACGGGCAGGGCGGGGATATCCAGACGACCCTCGACTGGCTGCGCGAGCAGGGCATGGTCTATGAAGGCCGGCTGGAAGCGCCGAAGGGCAAGACCCCCGAGGAATGGGAAGACCGCGAGCAGACCCTGTTCCGCGCCAAGGATTATGGTGACGACACCGACCGGGCGCTGGTCAAGTCGGACGGCACCTACACCTATTTCGCGGCCGATATCGCCTATCACCGCAACAAGTACCTGCGCGGCTTCAACCACATGATCAATGTGTTGGGCGCCGACCATTCGGGCTATGTGAAGCGCCTGCAGGCGGCGGTGAAGGCCGTGTCGCATGGCGAGGCCGACATGGACGTGCGGATCTGCCAGCTGGTACGGCTGCTCAAGAACGGCGAGCCGTTCAAGATGAGCAAGCGCTCGGGCGACCTCGTGACGCTGGCCGACGTGGTGGAAGAAGTCGGTTCGGACGCGACGCGCTTCATGCTGCTGTTCCGCCGCAATGATGCATCGATGGATTTCGACTTCGCGCTGGTCAAGGAACAGACGCGGGATAATCCCGTGTTTTATGTGCAGTACGCACATGCCCGTGCCTGCTCGATTTTCCGGACCGCGGGGCGCGACATGCCCGAGCTCGATGTGTCCGCCGCGGCGCTCGCCGGCGCAGAGATCGAACGGCTCGACACGGCCGCAGACCTTGAGCTGATCCGGCTTCTGGCAGCCTGGCCGCGTACCGTTGCGGCTGCCGCCGTGGCGCATGAACCGCACCGTATTGCCTTCTATGTTCACGATCTGGCGGCGGCTTTCCACGGCTTCTGGGCCAAGGGGAAGGACGATGTTGGTTTGCGGTTTGTTAACCCAGCCGATCCAAAGCTGACATTGGCTCGACTCGCGCTCGTCGATGCCGTACGCCAAGTAATTCGCAATGGCCTGGGTATCCTGGGCGTCGCGGCTCCGGAGGAGCTTTCATAATTCAGGCGTATTAGTGTTGAAAACTCGCTGCAAACCCCCGAAGAACGGGGCTTGCAGCACTTCAGGGGCGCTGGCAGATGACGACAGCGAAACCGAAACCTATGGCCGGACCAACCGACTCCGCGGACGATCTCATTGCTGAACTGGCCCGACTGATGGCGGAAGACGCCCAGTCGGACAAGCCAAAGGCGGACAGCCCGCCGGTTCGGATTCCCGGCGAGCCGATGGCTCGGCCGACCCCGGCGGCGCCGCTTGCTACGCCTGCAGCGCCACCCCCAACACAATCGGCAGCTGCGCCCAAGGTGGCGCCGGAAACGCCCGGCACGCCGATCCGTATTCCCGGGCAGCCATTTACCCCGCCAGCCCAGCAGCGCCCCGTGCAGGCCCAGCCGCAGGCGCAGGTGCCGCCTCAGGCGCAGCCGCAGATGCCGCCGCGGCAGGATGCGCCACGCGTCGCGCCGGTGATCGATCCCCGGCTTGCCCATCCCGATGCGCCAGATCCGCGCAGCCAGCCCGCTTCTGCGCCCGAAGCACGCCATTTTGCCGAGCAGCGGACTGCACCCGAGGTGCGGACCGCCCCGCCGATGCAGAGTGCTCCGCAGGTGCAAACTCCGCCGCAGTCGCAGGTTGCCGCCGAGCCGCGTCCTGCTCCGCAGGCCGGCATTCCGCCGCGCCGCGAGCCCGGCTTCGAGCCGATGGCGCCAAGCGCCCCGGCGATGCGTAGGGAATCCGTTGATCCGCGGCCCGAGCCCGCAGCCGTGCGGGCTGAGCCCTCCAGTGTGCGCGCTGAACCCGCAGCTGTGCAGGCTGAGCCTGCACCCGTCCGCGCCGAGCCCGTTGCGCCTGTCGTGCCGCCCGTAGAGGATGATGTTCTGCCTGATCTCGACCAGGACAGCCTGGCCGATCTGATCGCGGCGGAACTCTCGGCCGAAGATACTGCCGAGGCAGAGCCGGTAGAGACACCGGCAGCTGCCGAGGACCCGTTCCCGCTCAAGAGCAATGACGTCTTCGGCGTGCCGCCGGTTTTCGGTGTGGGCTCTGGGCAGCCAATGGACAAGCCAGCGCCGCGTCCCGAACCGGAACCCGTGCCGGAACCGGTTGCTGAGGCCAGCTTTGCAGAGACATTTGTCGAGCCGGAGCCCGTCAACCCGCAGCCGCGCCGCGCTGAGCCCGATCCGCTTGAGGAAATCGAGCGTCTGGTTGGTTCGGCAGTGCGCCCGGATGCGCGCCAGCAGTCGCCCAGCGCGGCGCTGCGCAGCCTTGCGACGCCGACCCTGCCAAGCCAGCCGACTGCACAGCCTGCGTCTGAAAAGCCGCGTACGCCGCATGTGAGCTCAGTCGACGAGGCCATTCTGGCCGCAGCGGCGACGTCGGGCGCGCGGGTGGAATGGGTTGAGCCTGAAATTCACGCCCGCATTGCCGATGTGGACACAGAGGCAGCGCCGCGGGCGCGCAAAAGCCGTGTTCTGGGCATGACGCGATCCCTCGCGGGGCCGCTGGTAGCGACCCTGATGCTGGGCGTCGCCGCCGTGGGGCTTTATGCCGTGCTGGGCCTTGGCGGCGCTGCATCCGATGGCCCGGCGCCCTTGATCGTGGCCGATACAGCGCCGATCAAGGAAGAGCCGGTCCCCGATCCGGAAGCCGAAGAGCCCGCCCAGTCGGTGGTGTTCAACGAGATCGCCGGGGTCGATAGCGGGGCCGACGAGCAGCTGGTGTCGCGCGACCAGGCCGATATCGACGCGGTGAATAATTTCGTGCCGCCGACCTCGAGCGAAGAGGGTCTGGTGAACCGCAAGGTTCGTACCGTGACCGTGCGCCCGGATGGCACCATCGTCAGTGGTGGCGACAGCGTCGCCGGGGCAACCATGCTGCCGGTGGATCGTCCGAGCGTGCCGGATGTTCCGGGCGCCGATTTCTCGACGCCTGAGCTGATCGGCAGCGTCAATCCGTCGGCGACGGCAGCGGAGAACGCAGCCACCGAAGCCGCGCCGGTGACACCGCCCGTGGTTCCGGTGCAGCCGGGTTCGACGGTTCCGGCCGTGGATGGGGCGGGCAATGCGATTGTCGGCAAGACAGCGCCGGTGCCGCTGGTGCGTCCGGCGACCTTTGCGCGTCAGGCTGCAGCGACGCCGACGCCTGCACCTGCGGCGACGACGCCTGTTGCAGCAACACCGGCGACGCCTGCGCCGGCCGTTTCGGCGCCGGTGTCCTCGGCTCCGGCCTATGTGCAGCTGGCATCGCAGCGCTCGGAAGAGACTGCCCGCCAGACGGCGCAGAGCATCGCATCGCGCTTCGGGCCGCTGTTCAACGGCGCCAATCTCGAAGTGCAGCGCGTCGATCTGGGGGAGCGCGGGATCTTCTATCGCGTGCGCGTGCCGGCCGACTCGCTGCAGAGCGCCAATACGCTGTGCAACAACATCAAGGCCGCCGGCGGCGACTGCTTTACGATGTAGTGACGGCGGGGCCGCAAGTGGCCCTGCTTGACGATGCTCGCGCCAGCCGACAAGGATGGCGCGAGTTTTCACGCCTTTCAGGATCTGTGGATGATTGGGGAGCAGGGGGACTGGGTCGATGTTTCGACGCAGCCCGACACCGAAGAGGTGTTGCATGTCGAGGTCGGTGGCTATGAGGGCCCGCTCGATCTGCTGCTCGACCTGGCGCGCCGGCAAAAGGTCGACCTGGCGTCCATATCCATCCTGGCGCTGGCCGAGCAATATCTGAAATTCATCGAGACCATCCGCGAGAAGCGGATCGAGATCGCGGCCGATTATCTGGTGATGGCGGCGTGGCTGGCCTATCTCAAGAGCCGGCTGATGGTGCCGCAGGCGGCCAATGACGATGAGCCATCGGGCGAGATGCTGGCGGCCATGCTGCAATTCCGGCTCAAGCGCCTCGAAGCGATGCGGCTGGCGGCCAGCCGGCTGATGGGAAGGCCACAGCTGGGCCGGGAAATCCATGCACGCGGGGCGCCCGAAGCGATCCAGATCGCGCGACGGTCGATCTGGGAAGCGAGCTATTACGAGCTGCTCAAGGCCTATACGAGCCAGCGCGAACGCAATTCCGTGGTTGAATACAAGCTGACGACGCGGACGGTGTGGTCGCTGCAGGAGGCGCGGGACATTTTGCAGCGGCTGATCGGCGATACCGGGGAATGGGTGGCGCTTGAGCAGTGCCTTGCCGAATATCTGGCCCAGCCCGAAGAGCGGCGGACGGTGCGGGCATCGAGCTTTGCCTCGACGCTGGAGCTGGTGCGCCAGGGCGAGATAGAGATTCGCCAGGGCGGCACGTTCGAGCCGATCTATCTGCGCCGGAAAATCAAAGAGTGACAATGAGCGAGGATGATTTTCCAGAAGTGCGCGAACGGCAGTTGCGCGTGCTCGAGGCGCTGCTGTTTGCCTCGGACAAGCCAGTGCATGTGGCCGACCTTGCGCCCTATGTCGGGGAGGGCGCCAATGTGCGCCAATTGCTGCTCGAGTTGCAGAAGCGCTATGCGCCGCGCGGGGTCAATCTGGTGCGGCGGGGCGAGGGGTGGGCGTTCCGGACGGCCGAGGATCTCGGGCACCTCCTCCGGCGCGAGCAGGCAGAGACGCGGCCGCTGACCCGGGCGTCACTCGAAACGCTGGCGATTATTGCCTATCACCAGCCGGTGACGCGCGCCGAAATCGAGGAAGTGCGCGGGGTTGCGGCGGGCAAGGGGACGCTCGACCTGCTGCTCGAGACCGGCTGGGTAAGGATGCGCGGGCGGCGGCGCACGCCGGGACGGCCGGTGACCTACGGCACGACCGAGGCATTCCTCGATCATTTCGGGTTGGAGGCGCTGACCGATCTTCCGGGGCTCGATGACCTCAAGGGGGCGGGGCTGCTCTCGGGACGGCTGCCGCCGGATATGCAGATCCCGCTGCCGTTTACCGGCGAGCTGCGCGAGGACGAGGATGCGCTCGATCCCGACGATCCCGGGGAGGGGGAGGATGTTGAATGATCGCACAGTGTGGAGCAACACGGATTGATGACCCGTGACGGGGAACATTTCCTTGTGTTTGCCGGAGATTGAACCTATTTCTCGGTTATCAATCGCGTGTAACGCGTTCTAGTATTCAGGGAGAAAAATATGCACGCGCCGTCTATTTGGGGCATTCTCGTCGTCGCCGTCGTGGTCATTCTGCTGTTTGGCCGTGGCAAGATTTCCGGCATGATGGGTGAAGTGGCCTCCGGCATCAAAGCCTTCCAGAAGGGCATGCGTGACGACGAGAAGCCGGTGGAACGCGTCGCGACGACCGCCGATATCGATGCCCGCGAAGTGGACAAGAGCAAAGACGCCTAAGAGCGTCTGCTCGCTGATCGCGCCTGGCGCGACCACTCTCGGAGACTATCCATATGCTGGGGCTTAGCTGGACAGAGATGCTGGTGATCGGCGTCGTTGCGCTGATCTTTATCGGACCGAAGGATCTTCCGGTCGTCATGGGCCGTATTGGCAAGGTTGTGGGCCAGATCCGGCGCATGGGCACTGAGTTCCAGCGCGAAATCAACCGCACCACGGGCCTGGATGAGGTGCGCAATCTGCGCAGCTCCATCACCGACCCGCTGAAGAAGTCGGCTGATGAAATTCGCCGGGAATTCAACGCGATGACCCCCACCGGGCCCAAGCCCAGCGGGGCAATCAAGCCGGCCGATCCAAAGGCCGAAAGCGTCGTCGACGAGTTGCGCAGCGCGGCCGGAATGCCGCCTGCACCAAAGAAAACCAATGACGAGATCGCCGCCGAGGCGGGGTTCAAGCCGACGCAGCCTGTCAAGGCCGCGCAGGTGAGCCCGGCACCGAGCGCCACGCCGGCTCCGACCGCACCGGTTGCGAGCAGCGATCTGCCGGCCGTCGAGGGTTTGACGCCATCGGCCAAGCCGCGGGCGCCTCGCGCTCCGGTCAAGACCGAAGCAGCCGAAGTGGCGGCGGAACCCGTCGCCAAAAAGCCGCGCGCATCGCGGGCCAAGACCGTAAGCCCGGCCGAAGTCGTTGCCACCGAGAAGCCGGCCGCAAAGCCGCGCGCTCCTCGCAAGAAGCCGGCTGACCCGGCAGAGAAGAATTGACGATGGCTGACGCAAAGTCCCAGATCGAGGACAAGAGCAAGGACGCAGAGGACGAACTCGCCGGGAGCGAGGCGCCGCTGCTCGACCATCTTATCGAGCTGCGCAAGCGGCTTATCCGCTGCGCCATCGCGATCGTCGTGTTGATGGTGGTGTGCTTCCTCTTCGCCGGTACGATCTTCGATATCCTGCTGAACCCCTATCGGTCGATCTATGCCGATCCGGGCGATATGCAGCTGATCTATACGGCGCCCCAGGAGTTCTTCTTCACCCAGCTGAACCTGGCGCTGTTCGGAGCCATTTTCCTTGGCTTCCCGTATCTCGCCACGCAGATCTATGGCTTCATGGCCCCAGGTCTCTACAAGCATGAGCGCCGTGCGCTGGTGCCCTATCTGGTCGCCACGCCCGTCTTCTTCCTGATGGGTGCGCTGATGGTCTATTTCGTCGTGCTGCCGATGGCGCTGGGCTTTTTTGCCGGCATGCAGACCGAGGAAATCAAGCTTCTTGCCAAGGTGTCGGAATATCTGAGCCTGGCGATGACGCTGATCCTGGCCTTCGGCATCTGCTTCCAGCTGCCGGTGGTGCTGACGCTGCTCGCGCAGATCGATCTCGTCAATGTCGAGATGCTCAAGAAGGGTCGCCGCTACGCGATCGTGGGTATCCTGATGGTGGCCGCATTCATCACGCCGCCCGATCCGATTTCGCAGATCGGTCTTGCGCTGCCGATGTATGGACTCTACGAACTCTCCATTCTGTCGGTTCGGTGGATTCAGCGTCGCCGTGAGGCCGCACTGGCCGCCCAGGAAAAAGAGCTTTCCGGCTCACCATCCGAATAGCTGTGCTCCGCGTCGCGGGCACAGCACATTGTGCCCGTGGCGCTCGCAGGCGCGCCCCGGGTTATTCATCCTTCGACCTGCGTCAAACCAGAGGCGGGCAGAGGCCCGTAAGCACCGATGTTCGATATCAAGTGGATCAGAGACAATCCTGACGCCTTCGACAAGGCAATGTCGCAGCGCAAGAATGTGTCCGTCCGCTCCTCCGATCTCATCGCCATCGACGAGCGCCGCCGCCAGATCATCGTTCGGCTGAACGAGGCTCAGGAAAAGCGCAATGCATTTTCCAAGCAGATCGGCCAGGCCAAGGCGCAGAAGGACGAAGCCAAGGCCGCGGAGCTGATGGCCGAAGTCGCCAAGCTCAAGGAATTCATCCCGGCCGGCGAAGCCGAAGAGCGCGCTGTCGAAAAAGAGCTGCGGGACATCCTGTCGGCGCTGCCCAACATGGCGTTCGACGACGTGCCCGAGTGTGACGACGAGAGCGGGAACGTTGAATATTTCGGCCTGAACGGTTCTGCCGAAACGGCTGCAAAAGTGCGTCCGGCCAAGCCGAGCTTCAGCTTTGCTCCCAAGGAGCATTTCGATATCGGCGTCGTTGCCAAGAACATGGACTTTGAGACTGCTGCCAAGCTCTCCGGCAGCCGTTTCGTCGTGCTCAAGGGGCAGGTAGCGCGTCTCGAGCGTGCGCTCGGGCAGTTCATGCTCGACCTGCACACGACCGAGCATGGCTATATGGAAGTCCAGCCGCCGGTCCTGGTGCGCGACGAGGCGCTGTTCGGCACGGGCCAGCTGCCCAAGTTCGAGGAAGATCTGTTCTTCACGCCGCATGGCGATACGCGCCTCGCGCTGATCCCCACGGCCGAAGTGCCGATGACCAATTTTGTCCGCGAGTCTATTCTGGCCGAAGACGAGCTGCCGATGCGCTTCACTGCGCTGACGCCGTGCTTCCGGTCAGAAGCGGGTTCGGCCGGTCGCGATACGCGCGGCATGCTGCGCCAGCACCAGTTCAACAAGGTCGAGCTGGTCGCCATCACCACCCCAGAAGAAGCCGAGAACGAGCACGAGCGCATGCTCGCGGCTGCCGAGGCGGTGCTGCAGAAGCTGGGCCTCCACTATCGCGTCATGAAGCTGTGCACCGGCGACCTGGGCTTTGGTGCGCGTCGCACCTATGACATGGAAGTCTGGCTGCCGGGGCAGGATACCTATCGCGAGATTTCCTCGGTATCGGTCTGTGGCGATTTCCAGGCGCGTCGCATGGAAGCCCGCTATCGCCCGGCCGGCGAGAAGCAGGCCCCGCGCTATGTGCACACGCTCAATGGCTCGGGCACGGCTGTGGGCCGCTGCCTGATCGCCGTGCTGGAGAACTATCAGCAGGAAGACGGCTCGGTGCTGGTTCCCGAAGTGCTGCAGCCCTATATGGGCGGCCTTACCGTCATCGGAGCAAAGTAGAGCTGTGCGCATCCTCATCACCAATGACGATGGTGTGGATGCGCCCGGCATCGCCATCATGGCGCAGATTGCCCAGTCGCTGTCCGACGACGTCTGGATCGTGGCGCCGGATGGCAATCAATCGGGCGCCAGCCACCGGTTTACCCTCGGGCGCGAGCTGGCGCTTGAGGAGCGGGGGCCGCGGCGCTTTGCTGTGATCGGTGGCTCACCGGCCGACTGTGTCGTCGTGGGGATGACCCATCTGCTCGACGACAAGCCGGCCGATCTGGTCCTGTCCGGCGTCAATGCCGGCCAGAACCTCGGTGACATCGTCAATTGCTCGGGCACCGCAGGCGGCGCGCGCGAAGGCGCGCTGCAGGGCGCCATCGGCATCGCCATGAGCCAGTCGATGAACTATGAGGTCAGTCGCACTGTCGACTGGTCGAACGCCAGCCGCTATGGCGCTGCCACCGTGCGGGCGATTCTCGCCGCCAAGGGGGGAGACGATGTGTTCTACAACGTCAATTTCCCCTTCTGTTCCCCGGATGAGGTCGCGGGCATCGCTGCCGTTCCGCACCAGCGGTTCGCGCGGTCGCCGTTCCGTTATTATCCCAGCGATAATGCGGGAAAATTCTTCGTCGCCATTCCCGAAACGCCGACGCCGCTCGATCCGGAAAGCGATTTCGAGGTGCTGCGCAAGGGTAACCGCATCACAGTGACGCCGTTTTCGCTGCAGCAAAGCCATTGTGCGGCGCTGGCCCGTCTGGGTACGATTGCCCTCAAGGGGCGCTAGGTTTCCATTCTTATCCTGCTGTCGCGCCCGGGAATTTTCTGGCGCGAGCAGGGCGCCGCCGGAATGCGATGTTTGTCAGGCGCTTGGCGCCGGGCGCTGAGAAAGCGATTCCGGCTCGATGCGCTATCGATCGAGATTTTAACCTTACCCATTTGACAATTGGGTGGTTGGGATTTCACTCAAAACGCATCAGCTTTAAACTCGTCTTTACCTTACCGGCGTAGCTTTCACTCAGTTGTTGAGTACCTGCGTACGAGTGAGCCCATGCGTAAAAGCCTGTCCCTCAGGGTCCCTAAAGGCGCGGTTGTAGCGGCTGGTCTGGTCGTGGCTGCCGTTGGACTTTCTGGATGCTCCAGTCTCGGATCGCGTCAGTTCGGCGATCCGACCGTTACCGGTTCGGTCGCGCAGTCTGCCCCCGCCACGCTTAATCAGCCCATGCCATCCTCCCTGGGTGCTCCCCAGGCCATACAGGTCGCCGAGCAGCAGTTTCTGCCGCCAGCGCCGGTTGGATCGTCATGGGGCGGTGCCGCTCAACCAATGTCGCCCGTGCAGTCGGGCTTCGCTCAGCCGATGGGGGCAGTTTCGCCCGTCGCGCTGGGGGCAAGCGCGCCCACGGTTCAATCCCAGGATCTTCCTGTACTGAGTAATTCTGCTTCCATGGGAACCCCGCAAGCCATGCCCGCAACACAAACCTTCGCCCCCATGCCGTCGGCTCCGGCCGCAGTCGCCCTTGGTGCCACGCCCGGCAGCATGCCGATGCCAGCGATGCCCGGTGCCGCCTCGTCTGCAGGCCTGCCGGTCAACAGCGCAGTGCCCGTCGCGGCACCCGTGACTGCCACAGGCGGCGCCTATACCCACACGATCGCGAGCGGCGAGTCGCTCTACACGATCGCCCGTCGCTATGACGTGACCACCCAGGCGCTGGTGCAGGCCAATAATCTCAGCTCGCCCGACAAGATCGTCGTGGGGCAGAGCATCGTCATTCCGGGCCGCCCGGACCTGATCCGCACGCCGCAGAATTCCGCACCGACCCAAGTGGCGGCAATCGCTCCGAAGCCCGCACAGGCGCCGGCGCCGCTGGCCCAGCCGACCGCTCAGCCTGCTCCTGTCGTGGCCACTGTGCCGACGACGCAGCCGGCTCCGACCGCTGCGCCGACGCAGGCCGCGCCGACCCAGGTCGCCAATGTGCCGCCGGCCGAGCCGGCCATGTCGGGCAATGACAAGTTCCGCTGGCCCGCAAGCGGTCGCGTGATCGTCGATTTCGGTGCATCGCGTGGTACCGGCATCAATATCGACGTGCCGGAAGGGACCTCGGTCAAGGCGGCTGAAAACGGCACCGTCATCTATGTCGGTTCTGGCGTCGAGGGTTATGGCAACCTGATCCTCATCCGTCACCCGAACGGCTATGTGTCTGCCTATGCCCACCTCAAGAGCATGAGCGTGGCCAAGGGCGCCGTGGTCAACCGTGGCGACAATATCGGTGCCGTTGGCATGACCGGATCGGTCTCCAAGCCCCAGCTGCACTTCGAGCTGCGCAAGGGCGCAACCCCGGTTGATCCGGTGCCGCTGCTGGCCAGCTGATCGGCTGACAGGTTTTACGATTTCAGCCCTCTCCCATGAAAATGGGGGAGGGTTTTTTGTTGGTTGGAAGGGGGGCAGATCTGAGGGTGGATTGCCCGGACAAGCCGGGCAATGACGGGGTAGGGCGGTCAGACCGTCTTGCCTTCTTCGCCGGCGAGCGTTCTCACCAGCTGGATGGCGACGCGGCCGGAGCGGGCGCCGCGGGTGGCGGCCCATTCGATGGCGCGCGCCCGCAGGGTCTCGGCGTCAATCGAGAGGCCGTAATATTCGGCATAGCCGGAGACCATGGCGAGGTAATTGTCCTGGTCGGAATTGTGGAAGCCGAGCCAGAGGCCAAAACGGTCCGAGAGCGAGACCTTTTCCTCGACCGCCTCGCTGGGGTTAATCGCGGTCGAGCGTTCGTTCTCGATCATGTCGCGGGGCATGAGGTGGCGACGGTTGGAAGTGGCGTAGAAGAGGACATTGTCCGGGCGCCCCTCGAGACCGCCGTCGAGGATGGTTTTGAGCGATTTGTAGCTGGTTTCGCCATTATCGAAGCTGAGGTCGTCGCAGAAGATGATGAAGCGGGCCGGCTGGCCGGAAATGGCGCGCATCAGCTGGGGCAGAGTTTCGAGATCCTCGCGGGCGATTTCAACGAGCACCAGGCGCTCGAAGCCGGGGCGCGATTCTATGTCGGCGTGGATGGACTTCACCAGCGAGGATTTGCCCATGCCGCGAGCGCCCCACAGCAGGGTGTTGTTGGCGCCATGGCCGCGGGCGAACTGCTCGGTGTTGGCCAGGAGAATATCGCGGACCTGATCGATGCCGCGCAGCATGGCGAGGGGGACGCGGCTGACCTTGGGAACGGGCAGCATGGTGCTGGTATCACCTTGCCAGTGATAGGCATTGGCGTCGCCCAGTGCGAACGGCTCCGGCGTGCGCTGGCTCAATTGCAGCGCCCGCGCCACCTCCTCGAGTGCACCGGCAATTCGCTCCAGATATTCTTCGGTCTTCACGGCTTCGTCCTTCGTTTCGGCGCGGTATTCACTTGGTCCTGATTGGCTTTGCAATCGCGCGGACCCAAATGTATAGTCCGCGCGATTTATGGCTGGGGCGCAAGTGCACGATAGCCCGTTGGCGTCCAGTCGATGGCTTACCGCTGTCACCGATCCCTTCCTTCAATTGCCAAGAAGAAACAATAAGGAGTTCGCTTAATGTTCGTAACGCCCGCCTTCGCGCAGGACGCAGGTGCCGCTGTCGGTACAGGAGGGTTCGCCGATGTCCTCATCCAGCTGATGCCAATCGCACTGCTGGTGGTGATTTTCTGGCTGCTCATCTTCCGCCCGCAGCAGAAGCGCCTCAAGGCCCAGCAGGCCATGCTGTCGGCCATTCGCCGCGGCGACACGGTCGTTACCACTGGCGGCATCATCGGCAAGGTCACCAAGGCCGTTGACGGCGAAGATCTCGAAGTCGAAATCTCGCAGGGTGTGAAGGTCAAGCTCGTGCGCGGCATGGTTGCCGATGTGCGCTCCAAGGCCGAACCGGTCAACGACAACAAGCCTGCCTAAACATTATCTTCAGCCGGGGCCCAACGGCCCCGGCTTTCGCCTTTTCCAGGACCTAAAATGCAGCATTCGCCGTTCCGCGCAGCCCTGATTCTGCTCGTTGCGATCGCGGGGATTCTCTTCGCCGTTCCCAACTTCCTTCCCAAGTCGACGCTTGATGCGCTGCCTGGGTGGTTTCCAAAGCAGGGCATGGTCCTGGGTCTCGATTTGCAGGGCGGCTCGCACCTGCTGCTCGAAGTGGACCGGGAGGGTATCGTCAGCCAGAGGCTGAGCGATGTGCGGCGCGATGCGCGTAACGTCCTCGCCAACCAGAATGGCATCGGCAATATCATCACCACCGATGAGGCGCGCAACGCGCTCTATATCGAGCTGACCGATCCCAGCCAGAAGGCGCAGGCCGAAACGGCTATCCGCGGCCTGCAGAACTCGCTCAGCAATGTGCTGTTCGGCGGGGTGGGGATCGACGAATTCGCCTTTGGCGAGACGGCTGACGGTCGCCTGACCATCACGCTGACACCCGAAGGCATTACCCAGCGCATGAGCTCGCTGGTCTCCCAGTCGATGGAAGTGATCCGCAGCCGTATTGACGAGCTGGGCACCACCGAGCCGTCGATCCAGCGCCAGGGCGACACGCGCGTTCTCGTGCAGGTTCCCGGCTTTGGCGATTCCACGCGCCTGAAAAACATCATTTCGCAGACGGCCCGCCTGACCTTCCACATGGTCTATCCGGGCATGAGCGCGGCACAGGCCGAGGCCCAGGGCCTGCCGGCCGGCACCATGATCCTGCCCAGCCAGACGGGCGGCTTCGAACTTATCTATGAAGACGTGGCGCTCGGCGGCGAGTCGCTCGTTGACGCCCAGCCGGCCTATGACCAGCAGCAGGGTATCCCTGTCGTCAGCTTCAAGTTCGACACGCGCGGCGCCATCACCTTTGGCGAAATCACCTCGCGCAATGTCGGCCAGCGCTTTGCCATCGTGCTCGACAACCAGGTGATCACCGCGCCGGTCATCAACCAGCCGATCACCGGTGGTTCGGGCCAGATCAGCGGCAGCTTCACCACGGCCAGCGCCAATGACCTTGCCGTGCTGCTGCGCGCCGGCGCACTGCCGGCCAGCCTCAACGTCGTCGAAGAACGCACGGTCGACGCCAGCCTCGGCGCCGACTCGATCCAGGCCGGCCTCACCGCAGGTGTCGTGGCCGCCGTGCTGGTGCTCGCCTTCATGGTGGTCGCCTATGGCGTCTGGGGCGTGTTCGCGAACGTCTCGCTGATCCTCAACATCGTTCTCATCTTTGCTGCGCTCTCGACCCTCGGGGCGACGCTGACACTGCCCGGTATCGCCGGTATCGTTCTGACCATCGGCATGGCCGTGGACGCGAACGTGCTGATCTACGAACGCATGCGCGAAGAGCAGGCGGCCGGCAAATCACCGGTGCAGGCCATCCAGGCCGGTTTCGAGCGCGCGTGGGGTACCATCATCGACTCGCACCTAACGCAGCTCGTTGCGGCCGTGGTGCTCTACTTCATGGGCTCGGGCCCGGTGCAAGGCTTTGCAGTGACGCTGGGCCTCGGCATCCTGACCTCGCTCTTTACCTCCTACACCGTGACCTCCTTCCAGGTCAGCCAGTGGTTCAAGATCGTTCGGCCCAAGAAGCTGAAGATCCAGCACTTCCGCTTCATTCCGGACGGCACCAAGATCCCGTTCATGAAGATCTCGCGGACGGTGATCGCGCTCTCGATCGTGATGACCGTGGTTTCCATCGGCACCGCCTATTTCAAGGGCTTCAATTTCGGCATCGACTTCGTCGGTGGCACGGCGATCGAAGTTCAGCATGTGGGCGGCCCGGCCGATGTCGGCTATGTCCGCTCGCTGCTGAGCGATCTCGACGTCGGCGAAATCCAGATCCAGGGTTTCGGGACGCCGCAGGACGTGCTGATCCGCGTGCAGGCGCAGGAAGGCGGCCAGGAGGCCGACCAGATCGCCGTCGCCAAGGTGACCGACGCGCTCGCGGCCGAGAACTACGAAGTGCGCCGAACCGAGGCAGTGAGTGGCACGGTTTCGGGTGAGCTCGCCTGGAAGGGTACGCTCGCCGTCATCATCGCGCTCGCGGCAATCCTGATCTACATCTGGATCCGCTTCGAGTGGCAGTTCGCCATGGCGGCAGTGACGACGACCTCGCACGATCTGATCATGACGATCGGCCTGTTCTCACTGGTGGGGCTGGAGTTCAATCTCTCCTCGATTGCGGCGGTGCTGACGCTTGTCGGTATCTCGCTCAACGAGACGGTGGTTGTGTCCGACCGTATCCGTGAAAACCTCGTCAAATATCGCAAGATGCCGCTGCCGGAGCTGATCGATCTCTCGATCAACCAGACCATCGTGCGTACGTCGTTGACCCAGTTCACCCTGTTGCTGGCGCTCGTGCCGCTGGTGCTGTTTGGCGGCGAGTCGCTGCGCAGCTTCACCATCGCCATGACCTTCGGCTCGCTGGTGGGCATGTATTCCTCGATCATCGTCAACGGCCCGATCCTGATCAATTTCGGCCTCAAGCAGAAGACGGACGCCGAATTGGCGGCGGCCCGGAAGGAAAAGTCGGCGGATGGCGCATCCGTCTGATTCCAGCCCTGCTGGTGCGGCCCATTATCCGCACCAGGTCGGCATAGATGCTTATGGCAATGGCGGGTTCCGCTTTGCTGATCTGTCGCACCGCGGCTCCTTGCTCTGCCTGCCTTCGGGCATGCAGGGGTGGGGGGCCGCCAGCGCAGCCGAGGTCACGCTCGAGAGCCTGTCACCCGTCCTTGAGATCGCCGACGCGGTCGATGTGCTGCTGATCGGGCTCGGGTCCGAAATCGCTGCCATCGATCCGGCAATCCGCCAGGCGTTTCGCGAGCGGCAGGTGATTATCGAAGCCGTCAACACCGGCAGCGCCGTGCGCACCTATAATGTGCTGCTGGCCGAAGAACGCGCCGTTGCGGCCGCCTTCATTGCCGTCGAGAATGCCCGCTGATGGCGGACGGCAGTTTTTCTCAGGCAGCTGAAACGCTGCGCTCCCTCGATCGCGACCGCTATCTGTCGACGCTGGTGCTGCCGGCGGCGGCGCGGGACGGCGTCACTTCGATCTTTGCCTTCAGCGCTGATGTGGCGGCTATCCGCGCGCGGATTACCAGCCCCGCTGCGGGAGAAATCCGGCTGCAATGGTGGAACGATGCGCTGAGCGGGCCGGAGCATGGCGATGTGCGCCAGAACCCGGTTGCCAATGCGCTGATGCAGACCCTGTCGGCCTATGGTCTGCCTGCCGGTACGCTGCTGCGCCTGCTCGGTGCGCGGCGGTTTGATCTTTATGACGACCCCATGCCGGATCTGCCGAGCTTTGAGGGCTATGCCGGCGAGACGGCTTCCACGCTGCTGCAGCTGTCGGCGATGATCCTCAACGCGGGGGCTCCGGTGGAGCCGGGCGATGCCGCAGGGCATCTCGGGGTGGCGCAGGCCATGGTGGGCCATTTGCGGGCCTTCGGGGTCCTAGCTTCGCAGGGGCGGATCATGCTGCCCTGGTCGATCTTTGAAGCCAATGGCGTGCGCGAGGGCGAGATCTTTTCGGGCACCGACAGCGAGGGATTGCAGGCGGCTCTGGGGCAGATCGCCGAACTGGCGGCAGATCACCTCGCCAAGGCGCAGGTCGCCATCGACGCCTTGCCCAAGGCGCTGCGACCGGCTTTTGCGATTTACCCGGTGGTGGCGGCGCAGCTGCGTCGGTGGAACGCCAATAGCGCGCAGCCCTTTGCTGTACCCGTTGAAGAAGCCGATTGGCGCAAGATCGGCCGCATCAGTTGGTGGGCGCTGCGGCAGCGGTAAGCTGCCCTCATAAAGGGCCCCCTCATCCGCCCTTCGGGCACCTTCTCCCTCAAGGGGAGAAGGGAGGTTCGAGTTCCGGACTGGCTTCTTGAAAGTCTCGGTATGGGCTGCGAATGCGGAGCGGCTTTCCCTCTCCCCTTGAGGGAGAGGGTGGATCGACCGAAGGTCGAGACGGGTGAGGGGTATTACTGCTCGGCAATGGCGACGAAATCGCCGGTCAGCCGGCCTGCGACTTTTCCCTCGAACATCAGCTCTGACGAAACGCTGAGGCGGGCGCGGCCGCGTCGCGCCATGGTGGCAAAGAAGCTGTCGAGATCGGCGCCATCAAGCGTGGCGACGGCCATGAGATCGCCAGCCACGGGAAGCAGATAATCGATGGTCGATCGCTGGATGACGAGGCGGTTAGTAATGCCTTCCGCGGCGAGGCGCAGGTGGAGGACTGACCACGCTGCGAGCAGCGCCAATGTGGCGCCGCTGCCGCCGAAGGCCGTTCCATGCACATTGATATTGGGCTCAAGCGGCGCGGTCAGTTCGACGCGTTCGGCGCTGGCGAAGAGGGTCTGCACACCCATGGCCCGGGTGATCGGGATGTGGGTGTGCAGATATTCGTCCAGCGCCGAAGGGGTCATTGCCAGGCCTTGAGGTCTTCGAGGGCGCGGGTGGTGATGGCCTTGCGCTTGGCCATGGTCTTTTCGGTACCCTTCCAGCGTTTTACGCCTTCCGGCTTTTCGATGGTGACTTCCGGGAAGAGGCCGAAATTGACGTTCATCGGCTGGAAGGAGCGGGCGCCGCTATAGCTTTCCGCCTCGACATGGCCACCGGTGATGTGGCCGATTAGAGCGCCGAAGGCCGTGGTAACAGGCGGCATGGCGAGGGTTTCGCCGCGCGCTTCGGCAGCAGTGAGGCGGCCAGTGATCAGCCCGCAGGCGGCGCTTTCTACATAGCCTTCAACACCGGTCACCTGACCGGCGAAGCGGATGCGCGGGTCGGCCTTGAGGCGCAGGTCAGCGGTCAGCACCTTCGGGGAATTGATGAAGGTGTTGCGGTGCAGCCCACCGAGGCGGGCGAACTGAGCGTTCTCGAGGCCCGGGATCATGCGGAAGATTTCCGCCTGGATGCCGTAGCGCATCTTGGTCTGGAAGCCGACCATGTTCCACAGCGTGCCCAGGGCATTGTCCTGGCGGAGCTGGACGATGGCGTAGGGCTTTACCGTGGGATTGCGCGGATTGGTCAGGCCAACCGGCTTCATCGGGCCATGGCGCAGGGTTTCGGCGCCGCGTTCGGCCATGACTTCGATGGGCAGGCAGCCGTCGAAATAGGGGACCTTTTCCCAGTCCTTGAATTCGTGCAGCGGGGCGGTCTTCAACGCCTCCACGAAGGCATAGTACTGGTCGCGGTCCATCGGCAGATTGAGATAATCCGCACCGTTGCCGCCGGGGCCTACCTTGTCATAGCGCGACTGTTTCCAGGCGATGTCATGGTTGATGCTGTCGTAGTGCACGATTGGCGCGATGGCATCGAAGAAGGCGAGGGAATCTTCGCCCGTCTTGGCCAGAATTGCTTCGGCCAGGGCCGGCGAGGTCAGCGGGCCGGTCGCGATGATGACGTGGCGCCAGTCTTCTGGCGGCCAGCCGGCGATTTCCTCGCGCTGGATGGTGATGTTGGGGTGATCCTCGATCGCCTTGGTGACGAGGGCCGAAAAGCCGTGGCGGTCGACGGCGAGGGCGCCACCGGCCGGCAGCTTGCTCGCATCGGCCGCCTTCATGATCAGCGAGTTGCAGCGGCGCATTTCCTCGTGGAGGAGGCCGACAGCATTGTGCTCGTGGTCATCGGAGCGGAAGCTGTTGGAGCAGACCAGCTCGGCAAAGCTGTCCGTGCTGTGCGCGTCCGTCTCTTTGACGCCGCGCATTTCGTGGAGAATGACCTGCGCACCGGATTCAGCGGCCTGCCATGCGGCTTCGGAGCCGGCGAGGCCCCCGCCAATGATATGAATGGGTTCTTGTGACATGGCGAGCCAAATACCAAGCCCGCCATGCCCCCGCAATGGGCGAGTTCATGCAGCGCGTCGTTCGTGACGGCCTTCGTTGATTTCTTCGGCAATCTTGTCGCAAAAAGCGTCGAGATCGCCGGGGTTGCGGGAGGTAATGAGGCCCTGGTCGGTGACGACGGCACTGTCTTCCCAGAGCCCGCCGGCATTGACGACATCGGTCTTGACCGAGGGGTAGGACGTGACCTTGCGGCCCTTGATGATGCCGGTTTCGACCAGCAGCCATGGCGCGTGGCAGATTGCGGCGACGACCTTCTTGTCATCCCAGAAGGATTTTATGAAATCGAGCGCTGACTGCTCGACCCGCAGGAGATCGGGATTGATCTGGCCGCCGGGGAGGACGATGGCGTCGTAGTCGTCGGACTTGGCGTCGGCGAGGGTCTTGTCGACGGGAACGCTCTGGCCCCAGTCATCCTTGTCCCAGCCCTTGATCTCGCCGGCTTCGAGAGAGATCACCTCGACCCGCGCGCCGGCTCCACGCAGTTTTTCGAGAGGGACCTGGAGTTCGGACTGCTCGAAGCCATGGGTGGCGAGGATCGCAATCGATTTGCCTGTGAGGTCTTTCATCTGAAAACTCCATCTGTTGGGGTGTGTTCAGCCAACGGGGCGTGGAGTCGATGGTTCCTCAATGTACGATCACGGAGAGGGCAAAAGAAAACACCCGCGTCTCAGAGAGATGCGGGCGTTCGGTTTGTAGTAAGTGCCAAGTCTCTATTAGAGAGTGTTGGCATGGTCGCGAGCAATACGATTGATATCGGTGCGAGCGATGCCCAGGTCGTTGAGCTGGCGATTGTCGAGAGCGGCCAGTTCACGCACGGTCTGCTGATAGGCGGTCCATTTCTTGAAAGTCTTGCGAATGTCCATTTGAAAGTCCCTTTCGTTTACGATGATAGATATAGGCCGGGCCCCTCGGGACGAGCAGATAGAAAAATCTCAAAGAAGCTATGCGTTTTCTGCAAGTCGTTAATCGTGGTCGTTCACCTTCGGTTAAGGCTCCCGGCAAAGCTGTGGCCGCCGGAGGGCGATCCGGCGGCCACTCAGAATTTCGGGGCGGCTTGCAGGCCTAGCGATCGAAGAGCGACCGCGTCATTTTCGAGAAGTCAGGCCCGCTAAGCCCCAGCATGTCGGCATCTCGCGTGGTTGGGACGTCCAGTTCCCGCAATTGCTGCTTGATGTCGACCAGGCGCTTCAGGCGCCAGACGGCACGCACGAACATGGTCATATATCCTCAGGGCTGGTTGCAGAAAAAAGAGGATGAGCCGATTTGCGGGTGCTTTCCAGAGAGGAGAAAGCAGGCGCTGCATGCGTTGAGCGCATGGCGGTTTTTATAAGGTTCAATGAGGTGCTGAAAATGACGGCAGTGGTCAATTCAGCGGCAGTTTCTCGCGCGGCGCATGGGCGTCGTCGCTGACGGGGGCGGAGTGCCTGCCGACTGCTCGCATTTGGGTATGCGTGTTGTGAATGAGAAGAGCGATGCGGCAATGCGTCCCATGAGGCGCTGCGTGCTGGGTCCGTGTGGCGCGCAGGTGGCCCCGCCCTCGGTCCAGCAATTCGAACGTCGCCCGCATGGCCTTCCTGGTTTGAAAGGCTCCACCGGAGCCTTTCATCCTTCTGATCGCCTTCGGAACCCTAGAACGGAGAGGCGGGCGATGGAGCCGAGAGAGTATCGGGTGCGGACCCCGCCTAACAAAGATCCCCGCTTTCGCGGGGATCAAATGGTGACGCGGTTTGTTGGCCGAACCTTACTCCGCTGCCCTTGTCGCAAAGTGGGGGCGGCGCTCCATGACTTCCTTGAGGAAGTGGCCGGTGTGGGACCGGGGATTGGAGGCCACCTCTTCGGGGGTGCCGCTGGCGACGATCTCGCCGCCGCCGTCACCGCCCTCGGGGCCAAGGTCGATGATCCAGTCTGCCGTCTTGATGACTTCGAGATTGTGCTCGATGACGATGACGGTGTTACCGCCATCGACAAGTTCATGAAGCACTTCAAGAAGCTTGGCTACGTCGTGGAAGTGGAGTCCGGTTGTCGGCTCGTCGAGCATGTAGAGCGTGCGGCCGGTGGCGCGCTTGGAGAGCTCTTTCGACAGTTTCACGCGCTGGGCTTCGCCGCCGGAGAGGGTGGTGGCGGGCTGTCCGACCTTGACGTAGCCGAGGCCAACGCGCTGCAGCGTGGCGAACTTGTCGCGAATGACCGGGACAGCCGAGAAGAACTCGACGCCCTCGTCGATGGTCATGTCGAGGATGTCGGAGATCGACTTGCCCTTGAACTGGACTTCCAGCGTCTCGCGATTGTAGCGCTTGCCCTTGCAGACGTCACAGGTGACGTAAACGTCGGGCAGGAAGTGCATCTCGATCTTGAGAACGCCATCTCCCTCGCACTTCTCGCAGCGGCCGCCCTTGACGTTGAAGGAGAAGCGGCCGGGTCCGTAGCCGCGGGTTTTGGCTTCCGGCAGGCTGGCGAACCATTCGCGCAGGGGTGTGAAGGCGCCAGTATAGGTGGCCGGATTGGACCGCGGCGTGCGACCGATC
Source organism: Devosia sp. SD17-2 (assembly GCF_029201565.1). GTDB lineage: Bacteria > Pseudomonadota > Alphaproteobacteria > Rhizobiales > Devosiaceae > Devosia. The sequence continues at coordinate 2,096,930 of NZ_CP104002.1, forward strand.
GGCGATTGGTCGATATCGATGACCTTGTCGAGGAATTCGAGCCCGGTAAGGCTTTCATGCGGAGCCGGGACAACGCGGGCGCCGTTGAGGCGGCGGGCGATGGCCTGGTACATGGTGTCGATCATGAGGGTCGACTTGCCACCGCCGGACACGCCTGTGATGGCGACGAACATGCCGAGCGGAATGTCGACCGAGACATTCTTGAGATTGTTGCCGGTGGCGCCCTTTACGGAAAGGGCCTTACCCTTCTTGGCCTCGCGGCGCTCTGGTGGCACGGGAATGCCCATGCGGCCGGAGAGATATTTGCCGGTGAGGCTGTCCGGGTGGTTGAGAATGTCCTGCGGTGTGCCTTCGGCGACAATGTTGCCGCCGTTGACGCCGGCACCGGGACCGATGTCGAGGACATAGTCGGCGGTGAGGATGGCGTCCTCGTCGTGCTCGACGACGATGACCGTGTTGCCGAGGTCACGCAGACGCTGCAGGGTTTCGAGCAGGCGTGCATTGTCGCGCTGGTGCAGGCCGATGGATGGCTCGTCGAGCACATAGAGCACGCCGGTGAGACCAGAGCCGATCTGGCTGGCCAGACGGATGCGCTGGCTTTCGCCGCCCGACAGCGTGCCGGAATTGCGCGACATGGACAGATATTCAAGGCCCACGTCGTTAAGGAATTTCAGACGCTCGCGGATTTCCTTGAGGATGCGCTCGCCGATCTGGCTCTGTGTGGGGGTGAGCTTGTCAGAGAGATCAATGAACCACTTCGAGGCGTTCTTGATCGACATCTCGCTGACCTTGCCGATGTGCAGGCCGTCGATCTTGACCGCCAGCGTTTCGGGCTTGAGGCGATAGCCGCCGCAGGCAAAGCAGGGCTTTGCCGACATATATTTTTCGATCTCTTCGCGCATGCCGGCGCTTTCGGTTTCCTTGTAGCGGCGCTCAAGGTTGCCGATGACGCCTTCGAACACCTTTGAGGTGTTGTACTGGCGCAGGCCGTCGTCATAGACGAAGTCGATCTTGGTCTTGTCAGTGCCATAGAGCACGGCGTGCTGCACCTCGAAGGGCAGCTCGTTCCAGGCGGTGCCGGTGGAGGCGCCAAAATGGCGCGCCACAGCCTGCAGGGTCTGGAGATAGAAGGGCGCGCTGGTCTTGGACCAGGGCAGGATGGCGCCATCGCGCAGCGACAGAGTGGGATCGGGAACGATCTGATCGGGGTCGATCTTCTGCTCGGTACCGAGGCCGTCGCAGACCGGGCAGGCGCCAAACGGGTTGTTGAACGAGAACAGGCGCGGCTCGATCTCGGCAATGGTGAAGCCGGAGACCGGGCAGGCGAATTTTTCCGAGAAGGTGATCTGGCGGGCGGTGCCGTCCTCGTTCTTCTCATCAGCAAATTCAATCAGGGCAATGCCCTCGGCCAGCTTCAGCGCGGTCTCGAAACTTTCGGCCAGGCGGCCGGAGATGTCGGGGGACACGACGAGACGATCGACCACGACCTCGATGTCGTGCTTAAACTTCTTGTCGAGCGCCGGAGCGTCCTCGATTTCGTGGTACTCGCCATCGATCTTGACGCGCTGAAACCCCTTGCGCATCAGGTCGGCGAGTTCCTTCTTGTACTCACCCTTGCGGCCACGCGCGATGGGGGCCAGCAGGTAGAGGCGGGTGCCTTCGGGAAGCTCGAGAACCTTGTCGACCATCTGCGAAACGGTCTGGCTCTCGATCGGCAGGCCGGTGGCGGGCGAGTAGGGAACGCCGACGCGCGCAAACAGCAGGCGCAGGTAATCATAGATCTCGGTGACCGTGCCGACGGTCGAGCGCGGGTTACGCGACGTGGTCTTCTGTTCGATGGAAATGGCGGGCGACAGGCCCTCGATGTGCTCGACATCGGGCTTCTGCATCATTTCAAGGAACTGGCGCGCATAGGCGGAGAGGCTCTCCACATAGCGGCGCTGGCCTTCGGCATAGATGGTGTCGAAGGCGAGCGAGGATTTGCCCGAGCCGGACAGGCCCGTCATGACGATGAGGCTGTCGCGCGGCAGCTTGACGTCAATGCCCTTGAGGTTGTGTTCACGCGCCCCGCGAACAATGATCTCGCGGTTCTGGCTGGGCATAGACTTCATTTTCACGTCCGTGGCTCGTCGTGCCGGTCGAAGGCACAGCAGCAATGGGTTCAAGGGGGCTGGAGAGCCCTTCAAATAGGCGTAGCAAGGGCGGGCTGCAAGCCGTCCTTATACCGGTGTCTGGCGGCGGCTTTCACCTTAGCGTGTCCCGGCGGCCGTGCGAAAGCACCTTTGAATAAAGTGAACGTTTGCAGAACATCCCGGATTCGGTCAAGCTGCTATGGGCAATGGCGCTGACAGATGGTGTCAGCAGCGTTTTGGCGGCCGGGATCGTATTCCATCGGTGGAGCCGGTCTGGGGAATGAGAGAGAAGGGCGCCTTGCCGAGGGTCGGCAAGGCATCATCAGGGCGTCAGACTTTTTCGACTTCGCCGCCGGCGTCGACCCAGTCAGGCTTGAAGCCGCCGAGATTATAGACGTTGGTGTAGCCCATCTGCTTGAGGGTGGCGCCGCTGAGGGCCGAGCGGCCGCCGGAAGCGCAATGGAGAATGACGGGGCGATCCGTCGTGAGATTGGCATCGTGATATTGCGAGGCCGCATCGGCCCGGAACTCAAGCATGCCACGGGGGATGTTGATGGAGCCGGGTATCTTCCCATTGGCCGCCAGTTCGGCGCTGTCGCGGACGTCGACGATGACAGCGTTCTGTTCCTCGACCATGCGGCGGGCTTCGTCGGCGGAAATGCGGGGCACCGCTGCATTGGCTGCGGCGAGCATGTCTTTCACATTGGCAGACACAAGGACCTCCTCTGATGTGTGCGGAGGGGAGGATAGGCCGGGCGCGTGGCGGAAGCGAGGCCGGTGTTTTTCGGGGGCGGCGGTGAGGAACCCCCACCTAACCTCCCCCTGGTAGGGGGAGGGACGCATTGAGGGTGGGGTGGCCGCGGTGCCGTAGCAGCGAGCGATAATAGGGAGGTGGACCACCCGGATGAACCGGGTGGTGAGGGGCAGCTGGGGCCTGGTGTCGCCTCAGGCTTTCATCGAGCCGGTTTGCTGGCGGCGGGTGTGCCAGGAGAAGGCTTCTTCGAGGATGTGCGGGGTGTGACCGCCGCGCTGGGAGGCGCGGGTGAAATAGTCGTCCATCTGGGCGCGGTAGCTTGGGTGGACGCAGTTGTCGATGATCACTCGCGCGCGTTCGCGGGGCGCGAGGCCGCGCAGATCGGCGAGACCGACTTCGGTGACGAGAATATCGACATCATGCTCGGTGTGGTCGACATGGCTGACCATGGGCACGACCGAAGAGATGGCGCCATCCTTGGCGAGCGACTTGGTGACGAAGATGGAGAGATAAGCGTTGCGGGCGAAATCGCCGGAACCGCCAATGCCGTTCATCATCATCGTGCCGTCGACATGGGTGGAATTGACGTTGCCGTAGATGTCGAATTCGAGCGCAGTGTTGATGCCGATGATGCCGAGGCGGCGGATGACTTCCGGATGGTTGGAAATTTCCTGGGTGCGCAGGACGAGCTTGTCCTTGTAGCGGTCGAAATCGGTATGGATGCGCGAGGCATAGGGGGCGCTGAGGCTGAAGGAGGAGGCCGAAGCAAAATTAAGCTTGCCGGCGTCGAAGAGGTCGAAGGTCGAGTCCTGCAGGACCTCGCTGTACATGCTCAGGTTTTGGAAGGGGCCATCGGCAAGGCCGCGGAGCACGGAATTGGCGATGGACCCGACGCCGGCCTGCAGCGGCTGCAGCGAGAGATTGAGGCGGCCCTTGGCGACTTCGCTTTCGAGGAGCGCGATCAGGTGGCCGGCAATGGCCTTGGTGTCGTCATCGGAGGGGACGACGGAGGAGGTGCTGTCGACCGTGTCGGTGACAACGATGGCGGCAATCTTTTCGGGCGGGATCTCGATATAGGGCGAGCCGATGCGGCTGTCGCAGGCCATAAGCGGGATAGGCGCGCGGGTGGGGCGCTTGGAGGGGATATAGATGTCGTGAAGGCCATCCAGCCCAAGTGGCTGGGCGAGGTTGATCTCGACGATGACCTTGTTGGCGAGAATGGCGAGGCTGGCTGAATTGCCGATCGATGTGGTGGGCACAATGGCGCCGGTCTCGGTGATGGCGGCGGCTTCGATGATGGCGTAGTCGACCGGACCGAGTTGCCTTGAACGGAGATGTTCCACAGTCTCGCTCAGGTGCTGGTCGATGAACATGACCTCGCCGCGATTGATGGCTTTTCGCAAGGTCGGGTCCGCCTGGAAGGGCATGCGGCGAGCGAGGACGCCGGCTTCGGTGAGCTTGTGGTCGATTTCGTGGCCCAGCGACGCGCCGGTGATCAGCGTGATCTTGAAGGGGTCAACATGTCCGCGCGCGGCCAGGGCCAGGGGAACGGCCTTGGCGTCGCCGGATTTGGTGAACCCGCTCATCCCAATGACCATGCCATCCTTGATCAGGGCGGCGGCGGCTTCGGGCGTCACGATGCGGCCCATAAGGTCGGGATGGCGGATGCGGGTGGTCAAGTCGCTCACAGGCGATCTCCTCAGTGTCATAACCAACTGCGTCCGGGGGCTCCCAAACCAAGGGATTGCCGGGGGGTCAAGTAACAATATTGACGAGGTAGCTGCGTGAACATATAGTGAACATTAATTCAGGCCAGCCGGTTAGGTCGGGTTTGAAAGGTGTGGGCGTTAGCAGAATTGTCCATCCTCGGGCCGCGAATGGGGCTAAGATGGGCCGGAACGGACCTGTCGGGCGCGATCACGCGACGGCGGTCCCTGGTATTTTGTGAGGGTCTCGCGACCGACTCCGGGCGAGACTGAATTGGAAGGAAGGCGCCATGGCAGGCAGCGTGAACAAGGTCATTCTGGTGGGCAATCTGGGCAATGACCCGGAAGTGCGGAACCTGCCGAATGGCGGCAAGGTGGTGAACCTTTCGATCGCCACTTCGGAAAGCTGGAAGGACCGCAACACCGGCGAGCGCCGCGAAAAGACCGAGTGGCACCGCGTGGTGATCTTCTCGGAAGGTCTGACGCGCGTCGCCGAGAGCTATCTGCGCAAGGGCAGCAAGGTCTATATCGAAGGCCAGCTGCAGACGCGCAAATGGCAGGACCAGTCCGGCCAGGACAAATATTCCACCGAGATCGTGCTGCAGGGTTTCAACTCGAACCTGACGCTGCTCGACGGCCGTGGCGATAACGCCGGCGGCGGCGGTGGCGGTGGTGGCAGCAGCGAAGGCGGCTACGGCGGCGATGGCGGCGGTTATGGTGGGGGCGGCGATGGCGGCTTCCGCGGTCGCGACAACAATGCCGGCGGTGGCGCACGTCGGCCTGCGGCAAACGCCCCGGCCTTCGAGCCCGGCGGGATGGACGACGATATCCCGTTCTGATCGAAGCCCATTCGGGTAGACGACGGAAATTTCCGTCCAGAATTAGACCATGACTTTAAATTGGCCGCGAAAGCGGCCTTTTTTACGCGCCGAAACAGCAAGCACAGATTCTATCGAGGAGGATAGTATGCGGAATTACAAGGTCGGGCCGGAAGGGCAGGCGGTCTCAAGCGTCGTTCTGGGGCTCATGCGCATCACCAATATGGAGGATGATGCGATCCGGACCCTGGTCGATACTGCCATCGAGGCGGGCGTCACGGTGTTCGACCACGCTGACATCTACGGCGGCAAGGACCATGTCTGCGAGCAGCGTTTTGGCGATGCTGTGACATTCTCTCCGGCTGAACGCGAGCGCGTTGTCATCCAGAGCAAGGTCGGCATTCGCCGGGGTTGGTTCGATTTTTCCAAGGAACACATTCTGGAAGCGGTGGACGGATCGCTGGCGGCGCTCAAGATGGACTATCTCGATGTCCTCTTGCTCCACCGCCCGGATGCGCTTGTCGAACCTGAAGAGGTCGCCGAAGCGTTCGAGGTGCTCCATGCGTCAGGCAAGGTGCGCCAGTTCGGCGTTTCGAACCACACGCCCGGGCAAATCGAAGTTTTGAAGACGGCGGTCCGGCAGCCGCTTGTCTACAACCAGGTGGAGCTGAGCCTTCCGCACGCGAACCTGATTGCCCAGGGCATTGCCGCCAATATGGGCGGGCTCGACCAATCCATTTCCCGCGATGTGGGGCTGCTCGACTATTCGCGCCTCACCGGCATGACGCTGCAGGCGTGGTCGCCCTTCCAGCGAGGTTTCTTCAAGGGCGTCTTCATCGGCGACCGGGAGAATTTTGCCGAACTCAATGACGTGCTGGATGAACTGGCACGAAAATACGAGGTCACACCGACGGGCATCGCCGTTGCCTGGATCGTCAGGCACCCCGCCAATATCCAGGTGGTGCCTGGAACGACAAAGCCGGAGCGGGTTCGCGACTGCGTTGCAGGTTCTGATATCCAGCTGACGCGCGAAGAATGGTACCGCCTGTTTCGCGCTGCCGGACATAAAGTGCCGTGACGCATCGCCGGGCTGCGGCCCGGCGACATGGTCAAATTTCAGTCGCGGAGCCAGTGACCAAGGCGCGCCATGCAATGGGCACGCAGGCCGGATGAACGTTGCACGCTAGAAACAGGGCCAGCGGTGGTGCGGCGAGTTCGTCCCTCCAGCGTTGTGCTCTCCTCCCTCATCGACGTTCAGCCCTCGTGGCCTCGGCCTCGCGGAAACGTCCGCGCCATAAACGGTCGTCTCGGCCATAAAATTCGATCTTGGCCGTTCCTGGGCTCGAACGCCCTTGACAGACGTCGGGATGCTCCATTTTATAAATGTATACAGTATGCAATCATACAGCGGGTAACGGAGAAGGGGTCCGTTGTCGCTGGGTGTTTGCTGTCGGTGTCGCGCCGGCTGTATCCTTGGAGGGAGTACCCATGAAATCTAGACTAAGCTTTGCAGCCGGCCTGTTGCTGGCAACCTGCCTGCCTGCGCTGGCTCAACCATCTGAGAACACGCTCGTCGTGGCGCAGTCGGTAGACGTCGAATCGCTCGAGCCCGACATGCTCAACCAGGCGTCGTCGCTGAACGTCGCCATGGCGCTGTGGGGCACGCTGCTGTCGGTCACGCCGGAAGGCGAGATCGTCCCCAATTTTGCCGAAAGCTATTTCTGGAACGACGAAGGCACCGAGCTGAGCTTCAAGATCCGCCCGGGTCTGAAATGCGAAGACGGCGAGACGCTGGACGCCGAAGACGTCGCCTATACGCTCAACCGTGCGGCGGATCCGGCCAATGGCTTCATCGGCCACGTGCCGGGCTTTACCTATTCGTCGATCGGCTTCGTCGGTGCGCGGGCCGAGGGGCCGGATGTCGCCGTGCTGCAGGTCAAGAGCTACTCGTCGACCGTGACCGGCATGGCAGCGGATATCCTGATCCACTGCAAGGACAGCTATGAGAAGATGACTGTCGAGGAAGCGGCGGTTTCGCCGGTTGCCTCGGGTCCCTACAAGCTGGTGGAATGGGTGCGTGCCGATCGCGTTGTGCTGACGCGCAATGATCAGTGGACCCTGACGGACGTTCCGTTCGAGAACGTGATCTTTAAGGTCATTCCGGAATCGAGCACGCGTACGGCCGAACTGCTGGCCGGCAATGTCGATATCGCCACAAATATTCCGCCCGATCAGAGCGAAGTCGTCAATGCATCCGGCCACGCCAAGGTGGTTTCGGTTGCCGGGACGCGCCGCATGTTCGCCGGCTTCAATTTCTCGGGCACTTTTGACGGCGAGACTGCCGGCGAAGCGCTCAAGAAGAAGGAAGTGCGCCAGGCCCTCAACATGGCCGTTGACGTGCCGATGATCTGCCGCCAGTTGCTCGGCACGGAGTGCGAGCGCGCCAACGGCCTCGCCAATCTGGGCAATCCCAACGTCAAGCCCTATCCTTATGACCCGGCCAAGGCCGAGGAAATGCTCGACGCTGCCGGTTATCCGCGCGGCGAAGACGGGGTGCGCTTCACCATGACCATGCAGGGTCCGCAGGGTCGCTATCTCAACGACGGCCAAGTGCAGCAGGCGCTGGCCCAGTATCTGAGCGATGTGGGTGTCGAGACCACCAATGATCTGATGGAAATGTCGGTGTTTTCGCCGATGGCCCGTGAGCACCGCGCGGGTCCGATGTTCTTCATCGGCCAGGGCGGCCAGCTGTGGAGCGCCATCTTCGACATGTCGCTGTTCTCCTCGTGGGACGCGCCGGTGAACACCGGTATGTGGAAGAACGAAGAGTGGGAAAAGCGCTGGGCCATGCTGGGTGATCGCGACCCCGTTGCCGAGCGCAAGATCGTCGACGAGATGCTGGCTATCCATCACGACGATGCCCCGTGGATCTTCCTCTACTTCCAGCCAGATTTTTACGGCGTTTCGGACCGGATCGACTGGACTCCGCGTCGCGACGAGGCGCTGGATATCTGGACGGCACGCCTGAAATAACGGCGTGCAGACATGGCCCGGCGGGTTGCCGGGCAGAGATGGAAAGGGTCGCGAAAGCGGCCCTTTTTCAATTGGGGAGAGTGAAGGCTATTGCTCGGTGTCGAGCCAGATGGTGATGGGGCCGTCGTTGATCAGCGCCACTTTCATGTCGGCCGCAAAAATTCCATTGGCGACCGGCACGCCGAGGCCGGCCAGCGTTTTGGAGAAGTGCTCGTAAAGGGCGCGGCCGAGGTCCGGCGCGGCGGCAGTAGAGAAGCCCGGGCGATTGCCCCTTGTGTCGGCGGCGAGGGTGAACTGGCTGACGACGAGCGCGGCGCCACCAATGTCGAGCAGCGAGCGGTTCATCTTGCCGGCGTCGTCAGAGAAGATGCGCAGCTTGGAGATTTTTGCGGCGAGCCAGTCGGACTGTTTTTCGGTATCGCCCTGCATGGCGCAGACGAGGACGAGCAGGCCCTGATCGATCTGTCCGGTGATTTCAGCATCGACTGTGACGGAGGCGGAAAGGACGCGCTGAACGAGGGCTCGCATGGGTGGGGGCTTTGTGTTGGAGGCTTAAAGAGTTGGGTTAAGTCGCCCCCCTCCCGAGCGTTGCTTGGGTCCTTTGGACCCAAGCTTTTTCCAGCCATTCGAGCGGAGCTCTCATGGCCTTCTCGGCTAAAATCGCTCCATCGGAGCGATTTTCCCTGTGGGCGCCTCTAAGCCCTCGAAGGGGGAGGGTGGCAGGGGCCGAGAGGCTGAAGACGACTGACGAGTTGCAGAGCGCACTGAGAAGCTCAGCGGGCGCTGACTTGCCAAAAACTACCGCGAAAAGGGGACTTCGGCGCGGAGGCTGTCGCCGGATTCGACGTAGACGACCTCGAAGGTGACGCCGATGGCGTTGCTGTTGAGCGAGATTTGGGCCGAGATGTTCATCGGCTTGCCTTCTTCGTCTTCCTCACGCTCGCGCAGGTTGAAGACGAGGCCGCTGCCGCGCTTCTGGCCGACGGCGATGCCGGTGAAGGTTGCGTTGGAGGTCATGGCGGCTTCGTAGCGGCGCGACGCATCGACATAGGCGATGGTGCCGGCAACGGAGAGATTGGTGCCGGCGAGGGTGCAGCGGCCGTTGTAATTGACCTTGTCCTGATTGCCCTGGGTCAGAGACAGGCGGCAGACCACGCTTTCCTTGCTGGCGCCGATCAGCGTGCCGCGGCCGCGCCAATCTCCAATGTAGGATTTAAGCAGTGCGACTTCGGCCGGGCCCGCAAAGGCCGGCGCTGCTGACAAGCCAGCAGAAGCAATCACGCCCGCCAGTGCCGCAGCACGGGTCAGGGTTCCGAGAAAGGTCATGGCAAAGCCTCCAGATGTCACAACGAGCCCCCCGGCTGTCATGCGGTTTCTTGTAGCAAATACGGCGAGATTCGGTGGAAATTTTGGAGGCGCATCAGGCGCGCCCGGGACTGGGTGCGGCGCCGCCGGTTCCGTCGTCACCGGTGATGGCATCCCCGTTACCGGTGACGGTATCACCGGTGGGATCGTCAGGGGTGGCGTCGTGATCGGCGGTGCGCACATTGATCTTGCCCAATGGGTGGAAGAACTTGCCCCCCGCCATGAGCAGGGCCGGCAGGATAAAGAGATCGCCGAGGACCGCGAGCGCCAGGGTGATGACGAAGAGCGAGCCGAACATGGCGACCTGCGGCAGTTCGGACCAGACGAGGATGGCTGTGCCGGCGCAGAGGATGACCGTGGTGGCGACAATGGCGCCGCCGATGCGCAGCAGCGTGTGCTTGACCGCGTCCTCGTGGCTGCGCTTCTCCTCGCGACGTCCATGCAGGTAGTGCGAGAGGAAGTGGACCGTGTCGTCCACCGCGATGCCGAAGGCGATGGTGAGCGCGATGACGGTTGTGAGCTGCAGCCCAGCGCCGGAGAACCAGAGCCAGGCCTCCGTGCCCAGAATGGGGAAGAGGTTCGGGATGGCTGAAGCGAGGGCGACGCGGAAGGACTGGAAGGCGAAGCCGATCAGCCCCAGATTGACCAGCACGCTGAGCGAGAGATCCATCTGCAGGCCGCGCACGATGTCATCGGTGGCGAAGGTGGTAAGGATGCGGAAGCCGCCGAGCTCGGCATCGTCAATGCCGGCGGCGACAAGCTCGGTCTCCACCCGGTGGACGAGATCTTTCAGCAGATCACTTTCGATGATGGTGGGCATGAAGCCGGTGACGAGGGCCTGCGAGCCGTCATCGGTAACAAAGCGCTGGCGCATGAAGGGACCGACGGCGTCGAGCACTTCGCCGCGGGTGAAGCCGGCGTCAGTGTAATTGGTCATGCTGGCGGCGGAGATGACCTTGTTCTCGCCCAGCTCGGCCTCGAGGATTTCGTGGACGATCTTGATGCGCTGGTAGTCGACCTCGCCGACGTTGGGATCGTTCTCGATGAGGGGAACGCGAATGTAGAGCGGGGCGACGCCGCCGACCCCTTCGTCGATGCTCTCGGCCGCGGTGAGGGCGGTCGATTCATTGGCCACGAAATCCTCGAAGGAGAAGCGCGGCTGGATGAGGAAATAGGGGATTAGCAGCAGGCCTGTCAGCACGATGCCGATGATGGCGATGGGGCGGCCAAAGCGGCTGGCGAGGAACCAGCTGAGGGGCAGGGGAGCGTTCAGCACCCGGCTCGACTTCGGCGGAGCCTTGAAGCCGAGGCGGAGCGCGAGCTTCAGCAGCAGCGGCTGGAAGGTCATGGTGCAGGCAAAGAGCAGGAACGCGCCCATGGCACCGGCCATGGAGAATTCGCGCACGCCCTGGCCCGGGGTCAGCGACAGCGAGGCAAAGCTGACCATTGAGACGAGCATGGTGAGGGCCGTGGCGGGGCCGACGAGCTTTATGGTGGCGTCGACGGCCTTGTTCGGCTCCATGCCGTCCCGCCAATAGGCGAGCCAGTTGAAGGTAAAGAACATCGACTCGGCAAAGGAGATCACCAGCACCAGCGTGGTGACGATGATGGTGAGGAAGGAGAAGGAGCCGAAGAAGAAGAGGATCATGCCCATCGCCCACATCACCGAGAGGAAGGGCGTGGCGGCGACGATCAGCGCGCCGGCAATGGAGCGCAGGGCAAAGAGGGCAATAGCCGAGCCGAGGAGGAACCCGTAGACGGTGAACTTGACCTGGTCGTCCACCGCAGCGTTGAGCATTTCGGTGGTCCAGACCGGCGGGCCGGTGATCTCGACTGAAAGGCCGGCTGCCTGGAAGGGAGCTATGGTTTCGCGCAGATTGTCGATCATGGCCTTGGCGCCGCGCTCGGCCACCAGTTCCTGATTGGGGAACATGATCAGCACCACGCCCGAAAGGTCCGGGGTGATGAGATTGCGCATCATCGGATCGTTCTGCTGGAGATCGATGAGAGCGAAGGCGACTTCGTCCGGGGTCAGCATGCCCTCGGGCACGGCCGGCTCGGAGCCGCCGCCCGGCGCAGGTTTTCGCAGGGTGAAGGGCGACATGGTGCCGACGGCGTATTCATTGAGTTCGAGCTCGAAGGCGAGATCGCGGACGCGTTCTATGGTCTCGGGCTCGACGAGGGTTTCGGAATTGACCAGCACGTAGAGGTCGTTCTCGAAAGTGCCGAAGGTCTCCGAGAGATGAGCATAGGCGTCGTAATAGGGTCCGGAATGGGCATAGACACGCAGGAGATCGCCGTCGACATTGGCCTTGGGGATCTGGATAAAACAGAAGATCGAGAAGGCCAGAACGATCAGAGCCATGACGCGCGGATTGCGCACTGTGGTCAGGCCGAGATGTTCGAGACCGAAGCCGATGGAGCGATCATGGGTGAGGCGGGCGAGAAAACGCTTGAACGGGGAACCAGAAGACACCGAAACCCGACTCCGCAATGGGGCGAAAACCTGGCGAAATCTGTACGAGTTTGCGGCCGATGCGTCCAGCGGTCGCAGGTTTTTGGTTTTGTGACGTTGCAATATTGCACGGACGCGGGGGAGTTTTGAGCGATGCGGAGAGTGGCTTGGGTCGGGGTGGGGATCGCGGGTTTGGTGCTGGCGATCGGGAACGGCTGGGTGCTGTCTCGGCCGCCGACGCCGGATGCGTTCTATTCTTCTGTGAGCGCTTCCGGGGCGCCGGGGACGTTGCTGGCGGTGGAGCCCTACTTCCGCGACGTGCCGGAGGCGGCTGACGCCTGGCGCATTCTCTATACGACGACGCGGATCGACGACACGCAGGCGGTGGCCAGTGCGGTGGTGATGGCGCCCAAGGGGGCGCTGGGGCCGCTGGATGCCATCGGCTGGGCCCACGGCACCAAGGGGATCGCCCCGGGTTGTGCGCCCTCGGTGGAGTGGCCCTTTGCGGATGTGCCTGCGGTAGATGACTTGCTGGCGGAGGGCTGGGCCTATGTGGCGACGGACTATGTCGGTCTGGGCACCAAGGGCGGACACGCCTATCTCGTTGGGGAGGATGCGGCGCGGGCGGTGATGGATTCCTTGCGGGCGGCGCAGGCGATGGAGGCGGTCGAAATCGGGGCGCGCAGCGTCGTCTGGGGGCATTCGCAGGGTGGCAATTCGGCGCTGTGGGTGGCGCAGATGGCGCAAGACTATGCGCCGGAGCTCGATATTGTCGGGGTGGCGGCGCTGGCGCCGGCTTCAGACATGCCGGCGCTTGTCGAAACGGTGCGCGGCAGCCTCTTCGGCAAGGTGGTCAGCAGCTATCTCCTCGAGGCCTATTCCCGGACTTATGCGGACGTGCGGGTGCAGGACTATATCGGCGCGCCGATGTCGTGGGTGGCCCGGGACATGGCGAGCCGCTGCGCGGTGGATGCGCGGGCGCTGCCTTCGCTGGCCCAAGCCATGCTGTTTCCCAGCTCGGGCATTTTCGACGCGGACCCGATCGTCGGCCCGCTCGCGGATCGGCTGGCGGAAAATGTGCCGAATGGGCCGTTTGCCATGCCGGTGATGATCGGGCAGGGGAGCGCCGACGAGATCGTCGCCGCAAAGGTGCAGACAGGATATGTCGACCGGCTCTGCGGAGAGGGGAAAGCGCTGGATTATCAGCTCTATGAAGGACTTGATCACCTCAGCCTGGTCCGGCCGGGAACGCCGCTGGAGGACGATCTCATCGCCTGGAGTGACGCCCGGTTCCGCGGCGAGGATGTCAAGCCCTCCTGCGGGGCGCTGTAAGGGGGGTCTCCACAGCTTGCACGCCGGAAAATTGGCCTTTCTGGCCGGAATCGCCTATCTATCGGTTAACAAGAACCAACACGGAATCACCCCGTGAGTGATACGACCGATAATCTGCCTGCCGACACCCCAGGGTCCGGCATAGCGACGATCCAGATCACCGACGAAATGCGCAACAGCTACCTCGATTACGCGATGAGCGTGATCGTGAGCCGCGCGCTTCCGGACGTGCGTGACGGCCTCAAGCCGGTGCACCGGCGCATCCTGTTCTCGATGAGCGAGAACGGATACGAGTACAACAAGCCATTCCGTAAATCGGCCCGCGTGGTCGGTGACGTGATCGGTAAATACCACCCCCACGGCGACTCCTCGATCTATATGGCCTTGGTCCGTATGGCGCAGGATTTCTCCATGGGAGAGATGCTGGCGGAAGGCCAGGGCAACTTCGGCTCGGTCGACGGCGATATGCCGGCGGCCATGCGTTACACCGAAGTGCGCATGCAGAAGATCACCAACTCCCTGCTCGATGACCTCGACAAGGACACGGTTGATTTCAAGCCCAACTATGACGGTTCGGAATCCGAACCCTCGGTGTTGCCGGCGCGCTTCCCGAACATGCTGGTCAACGGCGGCAGCGGTATCGCTGTCGGCATGGCGACCAATGTGCCGACGCATAATCTGAGCGAAACCATCAACGCCTCGCTGGCGCTGTTGGATAACCCGTTCATCACCACCGACGAGCTGATCGAGCATTTGCCCGGTCCGGACTTCCCGACCGGCGGGATCATCCTCGGCCGTGCCGGTATCCGCCAGGCTTATGAGACGGGCCGCGGCTCGATCATCGTGCGTGGCCGCGCGGTGGTGGAAGAGGTTCGCAAGGAACGCGAAGCCATCGTCATCACCGAGATCCCGTATCAGGTGAACAAGGCGCATCTGGTCGAAAAGATCGCCGAGCTGGTGCGCGACAAGCGCGTCGAAGGCATTGCCGACCTGCGCGACGAGTCTAGCCGCGAAGGCATGCGCATCGTCATCGAGGTCAAGCGCGATGCGATGCCTGATGTGGTACTGAACCAGCTTTACCGCTTCACGCAGCTGCAGAGCTCGTTTGGCTGCAATTTCGTGGCGCTGAACGGCGGCAAGCCGGAGCTGATGAATCTCAAGCAGATTCTCGAGGCGTTCCTCAGCTTCCGTGAGGAAGTGGTTACGCGTCGCGCCCGGTTCCTGCTGAACAAGGCCCGTGACCGCGCCCATATCCTGGTTGGTCTGGCCGTGGCCGTGGCCAATATCGATGAGGTCATCGCCCTGATCCGCACCGCGCCCGATCCGGCGACGGCGCGCGAGCAGTTGATGACCCGCCGCTGGCCGGCAGCCGATGTGGAGCCGCTGATCAAGCTGATCGACGACCCGCGCCACCGGATCAACGACGACGGCACGTTCAATCTCTCCGAAGAACAGGCCCGCGCCATTCTCGAACTGCGTCTGGCTCGTCTTACGGCTCTTGGCCGTGACGAAATCGGCGACGAACTCAATGGCCTCGGCGCCGAGATCGAGGACTATCTCGATATCCTGCGCAGCCGTGAGCGCGTGCAGCAGATCATTCGGGAAGAGCTTGAAGAGATCCGTGACCAGTTCGGCCGTGCGCGCCGGACCGAAATCGCCGATCACGTCGCCGATTTCGACGACGAGGACCTGATCGCCCGCGAAGACATGGTCGTAACCGTGAGCCACGCCGGTTACATCAAGCGCGTGCCGCTTTCGACCTATCGCGCCCAGAATCGCGGTGGCAAGGGGCGCTCTGGCATGTCGACACGCGACGAGGATTTCGTCTCGCGCCTCTTCGTCGCCAATACGCATACGCCGGTGCTGTTCTTCACCAGCCGCGGCATTGCCTACAAGATCAAGGTCTGGCGCCTGCCGCTGGCTCCTGCCAATGGCAAGGGCAAGGCCCTGATCAACATCCTGCCGCTGGAGCAGGGCGAGCGGATCACCTCGATCATGCCGCTGCCCGAGGACGAGACCAGCTGGGGCAATCTCGACATCATGTTCGCCACGACGCGCGGCACAGTTCGCCGCAACTCGCTGGCCGACTTCGTCGAAGTGCGCCAGAACGGCAAGATCGCCATGAAGCTCGATGAGGGCGATGCGATCGTCGGCGTCGAGACCTGCACGGTCAACAATGACGTGCTGCTGACCACGGCGCTCGGCCAGGCAATCCGCTTCCGCGTCGACGACGTGCGCCTGTTCAAGGGCCGCGACTCGATGGGCGTCCGTGGCATCCAGCTGGCGGAGAACGACACCGTCATCTCGATGGCCGTGATCAACCACTCGGATGCGACGGCCGAAGAACGCGCCGCCTATCTCAAGCGCAGCCGCGCCATGCGTGGTGAAGTGGACAGCGACGACAGTGCTTCGGATGAAGCAGGCGTCGAGGCTGGCGAACTTGATCAGGAGCTCTACGCCAAGATGGGTGCTCTCGAGCAGTTCATCCTGACGATCTCCGAGAACGGCTATGGCAAGCGCACCTCAAGCCACGAATACCGGATCACCGGTCGTGGCGGTAAGGGCATCGTCGCCATGGCGGTCAACAAGCGCAACGGCAATCTGATCGCAAGCTTCCCGGTGGAAGAAGAAGACCAGATCATGCTGATCAGCGATGGCGGCCAGACCATCCGCCTGCCGGTTGGTGGCGACAAGCCGATCGGCATCAAGGGTCGCAGCACCCAGGGCGTGATCGTGTTCGATACGGCCGAGGATGAGAAGGTGGTTTCGGTCGAGCGCATCAGCGAGCCTGAAAGCGACGAGGACGACATCGACACCGGTACTGAGGCCGGGGACGATGCACCGCCCGACACCGGCGCGGCAGAAGAATAAGAAACAAGGGGCGCTTCGGCGCCCCTTGTCGTTTCCGCGCCACGTTGTGCGGATGTGCTTCAGATGAAGCGTTCGATGTCGGGGTTTTGGGCGCCTCTGGCCTGAGCGGGAGGTGCGCTGCCCATGCGGACCTGACGCGGGATGGTGCTCTGTTGCGCCTGGCGTGCGGGAGCGGCCGACGCCAGCGTACGTGGATTGGGGCCGAACTCATTGTCCCATTGATTGGGCGGGGCCAGCATCCAGAACAGCATGAGCAACTGGCCAACGAGCGGAATGCACTGGACGAAATACCACCAGCCCGACCGCCCGATATCGTGCAGGCGGCGCACAGTTACGGCAATGGCGGGAAGAAAATGAACCACCGATAGAAATGCGGTGAAGGGACCCGGGTAGCCCTTTCTGATGTCGGTGTAGAAAAACTCGAGGTCGGCAAAGGCGCCGGCGAGCGCGAGGAGTGTGGCGACCAGCCAGAACAACCAATATTGCCGGCGCGTACTGCGTCCCGAAAGATCGAAGTAGCGCAGCATTGCATCGAAATATGACCGCATGTTTTCCGTTCCGGCCGGAGTTTCACTCCAGAAGTAGCGGGGTGCGTTGAGAATGGCATCTGCGACGTGGCAATAACATTAGCGAAGGGTCAATAATTGGTCGGGAATTCTGGTTCGAAGCGGTGTATTCGATCCGGTAGATTGCTGAATTTGTTGTTTTCAAAACATGCATGATTTGGACCTTGCACTATGACTGCCAGCGCTGATCGTGAGAAACCGGGGTATCGGGCGCTGCTCAGTTTGCCCGTGCCGCGTCGGCTGGCGCTGGCCAGCCTGCCGGCGGATTTTGCGGACTGGCTCGACTATGCGGCCATCGTGGCGCTGCTGGTGTTTGGCTGGGGCCATGGGCCGTTCGCGCTGGCAATTTTCGCGCTGGCGCTGAGCCTGCCCTATATTATGGTGGGGCCGCTGGCCGCAGTGGTGGTGGATCGGTCCTCGATCCGTGCCGTGCTGGTGATCAGCAATCTGGGGCGGGCGCTGGCGACGCTCGGCTTCGCGTTCACCGGGGATGCGGCGATGCTGCTGGTGCTGGTGTTCCTGCGCGGCGCCATCGACTCAGCGTTTACGCCGGCACGGCAGGCGGCGCTTCAGGCGACGACGCCCAAACATCTTCTGGGGCGTGCCAATGGGCTGCATCAGGCAATCAACCAGACCTCAAAAATTGCGGGACCGGCCATCGGTGGGCTTCTGCTGGTGATCTGGCCGGCGCAGGGCGTGTTTCTCTTTAACGCGGGCCTCTCCCTCATCGCCGTTGTGATTGCGCTGACGCTTGTGATCCCGCCACGCGAACAGGGGGAGGGCGATGGCCAGCGCGGTCGGTTCTTTGTCGAGTCGCTGGCCGGTATTGCCGAATTCCGGCGCAGTCGGCGGCTGCTGGTGGCGCTGATCTTTTCGGCCTTCGCCTATTTCTCCTTCTTTCTCTATGACGCGCTGATCGCCCTGCTGGCGGAGGGTTTTGGGTTTGGCGCCACGGCGTTCGGGCTTTCCATCGCCGCATCGGGGCTTGGCGGTTTGATCGGCGCTCTGGTGGCCGGGTGCTTCGCTGCCGGTCGACCAATCCTCGTCATGGCACTGGCGGCCATGATATCGGGGCTGACGACGGCGGCTGTGGCGGCAGCGGCCTTGGCCGGACTGATGCTCCCGCTCGCCGCGTTCCTCTTCGTGCTGCTGTTCATGGGTGGATCGACCGCCTTCATGCTGGTGCCCTATCGGACCATTATCCAAGCTGAGGTCCCGCCGGACCGGATCGGGCGGGTGTTTGCTGCAGGCGAGGCTGTGATCACGCTCACCATGCTGTCGGCCCCGCTGATCGGCAGCGCCATCGCTTCCCAATGGGGCACGCCGGCTGCGTTTCTCGTCGGTGGCGCGCTGCTGGTCGTGCTCGGGGGCGTTACGCTTGCAACCGCACGCCGCGCGTGAGAAAACCCTAACAACAACAAGAGGGAAGGGGGCAGAATGAGCAAACTCGTCGGCTTTTATCCGGGGTCGTTCGATCCGCTGACCAATGGGCATCTCGATGTCATCGAGCGGGCCTGCAAGCTCGTCGATACGCTGGTGGTGGCGGTTGGAATCAGCGCGACCAAGAAGAACCCGCTGTTCAGCCATGTCGACCGCATTGCCATTCTCGACCAGGTGCTCGGCCCCGTCGGGCTGCGGACCCAGACAGAATTCAAGATCGTCGACTTCTCCGGCCTGATGGTGAATGCGGCGCGCGACCACGGCGCCAAGCTCATCATTCGCGGCCTGCGCGACACTACCGACTATAATTACGAGATGCAGATGGTGGGGATGAACGCCCAGATGGCGCCCGATCTGCAGACCGTCTTCCTTCCCTCCAGCCCACCTGTGCGGCATATCTCGGCCACATTGGTGCGCCAAATCGCAGAAATGGGCGGGGATATTTCCGCCTTCGTCCCGCCAATCGTCCTTAAGGCTCTGAAACCACGATGATTACTCTCTCCCGCCGCCTGCTTGGTGGCCTCGCTGTCGCCGCTTTGGTCAGCCTCGCAGCTCCGGCTTTCGCCCAGGAGGGCAAGCCGCATCTGATCCTGACGCTCGAAAGCGGTACGGTCGATATCGAACTGTTGCCCGAAATTGCGCCCAAGCATGTCGAGCGCGTCGTGGCCCTGACCGAGAGCGGTGAATACGACAATGTCGTTTTCCACCGCGTCATCGAGGGTTTCATGGCCCAGACCGGCGACGTCGAATTCGGCAAGGAAAACACCCCGAATTTCGATCTGCAGCGCGCCGGCATGGGCGGTTCGCAGCTTCCTGATGTCGAGGCTGAGTTCAATTCGGAAAGCTTCCAGCGCGGCATCGTCGGCGCTGCCCGCTCGCAGAACCCGAACTCGTTCAACGCGCAGTTCTTCATCACCTATGCGGACGCGAGCTTCCTCGACGGCCAGTATACGGTGTTCGGCAAGGTTGCTTCCGGCATGGAAGCTGTCGATGCGCTCGAAAAGGGTCCGCAGTCGGCCAATGGCGCCGTGGCAAACCCGGACAAGATCATCAAGGCGACGATCGAATACAAGTAAGCGGTTCGTCACCGGTTTCCGGAGCCCCGACGCACTTGGTGCGGCGGGGCTTTTTGTTTTTTGGGGGTGGCGTGGGAGCGGAGACATCCGGGCTCTCCTACCCCCACCTAGCCTCCCCCTGGTAGGGGGAGGGACGGGTCAGTGGCTCACTGGGTTTGCCAATAACTCGATGGGCTCCTCCCCGTATCAGGGGGAGGTCGGGTGGGGGTATCCTATCCCCAAGACCAGACAAACAAAAAGGCCGCCCAGAGGGCGGCCTTTTCGATTCGGTGGCTTCAGAGCTTAGTGGTGGTGCTCTTCGGGGACTTCGTCCTCGTCAGCCTGGATGAGCTTGGCCAGCTCTTCGCGGGTCATCTTCTTTTCCGTCTGCTCGGAGAGGCCGGCGACATAGTCGACAACCTTGTTCTCGAAGACCGGAGCGCGCAGGCTTGCGAGGGCCTGGGCGTTCTGACGGTAGTAGTCATAGACCTGCTGTTCCTGGCCGGGGAAGCGGCGGATTTCAGCGAGCAGGGCCTGCTGGTGCTCTTCGTCGGTGACCTGAACTTCGTTCTGGTTGCCGATCTCGGCAACAACGAGGCCCAGACGCACGCGGCGCTCAGCAATGCGCTGGTACTGTTCCTTGGCGGCTTCTTCGGTCGTGCCTTCGTCTTCGAAGGAACGGCCATGCGACTGCACTTCGTGCTCGACGCGCTGCCAGATGGTGTTGAATTCGGCTTCGACCAGCTGCGCCGGGACGTCGAACTTGTGGCCTTCATCGAGGGCGTCGAGAATCTGACGCTTGATGTGCTGGCGGCTCATCGAGGTGAGTGCCGATTCCATCTGGTCCTTGACGGCCTTGCGCAGGGCAGCGACGTCTTCGAGGCCGAGGCGCTTGGCGAACTCGTCGTCCAGCTCGCCCTGGTTCGGGCCATCGACGTGCAGGATGGTGACGTCGAAGGTTGCTTCCTTACCGGCCAGCTCGGCATTGTTGTAATCAGCCGGGAAGGTCACGGTGATGGTGCGGGTCTCGTCTTTCTTCTGGCCGACCAGCTGCTCTTCGAAGCCGGGGATGAACTCGCCCGAGCCAACGGTGAGGTGCGCATGGTCGGACTTGCCGCCGGCGAACTCAACGCCGTCGATCTTGCCGACGAAGCTGAGGCCGAGACGATCGCCCTGCTCGACGACAGCGCCATCACCCTTGTCGGTGTAGCCGCGGTTCTGAGCGAACACGCGGTTCACTTCAGCGTCGATTTCTTCTTCGGTGACTTCAACAACCGGCTTGTCGAGCTTGAGACCCTTGAGGTCCATCAGCGTGACAGGCGGCAGGACTTCATATTCGACTTCGAATGCGAGGTCGGACTTGCCGTCGAGCACGTCGTTGATCAGAGCCTGATCCTGGGGCAGGTCAACCTTGGGCTGAGCTGCGGCGCGCTCGGAACGCTGGTCCAGCGTGTCGGAGACGGTGGCGTTGATCGCGTCGGTCATCACTTCGGACATTGCCGAACGACCATACATCTTCTTGAGGTGCGCGGTAGGCACCTTGCCGGGACGGAAGCCCTTGATGTTGGCCTGGCCCTTGAGCTCTTCCAGCTTGGCATCGAGGCGCGACACCAGGTCGGCTGCCGGGATAGTGACGCTGAGCTTGCGCTTCAGGCCTTCGTTGAGGGTCTCAGTAACCTGCATGGGGGGCTATTCCCGTTTAAATTGATCTTCTAAAGGCCGGGACCAAATTGGTGCGGGTGAGAGGACTCGAACCTCCACGCCTTGCGGCGCTGGAACCTAAATCCAGTGCGTCTACCAGTTCCGCCACACCCGCATTGGGTCCCCTTCTGGCCGGGTTGGGGTTGCATCTATATGAAGAGATGGGGTCAGTCAAAGCCTAGCTTGGGGTTTTTGGCGGTTTGACAGCACTCTTGTCGCCCTCGGCTCTGTTTCGGCGGATTTGGCCCGGCGGAGGGGAGAGGGGATGCGTCCCCTTGCCCCCTCTTAGAGGGGCCGTATGCCGATGGCGTCTTATTGATCAGTTTTTTCAAACCCGCGCACCGCTTCTCGGTCGGGAATGATCAAAATTTGTGCACGCCGTCCGTTTCTTGTGCTAGGGCTGAATTTGATGCTTGCCCACAGGGTGTGGCTGTATTGGCTAAGTCTTTAATTTATCTAGTAAATCGACGTTCTGGCACGAATGGCACGGCCCGTGCATACAGGTTGGCGGTAACGGCCAAAGTCGGTCAGTGGAGGCACAGTTGAAGAAAATCGAGGCTATCGTAAAGCCCTTCAAGCTCGACGAAGTCAAAGAGGCTCTGCAGGAAGTCGGCCTGCAAGGAATCACCGTGACCGAAGCCAAGGGGTTCGGGCGCCAGAAGGGGCACACGGAACTCTATCGCGGCGCTGAATATGTCGTGGATTTCCTGCCCAAGGTGAAAGTCGAAGTCGTTTGCCCCGATGAGCTTGCCGAAAAAGCCATCGAAGCGATCCGCAATGCCGCCCAGACCGGGCGTATCGGCGACGGCAAGATCTTCGTCTATTCGGTCGAGCAGGCGATCCGCATTCGCACCGGCGAATTCGGCGACGACGCGCTCTAGCCGTCCAAGCACACCAGCCACACAGCCATTTCTCTCAAGCATCTGAATAATAGGGGAAACCTAATGACTACCGGAGCAGACATTATCCAGCGCATGAAAGACGAGAACATCAAGTATCTCGACGTGCGCTTCACTGACCTGCGCGGCAAGCTGCAGCACGTTACCATGGACGCTTCGGTCGTTGATGCCGACATGTTCGAAGATGGCGTGATGTTCGACGGCTCCTCCATTGCTGGCTGGAAGGCCATCAATGAGTCCGACATGGTGCTGATGCCCGATCCGAACTCGGCCTATATCGACCCGTTCTTCGCGGCCTCGACCCTCGCCATCAACTGCGACATTCTCGAGCCGGCCACCTATCAGCCCTATAACCGTGACCCGCGCTCGATCGCCAAGAAGGCCGAAGCCCTGGTCAAGTCGTCCGGTGTTGGCGACACGGTGGTGTTCGGCCCGGAACCCGAATTCTTCGTCTTTGACGATGTGAAGTACTCGACGTCGACCTACAAGGTCGGTTTCCAGGTCGACGCTTCCGAACTGCCGACCAACAATGACGCCGAATATGAGCATGGCAACAACGGCCATCACATCGGCCTCAAGAAGGGCTACTTCCCGGTTCCGCCGCTGGACAGCGCCCAGGACATGCGCGGCGAGATGCTCGAGGCGATGGGCCAGATGGGCGTCATCATCGAAAAGCACCACCACGAAGTGGCGTCGGCCCAGCACGAGCTCGGCCTCAAGTACAAGCAGATGATCGCGTCGGCTGACGACGTGCTGATCTACAAGTATGCCGTCCAGCAGGTCGCCAATTCCTACGGCAAGACCGCCACCTTCCTGCCGAAGCCGGTCTATGGCGACAATGGCTCGGGCATGCACTGCCACATGTCGATCTGGAAGGACGGCAAGCCGCTGTTCGCCGGCGACCAGTATGCCGGCCTGTCGATGGACTGCCTCTACTACATCGGCGGCGTCATCAAGCATGCCAAGGCGATCAACGCCTTCACCAACCCGACCACCAACTCCTACAAGCGTCTGGTGCCCGGCTTTGAAGCTCCGGTTCTGCTGGCCTACTCGGCCCGTAACCGTTCGGCTTCCTGCCGTATCCCCTTCGGCCAGTCGCCGAAGTCCAAGCGCGTCGAAGTGCGTTTCCCCGATCCGCTGGCCAACCCGTACCTGGCGTACACCGCGCTGCTGATGGCCGGCCTCGACGGCATCAAGAACAAGATCCACCCGGGTGAGCCGATGGACAAGGATCTGTACGAGCTGCCGAAGGACGAACTCAAGGATATCCCGACTGTTTCCGGTTCGCTCCGCGAGGCTCTCGAGAACCTCGACAAGGACCGCGACTTCCTCAAGGTCGGTGGCGTCATGGATGATGATTTCATCAACGCCTATATCGACCTCAAGATGGCGGAAGTTCTCCGTGTCGAAATGACCCCTCATCCGGTCGAATACGAAATGTACTACTCCGCCTGATTGGCGCGAGCGAAACGAGAAAGGGCCCTTAGGGGCCCTTTTGCTTTTTTGGCGCATGGTCTGGCGAGGGGGGCTCGCAGGCTCTATGTGTTGGGCGGAATCACTGTCTGGTTCGGGAGCACGCCATGTCGCAGGCCGATATTCTTCTCAGCCCTCAGGAAATGGCGCAGGCCGATCGCCTTGCCGTGGCCGGCGGGATGCGCTCGTTCCGACTGATGGAAGCGGCCGGCAAGGCCGTGATGGAAGCGATCATCGAGCGCTATTACCAGCGCTCCGTGCTCGTGTTGTGCGGGCTGGGAAACAATGGCGGCGACGGGTTCATCGTGGCGCGGCTGCTGCAGCAGCGGGGCTGGCCGGTGCAGGTGCGCCTCCTTGGCAATCGCGCTGATCTCAAGGGGGATGCGGCGCAGGCGGCTGAGCTCTGGACCGGCCGCTGCGACGAGCCTACGCCCAAGGATATTCGCGACGCTGATCTCGTGGTCGACGCCATGGTAGGGGCCGGGCTCGATCGGGATCTGACGGGCGCCTATGCCGACATGGTCAATGCCGTGAACGACTCGAGCCTGCCGGTGGTCAGTATCGACGTGCCGAGCGGCATCGACGGGGCGACCGGGGCCATTCGGGGTGCGGCGATGATCGCCGACATGACCATCACCTTTTTCCGGCTCAAGCCGGGCCATCTGCTGCTCCCGGGGCGGCAGCATTGCGGCGAGGTGGTCCTGGCCGAGATCGGCATTCCTGAAGCCGTGCTGGACAAGATTGGTGCGCAGGCCTGGCAGAATACGCCGGCGCTGTGGTCGCTTCCGAGTGCCCTTGCCGATGGCCATAAATTCGACCGCGGGCACGTGGCTGTGGTCTCGGGCGGTGTGCTGGAGACCGGGGCGGCGCGGCTCGCAGCCTATGGCGCGTTTCGGGCCGGAGCAGGGCTTGTGTCGCTGGCCGGCGATACCGAGGCGTTACGGGTTCACGCCAACCATGTCACCTCCATCATGCTCAAGCCGGCCGAAGGTGCCGAGGGACTGAGGCAGCTGCTCGAGGACCGGCGGATCAATGCGGTCGTTATCGGCCCAGCGGCGGGTGTGGGCGAAGAAACGCGGGACAAGGTGGAGGCGGTGCTGGCGTCGGGGGCAGCCGTCGTGCTCGATGCTGGCGGCATCACCAGCTTTGCCGAGCACAGCGAAGCGCTGTTTGAGGCTATCCATGCAGCCGATCGCCCGGTGGTGCTGACGCCGCATGATGGCGAATTCCAGAGGCTGTTCGGCGACGTGCCCGGCGGAAAGCTGGAGCGCGCGCGGGCGGCTGCGGCCCATTCCGGAGCGGTCATCCTGCTCAAGGGCAGCGACACGGTGATCGCGGCACCCGATGGCCGCGCGGCGATCAATGCCAATGCGCCGACCTGGCTAGGAACGGCCGGGGCCGGGGATGTGCTGGCCGGGATCGTTGCCGGGCTGATGGGGCAGGGCATGAGCGGTTTCGAGGCCGCGTGCGCCGGGGTCTGGCTGCATGCCGAGGCCGCGAACCGCTTTGGCGGGCCTGGCATGCTGAGCGAAGATCTGCCGCTGCTGCTTCCGGGCGTGCTTGTAGGGCTTTGAGGCGTCCTGAAGGGGAGTGCTGGAGCGGGGCGATTTTTTGGCCGAGAAGGCCATGAGAGCTGCGCTCGAATGGCGGGGTATTTCTTCATTGTAACCCCCACCTCAGCGCCGCTACGGCCTTGCGGCCTAGCTTTGCTATCCTCCCCCTGACAAGGGGGAGGGATGCGCAGGTGCCGATGGATCGTAGATCAGTCCCAGCGGACCATGAGCTTTTCGAGGCCGTGGAAGTGATAGACGTCGCCGTAGCGGGGCTGTTCGGCAAGGCGAAGTTTGGGCAGGCGCCGGAAGAGCGTCGACATGGATTCCTGCAATTCAATGCGCGCGAGCGGCGCGCCGATGCAGAAGTGAATGCCCGCGCCGAAGCTGACATTGGCGCCATCGGTGCGGAAGGGATCAAACGTACCGGCATTGGCAAAGCGCGAGGGGTCGCGGTTGGCGGCGCCAAGCATGAGGCCGATCACGTCACCACGGCGTAACGGGATGCCCTCGTAATCCATGTCGTGCAGGGCATAGCGGGTGAAGAGATGGAGCGGCGCGTCGAAGCGCAGGCATTCTTCCACGGTTGCTTCTGCCTGCTCGGGCGTCGCGAACAGGGTTTTGGGATCAAGCCCGCTTTCGAGGATGGATTTAACGCCGTTGCCCGTGGTGTGCACCGTGGCTTCATGTCCGGCATTGAGCAGGAGGATTGCGGTCGACATCACCTCGTCGTCGGTGAGCTTTTCGCCGCCCTGCTCAGTGGTGAGCATGTGGGTGAGGAGATCCTCGCGCGGGGCCTTGCGACGCTCGGCAATGACAGTGCGCAGATAGTCCATGAACTCGGCTGCGGCCTGGTTGGCGTCGAGCTCGGTCTCGTGGGTGACGCCGAACATGTACATGGTCACCATGCGGTTGGACCAGTTCAGGAGTTGCGGAGCCATCTCTGCCGGCAGGCCGATCATCTCGGCGATGACAATGGCCGGGATGGGGGCCGCAAAAGCCTTGATGAGATCGACGCTCTCCTCGCCCTCAAAGCCGTCGATGATCTCATTGGCCAGCTGATTGATGCGCGGGCGCAATTGCTCGACCTGGCGCGAGACGAAGGCGCGGTTGACCAGCATGCGCAGCCGCGTGTGGGCAGGCGCCTCCAGATTGAGCAGCGAGTATTTTTCCGTCAGGTCGAAGTCGGCAACATGCGGCTTGGGCTCGGGCAGGCCGATTTCCTCGCGACTGGCGATATGCAGGATATCCCGGCCGAAGCGCTTGTCGCGTAACAGGGAGCTGACGGATTTGAAGCCGGCGAAGCACCAGTGGCCGTATTCCTCCCAGAAGAAGGCCGGCTCGCTGGTGTTGCGCTGTTCATAGAAGGGGTAGGGGTTTTGGAAAAACGCAGGGTCCTTGGGGTTGGCACTGGCCCTGCGGTTGGCGGGGACGTCTGTGATAGGCTTGATCTGGATAATGGCGGCCATGATTGTCCGGAGGGCTAAACTGGGTTCATCTTATGCCCTGCCGCAGGGGGTGGAAATAAAACGTGCAGGTACCGGGAAAAAAGTCACAGCAATTAGTCGAGGCGGGGCCGGTGCATTCGTTGGCGAGGTATCCAACAATGGAGATGGGACATGAAATTCCTTTGCCTCTTCTACTTCGCCCCTGATGCTTTCGCCGGTGTCAGTGCCGACGAGATGGCCCGTATCGATGATGCCACGATCGAACATGACCAGAAGCTGCGGGCCGCCGGGCATCTGCTCTATGCGTCGCCGCTTGTGGATGTTTCAGACGAAGTCAGCATCGACCGCCGGCCGGTCCGGATGGCGGAGACCGACGGACCCTATTCGGAAAGCAAGGAAGTGCTGGGCGGGGTCGTGCTGCTCGAAGCCGGCAGCGTTGCGGAGGCGCAGGCGCTCTTTTCTGATGATCCGATCGCAGGATACGCCCGCATTCAAATTCGTGCCCTGCGCGATGATGACCGGCATAGCCAGACCGGAGAAGGGCGGCCGGCGCCGCTGCTCTGAGCGCCGTGGCGTGGGGGACGGGCAGGGCGCTCGTCCCCTTCGGGGCACATTGGCGGCAAAAAGCCTTGGCAAGCGGGCCGCAATGATGTCTTGAAGGCAGTCAAACGCGACTGAGGATTTCTACAATTGAGCGATATCACCGTTTCAGCTGCCATTGAGGCCATCTACGCCTCCATCCGGAACGACAACGAGGAGCTCGACCTGCACATGGCCGCGCTCAAGAGCGCCATGGCCAAGGAGGGTGTGAGCGAGGCGGTGTTCGAGACCAGCAAGCTGGCCCAGCCGAACCGCCAGGGCCGCAAGCTGATGCAGGCCTATTTCAAAAAGAAGGGCATCGCCATCTCGTTTGCCTGATCGGTGGGAGGAAAAGGCGAACGTCGTGTTCACCTTATCTTCAAGGCGGGGGCTTCTTCTATTGAAGCTTGCCCCATTGCCGCCTATCTGTGCCTTTACCGCCCGTTAAGGCGGTTCGCCTGCAATCGGCCTGTCGCGCCGATTCGATTTTCGACACGTCACGCTGCCCTGCCACACTGCGTTCGGGGGCAAAGACGTGGTTCAACCAGTTTAGCTCGCCACCCGTCATGCGACGCGGGAAGGGAGCCAAGGGGCAAAATATGCGGGATCCGCACGATCTTTACATGAATACGCTCGTACCCATGGTGGTCGAGCAGTCGAACCGTGGCGAACGCGCTTTCGATATCTATTCGCGCCTGCTGCGTGAGCGTATCATCTTCGTGACCGGTGTCGTCGAAGACAATATGGCTTCGCTGATCGTGGCGCAGCTGCTGTTCCTCGAATCAGAGAACCCGAAAAAAGAAATCGCCATGTACATCAACTCGCCTGGTGGCGTGGTGACGTCCGGCCTTTCGATCTACGACACGATGCAGTTTATCCGTCCGGCCGTGGCCACCATGGTGATGGGCCAGGCGGCATCGATGGGCTCACTGCTGCTTGCAGCCGGTGAAGCGGGCATGCGCACCTCGCTGCCGAACTCGCGCGTG
Organism: Devosia sp. SD17-2; assembly: GCF_029201565.1. Taxonomy (GTDB): domain Bacteria; phylum Pseudomonadota; class Alphaproteobacteria; order Rhizobiales; family Devosiaceae; genus Devosia. The sequence goes on from NZ_CP104002.1 coordinate 2,125,093, forward strand.
ATGGTTCACCAGCCGTCCGGCGGCTTCCAGGGTCAGGTCACCGACATCCTGATTCATGCTAAGGAAGTCGAGGGTTTGAAGCGCCGTCTTAATCAAATCTATGAGAAGCACACTGGGCGTACATACGAGGAAATCGAGTCCGCTCTCGAGCGTGATCGCTTCCTCAGCCCGGAAGAAGCCAAGACCTTCGGCCTTATCGACAGCGTGTTTGAGAAGCGCGCCGTTCCGGAGACTCCGGTCTGATCTGGTCGTTAATCACGATACCTGTGCGCCGTGGAGTGTGATCCGGGTGCAATTGCATGGAGCCGGAACGGCCTTTAAGGTCGTTTCGGCTTAGACTTTCTTTATGTCTTGGGCGTTACCGTTTTCGATAACGCTTGATTTTGGGGGCCCTTAGCCCCCGGGAGTGACTGGATGTCCAAAGAGACAACAAACGGCGAAACCTCGAAGAACACGCTTTACTGCTCGTTCTGCGGGAAATCCCAGCACGAGGTTCGCAAGCTGATCGCCGGGCCGACCGTGTTCATCTGCGATGAATGCGTCGAGCTGTGCATGGACATCATCCGTGAAGAGAACAAGACCTCCATGGTCAAGTCCTCCGACGGGGTGCCCACCCCAGCTGAAATCTGCAAGGTGCTGGACGATTACGTCATCGGCCAGTTCCGCGCCAAGCGCGTGCTGTCCGTGGCGGTGCACAACCACTACAAGCGCCTGCACCATGCGACCAAGAACCAGGACGTGGAGCTTTCCAAGTCCAACATCCTGCTGATCGGTCCCACCGGTTCGGGCAAGACGCTGCTGGCCCAGACGCTGGCACGCATCCTCGACGTGCCGTTCACCATGGCTGACGCGACCACGCTGACCGAAGCCGGCTATGTCGGCGAGGACGTGGAAAACATCATCCTCAAGCTGCTCCAGGCTGCCGACTACAATGTCGAGAAGGCCCAGCGCGGCATCGTCTACATCGACGAAGTCGACAAGATCTCGCGCAAGTCGGACAATCCGTCGATAACAAGGGACGTGTCGGGCGAAGGCGTGCAGCAGGCACTGCTCAAGATCATGGAAGGCACCGTTGCCTCTGTGCCTCCGCAGGGCGGCCGCAAGCATCCGCAGCAGGAATTCCTGCAGGTCGACACGACGAACATCCTGTTTATCTGCGGCGGCGCCTTTGCCGGCCTCGAGAAGATCATCTCTGCGCGTGGTGAAGGCTCGGGCATCGGCTTTGCAGCTACCGTGAAGGATCCGCAGGATCGTCGCGTTGGCGATCTGCTCAAGGACGTGGCACCGGAAGATCTGGTGCGTTTCGGCCTGATCCCGGAATTCATCGGTCGTCTGCCGGTCCTTGCGACCCTCGAAGACCTCGATATCCCGGCCCTGATCGAAATCCTGACGGCGCCGAAGAACGCCCTGGTGCGCCAGTACCAGCGTCTGTTCCAGATGGAAGAGGTCGAACTGACCTTCCACGAGGATGCGCTCAAGGCGATCGCCGAGAAGGCTATCGAGCGCAAGACCGGCGCGCGCGGCCTGCGCTCGATCATGGAAGCGATCCTGCTCGACACAATGTACGACCTGCCTTCGCTCGAAGGCGTGGAAGAAGTGGTGATCTCGGAAGAAGTGGTGAAGGGTCGCGATGTGCGCCCGCTCTACATCTATTCCGAGCGCAAGAAGGAAGACATGCCTGCCGGGGCCTGATTGTCCCGACAGAGAAGTCATTGATGGCCTCCGGCTCGCGCCGGGGGCCATTTTGCATCGACAAGAGAAAAATCCACGATATCAACGGTGTGCCTTAGGCACACAGGTGTTTTCGGGATTATCACATATCTCCTGTGCGTAGCCCGTTTGGTCGTCACAAAAGCTCCAACCGTGACTTGCGGAGCCCCTCCTGAGCCCTATTTATTAACCTGAATCGCCCAGCCTTTCGGGATTGGGTAGTCGCAATACGGGCGTGCCAATTGAGTTCCTGCCGGCGCGCCCCGGAAAGGAAATGTGATGTCGGACGTTATTCCCACCGGCGAAGTGAGCCGGGACCGGGTTTACCCGGTTCTTCCCCTGCGCGACATCGTCGTCTTCCCTGGCATGATCGTGCCGCTTTTCGTGGGCCGCGAGAAATCGGTGAAGGCGCTCGAGGAAGTCATGCGGGACGACAAGCACATTCTTGTCGTCACCCAGAAAAATGCGCAGGACGATGATCCGGCGCCTGAACAGATCTATTCGACCGGTACGATCGCGACCGTCCTGCAGCTGCTCAAGCTTCCGGATGGCACGGTAAAGGTGCTCGTCGAAGGCCTGAGCCGTGCGACCATCGACCAGTATGTGCAGACCGAAGAATATTTCGAGGCTGAAGCCACTCCGCTTCCGGAGCCGGCTGAAGACGAAATCGAAGTCGAAGCCCTGGCGCGTTCCGCCCAGAGCGAGTTCGAGAACTACGTCAAGCTGAACAAGAAAATCTCGGCCGAGGTTGTCGCTGCCGTTGGGCAGATCGAGAACGCGTCCAAACTCGCCGATACCATCGCCAGCCACCTCGTGATCAAGATCCCCGAGAAGGAAGATCTGCTCTCGACCCTGTCCGTCATCGAACGCTTCCAGAAGATCATCGGTCTGATGGAAGGCGAGATCGGCGTGCTGCAGGTGGAAAAGCGCATCCGCGGCCGCGTCAAGCGCCAGATGGAGAAGACGCAGCGCGAGTACTATCTCAACGAGCAGATGAAGGCGATCCAGAAGGAACTCGGCGACGGCGAAGACGGCGCCAACGAGATCACCGAACTGGAAGAGCGCATTGCTAAGACCAAGCTGTCGAAGGAAGCGCGCGCCAAGGCTGACGGCGAGGTCAAGAAGCTCAAGGGCATGAGCCCGATGTCGGCTGAAGCCACCGTCGTGCGCAACTACCTCGACACGCTCCTGGGCCTGCCCTGGGGCAAGAAGAGCAAGGTCAAGCGCGACCTCAACCTCGCCGAGAAGGTGCTGGACGAGGATCACTACGGGCTTGAGAAGGTCAAGGAGCGCATCCTCGAGTATCTGGCCGTGCAGGCCCGTACCGGCACGCTCAAGGGCCCGATCCTCTGCCTCGTCGGTCCTCCGGGCGTCGGCAAGACCTCGCTGGGCAAGTCGATCGCCAAGGCGACCGGCCGTGAGTTCGTGCGCATGGCGCTGGGCGGGGTTCGGGACGAAGCCGAAATCCGTGGTCATCGCCGCACCTATATCGGGTCCATGCCCGGCAAGATCATCCAGTCGCTCAAGAAGGTTGGTAAATCCAACCCGCTGTTCCTGCTCGATGAAATCGACAAGATGGGCCAGGATTTCCGGGGCGATCCGTCCTCGGCGCTGCTCGAAGTGCTCGATCCCGAACAGAACAACACGTTCAGCGATCACTACCTCGAGGTCGATTATGACCTCAGCGACGTGATGTTCGTGACGACGTCGAACACGCTCAACATTCCGGGTCCGCTGATGGACCGCATGGAGATCATCCGCCTCTCGGGTTACACCGAGGAGGAAAAGCATGCGATCTCCAAGCAGCACCTGATCCCGGAAGCCGCGCGTGAGAACGGCATCGCCCATGGCGAATTCGTGCTCAACGACGAGATGCTGATGAAGGTTATTCGCGGCTACACCCGCGAGGCCGGCGTCCGTAACCTCAAGCGCGAAATCTCCAAGCTGATGCGCAAGGCCGTGACCGATATCGTCCGCACCAAGGTCAAGTCGGTCGAGATCGATGACGAGCGTCTGGCCAAGTATCTCGGCCCGGCCATCTTCAAGCACGGCGAGATCGAGGCCGAGGCACAGGTTGGTCTGGTGACGGGCCTTGCCTGGACTTCCGTGGGTGGCGAGCTGCTGACCATCGAAGGCGTGATGTCGCCGGGCAAGGGCCGCATGTCGGTCACCGGCAACATCAAGGAAGTGATGAAGGAATCGCTGACCGCCGCGACGGCCTATGTGAAGTCGCGCAGCATTGATTTCGGCATCAAGCCGCCGCTGTTCGATACGCGGGATATCCACGTCCACCTTCCGGAAGGTGCAACGCCCAAGGATGGTCCGTCGGCTGGTATCGGCCTCGCCACGGCGATCGTGTCGGTGATGACCGGCATCCCGGTCCGCAATGATGTCGCCATGACGGGCGAGATCACGCTGCGGGGCAGGGTGCTTCCGATCGGCGGCCTCAAGGAAAAGCTCCTTGCGGCGCTCCGTGGCGGCATCAAGACCGTGCTGATTCCGGAAGAGAATGTCAGGGACCTCCAGGAGATCCCCGATATCGTCAAGGAAGGCATGGAAATCGTGCCGGTGAGCCGGATGGATCAGGTCATCGAGCGGGCGCTGGTGCGCAAGCCCGAGGCGATCGAGTGGGACTTTGATGCCCAGCCGGCCGTGGCCACCAAGGCCGATCCGGCTGATGACACCACCGCTGGCCTGACGCACTAAGCGAACCAGACCAATATGACATGTGAGACGGCGGCCTTCGGGCCGCCGTTTTGCGTTGGTCTGCTGCCACTCGTTGTCAGCATGGGGCGCCGGGCGCGCTTGTCACACGGTAGCCAACTCTGTACTCCAGCATGCCGCCAAGCCACGTCCGGGAGAAGACAATGAACAAGGCCCTCGTCGTCATTCTCGCCGCTGTGCTGCTCGATGCTATCGGTATCGGGCTGATTTTTCCCATTCTGCCGGCGCTGCTGCGCGAAGTAGGGCACACGGACAATATCTCCCTGCTGCTCGGGATCATGCTGGCGCTCTATTCAGCCTGCCAATTCCTGTTTTCGCCGATTCTGGGCGTGCTCAGCGATCGATTCGGGCGACGCCCGGTGCTGCTGCTGTCTCTGGCGGGGGCTGCCATCGATTATCTCGTCATGGCGTTTGCGCCCCACCTCTGGGTGCTGGTGCTGGGTCGGGCGATCGCCGGCGTCACCAGCGCCAATATGGCCGTAGCCACCGCCTACATCACCGATATTTCCAGCGAGGACGAGCGCGCCAAGCGATTCGGGTTGTTCCACGCCATGTTCGGCGTTGGTTTCATCATCGGGCCGGTGCTTGGCGGCATTCTGGGCGATATGTGGCTGCGCGGGCCGTTTCTCGCCGCAGCAGTCCTCAATGGAATCAATCTGGCGCTGGCGTTTTTCGTGCTGCCCGAATCGCGGCCGGGAAAGCGCGACGCGCGGTTTAGCTGGGACACGCTTAATCCATTCAAGCCGCTGGCCTGGGCTTTCAGCTTCAAGGCGCTGATTCCACTGATCGCCATTTTCCTCATTCTGAACCTCGTTGGCACTGTCTATGGCACCGCCTGGGCGCAGTTCAGCGAGGATGTCTATGACTGGAACGGCATGACCATCGGCCTCTCTCTCGGGGCGTTCGGGGTGTTCCATGCCCTGGCGCAGGCCTTTCTCACCGGGCCGGCGGTCGAACGGCTGGGGGAACGCTGGGCGCTGATCGTCGGCATGGCGTTCGAGACAGGCGCTCTGCTGACCCTGGCCTTCGCTGGGTATGGCTGGGTGCTGTTTGCCATGGCGCCGGTGTTTGCACTGGGGGGAATCGGTATGCCGGCGCTGCAGTCGCTGACGACGCGTCAGGTCGATTCGGAGCGGCAGGGGCAATTGCAGGGGGTTCTTGCGAGTGTGGTGAGTCTTGCCGCGGTGTTCGGGCCGCTGATGTTCAGCCTGATCTATGCGGAGGTTCGCGGATTTTGGCCTGGCCTCGTGTGGATCGTCGCAGTCGTCGTATATCTCTCGGCGCTGCCGTTGCTCCTTGGAATCAGGAGAACGCAAAATGTGGCGGAAACCGGGGCCGAATGACGGTGGAAACCCCCGAAAACCGGTCAATACTGGCTTGTCGCTCCCAATTTTCCGCGCCATTAAGTTTTCCGTACCGTCCGCCCCGTAGAACACGCGGAAATCCTTGCCTTTCAGCTAGAATCGACCAAGGGTTACCGAGATTGTGGTTCGCCAGCGAGGGCGGGCACTCACTGTGAGGATACGCTATGAACAAGAACGATCTGGTTGGCGTCGTTGCCGACAAGGCTACGATCACCAAGGCGCAGGCCGCTGAAGCGGTTGACGCAGTGTTCGAAGCCATCACCGCCGCTCTTAAGGCAGGCGACGAAGTTCGTCTGGTCGGCTTTGGCACGTTCGCCGTGTCGCAGCGCAAGGCTTCCACTGGCCGCAATCCGGCCACTGGCGCCGAAATCCAGATTCCGGCTTCCAACCAGGCCAAGTTCAAGCCCGGCAAGGGCCTGAAGGACGCCATCAACTAAGCCTGTTTCAGGTTCGATCCTCGAGCGGCCCCGAGCGTTTATCGCCGGGGCCGTTTGTTTTTGCACAATGCCTGTTGACGTGCGAAGGCGGGCACCCTAACAAGGCGCAACTCCGCACAAGCGGCGGGGGCGATTAGCTCAGTTGGTAGAGCGTCTCGTTTACACCGAGAATGTCGGCGGTTCGAGTCCGTCATCGCCCACCATTTTTCCCCTTACATTTCCGTCGCATACAGGCCGCTCCGGCGTTCCGGCTCAGGTCGAGCTTTTAGCTCCCGAGTACAGTGACGTCGGCAGTCATGGTTCGAAGCGATCCGGATGCGTTCGCTGAGACGAGCGTTCGGGCCGATGCGCTCATCTCCCGTTCCATGCACGTCAAGAGGGCCCTCCTACAGGACGGGACTTCTGCGGGGAGGCGTTGGATCGACCCACCCACCAGCGGTCAAAGGCGTGGTCCGATTCATAAAAAGGGGTGTTCGTGCACAAACTTGCGATTCCGGCGAATGCCGGATCTTCGATCGAGGCCGAATGAAAGCGCGGGACACTCCGCTGTCGACAGCACGGCAAAATCCAATCGCGACACTCCGGGGACTTTGCGCGGTATTTGCATGGGATAGGGGAGGGCTGTGTATAAAAATAAGGGAGAGGATGAAGGGGCCTTTACAACCGAAAAGCTGGTCCCTATAGAGAACCCACGTTGCGCGGATGACTTGTTCGCAAGCGCTGCGGGAGTAGCTCAGTTGGTTAGAGCGCCGGCCTGTCACGCCGGAGGTCGCGGGTTCGAGCCCCGTCTCTCGCGCCACCCTTTTTCAGGGTGTCGCAATGGTCCCCTTGAACTCCTCAAAATTTCAGTTTTGAATTCGCCGCGCTCGTCAGCGCGGTTTTTGTTTTTTCAGAACTGATTTTGCTAAGCTGTGGAAAGTTCGAAGGAATTTCCTGGCCCCCTTTACACAGCAAATCGTCTCCAGTAGACAGACTACACGTTGCGCGGATGACTTGTTCGCAAGCGCTGCGGGAGTAGCTCAGTTGGTTAGAGCGCCGGCCTGTCACGCCGGAGGTCGCGGGTTCGAGCCCCGTCTCTCGCGCCACCCTTTCACCGAGATATCCGGTTGATTTAAAGGGTTGGCGCCCTCGGCGAATGAGCCGATTTTTCCTTTCTCTTCCGTTGCTGCACCCTCCGGTTGTCATATCGGCGTGAGGGGGATGTTTCCCGCAGGAAGCTGCGCGATACTGGCTGGGTCAGTCTTGAGCTGACGTTTTGCCGGTGCACCCATGGAAAGCTTTCGTCTTCGTCGCCGTTCCGTCCTTGCCGGCCTTGCAGCATTGCCTGCGCTCGGATTGCTGCCGTTCGCGCGGTCTGCGATGGGGCAGGAGCAGCCGGTCGTTATTCCACCACCCGATCAGGATCTCGCCGAGGAGGGGAGTTCGGCTGTCGCCGTTTTTGCCGGCGGGTGTTTCTGGGGCGTGCAGGGCGTGTTCCAGCGGGTGCGTGGCGTGCGCAATGCGGTGTCGGGATATTCGGGCGGTGCGGCCGAGACGGCGTTCTATGAGATCACCAATCGGGGCGACACGGGGCACGCCGAGAGCGTTGAGATCACCTATGACCCCTCCGAGGTCAGTTACGGCAAGCTTCTGCAGATCTACTTCTCGGTGGCGCACAATCCGACGCAACTGAACTATCAGGGGCCGGACCGGGGGACGCAGTATCGATCTACCATTTTTTACCGCGATGGCGCGCAGGAGAAGGTGGCACGGGCCTATATCGCCCAGCTCGACGACGCGGACCTGTTCGAGGGGCCGATCGTGACCACGCTCGAGCCGCTCGATCGGTTTTACCCGGCCGAGCAGTACCATCAGGATTTTCTGACGCTCAATCCGACCTGGCCCTACATCGTGCATCACGATCTGCCCAAGATCGCCGCGCTGGAGGCTTTGTTTCCTGAAGAATTCCGCGCCGATCCGGTGCTGGTGGGGCAGTTGCCGCAAGTCAGCGGGTAGGGGTGTTGCGCTGCGGCCACGATCGGCCGACGCCTTGTTTTGGCCCTCTGGGGGTCCGTAAGTGGACAGAAAGCCAGCCCATCTCTTTGCGGGCGGGCAGGGGTGCACCGTGTTGCACGTTTGCATCCCTCGCCTGACAGAGAAGGCCATCGACGGAACGGCCGCCGCCAGGGGGGCGTTTCGTTGCCCAGATGGTCCAGTAGTAAGGAGACAAGCGATGCGCAAGTTTACCAGGATCGCCGTGGCGACGATCGCCACCGCCATTCCCATGGGGGCAGTGTACGCCGCTGACCTCATCACAGTACCGACCAGCACTCCGGTGGAGATGCCCGTCTATGAAGAAGCCGGTTTTGACTGGAACGGCTTTTATGCCGGCGTCTATGGCGGCGTGCAGAACAGTGAAATCGGCGGCACGCAGTATGGTCTGGGTGTCCAGGCCGGTGTGAACGCCCAGTTCGACTTCTACCTGCTTGGCGCCGAAGTTGCCGTGCAGGGCATTACCGGGGGCAATGTCGAAACCAGCTACGGCCAGATCCTTGGCCGCGCCGGTCTCGTCGTCACCGATAATGTCGTAATCTATGGTGCGGGCGGTTACGGTATCGACCTCGGCGCGCCAGAAGAGCAGGACGCGCTCCTGGGCGGCGGCGTTGAACTGGCGGTCACCGACTCGATCTCGGTGCGGGCCCAGTATCTGCATGCCTTCCCGACGCAGGGCGACAACCCCAAGGATCAGTTCACGATCGGGGCCAATTTCCACTTCTGATCGCGACAGAATCCGAGTCTCAACAGGTGGCCCCGATTTTCGAATCGGGGCCATTTGCATTTCGGGCAGAAATGTGGCAACGTCCAAATCGCTGGCCACATTAAGGCACTATTAACGACACTCAATCGTCGTGAAGTGGGGGGATGTGCCGGAAATTTGTATCAAATTGGACCAATTGCGCGACTTTGGTGCAACACCCCGCGCAAATGGTCATCAAATTTTATCCGCACCGCCCAAATTGCGTTGGTGTGGGGTTGTCTTAGCGTGTCCCCTGAGTCATGTATCAGCCGACTACGGTTAACTCTATGGGAGTGCAAGATATGTTTGTACGTTCGCTTTCGCTCGGCGTTGCTGCCGCTGCCCTGATGGTTGGTGGTGCTTCTGCTGCTGACCTGATCATCCCGACCACCCCGCAGCCGATCTACGAAGCCGCTGGCTTCGATTGGGAAGGCCTCTATGCAGGCGTGCGTCTCGGTGGCCAGTTCGTCGGTACCGATCCGGCTGGTTATGCCGCTCAGGTCAACAACACCACCTACGGCGTTGTCGGTGCTGCTGTCGGCGTGAACTTCATCCCCGTCGACCCGATCCTGGTTGGCGTTGAAGTCACCGGTGACTACCTCTGGGGCAACAACGTTACCTCCTCCAGCGAATTCTTCGCTAACCTGCGCGTTGGTGCTGTCGTGACCGACGCTGCCCTCGTCTACGCCATCGGTGGCGTTGGCGTTGCTAACACCAACAACGTTTCGACCGGCGTCTACCAGCTGGGTGGCGGCGTTGAATTCGCAGTGACCGATGCCGTCACCGTTCGCGGTGAACTCGTTGGCCAGGGCGACTTCAACAACGGCGGCGACTTCTTCTCCGCTGCCAAGGCCACCGTCGGTGTGTTCTACCACTTCTAAGAATCTAGGCTGAGGGGTCACCCCCTCTGCCTTCTGTTCTTGCAACCCAATTCGGCGAACCGAGAAATCGGTTCGCCGTTTTGGTTTTTGCAGGGCGCGCTGTGTGTCTGGCGAGATACACTTGCTTGCGAACTCTTGAGCGGCATCAATTGTGAATTGTGTGGGGATTGCGACGAAATACCGGCTCTGCCAGTCTTGCTGCATCTACTCCTGCTCGAGGGCTAAAATGACTGTACGTGCACTTCTCGTCGGCGTGTCCATCGCCGCGCTTGGTTCTGTGGCAGCCTCGGCTGCTGATCTCTACATTCCCACAACCCCGCAGCCGATCTATGAAGCTGCCGGTTTTGACTGGGAAGGTCTCTATATCGGCGCCCGCGTCGGCGGTGAGTCGTACAACAACATCGGCTATGGCGTCATTGGCGCCGCGGTTGGCGTAAACTTCATCCCGGTCGACCCGTTCCTGCTCGGCCTTGAAGCCACCGGCGATTACATCTGGGGCAATGGCTTCGGTGCCGGCGAATTCTTCGCCAATATCCGTGCCGGTGCCATCGTGACCGATGCGGCGCTCGTCTATGCAATTGGCGGTGTTGGCGTCTACACGAGCAATGGTGTGACGGTCAGCGAATACCAGCTCGGCGGCGGTGTGGAATTCGCCGTGACCGATGCGGTCACCGTTCGCGGCGAGATCGTCGGCCTGGGTGACTTCGACAATGCCAATGATCCCTTCTTTGAAGGCGCGAAGGCGACTGTCGGCGTGTTCTACCACTTCTGAGAATCAACTGGCCGACGAGTGTCAAGTTGGCCAACTTGATTATGCGACATTTTGCAATGGCGGTTCCGAGAAGGGGCCGCCATTTTTCGGCATGGGTAGGGCAGGCGAGGGGTTGGAGCTGAAGGCTCGAAAAAGTCAGGTTATGCGGCGATGCGTGCCAGATCTGCTCCGGAAACGATAACAGTGTCCCAAGTAATCTCAGAATAGAAAAAGATGACCTGTGCCATCATGTTTTCTTTCCCTTGAAACCGTCCCTACGAAGGTCTAAGCCCTAGCCATCAAAAGAAGCGTCGGTTCGCTGGCCCCAATTGCTGGCAGACCCACGTATGCCGGCTCTCCGCCGGTGCAAACCTTAGGCTGCCGCATGACTGATTTGCTCAGCAATTATCTGCCCATCGTCATCTTTGTCGGACTTGCCGCCGTTATTGGTCTGGCGCTCCTGGTTGCCCCATGGCTTGTTGCCCACAGGCGGCCGGATCCGGAGAAGGTCTCGGCATTCGAAGCAGGCTTTGAAGCTTTTGACGATGCGCGCATGAAGGTCGATGTCCGGTTTTACCTGGTGTCGATCCTGTTCATCATCTTTGACCTGGAAGTGGCTTTCCTCTTCCCGTGGGCCGTGGCGTTCCATGACATCGGCTGGTTCGGCTTCTGGTCGGTCATGATTTTCCTCGGCGTGCTGACAATCGGCTTTATTTATGAATGGCGTAAGGGAGCTCTCGAATGGGATTGAGCCAGGCCAATTCGACTTTGGTTACCCCGCGTCCCACCGGGGCGCTGGATCCGGCAACCGGCAAACCCATTGGCGCTGACGATGCGTTCTTCACCGGTGTGAACAACGAGCTCGCGGACAAGGGTTTTCTGACCACCACGGTGGCGCAGCTCATCACATGGGCCCGAACCGGGTCCCTCATGTGGATGCAGACCGGTCTTGCTTGCTGCGCCGTCGAGATGATGCAGATGTCGATGCCGCGCTATGACGTCGAGCGTTTTGGCACGGCGCCGCGCGCTTCTCCGCGCCAGTCTGACGTGCTGATCGTCGCCGGGACCCTGACCAACAAGATGGCGCCCGCTCTGCGCAAGGTCTACGACCAGATGCCCGAGCCGCGCTATGTCATCTCCATGGGCTCCTGCGCCAATGGCGGCGGGTACTACCATTATTCGTACTCTGTCGTCCGTGGTTGCGATCGGGTGCTGCCGGTTGACGTTTATGTCCCCGGGTGCCCTCCGACCGCAGAGGCGCTTCTTTACGGCATCCTGTTGCTGCAAAAGAAGATTCGCCGTGACGGCACGATTGAGCGATAGGGCAGGCCATGGACGAGAATATCACTGTTGAGCCGCTTGCTGCACTGGGTGAACATGTCGCAGGGGCGCTGGGCGCGGCGGTCAAGGGTTTCGAGGTCGCCTATGGTGAGCTCACGATCAATGTCGAGCGCGAGGCGATCGTCGACGTCGTGACCTTCCTGCGCGATGACGCCAGGTGTCGGTTCATTTCGTTCGTTGATGTCTGCGGCGCCGACTATCCGGCCCGCGAATTCCGCTTCGACGTGGTCTATCACTTGCTCAGCCCGCATCTGAACCAGCGTATCCGCGTCAAGCTGCAGGCTGACGACGTGACGCCGGTGCCGTCCATTGTCGACGTGTTTCCCGGCGCGAACTGGTTCGAACGCGAGGCCTACGACCTTTATGGCGTGCTGTTCTCCGGCCATCCGGATCTGCGCCGTATTCTCACCGACTACGGTTTTGACGGGCATCCGCTGCGCAAGGATTTCCCGCTGACCGGCTTCGTGCAGGTGCGTTACGACGAGGAACGCCGCCGTGTGGTCTATGAACCGGTGGCGCTGCAGCAGGAATTCCGCACGTTCGATTACCTGTCGCCTTGGGAAGGGACCGACTACGTGCTTCCGGGCGACGAGAAGGCGAAGAACTGATGTCTGAAGTCGACGTTCGCAATTTCACCATCAACTTCGGCCCCGTGCACCCTTCGGCGCACGGTGTGCTGCGTTTGATTCTCGAGCTGGACGGGGAACTGGTCGAGCGCGTCGATCCGCATATCGGGCTGCTACATCGCGGCACCGAAAAGCTGATCGAGGCCAAGACCTATCTGCAGGCGCTGCCCTATTTCGATCGCCTCGACTATGTGGCGCCGATGAACCAGGAGCACGCCTACGCCCTGGCCATCGAGAAGCTCCTCGGCATTGAAGTGCCGCGCCGTGGCCAGCTGATCCGCGTGCTCTATTCGGAGATCGGGCGTCTGCTCGCTCACCTGATGAACGTCACCACCCAGGCCATGGACGTCGGCGCGCTGACGCCACCGGTGTGGGGCTTTGAGTGGCGCGAAAAACTGATGATCTTTTATGAGCGCGCTTCAGGCGCGCGCATGCACGCTGCCTATTTCCGTCCCGGTGGCGTCCATCAGGACCTGCCGCAGGATCTGGTCGACGATATCGGCGTCTTCTGCGGTGAGTTCCTCGACTTCATGGTCGATCTCGATCGCCTGCTGACCGAGAATCGCATCTTCAAGCAGCGCAATGTCGACATTGGCGTGGTGCCGCTGGACGAGGCCTGGGCCCGTGGGTTCTCAGGCGTGATGGTTCGTGGTTCGGGCGCTGCATGGGATCTGCGCAAGTCTCAGCCCTATGATTGCTACGAAGAGATGGAATTCGACATTCCCGTCGGCTCCAATGGCGACTGCTACGACCGCTATCTGATCCGTATGGAAGAGATGCGGCAGTCGACGCGCATCATGCAGCAGTGCGTGGCCAAGCTCACCGCGCCGGAAGGCAAGGGGCCCGTGGCCTCTGTCGACGGCAAGGTGGTGCCGCCCAAGCGCGGTGAGATGAAGCAGTCGATGGAAGCGCTCATCCATCACTTCAAGCTCTACACCGAAGGTTTCAAGGTGCCTGCCGGCGAGGTCTATGTCGCCGTCGAAGCGCCCAAGGGCGAGTTTGGCGTCTATCTGGTCTCGGATGGCACCAACAAGCCTTATCGCTGCAAGATCCGCGCGCCGGGTTTCGCTCATCTCAGCTCCATGGATCACCTCTGCCGCGGCCACATGCTGGCCGACGTCACGGCGATCCTGGGTTCGCTCGATATCGTGTTCGGAGAGGTTGATCGCTGATGGTTGCGCGTCGCCTTGCGGATGAGTCGGTTCAGCCGGCAAATTTCGCCTTTAGTGCAGAAAATCAGGCCTGGGCCGAAAAGCGCATCGCGCTTTACCCGGAAGGTCGCCAGCAGTCGGCCGTTATTCCGCTGCTGATGCGGGCGCAGGAACAGGACGGCTGGGTCTCCCGCGCGACCATCGAACGGGTCGCCGAGATGCTGGGCATGGCCTATATCCGCGTGCTCGAAGTAGCCACTTTCTACACCCAGTTCCAGCTGCAGCCCGTGGGCAAGCGGGCCCACGTGCAGGTCTGCGGCACGACGCCTTGCATGCTGCGCGGGGCAGGGGAGCTGATCGAGGTCTGCAAGAACAAGATCCACCACGACCCGCATCATCTCAATGATGATGGCTCGATGTCGTGGGAAGAGGTCGAGTGCGCTGGCGCCTGCGTCAACGCACCCATGGTCACCATCTTCAAGGATACCTATGAGGATCTGACCCCGGCTCGCCTCGAGGAAATCATCGACGCCTTCCACGCAGGGCGCGGCGATACCATCAAGCCTGGCACCCAGATCGAGCGCCTTAACGCGGCGGCCCAAGGCGGCCAGTCGACGCTGCTTGAAATGCCGACGGCGACGCGCGAAAAATTCGTGCCGCCTCCGCCGCCACCAGATGCTGCTCCCGCGGTTCCGGCTGCAGCGCCGGCTGCAGCGCCGGCCGCTGCTCCAGCTGCCCCGGCACCCGCACAGGCGCCGACGACGGCTGCCCGTCCCAAGGATGTCACGGAAGAATCCGCGCCCGCCATCAAGGGGACGCCGGCCGACGCCAAGGTTTCCGAAGGCAAGGCCGAGGCCGAACGCGCCAAGGCCAATGTCGAAGCCAAGGCTGATGGCACCCCAAGCCAGCCGATGCGCGAAGGCGCTGTCGGCGCCGAGGTCGAGGGTGGCAAGATCGACGGGGGCAAGGCTCCCGGCAAGCCGCATGACAACCCGCCTGCCGCTGACGGCTCGGCCGCGACTGTCGGCAAGGAAAAGCCCGAGATCGTCGCGCCTCCGGCCAATCCGGCCGAGGTCAATCCGGTGGCTGAAAAGGGCGGCGTGCAGCCGCTGTTTACGGCCCCTGCCGGTGATCCGGATGACCTCAAGCTGATCTCCGGCGTTGGTCCTGTCCTCGAGGGCCGGCTCAATGCCCTTGGCATCACGCGCTGGAGCCAGGTTGCGGCGATGACGCCTGAAGACATTGCCAAGGTCGAAGCCAGCCTCAACTTCAAGGGTCGCGTCGCGCGCGACAACTGGTTGGCTCAGGCTGAAGTCCTGGCCCGGGGCGGCGCAGAAGAGTACCGCAAGGTATTTGGCAAGGATCCCCGCTAAATGGCTGAGCGCAGAATCGATTTTGGCAGATTGGGGATGGCGGAATACGGCGTTGGCGTCGGTTTTGCCCTTGTCTGCATCGTTATCGTTTCTGGGCTCACCGAATTTGCGAATGTAGAGCTACCGGGCTTTGTCTCGGTGGCGGTCGGGGCGGCGCTCGGTGTGGCTGCCTGGTTTTCCTATTTGTTGAAGCGGAATAGCTGATCATGCTCGCTGATAAGGACCGCATATTCACCAATCTCTATGGCCAGCACGACTGGCGCCTCGAAGGCGCGAAGTCTCGCGGGGCATGGGTTGGCACCAAGGAATTCATCGAATCCGGCCGCGACTGGATCACCAATGAGGTGAAGTCCTCTGGCCTGCGTGGCCGTGGTGGTGCTGGTTTCCCGACCGGGCTGAAGTGGACCTTCATGCCCAAGGTGAATGACGGACGTCCGCACTACCTTCTGGTCAATGCTGACGAGTCCGAGCCCGGGACCTGCAAGGACCGCGAGATCCTGCGCCATGATCCGCACCATCTGATCGAGGGGTGCCTGCTGGCTTCCCGCGCCATGGATGCGCATTTGGCCTTCATCTATGTGCGTGGCGAGTTCGTACGCGAGCGTGAGCGTCTCGAACATGCCGTGCAGGAAGCCTATGACGCAAAGCTGATCGGTAAGGACAATATCCACGGCTGGGACCTGGACATCATCGTCCATCACGGCGCCGGCGCTTACATCTGCGGCGAAGAAACCGCGCTGATGGAATCGCTCGAAGGCAAGAAGGGCCAGCCGCGCCTAAAGCCGCCGTTCCCGGCCGGCATGGGCGTTTATGGCAACCCGACCACGGTCAACAATGTGGAAACGATCGCCGTCGTGCCGGAGATCCTGCGCCGTTCCGGTGCATGGTTCTCCTCCATCGGCCGTCCGAACAATGTCGGCACCAAGCTGTTCATGGTCTCGGGCCATGTGAACAAGCCGGCCACGTTCGAAGAGGCCCTGGGCGAGAGCTTCAAGGACATCATCGAAAAGCATTGCGGCGGTATCCGCGGCGGCTGGGACAATCTGCTTGCGGTCATTCCCGGCGGCGCGTCCTGCCCGGTGGTGCGTGGCGAAGACATGATGGATGCCACCATGGACTTCGATGGCATGCGCGAAAAGAAGTCGTCCTTCGGGACCGGCGGCATGATCATCATGGACAAGAACACCGATATCATCCGGGCGATCTGGCGCATCTCGGCTTTCTTCAAGCATGAGAGCTGTGGCCAGTGCACGCCGTGCCGTGAAGGCACCGGCTGGATGATGCGCGTCATGGAACGCATGGTCGAGGGCCGCGCCCAGAAGCGCGAGATCGACATGCTGTTCTCGGTGACCAAGCAGATCGAAGGTCACACCATTTGCGCCCTTGGCGACGCGGCCGCCTGGCCGATCCAGGGCCTGATCCGCAACTTCCGAGACGTGATCGAAGCGCGGATCGATCAATATACCTGGTCCTCGACCAGCGACGGCGCCGTGCCGTCGATTGCGGCGGAGTAAGCCGATGGCTCAGATCAAAGTCGACGGCACGCTCGTCGAAGTACCTGACTACTACACGCTGATGCAGGCCGCCGAAGCAGCCGGCGCGGAAATCCCGCGCTTCTGCTATCACGAGCGCCTGTCGGTTGCCGGCAATTGCCGCATGTGTCTGGTGGAAGTGAAGGGTGGTCCGCCCAAGCCGCAGGCTTCCTGCGCCATGTCGGTGAAGGATCTGCGTCCCGGCCCGAATGGCGAGCCGCCCGAAATGTTCACCAACACGCCCATGGTCAAGAAGGCCCGCGAAGGCGTGATGGAGTTCCTGCTGGTCAACCATCCGCTCGATTGCCCGATCTGCGATCAGGGTGGTGAATGCGACCTGCAGGACCAGGCCATGGCCTATGGTGTCGACAAGTCGCGATACCAGGAAAACAAGCGCGCGGTCGAAGACAAGTATCTGGGGCCATTGGTGAAGACGGTGATGAACCGTTGCATCCACTGCACCCGCTGCGTGCGCTTCACCACAGAAGTTGCCGGCATTTCCGAGATGGGCCTGCTCGGTCGCGGCGAAGACGCCGAGATCACCTCCTATCTCGAACGCGCTCTCTCCAGCGAGCTGCAGGGCAATGTTATCGACCTCTGCCCGGTCGGTGCGCTGACTTCCAAGCCCTATGCGTTCCACGCCCGTCCGTGGGAGCTGACCAAGACCGAATCCATCGACGTCATGGACGCCGTTGGCTCGAACATCCGCGTCGACAGCCGTGGCCGCGAAGTGATGCGCATCCTGCCGCGCGTCAACGAAGCCATCAATGAAGAGTGGATTTCGGACAAGACCCGTTTCGTCTGGGATGGCCTCAAGAACCAGCGCCTCGATCGTCCTTATGTTCGCAAGAACGGCAAGCTGCAGGCGTCGAGCTGGGATGAAGCCTTCGCGGCCGTCGCCGCTCGCATCAAGAAAGCCGGCAACAAGGTCGGCGCCATCGCCGGTGACCTCTCGGCGGTCGAGGAAATGTATGCGCTCAAGGCGCTCTTGGCCTCGCTCGGCTCGGGCATGACCGATGTGCGTCCTGCCATGTCCGGTATTGATCCGTCCATGCCGCGCTCGGCCTATCTCTTCAATCCGACGATTGCCGGGATCGAGGAAGCCGACGCCACCCTCATCATCGGCGCTAACCCGCGTCGCGAAGCGGCCGTGCTCAACGCCCGTATCCGCAAGACCTGGCGCGGAAAGAACCTGCCGATCGGTGTCATCGGCGAACAGGCTGATCTCACCTATGACTACGCCTATCTCGGCGAAGGCTTTGAGACCCTGGCCGATCTGGCTGCGGGCAATGGCTCGTTCGCTGAAACCCTCGCCAATGCCCAGCGCCCGCTGATCATTGTAGGCGAGGGCGCCGTGTCCCACGCCAGCCTCGGCAAGCAGGTCGGTCGCGACGTGATCGCTCTGGCATCCAAGCTTGCCAGCGGCCCGAATGTGGCCGAGGGCTGGAATGGCTTTGCCATGCTCCACAACGCAGCCAGCCGCGTCGGTGGCCTCGATATCGGCTTCGTGCCGCATGACGGTGGCGTTTGCTCGGCTGACCAGATCGCTCTCGCCGGCAAGGGCGAGCTCGATGTCCTGTTCCTGCTCGGTGCTGACGAATACGACATGTCCGCCATGGGCAATGCCTTCGTCGTCTATATCGGCAGCCATGGCGATGCCGCGGCACACCGGGCCGACGTCATCCTGCCGGGTGCGACCTACACCGAGAAGTCGGGCACCTATGTGAACACGGAAGGGCGCGTGCAGACGACGACCCGCGCCGTGTTTCCGCCGGGCGACGCAAAGGAAGACTGGGCCATCATCCGCGCCCTTTCGGGTGTGGTCGGCAAGCCGCTGCCGTTCAATTCGCTCAGCCAGCTGCGGTCGGCCATCCATGCCGAAGTTCCGCACCTGGCCCGTATCGACGAGATCGAGCCGGCCAATGGGGCTGACCTCGGCAAGCTGGCCAAGGCTGCCATCAAGACCAAGTCGGCTCCGTTCACATCGCCGGTAACGGACTTTTATCTCAGCAATCCGATCGCTCGCGCCTCGGCGACCATGGGCGAGTGCGCCGCATTGGCCGCCGGTCTGCAGCAGGCAGCGGAGTAGGGGAGCACAATGGACTTTATTCTCGCTGCCCTTGATTACCTTCTCGGCATCCCGGTCTTCGGCTGGGGCACGCAGGTCGGTTTCCTCTACAAGGCCCTTGCGCTGCTCGTTGCGCTGCTCGTCTTCACGGCGTTCATCCTGCTGGCCGACCGCAAGGTCTGGGCGGCGGTGCAGCTGCGTCGCGGCCCCAACGTCGTGGGCCCGTTCGGCCTGCTGCAGTCTTTCGCCGACCTATTGAAGTTCGTGCTGAAGGAGCCGCTGATCCCGGCCGGTGCCGACAAGGCACTGTTCCTTCTCGCCCCGCTCGTCACTGCCACGCTGGCTCTGGCCGGCTGGGCCGTTGTCCCGATCGATAATGGCTGGGCGATGGCCAATATCAATATCGGCATCCTGTACCTCCTCGGTATTTCCTCGCTCGGCGTCTATGGCGTGATCATCGGCGGCTGGGCCTCGAACTCGAAATATCCGTTCTTCGGCTCGATCCGCGCCGCGGCACAGATGGTGTCCTACGAAGTCTCGATCGGCCTCGTGATCATCACCGTGCTGCTCTGCGTGGGCTCGCTGAACCTCAACGACATCGTCGTCGCACAGCAGGAAATGGGTCTGGCCCATATGCTTGGCGTGCCGTGGCTCTCGTTCCTCAATTGGTTCTGGATCCCGCTCTTCCCGATGTTCGTGATCTTCTACATCTCGGCCCTGGCGGAAACCAACCGTCCGCCCTTCGATATGGCCGAAGGCGAGTCCGAGCTGGTGGCGGGCTTCATGACCGAATATTCGGCCACGCCCTACATGCTGTTCATGCTCGGCGAATACATCTCGATCCTCCTGATGTGCGCCATGACCACCATCCTGTTCATGGGTGGCTGGGCTGCGCCGATCGACCTGCCGCCGTTCACCTGGATCCCGGGCGTCATCTGGTTCTTCATCAAGCTGAGCCTTGTCTTCTTCATGTTCGCGATGGCCAAGTCGATCGTGCCTCGCTACCGCTATGACCAGCTGATGCGGATTGGTTGGAAGGTGTTCCTGCCCCTGTCGCTGATCATGGTCGTCATCGTTGCCTTTGTCCTCAAGCTGACCGGCTGGGGCTGGCACGGAGGGATTGCCTGATGCGCGCTACACAACTGTTCAATACGCTTCTGCTGCGCGAGTTCGTGTCGGCCTTCTTCCTGGCGATGCGTTACTTCTTCACGCCCAAGCCGACGATCAACTACCCCTTCGAAAAGGGACATGTGTCGCCGCGCTTCCGGGGTGAGCATGCCCTGCGTCGCTACCCCAATGGGGAAGAGCGCTGTATCGCCTGCAAGTTGTGCGAAGCCATCTGCCCGGCGCAGGCCATCACAATCGAGGCCGGCCCGCGCCAGAACGACGGTACCCGTCGCACCGTGCGCTACGACATCGACATGGTGAAGTGCATCTACTGCGGCTTCTGCCAGGAAGCCTGCCCGGTGGACGCCATCGTGGAAGGTCCGAACTTCGAATTCGCGACTGAGACGCGTGAAGAGCTCTACTTCAACAAAGAGCGCCTCTTGGCCAATGGCGATCGTTGGGAGCGTGAAATCGCTGCCAATATCGCGGCCGACGCGCCGTATCGCTGAGAGGGAAGAGCATGACACTTCCACTGTTCTTCTTTTACCTGTTCGCGACGATCGCCGTGGCGTCGGCCTTCATGGTCATCTCCTCGCGCAATCCCGTTCACTCGGTGCTGTTCCTGATCCTGACGTTCGTCAATGCGGCGGGTCTGTTCATGCTGGCCGGCGCAGAGTTCCTCTCCCTGCTGCTGATCGTTGTCTATGTCGGTGCCGTGGCGGTGCTGTTCCTTTTCGTTGTCATGATGCTCGACGTGGACTTTGCGCAGATGCGCCAGGGCATGCTGCAGTACGCGCCTGTGGGCATTCTGGTCGGCATCGTCCTGTTGCTTGAGCTGCTGCTGGTCGCCGGCAGCACTTTCGTCACGCCGGACGTTCCGGGCGGTGCGGGCCTACCGATCGACCAGACGATGGAAAACACCCGCCAGCTCGGCCTCGTGCTCTACACGCGCTACGTCTTCCTGTTCCAGGCTGCCGCTGCTGTTCTGCTGGTGGCCATGATCGGGGCGATCGTTCTGACGCTGCGGCACAAGACCAACGTCAAGCGGCAGAACCCGGTGGATCAGGTTGGCCGCAAGGCCAGCGAGACGCTCAAGGTTGTCAAAGTCAAAAGCGGTCAGGGGCTATAGGGGTTTATCATGGGCTTGGAAATCGGGCTCGGTCACTACCTGACCGTTGCGGCAATCCTGTTCACGCTCGGCGTGTTCGGCATCTTTCTCAATCGCAAGAACGTCATCGTCATCCTGATGTCGGTCGAATTGATCCTCCTCGCGGTCAATCTCAACCTCGTCGCCTTCAGCGCGCAGCTGGGCGACCTGCAGGGGCAGGTGTTTGCCTTGATGATCCTCACCGTTGCCGCCGCAGAGTCGGCGATCGGTCTGGCCATCCTGGTCGTGTTCTATCGCAACCGTGGCTCTATCGCGGTTGAAGACGTCAATATGATGAAGGGCTGAGGCTGACGCTATGATCATTCAGGCGATTGTCTTTCTGCCCCTCATCGGGGCACTCGTAGCGGGCCTTCTCGGCCGCAGCATCGGCCATCGGCCAAGCGAGTTCATCACCACTGGATTGCTGATCATTGCAGCGGTCCTGAGCTGGGTCGTGTTTATCCCGGTCGCCTTTGGCGACGGTCTGGTCGGCGCCGTGGGCGATGGCCAGGCGGCCGTGCTCAAGGTCGAGGTGATGCGCTGGATCCAGGTCGGCGAGATGGACCTGCGCTGGACGCTCCGCGTCGATACGCTCACGGCCATCATGCTGGTGGTGGTGAACACGGTCTCGGCGCTCGTACACGTCTATTCCATCGGCTACATGGCCGACGATCCGCATCGCTCGCGGTTCTTCGCCTATCTCTCGCTCTTCACCTTCGCCATGCTGATGCTGGTGACCGCCGACAACTTCCTGCAGATGTTCTTCGGCTGGGAAGGCGTGGGTCTGGCGTCCTATCTGTTGATCGGCTTCTGGTATACGCGTCCGTCCGCCAGCGCCGCCGCCATGAAGGCCTTCGTGGTCAACCGCGTTGGTGACTTCGGCTTCGCGCTCGGCATTTTCGGCGCCTTCCTCGTTCTCGGCCATATCGACTTTGATGGCGCCTTCGAGGCAGCGGGTGCGTTTGGCGAAACCGGCCTGCCGGTGATCCAGTTCCTGTCCTGGGAACTCGACGCCATGACCGTGATCTGCCTGCTGCTGTTCATGGGCGCCATGGGCAAGTCGGCGCAGTTCCTGCTGCACACCTGGCTGCCAGACGCCATGGAAGGCCCGACACCCGTGTCGGCGCTGATCCATGCCGCAACCATGGTGACCGCCGGCGTGTTCATGGTGGCGCGCCTGTCGCCGCTGTTCGAAACCTCGCCTTTCGCCCTGACGGTCGTCATCGTCATCGGTGCCATCACCGCCTTCTTTGCGGCGACGGTCGGCCTCGTCCAGAACGACATCAAGCGCGTCATCGCCTACTCGACCTGTTCGCAGCTCGGATACATGTTCGTGGCGCTGGGGGCAGGGGCCTATTCGGCCGGTGTCTTCCACCTCTTCACCCATGCCTTCTTCAAGGCTCTCCTGTTCCTGGGCGCCGGCGCGGTCATCCATGCCATGCACCATGAGCAGGACATGCGGAACATGGGCGGGCTCAAGAAGAAGATCCCGATCACCTATGCGATGATGCTGATTGGCACGCTGGCGCTGACCGGCGTCGGTATCCCGGGGACAAGCATCGGCTTTGCCGGCTTCTTCTCCAAGGATTCGATCATCGAAAGCGCCTATGCGGTCGGTGGCAATGTCGGCAGCCTCGCTTTCTGGCTGCTGGTGATCGCCGCGCTGTTCACGAGCTTCTACTCGTGGCGCCTGATCCACCTGACCTTCCACGGTTCGCCGCGCGATGCGCAGCACCATGGCGAAGGCCCGCATCCTGACCCGGCACATTCGGCTCTGGAAAGCCATGACGAGCATCACGGGCATGACCACGCCCACCATCCCCATGGCTCGGCCTATGACAATGCCCATGAAGCGCCCAACGTCATGCTGGTGCCGCTCTACGTGCTGGCTGTCGGCGCAGTGCTGGCGGGTGTGGTGTTCTACGGCATGTTCTTCCACGACGTGGAGCACATCGAGCACTTCTTCGCCGGGTCGATCTATGTCGATCACCAGGTCATCGAAGATGCGCACCATGTGCCGCTTTGGGTGAAGTGGAGCGCGACCATCTCCATGATCATCGGCTTCGTCGCCGCCTGGTACATGTACATCAAGCGCCCCGACGTGCCGGGCAAGCTGGCTGCCGCCAATCCCGGCCTCTACAAGTTCCTGCTCAACAAGTGGTACTTCGACGAGCTCTACAACTTCATCTTCGTGCGCCCGACCCTGTGGATCGGCCGTGCGGTGTGGAAGGGGTTCGATGACTGGCTGGTTGACGGCAAGATCGCCGAGGGCCTTGGCCGTCGCGTGCAGGATGTCACCTCCTGGGTGGTCAAGCTGCAGTCGGGCTATCTCTATCACTATGCCTTCGCCATGCTGATCGGCATCGCGGCGCTGCTGACCTGGGCCATCGCGGCCGGGGGACTGATCTGATGACCTTTGAGAATTCTATCCTCACGCTTCTGACGTTCCTGCCGCTTCTTGGGGCAGCGCTGATCCTCCTTTCGCCAAAGACGGCGGTTGGAGCGATCCGCTGGATCGCCCTTGCCACCACGGTCGTGACCCTGGTGCTGTCGCTGTGGATGTGGTCGGCCTTCGATCCGTCCAATCCCGGCTTCCAGTTCGTCGTGAACTTCAACTGGCTCGGCGACAGCATTGGCTATCGCGTGGGCGTCGACGGCATCTCGGTGCTGTTCGTGGTGCTCTCGGCGCTCTTGATGCCGTTCTGTATCCTGGCCAGCTGGGAATCCATCGAGCATCGGGTCAAGGAATACATGATCGTATTCCTCGTCCTGGAAATGCTGATGATCGGCGTGTTCACCACGCTCGACCTGGCAATGTTCTATGTGTTCTTCGAAGGCACGCTGCTGCCGATGTTCCTCATCATCGGTATCTGGGGCGGCAAGCGCCGCATCCAGGCGGCCTACAAGTTCTTCTTCTACACCTTCATCGGTTCGGTGCTGATGCTGCTGGCCATCATGGCCATGTACTGGAATGCCGGCACGTCCGACATCTCGCGCCTGCTCACCCACGAATTCCCGGAGAGCATGCAGTTCTGGCTGTGGCTGGCGTTCTTCGCCTCGCTGGCCGTGAAGATGCCGATGTGGCCATTCCATCGCTGGCTGCCGGAAGCGCACGTGGAAGCACCGACCGCTGGCTCCGTTATCCTAGCGGCGATCCTGCTCAAGCTAGGCGGCTACGGGTTCCTGCGCTTCTCGCTGCCGATGTTCCCGGACGCCTCGGCCTATTTCGCCAATTTCGTCTTCTTCCTTTCGGTTGCTGCGATCATCCTCACCTCGGTAGTGGCTCTGGTGCAGACCGACATCAAGAAGCTAATCGCCTATTCTTCCGTGGCGCACATGGGCTTTGTGACCATGGGCATCTTTGCGGGCAACGCGCTGGGTATCCAGGGCGCCATGTTCCAGATGATCTCGCATGGTCTGGTGTCGGGCGCGCTCTTCCTTGCCGTCGGCGTCATCTACGACCGCATGCACACGCGCGACATCGAGGCCTATGGCGGCCTAGTCGAGCGCATGCCGAAATATGCCTTCGCCTTCATGGTCTTCACCATGGCCAATGTCGGGCTTCCGGGCACGTCGGGCTTCGTCGGTGAGTTCCTGACCATGATCGGCGTGTTCCAGGTCAATACCTGGGTGGCGTTTGGCGCGGCATTCGGCATGGTCTTCTCGGCCTGCTACGCGCTTTGGCTCTATCGCCGGGTGATCTTCGGCGCACTGACCAAGGAAGGCCTCAAGGGTATTCTCGATCTCAATCTGCGCGAGAAGGTCACGCTCTATCCGCTGATCGTGATGATCATCGTCTTCGGTTTCTATCCGGCGCCGATCCTCGATACGACGGCTTCTGCGGTGAACAACCTTGTGGCCCACTACGCCACTGCGGTCGGGCTCGACCCCGCCGTGTCCCTGGCTGATGCCCGGGCTCCCCTCGAATATGTCGCGCCCACGGGCGAGGCACAGCCGGCTGCGGCCGCGCCTGCTGCGCATTAGGAGACCGACGTGAACTCTGACGTTACTGATTTCGCGAGCCTGGCTCCCGCTTATCCCGAACTGCTGCTGGCAGTCGGCGCACTGGTGCTGCTGCTGCTCGGCGTGGTGATCAACAAGGAGCGCTCCGACGTTGTGTCGCTGCTCTCCATGGGCCTGCTGCTTGCGGCCGGCGTGGTCATTGCGGTGATGCCGTCGGACGGCATCATCTTCAATGGCCTGTTCATTTCCGACGCGTTCTCGCGCTACATGAAGTTGATCGTCATTGGTGGCGCTGTGCTGGCGCTGCTCTTGGCGCGCAACAATTCCGAGCAGCACGGCGTCCATAAATACGAGTATTCCGTACTCGCTGTACTGGCGACGCTGGGCATGCTGATCATGGTTTCGGCCAATGATCTGATGAGCCTTTACGTCGGTCTCGAGCTCCAGTCGCTCTCGCTTTACGTCATGGCCGCCATCAAGCGCGATGACCCCAGGGCTTCCGAAGCGGGCCTCAAGTATTTCGTCCTCGGCGCGCTTTCGTCAGGCATGCTGCTCTATGGTGCATCGCTGGTCTATGGCTTTACCGGCCACACCAATCTCGGCGCCATCTCGGCCGCAATCGCCACCGAGGGCCGCTCCATCGGCCTGATCTTCGGCCTTGTGTTCCTGCTCGCAGGCGTTGCCTTCAAGATTTCGGCCGTGCCGTTCCACATGTGGACGCCGGACGTCTATGAGGGCGCTCCGACCCCGGTCACTGCCTTCTTCGCCATGGCCCCCAAGGTGGCCGCCATGTCGCTGATGATCCGTCTCGTCATGGATACTTTCGAGCCGATCAGCCGCGACTGGCAGCAGGTCGTCATCTTCCTGTCCATCGCCTCCATGGTTCTGGCTGCCTTTGCGGCGATCGGGCAGAAGTCGATCAAGCGCCTGATCGCCTATTCGTCGATTGGCCACGTCGGTTTTGCGCTCGTGGGCCTTTCGTCGGGCACGCAGGTGGGTGTCGAAGGCGTTGCGATCTACATGGCCATCTATGTGATCATGACGGCCGGCCTCTTTGCCTGCATCCTGTCGCTGCGCACCGAGAATGGCTATGTCGAGAACATCGACGACATGGCCGGTGCGGCCCAGGCGCGTCCATTCGTGGCCGCGATCATGGCCGTTCTGATGTTCTCGCTGATCGGCCTGCCGCCGCTGGCCGGGTTCTTCGCCAAGTGGCAGGTGTTCCTCGCCGCGATCGAAGCCAATCTCTATGTGCTCTCGGTCATCGGCATGCTCGCCTCGGCAGTTAGCGCGTATTACTATCTGCGCGTGATCAAGACGATGTACTTTGACGAGCCGAAGACCCAGTTCGTTGCTGTGCCCGGTGAACTCAATGTCATCATGGCCGCGAGCGGCTTTCTCGTCGTCACCTACTACTTCACCCTCGGCAATCCGCTGACGTCGTTGGCGCAGACTGCTGCGGGAAGCCTGTTCTAGGTGGCAAACTTCGCACTTGGGGCCAAGGCCCGGACCGCGGGATATCGCGTTGCCGGTTTCGACGAGATTGGCTCGACCAACACTGAAGCACTCGCGGCGGCTGCCGCGGGTGATCCTGGCGGCATCTGGTTTGCAGCTCTTCAGCAGACCGCAGGGCGGGGGCGGCGCGGACGCGCCTGGCAGTCGACGCCCGGAAATCTTGCCGCGAGCCTGCTGGTAATTCCCGACACCGATCCCGATATGATTGCAACTCTCGGCTTTGTTGCCGGCGTCGCGCTCGCCAAGGCACTTGGCACAATCCTCCCCCAGGGCATGTTGCAGAGTGTCGAGACCTGGGATGGCCGCGCCCGAGTGGCGCTCAAATGGCCAAATGACGTGCTCGCCGACGGGGCCAAGCTGGCCGGTATCCTGCTCGAAGCGGCCCGAACGCGGGATGGTCGGCAAGCCATTGTCATCGGGATCGGCGTTAACGTCGTTGCAGCGCCTTCGGATTTGCCTTATCCAGCGACCTCTCTGCGTACGCTCGGCATAGAGCGATCCGCAGAAGACGTGTTCGAAGCCTTGTCCGAGGCTTGGGTCGAAGCATTCGGCCTGTGGGCCGATGGCAGAGGTATTGGAGCAGTGCTCGATCTCTGGCGCCATTCGGCTGCAGGCTTGGGCGCTCCGGTCGCCGTCACTCAGGATGGTGTCGTACGAAACGGCATCTTTGAAACGATCGATTCCGCCGGACGGTTGATCATGCGCGACGATGAAGGCGCGCGCATCACCATTACCGCCGGGGATGTACATTTTGGGGCAACGGCCAGCGCCCGAAGCTGACCACAAAAAAGGCAGGGCGACCGGCGACCAGAGTTCGCGCGGCGTCCGGCCAGAACAAGGATAGAAAGACCCATGGCCAAATCCCCAAGGGATGAGCTTGTCTTCGTGCCGCTTGGCGGCGTCGGTGAAATCGGCATGAATATGGGCGCGTACGGTTTTGGTCCGGCGCGCTCCCGCAAGTGGATTGTTGTCGATTGCGGCGTCAGCTTCGGCGGCCCGGACCTGCCCGGCATCGAGCTGATCATGGCGAACCCCGAGTTTCTCGAGGAAAACGCCGACGACGTGCTCGCGCTCATCCTGACCCACAGCCACGAAGATCACTATGGCGCCGTGCTCGACCTCTGGCCTGTCTTTGACAAGCCGGTCTATGCGACGCCGTTTACGGCCGCGATGCTGGCGGCCAAGCGGGCAGGGGACGGGATCGTCGAAAACGTCGACATCACCATCATGCGTCCGGGCAAGCCGTTCAACATCGGCCCGTTTACCATCGAGGCGATCAATGTCGCCCACTCGATCCCCGAGGCCAATGCGCTGCTGATCACCACGCCGGTCGGACGCGTGCTGCACACCGGCGACTGGAAGCTCGATCCGACCCCGACCATGGGTAATCCGACCGACTTCGCTCGCCTCCAGGCCATCGGCGGCGACACCGAATTGCCGCTGGCGCTCATCTGCGACTCGACCAATGCGATGAAGGATGGGCAGAGCCCGAGCGAGGCCGAAATCGGCGCGACGCTCGCAGCCCTGATCGCTGAAGCGCCGCATCGTGTTGCCGTCACCACCTTCGCCTCCAACGTGGGCCGCGTCGTCTCCATCGTGCGCGCCGCCCATCAGAACGGCCGCCAGGTGGTGATGTCGGGGCGCTCCCTCCATCGCATCATGGGCATCGCCAAGGAGCTTGGCATGCTCGAGGGCCTGCCGCCCGTGCTGGACCAGGATGCCTACAAGTCCGTGCCGCGCGACAAGTGCGTGCTGATCTGTACCGGCAGCCAGGGTGAAGCCCGCGCCGCCATCGCCCGCATTGCGCGCGGTGACCACCCGGTCATCGATCTCAACGCCGGCGACCGGATGATCTTCTCGTCCTGGGCAATTCCGGGCAATGAGCGCGAAGTCATCGACATCCAGAACCTGCTCATCGACAAGGGCGTCGAGCTCATCACCCAGAACGATGCGCTGGTGCATGTCACCGGCCATCCGCGCCGCGACGAGCTGCGCCAGCTCTACAAGTGGGTGAAGCCGGAAGTGCTGGTGCCGGTGCACGGCGAAGCCATGCACCTGGCCGCCCATGCAAAGCTTGGTCGCGAAGAGGGCATTCCCAATGTGTGCGAAGCGCGCAATGGCGACATGGTCCGTCTCTTCCCTGAGCCAATGACCTTCCCGGCAGAAGTGCGCACCGGCGAGCTCTATCTCGACGGTCTCGTGCTCTGCACGCCCGAAGAGAGCGGCGTGAAAGGTCGTCGCCGCCTGTCCTTCGGCGGCCATGTCGTGGTCAGCCTCTGCGTCAATTCCAGTGGCCATGTCGTCTCTGGCCCGCAGTATGTCATCGAGGGCCTGCCCGAAACCGAGGACGAGTCCATCGTCTATCTGGTCGAGGACACGGTCGGTGGTGTCATCAAGTCGATGCCACCCAAGCGCCGTTCGGATCCCGATGTGCTGGGTTCGGCCCTCTTCAAGGCCATCCGCAATGAGCTCAACGCATTCTGGGGCCGCAAGCCGAACGTGAACGTCTTCGTTCACCGCGTGTAAAGTTGAACGGGCGCGACAAGATAGCTTCTTTCGCGCCCGACCTATTTAACGGATAAGAGACGCCATGCAGTTCATGTCCCTCGCCGCAGTCTTTTTCATCATCTGGTGGCTGTCATTTGTGACAGTCCTGCCGATTGGCAATAAAAGCCACCACGAGACTGGTGCCGAGATCGTCAGTGGTACGGATCCGGGCTCGCCCGTTCTGCCGCGCATCGGGTTCAAGATCCTTCTGGCGACTGGGGTGGCGATCGTGGTCACTGCGCTCCTCTTCTGGGGCATGTCCAACGAGACGCTCCATCGCTACTGGAACCGCTGAATAAACACCCGCCCGACGCCAGTCCGGCGGGTTTTTTGTGTCCGACGTTCGGCTGGACCGTGTGGCCTCACCTCACCGCATGGGCGTGCGCCATTTCCAGCACTGCGTAGAGGTCGGCATCGGTGGCCTCCCGCAAGTTTATGACCGTCCAGCCCTGTCTGCCCCATGCATTGGGCACGGGGCTAAAAAGTTCGGGCGCGACTTCGCATTTGAGCAATTGTTCTTCCGGCAGCAATTTCACATTGGCGGTGAGCCCATCGGCAGCCAGCCTGACGTAGATGCGCCTGACCCGGAAGGCCGCCCGGTCAAAATGGGGCTTCTCCGTAAGCGGTGTTCTGCGGCCACGTAGGTGTCAGGATCTCGGGAACTGCACGACGTTGTTGCCGCGCATGAAGGCGATGGCGCCCTCGCTTTTCAGTGCGGCCAGGGCTGCATCTCGTGCCTCGCTGTCGGACCGGAACTGGTCGTCCCAGACGTGGCTGGCGTCCTGATAGTCCACGACCTCCAGGTTCCATGTCTCGTCGGTTTCGAGACGATGGATGTTGATGAAGAAGGCATAGCCATCAACGACTACCCGCTGGCTCTTGCCTGATGTGACCAGGTTGGGGTCGTCTTGATCGTTCGTAGAGGGCGCCTCGTTGCTGGTGATTTCCGATTATGCCGCCAGAGCCAACAGCGTCAATCGCCCAGCTGTGAAGCATAATTCCACGGCAGCAGATCGTTGATGCGGCTCTGCTTGTGGTCGCTCACGAGGGCGCGGAGGGTCGTGGCGAGCCAAGCGTAGGGGTCGACGCCGTTCAGCTTGCAGGTTTCGATCAGCGAGGCGATGACGGCCCAGTTTTCGGCGCCAGCATCATGACCGGCAAAGAGCGCGTTTTTCCGGTTCAGCGCAATCGGACGGATAGTCCGCTCGACGGCATTGTTGTCGAGCTCGATGCGGCCATCGGCCAGGAATAGCACCAACCCCGGCCAGTATTTGGCGATGTAGCCCAGTGCCTCCCCGAGGGGCGCTTTCGCGGACACGCGGGCGCGATGATGATCGAGCCATTCTCTTATCCGGGCGGCGGCCGGCGCCGATCTCTGCTGGCGCGCAGCCAGGCGGTCATCCGGGCCCTGGCCTCGGATATCGGCCTCGATGGAATAGAGTTCGCGGATCAGCCTCACACCCTCTTCCGCAATAGGGGCGTTTCCCGCGCGCGTTATATCCACCAACTTGCGGCGGGCATGGGCCCAGCAATAGGCGAGCCTGATATTCGAACCGACGCGTCCAGGCGCGATCAGCCGATTATAGCCGGCATAGCCATCCACCTGCAGGATGCCGCCAAAGCCCTGCAAGATCCGTTCGGCATGAAGGCCGCCTCGGCCGGGCGCGTAGGTGAAGGCAACACCGGGTGGCGCGGTGCCACTCCAGGGCCGATCATCGCGGGCTAGGGCCCAGAAGTAACCGGTCTTGGTTTTTCGGGTACCGGGATCGAGCACCGGCGCGCGAGTTTCGTCCATGAACAGCTTTGATGACCGCTTCAGATCCGCCAGCAGGGCATCATAGACCGGGCGCAGCTCGAAGGCGGCCCGACCAACCCAGTCGGCGAGGGTTGAACGGTCCAGATCAACACCCTGACGGCTAAAGATCTGGGCCTGGCGATACAACGGCAGGTGATCGGCGTACTTGCTGACCAGGACATGAGCGACCATGGCCTCGGTTGGCAGCCCGCCCGGGATCAACCGTCCGGGCGCCGGGGCTTGCACCACGCCGTCCGTGCAGAACCGGCAGGCATATTTAGGGCGACGGGTCACGATCACGCGGAACTGGGCAGGGATCACGTCGAGCCGCTCGGAGACGTCCTCGCCAATGCGGTGCAGGCAACCGCCGCAGCCACAGACCAGGCTTTGGGGCTCGATGATCTCCTCGATCCGCGGCAGGTGCTTGGGGAGCGAACCACGATTGGCGCTGCGGGGTTTGGCCGGCCGCCGGGCCGATCGGTCCTCGGCGTCCTCCTCGGCCTGGACAACCGCGATTGCCGTTTCCAGATCCTCCAGCGCCAGCTCGAACTGGTCTGGGTCGCTCTTTTCCGATCGACGCCCGAAGGCTGCCTGCTTGAACGCAGCGACCAGCTTTTCCAGTTGGGCGATCCGCTCATCCTTGCGCTGATCACGCACCTCCGCGGCGATCAGCATCGCCTTGAGGGCGGCAATATCGTCAGGAAGTTCGGCGGCATTGAGCATGACCAGAATCTACCAGATCAGGCGCCGCCGATCCCGCAGAAAGACAGGCCCTGAGTCATCCTGCCGCAGTTATTCGACCGCTTCTGGGGCCCGCGCTTCCACTGCCCGAACCCGCCGCCAGTCGAGCCCAGAGAACAGCGTCTCGAACTGCGCATGGCTCAACGTCATCACCCCATCCGTCACCGCAGGCCAGCTAAAGCTGTGCTCTTCAAGTCGCTTGTAGGCCATGACCAAGCCCGTGCCATCCCAGTAGAGCAACTTTAGCCGATCGGTCTTTTTGGCGCGGAACACAAAGACCGTGCCGGTGAACGGGTCCTCGTGCAACACATTCTTGACCAGCGCCGCCAGACTGTCGTGGCCTTTGCGGAAGTCGATCGGCTTGGTCGCCACCATGATCCGCACTCGGTTGGAAGGAAAGATCATGAGGCCGCCAGCAGCGCGTGGACCACCGAGGCAATCCGGGCCGCCGAAGCGCCTGGCTCCAGCCGAATGGCCACCGAACCCACCACGACCTCCGGCCCAGCCGACGCCACCGGCTCCGCTGACGTCACATCCCCAACAACCGGAGCGACCATCAGCGTCGCAAACTCTACCGCATCTTCTGGCGCCGGCAGCACCAGCTTCCCGTTCCGCGCAAGGGTTCGCCAAGAGCAGACATGGTTGGCCTTCAGACCATGCCGCGCCGCAACTTCACCAACGGTCGCCCCTGGACGAAGCGTTTCGGAGACAATCCGCGCCTTCACCTCATCGGGCCACTGCCGATTGCGCCGCCGTCTCCCGCCACTTGTGAGAAGCTCCAATGGAGCGTCCATGGAGAAACTCCCGCACTGACATCAACACATGCGGGATCTCACGGCCGACGAAAGGACGGAAGGTGGGGACGGAACACCGCTTACGCTTCTCCTCGGTGCCCTCGAGGCCCAGGGCGATTGTTCGCAGAGTTGAAGCGTTTGCCATAAGTCCTTGCCTCCAAATAACAAACAAACAAAAAAGCGGGGCACGAGGCCCCGCTTGATTGAGTTGTTTCGACAATACGTTGGTCTTAGGCACGCTACGAGGCGGCTGCCAACGCTCCTCCCTTGACGTTGTCGAAGTACAGCGGTTTGAACCGCTTCGTTTTATTGTGCCGGGAACCTAACAACAGAAATTCATCCTGTCACGTGGATTCTGCATGGCTAGCATGCTTGAAACGTATGGACGGTTGGGCTCTGAGTGGGCATCAACGAAACCTTGAGTCGAAGCGCGTTTTTTCCGGAGATCCCATGCGCCTTTCCCGCTATTTTCTGCCGGTGCTCCGTGATGTGCCGAAGGAAGCCGAGATTGTTTCCCATCGCCTGATGCTGCGGGCCGGCATGATCCGCCAGCAGGCCTCCGGCCTCTATTCCTGGCTGCCGCTCGGCTACAAGGTGCTGATGAAGGTCCAGAAGATCATCGAGGAGGAGCAGAACCGCTCCGGAGCGATCGAACTGCTGATGCCCACCATCCAGTCTGCGGACCTCTGGCGCGAGTCCGGCCGTTACGAAGCCTACGGCAAGGAAATGCTGCGCATCGAGGATCGGCACGAGCGCGAGTTCCTCTATGGTCCCACCAATGAGGAGATGATCACCGACATCTTCCGGACCTATGTGAAGTCCTACAAGGACCTGCCGCTGAACCTCTACCACATCCAGTGGAAGTTCCGTGACGAGGTGCGTCCGCGCTTCGGCACCATGCGCAGCCGCGAATTCCTGATGAAGGATGCCTATTCCTTCGATCTCGACAAGGATCGCGCCGTCGCCGCCTATGAGCGCATGTTCGTGGCTTATCTGCGCACCTATGCTCGCATGGGCCTGACTGCCATCCCGATGCGCGCCGACACCGGCCCGATCGGTGGCGATCTCAGCCATGAGTGGATCATTCTGGCCGAAACTGGCGAAAGCCAGGTGTTCTGCCACCGCGACCTGCTGGACAAGCCGATCCCGGGCAAGGACGTCGACTTCCGCGGCGACCTCAAGCCGATCTTCAACGACTGGACCTCGCTCTATGCGGCCACCGAAGAAATGGTCGATCACGCCGA
This sequence comes from Devosia sp. SD17-2, assembly GCF_029201565.1. Lineage (GTDB taxonomy): Bacteria > Pseudomonadota > Alphaproteobacteria > Rhizobiales > Devosiaceae > Devosia. The sequence continues at coordinate 2,158,680 of NZ_CP104002.1, forward strand.
ATACGAATCCAGCGTGCCCGAAGACAAGCGCGTCTCGGCCCGCGGCATCGAAGTCGGTCACATCTTCTATTTCGGCACGAAGTACTCGGAGCCGATGAAGGCCAGCGTCACCGGTTCGGATGGCAAGGAAACCATCGTGCACATGGGGTCCTATGGCATCGGCCTGACCCGCGTCGTGCCGGCCATCATCGAAGCCAGCCACGACGAGAACGGCATTGTCTGGCCGGTCTCCGTCGCGCCGTTTGAAGCTGTGCTGATCAACCTCAAGGCCGGCGACGCCGACACCGACGCTGCTTGCGACAAGCTCTATGGTGAGCTGACGGCGGCGGGTCTCGACATGCTCTATGACGACCGTGACCAGCCTGCCGGCAGCAAGTTTGCCACGGCCGATCTCGTCGGCATCCCGTACCAGATCATTCTCGGACCGCGCGGCCTTAAATCGGGCGAAGTCGAAATCAAGCATCGCAAGAGCGGCGAGCGTGAAACGCTGCCGATCTCTGCCGCAGTCGAACGTCTGCGTGGCCTCATCGAACCCCAGCGGATGGACAACATTTGACCCAAAGCGCTCAGCAGACCCCGGTGATCCGGGCAAATCGACCCTTTGCCCGGTTCGAGTGGATGATTGCTGGGCGCTATCTGCGCGCGCGGCGCAAGGAAGCTTTCATCTCGGTCATCGCCAGCCTCACCATGGTTGGCGTGGCCATCGGGGTTGCCACGCTGATCGTGGTGATGTCGGTGATGAACGGCTTCCGCGCCGAACTCCTGGACAAGATCCTGGGGCTCAATGGCCATTTCACGGCCTTTCCGATCGAGAGCAAGTTTACCGACTACAAGGACACCGTCGACGCCATCGAGACCGTCGAGGGTGTCACCTATGCGGTCTACTTCGTGGAAGGGCAGGTGCTTGCCTCCGGTCGCGGCAGTTCGGCCGGTGTCAGCGTTCGCGGCATGGATGAGGAAAACCTCAGCAAGCTCAGCCTGCTGCACAGTTCGGCCGAGCTTGGCAGCTTTGAGGATTGGGACGAGCTCAACGGCGTCGCTATCGGCTATCGCCTGGCGCAGACGCTGGGCGTGACCATCGGCGATCAGGTCCAGATCATCAATCCTGACGGCGCCATGACGCCATTCGGCTCGACCCCGCAGATCCGCTCCTACCCGGTCAATGCCATCTTCAACGTCGGCATGGTCGAGTTCGACAGCTACTTCATGTACATGCCGCTCGGCCCGGCGCAGGATTATTTCAAGCTCTACGAAGATGTCCTCAAGCCCGGCATGGGCCCGCTCGACCCCATGGCCAGCGACGCGGAAATCGACGCCGCCTATGAGCGCGTGGGGCAGGCCTCGGCCGTCGAAATTTTCATCCAGAACCCGGATGCCATCACCCTGATGCGGGATCGCCTGCAGGCCAAGACCGAGCTGCGCCCCATGGTGCTGACGGACTGGCAGCAGCGCAACGAAACCTTCTTTTCGGCGCTGCAGGTCGAGCGCGTTGTGATGTTCACTATCCTGTCGATGATCATCCTCGTGGCCGCCTTCAACATTATTTCCAGCCTCGTCATGCTGGTGAAGGACAAGGGCAAGGATATCGCGGTGCTGCGCACCATGGGCGCGACACGCGGCGCCATCATGCGCATCTTCTCGATCACCGGCACCGCCATCGGCGTCATCGGCACGCTGACCGGGCTGGTCCTCGGTCTGATCGTTGCCGCAAATGCCGAGACCCTTCGCGCCGCCATTTCCAACACGCTGGGCATCGCGCTCTTCCCGCCGGAAGTGTTCTTCCTCTCGGCACTGCCGAGCAAGACAGATCCGGTGGAGGTCACCGTGGTGGTGGCGTTGGCGCTGGGGCTGAGCTTCCTGGCGACGCTCTATCCGGCGTGGCGTGCCGCTCAATATGATCCAATCGAGGCGCTGCGCTATGAGTAATCCCCACCTGCGCCTCTCCGGTGTCCATCGCCATTATGGCGAGGGCGAACGCATGGTTCGCGTGCTCGAGGCCGCCGATATGGTGGTCGAAAGCGGTGAACTCGTCGCCCTGGTCGCCCCCTCGGGCGCAGGCAAGTCGACACTGCTCCATCTCTGCGGGCTGCTCGAAGCGCCGCAGGCGGGCGAGGTCGAGATCGTCGGGGTCAAGACCAGTGGCCTCAACGACCGTGGCCGCACGCAGTTGCGTCGCTCGACCGTCGGCTATGTCTACCAGTTCCATCATCTGCTGCCCGAATTCTCGGCCATCGAGAATGTGGCCATGCCGCAGCTGATCGACGGACAGAGCCCGGAGGCCGCCAGGGTGCGAGCGCAGGAACTGCTCGATCTTCTGGGTGTCGGCCATCGCGCCGATCATCGTCCGGCCGAACTCTCGGGTGGTGAGCAGCAGCGCGTCGCCATCGCCCGTGCTGCGGCCAATCATCCGCGCGTCATCCTCGCAGACGAGCCTACCGGCAATCTCGATCCGGAGACCAGCGACCGGGTGTTTGAAGCCCTGCAGTCGCTCATCCGCAACGAAGGCGCTGCCGCGCTGATTGCCACGCACAATTACGATCTGGCCCGCCGAGCCGACCGTATCGTCACCCTCCGCAATGGTCAGGTGGTTGCGCACACTCTCTAGTGAATGGCGCTCTTGCCTTGCGCTCGCCATTCATCCCGCTTACATCCGGGCACCATCCGAAAAAGGAACTTTCAAATGGCCGATTACGCCGATCCCGAAAACACCCTCGTCATCGAAACCACCAAGGGCAATGTCGTCATCGAGATGCGTCCCGACCTGGCTCCGAACCACGTCGCCCATATCAAGAAGCTGGCCCGTGAAGGTTTTTACGATGGTATCGTGTTCCACCGCGTGATCGAGGGCTTCATGGCCCAGACCGGTTGCCCGCAGGGTCGTGGTACCGGCGGTTCGCAGTATCCGGACCTCAAGGCCGAATTCAGCGCCGAGCCGCACGTTCGTGGCGTCGCCTCCATGGCTCGCGCCCAGAACCCGGACAGCGCCAATTCGCAGTTCTTCATCTGCTTTGACGACGCCCGCTTCCTCGACCGCCAGTACACCGTCTGGGGCAAGGTTGTCGAAGGCATGGAAAATGTCGACCAGATCAAGCGCGGCGAGCCCGTCGTCAATCCGGACAAGATGATCTCTGTCAAGGTCGCAGCAGACATCGCTGCCTAAGACTTTTCTGCCGGCATCTGCCGATCCTAAAGGCGCTTGCAACCTCCGCGGTCGCAGGCGCCTTTTTCGTTGCCGCCGACCGATGACACTGCCCGGGAATCGTGTCCATCATGGTGTTTCCGGCATTCAGGCCGGATCAACCGGCAAGTCTCAGGTTAGCAATTGAAGATGGAAACTGTGCTCTGGGCGCTGCTCGGCATCGTCGCCGGCGCGTGCATCGCCACTCAGGCGCCGATCAATGCGCAGCTCGGGCGGGCGCTGAATGTGCCGATTGCTGCGGCCGGCGTTTCCTTCGTGGCTGGCGCGATCTTCCTCTGGGCTATCGCCTTCGCCTATAGCCACTTTGCCAATATCCCGATCGATTTCGCCGCCCCCGCGCCGTGGATGTTCGTGGCCGGCGGGGTGTTGGGCGCGATCTATGTCTTCTCCAACATCATGCTGACGCCGATGATCGGCGCTGCCGCCGTCATGGCCCTGTCCGTGGCCGGACAATTGGTCGGCGGCATGTTTCTCGACAAGATCGGCTTCATGGGCATGGCCGTGCGCGAAATATCCATGGGCCGCCTCGCCGGTGCGGCGCTGCTGGTTGTCGGCGCGATCATGATCCGCATCTTCTGAAGCGTGGCAACTTCGTTGCGTCTGCCCCGTTTCGGCTTGGGTCAGGAAATGCTAACGAGGCGCCATGCGCGTATCAGAATTCGACTTCGACCTGCCCGAAAACCTCATTGCCCTTCATCCGGCAGAGCCCCGCGACAGCGCGCGGCTGCTGCTGGTGCGTCCGGGCGAGCCCATTGAAGATCGGCACATCCCCGATCTCCTCACCCTCCTGCAGCCCGGAGACGTGCTCGTTGTCAACGACACGCGCGTGCTGCCGGCTGAGCTCAAGGGAACGCGGGTGCGCGGGGAGCTTCGGGCCAATGTGTCCTTCAACCTCCACAAGCGCGTCGACGCGCATACATGGCGCGCCTTTGCCCGTCCAGCCAAGAAGCTAGCGCTGCTGGACGAACTCGAACTCGGCAATGGTGACGCCGACGCCCTGCGCGCCCGTGTGGCCGGCAAAGGCGATACCGGCGAGGTCACGCTGGAATTTGAACTGGGCGGCGCCGAGCTCGACGAGGCGATCAAGTCCCACGGCGCCATGCCGTTGCCGCCCTATATCGGGGCGAAGCGCGGCATCGAAGAGCGCGACAAGGTCGACTACCAGACGGTCTATGCCGCCGAGGACGGCGCCGTTGCTGCGCCGACCGCCGGGCTGCATTTCACCGAAAAGCTGCTCCAGCAGATTTCCGATATCGGCGTCACCATCGAACGGGTGACACTGCATGTCGGGGCAGGGACCTTCCTGCCGATGAAGGCGGACGACACCGACGACCACGTCATGCATTCCGAATGGGGCGAGATTGATCAGGCGACGGTCGAGCGCATCAATGCCCGCCGTGCCGCTGGCGGCCGCTGCGTCGCCGTTGGCACCACCAGCCTGCGTCTCCTCGAGACCGCATCCCGCGCAACCGGCACGCTGCAGCCCTTTATGGGCGATACCGACATCTTCATCACGCCGGGCTTCCGCTTCCGCACCGTCGACCTGCTGATGACTAATTTCCATCTGCCGAAATCGACCCTGTTCATGCTGGTGAGCGCTTTCTCAGGTCTCGACACCATGAAGGCGGCATACGCCCATGCGATCGCTGGTGGTTACCGGTTCTATTCCTATGGCGATTCCTCGCTGCTGTTCCGGGATCGGAGCCGCGACGACGAGGACGCGGTGTGACCGCACGGTCCGCCCCGATAACGCGACACGTTAACCGCATCATATCCGTGCTGCGGCGCATTTCAGCGGAGGGTGAGGCTTCGCACCTCACCTTCTCCGATCTTATAACAGCGATGGGACCACACGCGCACCGCCTGCTGATCCTCATGCTGACCCTCCTCAACATGATCCCGGGGCCACCGGGATTTGGCGGCACCATCGCCTGGACCACGTTCGCCGTGGCGCTTGCCATGGTGCTGGGCAAGCCGATCCGCCTCCCGGACCTCATCGGACGGCGCAAGCTGCCGCTGAAACCGCTGCTGCTGGCCAGCGAGCAGGTCGCCAGGGTCACCGCAATCATCGCTCGGTTCTCCCGGCCGCGCCTGCGTTGGCTGACCGGCGTTGAGGCCACCGTGCCCTACGGTATTTTCACTATGGTGATCAGCGTCGCCATGACCATCCCCATCCCATTCGTCAACGCCGTGCCCAATGTCGGGCTCTGTATCCTCGCCTTCTCCATGCTCAATCGCGATGGCATCGGGGTCTTCCTGGGCGTGCTGGTGTGCCTCCTCGGCCTTGCGGTCGAGGTGGGACTTGTTTTCGGTGTCATCAATCTGGGGATGGGCGCGATCGAGGCAATGCGCTAGGCGCCCTCGCAGGTCCTCAGCCCGCAGCGCTTTCGTGAACAAGCGTGCCGGAGAAGCCGCAGGCAGCGCCGTGGTAGGCGAGGCAGCCGTCCTTCTCGGTGATGACGAGGAAGCCGTCGGCATCAAAAACCAGTTCGACTTCGCAATAGCGCTCGTTCATCAGCCGGTTGTCCGAGCCGGCCACATAATCCTCGTTCTCGACGAAAAAATTGCCGCCGGTGGCCGAGAGGATCACCTCGCCATCAATCCCGCCGGCACAGCCGGGCATGTTGTCGTCCATGGGCACGAGCGTCTCCATGGTTATGGCGAAAACGTCGTTCTCGATGTGCTTGAGGTTGACCGTCAGATCGCCCTCGCCGGAGCCGTAATAGCTGCCCTCGCGGACGGGGCTGCCCTTGTCCTTGGCAGTGGCGATCCCCGTGGCGGAGAGGAGGGTGGCGCTGGCGGCGATGAGGGCAATGAGACGCATGAAGATCTCTCGAGACGGAATCAGAGTGATGAGCAACAGTTCTTGCGGCGATGATGGCTGAAATCAGTCGCCGATCCAGCATCGGGTCATTGTCCCCAGCCCGTCAAAGGGCTAGAACCCGGCCCCATGAGCACGACGACAGAAAAACAGGTCACCTTCTCCCTTCTGGCCCAAGATGGCATGGGACGGCGCGGCCGTATCGACACGCCCCGCGGCCCCATCCACACCCCCGCCTTCATGCCGGTGGGTACGGCGGGCACGGTCAAGGCCATGTACCCGGAGCAGGTCCGCGAGACCGGCGCCGATATCCTCCTGGGCAACACCTATCACCTCATGCTGCGCCCGGGTGCCGAGCGTGTTGCCTCTTTGGGTGGCCTGCATACGTTCATGGATTGGGAACGCCCCATCCTGACCGACAGCGGCGGCTTCCAGGTCATGTCGCTGGCCAAGCTGCGCAAGCTCAACGAGCATGGCGTAACCTTCAAGTCGCATATCGACGGCTCCTCCTATGAGCTGACGCCGGAGCGCTCGATCGAGATCCAGACGCTGCTCGACAGCGACATCATCATGCAGCTCGACGAGTGCATTTCCCTGCCGGCCGAGCGCAAGGAGATGGAGCGGGCCATGGAGCTGTCGTTGCGTTGGGCAGACCGTTCCAAGACCGCCTTCAACAATCAGAAGAACCGGGCGCTGTTCGGCATCGTTCAGGGTGGCGACGATCCGGAACTGCGCGTGCGCTCCGCCGAGGGACTGAAGTCCATCGGTTTCGATGGCTATGCGGTTGGTGGCCTGGCCGTCGGTGAACCGCAGGAAGTCATGTTCCGCGTCCTCTCCGGCATCACGCCAGAACTGCCGGTTGATCGCCCGCGCTATCTCATGGGCGTCGGCAAGCCTGATGACATTCTCGGTGGCATCGAGCGGGGTATCGACATGTTCGACTGCGTCCATCCCACGCGCGCCGGTCGCCACGGCCACGCCTATACGCGCTTCGGGGTCATCAACCTCAAGAACGCGCGCCACAAGGATGACTACCGTCCGCTGGACGAAGCTTCGCCCAATCCGAACTGCCGCCGGTGGAGCCGCGCCTATCTGCACCATCTCGTTAAGCAGGAAGAGATTTTGGGCGCCATGGTGCTTTCCCAGATCAACCTGGCCTATTATCAAGAACTGACGGCGGGGACGCGCGTCGCCATCGAGGCCGGGCGCCTCACTGATTTTGCAGCCGAAACACGCGCGGCATGGGCCGCTGGCGATCTTCCGGTTCTGTAAGTAATTCAAGGGGATAGACGGTCATGGCTAAAGCTGGTCGTAAGGACGGTTTTGCGGCGCTGGGCAAGCTGAAGAAGGCCATCGTCGAACAGCCCATGCGGCTGCTGTTTGCCGAGGACCCCAACCGCTTCAAGCGCTTCTCGGCCAGCGGCGCCGGCATCATGCTGGACTATTCCAAAAACCGGATCGATGAGACGGTGATGGCTGCGCTTTTCGACCTGGCGCGTGCGGCCGGTGTGGAAGACCGCCGCGTCCAGATGTGCGAAGGCGAGCACATCAATATCACTGAAGACCGCGCCGTCATGCACATGGCGCTGCGCTATCAGGGCGACCGCCCGGTCGAGGTGGATGGCAAGGACGTGATGCCCGACGTCCGCGCGGTTCTCAAAGCCATCGAGACCTACACCGATGCCGTTCGCAATGGCGATATTCGCGGCCATGGCGGCGAGCAGTTCACCGATATCGTCAATATCGGCATTGGCGGGTCGGATCTCGGCCCGGTCATGGTCACGCTGGCGCTGGAGCCCTATACGCGGTCCGATCTGCGTGCCCACTACGTCTCCAATGTCGATGGCGCCCATATCCACGACATCCTCAAGCGCCTAGACCCCAAGAAGACGCTGTTCATCGTCGCCTCCAAAACCTTCACCACCGACGAGACCATGACCAACGCCAATTCGGCGCGGAAATGGATCGCTGATGCGCTGGGTGAAGAGGCGGTCTCCAGTCATTTCGCTGCCGTTTCGACCAATATCGAAGCCTGCGCCAAATTCGGCATTCAGGAAGACCGGATTTTCGGGTTCTGGGACTGGGTCGGCGGCCGCTATTCAGTGTGGTCGGCCATCGGCCTGCCGGTGGCGCTGGCTGTCGGCTACGAGAATTTCGCAAAATTCCTCGCCGGCGCCGATGCCATGGATCGCCACTTCCTCGAGACGCCGCTCGAGGACAATCTGCCCGTCATCATGGGTCTGCTTGGCGTCTGGTATCGCAATGCCTGGGGGTTCTCGACCCACGCCGTCCTGCCCTATGACCAGCGCCTCAGCCGCTTCCCGGCCTATCTGCAGCAGCAGGATATGGAATCGAACGGTAAGTCCGTGACCCTCAGCGGCAAGCCCGTTGGCTGGTCCACCGGCCCGATCGTCTGGGGCGAGCCCGGCACCAATGGCCAGCACGCCTTCTACCAGCTGATCCATCAGGGCACTGACGTCATCCCCTGCGATTTCCTGATTGCCGCCCAGCCTCACGAAAGCCTGCCGCCGCATCACGACAAGCTCGTGGCCAATGTGCTGGCGCAGTCCGAGGCACTGATGCTCGGCAAGACCGAGGAAGAAGTGATCGGCGAGCTCAAGGCGCAGGGGCTCTCCAAGGATGAGATCAAGGCCCTGACGCCGCACAAGGTGTTCCCGGGCAACCGTCCCTCCAACACGCTGTTCTACAAGCAGCTGACGCCTGAGACGCTCGGTGCGCTGGTTGCGCTCTACGAGCACAAGGTGTTCGTCCAGGGCGTCATCTGGAACGTCAATTCCTACGACCAGTGGGGCGTCGAGCTCGGCAAACAGCTCGCCAAGGCCCTCTTGCCCAAGGTTCAGGGCCAGCAGGGCGGGGAAGGGCACGACAGTTCGACCCAGGGGCTCCTAAAATACTACCTCGCAAACAAGGCCTGACGTTTTGACGATCACCACCGAAGAGCAGCTGGAAAAACTCAAGGCCATCGGCCGCATTTGTGCCGTGGCCCGCGAGGCCATGGCGGCGGCGATGCAGCCGGGTATGACCACGCTTGAGCTGGATGAGATCGGGGCAAAAATCCTCGCCGAGAACGGCGCGCGGTCGGCCCCGATCCTGACCTATGATTTTCCGGGCCACACCTGCATTTCGGTGAATGAAGAAATCGCCCACGGCATTCCGGGCAGCCGGGTGCTGCGCGAAGGCGATCTCATAAATATCGACGTCTCGGCCGAAAAGGACGGTGTTTTCGCTGATTGCGGCGCGTCCTACATCATCGGCAAGGGCGATCCGCGCCTTGAAGCGCTCTGCCGCGATGGCAAGAAGGCGATGTGGGCCGGGATCAATGTGGTCAAGGCCGGTGCGCCCTTTGCCGACATCGGCGCGGCTATCGGTAAGGCTGCCAAGAAGGGCGGCTATACGCTCATCCGCAATCTGGCCAGTCATGGCGTCGGCGACAGCCTCCATGACGAGCCGGGTGAGATCTCCACCTGGCCCGACAAGTCCGAGCGCCGCCGCATGACCAATGGTCTCGTTTTCACCATCGAGCCCTTCCTCTCGCTGGGCGGCCAGATGGCCGAGCAGAAGGATGATGACGACGAATGGACGCTGGTCAGCCACCCGCTGGCGCCCTGCGTCCAATATGAGCACACCGTCGTTGCAACGCCCCGCGGCGCCCTGGTGGTGACCCTGGCGGCCTAGAGCCAGACCAGCAGCATCGGCCCCATGACGATCAGCGCGAGGCCGATGACGAAGCGCAGGTTGCCGAAACGGCGGAGGCCCGGCGCGCTCAGCACCGTCGCCAAGAGGAAATAGCCCGCCAGCGCGATCATGGCCGGGGTCAGTACGCTCGTCGCCAGCGGCGTGTTTTCGTTGAGCTGCAGATAGATCATGTGCCCGCCGGCAAAGCCGATCAGCGAGGTGACAATCACCGTCATCGCCTTGGCGGTGATGATCAGCGCCATGTCGATGGTGTTGCTGGTCATCAGCAGCGCAAGGCCCGTCGCCGTTACGTGGACGGCCGCCAGTGTCGAGAACACCTGGCTCTGCGCCAGAAGCGGCACGAGCTCAGGCGGCGCTGTCAGCGGCAGCGCGCCGATCATCGGCAGATTGGCGCCATACTGGGCCAGCAGGTAGATCGTATAGAGCATGACCAGCGTGCTGACCGCGAACACGATGAGTGTCGCGGCGAGCACTTTGAGCAGATCCATGGTGTCCTGGGACATGCCGCCTCTTTGGTGCTGAACTGGCCGGGATATTAGGGTTTTTGCACGATTCGGGCAGGGCCCGTTTGCGGCGGCCCGCGCCGACTAGGCATTCGCCTTACGCGGATCGGCTTGCGAAAATCTTCCGACAGCTCGCCGGCGTCGGCGCGGTAGTCGAACTCTGCATAAGGGTCAGGGTCGTCGATCTGCGTCATGGCAACAGGCGAGCGCGAGGCTCGGTTCCTCTTTGGGCTAGCACGCCGCAAAGATGCAGAAACGTGGCTGGATATTCCAGCCGCCTTGGTACGGGCTTCCGCCCGCCCGTTCAAGCCTTGCGCGCCACCGCCGGGCCGGTGTTCCCGGGCAAGATGTCCCATTGCGCAGAATCGCTGCGCGGCGGTAGAGCCGGAGATGAGAAAATCCGCGCTGGCCGGTTTGCCGCGGCGCTGCCATCCTCATTTCTTTGATTTTTAGAATTTCGGTCAGGAGGGGCTATGCCCTCGAATGCTCGCTCTGCCGGCGCCGCCGGCAGCAGCACACTTGTCGCCGTTCTGGCCTTTGCCGGCATGGGCGCTTCGTTCATGCAGACAATTCTGGTGCCCATTCAATCCCAATTGCCGGCCCTGTTGTCGGCGGCGCGCGACGATACCGCCTGGGTGATCACCATCACCTTGCTGGTGTCTTCCATCGTCACGCCGATCTCGGGCCGTCTTGGCGATATGTACGGCAAGCGGCGAATTGCCCTTCTGCTGCTCGCTGCGCTTATCCTCGGCTCGCTCGTCTGCGCACTCTCCTATTCGGTGACGCCCATGATCATCGGGCGCGCGCTGCAGGGCGCTGGCATGGGTGTCATTCCGCTCGGCATCTCGATTCTCCGTGATAATCTGCCGGTGCAACGCCTCGGCGGCGCTATCGCTTTGGTCAGCGCTACGCTCGGTATCGGCGGCGCCCTCGGCCTGCCGATCAGTGCGCTGGTCGTCGAACATTTCGATTGGCATGCCCTGTTCTGGATGGCCGCTGCGATTGGCGCACTCTCGCTGATCCTCATTTTCATCCATGTGCCAGCCGGGCAGGGGCAGCCGGGACAGCGTTTTGACTGGATCGGCGCCATCACCCTTTCATTGGGCCTCACCGGCCTTCTCCTTGGCGTCTCCAAGGGCAATGAATGGGGTTGGACCTCGCCGCTTACCCTCATCTCCATAATCGGCGGCATCGCCGTGCTGGCGCTGTGGATCCGCTTTGAGTGGGGGCATGCCCAGCCGCTGGTCGACGTGCGCACCAGTTTCATGGGCGCGCCGCTGGTGACCAATATCGCCTCGATCGCCATTGGCTTTTCGCTCTATGCGGCGATGATCGCCTTCCCGCAGCTTTTGCAATTGCCCATCGAGGCTGGCGGGCTCGGAGTTCCCCTGCTGCAGGCCAGTCTGGTGCTGATGCCCTCGGGCCTGGCCATGCTTGCCATGTCGCCCATCGCCGGCCGCCTTCTTGTCCGCATCGGCCCGAAATGGCTGCTGGTTGTGGGGGCGGCAATCATTGGGCTCGCCTATCTCAGTGCCGTGGTGCTGCCGCCGGGAATTCTCGTCGTCTGCCTGTCCAATACGATCATCGGCGTCGGCATTGGCCTCAGCTATGCCGCCATGCCAAGCCTTGTCATGCGCTCGGTGCCGATTAGCCAGACGGCATCGGCGAATGGCCTCAATACGCTGATGCGCTCGCTCGGCACGGCATTTGCAGCGGCCATCGTTGCCGCAATCCTCTCGCATTCTGCCAGCGCAGCGGGCGGCATCTATCCCACCGAAGACGGCTTCCGCTTCTCGCTGCTTCTCGGCCTTATCGCCTCAGTCGTCGGCGCCATCCTCGCAGCTCTGATCCCCCTCAAGGCCGACAAGGTGTAACAACCGCACCGTCTCGGAGCGCTGGCAGCCGGATCGGCTCAAGAGCGCTCCTGCCACATCGCCCGGGCGACATTTCGCTTGCCCGGGCATGCACGCAATCAGCGTCCATCAATCCCAGTTTCTTTCAGGATGTCGAGGTTGCCGGCCAACAGGCCGCGATCTGTCGACGGCGGGCGTCGGGAAACCTGACAGCGCGCAAGGGACCGGCCCGAACGCTCTCGCACGCCGCAGGGCGAGGCAGGTTTCAAGAGCGATTGATTTGCTTGAAGAAAAAAGTGGTACGCCGGGCGGGGGTCGAACCCGCGACCATTCGATTAAAAGTCGAATGCTCTACCACTGAGCTACCGGCGCATTCCAAACGCCGTGGGGCGTTGTCGCGGAAAATAGTCAGGCAGCCCCCGGAGTCAATCGATAATCGGCGCAGATATGCCGAATAACCGCGTCTGGGGCGCTCTCCCACAGTTTTATAGCGCGAGCAGGGTCCCGACGTAATCAGTTGGGCTGCAGGAGACGTCCATCTGTTCGAGGCGCTGGCACATGATGCGGGCGTCGCCGGCCTGCGGAAACGGCCCGATGACGATCCGCTTGGCGCCTGGCGCATTGCCGTCGGCAACCACCGGGGTCAGCTCGCCGACCAGCGAGCCGAGCCGGACTTCGAGATCGCGCCACTGGGCTGCCGCGCTTTCGGGCGCGAAGGAGGGGCCGATGGCAATGCCATGGGCCGCAGGCATGATCGCCGTGGCGCCGGCAGAGGCGATCAGCGCCGGCAGGGGCTGGGACGCATCCTGCTGGGCCGCGGCCTGCTGGATGGGCACCTGGCGCACAAGCACCGAGCCGCCCTCGACCGGCTGCAAATCGCCACTCTGGGTGCCGATGGAGGCTGTGTAGGTCGAGCGGTCGATGCCCGAGCTTGCGGGCAGGGATTCGATAAGGTGCGGCACGCTCACTTCGAGGGCGCCGACGCGACGGGTCACGTCGCTGCCGGCCTGTTCCTGGAGGGAGAATCGGGCGTTAAAAACTTCATTGTCGCGTCTGAGGCGCGCCGATTCGGTGCGGAGCTCGGCAATTTCCTGCCGCAGCTGCACCAGCGAAGCGCCTTCGAGGCGCGATGTGTGCAGCCCGACGAGCAGCGAAGAGGGCAGTATTGCCGAGACATTTGCCCCGAAAACCGCCAGTCCACCGCACATCAGGGCAACAAGCCCCCAGTTGCGGACGTCAGTCTGACGGAATTGTTCCGATGTGCGCACCAATGACCGATCCTCGACATGCCTGCGAATCAAGGGCATTACGCCCAGGATTGTGCGGTATCAGTTATCTGTTCGCCAACTGTTACCGCCATAAAATAGTAGCAATGGGTGGCGAGAAGCCGCCCGAGGCGGAGTATGCGCATGACTGAACTGCTTTCCATCATTCTCGCAGCGGGCGAGGGGACGCGGATGAAGTCGCGCACCCCCAAGGTTCTTCACCCGGTCGGCGGGCTTCCGATCATTGCCCATGTTGCCCGTGCTGCGCGGGAAGCAGGATCCTCGCGGGTCGCACTTGTCACCGGTCCCCGTCATCAGGAAATCCGCGAAAGGGTCTCCGCGCTCGAGCCGGATATCGTTCATTTCGAACAGCCCGAGCCCAAGGGCACAGCCCATGCTGCCGCCATGGCGCGCGAGCTGTTCGACAGCGCCAGCGGCTATATCGCTGTTGTCTATGGTGACCACCCACTGCTGCGGGGCGTCAATTTCCGCACTGTCATCGATCGGCTCGACGCAGGCCTTGACGTGGCGATCCTCGGATTTGAGCCTAAGGATCCGACCGGTTATGGCCGCTTCATCACCGATGGCGAGCGCCTTCTGGCCATCCGCGAGCACAAGGATGCCACCGAGGAAGAGCGCCAGATCGGCCTCTGCAATGCCTGTATCCTAGCGTTCAAGGCGGAGGTTTTCCGCGATCTCATCGACAAGGTCGGCAATGACAATGCCCAGGGCGAATATTACCTGCCCGATCTCGTCGAGCTGGCCAATGCCGCCGGCAAAACGGTGGGCTATGGCATCGCGCCGGAGAATGACGTCATGGGCGTCAACGACCGCAGCCAGCTGGCACGCGCCGAGACGCTGTTCCAGGAGTTCCGCCGCGAGGAATTCATGAAGGCCGGCGTGACCCTGCGCGATCCGGCCAGCACATGGTTTTCCTGGGACACACAGATCGGAAAAGACGTCACCATCTTCCCCAATGTAGTTATTGGGGCCGGCGTCTCGATCGCCGATAATGTCGAGATCCGGGCCTTTTGCGATATCGAGGATGTCCGGATCGGGGAGGGGGCGACGCTCGGCCCCTTTGTGCGCATTCGTGGGGGGGCGGAATTGGGGCCGGACGTCCACTTGGGCAATTTCGTCGAGGTCAAAAAGTCTAAGATCGGCGCTGGCACCAAGGCTGGCCACCTGTCCTATCTCGGTGACGCCGAGATCGGGGAAAAGACCAATATCGGCGCCGGGACGATCACCTGTAATTATGACGGCGTGAACAAGGACAAGACCATTATCGGGGACAATGCCTTCATCGGCTCCAATGCCTCGCTGGTGGCGCCGGTCCGCATCGGCAATGGCGCCTATACCGCGTCGGGCAGCGTCATCACCGAAGATGTGCCCGATGGCGCCCTGGCGCTCGGCCGGGCCCGGCAGGAAAACAAGCCAGGCTATGCGGCCCGGCTCCGTGAAAAAGCGCTGGCGCGCAAAGCCGCCAAGGGGAAATGAGATGTGCGGGATTGTCGGAATTGTCGGTGACGCGCCGGTCGCGGGTCGCCTCGTCGATGCGCTGAAACGCCTCGAATATCGCGGCTACGACAGTGCTGGGGTGGCCACGCTCGAGGGTGGCGCGATCATGCGTCGCCGCGCCGAGGGCAAGCTGGGCAATCTCGCCCAAAAACTCAATTTCGAGCCGCTCGACGGCTTTGTCGGCATCGGTCACACGCGCTGGGCAACCCATGGCGCTCCCACCGAGACCAATGCCCATCCCCATGCAACCGATCGCGTCGCGGTCGTACACAATGGCATCATTGAGAATTTTCGCGAGCTGCTCGCCGATCTGGCTCAGGATGGCTATCTGCCCCAGACCCAGACCGACACGGAATCAGTGGCGCTCTGGGTGAGCCGCGAACTTGCCAATGGCGCCGATCCGGAACTCGCCGTTGCCCGGACGCTGAAAAAGCTGAAGGGCGCCTTTGCCCTGGCCTTCCTCTTCAAGGATCAGAACGGCCTGCTGATTGCGGCTCGCCACGGTGCGCCGTTGGCCATCGGCTATGGCGAGACCGAAATGTATCTGGGATCGGACGCGATGGCGCTGGCCCCGTTCACCTCGCGCCTCACCTATCTCGAAGACGGCGACTGGGCTGTCATCACGCCGCAGGGCGTCACCATTCGCGATGGTCGCGATGCGCTGGTGCAGCGTGAGCAGATGCTGTCGCAGGCCTCCGCCCTTCTCGTCGACAAGGGCAATCACCGCCATTTCATGGCCAAGGAAATCTACGAACAGCCCCAGACCATCTCTCACACCCTCAGCCACTATGTGGACATGGGCACCGAGAAGGTTGCTATCCGCGAGGCGCTGCCGTTCGACTTTTCCGACCTGACGCGCCTTACCATCAGCGCCTGCGGCACCGCCTATTATGCCGGCGCCGTCGCCAAATACTGG
Organism: Devosia sp. SD17-2; assembly: GCF_029201565.1. Taxonomy (GTDB): domain Bacteria; phylum Pseudomonadota; class Alphaproteobacteria; order Rhizobiales; family Devosiaceae; genus Devosia. Next base: position 2,174,472 of record NZ_CP104002.1, read on the forward strand.
TTCGAGCGCTATGCCCGGCTGCCGGTGGACATCGATGTCGCCAGCGAGTTCCGTTATCGCGAGCCGCCGCTGGACAAGGGTGGGCTGTCGCTCTTCATCTCGCAGTCCGGCGAGACTGCCGACACGCTCGCCGCGCTGCGCTATTGCGCCGGGCAGGGCCAGCATGTGGCCAGCCTCGTCAACACGCTCGAATCCACCATTGCGCGTGAGTCCGGCGTCGTCTTCCCCATTCTGTGTGGTCCGGAAATCGGCGTTGCCTCCACCAAGGCGCTTACCGCTCAGCTCACCGCGCTGGCCAGCCTTGCCATCGCCGCCGGTCGCGCCCGTGGTGTGATCAGCGTCGAGCAGGAGCAGGAACTGGTGCAGGCGCTTGTCGCCCTGCCGTCTGCCGTCTCGACCGCACTCGGTGCAGAGGGGCAGATCGCCGACATTGCGAAGGGGCTCTCCAAGGCCAAGGATGTGCTCTATCTCGGGCGCGGTCCGATGTTCCCGATTGCCATGGAAGGCGCGTTAAAGCTAAAGGAAATCAGCTACATACACGCAGAAGGTTATGCTGCAGGTGAACTTAAGCATGGCCCCATCGCGCTTGTGGACGAAGCCATGCCGGTGATCGTCGTGGCGCCTTCCGACGAGCTCGTCGACAAGACCCTTTCCAATATGCAGGAAGTCGCTGCTCGCGGCGGAAAGATCATTCTCATCACTGACGAAGAGGGTGCAGAGAGCGTCGGGCACGGCGTTGCCGAGACGATCATCGTCCCGCACGTCCATAGTTTCGTGGCGCCGATCCTCGCCACCATCCCGGTACAGCTGCTCGCCTATCATACCGCTGTCTTCATGGGCACGGACGTCGATCAGCCGCGCAATCTGGCCAAATCGGTCACCGTGGAATAGCCGCTGCGGCATCACGCGAAGTGGTTTTGGCGGGTGCTCAGTGGTAGGACAGGGCTCGGGCACAGCGCGCCCGGCTCTTGTTCTGCAAGCTCAGGCGGACTGATATGACTGAGAAAGACGCCGACATCATCGTGGTGGGCGGGGGCCTTGCCGGCCTCGCGGCAGCGGTCAGCCTGGCCCGCGCCGGATATGACATCATCCACCTCGCGCCCAAGTCACCGCCGGATCGCCGCACCTCGGCGCTGATGATGCCCAGTGTCGCGTTTTTGCGTGACGCCGGACTCATTGATGAACCCGAGGGGCTCGGCAATCCGCTGACCGCCATCCGCATCATCGATGCCACGCCGCGCCTGATCCGGGCGCCCGAGACGCTGTTTGACGCGGCCGAAGCGGGCATGACCGCCTTCGGCTGGAATTTTGGAAATGCGCGGCTGCTTGAACAGTTTCAGTCCGCGGCGCCCGCCACCGGGTTGCGCACGCGGCACGAGGCCGTCACCGCCTATCGCCGAACCGATGGGCGGGGGATCGTCACCCTGTCGGACGGCACCGAGCTGGCGGCACCGCTGGTTGTCGGTGCCGATGGCAAGAAGTCGCTGATCCGCGCCGCCGCTGGCATCGCTACCCGGGAGCACCAGTTTTCCGAATCGGCGTTGGTCTGCGATCTTGAGCTCGGCCGCTCGATCGGCGGCACGTCCATAGAGTTTCACTATCCCCACGGCCCGTTCACCCTGGTTCCGGCCGGGGGCAATCGAGCCAATCTCGTCTGGATCGACGAGGAGGCCAGTTTGCGCGCGGCGCAGGCCGGTGGTGAGGAAAGCCTCCTTACTGCCCTCAGACAGCGGTCCCAGGGCCTTTTCGGTGCCATCACGCTGGCGTCGCCAAGTTTCATCTTCCCATTGAGCGTTCTCAGCGTCTCCGAGGCCGGACGCGAGGGCACTGTGCTGGTCGGCGAATCCGCCCATGCCTTCCCGCCGATCGGTGCACAGGGGCTCAATCTCGGCCTCCGCGACGTGGCCGATCTCGTCGCCGCGCTCGCCGCCACTGACAGGCACCGCAGTGATTGGGCCGAGGCGGTCAGCGCCGATTATGCCCGCCGCCGCAGCGGCGATCTCGCGCGCACCGGCGGCATGGTTGATGCCTTGTTCCGCTCGCTCCTCGCCGACATGCTGCCCAGTCAGATGCTCCGCGCTGGTGGGCTCTGGGCCCTCAAACTTCTGCCGCCACTGCGCCGAGAGGCCTTTGCGTTGGGCATGGGCCAGCGCTCCTGAGGCCAATAAAAAAAAGGGCGCGGCTGGAGCCACGCCCTTTTCCAATTCAATATCCGTCGCGCTTACTGCGCAGCAGGGGCTTCGGTGCCGGCTGCCGGGGCTGCGTCGCCCTGGGTGGTAAGCTGCTGGCGGAGGGCTTCTGCGCGGTCCTGCAGAACCTGCTCGAGAGCGTTTTCGCCCGTGGTTTCCTGACGGAACTGGTCGAAGGTCAGCGAGGTGTCGCTATCATAGGCTGCGGTGAAGCCGGCGAGCGTGATCTCGATGGTCAGATCTTCGTTCTGGCGGTTCTTGGCCGTCAGCTTGAGCGTGTTGCCGCGCTTCATCGAGTTCACATACTGCTCATTGATCACCAGCTGCGTGGCGCAGGAAGTGGGATCGCAGATCATGTAGGGCACGCGGACGGGCTTGGCACCGTCGATCTGCCAGGTCAGGCCGAAAGGCAGCAGCACCCCGAGCGGCACGGCGGCAACGGCGAGCAGGCGGCTTTCCTGGCCCGGATCGTCGCGCAGCAGGAACGAGCCGAGGAACTGACCATTGGCCAGAACCACCTGGCGCATGATGCAGGCCTTTTGCCCATCGGGCAGGGGATCGCAAACCTTGAGCCAGTTCTGCGAAGCCGACCCCGGCGTCGCGGCAGCAGCATTTGCAGCGGGAGCTTCAGCGGCAGGGGCTTCGGCAGCCGGCGCTTCAGCCGGCGGGGTAGCGTCCTGAGCGAAGGCCGACATCGGCGACATCATCAGTGCCACCGCCGTCATACCGGCAATGAGAGGTTTCCTGAATTCCATTGAAAGTCCTTGCCTTCCTTGGCGGTCCGGGTGGCGTCCACCACCGCAAAAATCTTGTCTGCCCTTCAAGGGCGCAATTCGGGCAATAACATGACCGATATCCCTTGCCAAAATATTATGACGCGGGATCGCATTAAAGCCCCCCTTACGCCCCATTTTCCGCCAGTTTCGCCAGTTTCGAAAGGATTGCGGCTGCCCCCTTGAGACGGTGCTCGGGGGTTGGCCAATTGCGCGCGAACACGAGTTTCTGATCGGGTTTGATGCGAACCTGGTTGGCGGGGTCGCTGACCAGACGCACGAGACCGACCGGATTGGGGAACTCATTGTTGCGCAGGGTCAGCACCGCACCCTTGGGGCCGGCATCGACCTTTTCGACATTGGCCTGGCGGCAGAGCGACTTGACGAGGATGACCTTGAGCAGCGCTTCCACCTCTTCGGGCAGCGGCCCGAAGCGGTCGATCAGCTCGGCGCCGGCCGCGTCGATATCGCGGATTTCGGTCAAATCACCCAGCTTGCGATAGAGCTGCATGCGCAGGGTGAGGTCGGGCACATAGTGCTCGGGAATCATCACCGGCATGCCCAGCGAGATATTCGGGCTCCACTCGTTGCGGTCTTCGTATTCCTCCTCGCCGCTCTTGAGCGCAGCGACCGCCTCTTCCAGCATCGACTGGTAGAGCTCGTAGCCGATTTCGCGAATGTGGCCGGACTGCTCGTCGCCGAGCAGATTGCCCGCGCCGCGAATGTCGAGGTCGTGGCTGGCCAGCTGGAAGCCGGCGCCGAGGCTCTCGAGCGATTGCAGCACACCGAGGCGCCGTTCGGCGGTATCGGTCAGCTTCTTGTCCGCCGGCACGGTGAAGAGGGCATAGGCGCGGGCCTTGGCCCGGCCGATGCGGCCGCGGATCTGATAAAGCTGCGCCAGGCCGAAATTGTCGGCCCGATGCACGATCAGCGTATTGGCGTTCGGAATATCGAGCCCCGATTCGACGATCGTGGTCGCCAGCAGCACGTCGAACTTGCCGTCATAGAAGGCGTTCATGATGTCGTCGAGCTCGCCGGGCGGCATCTGGCCATTGGCGATGACATAGCTGACTTCCGGCACCTGGGTGCGCAGGAACTCGGCGATATCGGGCTGATCCTTGATGCGCGGCACGACGTAAAAACTTTGCCCGCCGCGATATTTCTCGCGCAGCAGTGCCTCGCGGATCGAGAGCGGATCGAAGGGCGAGATGAAGGTGCGGATGGCGAGGCGGTCGACCGGCGGCGTCGCGAGGAGGCTCAGATCGCGCACCCCGGTCAGCGCCAGCTGCAGCGTGCGGGGAATCGGCGTCGCCGTCAGCGTCAGCACGTGGACATTGGCCTTGAGCTCCTTGAGGCGCTCCTTGTGGCCCACGCCGAAGTGCTGCTCTTCGTCGATGATGAGCAGCCCCAGATCCTTGAACTTGATGGTCTTCGACAACAGCGCATGGGTGCCGACGACGATGTCGACCTGACCCTCGGCGAGGCCTTCCTTGGTCGCCTTGAGCTCGGCAGCGCTGACCATGCGCGAGGCATGGCGCACATTGACCGGCAAGCCCTGAAAGCGTTCGGAGAAGGTCTTGAAGTGCTGGCGCGCCAGAAGCGTTGTCGGCACCACCACGGCGACCTGCTTGCCCGAGAGGGCCACGGCGAAGGCTGCGCGCAGCGCCACTTCGGTCTTGCCGAAGCCGACGTCGCCGCAGACCAGCCGGTCCATGACCTTGCCCGAGGTAATATCCTCGAATACCGCGCCAATGGCGTTGAGCTGGTCCTCGGTTTCCTCATAGGGGAAGCGGGCGGAGAATTCGTCATAGGCGCCGGGGTTGATCTCGACCACATCGGCCTTGGTGAGCAGGCGCTGCGCGGCCAGCTTGATGAGCTGTTCCGCCATTTCGCGGATGCGCTTCTTGAGCTTGCCCTTCTTGGCCTGCCAGGCCACGCCGCCGAGCTTGTCGAGCGTCACATTGCCGTCGTCGGCGCCATAGCGCGTCAGAAGCTCAATGTTCTCGACCGGCAGGTAGAGTTTTGTGTCGCCGCCATATTCGAGCTCGACGCATTCGTGCGGCGCACCACCGGCTTCGATCACCTTCAGACCGATAAACCGGCCGATACCGTGATCAACGTGGACGACGAGATCACCCGCCGAGAGCGAAGCCGCCTCGGTCAGCGCGTCAGATGCCTTCTTCTTGCGCTGCGGGCGCAGAATGCGTTCGCCCAGAATATCCTGCTCGGAAAGGACCAGCAGGTCCTTGGTGTCAAAGCCGGTTTCGAGCGGTAGCACGACCAGCGAAGTCGTATTGGCGCTGGTCGTCTCTGCGTCACGCCAGTTTTCAGCGAGGCGCGGATTGGTAAGGCCATGGTCCTTGAGCACCTGGGCCATGCGGTCGCGGGTGCCCGTGCTCCAGCAGGCGATGATGGTGCGGCGTCCGTTTCGGCGCTCTTCAAGCAGGCGATCAACCACCGACTGGAAGAGGTTGACGTCGGAGGCCAGCCGTTCGGCCGCAAAGCTTGGCGCGATATGTCCGCCGGCGTCGTCGCCGCGCTGGGTCTGGGGCGAGAGGAAGGGCGAAAGCTGGATAACCGAGGCGCCCGCCAATGCGTGTGGATGGGCGTCGATATCGTAGAGCAGCTCGGGCTTGATCGGCTTGTAAAGCGCGCCGCCACCAGCAATGGCGGGAGCTAGCCGCGCCGCCTCGCGCGCGTCGTAATAGTCCCGGATCTGCGCGGCGCGGTCGGTAAAGGCCTCGGCCACCTGGTCGTCAAAGACGAAGGGCGCATCGCCCACATAGTCGGCCAGCTGATCCATGTGGTCATAGAAAAACGGCAGCCAGTGCTCGGTACCCGAATAGCGCGCGCCGCCGCTGACGGAGGCATAGAGCGTGTCGTCAACCGTGTTGCCGCCAAAGGTCGCCGTATAGTTCTGCCGGAACCGCTTGATGGTCTCCTCGGTCAGCACCAGCTCGCTCATCGGCGTCAGGTCGATGCGCTTGAGATTACCCGTCGTGCGCTGGCTGTCAGGATCGAATGTGCGGATCGATTCCAGCTGGCTGCCGAAAAAGTCGAATCGAAGGGGGGCAGCAGCGCTGGCAGGATAGAGATCGACCAGTCCGCCGCGCACGGCATATTCGCCGCTCTCGCGCACGGTCGGAACGCGCAGATAGCCATTCCTGGACGCCCATGCGATGAGCTTTTCGCTATCGACCACCCGCCCCACAGCCGCCGAAAACGACATGGTCTCCACCACGTCGCGGGGCGGCAGTTTCTGGATCAGCGCGTTGACGGCGGTCAGCACAATCGTGCCCTTGGCCCCGCTGGTCAGCGCCGCCAGCGTGTTCATCCGTGCGGCAATGGTTACGTTATTGGGCGAGACGCGGTCATAGGGCAGACAGTCCCAGGCTGGCAGCGTCACCACATTGTGCCCGGGCAGCATGGCGCCCAGCACTTCGGCCATGCGCTGCAGGCGGCGGCCGTCGCGGGCCACGAATACCAGGGCGGCGGGATCGTCCGGCGCCGCTTTCAGCCGCTGCTCGATAAGCTTGGCCAGCACCATGGGCTGCATGCCATCGGGCACATTGGAGATGGTGCGGACCGGGGGCAGGGACGTCATGTCGTTCATTGGGAAATCCGTGCCTGATGGTCGGCGATCACCACTTCCAGAAATTCCAGATCCACATGGGCGGGCGGGTCTTCCTGCCGCATGATCCACTTGAGGAGTGGGGGATCTTCCTCATTCATCAACGCTTCGAGCCGATCGAGCGTTGCCGCGTCGAACCCTTCGATATTGGCGTCGCAGAACGGCCCGAGCACCAAATCCATTTCCTTGGTTCCCCGATGCCAGGCGCGATAGCGCAGGCGCTTGCGGCGAATAGCAATGTCCTCACCGGCCGTCATTTGACACCCATGATCCAAGTTTGTTCCCGATTTGGACATGTCTCTTACGCGGGTTGAACCCGAATGTCAGCCCTTTCCCGACCATGGGTCATCCTGCCCAACAACCCCCACCCTTGATCCCTCCCCACAAGGGGGAGGGAGACGACTGCCAGGCCAGTGCCCCGAAACCGCCCATCCACCGGCCAGACTTCCCTCCCCTTGACGGGGAGGGATTGAGGGTGGGGTGAAGAGAGCCACCGACCCACCTGTTCTGCACAAGCGAGACGGTCAGCGCCCCCAAGCCGCTCCACCCACCGGCCAGACCCCCCCCTTGAGGGGAGGGATGGGAGGGGGCGCTCTCCTCCTGTGCACACCTGCCTACCTCGCTCTGTTCTTCTCCTGTTCTTTTGTGCAACGCTTTGCCTAAGGAGAATCAAGCGTGCGTCCGGAAACCCTCCAGCCCCTGTTCAGATCGCTGCACACCATCAAGGGTGTCGGCGACAAGCTCGCCGCGCTGCTGACGCGCTTCTTCGGTGCGCCCGAGGGGCAGGAGGCCATTGTCCTCGATATCCTGATGCACATGCCCTCGGGCGTGGTCGATCGGCGCCGGCAGGTCGGCATCGGCGAGGCCTATCTCAACCAGATCGTCACGTTAAAGCTGCACATCGACCGCCATCAGCCGCCCCCGCAGGGCAAGCCGCATGTGCCCCATCGTGTCTTCGCCCATGATGAAACCGGCGACATCAGCCTTGTCTTCTTCCGTGCCCAGGGCGGCTGGGTCGAGAAGGCCCTGCCTATCGGCGAGGAGCGGTTCGTCTCGGGAAAGATCGACTTCTTCAATGGCGAGAAGCAGATCACCCACCCGGACTATATCGTCGAGCCGGAAAAGTTCGACAGCCTGCCGCTGGTCGAGCCGGTCTATCCGCTGACCAATGGTCTAAGCTCCAAGGCCCTCGCCAAGCTCGTCCGACAGGCGGTCGACACGATTCCTGAACTGCCCGAGTGGATCGACAGCGGAACGATGGCGCAGCGGAAATGGCCGAGCTTTGCCCATTCCATGCGCATGGTCCACCTGCCGGAAAACCCGGCTGATGCCGAGCTCTTCGCGCCCGCCCGCCAGCGCCTTGCCTATGACGAATATCTGGCCGGACAGATCACCCTGCAGCTCGTCCGCTCGAGCATGGTGTCGGTGCGCGGCACGTCACGTCGTTTTACCGGGGAAGTGACCGCAAAGGTCAGCAGCCTGTTACCCTTCACCCTCACCGAGGGCCAAACTGCCGCGCTTGGTGAGATCATGGCCGATCTCGCCGCGCCCGAGCGGATGTCGCGCCTCCTGCAGGGCGATGTCGGCTCCGGCAAGACCGTTGTAGCCCTCATGGCCATGGCCGCCATTGCCGAATCCGGCGCCCAATCGGCGCTGATGGCGCCCACCGAATTGCTGGCTTCCCAGCACTACAAGACCATCAAGCCGCTTTGCGACACCGCTGGTCTCGGCTGTGCGCTGCTTACCGGCAAGATGCCCGCTGCCGAGCGCCGAAAAATCCTCGCGGGCCTTGCCGATGGCTCCATCCACATCGCCGTCGGCACCCATGCGCTCTTCCAATCTGATATTGATTTCAAAGATCTGGGGCTGACTGTTGTCGATGAACAGCATCGCTTCGGCGTTCATCAGCGCCTCGCCCTGTCGGAAAAGGGCCGCCACACAGACCTCCTGGTGATGACCGCCACGCCGATCCCGCGCACGCTGGTTCTCACCCACTTCGGTGACATGGAAGTCAGCGTGCTGCGCGAAAAGCCGAAGGGTCGCCAGCCCATCGATACGGCGGTGATGTCGATCAATGATTATGATCGCGTCGTCGGCCGTCTCGTCGCCCGCCTCGGCGAAGGCGCGCAGGCTTATTGGGTCTGCCCGCTGGTGGAGGAAAGCGAAACGCTGGAAGTGGTCAGCGCCGAGGATCGCTTTGCCGAGTTGCGAAAAGTCTTCGGCGATCAGGTCGCCCTCGTCCACGGCCGCATGTCAGCCGCTGCCAAGCAGGAGGTCATGGGTCGATTCAAAGCCAATGAAATCAAGCTCTTGGTGGCAACAACTGTCATCGAGGTTGGCGTCGATGTGCCCAATGCGACGATCATGATCATCGAGCATTCCGAGCGCTTCGGCCTTGCCCAGCTCCACCAGCTTCGTGGCCGCGTCGGTCGTGGCTCGCAGCGCTCGGCCTGCCTCCTGCTTTACAAGGACCCGCTCAGCGAAACGGCGAAGGCCCGTCTCGAAACCATAAAATCCACCGAGGATGGGTTCGTGATTGCCGAGCGCGATCTCGAACTGCGCGGGCAGGGTGACATTCTGGGAACCCGGCAGTCCGGCATGCCCGGCTATCGCCTCGCTGTGCCGGACGTGCATCGGCACCTGCTCGAATTTGCCCATGACGACGCCAAGGCCCTGCTCAGCCGCAATCCAACGCTTTCCGGCGATGAAGGCGAAGCGGCGCGTACGTTGTTGTATCTGTTCAGAAAAGACCTCGCCATTCCGCTCATCCGGGCGGGCTGAAATTCGCCCGGAGCCAATCGGGGCTTCTCCATTGTGTCGAACAGTGACTAAATCTGAACTCAGCTGAGTTCATCCGACACGGAGCCTACCATGCTTGAGCTGCTGGCCGACCCCAATGTGTGGGTTGCCTTTGCCACCCTGACGGTCATGGAGATCGTCCTTGGCATCGATAATATCGTCTTCATTTCGGTTCTGGTTTCGCGCCTGCCGCGCGAACAGGCCGAGTTCGCCCGCAAGCTCGGCATTGGCCTGGCGCTGGTTTTCCGCATCATCCTCCTGTTCCTGATCAGCTGGATCGTTCAGCTGCAGGACCCCGTGTTTTCCGCCTTTGGCCAGGACTTCTCCTGGAAGGATATCATCCTGCTCGCTGGTGGCGGCTTCCTCATCTACAAGGCCACCCATGAGATGCATGCGGCCATCGAGGGTACGCATGAGGAAACCCTGACGGGCGCCGCTCAGGCATCTCTTCAGGCCATCCTCGTCCAGATCGTCGTGATCGACATGGTCTTTTCCATCGACTCGATCATCACGGCCGTGGGCATGGTGCCCGCCGATCAGGTCGCCGTCATGATCGCCGCCGTGCTCGTTGCCGTTGCGGTGATGTTTGTTGCCTCCGGTCCAATCGCAAAATTCGTGTCCGATCATCCGACCACGAAAATGCTGGCGCTGGCCTTCCTGTTGCTGATCGGCGTGACGCTGGTCGCCGACGGCCTCGGCTTCCACATTCCCAAGGGCTATATCTATTCGGCCATGGCCTTCTCGGTGCTGGTCGAAGCGGTCAACATCTTTGCCAAGCAGCGCAAAATGCGGGGCGGCGCGTCCCATCGCCATGAAGTGACGCCGTTCACCGGGGACACCGGTTCCGTATCCGCCGCCGAGGGCCTTGCTGCCGTCACCAACAGGGGCCGCGCACCAACGCCGGTCGCTTCGGTACCCCCGGCCGCAGAACCGCGAAAAACCCGCCCGCTTGCCCAATCTCGCCCAAAATCTGCACCGAGAAAGCCGAAGGCTCCCCGATGAATAACGCCGTTGTAATCAATCAGACTGGTGGTCCAGACGTCCTTACCCTGCAGGACTGGCCGATCGATGCGCCCGGGCCCGGTCAGGCGCGCATCCGGCACACCGCCATCGGCCTCAATTTCATCGACACCTATCAGCGCTCCGGCCTTTATCCCATGCCCCTGCCATTCGTCGGCGGCAATGAAGGGGCGGGGGTGGTCACAGCGCTCGGCCCCGACGTAACCGGTCTCAGCGTCGGACAGCGCGTCTGCTATCAGGGCCAGATCGGTGCCTATGCCGAGGAGCGGCTCGTTTCGGCAGATCGTCTCGTCCCGATCCCGGACGATATCGACGATGAAACCGCAGCCTCCGTCATGCTCAAGGGCCTTACCGCCTATTACCTGCTGTTCAAGACCTGGCCGGTGCAGCAGGGCGAAACCATCCTCTGGCACGCCGCGGCCGGCGGCACCGGTCTCATCGCCACCCAATGGGCGAAATCCCTCGGCGCCACGGTCATCGGCACCGCGGGAGGCCCGGACAAGGTGGCGCTCGCCCTTGCCCATGGCTGCGATCACGTCATCGACTATCGCGCCGAGGCTTTCGCGCCAAAAGTGCGCGAGCTCACCGGGGGCCGGGGCGTGGACGTCGTCTATGACGGCGTGGGCAAGGACACTTTCGAAGCGTCTCTCGACTGCCTGCGGCCGCGCGGCCTGATGGCCAGCTTCGGCAATGCCTCGGGCGTTGTTTCCATCCCGGACCTGACAGTCCTCTCTCGAAAGGGCTCGCTCTTTGTGACCCGTCCGACCGGGGCGCATTATCTCGCAGCGCGTGAGGACCTGCTCGCTGGCGCCGAAGCGCTCTTCGCCGCGATCCGCAGCGGCGCCATCAAGGTGGAAGCCGGCCGACGCTTCGCCCTGGCCGATGCCGCAGACGCGCACCGGGCCCTCGAAGGTCGCGAGACCACCGGCTCTGTCGTGCTGATTCCATAATCGAGACGGCGCTGCCGGTTCGTCCGGCGGCGTCACACCTGCTGCGATAAAATGGAATGGCGGGTAGAGAGGGATTCGAACCCCCGGAAGGCTTGCACCTTCGCCGGTTTTCAAGACCGGAGCAATCAACCACTCTGCCATCTACCCGTGCCCAGCCGTTTAGCCGGGCGAAGGTGCGCTGTCCAGTGGTCAGATGCCGGAGCGCGGCAGATCAGCCGAGTGTCCACGCCTACAGTTGCATTGCAGCGCAACGCTCGCTACAGCCTTGCCACCAATCAGGCGGATGACAGGTGGGTGCCATGAGCCGCAAGGAATTCGACGCGTCGCGCATGCGGCGGGCAAAACGCATTTTGGTCCGCTACGGGCTGACGGTGTTGACGGCCGAAAAGATGAAGGTTCACGGGCAGCCCGGCGGTCATGCGCTGCGCGATGACAAGAGCTACAAAATCATCCTTGGGGGCGAGCCGAAACCCTTTTCGGCTACTCTGGAAGATATTGAGGCTTATATCGAAAAGCTCGAGGCGGGCGAAGAATAGGTGGCGCTGCTGGACGTGGCAAGCAGCGCCATGACCCGACTTGGCACATTCTGTTATTTAAACGGTAACGGGAATCGCCGCACACTGAGCCCGTAGGCTCACAATGGAGGCGCGTATCGTGTTTACTCTCATCAACGCCGACGCCGACGAAGACGACGCCGAAATCACCGATCCCCAGGAAATCGCAGAGTTGTTTGCGGCCATCGCTGCCGTGGCAATCGAGAGCCTTGGCGCGTCCCAGGTTCGGGAGCTGTTCGATGCCGTGGTCGAGCAGGAGGGTCGTGAACCCAACTAGGGCCTTGATCTGAGGATAAAGGCCGGTGCCGCCACAAGGCGGCGCCGCAAGAAGGGAAGCCCGCCCGCCTAGCGCAACAGGGCTGAAGCAACGCCCTGGAGAGTACGGGATTTCCGATGATGTCGATTGCCCCGACAAGGCGGATGATCGTGCCTATGGGGGATTGCGGAATTCTCGTGCGCTTTGCAGCGCAGCTCGATGAGGCTGCCAATGCCGCCGCCATCGCATTCGCCGACACTCTGCTCGCTTCTCCGCCTGCGGGCGTCGAGGAGGTCGTGCCGAGCCTCGTCTCGGTATTTCTGCGCTACGATCCGCTCCACACCGATTTTGACACCGTCTGCGGCGAGCTACGCCTGCAACTGACCGGGCAACACAGTGCCCGGGCGCCGGATACCCACACGATCGGGATCATATTTGGCGGTTCCGACGGACCTGATCTTGCCGAGGTCGCGGGTGCATTGGCCCTCGATCCCGCGAGTTTCATCGCTCGCCACAATGCGGCGCCGCTCCGCGTGCTGGCGACAGGTTTTGCGCCCGGTTTTGTCTACTGCGGCTTTCACCCCGATGATCTCATCCTGCCGCGCAGGCAGAATGTGCGGCCGATGGTGCCGGCGGGCAGCGTGCTCTTTGCGGCTGGGCAGACGGCTATCGCGGCCACCGATATTCCCACCGGCTGGCACGTGATCGGCAGGACCGATTTTCGCAATTTCGACGCCCGCACCGATCCGCCCACCCAGCTGCGGGCGGGCGATTTCTTGACCTTCGAGGCTCGGTGATGACGCGGTTACGTATTGATCGCGCCGGTCCACTGGTCAGCCTTCAGGATCCTGGCCGGTTCGGCATGCTCAGCCATGGCATCAGCGCATCGGGACCCATGGATACCAAGAGCTTCGCCCGGGCCGGCCGCTGGGCGGGAGCCAGTGACGCGTCTGGCGTCGAATTCACCATGGCTGGCCTTGATCTCACTGTCCTCGATGGCGAAACCTTCGCCGGTTGGGACGGCGGAGGCTTTACGATCGGTCTCAATGGCGAGCTTCTCGACTGGCCCGGACAGACGCGGCTCGTTGCCGGCGACAGGCTCACCATCTCGGCGGGCCCCTATGGCAATTACGGCTATCTGCGGTTTGGCGGCCGGCTTGAAGTGAAGCCCGTGCTCGGCAGCATCGCCACCAGTACGCGGGCGCGTCTGGGTGGCCTCTCCGGTAAAACCCTTGCCGCTGGCGACGAACTGGTGCTTGAGGGCGAGGGCGGGGAGCCTCAGGCACCGGAGCCGATAGCCGTCGACGAGGGCCCGATCCGCTTTGTGTGGGGCCTCCACGCGGAAATGTTCTCTCCCGATGTGCGGCAGGCGTTTGTTGCAGCGGAGTTCAGGACCACGCCGACCATGGACCGCATGGGTGTACGCCTCGGCGACCCCGGCGGGGTCTTTGCCAACGAAAAGATCCTCTCGCTCGTGTCCGACCCGGTCGTGTCTGGCGACATCCAGATTCTGGGGGACGGGACCCCGATCGTGCTGATGCGGGATCACCAGCCCACGGGCGGCTATCCGCGGATCGGTACCGTCATCTCGGTCGACCTCTCGCGTTTCGCGCAGATCAGGCCCAATCGTGCCGTATCCTTCACCCCCGTCAGCCTCGCGAACGCGCATCGGATATTGCGGAGCCAATTGCCATGACGACAATCGATCTCAACGCCGATCTCGGCGAGGGCGTGGGCACGGACGACGACCTGCTCGATATCGTCTCCAGCGCCTCCATCGCCGGGGGCGGCCACGCCGGTGACGCGGCGACGATCCGGCATGTGCTCAAGAAGTGCAAGGCGCGGGGCGTGCGGGCCGGGGCGCATCCCGGCTATGTCGATCGCGCCCGGTTCGGGCGATTTCGCCTCGTCGTGCCGCTCGATACACTGCTGTCACAGGTGCGGGACCAGATCTTTCTCGTGCGCTATATCGCCGAGGAAGTCGGTGTGCCGCTGTCCTACGTCAAGCTGCATGGCGCCCTTGCCAATCAAACGGCCGAAGAGCTGGCCTTCGCCGTCGCGATTTTTGCCTCCATTCAGGCAATGGATGCAAAGATCGCCGTCCTTGCCCTCGACAATAGCGAACAGGTTCGGGCCGCCAATGCCGTTGGCGCCCCGCTGATCCGCGAGGCCTATGCCGATCGCGCCTACACGGCCGAGGGTCTGCTGGTCGCCCGGAGCGAGCCGGGTGCCGTCATCGAGGATACTGAGGCCGTTATCGCCCGCTGCCTGCGTCTGGCGCTGGCCGGAGAGATCGTGGCTATTGATGGGACGGTTCTGAAATCAAAGGCGCGATCGATATGCCTGCATGGCGATACGCCGGGTGCGGTCGATCTGGCGCGCGACGTGCGAGCGGCACTCGAAGCTGAGGGCATTACCATTGCCCCGGTGCCGCCGCTGGAAAATGTACCCTGAGTCCTTCGAGCGGGGAGAGGGTGAAATCGGCAACATGCCTTTAGAACCCAAAGAACCCAGGGTAACTCGTTGTTCCTGAAAGGTAAAACTTCCTCGCGTGTTAGATCGCGAGGTATTCGTGGCGAAGCTCGGCGTTGTCGAGCACTTCCTTGGCCGTGCCGCTGAACACCACTTCACCGGTGTCGAGAATGACGGCCCGGTCGGCCAGTTTCAGCGCGGCCACCGCGTTCTGCTCGACGATGACCGTCGTAATGCCGAGCGGCTTGATCGAATGCAGAATGCGTTCAATCTCGTGCACGATCACCGGGGCCAGCCCTTCATAGGGCTCATCGAGCAGCAGCAGTTTCAGGTCGCGGGCAAGCGCACGGGCGATGGCCAGCATCTGCTGCTCGCCGCCCGAAAGCGTCACACCTTCCTGCGTGCGGCGTTCGGCAAGGCGCGGAAAACTCTCGTAGATCTGCTCGAGGCTCCAGCCATTGCCGGGCGCGACCTTGGCGAGGGCGATATTTTCCTCGACGGTCAGGCCCTGAATAATTCGACGGTCCTCGGGCACGAGCTGAATGCCGGCTCGCGCCGCCTCAAAACTCTTCATCTCGTGCACGGGGTTGCCGTCGAGCCAGATTTCCCCCTGGCGAAGCTGTGGATTGTCTGTTCGCGCAATGGTGCGCAGTGTGGATGACTTGCCCGCGCCGTTGCGGCCCAGGAGGGCGAGAATTTCGCCCTGTCGCACATCCAGGGACACGCCCTGGACGATGTAGCTTTCTCCGTAATAGGCGTGAACGTCCCGTACGGAGAAGAAAGGGCGGGTGGTTTCGATGTCGGCAGCGTGGCTGCCCGAGGCGACACTGGATTGCATGGCAACTGCGCTCATCAATGCGCTCCTCCGAGATAGGCTTCCTGCACCTTGGGATTGCCACGCACCTGATCGGGCGTGCCATCGGCGATGATGCGCCCCTGCGCGAGGACCGAGATCTTGTCGGCCAGCGAGAACACCACATGCATGTCGTGCTCGATGATCACCTTGGTCATGCCGCGGCTCTTGATCTTCTTGAGCAGCTCTATCGTGGTGTTGGTGTCGTGCCGGCTCATGCCGGCGGTCGGCTCGTCGAGCAGCAGCAGACGCGGATGCTGGATCAGGCACATGGCCAGTTCCATGCGCCGCTTGTCACCGCGCGAGAGAGACCCCGCCGGCGTGTCGCGCCGGTTCACCAGCCCGACATCTTCAAGCATGTGCAGCGCTTCTTCCCGGATGCCCGTCTCGCTCTCGAGCGCCCGCAGCATGTTGAGCCCGAAGTCGCCGTCGCGCTTGGCAAAGGCGGGGATCATCACATTGTGCAGCACCGAGAGATCGGAGAAGATTTCCGGCGTCTGGAACACGCGGGCAATACCCAGCTGGTTGATCTGGTGGGGCTTGCGCCCTGTCAGGATGGTGCCGTCGAAGACAACCTGGCCACTGGTCGGCGGCAGCTTGCCGATGATGACGTTGAGCAGGGTCGACTTGCCGGCGCCGTTTGGCCCGATGATCGCGTGGGTCTTGCCTTCCTCCACCTGGAGGTCGATGTCGGCGAGAGCATGCAGGCCCCCGAACCGCTTGTGCACGTCCGCCACATGCAGGACTACGTTGGTATCTGCCATTTTCTGATCCTACTCTGCAGCTTGGGTCTTGGTGGCGGCGCGGGGCGTGGCGCCCCGGCTGCGGAATGCGGCAGCGATGCGCCGCACGCCTTCCATGATGCCGCCGGGCAGGAAGATCACGATGACAACGAAGAGCAGGCCCAGGGTGAGGTGCCAGCCGTCGCCGACGAACTTGCTGATGACCTTGACCACGACGGAGTCGACACCTTCAGGCAGGAAGCTGAAGAAGCGGGCCAGGATGTTGTCATTGAGGGCCGAGAGAATGTTCTCGAAGTACTTGATCACCCAGGCGCCGATCACCGGCCCGATCAGCGTGCCAACGCCGCCGAGAATGGTCATCAGGACCACTTCGCCAGAGGCCGTCCACTGCATGCGTTCCGCACCGGCGAGCGGGTCGGTCACGGCGAGCAGGGCGCCCGCCAGGCCGGCATACATGCCCGAGATCACGAATGCCGAGAGGGCATAGGGACGGGTGTTGAAGCCGGTGAACTGCATGCGCGTCTGGTTGGACTTGATCGCCTTGAGCATCATGCCGAAGGGCGAGCCGGCCACGCGCTGGGCAAAGAAAAAGCCCAAAATCAGGAAGAATGCGCAGAAGTAGAACCCGCCATAGCCACCCAGCGACTGGCCGAGCAGCGTCGGGACGGGCTGGCCAACGAAGGTCTGGCCGACCGCAGCGTCGATGATACGCGGATCCGACAGGGTCAGCTGCAGGCCCGTCTCACCATTGGTGATCGGGGTCAGCACCGAATAGGCCAGATTATAGCTCATCTGGGCAAAGGCGAGCGTCAGGATCGAGAAGTAGATGCCGGTCCGACGCAGGCTGAGGAAGCCGATCACGAGGGCAAAGAGCCCGGAGACGATCACGGCAAAGAACAGGGCAGGGATGGCATCAAGCGTGAACAGCTTGAACGACCAGACCGCCGTATAGGAGCCGACTCCGAAGAAGGCAGCGTGCCCGAAGCTGAGATAGCCGGTGAGGCCGAACAGAATGTTGAAGCCGACGGCGAAGAGCCCGAAGATCATGAAGCGTTGCAAGAGATCCGGGTAGCCGGCACCGATTGGTGCCAGCCAGATCGGCATGGCGAGGACGACGACGGCGAAGCCGACAAGGAGCAAGAGGTCGTTGCGGGACATGAATTTGGTCACGTCAGGCCTCCATCACGCCGCGCCGGCCGAACAGGCCACGGGGACGAACGAGTAGAATTACGACGGCGACGAGATAGATGATGATCTGGTCGATGCCGGGGAAAATGGCCTTCACCTGGTTCATCGAGGCGAAGGATTGCAGGATGCCGAGCATGAAGCCGGCCGCGACTGCACCGGGCAGCGAGCCCATGCCGCCCACGACGACCACCACGAAGCTGAGGACCAGGAAGTCCATGCCGATGTGATAGTTCGGGGGCAGGAGCGGGGTGTACATCACGCCTGCCATGCCAGCGACGACGGCGGCCAGGCCGAACATGATGGTAAAGCGTCGGTCGATGTTGATGCCGAGCAGGCCCACGGTCTCGCGGTCCGCCATGCCGGCACGAACGACCATGCCGAAGGTGGTGAACTGGAGGAAGGCGAAGACGCCACCGATGACCACGCCGGCGAAGAGGAAGTAGACGAGGCGCCAGATCGGGTAGGTGATGACATTGGCCTGCATGCCCAGCCAGGCGCCAATATCGGCAGCGCCGCGCAGGTCCGTCGGCATGGGCTGGGGAATGGGGTTGGGGCCGTAAACGGACTTGATGACTTCCTGGGCCACGATGGCGAGACCGAAGGTCACCAGGATCTGCTCGGCGTGGGTGCGCTTGTAGAAGTGCTTGATGATGCCGCGCTCGAGCGCGATGCCGATCACCAGCATCACCGGGATCGTGATCAGGATCGAGAATGGAACTGAATAGTTGACCAGGACCGCTCCGAAATCACCGAGCCACGCCTGAACCAGGGGCTCGCGCACTTCCAGCGGCTGACCCCATGGAGAGAGCTTTTCGGGATCGATGGTCACCGTCTCCATGGTGAGGAACATGCGCACGGTGACGGCGCAGAAGGCTCCGAGCATGAAGAGGGCGCCATGGGCGAAATTGACGACGCCCAGGGTGCCGAACACCAGGGTCAGTCCGAGGGCGATAAGCGCATAGGCAGCGCCTTTATCGAGCCCGTTCAGGAATTGAAGAAATATGACTTCGAACATTGCATGCTCCGTTCAGCGACATGTCGCTGCAGCAGGCTCTGTAAGTGGACCCCGCCACCGCCGGACTTGTCCGACGGTGACGGGGCGCCCCCCTAAGAGTGCCTGATCAACTGGACTTAGGCGCAGAGCGGTGCCGGCTCTGCCGGTCCGAGCTCGCCACCGAAGATCGAGGCGTCGTAGGTGCTGACGTCGCGGCCCACTTCCTGAACCACGTTGAGAACGTCGAACTCGCTGGTGGGCGACTCATTGCCCTGCACAACCAGAACCGACTTCATGCACTGGTGGTCTTCGGCGCGGTAAAGCGTGCGACCATTGCCCATGCCGTCGAACTCGTGGCCTTCCAGCGCCTTGATGACTTCTGGCGGATAGAAGGTGCCGGCGCGTTCCACGGCATCTGCGTAGAGCAGCATCTGGACATAGGCCGTGTGAGCGGCCTGCGACGGCGGGGAGCCATAGGCTGCGCCGAAGGACTTGGTGAAGGCGATGGAGCCGGGGTCCTGCAGGTTCCAGTGCCAGTTCGAGGTGCCGAAGACGCCACGAACGGATTCGCCGGCGCCCTTGGCCATCAATTCGGAGATCAGCGGCGTGACGATCTCGAAGTTGTGGCCGTTTGCCTGGCGGTCGCGCATGCCGAACTGCACGGCCTGCGGCAGCGAGTTCACCATGTCGAGGCCATAGTGGTTGAGGATCAGCACGTCGGCGCCAGAATTGAGGATCGGCGTGAGGTACTGGGAATAGTCCGAGGAGCCGAGCGGGGTGCGCACAGCCGCGACGGTTTCCCAGCCGAGGGCCTCGGTTGCCGCCATGATCGACTCTTCCTGGGTCCAGCCCCAGGTGTAGTCGGCGGTCAGGTGGTAGGCGCGGCGCTGCTTGCCGTACTGCTCGCCCAGAACCGGGCCGAGAGCGATACCGGACTGGTAGGCGTTGAAGAAGTGACGGAAACCGTAGCGGCGCTTGTCCTTGCCGGTGGTGTCGTTGGAGTGGGTGAGGCCGGCCATGAAGATGATACCCATCTCCTGGCAGAGGCTCTGCACGGCGATGGCTTCACCCGAGGACGAACCGCCGGTGATCATGATGGCGCCGTCGCGTTCGATCATGCGGGTTGCGCCGGCACGCGCCACGTCGGACTTGGTCTGGCTGTCGGACGACACATAGCCGACCTTCTTGCCGAGAATGCCGTTGCCCTTGAGAGCGGTGGGGGTGAGGACGTTGATCAGCCCGCCATCGCCTTCGCCGTTCAGGTGGGCGATGGCCAGCTCGTAGGCCTTCTGCTCATCGGCACCTTCTTCCGCGTAGGCGCCAGTCAGGGGCAGGTTAAGCCCGATCGTGACGGTGTCGCCTGTGGGGTCGTTGCAGAACTCCTGTGCCCAAGCCCCCTTGGTGAACACCATGGGCGCTACGCCCGTGCCGATGATGCCGGCCATGCCGGTTTGCAATACCCTGCGGCGGGACAGCCCGCGCTTCAAAAGTGTCATAAAGCTCCTCCTTATGGCGCGGGGCCGCTGATACATTGTCAGCCACTCACCGCTGTCAGAGTTTCGTCACATTTGAAAAGGGGCGCAATATCCCGTTGTATTCATTGAATAATTCTGTAAATTGTTGTTCTGTATTTCACGGGTCTTCGTAAATTCGTTGACTGATGGGGGTGGGAAATGCGTGCGCCAATCGGATTTCGGATCAGTAACAGGCGGAAATCGCTGCGCATTTCGCAAGCAGCCCTGGCGCGCCAGATCGGCATCTCGCCGAGCTATCTGAACCTCATCGAGAACAACAAAAGGGACATTGCGGGCTCGCTGCTGCAGCGCGTGGCCCAATGTCTCGACATTGAAATCGGCGATCTCACCGGCGAAGCTGAACAAAAGCTGCTCCAGGATCTGGAAGAGGCCTATGCCGATCCAGCCGTCGAGTCGCTGCCATTCCAGCCGGACGAGCGGCGGCAGCTCGTGGCGCAATATCCGGCCAGTGCCATGGCCCTGGCGCGGATGCACCGCGCCTATATGGGGGCGGTGGCCGATGCTGATGCCTATGCCGATCGTCTCCGGTCAGACCCGCTCCTGGGGCAATTGCTGCATCAGGTCCTGTCCGGCATTACCGCCATCCGCTCTAGTGCTGAAATTCTCGAAGACGTTCAGGATCTCGACGACGCGGAACGCAGCCGGTTTCTCGGTGCGATCGGTCGCGAGACCCGGACGCTGAGCGAAGTGGCGCGCAGCCTCATCGGCCAGTTCGAGAGTTCTAGCCAGGCGGCGAGCAGCGTGTCGGCGCTGCGCGAAATCGATGACATGATCATCGAGCAGCAGAACCACTTTCCCCAGCTTGAGGACGCAGCCGTGCGGTTGCGGGTCGAGCTGGACGCGCAGGGGACGTTCGGCGTCGAAACCCTCGTCTCAGCGCTTGAAAGTGGATTTGGTGTCCGCACCATCATTGGCGGGCCACCGGACAGTCCCGATTTTCCCGGCCAGTACCGTTATCGTCCCGACGCGCGGATCATGTGGTTTCAGGGCTCGACGACCCTGGCGACACGTCAATTCCAATTGGCGCGCCTTTTTGGCGAGCTCTCCGCAGCAGATGTCCTGCGGCAGACCCTCGAGCTTGCCCGGCTCTCCACCGACAGGGCGCGTAGGCTGGCGGCGCGCGCACTCGGCTCCTATCTGGCGGGTGCTATCGTCTTTCCCTATTCGCGCTTTCTCGGCGAAGCGGAAGCCTGCGGTTACGATATCGATCGGCTGCGGCAGCGGTTTAACGGCAGTTTTGAGCAGATTGCCCATCGCCTCGTGTCGCTGCGACGTCCGGGAGAGGAGGGAATTCCCTTTGGCTTCCTGCGCTCCGACCCAGCCGGGCGGCTGACCAAGCATTTTCCGCTGCCCGGCCTCCTCTTGCCCAATACGGGTCACGCCTGTCCGCTCTGGGCCATCTATTGCGCCTTCCGACAGCCGGAGGCCATGCTGCGTCAGGTCGTCCAGTTCTCGGACGGGTCCCGCTACATGTTTCTCGCCCGCTCTTTGCAGCAGCGGCCGGCGTCCTTCCGCGAGCCAAACAATGTCGTCTCGGTCATGCTGGCCTGCGACGTGCTGCATGCCGACCGGACCGTCTATGGTCAGGGGCTCAATCTGCTCGATCAGGCGGCCGATGTCCCGGTCGGCCCTACCTGCCGGCTGTGCACGCGCCGCGATTGTGCGGCTCGGCAGGAGGAGGTGCTTTCTCCGGGCGGGCCCGTTTCGGCGACGCGGGTTCCGTTGGTGCCGCACGAATTCGGCCTTGGAGATTCAGCCTGATTACGATTTAGTGAGAGGGTCGGTGGAGGGGAGACCGCTGGCACTGGGGGGAAGTTTGGCAGTTGATATTCTTATCGCGGAGGACGAGCCGAGTATTCTCGAGTCGCTCGACTTCATATTGCGCCGTGCTGGCTGGAGCATTGGTTCGGTAACGGACGGCGATGTCGTGGTCGACACGATCCGGCGGATTCGGCCGCGCATGCTGGTGCTCGACGTCATGCTGCCCAAGCGCAGCGGCTTTGACGTGCTCAAGCAGATCAGGGGGGACGCGGACATGCGCCGCCTCCCGGTTCTTATCCTAACCGCCAAGGGCCAGCAGCAGGACCGGCGCATCGCCGAGGACCTTGGTGCCGACGCCTTCGTGACAAAGCCCTATTCCAACGCCGAGGTCGTCAACGTGGTGCGCGGCATCTTGGGCGAAAATGCCGGATAGGCGCCGTATCGTCGGCGGCATGCTGGTGCTCACCCTTGGCGGTGGGCTGCTGCTGTTCCCACCACTTGTGCTGCTATTCAACCACGAGATTTCCTTCTTCGGCATACCGCAGATCGTGGTCTACCTTTTTGCTGTGTGGGTCCTGCTCATCGTCGGGATTGCCCTGCTCACAAGGCACTTGCCGCTCGACGCCACGCAGGATGGCACAGAGGGGGAAGGCTAGATGCTGTCGGCCGATTTCGTCATTGCAACGGCCATAGCCTATGTCTGCCTGCTCTTCGTCCTCGCCTATTTCGGCGATCGCCGGGCCAGGGAAAACAAGAACAGCTGGCTCAATTCGCCCGCGGTCTACACCCTCTCGATCTCCGTCTACTGCACCAGTTGGACCTTCTACGGAGCTGTGGGCAATGCGGCCCGCAGCGGGCTCGAGTTCATGACCATCTATCTCGGCCCGACACTGGTGTTCGTGGGTTGGTATTTTCTCCTGCGCCGCCTCGTGCGCATCAGCCATCTGCATCGCATCACCTCGCTGGCCGACCTTCTCTCCTCGCGTTTCGGCAAGTCGAGCCGGCTCGGCGTGCTCGTCACCTGCATCGCCGTCGTCGGAATCGCGCCCTATATCGCGCTGCAGCTCAAAGCCGTGACGTCGTCCATCCAGGCCGTCGCCGGTTCATCCGAATTCGGGCAGGGCAGTCTGAAAGGCATTGACGATGTCGGCCTCGCCTTCGGCGTCGCCGCTGGCATGGCCCTCTTCACCATTCTCTTTGGCACGCGCCACGTTGATGCCAAGGAGCAGCACCACGGCGTTGTCGCCGCCATTGCCTTCGAGGCGGTGGTCAAGCTCACTGCGCTGGTCGCGGTCGGGGTATTCGTCGTTTATATCGGCGGCGGCTTTGAGGGCATTTTCCGTCTCGCCGCCGAGCGTGGGCTGGCGGTGGATACAGCCACCAGCTTCGACAGCCGCTGGCTGACCACCATGGGGCTCTCCATCGCCGCCATCGTCTGCCTGCCGCGCCAGTTCCAGGTGACAGTGGTCGAGAACTCCAACGAGAACCATCTGCGCGTCGCTGGCTGGGCCTTCCCGGCCTACATGATGGCGATGAGCATCTTCATCCTGCCCATTGCCGTCTATGGGTTGGCGGTCATGCCGGATGGCTCAAATCCCGACATGTTCGCACTGACCCTGCCGCTAGCTGCGGGACAAAATGGCTTGGCGCTATTTGCGTTTATCGGTGGATTCTCATCTGCCACTTCAATGATTATCCTTGAGTCCATCGCGCTCTCGATCATGGTTTCGAACCACATCATCATGCCGCTGGTGCTCAAGCTCAGTGCCATCCGGCAGAACAGCGACGGGCAAGGCGTGACCCGGGTCCTGCTGATCGCCCGGCGCGTCTCCATCGTGCTCATCCTGTCGCTTGGTTTTTTCTACTTCTTCTTCACCCGCGATTCCGATGCGCTGGCACCCATCGGTCTGATCTCTTTCACCGCCATCGCCCAGTTCTTCCCGGCGCTGCTGGCGGCCATCTTCTGGCGCGATGCGTCGTTGAAGGCGGTCACCGCCGCCATCGCCATCGGCTTCGTCTTCTGGGCCTGGTGCTGCTTCCTGCCGTCGTTCGACTCGGTGTCACCCGCCGTCTCGGCTCTTCTCGATGCCGGCCCATGGGGTATTTCCTGGCTGCGCCCCGAAGCCATGTTCGGCCTCCAAAACTGGGACCCGCTGGCCCATGCCGCCTTCTGGAGCCTCAGCATCAACGTCCTCGTGCTGGTCATCGGCTCGCTGATCACCTCGCCCTCCGCGCTGGAACGCATCCAGGCGACGGCTTTCGTCGACGTCTTCCGCCACAGCGGCCTGCCGCAACGCGTCTTCGCGCCGGGCTCCGCTACCGCCAACGATCTCTTTTTCGTGGCCGAGCGTGTCCTCGGCGAAAGACGCGCCGCTGCCCTCTTCGAAATGGTCGCGCGGGAAAGAGGCGTCGACCCTGTCATGATGGACCCGACGCCTGAATTCGTGGCCCATCTTGAGCGTGAGCTGGCCGGCTCGATCGGCGCCGCCTCGGCCCATGTCATGCTCTCAAAAGTCGTCGCCGGCGCCGATGTGTCGCTCGAAGAGATGATGCAGATGGCCGACGAAACCCAGCAGGCCAAGGAATATTCCCAGCGGCTGGAGAAAACCTCGCAAGAGCTTCGCCTCACCGCGCAGAAGCTCGAGGACGCCAATATGCAGCTGCGCGAGCTCGACAGCCAGAAGGATGAATTCCTCAGTCAGGTGAGCCACGAAGTGCGCACGCCGATGACGTCCATTCGCTCCTTCTCGGAAATACTGCTCGAACCGGGCGATCTGAACGACGTTCAGCGCCACCGTTTCGTAACGACAATCCACCAAGAAAGTCTGCGCCTCACCAAGTTGCTCGATGAAATCCTCGATCTCAGCGCCCTTGAGCGCGGCGAGCGCGCCTGGGAAAATGTGCCGGTCGATGCCGATGCGGCGCTCAACCGGGCGCTGACCGTGTGCGACGCCCTGCTGCGCCAAAAGGGTTTTGCGGTCGAGTTCGGCGAGCGCTCCGGCCCAGCTATGGTGGAGGGCGATGCCGACCGGCTTTGCCAGGTCTTTATCAACCTCATCGCCAATGCAGTGAAATACAACGACGCCGACCAACCGCGCCTGCGGGTCACCGCCATTGTCTGGTCGGGGCATTTCGTGGTCGACATCTCCGACAACGGGCCGGGTATTCCCAAGGACGAACGGACGCTGATCTTCGAAAAATTCGCCCGGGGCCTGCGTGGCTCTGTCGACCAGACCGGCGCTGGCCTCGGCCTTGCCATCAGCCGCCAGATCGTCACGCGCATGAATGGCACGCTCGAACTGGCCCAGGGATCATTGCCCGGCGCGTGCTTCCGCCTGCGGCTGCCGGTGCTCCCCAAGAAGTAGGGACAGGCGACTAGCCTTCCCCGGCATCGGGGATATTGAGGATGTGTCCGCAGGCCTTGCAGTGCACGGCGTCGGGCTCATGCTTGGTGAGGCCGCATTGCGGGCAGGGGAAGGTGACCTTGGCCGGCCGGAACACCAGCTGGGCCAGCCGCACGAACAGCGAGATGCCGATGATCATGATGACGATGGAAACCATCTTGCCCCACGAGCTGGGCAAGGTGATGTCGCCAAAACCGGTGGTGGTCATGGTCGTCACGGTGAAATAGAGCGCGTCGATATAGCCTTCGATGCCGCTGTGTTCCCCGACAAAGGCAGTATAGACGAACCCGGTGACGACGAAGAGGAATACCAGGAGGTTGATCACCGCTTGGATCGTGTCCTGATAGGCGCCAAACCCGTATTTCCTGAGGGGGCGCCAGATCAGGCCCGATCGGGTCATCGTCCACAGCCGCAATATTCTGAGGAAGCCGAGGTTGAACAGCCAGGTGGGTGCCAGCAGCGTTGCGAGGATGAAGATATCGATGATGACCGAGGGCTGGCGCAGCCAGCGTTTCACATCAGTCGAGGCCAGCGCCCGCGCTGCCAGCTCGATAAGCAGCAGAGCCGCGATCGAATAGTCCAGCCAGAGGTAGATCGCGTTGCCCCTGAGCAGCGGGCTGGCGATGAAAAATGCGATGATGGCGAGATCGACCACGAGCACCGCTGCCTGGAAGCGGACCGCCCGAGGCGAGTGCGAGTGATAGAGCAGCCGCAGTTTTTCGCGCAGCCGACGAATAAAACTCTGCTCGGCAACGTTGCGGCCCGGATCGGCGGTCTTGGTCAGCGTCTTTACCTCAATAGGAGCTGCCGGCATCGTCGCCGGGCACCTCACGTCCACCTTGCCCGGCCCTGAGGGCTCAGCGTCTCAGCCAGCGCAGGCCCGGTTCAGTTTCGATTCTTATGGCCGCCGCAACCGCAGCCACCGTGGCCCGAACCACCACCATTGTTGTCGTCGTCATCATCATCGTCGCCACCGCCGCCATTGTTGTCGCTGCCACCGTCGTTGTCGTCCTCACCGTCCTTGATCGGCTCCTTCGGCGCGGCGACTTTTTCGTCGCTGTTGGCAGCAGAGAGCGATGCTGGGGCCGATGAGGGCTCCGGTGGAGACATGCACTGCGTGGCGCCGCTGACGCGGAAGTCACCCATGACTGTCGAGGGGAAGCGGGCAAAGTTGAACTTTTTCCCGGCTGCGCCGTGCGCACGGTCGCCATGGCCGATCTTTTCTGCGCCGCCGCCGCCGAAGGACGCGATGTCGCAGAATTGGGACAGCTCCTGGCAGACGCCGCCGGATGTACAGACCGTCACCGCCCCTTCGAACAGGAGCACATCGGTTTGTCCGTCGCCGACGGAAATGTCGAATTTGGTGCCGCGCACAGCGATCGAGGCGGTCGGGGTCTGGATCGAATAGGCCGATTTCGGGCCATTGCCGGACATGAAGCGGAAGCTGCCGGCGAGGGCATTGATGGCAAATTTGTCGTTGGGATCGCCGGCCATCAGATAGGACTCGATCAGCAGCGCGCTCTGCGGCCCGACCACGAGCCGGGTCTCATCGGCAAAAACGATCTGAACCTTGCCCGAAGGGCCGGTCACGATCTCTTCGCCGAGAGAAATATCTGCGCCGACATGCAGGATGCGTTCGGCTGATCCGCCGCGTGCGAAGGCGTCGGGATCGACCCCAACGGCTGTGCCGTCCGCCCCATAGGCAATTGACGTCGCTCCGAAAAGCACCGCCACAAGGGTGCAAAGAGATCTGTTCATGCCCTCAATACTCTCCCGACATTGCGGCCAAGGCCAAGCCTCACCTAGGCGATCATAGCAGGCTCGGCGTTTTTGGGAACGTCGCCGTTAACCTTTCACTGTCGCATTCCGCCATGTGTTGCCCCGGAACCGCTCTCGCGCTAAGAGCAGCAGGTTTGTGAAGCTGGTGTTCTGCCAGCAGAAGGATCCCTATGAAGCTGGCTTTCGTCATTCCCGCCTATAACGAGGAGAAGCTGATCGGCACTTGCCTCGAGTCGGTTCTGGCGGAAATCAAGCGTTCCGGCATCCCGGCCGACGTCATTGTGGTCAACAATGCGTCCAAGGACCGTACCGGCGAGATCGCCCGCAGCTATGCTGGCGTGCGTGTGGTCGACGAGCCCAAGAAGGGCCTCGTCAATGCGCGCGATGCCGGCTTTGCCGCCAGCGAGGGCTATGATCTCATCGCCAATATCGACAGCGACACCATCGTTCCCGAGGGTTGGCTGGACGTCGTGATGACGGAATTCTCGCGAGATCAGAACCTGGTGTGCCTCAGCGGCCCCTATATCTATTATGACATGGCCTGGCACAATCGCCTGATGGTCAACATGTTTTACGGGCTCACCTATCTCATCTATGTGCTGAACCGCTTCATCCTGCGGGTCGGCTCGGTGGTGCAGGGCGGTAATTTCGTGTTCAAGCGCGACGCCTGGGTAAAGGCCGGTGGCTATGACCGCTCGATCGAGTTCTTCGGCGAAGATACCGACGTGGCCGTGCGCCTGTCGCGGATCGGTGGCGTCAAATGGACCTTTGGTCTCAAAATGAAGACCTCTGGTCGCCGCCTCGAGGCTGAAGGCGTGTTCAAGACCGCCGCGACCTACACGCTGAATTTCTTCTGGGTCACCTTCCGCGGCAAGCCTGCGACCATGGAATACAAGGACGTCCGCAAGGACTGACACAAGGCCCTCCACATTTTCCCAAATCCCCCATAGGATTACTCCCGGCTGCATGAGGCGGCTGGAGACGATCGGCATATGACCATCTCGTCGCAACTTCCGGTGGTATTTCATGCCAAGGCCGGATCGTTGCTGCGTGCACTCTCTCTGACGCCGGGCCAGAACCTTGAGGCCCGCGTGCTGCATCAGGCGGCCGGCGGCATGACGCGGGTACAGGTCGGCGGACAATTCCTGGCCATCAATCTGCCCAGTGCCCAGCCGGTCGGCTCCATATTGACCTTGGCCGTCCAACAGGTGGATGGGCAGATGCGCCTCGCCCTGCTGTCGAGCCGTCCGCCGCCGGGGCAGGCGCAGTCCCAGCCGGCAACAAGCATTCAGCTTTCGCAGGGGCAGGGCGGGCCAATGCCGCCGGCCACACAGGCCTATGGGCCCACGGCTCAGCCCGCTTCGCAGCCCACATCGGCGGGAGGCGCCGCGCAGACTGGTGCGCAGCCGGTTACCGTTTCGCAGGCGCCATCCCCCGCTATCCCCGGCGCCTCGGCCCCGCCAGCCAACCCGTCGGCGGCAGCCTCCGCAAACACCGCGTCCATGGCGCGTGCGGCCACGCCCTATGGTCCCGTTCTTCCCGCGCCAGCCGGTCAGGGGCAAGTTCAGGCCGCGCTGGCGCAGATGGTGCAGCACGCCATCCCCCAGCAGGGCAGTGTCGCGGGTGTCACCGGGCTCCTCACCGCGCTCATGTCGCAATCGGGCTTGCCCGAACCTTTGCTGAAAGCCGCGCGGCAGGTTCTTGGCACTCAGCTCGACATCAATGGCAAGCCTGATGCGGCCGCTCTCAAGTCCGCCGTCGCCAAATCGGGCCTCTTTCAGGAAGCGGCGCTCGCTGCCAATCGGCCTGCCGCTGCGGCGGGCGACATGAAATCGGCCCTGCTTTCCCTCCGTCAGGGGCTTGCCCAGTGGCTCGGCGCCGAGGCGCAGCTTTCGCCAATCCTGCGCGTGCCGCCACCCCTGCGCGGCATGATCCCGCGGGTTCGTCAGGTCGAGCCATTGCCGCCGGTCCTTCCTCTCGACGGCGAAAATGCCGGTCGCCTCCTTCTCGAGCGCACGGACGGCGCGCTATCGCGATTGCGCCTGCAGCAGCACGCCTCGCTTCCTGAGGCGGCGCAGCGCAATGAGATGCAGTGGAATACCGATCTGCCGATCGCCGTGGCCGGCTATCAGACTATCCTGCAATTGCAGATCCATCAGGATGCCCATGCTGACGCGATCGATGCAGAAGACCGGAGCTGGCAGGTCAGTTTTGCCACCAATCTGCCCGAGCTTGGGGAAGTCGGTGCGCAGGTGTCGCTGCGCGGCAAGCTGACGGGCATTCTCCTCTGGGCCGAGCGCAAGGAAGTCGTCGCCGACCTTACGGCGGTCTCGACGCTCTTCGTCAGGAGCTTTCCGGGGTTGGCCTGCTGCCCGGCGCCATCGTCGTGCGCCTGGGGCCGCCGGTCGATCCTCTGTCGGCGCAGCGCGCCGGTGGTGCCGTGGACGCCCTGCTATGACAGATCGTCCACCCATGGATCATCTCGCCGTCGCACTCCAATACGAGAAGGGCGAGGACAGCGCGCCGCGCGTTGTGGCCAAGGGGCGTGGTTTTGTGGCTGCCCAGATCGTGGCGCTTGCCGAAGCGAACGACATCGTCATTGAAGCCAATCCAATGCTGGCCGAAGCGCTGAGCAAGATCGAGCTCGATGACACCATCCCGCTCGAACTCTATGAGGCCGTCGCCGTCATCATCGGCTTTATCCTGAGCCAAAAGCCGCGCTGAGCATTGCGCCGGGCCGGTCGACTGCCCATCTTTGTGTCAACACACGGAAGGAGCGTCCCATGATCAGACCAGACGACGAACGCGCCATCGAAAACCTCTTCGACCGACTCGCCAATGTCGAGCGCAACAGCGATCGACCGGACGTCGAGGCGGAACAGTTGATCCGCCAGCGGCTGCGGGAAAACCCGTCCGCCGCCTATTTCATGGCCCAGACCATCATCGTCCAGGAAGCGGCTCTGCGCGAGCAGCAGAAACGGATCGAGGCCCTTGAGGCCGGTTCATCCCAGCGTCCCGGCGGTTTTGTCGACAGCATTTTTGGCGATGATCGCCCCGAGCCGCAGACCCAGCCGCGTCGTGGCCCCTGGGGCAATGTCGAGGAAGCGCCACGCCGCGAACCGCGGGGCGGCTCAGGCTTTCTTGCCGGCGCAGCGCAGACTGCCCTCGGCGTCACCGGCGGCGTGCTGCTCGGCAGCGCCATTGCCGGCATGTTCGGCGGCAGTCAAGCCCATGCGGCCGAGGCCGACGGCCAGATCGATGAAACGGGTCTCGATGACACCGGTCTCGACGAAGGCAGCCTCGATGACGGCGGCTGGGGCGATTTCGATATCGGCGGCGATTTCTAGGCGCGGCTAGCGGCTGCGCTTTTCGTAAAACTCGTTGCCGCCGGCCTCGAGCACGTAAAACATGTTGTTGTAGGGGAAGCGCAGGCCAGCAGTGTGGAAATGCTGGGCATTGCGCACCCCGGGATGCCGCGCACCGCGCAGCACCTGATCCGAGACCTGCGCCGCCAGCACCGCGCCGCTGTCGGTCATCGGCTTGGTCAGTACACCTTGTGCAAACTGGTTCTTCTGGCCAACGACACCGCAAACGCTCTGCGGATAGCGCGGGTCATCCTTGCGGTTCATCACCACCGTGCCAACGGCCAGCATGCCATCGGCGCTCGAGCGGTTGGATTCGAAATACATCGCCCGCATCAGGCATTCCTTCTCGCTCATCTGGCCAAAAGCAATGTTCATGCCCAGGAAGCTGCATCCGCCAAGGCTGGAGGCAACGAGGGTCACGGCTAGGGCGCGCGAAGCGATTGTGATGAGGCGGCGCATAGGTAAACTCCGGCGTGTTGCCCAAAGGCAGCTTTCACCGAAAATGCGCCGCCAGCCTTAAGGAAACGCTGACCGGAACGGTAAACGAAGGCTTACCGGCGGGTAAACAGCGCCGTCAGCAGGATCGCCGTGCCGACGATAGCGAGGGCGGGCAGGGGATCGCGGCGGACGGCATCTGCACCCTTCACAGCTTTGCGACCGGCAATGCCGGCAAGCCAGGCGCCCTGCTTGGCCGCTTCGTGGCCCCATTCGCTCGCCGTGTTCTGGGCCTCACGCGAGAGGACCGAGCTGATATCGCCGATTTCGCGTCGCAGCTGGTTGACTTGCGCGGTCAGGCGATCAGGCAGGCTCGAGTGGTGGCGGCGGCTTGGGAAAAGATCTTCCAGGTTCATGACGCTCTCCTGTCGTTCCCCGATTGAACGTTGGGGCGGGGCGAGAGTTCCGACTTCGTCCTTGCAAAGGCTTTTCCGGCACGCCATGTACCTTTGGTTGGAGCCGCATATGACCATTAAGAGCACAAATCGCCTGAACAGACTTTTCGACCGCCTCGAGCGGCGAATTCCGGGCGTAGCTGCGAGAATGCTCCAGCGGGTCCGCCGGCCTGAAGCGCGCCTTGTCCGCATCCCGCTTGGTATTTTACTCGTCCTCGGCGGGACCTTCAGCTTCCTGCCGGTCCTCGGCATCTGGATGCTTCCGCTTGGGCTGCTGCTGCTCGCCGTGGACCTCATCTTCCTTCAGGGCCCGGTCAACATGGCCATCCTGCGCGGCACGCGCAAATGGACGACATGGCAGCGCGCCCGCCGTGACAAGAAGCTCCGGGATCAGGATCCCGAGTAATGCGCCTCGATCCGGTCGACGGCCTCTGCGAGGTTGCGATCAACGACATCGAGATATTGCGTCCAGTCCTCGAGCCTCTGCAGTTCCTGGTCGCCGTCTGAAATCCCGCGCAGTGCCAGAAGCGGCACGCCAAACCACTGGCAGGCCCGCAGCACTGCAAATGTCTCCATATCCACCATGTCTTCCACCACGGCGTCATAGGCTCTACCGGTAACAACATTGGCACCGGTCGATAGCGTTGCCGGCGTGAGCCCCGGCACCAATGGCTCGAGCGGCAAGGTCGGGGGCAGGTTGGTCAGCGGTGTCACCCCGCGCGGAAAACCCAACGCCGAGGCGTCCATGTCGCGATAGCTCACGGAAATGGCCTGGTAGACCGCTCCCTGCTCAAACGTTCGCGAGCCCGCCGACCCCAGCGAAACCACCAGGTTCGGCAAATCCGTCTGCATCAGGGTCAGCATTCGCGTGGTGGCAATAGCGGCCTCGACTGGCCCGATACCGATCAGCACCGGGTCAATTCGTTTCCGCAGGCAGGCGCCATATTCGGCCTCGGCGGCCATCAGATAAAGGATGTTCATGGCCCCGTTCATATCATGGCTGCCATGACTGCCAAGCGCTGGTTGTTTGCTGTTCCGTAACCGAATGATGACAGATTAAGTGCGTTGTCCGCCAGAAGGCGGAACGAGCCCAAGGCAGGATGTCGTGCGTTTCGCAGTTATAGAGGGTAGCAGGGAATGGACGGAGCCCGTCGACCGGGCTGGAGGTGATCAAGGCCGCGTCCAGGTCGAACAGGTCCATGCCGAGGCGCGTCGGCGCCTCCGGGCGCTCAAACTCGATGAATGGCGCGTGCGCGAATTCGTCACCGGCAATCCCATGCCGGATGCGATCCGGCACCAGTCGCTGCAGATCGAATTTGCAGCCCAGGCGATTTCCAGGCTCTCGCCGATCCCGGACGATTACGCAGACGACGTCTATTGGCCGCACGTCTGGTAGGGCGTGGCGAAAAGAAAAATTGCCCGGCAGTGCCAGGCAATCAAAGATGCGAAGGCGGCTCTCAGGCCGCCCTTTTTCGTCCGCACTGCGCGCTTGCGCACGGGCTTGATGGTCTTGGCCGCTTCGCTTGTCAGCTCGGCAATGGCCCGGAACCAGTAGGCCTTGTCCTGTCCTTCCGGACGGCCATCCTGTTCCCAGAGTGCATAGGCACGGCGGTTGATATCGTCACTCATGGCGGGGCTCCCGGTTAACCGCTACGGAGCCAGCCTTGCGCGGCAAGGTTAACGAAAGCTGAAACTGACGAGCCCCGGCCGAAATCGTGACCGTCAGATGTCGAGATCGGTGACGAAAGCCGCGTTTTCCTGAATGAAGTCAAAGCGCGCTTCGGGCTTGTTGCCCATCAGGCGATCCACCGTCAGCTTGGTCGCGTCCCGGTCATCCAGGATCTTGACCTGCAGCAGGGTGCGCGATTTTGGCGACATCGTCGTTTCGCGCAGGTGAACATACGGCATCTCGCCAAGGCCTTTGAAGCGCGTGATATCCACCTTGCTCTTGCCGGTGAATTCAGTCGCCATCAGCTCGTCCTTGTGCTCCTCGTCGCGCGCATACAGCGTCTTGGCGCCCTGCGTGATGCGATAGAGCGGGGGCAGGGCGAGGAACAGGTGGCCGTTCTCGATCAGGCGCGGCATTTCCTGGAAGAAGAAGGTCATCAGCAGCGACGCGATATGGGCGCCGTCGACGTCGGCGTCGGTCATGATGATGATCTTGTCATAGCGCAGATCATCTTCGGTATAGCGGTCGCGGGTGCCGCAGCCGAGCGCCTGGATCATGTCGGCGATGGCCTGGCTGGCGTGCACCTTGTCGCGGCTGGCGCCGGCAACGTTGAGGATCTTCCCGCGCAGCGGCAGCACGGCCTGGTTGGCGCGGCTGCGCGCCTGCTTGGCCGAACCACCAGCCGAGTCACCTTCGACGATGAAGAGTTCGGCGCCCTGGGCCGCGTTCTGCGTGCAGTCTGCCAGCTTGCCGGGCAGGCGCAGTTTTCGCGTCGCACTGGCGCGATCGATTTCCTTTTCCTTGCGGCGGCGCAGGCGTTCTTCCGCCCGGTCGATGGCCCAGTCGAGCAGCTTCCCCGCCTGCTGGGGCGATGCCGCCAGCCAGTGGTCGAAAGCGTCGCGCAGGGCGGTGTCGACAATGCGGGAGGCTTCGCCTGAGGCGAGCTTGTCCTTGGTCTGGCCGACGAATTCGGGCTCGCGCACGAAGACCGACAGCATGGCTGAGCAGCTCGCCAGCACGTCTTCGGCTGTCAGATTGGCCGCGCCCTTGTTCTTGGTCAGCTCGGCGTAGCTCTTGAGCCCGCGCAGCAGCGCCATGCGCAGCCCCGCCTCGTGGGTGCCGCCATCGGGCGTGGGCACAGTATTACAGTAGGACTGCATGCTGCCGTCGCCCAGCGTCCAGGCGATTGCCCATTCCACTGAACCATGGCTGCCGGGGCGGCCGCTCTTGCCCGAGAAAATCTCCTCGGTGATCCGCGTCTCGCCTTCGATCCGCGCCGCCATGAAGTCCTTGAGGCCGCCCGGATAATGGAACACGGCCTTGGCCGGGACATCGTCGGTGGCCAGGCTCTCGTCGCAGCTCCAGCGCAGTTCGACGCCGCCGAACAGATAGGCCTTGGCCCGGGTCATGCGGAAGATGCGGCCGGGCGAAAAATGCGCCGCCGGCCCGAAGATTTCAGGATCAGGATGGAATCGCGTGGTCGTGCCGCGGCGGTTCTGCACCCGGCCGATGTTCTCCACGTCCTGGATCACCTTGCCGCGCGAGAAGATGATGCGGTGCAATTGCTGGTCGCGAGCCACTTCGACGACCATGTCGTCGGACAGCGCATTGACCACCGACACGCCGACGCCGTGCAGGCCGCCGGAGGTCTCATAGGCCTTGCTGTCGAATTTGCCGCCGGCGTGGAGCACGGTGTGCACGATCTCGAGCGTCGAGCGATTGGGGAATTTCGGGTGCTTTTCGACCGGGATGCCACGACCGTTATCGGTAACGGTAATGTATCCGTCGGCGCCGAGATGGACCTCGATCCGATTGGCGTGGCCGGCAATGGCCTCGTCCATGGAGTTGTCGATCACCTCGGCAAAAAGGTGGTGATAGGCGTTGGCATCGGTGCCGCCGATATACATGCCTGGGCGGCGCCGGACAGGCTCAAGCCCTTCCAGGATTTCGATGTCGGCGGCGCCATAGCTCTCGGGAGGTGGGGTGCTGGGCCGCGCGGCAGGCTTTGCCGGCGCCGGCTTGAGTTGAGGGGCACCACCGAAAAGATCATCAGGCTGCGACATGCAGGGTCCACGCTATGGAGGGGCGAATCAGTCGTAAGGGAACAGGCACAATAGCGAACTGCGGCGTTCCCGTCCTGTTCTGGGGTGTTTTCCCCTGAAAAGCCAGGGAGCTTCTCAGGCGCAACATGCGTTCAGCAAACATTCAGGCGCATTTGCCGAGGTTGGGAGAGAGGGGCAGGGAGGATGACATGAAGGCGATATTGGTTTCGATAGCGGCTTTGGCAATAGGTGCGTCGCTCAGTGCACCTGCCACCGCCCAGGGCAGCTTCAATTTTGGCTTCCGCTTCGGCGATCAGGCGACCGATTTTTTCCCGCAGCGTGCGCTCTGTCTGACCGACCGGCAGATCCGCGAAGCGATCGCTCGGCGCGGCTACACCAATATCGCGCTGAATGTGCCCAATGAGCGGCGCATTGAAGTGCGTGCCGTGCAGGATGGCTGGGTCTATCTCATCGATTTCGACTTCTGCGCCAATCGCGTGCGCGGCATCACCACTCTGCGCCGGGCCGGGTGATCGGGACAGTTTCGTCCCAAGATGTGCCGCCAAATTTACTCCTCGTTTGCTTCTTGAAAGCACTTTCTTAAGTGCGCGCTGCTAATCATGTGGTCATACGGTTTTTTGTTTGGAGTTGCCGTATGCGAGCCGATTTCGGGTCCAGTTCTGCGTATTCAGTGACCCGAAAAGGCTCCGCTTTGTCAGGCGTTTGGCCTCAAGCCGGATTAGTTAGTTTTGCGTACCGGCTGGCCGCGCTGAGAACGTCCCGTATCGGCG
Source organism: Devosia sp. SD17-2 (assembly GCF_029201565.1). Classification (GTDB taxonomy): domain Bacteria; phylum Pseudomonadota; class Alphaproteobacteria; order Rhizobiales; family Devosiaceae; genus Devosia. Next base: position 2,210,130 of record NZ_CP104002.1, read on the forward strand.
TTCTCGCTGCTGTTTCTGCCATTTTCTATCTCGTTTGAGCGCTTGCAAGAGCGTTGCGGCTCCTTTACGCTTTGCTTGTCCAATCGAGCCAGGCAGGAGGGATGCATGAACATGTTCTATACGCATCGCCAGCGTGGTCCCGTTTGTGCCCTGTGGCTTCAGCTGCAGGGCTGACCAGACGGTCCGGACGCTTCTGCTCCACTCGCTCTGGTTTGCCCTTCCGGTAGCCGACCTTTTTGGATCGGTTATGTTTCTTAGGTTACGGCGCTCTGCGCCACTCCCGGAAAGACAATCCAATGGCGACGATCAGCCTCCGCAATGCGGGCCTGCGCACCAGTTCTCTCTTATTCTCCAATCTCAGCTTCACGCTCGGCGACGGTGATCGGCTCGGCCTTGCCGCTCCCAATGGCCGTGGCAAGACCACTCTGCTGCGCGCGCTCCTCGGCCAGGCCGAGCTCAGCGAGGGCGAAATCACCACCTCGCGCGGCCTGACCTTCGGCTATGTGCCCCAGGATCTGCCAGCTGAGGCCGGCGATCTGCCGGCACGGGATTTTGTCGCCACAGGTCTTTCACCACTCGATCGAGAGTCTGAGAGCTGGCGCGCCGACGTCGCTCTCGATGAATTCGGGTTTCCGCTTGAGCTGGCCATGCGACCGATGAGTGCGCTCAGCGGCGGCTGGCAGCGTCTGGCGCTGATCGCGCGCGGCTGGGTCGGCAATCCCGACGTGCTCTTGCTCGACGAGCCCACCAACCATCTCGACTTGGGGCGCATTCTGGAGCTGGAGAAATGGGTCGCCCAGCTGCCGCGCTCCACGATCCTGATCATCGCAAGCCATGACCGCCAGTTCCTCGACGCGGTGACTAACCGCACGCTCTTCGTCCGGCCCGACCACTCCGCCTTCCTGCCATTGCCTTACAGCGCCGCTCGCAAGGCGCTGGATGAAATGGATCAGGCCGCCGAAATGCAGCGGGAGCGCGATCTGCGTGAAGCCACCCAGTTGCGAAAACAGGCGGCGAAGCTGACCAATATCGGCATCAACTCGGGCAGCGACCTGCTCACGGTCAAATCCAAGCAATTGCGCGAGCGCGCCGAGAAAATCGAAAACCAGGTCATCGCCGTCCACAAGGAGCGGACAGGCAAGGTCATGCTCGGCAATAGCGGCGCCGAGGCGAAGGTCATGCTGGCGCTCGAGAACGTGCCCGTCACGGCGCCGGATGGCACCTTGCTCTTCTCCATCGAAAAGCTCCTGATGTTTCAGGGCGACCGGATTGTCCTGTTGGGACGAAACGGGGCAGGGAAGTCGCAACTGATGCAGCTCGTCTCGCGGGCTCTGTCCGGCGAGGCCATGTCAGGTGTCCGGGTAAGCCCTCAACTGGTGGCCGGCTATCTCGATCAGGCCCTTGCCTGGTTGCCCTCGGCCCAGACCCCGCTCGACTATATTGTCAGCGCCTTCGATGAAGGCAATCAGCGCTCGGTCAGTTTGCTGGCAGGCGCCGGTTTCGAGCCCGAACGTCAGGGCAAGCCGATCCGCACTCTGTCACTGGGGCAGCGGGCGCGCCTCGCGCTCCTCGCGCTGCGGCTCAAGCGTCCGAACTTCTATCTCCTCGATGAGCCGACCAACCATCTCGACATTCCCGGGCAGGAGCAGCTCGAGGCCGATATCGCAGAACACGGCGCGACGTGTCTGCTCGTCTCACATGACCGGGCATTTCTGCGCAGTATCGGAACGCGCTATTTCGAGATCGTCGGCAAGCGGCTGAAAGAGGTCGATGGGCCGGAGCATTTCCTCGCGGAAATGGCGGCGAGCTGACCAGTTTCGCCGGTACCCGGGACCCGCGTCGCAGCGGGTCCCCAATTCACCGCCGATCCACAACCAATTCACATTTCGAGCCGACTCAACGTTAACAGTCTGCTAGCGGATCCTAACGAAACGCTAACCAAGAATCTGTCGTCCCCGTTGTTCCCGATGTTCCAAGCTAGACGAGAACAGAAATCGAACATATAAGAACATAACGGAAACAGGAGACGGAAATGCTCGATTTTCTCAAGGACTTCGCTGCCTTCGTAACCCTCGGGGCCTTCACCGTAGGCTCCCTCACCTGGATGGATATCCTCGCCCGACTGGTCTGATGGCTGTGGAATTCTGGCAGGGTGATTTGACCCCAATCCCCGGCTGGACCAAGGTCTACCCAGGAGACCAATATGCCCGGCCCCGGATTTATCCACCTGCACGTCCACTCTGCCTTCTCGCTGCTTGAAGGCGCCATTCAGCTCGAAAATATCCTCAAGCTCGCCGCCGCCGATGGGCAGCCGGCCTTGGGCATTGCCGACACCAGCAATCTTTTCGGAGCGCTGGAGTTCTCTGAAAAGGCTACGAAAAAAGGCATTCAGCCGCTGATCGGCGTCGAGTTGCCGATCGATTTCGCCGCTGCCGAGGAACGGGTCAGCGAGCGCGGTCATGTGGCCTGGGCAGGCAAGTCGAGCGTCGTTCTGATGGCGCAGTCCGAAGAGGGCTTTGCCAATCTCTCCCGCTTGGTCTCGCGCGCCTATATGGAGGGCGAGAACGGATTCGCCCGCGCCAAGCTCGACTGGCTGGACCCGCAAGCCTTGGCTGGCCTCATTTGTCTTTCGGGCGGTCCGGAAGGCGCCATCGACATGCCCTTCGCCCAGGGGCAGGACGCCAATGCCCTGCGCCGGCTCGATCGGCTGGCCGATCTTTTCGGCGACTGCTTTTATATTGAAATTCAAAGGCATGGTCGCCCGCAGGAGCTGTCCGTCGAACCGCGCCTGATCGACTACGCGTACAACAAGGGCATTCCGCTGGTCGCCACCAACGAGCCCTATTTCAAGTCCGCCAAGGAATACGAGGCGCATGACGCCCTCCTGGCCATTGCTGGCGGCTCTGTCCTGGCGCAGACCGAGCGCCGCAAGCTCAACGATCAGTATTATTTCAAGACCCGCGCGGAGATGGTCGAGCTCTTCGCTGATCTCCCCGAAGCGCTCGACATGACCGTCGAGATCGCCCGCCGCGTCGCCTATCGTCCGCGCACCCGCGGGCCGATCCTGCCGAAGTTCGCTGCCGACCCGAATGCGAGCGAAGATGAAGTCGTGGCTGCTGAAGCCGCGGTCATGCGCGAGATGGCGGTCGAGGGCTTGAACATGCGCCTCGCGACGGCCGGGATTGCTCCGGGCAAGACCGAAGCGGAGTACCGCGACCGCCTGGACTTCGAGCTCAGCATCATCCAGAAGATGAAGTTTCCGGGTTACTTCCTTATCGTTGCTGACTTTATTCAGTGGTCAAAGGCCCAGGGTATTCCCGTTGGACCGGGTCGTGGTTCGGGTGCCGGCTCGCTTGTCGCCTATGCTCTGACCATTACTGACCTCGACCCGCTACGTTATAATCTGCTGTTCGAACGCTTCCTCAATCCGGAACGCGTGTCGATGCCCGACTTTGATATCGACTTCTGCCAGGATCGCCGCGAAGAGGTGATCGACTACGTCCAGAAGAAGTACGGCGCCGAGCAGGTGGCCCAGATCATCACCTTCGGAACGCTGCAGGCCCGAGCCGTGCTGCGCGACGTCGGGCGCGTGCTGCAGATGCCATACGGTCAGGTCGATCGCATCTGTAAGCTGGTGCCGGCCAATCCAGCCGATCCCTGGAGTATTGAGCGCACCATGAACGAGGTGCCTCAGTTCAAGCAGATGGCGGACGAGGACGAGACCGTCGGTCAGCTGGTGGAGATCGCCAAGGCGCTGGAAGGTCTTTTCCGCCACGCCTCGACCCACGCCGCCGGTATTGTCATTGGCGATCGTCCGCTGCAGGAACTGCTGCCGCTCTATCGCGATCCGCGTTCGGAAATGCCGGTTACGCAGTACAATCTGAAGTGGGTTGAGCCTGCGGGCCTCGTGAAGTTCGACTTCCTAGGCCTCAAGACGCTGACCACCATTCAGTATGCCGTTGCGATGGTGCGCAATCGCGGCATTGAGATTGATATCGACACCATCCCCATCGATGATGCGGCCACTTATAATCTCTACGCCCGCGGCGATACCTACGGCATCTTCCAGTTTGAAAGTCCCGGCATGCGGCGGGCGCTTATGGACCTCAAGCCCGACCGCATCGAAGATCTGATCGCAATGAACGCGCTCTATCGGCCTGGTCCGATGGACAATATTCCAAGCTTCATTGACCGAAAGCATGGTCGCGAGGATGTCGCTTACCCGCATCCGACGTTGTCGACCGTGCTCGACGAAACCTACGGCATCATCGTCTACCAGGAGCAGGTGATGCAGATCGCCCAGCTCCTCTCCGGCTACTCGCTCGGCGAAGCCGATATGCTGCGCCGCGCCATGGGTAAGAAGGACCGCGCGGAAATGGACCGCCAGCGCGTCCGTTTCCGCGAAGGCTCGGCGAAAGAGGGTGTCAGCGAAAAACTTGCCGACGAAATCTTCGACCTTCTGGCGAAGTTTGCGAACTACGGTTTTAACAAGAGCCACGCGGCCGCCTACGCCTGGGTGTCCTATCAAACGGCCTATCTCAAGCAGCATTTTCCGCACGAATTCTATGCAGCGTCGATGACGCTGGATATGGCGCAAACCGACAAGCTCAGCGATTTCCGTCGTGAGGCCGGGAAGAAAAAAATTGAAGTCGTGCCGCCCTGCGTGAACCAGTCCGAGGTCGTGTTCTCGGTCAAGGAAGACCGCATCCACTACGGCCTGTCCGCGGTGAAGGGCGTCGGCCGCGCTGTGGCCGAGCATATCGTCGAAGTGCGCGGCAATACGCCGTTCAAGGACCTGGGTGATTTTGCACGACGGGTGGACCCGCGAGCGCTGAACAAGAGAACGATCGAAACCCTTGTAAACGCAGGGGCTTTTGATGGTCTCGTCGAGCGCCGTGAGATTGCCTTTGCTGCCGTTGAAACCATCATCGGCACGGCGCAGGCGCTGGCGAGCGAACGCAATGAGGGCCAGTGGAACATGTTCGCCTCCAGTGAGCCTGAGCCGTTCCGACTGCCGACCGGTGTTCCGGCATGGAACTCGACCGAGCGGGCCGACCGCGAGCTGTCGGCCATCGGCTTTCATCTCTCGGCCCATCCGCTCGATGCCTATTCGGATCTTTTCGAGCGGCTGCGGGTCCAGCGATGGAGCGACTTCGAACGGGCGGTCAAGGATGGTGCCGGGGCAGGGCGTCTGGCTGGCACGATCTCGTCCCGTAACGATCGGCGCACGCGAAAGGGCACGCCGATGATGGTTCTGAGCCTGTCAGATCAGAGCGGCACCTTTGAGTGCATCGCCTTTTCCGAGCAGATCAATGATTTCGGCTCCATTCTTCAGCCGGGTAGTTCGGTCATCCTGGAAGTTGGCGCGGAAGAGCGTGCCGAGGGTATCAGCCTGCGTCTCGTGTCGGCCAAGCCCATTGAGGGTCTGGCTGAAAGGATCGATCGTCAGCTCACCGTGTTCCTTGCCGATGAACGTGCGCTCGGCCCGACCAGCGCCCAGCTCAAGCGGGGCGGCAATGGATCGGTCAATTTCGTCGTGATCCGAGATGGTGGGTCGCGAGAGTACGAAATTGAACTGCCGGGCAAGTATGCCGTCAACGCGGAAGTCGCCGGCGGCATCAAGGCTCTTGAAGGCGTGACGGACGTCCGCTTCCACTAGCGCTCGTGCCTTGAGAGGGGTGCGTTTGGTCGGGCCGCTGCCAATAGGGGAAGTGGCCCGCCCGTGTCGTCGGGCGAATGGGCGACATATACGCCGCACCCCGCTCCCGGGGGATTGTCACGCCAAACGCTTGCGCACTGGACGATTGTCGCATATATCGCCCACGCGTTCGGCGTTTGACCGACGCAATCACACACACGGGGCCGGGCCTCTCGTTTCTTGAGAATCCCATCCGGTGGCGGGCAACCGCCGCACTGCTCCGTGGCGGCATAACCGGTAAAAGGATAGCCAAATGGCACTGCCAGAATTCTCCATGCGTCAGCTCCTCGAAGCTGGTGTTCACTTCGGCCACCAGAAGCACCGCTGGAACCCGAAGATGGAACGCTTCATCTTTGGTGTTCGCAACGACATCCACATCCTCGATCTCTCCCAGACCGTTCCTGCCCTGAGCCGCGCCCTGCAGCTCGTGTCGGACACTGTCGCTGACGGTGGTCGCGTGCTGTTCGTTGGCACCAAGCGCCAGGCTGCTCCGCTCGTCGCAGAGGCTGCCAAGCAGTCGGCTCAGTACTATGTGAACTCGCGCTGGCTCGGTGGCACGCTCACCAACTGGCAGACGATCTCGAACTCCATCTCCCGCCTGCGCGAGCTGGAATCGATGAGCGACGACGATCGCAACCTGCGCACCAAGAAAGAGCGCCTGATGATGAGCCGTGAGCAGGAGCGTCTTGAGCGCGACCTCGGCGGCATCAAGGACATGGGCAATGTTCCCTCGCTCCTGTTCGTGATCGACACCAACAAGGAAGCCAACGCGATCAAGGAAGCCCGTCGTCTGGGCATTCCGGTCATTGCTATCGTTGATACGAACAGCGATCCGGACATGATCGACTACGCAATTCCGGGCAACGACGACGCCAGCCGCGCTCTCGAGCTCTATGTCTCGCTGGTTTCGCGCGCTGCCATCGACGGCATCAGCCGTTCGTCCAGCGCTCTGGGTGCAGACATCGGCGCTTCGGCAGAAGCTCCGGCTGAAGACCTGCCGACCGAAGGCTGATCCGTCATCTAAATCCGGGTTTCCGGATTTGTCCTGAACCAGAACAATGCGGCCCCCGGGTGGGGCCGCTCATGAGGTGAACCCATGGAAATCACTGCTGCAATGGTTAAGCAGCTCCGCGACTCGACTGGCGTCGGGATGATGGACTGCAAGAAGGCCCTGGCCGAAACCAATGGCGACATGGAAGCCGCTATCGATTGGCTGCGTACCCGCGGTCTCGCAAAGGCTGCCAAGAAGGCCGATCGCGTTGCTGCTGAAGGTCTGGTTGGCGTTGCCACTGCCGGCACCAAGGCCGCTGTCGTCGAAGTGAATTCGGAAACCGACTTCGTTGCCCGCAACGAGCAGTTCCAGAACATCGTCAGCTCGGTTGCCAAGCTGGCCCTCGATGCTGATGGCGATGTTGCCAAGCTCGGCGAAATGCCGTTCCCCGGCAGCGGCCACTCGGTGTCCGCCGAACTGACCGAAGCAATCGCCAAGATCGGCGAGAACATGAACCTGCGTCGTACGCAGACCGTGTCCGTCACCGATGGCGTCGTGGAAAGCTACATCCACAACGCGGTCAAGGCTGGCCTGGGCAAGATCGGTATCCTCGTTGCGCTCGAATCGACCGGTGACAAGGCTGCTCTGTCCGCTCTCGGCAAGCAGCTTGCCATGCACATCGCCGCTGCCCAGCCGCAGGCGATCTCGCCTGACGAACTGGACCAGGACGTTGTTGCCCGCGAACGCGCCATCATTCTCGAGCAGGTCAAGGAATCGGGCAAGCCCGCCGAGATCGCCGAGAAGATGATCGAAGGCCGCATGCGCAAGTACTTCGAAGAAGTCACTCTGCTCAGCCAGGTGTTCGTGATCGACGGTGAGACCAAGGTCGCCGACGCTATCAAGAATGCCGAGAAGGACGCTGGCGCCCCGATCAAGCTGACCAAGTTCGTGCGCTACGCACTGGGCGAAGGCATTGAGAAGGTCGAGACCGACTTCGCTGCAGAAGTCGCAGCGACTGCTGGCGTCAAGTAAGCCAGACCAAAAATTATGTGGGCGGGCCGCTGGCCCGTTCACAGCTCTCCGACGCTTGTCGCGGATTGAGCTTGTCCTGAACTGAAATCAAAACGCATGCGCACCGCCTTCATCTGAAGGCGATTTTACCATAGGGTCTACCGGGTCAAGCCGGGACAGGGTTACGCATGCTTCAAATTATGAGGTCTTCCGATGGCATCGGCTTATAAGCGCATTCTGCTCAAGGTTTCGGGCGAGGCGCTGGCAGGGGACCTCTCCTTCGGCATCGAGCCCCCCTTCCTGCAAGCCGTTGCCAAGCAGATCGCCGATGTGGCACGTACCGGCACCCAGGTCGCGATCGTGGTGGGCGGCGGTAATATCTTCCGCGGCATGGCTGGCGCTGCAGACGGCACGGATCGCGTAACGGCTGACCTGATGGGCATGCTCGGCACGATGATCAACGCGCTCGCGCTCTCGAACGCCATTTCCCGCCAGGGTGTGAAGTCAAAGCCGTTCAGCGCCGCGACCATGCCATCGGTCGCCGATACGTTCACCGCCCGTGATGCCAAGCAGGCCCTTGAAGAGGGTTTTGTGGTTGTGCTCGGCGGCGGAACCGGCAATCCCTTCTTTACCACCGACACCGCTGCCACATTGCGCGCAATCGAACTTGAGTGCGATGTGGTGCTCAAGGGAACAAAGGTCGATGGGGTCTACTCCGAGGATCCGGTGAAGAACCCGAACGCTACGCGCTATGCCCATATCAGCTACGATGACGTCATCAGCCAGAACCTCAAGGTCATGGATACGGCCGCTTTCGCTCTTGCTCGTGATAGCCGCATGCCGATAATCGTATATTCACTTGATGACGCCGTTGGTCTTTCCGGGCTTCTTGAGGGGAATGGCCGGTTTACCCTCGTCGGGGATGCGGTATAGAGGCCTCAGGAACTCGGCGCGTATTCAGGCGTCAAATTGAACTAGCACATGCGGCGCTATAGACTGGCGCTGCACACGGACTGGAAGGATAGAGGCAATGGCCTACGATCTCGGCGATCTCAAGGATCGAATGCAAAAATCGATTCAGTCGCTCAAGGATGAATTGTCCGGCCTCAGGACGGGTCGCGCGAGCGCAAGCCTGCTCGAGCCGGTGGTTGTTGATGCTTATGGTTCACGCATGCCGCTTAACCAGGTCGCCACAGTGACCGTTCCGGAGCCGCGGATGCTGTCCGTGCAGGTCTGGGACCGCGGCATGGCAAACGCCGTCGAGAAGGCCATCCGCGACAGCGGTCTGGGCCTCAACCCGATGGGCGAAGGTCAGGTTATTCGCGTGCCGCTGCCGGAACTTAACGAGCAGCGCCGCAAGGAACTGGCCAAGGTCGCCCACACCTATGCCGAGGCAGCCCGTGTCGCCGTGCGTCATATTCGCCGCGACGGCATGGATGCTCTTAAAAAGGCCGAAAAGGATGGCGACATGAGCCAGGACGATGCGAAGAAGCAGTCCGAACTTGTGCAGAAAGCCACTGATGCCGCCGTTACTGAGATCGACAGCGTCGTTGCCGCCAAGGAACAGGAAATCCTGCAGGTCTAAGACCTGCAGATCCTGCGCCAGGAGGGGCGTCGATGGGTAGTGATCCTGCCGTCAAATTCAGCCTAGGCTCCGGCCCGGGCTTGCGCATTCCAGCCCATCTGGGTGTGATCATGGACGGCAATGGCCGCTGGGCTCAGGCTCGCGGCAAGCGCCGGACTGAGGGTCACGTGGAAGGCGTTAAGGCTCTGCGAAATCTCGTTGAGCTTTGCATCACCTATGGCGTCGGCTATCTCACCGTCTTCAGTTTTTCCTCCGAGAACTGGACCCGCCCGCCTGATGAAGTCTCCTTCATTTTCAATCTGTTACGGCGCTTCGTTGCATCCGATTTGCAACGCCTGATCCGGAACAATGTGAAGGCCCGGATCGTCGGCTCGCGGGACGGGCTGGATGGCTCGCTCATCCGCCTTATCGAGGATGTCGAGGCCCAGACGGCCCATAACACCGGCCTGGTGCTGGTCGTGGCCTTCAACTACGGCGGCAAGATAGAGATTGTGGATGCGATCAAGACATTGGCGCGACGGGTCGCGGCCGGTGAGCTCGATCCGGAAGCGATCGACGTCAATGCAGTCGAGGCGTCCCTCTATACAGCTGGCATCCCCGATCCTGACCTGATCATCCGCACCAGCGGTGAACAGCGCCTGTCCAATTTCCTGCTGTGGCAGGCCGCCTATTCGGAATTCGTCTTCGTTCCCGAGAACTGGCCGGACTTTGACGAAGCCTGTTTCGTACGTGTGCTTGAGGCCTATTCGCTCAGAGACCGGCGTTTTGGCGGGATTGGAGCGGCAGCGCATTGAGCGACCGGGGCAGGGAACCGTCTGAAACTCCGGCCAAGCGCCGCAACTGGTCCGATATCGGTCCCCGGCTTGCTTCCGCAGCTGTGCTCATCGCCCTCACCGCGACGGCGCTTTATTTCGGCGGCTATTTCTTCGCCGGCATTGTTGGCGTCGTTTATGCCGGCGCCTACCGGGAGTGGGAGGCAATGGTCTCCCGCGCACCTCTAACCCCACAGGGCATGGTTCTTATTGGGCTAGTTGCCCTGTCCGGGCTGCTTTTCCCAATGTTTGGGGTGCTCGGCTCCGCGGTGCTGATCGCCATTGCCTGCGCAATAGCGCTCGGCATGGGGCGCGAGAACTTCGTCTGGCGTGCCGCCGGGCTCATCCTCTTTGGCGTGCTGATTGCCGGTGCGGTCAGCATGCGCGGCGAGACCATGGCCGGCGTCTGGGCTGGGGTCTACCTCGGTACCGTCGTCTGGATGACCGACTCCGCGGCGTTCTTTACCGGTCGCCAGATTGGCGGCGAGAAGCTTGCCCCCGGGATTTCTCCTTCCAAGACCTGGTCAGGTGCGCTTGGCGGCCTTGCACTGGGTGCAGGGGCAGGGCTCGTGGTCTGGACTGTCCTGACCGACTCGCCATGGTGGATCGGTCTCATCCTCTCCATTTCCATCAGCATTCTGGGGCAGTTGGGCGACCTTTCGGAAAGCGCGGTCAAACGCCATTTCCGGATCAAGGACAGCGGCGACCTCATTCCTGGCCATGGTGGCCTGATGGATCGTCTCGACAGCCTGACCTTCGGCATAATTCTGATTTTCATCGTTGGCACGCTGCACAGCGGCTTCGGCTCGGTGGCCGAAGGGCTGCTGTACTGGTGATGTCCCCAGCGGTTCATCCGCGACAAGTGGAACTGGCATGCTCGACTTTGTGATGTGGCTTCTGTCCTACGTGGTACCGTTTCTGGCGGTCCTCACCGTGATCGTGTTCGTGCACGAAATGGGGCACTATCTCGTTGCGCGCTGGAACGGAGTGGCGATCCACACCTTCTCGATCGGTTTTGGGCGAGAGCTCATCGGCTGGAACGACAAGCAGGGCACGCGCTGGCGTATTTCGGCTATTCCGCTCGGCGGTTATGTCCGGTTCGTGGGGGACATGAACGCGGCAAGTGTTCCCGACACCGAGTCTCCGATGTTTCAGGATCCGGCGCTGGCGCCGCACCTCTTCGTCAACAAGTCGGTTTGGCAGCGCATTGCGGTCGTGGCGGCAGGGCCGATCGCCAACATCATCCTGACCTTCCTCATTCTCTACGCCCTGCTGCTGGGCTACGGTCGCTACACCGTGCCTGCGGTAATTGGAGAGGTCCTGCCGGGGTCGGTTGCAGAGGCTGCAGGTTTTCTTCCCGGTGACGAGATCGTCGCCGTGGACGGCTATGTCGTCCGCGGCTTTGAGGATTTTCAGCGGTATGTGGCCACCAGCCCGGCGCGGCCGGTGCAGATCGAGCTCGAGCGCAATGGTGCCGTTGAGAGCTTTGCGATCACGCCGGAAGCCGTGGATGTCGAAGATCGGTTCGGCAACAACCAGCGGGTCGGGCGCATTGGCGTGAGCCGCAGCATCGCTGAAGCCGACCTGACGCTGTATCGGCCCGGTCCCGTCGAGGCCATTGGCATGACGGTTGAGGAAATTCGCTTCATCGTCCAGCGCACCGGCCAGTTCCTCGGCGATTTCTTCGTTGGTCGCGGCGACGTCGAGCAGCTCAGCGGGCCGGTTAAAGTGGCCAAGGTATCGGGTGAAGTGGCCACGCTGGGGGTGATCGCACTGATCAACCTTATGGCCTTGCTGTCGCTCAATATTGGGATATTCAACCTTTTGCCCATTCCCATGCTCGACGGCGGCCACCTCATGTATTATCTCATTGAGGCCGTCCGCGGGCGCCCGCTCAGCATGAGAGTGCAGGAGATGGGTTTCCGCTTCGGTTTTGCGCTGGTGCTCTGCCTTATGGTCTTCACCCTGTTCAACGACACGGTTTTCGACCATTTTGGGATTCTGCGGTAACATCTGGTTAACCTTGGTTCGCAAGGTGTTGCACGAATGCCAGCGCACCAATGAATTGCTAACCTCGTCACGGCTTCCGGCTTGTCCGTGGTTAAAAAAACAGTAAAACAGGTCAATGGAGTTAGCTTGGGGGAGTGTGCGTATGTCGATTCTCCAGGCCGGTCGCAGAAGGCAATAACAATATGATTAACCCCACCAAGCTTATGCGTGGCGCGGTTTCCGCGATCGCGATTATGGGGGCGAGCGCCATGGTTGGTGCCGGAATTCCGGTGCTGGGCGTTGTCGTCGCGCATGCTCAGGAACAGTTGGTTGGTTCTGTCCTGTTCGAGGGCAACCGGCGTTTCTCCGACTCTCAGCTTCTGGCCATGGTGGATGTCTCTGCATCCGGTATCTACACCCAGCAGCGACTTGCTTCCGATATCGAGAGCATCCGTCAGGCTTATGACCGTGATGGCTTCCTCGGTGTTGGCGTGACCGCACGCACCGAGCCGACCAATGATGGTCGCGTCCGTGTTCTGTTCCAGATCAACGAAGGTGAGCGCGCGGGTATCGCTGCGATCAACTTCACTGGCAACAATGCGATCGGCGCCGGCAATCTCAAGGGCACGATGCTCACCAAGGAAACCGGCCTTCTCAGCTGGCTCCTGCGTGACGACAGCTATGACGAGCAGAAGCTTGCCGTCGACCGTGAGCGTCTGCGCATCTATTACGCCAACCGTGGCTATCCTGATGCGCAGGTGAACTCGGTTGCTGAATACGATGCCGCCAAGAACGCCTACTTCATCAATTTCACCATCAATGAAGGCCAACGCTACGAGTTCGGCAATGTCGGTATCGAGACCAGCATCAGCGGTCTGAACACCGATGTGCTGCGCGGCACCGTGCGCACCGGCAAGGGTGCCCAGTACTCCGTCGCCGACCTGCAGCGCTCCATCGAAGAGATGGCCTACGAAGCGACGGCCCAGGGTTATTCCTTCGCTGACGTCCGTGCGCGTCTTGATCGTGATGTCGCGACCAACACCTTCAACATCACCTATCTGGTGGACGAGGGCGCGCGCATCTATGTCGAGCGCATCAACATCACCGGCAACACCAAGAGCCGCGACTTCGTTATCCGTCGTGAGCTGGAATTCGGTGAAGGCGACCCGTTCAACCGCTCGATGGTCATTCGCGGCCGCAACAACATCGAAGCGCTTGGCTTCTTCTCCAACGTTGAAGTGTCCACCGGTCCGGGCTCTGCTCCAGACAAGGTCGTCCTGAACATCAACGTGACGGAAACCTCGACCGGCGAATACGGCGCAACCGCCGGCTATTCGACCACGGACGGCATCCTTGGCGAAATCTCGCTGACGGAACGCAACTTCCTTGGTCGTGGCCAGTATCTGCGTGCCGCCGTTGGCGCTACCCAGGCCGGCCGGACGTTCGACTTCTCGTTCACCGAACCGCGCTTCATGGGCCTCAAGGTTGCTGCCGGAGTCGATGCGTACCATCGCATCTACGACGAAACGACCACGACGTTCTATGGCTCGCAGATCACCGGCGGTCAGCTGCGCTTCGGCGTGCCGATCACCAGCGCACTCTCGGCTTCGCTGTTCGGCGGATACGAGCGTCGCGTGATTTCCGACGAGAAGGACAATCCGCAGTTCCAGTCGTCGCTGGTTTCGCATAACCAGGAATTCAACAAGGCCTTCGTCGGCTACTCGTTGACCTGGAATGGCCTCGACGACATGAAGAACCCGACCGAGGGCCTTTATGCCACGTTCACCCAGCAGTATATCGGCTGGGATCATAACCTGCTGAAGACTGAGGCCCGTGGTCGCTACTTCATCCCGGTCATGCAGGACACCGGCATTGTTGCCAGCGTCCGTGGCCAGGCTGGCGTGATCAACAGCCTCGACAACAGCGGCGTGCATTCGGTCGAAGCGTTCATGCCGGGTCCGAACCTTATCCGTGGCTTCCAGGGACGTGGCATTGGCCCGCGCCTGACGAGCGGCGAATATCTCGGCGCCACCATGTATGCCGGCGTCTCGGCTGAGATCGAGTTCCCGATCCCGGCTCTGCCGGAAAGCTACGGCCTCAGCGGTGCTGTCTGGGCTGACGCAGCCTGGATCGACGGTATGCCGAATATCGGTGCCGTGCCGGTCGATGCCGCAAGCCAGGATTCGCCATGGCGTACTTCGATCGGCGCTTCGCTGATCTGGGACTCGCCGTTTGGTCCGCTGCGTGGCGATTTCGCCCACGTGCTGAACAAATCGACTGCCGACCGTACCCAGGTCTTCCAGGTCACACTTTCGACCCTTCTGTAGTCGAGACGTTCTGGAAGAATTCATTGAGCCGCGGGGCGGTAGCGCCGCGGCTCTTTCTTTTGAAGTGACGTCATGGTTGACACGCGTTTTCATCGATTTGCAGGCTCCATCACCATTGGAGCCCTGCTGGCCGAACTTGGTCGCCAGGATCTCGTTGCCAGTCTGGCTGACCCGGATCGCGTCGTTAGTGGCGTGAACGAGCTCGAACTTGCCGGACCGGACGATCTGGTTCTGGCTGCCCATCCCAGCTATGCGGCCGATTTGCGCCGGACAAAAGCGGGCCTCGCCCTGATCAGCCAGGCGCTGGTTGATGATGTGCCGCAGGGTACGCTGGCGATTGTCACGCCCAAGACCCACAATCTGTTCGCTGACATTCTGGAGCGTCTTTATCCCTCCAGCACGCGTTCGGTCATCCTCGGGCAGCGTGAGGATCTCGGTGCGCCAATTTTCGAGCGCGACGTGACCATTGGCTCCAATGTCGTGGTTGGCGCCGGCGTTGAAATTGGCCGCGGCACGGTGATCGGCGCCAATACCGTGATCGGGCCGGGTGTCACCATTGGCCGCAACTGCACGATTGCCAGCAATTGCACAATCGACTGCACCCATATCGGCAACGAAGTGGTTATCCACGCCGGCGTGCGCCTCGGAACCGAGGGTTTCGGGTGGCTGGACCATGGTTCGGCCAACAAGAAAATTCCACAGCTCGGTCGTGTCATTGTGCAGGACCGCGTCGAAATCGGCGCGAACAGCACGATCGACCGCGGCGCGCTCGGTGACACTGTCATCGGGGATGGCACAAAGATCGATAATCTTGTGCAGATCGGGCACAATTGCCGGATCGGGCGCAATTGCCTTATCGCCGCCATGAGCGGGTTGTCAGGCTCGACCATTGTCGAAGACGGCGTCCTGATGGGTGGCGGCGTCGGCACTTCGGGCCATCTGCGGATCGGAGCTGGCTCGGTTGTGCATGGCAGGGCTGCTGTGACCAAAGACTGGCCAGCCGGTTCCAAGCTTGCCGGAGCTCCTGCGCAGGATATAAGAGACTTCTGGCGGGAAATGGCCGCCATGAGGAAATTGTCTAAAGGGGACAAGCGGGTATGACCGACGCCGTAAACGAGGCCACCGAACTGGATGCGATGAGCATCACGGATATCCTCAGCACGCTGCCGCACCGTTATCCGATGCTCATGATTGACCGGATTATCGAGATCGACGGCGACGACTCGGCGATCGGCATCAAGAACGTCACCGTCAACGAGCCTGCTTTCCAGGGTCACTTTCCGGGCACGCCAATCTTCCCTGGCGTCCTCATCATCGAGGGCATGGCGCAGGTTTGCGGCGCCATCGCGATCCGCCATGATTCGCGCGACGACAAGAAGAGCATCGTCATGCTGCTTGGCGTCGACAAGGCGCGCTTCCGCCGCCCGGCGGGCCCTGGCGATACCCTCGAATATCACGTCACCAAGATCCAGCGCCGCCGCAATGTCGGCCGCTATCGCGCTGAGGCCAAGGTAAATGGCGTCATCGTTGCGGAGGCAGAGATCACCGCAATGATTTCTGAGGCCGGCGGTGACTGACACCCAAATTCATCCTACAGCGATCGTCGGTAGCGGCGCTCGCCTCGGTGCCGGTGTTCGCATTGGTCCGTTCTGCACTGTTGGCGATGATGTCGTCCTGGGCGACAATGTCGAGCTGATCTCGCATGCTGTCGTCACCGGCCGCACCACGATCGGTGCGCAGACGCGCATTTATCCCTTCGCCTCGATTGGTCATCAGCCGCAGGATCTCAAGTTCCACGGCGAAGAATCCTACCTCGAGATCGGTGAACGCAACACAATTCGCGAGTCGGTGACCATCAATCCGGGCACGGAAGGCGGCGGGCTCTATACGCGGATCGGCAATGACTGCCTGCTGATGGCCTGCTCGCATGTCGCGCACGACTGTCAGGTCGGCAATAACGTCGTTCTGGCAAACTATGTTGGCTTGGCAGGTCACTCCATCGTCGGCGATCACGTCGGTTTTGGTGGCATCTGCGCGGTTCGCCAGTTCGTCCGTATTGGTCACCACGCCTTCATCGGTGCCCAGAGTATGATCGACGCCGATGTCATTCCCTATGGTTTGGCCGTGGGCAATCGTGCTCGGCTGGGCGGTCTTAATCTCGTCGGCCTCAAGCGCCGCGGGTTTGACCGGGAGGCGATCCATTCGCTTCGCGCCGCCTATCGCATGATCTTCTCGGAAGAGGGCACTTTGCGCGAACGCGTTGAAGATGCAGCGGAAATGTTCAAGGACAAGCCGCTGGTGCAGGACGTGGTGAATTTTATCACCGCCGAGGATCGCCCGCTGGTGCAGCCGCGCGATACATCAGAACAAGAATAAGAGTTGCTGTCATGACGAGCCCGCTTCGTCTTTTTATCCTTGCGGGCGAGCCATCCGGCGACCGCATTGCCGCTGATCTCGTGTCGCGACTGCAGGCGCGCGTTCCGCTTCAATTTGCCGGGGTAGGGGGCGATGCGCTCGCTGCCCTTGGCATGAAGTCCTTTTTTGACATGAATGAGCTCTCGGTCATGGGCTGGGCAGATGTTTTGCCCCGTCTGCCCAAGCTTTTGTGGCGGGCACGGCAGGTGGCACGGGCCATCGTCGAGGCCAAGCCCGATGTCGCCGTTCTCGTCGACTCTCAGGTTTTCAATGCGATCGTAGCCAAGCAGGTCCATAAGCGCGCGCCCGAAATTCCGGTCGTGCTCTGCGTGGCCCCTGCCGTCTGGGCCTGGAAGCCCGAACGGGCCAAGGCGCTGTCGCCAAAATTCCGCGAAATTCTCGCCGTTCTGCCGTTTGAACCCGCTTTCATGCGCAGTGCCGGCGGCCCCGAGACGAGCTATATCGGCCACCCGGCCACGCAGGCCTTTACCCAGCGCGCAGAAGTGCCTGATACCGGCCCCTTGATGCTGTTGCCTGGTAGCCGCGAAGGGGAATTGCGCCGCCACCTGCCGCTGATGCGCGACGTCGCGACAGCGCTTGCCGGTCATCCGCGCGTTACCGGTTTTGTCCTTCCCACACCGCGCCGTCTCAAGGGCCGGGTTGAGCGCGAGACCAGCACCTGGCCGGTGCCGGTTGAGGTCATCACCGCCGACGAGCAGAGGGCCGAGGCACTGACGGCCTCGATTGGTGCAGTTGCCGTTACCGGAACGGTGACGCTGGAGCTCGCGCTGGCCGGTGTTCCGATGGTCACAACATATGTCGCCGACAAGGGACAGGCCAAGCGCTGGGTAAAGTACAAGGTGAAATACGCCTCGTTGCCCAATGCCATTCTCGACAGGGATCTCGTCCCCGAAGTGCTGCAGCTGGAGCCCGATCCCGCAGCACTGGTGGCCGAGGTGAAGAGCCTCCTCGACGGGCCCGACGTAGCGGCGGCGCAGCTCGCTGGTTTCTCGCGGATCCGCGACCTCATGGAAAACGGCGCAGAGGGCGAACCGCGGGTCGATCCGGCCGAGCGCATCCTCCGCTACTATCCGCACAATTGAAAAAGGCCCCGCTCGAGAGCGGGGCCTTTTTTCTTCGAAGCAGGATCAGCGAGCGCTGATCGGAGTGTAGTCGCGCTCGCTGGCGCCGTTGTAGAGCTGGCGTGGGCGGCCGATCTTCTTCTGCGGATCGCCGATCATTTCCTTCCACTGGCTGATCCAGCCAACGGTACGGGCAACGGCGAACAGCACGGTGAACATGGAGGTCGGGAACCCGATCGCGTCCAGAATTACGCCAGAGTAGAAGTCGACGTTCGGGTAGAGCTTGCGGTCGATGAAGTACGGATCCTCCAGCGCGATGCGCTCGAGCTCCTGGGCAACCTGCAGGGTCGGGTTGTTTTCGACACCGAGGATGGCCAGCACTTCCTTGGCCGTCTTCTGCATGACCGTCGCGCGCGGGTCAAAGTTTTTGTAGACGCGGTGACCGAAGCCCATGAGGCGGAACGGGTCGTTCTTGTCCTTGGCGCGGGCGATGAATTCGGGAATGCGGTCAACGGTGCCGATTTCGCGCAGCATGTTGAGGCAGGCTTCGTTGGCGCCGCCATGGGCAGGGCCCCAGAGGCAGGCCACGCCAGCTGCGATACAGGCAAACGGATTGGCGTCGGACGAACCGGACAGGCGCACGGTCGAAGTCGACGCGTTCTGCTCGTGATCGGCATGGAGCGTGAAGATCAAATCCATGGCGCGGGCGATCTTCGGGTCGACCTTGTACTCTTCAGCCGGAACCGAGAAGCACATGTGCAGGAAGTTCGCGGCATAGCCGAGGTCGTTGCGCGGATAAACGAAGGGCTGGCCGACCGAATATTTATAGGCCATTGCCGCGAGCGTCGGGATCTTTGCAATCATTCGGATCGATGCGATCTCGCGCTGCTGCGGGTCATTGATGTCGGTCGAGTCGTGATAGAAGGCTGCCATGGCGCCGACCACGCCGGTCATGATGGCCATCGGATGCGCGTCGCGACGGAAGCCGCGATAGAAGTAGTGCATCTGCTCGTGCACCATGGTGTGGCGCGTCACGAGTTCTTCGAACTCGGCAAACTGGGTCTTGCTCGGAAGCTCGCCGTAGAGCAGCAGATAGCAGACTTCGAGGTAGTTGGATTTATCGGCCAGCCGTTCGATGGGGTAACCGCGATAGAGCAGTTCGCCCTTGTCGCCGTCGATATAGGTGATGGCGCTGTCGCAGGCCGCGGTCGAGGTGAACCCCGGGTCGTAGGTGAACATGCCAGTCTTGGCGTAGAGCGATCGGATATCGACGACATCCGGTCCTACGGACCCACTCAATATCGGGAATTCGTGGGTTTCATCTCCGATGACGAGTTTGGCGACTTTGTCGGTCATTTAGCTCTCCTCGCTACGCCGCGGCCCTTAAAAGACAATTCTGGAATTAGGGCTGGGCAGGCACCGGAAACGGTGCCAATTGCTGCCGCAGAGGTATCAGCTTTCCCCCTCTACAGGCAACCGATAGGGTAGGCATGGCCTACCCTTGCCTGGCCCGGTTATTGCGCGATCTGGTCGTTCAGGCGGGCCATGGATTTGTCCCGGCCGATCAGCACCATCACTTCGAAAATACCCGGCGAAACCGTGCGTCCCGTAAGGGCTGCACGCAGGGGCTGTGCCAGTTTGCCCAGCTTCAGACCCTTCTCCTCGGCCAGTCTGCGCATGGCTGCGTCGATAGCGGGTACTGACCATTCGTTAAGCCCCCCTAACGTATCGGCAATACTCGCCAGCACCGTACGGGCATCGGCCGTCAGCAAGGCGGCGGCGGCAGCGTCCGGCGCGATCGGGCGGATCGCATAGATGAACTGGGCGAGATCGATCAGCTCGAGCACGGTCTTGGCGCGCGGCTGCAGTTCGGGAATCGCGGCCAGAACGGTGTCCTTGTTGGCGCTGAGACCGGCATGGTCGACATCGCGGCCGACTTCCTGGGCCGTGGACAGCATGATCTCATAAAGATCAGCGGGCTGGGCCTCGCGGATATAGAGGCCGTTGATGTTCTCAAGCTTGACGAAGTCGAAGCGGGCCGCACCCTTGTTCAGCGCTTCGAGCGAGAACCATTCCACCATCTGCTCGGTCGAGAAGATTTCGTCGTCGCCATGGCTCCAGCCGAGGCGTGCGAGATAGTTGCGCAGCGCCGCGGGCAAATAGCCCATCTGGCGATAGGCTTCCACGCCGAGCGCGCCGTGGCGCTTGGAGAGCTTTGCGCCATCAGGGCCGTGGATCAGCGGGATGTGCGACATCTCCGGCACGGTCCAGCCCATGGCGTTATAGATGATGATCTGACGGGCGGCATTGGTGAGGTGGTCGTCGCCACGGATGATGTGGGTGACGCCCATGTCATGGTCGTCGACTACAACGGCGTGCATATAGGTCGGGGTGCCGTCGGAACGCAGGATGATGAAGTCGTCGAGGTTCTCGGTCTTGAACACGACCTCGCCCTGCACGTGGTCGTGCACGACGATCTCACCGCTGAGCGGGGCCTTGATGCGCACGACCGGCTTGACGCCCTCCGGGGCCTCGGACGCGTCGCGGTCGCGCCAATAGCCGTTGTAGCGCGGCGGCTTGCCGGCAGCGCGGGCGTCTTCGCGCATCTTGTCGAGCTCTTCGGGCGAGCAATAGCAGTAGTAGGCATGGCCCATCTTCACGAGCTCATGGGCGACTTCCGCATGGCGCGGTGCGCGCTCGAACTGGCTGATCGGCTCGCCCTCCCAGTCGAGCCCCAACCACTTCAGCCCGTCAATGAGCGCCACGACGGCTGCATCGGTCGAGCGTTCGCGGTCGGTGTCCTCGATGCGTAGCAGCATCTTGCCGCCCTGGTTCCGGGCAAAGGCCCAGTTGAACAGCGCCGTGCGGGCGCCGCCAATGTGCAGATATCCGGTGGGGGACGGGGCGAAGCGAGTGACAACCTGAGACATGATAACCGGAGGGATTGGATCAATTTGAGGCCGTGTGTAGCATAGGCGGGCTTGAGCGCAAGGGCAGGGGTGCGCAGCGTGTCTGGGCAGGGGGCGACAAGTCGACACCGGGGCCGCGCGATGACAGCGCAAGCGCCCGGCTGGCAGGGGCGGCGCCGGCCGGACTCATCCTTCAAAAGGGTAGCGACCTCGTTACGCGAGGGTCTGGCTGAGGCTGGCAGCCAGCGGCGCCACTTCGTGCTCCTGCCGTTTGGCCTCATTGTCGGGCTTGTTGTCTACGCGGCCCTTCCTGAGGAACCCGGCCTCCCATTCTTTGCACTTGGCACCTTGTTGGTCTGCGCGGCTCTGCTGCGAGCCATGTTGCGGCAGTCGCTGGCAGGGGTGCGGGTCGCCGTGCAACTGTGGTCGCTCTGGGCGGGTTTCTGCCTGTTACCGGCACATGCCCTGACCTTCGGCACGGAAATGCTGCGCTTCCCCAGCTTTGGGCACTATGCAGTCCTCGTTGACGAAGTGCTGTCCACCGATGCGGCGGGACGCCGGGTGGTCGTGTCTGAACTGACGCCAGTCGACGGAGCAAGGGCCGTGCCGATCCGGCGGGCGCGCCTGCTTGTGCCGCTGGAGCCGGTGCTGGAACCCGGCGATCGCTTCAGCGCCAATCTGCGGCTGACGCCGGTGCCCGGCCCCGGTGCTGCCGGGCACGCATGACGGACAGTTCCATTCCTATTTCGCTGGGATCGGCGCTTACGGAGGGGTGACCAGCGGGCTCGAGGTGCTGTCGCGCGGCGACGACACAGACATCGGTCGCCGAGTTCAGGCGCTTCGCAACCACATCGGCGGCCGCGTCGACCTTGCCCTCGCGCCGGATAGTGCAGCCATCGGCAGGGCGATGATGGTTGGCGACCAGAGCGCGATCACCGATGAAATCCGCGATGTCATGGCCGCGTCGGGTCTCGCCCATGTCTACTCAATCTCGGGCCTCCACCTCTCCATTGTCGCCGGTGGCATCTTCTGGCTGGTGCGGCTGGCGCTCGCTTCCCTGCCCATGCTGGTGGCCTGGCCAAGCAAGAAGATCGCTGCAATTGCCGGGCTCCTTGCCGCTTTTGGGTATCTGCTTCTTGCGGGTGGTCCGGACAATGTGCCGGCCTTTCGCTCAACGCTGATGCTGGCGTTGATCTTTGGCGCTGCGCTCGTGGGGCGGCGCGCGCTGACCATGCGCAATGTCGCCATTGCCGCACTGGTTATTATCGTCCTAGAGCCGACCAGCGTCTTCCGCCCCAGCTTTCAGCTGTCATTCGCCGCCGTGGTTGCGCTGATTGGCGTCTACGAGCTGCCGCGGCGGGCGGGTGCCGGAAAATATGGCGCGCTCGAACGCTTCTTCCGCTTCGTGCTTGCCACAGCGGCAACAAGCTTCATCGCTGGCCTCGCGACATTGCTCTTCTCCGCTTATCATTTCCAGCAGACGGCCCCGCTCGGGGTGCTGGGCAATGTGCTGGCGCTGCCGTTCGTCAGCTTCATCATGTGGTTCGGCGTGCTGGCCGTGGTCGCCATGCCCTTCGGCGTTGACGGGCCGTTCCTCCAATTGATGGGTTGGAATATTGATCGCATGGTCGACGTGGCAGAACTGGTCGCCGGGTGGAGCGCCGGGTTTACCGGTAACCCTCTCCTGACCTATGGGGCGCTGCTGGTCGGCCTGGCTTCCCTCGCCTGGTTCGCGTTTCTCGCGGGGCGATGGCGATTTCTCGGTCCGGTTCTGGCCGTCCCGTTCGTCCTGCTGTTTGGCTTTGCGGCGCGGCCTGATGTTCTCATCGCCGATACGACGCAGGCTATTGCGATCCGCGATGGTGATGGCGATGGGCTGGCGCTAGCCAGCGGACGCACGGGCAGCTTTGCCGTCGATGTGTGGAGCCGCCACTATCAGGCCGAGATCGCAGCAAGCCATTCGGGCGCGCGCTGCGACGGGCTTGAGTGGCATCGTCAGCAATGGCGCGTTCACCACGGCCATCGTGCGCAATGCAGCGGCCTTTGCCGAGGACTGTTTCGGCAATGATCTGGTGATCAGCCGGGCGGCCGTTCCGGCCTGGTGTCGATCCGGGAATATGGTGATCGGCCCCTATGAGCTGGAGCGGCACGGTGTCCACTGGCTGGCCTGGGACGCAGCTGCCGGGCGCTTCGATGTGCGCCCGGCAATCGTCCATATCAATCGGCCGTGGCGAGTTTGGCGACAGTGACGCCAGCGCCGGGGATTTCCGCCCCGCCAACGACATAGCCGGTCTCGTCGGAAGACGGGTTCAGCTGGGCGGTGCCGGTGGAATAGTTCACATAGATGCGGTAGCCGCCGCGGCACCGCGCCCGCACACCGGCCGGCAGGTTCAGCACCGGCAGGTCGGACTCGGCAATCAGATGATCGGCGACGCGCTGGATCAGCGCCCGGTCACCGCTAGCGGTGAGGTAGAAGAGCTTGCCCTGCGCGATCAGCACCGGCACGCCTTCATTGTCCTCGATGACGATCTCTCCGCGCGTCTCAACCTTTTCTCGCCAGAGGCGCGTGGCTCCGCCGCCCTTGACCGTAATCGAAACATGGCCCGGGACACTGTCTACCCGGGTGACGCGGGCATCGAGCAGGTTGGGCGACAGATCGGGGCCGAGACGGCTGGGGATGGAGAAGTTCTTGGTCTTCGAACCGCTGCGGGGCCCGATCAGCAGATAGCCATCGAAGTTCTCAATGGCTTCGCGCAATTCGTCTGACCAGGCGAAGAGGGCCGGAATGGCGACGATGTCGTAGCCGGAAAAGCTCGTTGTCTTGGGCGAGAGGATGTCGATATCGACACCATGCTTGCGGAAGGCGCTGTAGATTTCGCGGACATGGGCGCCGTGATTGAAGCCCTTCGATTGGGGCTGCACGTCCCAGGCCCATTCGCTCTCATAGTCAAACACCAGGGCGACGGGCGCCTTGCCGGCTGTTCCTGCAAGGCCTGTCGCGGCGAGTTCACGGGCGACCTGGCTTGCTTCCGCAAACGCCGGCGCGGGTTCGCTGTCCGGACGCAACAGCCCCGCATGCATTTGCTCCTGCGCGAACGGCGCCTGACGCCAGCGGAAGTAGGACACGACCTCGGCGCCATGGGCGAAGGCTTCCCAGGCCCAGAGGCGGGCCATGCCGGGCAGGGGATCGGGATTGAACTGGGCCCAGTTCACCGGACCCGGTTGTTGTTCCATGATCCACCAGCGGCCGTGACCGACGGTACGGTAGAGATCGTGATGGAAGGCGGCATTATCCGGGTCACCCTGGCGCATGTACTGGCGCTTGGTGTCGTCGGGCTCGTCGCTGACGGCGAGATGGCCGATGGGATAGGAATCCCAGCTCGCCACATCCAGCGTTTCAGCCAGATCATAATGGTCGAACTCACTGTAGCGGCTCATGAAGTTATGAATGACCGGCAGGTCCGGGCGCCTGGCCTTGAGGATGTCGTACTGGACCTTGTTGAAGGCCGACACCTGATCGGACGAATAGCGCCGGAAATCGAGGTCGTGGATCGGGATAGGCTCGCAGACCAAGAGGTTTGGCAGCTCGATCTGGTCGAGCGAATTGTACTCCATCGACCAGAACACATTGCCCCACGCCTCGTTCAGAGCTTCGACGGACCCGTAACGCTTGCCGAGCCAGTCGCGGAAACCACTCAGCGCTGCCGGCGAATAGGAATAGGTCGTGCCGTGGCAGCCATATTCATTGTCGGTTTGCCAGCCACCCAATGCCGGGTGATCGCTCAGTGCGTCCGCGAGAATCTGCGTGATGCGGGCGCACTCTTCCCGATAGCCCAGGTGGGAGAAGTCGTAGTGGCGGCGGGATCCGAACCCCTTCTGGCGGCCGTTGGCATCGACGGCCAGCATGTCCGGATGCTTGTCGATCATCCAGCGCGGCGGCGTTGCCGTGGGCGTGCCGACGATGACTTTCAGCCCCTGTGCACCAAGCACATCCATGGCGCGGATCATCCAGTCGAGCCGCAGATCGCCGGGGGCCGGCTCCAGCCGTGACCAGGCGAACTCGCCGATGCGGACATATTTGATGCCGACCTCAGCCATGCGCTCGGCGTCACGGGCCCACCAGTCTTCAGGCCAGTGTTCGGGATAGTAGCAGACGCCAAGGGCAGGGCTGATGGTCATGTGAGTGCTCAGAGGATGACTGTAGATTCAGGCAGACCGGCGACGTCGAGTTCGATGGCGAAGACGCCGCCCGCAGACGGTTCCTTGGCCAGCTGTTCGTCCGAGAGGCCGATGGCTGCGGTGGTGATGAAGAGGGTCTTGAGGTCCTTGCCGCCAAAGGATGGACAGGTCACCTGGCTGGCCGGAACCTCGATCACCCGGTCGACCGAGCCGTCAGGCGCATGCCGCACGACGCAATGGCCGCCCCAGCGGGCGTTCCAGACATAGCCTTCGCTGTCCACGACGGCGCCGTCGGGAGAGCCGCGATGGCCGGAAACGTCAGCGAACAGTTCCCAGTCGCCGATCGGCATGCCGGTCTGCGGATCGGTTTTGCACTTCATAATCTTCTTGGTCGCGGTGTCGCTCCAATAGGCGATGCGCCCGTCCGGTGAAAAGCAGGTGGCGTTGGGAATGGCTGCGGTCGGGATGATCGTGGTCAGCGTGCCCGCCCGGTAGTGATAGACGGCGCCGGCCTTGGCGCTTCCTTCCTTGACCATGGTGCCGATCCAGAAGGCCCCGGAGGGATGAACGCGGCTGTCGTTGGCACGGTTGGTGGGGACGTCGCGCTCGATATCCTCGATCCTGTTGATGCCGCCCACGGTGAGGTCGAAGCGGATGAGGCCATTTTCCGTGGCGATGGCCAAGGTGTCGTTATCGACGATCGCTGCTGCCGCAACGCTTTCGTTGAACAGCCAGCTCTCGACGATCTCGCCGGTCTCATCGGCGGCATAGAGGCTTTGTTCGACGATATCGAAGAAGAACAATTGCTGCCGGCCGGGATGCCAGATCGGGCCTTCGCCCAGTGAACATTTGCTGTCGATAAGCAGGCGTGCCGTCGCGGTCATGCCGTGGCTCCCTTGTCATAGGCGGCAACTGCCGTGGCGGCGCGCTGGCCGACTTCGGCGGCGCTGCGGCCGGGGGTATAAATATAAGTTCCAAGGCCGAAGCCGGCGCAGCCGACAGCAAAGAACTCATCGAAATTGTCGGGATTGGCCCCGCCCACTGCATAGAGCGGTAGGGACGGGGGCAGCACGGCCTTCAGGGCCTTGATCCCCTTTGATCCCAGCACTTCGGCGGGGAAGAATTTAAGGCCCGTTGCGCCGGCGCGGATCGCCCGGAACGCGTCGCTTGGGCTGAACACGCCCGGATAGGATTTCAGGCCAAGCCGCACAGTCTCGGCAATCACCGGCTCATAGGTGTCGGGAGACACGATGAACGTGCCACCCGCCTGGGCAACGGCGCGCACGTCTTCCTCAGAGAGAACCGTGCCAGCGCCGATCTCGGCCCTGCCCGACAGAGCCGCTGCGGCGCGGGAAATGCTTTCGGTGGCGTTGGGGGAATTAAGCGGAACCTCGATAAGGGTGATCCCGGCC
The DNA here is from genome assembly GCF_029201565.1 of Devosia sp. SD17-2. Classification (GTDB taxonomy): domain Bacteria; phylum Pseudomonadota; class Alphaproteobacteria; order Rhizobiales; family Devosiaceae; genus Devosia. The sequence goes on from NZ_CP104002.1 coordinate 2,236,540, forward strand.
TCAACAAGCGCTGCGCACACGGGCACGGCTTCTTCGGGGGTGATGCCGCGCAGGATGGCGATGATGTGGCGATGGGACATGGCAGCAGGATCCTTCAGGCGTTGGCGCGGGCAGTTTTGAGACCGGCGAGGACGACCTCGGTCGCATCGAGGATGCGGCCCGAGGCGCCGGCCATTTCCAGCACCCGGACATAGAGGGCGCAAAGGCCAGCCGAGCCGATAAGCGGAACGGGGTCGTTGCCGATCTGGTCTCGATTGGCGGCAATCTCGGTGCCGATGAGCAGGCCCGAGAGATAGCCGGCGCACCAGGCGGCGTCGCGGTCGGAGAGAAGGGCGGCAGCGCGCACACGGAACAATTGCCCAAGGAGATCCGCGGGCCTTGCCAAGCCATCGGCAGCGCCGGCGTTAAAGCCCGCCTCCCGCGTCGGCCCGTCGAGCTCACCGCCGAGGGAGTGGCGCAGCACCGAGTGAGTTTTTAGGATTTCGAAGATTTCACCGGTCATTGCGGTGGTGAAACTCTCGATCCGCGTGCCGTCGAGTCGTGCCCATTTCGAATGCGTGCCCGGAAGGCAGACGAGGCCTGAGTAGCCTGGGATGAGGCTCGCGAGCCCAAGCAGCTGGGTTTCCTCGCCGCGCATGACATTTTCGCCGCCGGTGCGTTGACAGACGCCGGGAAGGATCGAGACGGTATAGCGGTCACTGCCGGCATCAGGATGGACCGCGCCGGCACGAAGGCCGCGCAGATCTGTGGGGGCTTCGAGATAGGGCGCTTCGAGCCAGCCCTGACGGGCCCCAGCCATGCCGCAGATGAGGACATCAACCGGTCTGGACACCTGCAGTGTCTCGACGATCTCGCCCAGCGCGCCGGCGAATTCCTCTCGCTTGAGCTTGCCCATGCCCCGGTCCGAACTGGCGGTGGACACAATGGCGCCGCTCTCGCTCATCCCCCAAGCCCGCAGATTGGACGTTCCCCAATCAACGGCAATCCAGGCCACAGACTCACTCACCTGCCGAACCTCCCCAGCACGCCTCTGAATTCGGCGGGACCCTAATCCAAGTTCGGCGAACCCGGAAACCCCCATCGAGCGCATTCATGGCTCTCCATCTCCCGCCTAGATCAATCACCAGTGCCGGTCCGCTCGCCAGGTAAGATTTTTGCGGCGTTCCGACAGATGTCTTCCCCTTAACGTTCCGTGAGACGAAATTGTATGATTTTTTACGCCAGACACATTCACAGCGCCGTTTGGCGTGATAGAACGATGCAACTCAAGGCCCGCGTCCGCTTCGGCGGACACTTCAAGGAACAAGCAATATGACTGCAGAGAATGGCGGCAACGGCGCTCGCAAGTTGCGTTCGCGCGCGTGGTTCGACAATCCCGACAATCCGGACATGACCGCGCTCTATCTCGAGCGCTACATGAACTACGGTGTGTCGCGCGAGGAGCTGCAGTCCGGCAAGCCGATCATCGGCATTGCCCAGACCGGTTCGGACCTCAGCCCCTGCAACCGTCACCACGTGGTGCTGGCCGAGCGCGTTCGCGAAGGTATCCGCGAGGCCGGTGGCATTGCCATCGAGTTCCCGGTCCATCCGATCCAGGAGACCGGCAAGCGCCCGACGGCTGGCCTTGACCGCAACCTTGCCTATCTCGGCCTCGTCGAAGTGCTTTATGGCTATCCGCTCGACGGCGTGGTGCTGACCATCGGCTGCGACAAGACCACTCCCGCCATGCTGATGGGCGCGGCAACCGTCAACATTCCGGCCATCGCGCTGTCCGTAGGCCCCATGCTCAATGGCTGGCACAAGGGCGAACGGACCGGTTCGGGCACCATCGTCTGGAAAGCGCGCCAGATGCTGGCCGCAGGCGAGATCGACTATCCGAAATTCATCGAGCTCGTTGCCTCGTCGGCCCCGTCGACCGGCTACTGCAACACCATGGGCACGGCTTCGACCATGAACTCGCTGGCCGAGGCCCTCGGCATGCAGCTGCCGGGTTCGGCCGCCATTCCCGCGCCCTATCGCGATCGCCAGGAAATGGCCTATCGCACCGGCAAGCGCGCCGTGGAAATGGTGCATGAGGATCTGAAGCCCTCCGACATCCTGACCAAGGAAAACTTCCTCAACGCCATCGTGGTCAATTCCGCCATCGGCGGGTCGACCAATGCCCCGATCCATATCAATGCCATCGCGCGCCATATCGGCGTCGAACTCAATATCGACGAATGGCAGGCGCATGGGCACAAGGTGCCGCTGCTGGTGAACATGCAGCCGGCGGGCGAATATCTGGGCGAGGATTATTACCACGCCGGTGGCGTTCCCGCGGTGGTCAACGAGTTGATGAAGCACGGCCTCATTCATGAGAATGCGCCGACCGTCAACGGCAAGACCATGGGCGAGAACTGCCGCAACACGGTGATCGAGGACGACAAGGTCATCCGGACCTTCGACAATCCGCTCAAGGCCGAAGCCGGTTTCCTCGTGCTGCGCGGCAATCTCTTCGACAACGCCATCATGAAGACCAGCGTGATCTCGCCGGAATTCCGCGACCGCTATCTCTCCGACCCCGAGCATCCGGGCATGTTCGAGGGCAAGGCGGTGGTGTTCGATGGTCCGGAGGACTATCACCACCGGATCGATGATCCCTCGCTCGATATCGACGAGCACACGCTGCTGTTCATGCGTGGCGCGGGCCCGATCGGCTATCCGGGTGCGGCGGAAGTCGTCAACATGCGTCCGCCCGATTACCTCATCAAGAAGGGCATCCACTCGCTGGCCTGCATCGGCGACGGTCGCCAGTCGGGTACATCGGGTTCGCCCTCCATCCTCAACGCTTCCCCGGAAGCGGCGGCTGGCGGCAACCTCGCCATCCTCAAGACGGGTGACCGGGTGCGCATCGACCTCAACAAGGGCGAGGCCGATATCCTGATTTCGAATGAGGAAATCGCCACCCGTCGCGCCGCGCTCGAAGCCGATGGCGGGTACAAATTCCCCAAGCACCAGACGCCCTGGCAGGAAATCCAGCGCGGCCTCGTCGACCAGCTCGGAAACGGCGCCATTCTCAAGCCGGCGGAAAAATACCAGCGGATCGCGCAGACCGAAGGCATTCCGCGCGACAACCACTGACGCAAGGCATTTTGCGACTCACTCCCTCGCCGCATGGCGGGGGAGTTTTTTATTGCCTGTCTTGTCCGAGGGCTTGCCGCTCAGTGGACATGCCGAAACGCCGCCCGGCTCCAGGGGAGCGTCGCGGGGACACGGTCGCGATGCCCTGAGGGCACGGTGAAAAGCGGCTTTCGCCCCGAAATAGTAGATATAGAAGAGCGAAAGCCGCTTCCCACGACCGGTTTTTTGAAAGCGCATGCCTTGAGTGGCCCCCTTGCGGGTGGTGCTGGGAACTGCGTCGAGGCATGACCCCGAAGGCAGAACCGGCACCGGCCGGTGGTCGACATCCACGCCCCCGCCCAGGCGACCCCGTGCGGCCCGTCTCCCCGCCCGACGCTTCGTCGGCGCCGCGTGTTATCGGCGGGAACGGGGCGATGATGGCATGGGAATTTGGGGGCGGGGATAAGGGGAACAAGTGGGACTGCTTGGTTGCCCCTAGGGCCCCCCTCCTAGCCTCCCCCTGGTAGGGGGAGGGACAGATCGGGCTCGCGGTGGGATCGGTGCCTCCGTTCCATCCTTATCACTGGGCTTGTCCTGGTGATCCAGAGCTGTGGCAAGGTGGATTGCCCGGACAGGCCGGGCAATGACGGCGGGGTGGGGCGGGGCAATGCTTTTGGCTATTTGCCTGTCGGAAAGGCGCTGAGGTGTTCGTGGCGGATACGCCAGCCGTCGGGGTCGCGGCCGAGGACGGTGGTGCCGCGGCCGCTGCCTTGGGCGGGATGGCCGTCGATAGTGGCGCGCCAGTGGAAGGCATAGGTGCAGCTGGCGGCAGTATCGCCAACGGCAATCCAGCTGAGATCTTCAAGCCAGTAGGTTTCGTCGGCAAACTTGCGCCAGGTCGCTTCGAAGGCGGCGCGGGCGGCGTCGATCCCCGCATGGGTGCCTGAACTGAACCAGAAACTGGCGTCGGGATGGATGAGCGGCACGAGCAGGGAAAAGTCGTGCCGGTTGATGCGGTCGGCGTAACGCGCCATCACCGTTTCCGGCGAGGCGCGATCCGGCGACATCAATATTTTCGCAGGAGGCCAACCAGGCGCCCCTGGACCTTGACGCGGTCGGGCGGGAAGATGCGGGTTTCGTAGGCGGGGTTGGCCGCTTCGAGGGCGATCGTATTGCCCTTGCGGCGCAGGCGCTTGAGCGTGGCTTCCTCGTCATCGACGAGGGCGACAACGATCTCGCCGGTCGAGGCAACTTCCTGCTTCTTGATGAGCACGGTGTCGCCATCGAAGATGCCGGCGTCGATCATGGAATCGCCGCGCACTTCAAGCGCGTAGTGTTCGCCAGGCCCGAGCATTTCAGGCGGCACGGCAATGGTGTGGGAATGGCTCTGGATCGCCTCGATCGGCGTACCGGCAGCGATGCGGCCCATGACCGGGATCGAGATCGGGCGGGCATAATCGTCGGTGCTGCGCGCCGGTGGCGAGGCCACCTTGCCGAGATTTCCCTCGATGACTTCCGGTTCGAACCGCACTTTGCGACCGCCAAGCGAGGGGTTCATCGAATCGGGAAGTTTGACCACTTCGAGCGCTCGGGCGCGGTTCGGCAGGCGGCGGATAAAACCGCGTTCTTCCAGAGCAGTGATGAGCCGGTGGATACCCGACTTGGAGGCGAGGTCGAGCGCGTCCTTCATCTCGTCAAAGGAGGGGGGAATGCCGGATTCCTTCATCCTCTCATGGATGAACATCAGCAATTCATGTTGTTTGCGCGTCAGCATTTGCCCCTCGAGTCCAGAATCGGAACATAGACGGAACGACCATACGCGTTCCGTCTATGTTCTGCAAGAGTCTGGACGATCTAGCCGAAATTGATCGGCAGGGCGTCGACCAGCGCGCCGATGGACTGACCGGGATCGTGCTCGGGCTGGATGATCAGCATGGCGGCCCGCGAGAGGGATGAAGTGTGGCCGCTGTCGGTCTGGGAGATGGGCAGGAGGCCGGGGCCCGTGTCGGTGTGAACGAGCTGGGCGCGCATGAAATGGCGGCGCGCCGTGTTCGGCGGCGTGGGGGCAAGGAGCGGCAGGCGCCAAGGCGCCTGTGGGGTCTGGCCGAGCCATCTGCGGAGCGCGGGCAGGACGAAAACCAGGGCCGTGACCATGGCGGAAACCGGATTGCCCGGCAGGCCGAAGACGAGGGTTTTTCCGCGCGTGCCGAACATCAGCGGCTTGCCCGGCCGCATATTGATCCGCCAGAAATCGAGGGTGACGCCCAGATCTTTGAGGACGTCCTGCACCAGATCATGCTCGCCGACGCTGGCGCCGCCCGTGGTGACAAGAATGTCGGGCTCATCAGCAAAGGCGCGGGCGAGTGTATCGCGGAGCAGGTCGACGCGGTCCGGCACGATGCCGAGGTCGACCACATCGTCGGCATAAGGCGCAAAGAGCGGCGCGAGCCCGAAACTGTTGGACGCGACGATCTGATCGGGGCCGAGCGGCGTGCCGGGGAGGACGAGTTCATCCCCGGTGGCGAGAAGTGCGATGCGGGGGCGGCGGGCGACAGCAAGCGCGCCGCAATTGGCCGTAGCGGCGACGGCGATCTGCATCGGCTGAAGGCGCGTGCCGGGTTCGACGAGGATATCGCCGGTGGAAAAATCATTGCCGCGGGGGCGGATGGAGTGGCCGAGGCGGGCAGGGGCGGTGAAGCGTACCCTGTTGCCGTCGCGGACGGCCTCTTCCTGCATGATGACCGTATCGGCGCCGGGCGGGACGGGCGCGCCAGTGAAAATGCGGATGGCCTGGCCTGGGCCAACCGTCCCAACAAAACCGGCGCCGGCCTGTGAGGTGCCGACGATGTCGAGCCACTGGTCGGGCGCCACATCGGCGGCGCGAAGGGCGTAACCGTCCATGGCGCTGGCGTCAAAGGGCGGCTGGTCATGCTGGGCGATGATCGGGGCGGCGAGAACGCGCCCGGCCGCGGCGGAGAGGTGGACTTCTTCGGGCGCAATCTCCGGCACGCGGGCCAGAATGGCGGCAAGGGCCTCGTCGACCGGTAGCAGGCTCATGGCGCGCGCCGGAAATCGCCGGATTTCCCGCCGGATTTTTCGACGAGGCACATGTCGGTCACGACCATGGCGCGGTCGATGGCCTTGGCCATGTCGTAGAGGGTCAGCGCTGCGGTCGAGGCGGCGACAAGCGCCTCCATCTCGACCCCGGTCTGGCCGGTGGTCTCGGCCGTGGCAAGGATGAGGATAGCGCCGTCGCCATCGCGCTCGATCTCGACGCTGACCTTGGTCAGCGGAATGGGATGACAGAGCGGAATCAGTTCAGCGGTTTTCTTGGCGGCCATGATGCCGGCAATGCGGGCAACGGCGAGCGCGTCGCCCTTTTGCAGGCTCCCGCCCATGATGGTGGTGATGGTTTCCGCCTCGCCGGTGAGACGCGCCTGGGCCACGGCTCGACGCCTGGTGATGGCCTTTTCGCCGATATCGACGATGTGGGCCTGTCCCTTGGCATCGAGATGGGTGAGGCGCTGCTCGCTCATCAGACGGCCGCCACGCTGGCGCCCTGGAGCAGGGTGCGCGTGGCCGCGACCACATCGTCCTGGCGCATCAGGCTTTCGCCGACGAGGAAGGTGCCGATCCCGGCCTTTTCGTCGAGCATGCGGACATGCTCGTGGGTCATGATCCCGCTCTCGCTGACCAGGGTGACCTTCTCCGGCAGGCCCGTCGCGAGCGTGATGGACGTGTCCAGCGAGGTTTCAAACGTGCGCAGATTGCGGTTGTTGATGCCGATGAAGTCCGCATCGAGCGCCAAAGCACGATCCATTTCTTCCCGGTCGTGGACTTCGACCAGCGCGTCCATGCCCCATTCCTTCGCAGAATCAAGGAGGTAGCGGGCCATTTCGTCGTCGACGGCGGCGAGGATGATGAGGATGCAGTCGGCGCCCCAGGCGCGGGCTTCAGCGACCTGGTAGGTCTCGAAGAGGAAGTCCTTGCGCAGGGCTGGCAGATTGGTGGCAGCGCGCGCCTGCTTGAGGTAGTCCGGCGCGCCCTGGAAGCTGGGGCGATCGGTGAGGACGGAGAGGCAGGCGGCGCCGGCGGTCTCATAATCCTTGGCGATCTCAGCCGGGTTGAAGTCGGCGCGAATGAGGCCCTTGGAGGGGCTGGCCTTTTTCACCTCGGCGATGAGGGCATAGTCGCCGGCGGCGCGCTTGGCCTTGATGGCGTTGAGGAAGCCACGCGGGGCCGGCTGGTCGTGGGCTTCGGCCACAATTTCGGCCCAGGGGCGAGCAGCCTTGGCGGCGGCGATTTCCTCGCGCTTATAGGCTTCGATCTGCTTGAGAATATCGGTCATGAGTTCTGTCCGTTGGAGACGGCCACCAACTTGGCCAGGGTCTGCTTGGCGGCACCGCTGTCGAGCGCGGCTGCGGCCATCTCGGCGCCTTCCTTGAGGGAGGTTGCGCGCTCGGCCACGATCAGCGCGGCGGCGGCGTTGAGCAGCACGATGTCGCGATAGCCGCCGGTGGCGCCATCGAAGAGTTCGTGGATGGCCTGGGCATTCTCTTCCGGCGTGCCGCCGAGAATGTCCTTTATTTCATAACGCTTTAGGCCAGCTTCTTCGGGCGTCACCTCAAAGCTGCGGAGGTCCCCGTCGGCGATCTGAGCGACGAAGCTGGGGCCGGTGACCGTGAGCTCATCGAGGCCATCGCTGCCGTGCACGACCCAGGCCTTGATGGCGCGGTTGGCCAGAAGCGCAGCGGCCACCGGCTCGACCCATTGCTGGTCATAGACGCCCAGCACATAGCGGCGAACGCTGGCTGGATTGGACTGCGGACCGAGCAGGTTGAACATGGTGCGGACGCCCAGTTCGGTGCGCGTCGGGCCCACGTATTTCATCGCCGGGTGGTGCGAGGGCGCGAACATGAAGCCGATATTGGCCTCGCGGATCGTGCGTGCGATTCCAGTCGGGTCGAGGTCGAGCTTTACGCCGAGGGCTTCAAGAGCCTGGGAGGAGCCGGATTTCGACGACAGGGCGCGGTTGCCATGCTTGGCAACGGGCACGCCCATGGAGGCGACGAGGATCGAGGCGGCCGTGGAGATATTGAGCGTGCCGACGCCGTCGCCGCCGGTGCCGACGATGTCGACGGCGTCTTCGGGGGCATCCACCGGGATCATCTTTTCGCGCATGATCGAGACGGCAGCGGCGATTTCACCGACGCTTTCGCCCTTGAGGCGCATGCCCATGAGGAAGGCGCCGATCTGGCTAGGGGTGGCTTCGCCAGACATGATGATGCGCATCACGCCGCGCATTTCCTCGCCGGTGAGGTCGCGGCGTTCGGAGATTTTGTGGAGGGCTTGCTTGATATCCATCAGGCGGCCTTCTTTCCGGTGAAGTCGCGGGCAATGTTGAGGAAGTTCTGCAAGAGGGCATGGCCGTTTTCGCTGGCAATGCTCTCAGGGTGGAACTGAACGCCGTGGACCGGCAGGGTCTTGTGCTGCATGCCCATGATGAGGCCGTCCTCGGTGGTGGCTGTCACTTCGAGCGTGTCGGGCAGGGTTTCCTGCTTGACGATGAGGCTGTGGTAGCGCGTGGCCTCAAAGCCGGCGTTGAGGCCGCGGAAGAGGCCCTTGCCGGTGTGGTTGATCTTGCTGGTCTTGCCGTGGACGAGGTGAGGCGCGCGGATGACGTCGCCCCCCATGGCCTGGCCGATGGCCTGATGGCCGAGACATACGCCGAGAATCGGGATTTCGCTCTTGAAGCGGTCGATGACGGCGAGGCAGATACCGGCCTCGTTGGGCGTGCAGGGGCCGGGCGACAGGACAATCGCCTCGGGTGCCATGGCGGCGATTTCCTCGAGCGTGATCTTGTCGTTGCGGCGCACGGTCATTTCCGCGCCGAGTTCGCCCAGGAAGTGGACGAGGTTATAGGTAAAGCTGTCGTAATTATCGATGACGAGGGTTTTGGTCATGTTCGGGCCTGCCTCTGGATGAGCTGTTCTGGTGAAAGGTTCAGAACCAGCTCCGCCATCGGGTCATCGCCTGCGCAGTCACGCACAGGTCGCATTCGAAAATCTTGGTCATTGCCCCACTCCTGCCTCGCCGGCGTAGCGTATCGCTTCTTCGGCGGCGCTGAAAAGGGCGCGGGCCTTGTTCTCGCATTCGAGCTGTTCAAGCTCGGGCTGGCTGTCGGCAACAATGCCGGCGCCGGACTGCACATAGAGCTTGCCGTCCTTGACGATGCCGGTGCGCAGCACGATGCAGGTGTCCATGGTGCCATCGGCACCGAAATAGCCGACGCAGCCGCCATAGATGCCGCGACGCGAGCGTTCGAGTTCGTCGATGATTTCCATCGCGCGCACTTTTGGTGCGCCCGAGACGGTGCCCGCCGGGAAGCCGGCCGAGAGCGCATCGACGAAGTCGTACTGCGGATCGAGCTCGCCCACGACGTTTGAGACGATGTGCATGACGTGGGAATAATATTCGAGGAAGAACTTGTCGGTGACCTTCACGGTGCCGGTCTTGGCGACACGGCCGACATCGTTGCGGCCGAGGTCGAGCAGCATCAGGTGCTCGGCCAGTTCCTTGGGATCGCTCAGCAGCTCTTCGGCCAGTTCCTTGTCGCGGGTTGGCGTGGCGCCGCGCTTGCGGGTGCCGGCGATGGGACGGATGGTGACCTCGCCGTCCTGCACCCGCACCAGAATTTCCGGGCTCGATCCGGCAACGGCAAAGCCGCCGAAATCGAGGAAATACATGTAGGGGCTGGGATTGGTCCGGCGCAGGGCGCGGTAGAGCGCGGTCGGCGGCAGGGTGAAGTCTGCCGAAAAACGCTGGCTCAGCACGACCTGGAAAATGTCGCCGGCGGTGATGTAGTCCTTTGCCTTGGCCACCATGGCGAAATAGTCGTGGCGGCTGGTGTTGCTGGTGACGTTGATGGCTTCAAGATCGGGCAGGGCGCTGGTGGCCGGCATGGCCTGGCCGAGGCGGGCAATGGCGTCGTCGATGCGGGCTTCGGCCGCCTCGAGCGCCTGACGGGCGGTGACGCCGTCACGGACATAGGCCGGCGCTGTGAGATAGAGCTCGTCCTTGACCGTGTCGAAAACGGCCAGCAGCGAGGGGCGCATCAGCACCGCTTCGGGGGTGCCCATCTCGTCGGGATTGTGGTTGGGCAGCACTTCCATGTACCGCACCATCTCATAGCCGAGATAGCCGAAGACGCCGGCCGATTGCGGCGGCAGGGTCGCGGGCATGTCGATCTGGCTTTCCGCCACGAGATCGCGCAGGGCGTCGAGCGGCAGGCCGGGCAGCGGCTCGAAGGCGTCTGGGCTGATCTGGGCCGTGCGATTGATCAGGGCCTTGCCGTCTTCCACCTTCATGATGAGATCGGGCAGCAGGCCAATGATCGAATAGCGACCGCGGGTGGTGCCATCCTGCACGCTCTCGAGCAGGAACGAATGCGTCCGGCCCTGGGCGAGCTTGAGATAGGTCCCAATCGGCGTTTCCAGATCAGCCACGATGCGACGCCAGACGATCTGCGATTTGCCGGCCTGGTATTGCTCTGCAAAGCGCTTGGAAAAATCGTCGTCCATCGTGTCTGATCCGGTTGAAGTTAGAGTGTCTTACTGGCCGTAATTGAGGGTCAGCAATTGCGTGAGCGCCTGCTGGTTGATGCGCAGGCCGACGTCATCGCGCATGGCGGTGACGAATTCGCTGTAGAAGCCGGCGCGGGCTTCGCTCGAAAGCGCCGCCATAGTCTCTGCGTCGAGGCCTTCGCCCGCCGTGGAGCTGTCCACGACCTGGAAGACGTAGAACTCGCCGGTGCTGGAGACGACCGAACCGGCATGGTCCGGGCCGCCGTTGAAGGCTTCCTGGGCGACGACATTGTCGATGCTGCCATCATCCGAGCCGAAGCGGGAGAAGGGCGTCGAGATCTGCGGGAAGAGGTTCATCGACATCGCGACATCGGCGATCTGCTCACCGGCCTCGAGACGCTGCACGATGGCAGCGGCTTCGGCCAGCAGCGCGTTGTTGGAACGCTCCTCAGTCATCGCGGTCGTGATTTCGTCGCGGACTTCGTCCAGCGTCTGGTCGCGTGCCGGCTCAACGCCGAGCAGTTCGAAGAAGAGGTACGCATTGCCGGCCATGGGCAGGGACGGCGTCAGCTGACTCTCGGTGGCGCGGAAAATGGCCTGGGTGACGCGCGGACGGTCTTCCGGGGTCAGGTGGGGCAGGATGCTCAGCTCGACGCCACCGGAGGTGACTTCGGCCTCGTAGAGATCGAGATTGAAGCGACCGGCAATCTCCGCCAACGGGCGGAAGGCCGCACGCAATTCTTCAACCTGATCGAGAATCTCGTTGATTTCGCTGCGAGCCTGGGTGGAGGCGAGGCGGGCCGAGATGGCTTCGCTGGCTTCTTCAAGCGTCGGTGTGCCTGCCGGCTCGATGGCCGAAATGTGAATGGCGCGACGACCGGCAACACCATCGATGATGGCAATGCCGTTCTCGGGCAAAGAAAAGGCACTGTTGGCGAGCACGGTGTCGGTGACCTGGTCGCGGGTGCGGGTGCCGATCGGGTTGGAGGTCAGGCCGTTCTCAGCAAGCAGGGTGGCAAAGTCGGTGCCTGCGGCGATCCCGGCTTCGAAGGCTGCCTGCTGCTCTGGTGTGGACAAAACCACCTGCTCGATGGTGCGGCGCTCGGGCGTGGTCAGATTGTCCTTGGTGCGCTCATATTCGGCGGCGATGGCGGCTTCGTCGATGGTCTTGCCGGCGGCGAGAGCGGGAATCGACAGGTCGAGCATCTGCACGCGGCGGGTCTCGACGGTGCGGTATTCGCCCTGGTGCTCGGTCAGATAGGCGGCGAGCTCTGCCTCGGTCGGGGCGGCGGGCGCCTCGATATTGGTTTCGTTCAGCGTGATATATTCGATGGTGCGCTGGCTGGCGCCATAATTGGCGATCAGCTGCGCCGCCACTTCGGGCATGGCGTCGTCGATGAACAGGGTGCGCAGCAGCTGATCGCGCTTGGCTTCATTGGCGCGGGCTTCGAAATATTCGGATTCGGTCCAGCCGCTGGCCTGCAGCACCTGCTTGAAGCTGGTGGGGTCGAAATTGCCCAGTGTGCCCTGGAAGGATGGATCGGCGCGCAGCATCTGGCCCAGCTTGTCCTCGGACACGCCCAGCCCCATCTGCTTGGCGAGCTGGTTCATCGCAGCGCCTTCGGAAAGTCCGAGCAGCACAGCGGTCGGCAGGCCAAGGGATTCGGCTTCGGCCATGGTCGGGACGCGCCCGAGCTGGCCGGCGAAACGGCTCACCTGGTTCTGGTAGGCACGCAGGAATTCGCGCGACTTGATCTCTTCATCACCGACACGGGCAACAGTGTTGCTGCCCAGATCCGTGATCACGTTGTTGATGCCGAACCCGGCCACGCCGACCAGGAGGAAGGCCCCCATGATCTTGCCGGGCCAAGATTTTGCAAACGAACGCAAACCATCGAGCATTTCACACGTTCCAGTTTATGGGGGCGTGGGCTTTACCCACAAGACCACCCGGACTAGTAAGACTTTTCGATAGCCGGGGTTAGGGCAAAGCCTATCCCGGCGCAAGGCAGGAGTAGCAAGATTGACGACCATCTCACCGCTAATCGCCGGAAATTGGAAGATGAACGGGCTTACGAGCTCGCTGGAAGAACTTTCCACGCTCGCGCAGCTGCTCACCACCGGCGAGGCCCCGCGTGCGGTTGTGGTCGTTTGTCCGCCGGCCACTCTGCTGGCAGCCGTCGCCGCACAGGGCGCCTCTAGCGGTATCATGGCCGGGGGGCAGAATTGCCATGTGGAAGCCTCTGGCGCCCACACAGGTGAAGTTTCCGCCGGCATGCTGGCCGATGTCGGGGCTCAGTATGTGATTGTCGGCCATTCCGAGCGTCGCGCCGATAACCACGAAACCGATGATCTCGTTCGCGCCAAGGCCGAAGCCGCCATCGGCGCCGGCCTCAAGCCGATCATCTGCGTTGGGGAAACCGAGGCAGAACGCGATGCCGGGCAGGCCGAAAGCGTGGTTGCAGCGCAGCTGGCGTCTTCGGTTCCGGACGCTGCCGGCCAGCATGAAGTCATTGTTGCCTATGAGCCGATCTGGGCCATTGGCACCGGGCGCACGCCGAGCAATGACGATATCCGCCAGATGCACGCCAATATCCGCGATCGCCTCATCGAACGGTTCGGTGAGAAGGGCGTGCAGATTCGCATTCTTTATGGCGGTTCGCTCAAACCTGTGAATGCGCGCGAGATTTTGGCCATTGAAAACGTCAATGGTGGCCTTGTCGGGGGCGCGAGCCTCTTGGCAAAGGACTTCTACACCATTATCTCATCGGTATGAGGTGACTGCAGGGCGCGGTTGCGGCGAATTTCGCCGCAACGGTCTGGCATTTGCCGTTTGAGGCGTGTATGACGCCGCCAACTCTTGACTGACGCGAAGACGAAAACCTATGGCGAACGTACTGATTGTTGCCTATCTGCTGATCGTTTTGGCGCTGATTGCCGTGATCCTGATCCAGCGTTCCGAAGGCGGAGCCCTTGGCATTGGTGGTGGCGGCGGCGGCGGCCTGGTGACAGCCCGTGGATCGGCTAACCTTCTCACCCGCACGACCGCTATTCTGGCGACGCTGTTCTTCGCTACGGCCATTGGCCTGACCATTCTGAGCGAGCTTGATCGCAGCACGTCGTCCATTCTGGATCGTGCAGCGACCACCGATGGTGGCGAGGCTCCGGGCAATGTTCTGGATGCACTGAACGCACTGCAGGGCGATTCGACTTCTGACCTGCCGCTGCCGACCGCTCCAGTGACGCCCGCTGCTCCTGCTGCTACCGGCACCGGTGACCTTCCGGTCCCCGAAGCTCCAGCGGCCGCAGTGCCGGAAACGACCCAGACGCCGGCTCCGACGCCCGGCAACTGACCCGCCGAAAGGCGAAGCCGAAAAGGGGATGGAAACATCCCCTTCTTCTTTTGTGTAGTGCGCAATCGCGCCCTGCGAATCGTGACTGTTTTGATTTATGGTGATCGCCCATGGCTCGGTACGTATTCATCACCGGAGGCGTGGTCTCCTCTCTCGGCAAAGGTCTTGCATCAGCGGCTCTCGGCGCTGTGCTCCAGGCCCGCGGCTATAAAGTCCGCCTGAGGAAGCTCGACCCCTATCTCAATGTCGACCCCGGCACCATGTCGCCGACCCAGCACGGCGAAGTCTTCGTCACCGATGATGGTGCCGAGACGGACCTCGACCTGGGGCACTATGAGCGCTTCACTGGTCGCGCTGCCAACAAGCGCGACAATATCACCTCGGGCCGCATCTATTCGGACCTGCTCACCAAAGAGCGCAAGGGCGAATTCCTCGGTGCCACGGTGCAGGTGATCCCGCATGTTACCGACTCCATCAAGGCTTTCGTGCTCGACGGCAATGAGGACTTTGACTTCGTGCTCGTCGAGATCGGCGGCACGGTGGGCGACATTGAAGGCCTGCCGTTCTTTGAAGCCATTCGCCAGCTCGGCAACGAGCTGCCGCGTGGCCAGGTGGCCTATCTGCACCTGACGCTGATGCCCTATATTCCTTCGGCCGGTGAACTCAAGACCAAGCCGACCCAGCACTCGGTCAAGGAGCTGCGCTCCATCGGCATTTCGCCGGACGTGCTGCTTGTCCGTTGCGACCGTCCGATCCCGGAAGGCGAAAAGAAGAAGCTCAGCCTCTTCTGTAACGTCCGCGAAAGCGCCGTTATCCAGGGTCTTGACGTCGCCTCGATCTACGACGTGCCGGTGGCCTACCACCAGGAAGGCCTCGACCGCGAAATCCTCGCGACCTTCGGTATCACCGATGCGCCCGAGCCGGATCTGACCGCCTGGGAAGAAGTGTCCCGCCGCTACCACAACCCCGAAGGCGAAGTGAACATCGCCATCGTGGGCAAGTATACCGGCCTTAAGGACGCCTACAAATCCCTGTCGGAAGCCCTGACCCATGGCGGCATCGCCAACAAGGTGAAGGTCAATCTGCAGTGGATCGACTCGGAAGTCTTCGAGCGCGACGAGCCGGCGCCCTATCTCGAGCATGTCCACGGCATTCTGGTGCCGGGCGGCTTTGGCGAGCGTGGTTCGGCCGGCAAAATCGAGGCGGCCCGTTTCGCCCGCACCAAGGATGTGCCCTATTTCGGCATCTGCTTTGGCATGCAGATGGCGTGCATCGAGGCTGCCCGGAACACGGCCGGCATCAAGAATGCCTCGTCCACCGAATTCGGTCCGACCAAGGAGCCGATCGTTGGCATGATGACCGAATGGGTGAAGGGCAACGAAACCGAAACCCGCGACACCGAAGGCAATCTCGGCGGCACGCTGCGCCTGGGCGCCTATCCGGCCCAGCTGGTGCGCGGTTCGCGCGTGGCCGACATCTATGGCTCGACCCGGATCTCCGAGCGCCATCGTCACCGCTATGAGGTGAACATGGATTATCGGAAGCTCCTCGAGAAGAATGGCCTGCTGTTCTCCGGCGTCTCGCCCGATGGCAAGCTGCCCGAGATCGTCGAGCGGACAGATCACCCGTGGTTCATCGGCGTGCAGTTCCATCCGGAGCTGAAGTCCAAGCCGTTCGAGCCGCATCCGCTGTTCACCAGCTTCATCGCCGCCGCGATGGAACAGAGCCGGCTGGTCTAATACCGAATATGAAACGGGCAGGGTAGCGCATGAAAAGTGCCCAGCTATCCCGCCCGCTTCACACTTCTGTCTCAAGCCTTTGTCTGAGACTGCTGGAACCCGGCGATGCGCTGGGGCTCCACAATCTGATCTCCCGAAACATTGCCCATCTGACGCGCCACGGTGACTACGCCGCGCTCACGTCCATGTCTGTCGCTGCACTGGAAGAGAAACTCTCCAGGGCGGACAACACACTGCGCTTTGCCATTGTGCTGGATGGGGCGCTGATCGGTCGGATCGATCTCGTCGGCGTGGAGCCACCCCGCTACAGCGTCGGTTACTGGCTGTGCGAGAGTGCGACGGGGCGGGGGTACGGCTCGGCCGCCCTTTCCACGCTGATCGCCTTCGCTCGCTCTAGCCTCGAGGCCGCTGATCTCTATGCCGGTGTTACCCATGGCAATGGGCCGAGCGAGCGCCTGCTCCTGCGGACCGGCTTTGCGCCTGCGGCCCGATTTGAAACCTATACGCGATTTCATCTCGGCCTCGGTTGCGATAGACTCGGGCCAACCGCGTAAACGGCAGAAACGAAGACCATGGCCGAGATTTTCTCCCTCTCCAAAGCCCGGAAAGCCAAGGCGCGCGTCGAGAAGGACGCGACGGCCGGGGCCAATCGCATTAAATTTGGGCGCACCAAAGCTGAGCGGCAAAAGGCCGAGGCGGAAAAATCCAAGGCTGACAAACATATCGACGGCCACAAGCGCGAAGACTGAACAATCCGTTTGGTTTCCGGGCCAGTCGGGGGGGCAAATAGGCTTGCATGGGGGCGTACCCTGCGGTACTCCCGGCGGCTTAACGGTCCGGCGCGGTATTTCGGGATGGGGGCGCGCCAGCCAGCCCATAAATAATATCCCGGATCCCAATGAGTACCGCACCTCTCTCGCCCGATACGGCACTGCCACGCAATTCTGCACGTCGGGTGCTCGCCGCTAGCATGATCGGCACCACGATCGAGTTCTTCGATTTCTACATCTACGCGACCGCGGCGGTCATTGTTTTTCCTCAGCTTTTCTTTCCGGCGACCGATGAAAATTCGGCGCTGCTGAGCTCTCTGGCGACCTTCGCCATCGCCTTCCTGGCCCGTCCGATCGGCGCCGCCTTCTTCGGCCATTTCGGTGACAAGGTCGGTCGCAAGGCAACGCTGGTAGCGGCTCTCCTCACCATGGGCATCTCCACCGTTCTCATCGGCGTCCTCCCGACCTATGCACAGATCGGCATTTTCGCGCCGCTGCTGCTGGCGCTGTGCCGTCTGGGGCAGGGGCTTGGCCTTGGCGGTGAATGGGGCGGGGCGGTTCTGCTCGCCACCGAAAACGCGCCCGAGGACAAGAAGGCCTGGTACGGCATGTTCCCGCAGCTGGGTGCGCCGGTCGGCTTCTTCCTCGCCACCACGATCTTCCTCGTGCTGGCCCATTTCCTCGGCGATGAAGCCTTCATGAGCTGGGGCTGGCGCGTGCCATTCCTCGCCAGCGCGCTGCTGGTGATCGTCGGCCTCTTCATCCGCCTCAAGATCACCGAGACGCCGGAATTCGCCCAAGCGATCGAAAAGTCCGAGCGCGTGGAAGTGCCGTTTTTGGACGTGTTCCGGTCGCACAAGATGAGCCTCCTGCTCGGCACCATGGCGGCGCTGGCGACCTTCGTCTTGTTCTACATCATGACCGTGTTCTCGCTGAGCTATGGCACGGGAGCGCTCGGCTATGGTCGCGAGGAATTCCTCGTGCTGCAGATGGTGGGCGTCGTGTTCTTCGGCATTTTCATTCCGCTTGCCGCGGTTCTGGCTGACAAATTCGGCATGCGCCGGGTGATGGTCGGCGTCTCGATCAGCATTGCCATCTTCGGCCTGATCCTCTCGCCGCTGCTCGGGTCAGGCAATGTCTGGGGCGTGCTGGGCTTCCTCTGCATCGGCTTTGCGCTGATGGGCATGACTTATGGGCCCCTCGGCACCGCCCTTGCCGCGCCGTTCCCGACGGCTGTGCGCTATACCGGCGCTTCGCTGACCTTCAATCTCGGCGGCATTTTTGGCGCGTCCTTCGCGCCCTATATCGCTACCTGGCTGGCCTCCACCTATGGTCTGCACACGGTGGGCTACTACATGATCATCGCCGCCGTGATCACGCTCGTCGCCTTCGGCTTCATCCGCCAGACGTCCGAATAACTCCGACCAAGGTTTTTCCGGGTCCGGACGTCTCATCAGCAGACCCGGACCCGGAGACCTTGCCATGCGATTGCCCCTTATCCTCGCCGCTGCTCTTCTTGCAGGCCCTGCTTCAGCCAGCGAGGACATCGCCGTAGTCCTCGACAGTATCGCCCCGCTGCTGCAGGCGGAGGATTTCGAGAAGCTGGGTGGACCGGATACCCCTGCCGAAATCGCCAGGATGATCGAGGGGCGCTGGTTCACCCTCGACAACACAGCCCGCAACTGGTCCGGCGATGCCGAAGCGGACCGCAGGCGGCTCGCCCAGACGATTGCACGGACCTGCGCCGATGATTGGGAGGTGCGCGTCACCATGGAGACGACCGGACCCGAGAGCTTTCGGGTCGTCCAGGTGAGCCCGGATGGTGTCGATCAGGGAACCATGGAGATGACGGCCACCCCGGGCACGGAGCGGCATTTCACGTCTGAATTTGATGAAGATTATATCGTCGCGCTGTTCGAGCTCGATGAAAATCCGCGAGAGCGCGGCGCTGTGCTGGCCGAGATGCGGGAGCGGCTCGAGGGCGGGCTCGATCTCTGGCTGCCGTCGCCCGACGTCTCGGTCAATGTCTCCCCATTTGAAACCGAGGTCTGGGGCCGCTGTCCGGAGTAGGATGCCCCCGAAGCGGTTGACGGCCGCGCGCGGCGCGACCGTCCTATCTGGATTTAGGCTCGGTCTACCAGTTTACCTGGCAATCGCCGCCCGTCGACGCGAACTGCAGGCTGTCTGCGGTGTATTGGAAGATCTCGAGTTTTACCCCGCTCGGATCGGCCAGCCAGGCCTGCCAGGTGTGGTCGACGCCGAGCTTCTTGTCGGTGATGTCTACGCCCTTGCTCTTTACGTGGGCGATGAAGCCGTCGAGGTCGTCCGTCTCAAAGCAGATGTGGTTGATCTGGTTGGTTTCCTCGAAGCGGCTTTCGCCCTTGAGGAAGACCTCGACGAAGGTCCGATTGCCGAAATCGAGATAGAACCCGATACGGTTCTCGCCGCGTTTGAAGTTGAACTTCGGCGCCACGCCGATGACGTCCCGATAAAACGCCTCCACGGCGTCGAGATCGCGCGCAAAGATGCAGGTGTGGGCGACTTGTTTGACAAGCGACATTCTGATTCCTCCGTTATTTTTTGTAACGTTACAGGTGCCGAACTTGGCGGGAAACAGGCAGGACCAGAGAAAATTTCGCGCGCCCTCTTTTCCTCGTCATACTCTCCGTCTAGGAGTGGCGCACACCGTCCAAAACATCGCTGGGAAGGGCTTTGTCTATGTCGTCAATCATTCACGTCCAGGGTCGTCAGATCTATGACAGTCGCGGCAACCCAACTGTCGAAGTCGATGTGGTTCTGGACGATGGCAGCTTCGGCCGCGCCGCCGTCCCTTCCGGCGCCTCGACCGGCGCGCATGAAGCCGTCGAGCTGCGTGATGGTGGATCGCTCTATAATGGCAAGGGCGTGACCGAAGCCGTTGAGAACGTCAACACCGTGATCGCCGAGGAAATCGAAGGCCTTGATGGCCTCGACCAGCTCGCCGTCGACGCGGCCATGATCGAACTCGATGGCACGCCGAACAAGAGCCGTCTCGGCGCCAACGCCATCCTCGGCGTGTCGCTGGCCGTGGCCAAGGCTGCAGCCGAGTCGAGCGAACTGCCGTTTTACCGCTATATCGGCGGACCGAACGCCCATGTCCTGCCGGTGCCGATGATGAACATCATCAATGGCGGCGAGCATGCCGACAACCCGATCGACATGCAGGAATTCATGATCCTGCCGGCCGGCGCGGAAACCGTTGCCGACGCCATCCGCATCGGCTCGGAAATCTTCCACACCCTTAAGAAGGGTCTGTCTGCCGAAGGCCACAACACCAATGTTGGTGACGAAGGCGGCTTTGCCCCCAATCTCGGTTCGGCCGATGAGGCACTCGGCTTCATCATGCGCTCGATCGAGAAGGCCGGCTACAAGCCAGGCGAGGACGTGTTCCTCGGCCTCGATTGCGCCTCGACCGAATATTACAAGAACGGCAAGTACGAGATGGTCGGCGAGGGCAAGTCGCTCTCCTCGGACGACAACGTCCGCTTCCTCGAAGACCTCGTCACCCGCTACCCGATCATCACCATCGAAGACGGCATGGCCGAGGACGACTGGGATGGCTGGAAGGCGCTGACCGAAGCCATCGGCAAGCGCGTGCAGCTGGTTGGCGACGATCTCTTCGTCACCAATACCCAGCGCCTCGTCTCGGGCATCAAGATGGGCGTTGCCAACTCGATCCTCGTCAAGGTCAACCAGATCGGCTCGCTCTCCGAGACGCTCGACGCCGTAGAGACCGCGCACCGCGCCGGCTACACCTCGGTGATGTCGCACCGTTCGGGCGAAACCGAGGATTCGACCATTGCCGATCTCGCCGTCGCGCTCAACTGCGGTCAGATCAAGACCGGCTCGCTCAGCCGCTCGGACCGCATGGCCAAGTACAACCAGCTGATCCGCATCGAAGAGCAGCTGGGCACCTCGGCCCGCTACGCCGGCTACTCGGTGGTCAAGGGTCGCTGATCCGGCCGATAATACGAATAAAGGGCCCGGTGGAGACACCGGGCTTTTTTGTGCCGAATCCTGCTAGCCATGATGGCAAAGAGGAGGAGGAATTCCATGTCCAGGATCGTAGTGATTGGCGGCAGTGGGCACGTCGGCAGCTATCTCGTGCCGCGCCTGGTTGCGCTGGGCCATGAGGTCGTCAATGTCAGCCGCGGCGCAGCAAAGCCATACCGGCCGCATTATGTCTGGGACCAGATAGAGCAGGTCGCGCTCGATCGGATCGCCGAGGAGAGGGCCGGGCAGTTTGGCCGGAAGATCGCCGAGCTCCGTCCCGACATTGTCGTCGACATGATCGCCTTTGATCTCGACAGCACGCGCCATCTCGTCGAGGCTTTGCGGGGCAGGGTGGAGCACTATCTGTTCTGCAGCTCGATCTGGGTCTATGGCCGGCTGACGACCATTCCCTCGAGTGAAGTGGAGCCGCCCAATCCCATCGACAGCTATGGTCGCGGCAAGGCCGAGAGCGAGGCTTTCCTCGTGCGCGAGGCGCGCGTGAGCGGCTTTCCGGCCACTTGTTTCCGCCCCGGTCATATCGTGGGCGAGTGCTGGAACCCGATCACCCCGCAGGGCAATGGCGACCCGGAAACTTTTTCGCGGATTGCGCGCGGCGAGCAACTGGTGCTGCCCAACAACGGGCTTGAGACCGTCCATCACGTGCATGCGGACGATATTGCGCAGTGGATCATCTGTGCCGTCGAGAATCGGGCGGCATCTATCGGCGAGGTTTTCAACACCGTGTCCGAACAGGCGGTGACCCTGCGCGGCTATGCGGAGGCTGTCTATCGCTGGTTCGGTCGTGAGCCCGACATCGCCTACGCGCCGCTCGAGGCCTGGCTGGAAACCCTGCCGGAGGACCAGCGCGACATCACCCGCGGGCACGTCATCAGAAGTTCCTGCCACTCGATCGAAAAAAGCCGGCAGCGACTCGGCTATGCGCCCCGCTACTCCAGCCTTGAGGCGGTTGAGGAGTCCGTACGGGCCCTGATTGCCTCGGGCCGCGTCACAGTGGCCTAATCCTATGGATTGAGGGCTGGAGCTCTGTACTCGGCTTCAATAATTGGTGATAGCTGGCGCAGGTTAACAAGCACCCTAAGGAGTCTTCGGGGTATGAAGCGTCTATCTGCAGAAGCTTTTGGTACATTCTGGCTGGTTTTCGGCGGCTGCGGTTCTGCAGTGCTCGCCGCCGGCATTCCTGAACTGGGCATCGGCTATGCCGGCGTCTCGCTGGCGTTCGGCCTTACCGTCCTCACCATGGCCTATGCCGTGGGCCACATCTCCGGCGGCCATTTCAACCCGGCTGTCTCGCTGGGCATGGCCATTGCCGGCCGCTTTGATTTCAAGGACCTCATCCCCTATTGGGCGGCCCAGATCATCGGCGGTTCTGCCGGTGGCCTCGTGCTGTTCCTGATTGCTTCGGGCGTGGCCGATTTTGCCCCGGGCGGCTTTGCCTCCAACGGCTTTGGCGAGCTGTCGCCGCATGGCTTCAACCTGACCTCGGTCATCGTTGCCGAAGTCGTGCTGACCGCCTTCTTCCTCATCATCATCCTCGGCTCTACCCATGGCAATGCGCCTGTGGGCTTTGCGCCGATCGCCATCGGCCTCGGCCTGACGCTGATTCACCTGATCTCGATCCCGGTCAGCAACACCTCGGTCAATCCGGCTCGCTCGATCGCTGCAGCAATCTTTGCTGACAACGGCGCCATGGGTCAGGTCTGGGTGTTCATCCTCGCCCCGCTCGCCGGTGCAGCGCTGGGTGCGATCATCTGGAAGGCCCTGCTCGGCCGCGACTAATATCTTGAGGTGCCGCGACCCCGCGGCACCTCGCTTTCTCCGGATTTGCCGCGCCTAGTCGATGGCTTCAATCCCCTGCAGGCGAAGGCGCTCCACGCTGTCCTTCATGGCCTGCAACTGCTCGGGCGGATGCCCCTGCCAAGTCTCCACTTCGCCAACAATCTCCAGCGGCATCTGGCTGCGGTAGGATTGCGTCGGGTTTCCGGGAAACTTCGTGTCGGTCAGATTTGGATCGTCGACGAAGGGGCCAGTGGGACGCACGATGTAGATGCGCTCCCGGCCATCGCCTTGTGCCAGTTCGGCGCCCCAGATTGCCGCTTCCAGCGTGGCTGCGAAATAGATCCACGACCCCGGCTTGCCGCTGCCGAAATTGGATTTCTGGCCCGGAATCATCTTGTCGCCGATTTTCAGGTCGGCGCGCGTGCCGTGATAAAACACGGCATCTTCTGGCTGTTCGGATGCATACATCGACGGCTCCCTTCTGCAATGGAGCACTCGTTTTACAGCCGACCGACGGGCTTGAAGCAAGCCCGTACCGCTCCATATCTATGAGTGGCAGCCAGGCCTACTGGAACGCCGTCTCCGCAAAGCTCCGCAGTTTTCGTGAATGCAGCCGCTCAGCCGGCTGATCGCGCAGGATTTCCATGGCGCGCAGGCCGATCTGCAGATGCCGGTTGACCTGGGTGCGATAGAAGTCCGAGGCCATGCCCGGCAGTTTGAGCTCGCCATGCAGCGGCTTGTCGGAAACGCAGAGCAGGGTGCCGTAGGGCACGCGGAAGCGGAAGCCGTTCGCCGCAATGGTCGCGCTTTCCATGTCCAGCGCCACGGCGCGGGACTGGCTGAGCTGACGCACAATCTCCGTCTGATCGCGCAGTTCCCAATTGCGGTTGTCGAAAGTTGCGACCGTGCCGGTGCGCATGATCTTCTTGGTCTCGATCCCCTCGGTCTGGGTGATTTCCTCCACCGCCTGTTCAAGCGCGACCTGCACTTCGGCCAGCGCCGGAACGGGCACGGTCAGCGGCAGGTCAGCGTCGAGCACGTGGTCCTCGCGCACATAGGCGTGGGCCAGCACATAGTCGCCGAGCTCCTGGCTGTTCCGCAGGCCGGCACAGTGACCGAGCATGATCCAGGCGTGCGGGCGCAGTACGGCGATATGGTCGGTGATGGTCTTGGCGTTGGCCGGGCCGACGCCGATATTGACCATGGTGATGCCGCGGCCCTTGTCGGCGACGAGATGGTAGGCGGGCATCTGCGGGCTGCGCGGGGGCGGCTCGCCGGTGATGGCGCCACCGTTCAGCATATTGTCGGTCGAGACATTGCCCGGCTCGATGAAGCGCTGGTAGTGCGGGTGGCCGTCGGTCATCCACTGCTTGGCGACGCGACAGAACTCGTCGATGTAGAACTGGTAGTTCGTGAAGATCACGAAATTCTGGAAGTGCTCGGCGCCGGTGCCGGTGTAGTGGGCCAGGCGGAACAGCGAATAGTCGACCCGCGGTGCGGTGAAGGCGGAAAGCGGGTAAGGTCCGCCACGCGGCGGCACATAGGTGCCATTAGCGATTTCGTCGTCGGTGTGGGCGAGGTCGGGCGCGTCAAACACGTCGCGCAGCGGAATATGCAGCGCATTGAGCGCGGCGCCATCAACATGCTCATGCGGTGGCAGGGCGAAATGCAGAGGGATCGGGGTTTCCGACTCGCCGATGTCGATCGTGCCGCCATGATTGTGCAGCAGCACGGCGAACTGTTCCTGGAAATAGGTGCGGAACAGGTCGGGCGCCGTCACCGTGGTGCGGTAGATGCCGGGGGTATGGAGATACCCATAGGGCAGGGTGCTCTCGTGGCGCGAATAGCTGGTCGAGCGCACTTCCACCTGCGGGTAATAGGCCCGCACCCGGCCCTCGGGGATGACGCCTTGCGCCAGAGCCTTGAGAT
Organism: Devosia sp. SD17-2; assembly: GCF_029201565.1. Lineage (GTDB taxonomy): Bacteria > Pseudomonadota > Alphaproteobacteria > Rhizobiales > Devosiaceae > Devosia. The sequence goes on from NZ_CP104002.1 coordinate 2,260,842, forward strand.
GGCTGCGGATGAACTCGCAATTGCGGTGATAGATATGAGCGATATGGGCCCAGGCGGCCTCGGGGTCAGTGAAAGACTGGGTCTCGAGTCGCGGCGGGCTGATGATCGTCATGCTTGTCCTCGTCTGCCGGCTGCACCGCCGGGCCTGCCGCTGGAATCGCGGCATCCGCCTACTATAGGGGCCATATGACGCCTTCTCAACGCGCCGCTCACGGCCCCCTTTATTGCTTCACACTTCGGTGAGCCGTACTTTTATTGCCGCAATTACGCGCCATCTTCATCATCAGTTCATCGGCAACGCAAACGACCCATGCACCGGTGAGCGGGAAACGGTCCGCCGCTTGTCCCCCAAGCCCTCAACAGCGCGGCGGGCCGAATCCCATCAGAAGGCCGTCTGACAGAGATGTCGGACGGCCTTATGTATTTTTAGCGCTTCAGGGCTTGGTGTAGTCGACGATGGTCTCCGGGTTCACCTCGTTGTCGTAAGAGGCGTCGACTTCGAACTTCACGAGCACGAAACGGCCGTCGTCGAATGTCCAGGAGCCGGACGAGCTGGCATCGCCGAGGCCGCGCCACTTCGAATAGGACGTCAGCGTCAGTGTGTCCGGATCGAAGTGGGAGTTGACCAGTGTCGTCGTGGCGACCATGCCGGTGACCTCGAGGCTTTCCACATCGCCTTCATAGTCGTCGTTGACATAGATGAGGTCGTAATCCGGCTCAGCCAGTGCCAGCGGGCGAAGCCCGTCAAACTCGGTCTTGATGTAGTAATTGTGGCTGATGTTGTAGGCGCCGGCAAAGCAGAAGAGGCGCACCAGCGTGACCACTTCCTTGGGCGCATCATCGCTGTAGCTGGGCTGATATTTCAGCTCCCAGCTGGCGAAATCTTCGTCTTCCCAGCCGCTGACGTCCTCGTTGCACATCGCGCCGCCGGCCAGGGCATGCAGTGCGCGCGCCTCTTCCTCCAGCCCGACATCCTGCGCCATCGCCGACCCAGAAAGCAAAACAGCCGCCAGCGGCAGCCAAAGCAATGGACGGATCATCCTTCATCCCTTATGTCGAAAACCGAAAACGCCGGATGTTCCCCGCGCTTCCCCCAGCTTTTACGAGGCCGATATGACCGCAAAAATCATCGATGGCAAAGCCTTCGCGGAAAATCTTCGCACGGCGATCGCCGGTCACGTCGAGCGCCTGAAGCGCGAGCACAACATCACTCCGGGCCTGGCCGTGGTGATCGTCGGCCACGACCCGGCCAGCCAGGTCTATGTGACCAACAAGGCCAAGCAGACTGCCGAAGTGGGCATGAATTCGTTCAAGCACGAACTGCCCGAGGATGTGTCCGAGGCCGAGCTGCTGGCGCTGGTGCACAAGCTCAATGCGGACCCGGCCGTTCACGGCATTCTGGTGCAGATGCCTGTGCCCAAGCATATCGATCCCAACAAGGTCATCGAAGCGATCGACCCGGCCAAGGACGTCGACAGCTTTACCCCGGCCAATGTCGGCAAGGTGCAGATCGGCCTGCCCGGCCCGGTGTCCTGCACGCCGCTCGGGTGCCTGATGCTTCTTCGCGACCAGCTCGGCTCGCTTGAGGGCAAGAACGCCGTCATCATCGGCCGCTCCAATCTCGTCGGCAAGCCGATGATGCAGCTGCTGCTGCGCGACAACTGCACCGTCACCGTCGCCCATTCGCGCACGCAGAACCTGCCCGATGTCGTCCGTCAGGCCGATATCGTCGTGGCTGCCGTCGGCCGTCCGGAAATGATCAAGGGTGACTGGATCAAGCCGGGCGCCGTCGTCATCGACGTCGGCATCAACCGGGTTCCCGCGCCGGAGAAGGGCGAAGGCAAGACCCGTCTCGTCGGTGACGTCGAATTTTCGACTGCTGTCGCGGTCGCCGGCGCGATCACCCCTGTTCCCGGCGGCGTTGGTCCGATGACCATTGCGTGCCTCCTCGCCAACACCATCACCACGGCAAGCCTCATCAACGGCCTCACCCCGCCGAGCGATCTCACGGCATGAGTTCAGATCGGCACGATCCCGGCGGCAAAGTGCGCCTCCGCCTCGGCGAAGGCGTGCGCGGCGACGCCGTGATGAGTGCAGATGGTCGGTATCGCCAGATCATGCGGCGCTGGCTTGGGGAAATTTTCCCGGAAAACTACATCCTCTTCGTCGGGATGAACCCGTCCACCGCCGACGCGCGCGTGGACGATCCGACCTGTGCGCGCGAGTGGACATTTGCCCGTCGCGAGGGGTTTTCGGCGATGGTCAAATGCAATGTCGGTGACTACCGCGCCACCGACCCGAAAATGCTGGTGCAGCCGGGCGTGGTCGCCGTGTCGCCGGCCAATCTTCCGGCCATCCGGGCAGCGGCGAAAAATGCGGGCAGGGTGGTCCTCTGCCACGGCAAGCTCAACAAGGCGCTGGCACCAGCCGGTCGCGAACTGGTCGAGGCCCTTCGCAGCGATGGCGCCGAACTCTGGTGTTTTGGTACCAATGCCGATGGCTCCCCAAAACATCCGCTCTATCTGCGGGCCGACACCCCGCTGGTGCGGTTCTAGCCCGCCCACGACACAAATCATCGTGCCATCGTCATTGCCCGGCTTGTCCGGGCAATCCATTTCATTTGGAGCCGAAGATGGACCACCCGGACAAGCAACCGTGGACATCACTGTTGGAATGCCGGTTCCTGTCGGGCGATGGCGTTGAGGATTGTGATGAGTTTTCTCACCGTTGCGATCATGGCGAGTTTGAAGGGTTTTCCGCGCAGGCGCAGTCTTTGATAGAAGTCGCCGAGAACGGGGTCTTTCACCTTGATGGCGCTGAGCACGGCCATGTAGGCGATATCGCGCAGATGTTTTCGTCCGCCAAGACAGCGGCCGTTGCGATCCGATGCGCCCGATTGGCGGGCATAAGGGGCAACGCCGATGAGTGCTGCGGCCACCTTGGCGGAGACCTTGCCGAGCTCGGGCATGTCGGCCAGTAAGGCGATCGCCAGAACCGGACCGACGCCGGTCACCTGCCGCAGCCGCGCCTGGCGCTGCTGGAGCTGGCGATTGTCGGCGAGAAGGGCAGTGATGGCCGCTTCGATGCGTTTGATCTCCAGGGCGATGGCCGCCAGACGCTCCTCGATCAGGCTGCGCACAAGCGGCTCGTCGATGGTATCGAGCTGACTGACAAGGCCGCTCTTTTCCGCAACGATCCGCCGCCGATGGGCTGTGAACGCGCTCAGCCTTTGTCGGATCGGATCAGACACATAAGGGGTCAAGCTGGCGCGCACGGCCTGCAGATAACGCGCGATCAGAGCGGCATCGATCTTGTCGGTTTTGGCCAATTGGCCGATACCCCGCGCGTAACTGCGGATCCGCGCCGGGGCTAGAACATGCACTTCAAGGCCAGCGGCATGCAGGCTCTCGGCCACGCGGGCTTCATAGCCTCCCGAGGCTTCGAGCCCGATGGCCAACGGCCCCAGTCTGGCCAGGCGCTGCGTCAGCTCGGCGAGCGCCTCCGGTCCAGTGCTGCAACGCCAGGATTTGCCAGCGGGATGGGTATGAACGTCCAGATGCGTCTTGGAAACGTCGATGCCAACGAAGAGGGTGTCGTGTATCATGACCTTGCTCCCAGGCTTGTGGTGCGGGCAACAGCCCGATCAACCGTTCGGGGTCAAAGGGAGCAGACAGGGCCTTGCTCGTCCTCGGCTGTGACAAACCAGCCGGACAAAACGGCCTCCTGACTGCATCAGCCGGGATGCGCAACCCGGCTGATGCCACCACTAAAGCACAGATCCTCCACACAAGCCGGGTGGTGACGGCAGACTGTCGTCGGATGGCATACCCGCAGTGCCGGTTGTGGGCCACCGCACCTTCCCCATACTCGATATGTCCCCTCGTCCCTCAGGGGAGAGGGTTAGGGTGAGGGGGCCCAGACTTAGCCTTCCACCAGCACGAACCGCCGCGCGACTTCATGGTCCCGCAGGGCTGTCGCCGGGAGCTTTCCGGCCAGTGCGGCCCGGACGCGTTCGATATCGGTTACCAGGCTGGCATCGACCACGACCTTCGAAAATACAGGCAAAAAACCGAGTTTGTGCATTTCGAGCAGGTTGAAAAGCTGAGTGCGCACATCGGTCTGGCCCGCACAGGCAACACAGTTCTCACCATCCGCGTGATTGTGCCCGGTGCTGGCCGGCAGCTGGACGACAGCGACGTCGTCGGCCAGCGAGCCGGGCGCAGGAGATATTCCCACGACGGATACGGGAATGGGGGCGGGTCTGGTCATTTCTGTTCCTGAAGTGTCACCGTGCTGAACGTCACTCTCCCCGTGATCGGGAAGAGATGGGATAGGGCGACACGCGCTGCAACCACACTCCATATTATTCCGCCGCGACCTTGCCGGGGATGTAGTTCAGAATCGGCCCGAGCCAGCGTTCGACCTCTTCCACTGCCATGCCCTTGCGCTGGGCGTAGTCGAGCACCTGGTCGCGCTCCACCTTAGCGACGCCGAAATAATAGGCGTCGGGATGGCTGAAATAGAGCCCGGAGACCGATGAACCCGGCCACATGGCGTAGCTTTCGGTCAGCGACACGCCGACAGTGTTCTCTGCATCGAGCAGGCGGAAGAGCGTGGTCTTTTCGGTGTGGTCCGGCTGGGCCGGATAGCCCGGTGCCGGGCGGATGCCGCGATAGTTCTCGAGGATGACTTCCTCGGGGGTGAGGTTTTCGTCCGGAGCATAGCCCCAGAGTTCGCGACGAACCTTGAGGTGCATGAATTCGGCCAGCGTCTCCGCATAGCGGTCGGCCAGGGCCTTCACCAGAATGGACGAATAATCGTCGTTTGCTTTCTCGAAGCGCTCGGCGATCGCCACTTCCTCGAGACCGGCCGTCACCACGAAGCCGCCGAGATAGTCGGGCTTGCCGCTGTCGACCGGCGCGACGAAGTCGGACAGCGCCATGTTCGGCTTGCCGTCGCGCTTGGAGAGTTGCTGGCGCAGCGTGAAGAAGGTTTCGAGCTCGGTCTGGCGGTCTTCGCCCGTGAACAGGCGCACGTCATCGCCCACGGCATTGGCGGGCCAGAAGCCGACCACAGCCTTGGGCACGAACCACTTTTCGTCGATGATCTGCTTGAGCATCTTCTGAGCATCCGCCCAGAGCGCCCGCGCCGCTTCGCCCTGCCGCTCGTCCTCGAGAATGGCCGGGTAGCGCCCCTTGAGTTCCCAGGTCTGGAAGAACGGCGTCCAGTCGATGTATTGGGCCAGTTCGGCAAGGTCGAAATCGGTAAAGTTCTTGATACCGGTAAAGCTCGGCTTGGGCGGCGCGTAGCCGGTCCAGTCAGGCTTGAAGGCGTTTTCGCGCGCTGCGGTCAGCGGCAGGCGCTTTTTTTCGTGCTCGGCCCGCTCATGGGCGGCGGCCGCCTTGGCGTATTCGGCGCGCACCTGTTCAATGAAGGTCACCTTGGTGTCCTGCGAGAGCAGGTTCGACACCACGCCCACGGCGCGGCTGGCGTCATTGACGTAAACCGCCTGGCCACGCGCATAGCGCGGGTGGATCTTTACCGCGGTATGGACGCGGCTGGTGGTTGCGCCGCCGATGAGCAGGGGAATGTCAAAGCCCTCGCGCTCCATTTCGGAGGCGACATGCACCATCTCGTCGAGTGACGGCGTGATGAGGCCGGACAGCCCGATGATGTCGACGTTTTCGGCGCGGGCGGTTTCCAGGATCTTCTGGGTCGGCACCATGACGCCGAGATCGACGATCTCGTAATTGTTGCAGGCCAGCACGACGCCGACGATGTTCTTGCCGATGTCGTGGACGTCGCCCTTCACCGTCGCCATCAGCACCTTGCCGGCGCTCTGGCGGCCGGCGGCGTCGCCATTGGCGTCCTTCTCGGCTTCCATGTATGGCATCAGATAGGCCACGGCCTGCTTCATCACGCGGGCCGATTTAACCACCTGCGGCAGGAACATCTTGCCCGAGCCGAAAAGATCACCAACCACGTTCATCCCGGCCATCAGCGGGCCTTCGATGACGTGCAGGGGGCGGGCTGCTCCCTGGCGGGCCAGCTCGGTGTCGGCCTCGATATATTCGGTGATGCCGTTGACCAGCGCATGAGTGATGCGTTCGTTGACCGGGAGCTCGCGCCAGGAAAGATCCTTGGCCTTGCCGGCGCCGCCGCCCTGGCCCCTGTAGCGCTCGGCCAGCTCCAGCATTCGGTCGGTCGAATCCGGTCGGCGATTGAGGATCACGTCCTCGCAGGCGTCGCGCAGTTCCTTGTCGATGCTCTCGTAGACCGCCAGCTGGCCGGCGTTGACGATGCCCATGTCCATGCCATTCTGGATGGCATAGTAGAGGAACACGGCGTGCATCGCCTCGCGCACCGGCTCATTGCCGCGGAACGAGAAGCTGAGGTTCGAGATGCCGCCCGAGATATGGACGTGCGGCAGGCTCTCGGTGATTTCCTTCGTCGCCTCGATGAAGTCGACACCGTAATTATTGTGCTCTTCGATGCCCGTCGCGACCGCAAAGACGTTGGGGTCGAAGATGATGTCTTCAGGCGGGAAGCCGACGGTCTCGGTCAGGATCTTGTAGGCGCGCGCACAGATTTCCACCTTGCGCTGCTTGGTGTCGGCCTGTCCGGTTTCGTCGAAGGCCATCACCACCACGGCGGCGCCATAGGCCTTCACCAGCTTGGCGTGATGGATGAATGCCTCTTCGCCTTCCTTGAGCGAAATGGAATTCACCAGCGCCTTGCCCTGCACACACTTCAGGCCCGCCTCGATTACCTCCCACTTGGAGCTATCGATCATCAGCGGCACTTTGGCGATATCTGGTTCTGCGGCCAGCAGGTTCAGGTAGTCGATCATCACCTGGCGGGAGTCGATGAGACCCTCATCCATGTTGATGTCGATGATCTGGGCGCCATTGGCGACCTGGTCGCGGGCCACGTCGAGGGCGGCGTTGTAGTCGCCCGCCGTGATCAGCTTGCGGAAGCGGGCAGAGCCGGTGACGTTGGTGCGCTCGCCGATGTTGACGAAGGGGATGTCCTTGGTCAGCGTGAACGGCTCAAGGCCGGCGAGGCGCAGCTTGCGCTCGATCTCCGGGACCTTGCGCGGCTGGTACTGCGCGGCCATCTGCGCCACGGCGCGGATATGGTCCGGGGTCGAACCGCAGCAGCCGCCAACGATGTTAAGGAGGCCATCGCTGGCAAAGCTTTGCAGCTGAGCCGCCATCTGTTCGGGCGTCTGGTCATAGCCGCCCATTTCATTGGGCAGGCCGGCATTGGGATATGCGCAGATAAATGTATCGGCGACGCTCGAGAGCTCGGCGATATGGTCGCGCATGAGGTCGGCGCCAAGCGCGCAGTTCAGCCCGATGGTGATCGGGTTCGAATGGCGGATGGAATACCAGAAGGCCGTCGGCGTTTGGCCAGACAGCGTGCGGCCGGAGAGGTCGGTGATCGTGCCCGAAATCATGATTGGCACATCGATGCCGCGCTCTTCGAAGATGCGCTGGGCGGCGAAAATGCCGGCCTTGGTGTTCAGTGTGTCGGTGATGGTTTCGAACAGCAGCAGGTCCGCGCCCGCATCCACCAGCCCGCGAATGGCCTCGCCATAGGCTTCCACGAGATCATCGAAGCTGATCGAGCGATGGCCGGGGTTGTTGACGTCGGTCGACATGGACGAGGTTTTCGTCGTCGGCCCGATTGCGCCAGCCACGAAACGGCGGCGGCCGTCAGCTTCCTCAGCGCGCAAGGCGGCGCGCCGCGCCACCACAACGCCCTGGTAATTGATGTCGTAGACCGCGCTTTCGCAGGCGTAGTCCGCCTGGGCCACCGAAGTGCCTGAGAAGGTGTTGGTTTCGACGATATCGGCACCGGCCATATAATAGGCGAAGTGGATATCCTCGATCATCTCCGGTTCGGTGATGACGAGCAGGTCGTTATTGCCCTTGAGCGGATGGCTCCAGTCCTTGAAGCGCTCGCCGCGGAAATTCTCCTCGGTCAGCCCCAGGCGCTGGATCATGGTGCCCATGGCGCCGTCGAGGATCAGGATACGGTCCTGCATGGCCTGGGCGAGCGCGGTGCGCACCTCGGTCCAGTCGGGCAGGAGGGGAGAATTGTCGATCCGGTCGGGCGAGGGGCTCATGCCGTCCTCTCTTTCAGTTTTGGGCCTGCGTGAACAACGCTGCAGGCATCACATAAAGATATCTTTATATCAGTCAAGCGCCAAGGCGTCTCTGCTGCGATTCGTCACCAGTTGCGGAAAACCCGGCGCATCCGGCGAATGATGGGAAGGCGTTAAGGCCTCCTAAACCAGCAAAGTGACAATTTGCAGCAAATTCCCCGTATCGGATTATGATGCGGCGCCGATAGTCCCAAGCGAGTTGAGTATAGAGTACCGTGACGACAACTTGGCGCAAAGCCGTCCGCACAATAACACTTGCCGCCCTTATCACCCCGATGATCGCCGCCTGCATGGGTGGTGCCGGGGGTCTTGGTGCCACGGTCAAGCGCGGCGCCTTCACCTCCAAGGAATATGGCGTCGCTGTTTCGCCGCGCGTGACCTCGAATCCCCATCCGCCTCGTGGCGGCGGGCGCTATCAGGTCGGCAAGCCTTATACCGTGCGCGGCAAGACCTATGTCCCGCAGCATGATCCCAATTATGTCGCGGCCGGTACGGCGTCCTGGTATGGCTCGGACTTCCACGGTCGCCGCACGGCCAATGGCGAAATCTTCTCCGCCAATGCCATCACCGCCGCGCATCCGACCCTGCCGCTGCCGTCCTATGTCCGCGTGACCAACAAGGACAATGGCCGCTCACTCGTCGTGCGCGTCAATGATCGTGGACCCTATGTGGCCGGCCGCATCATCGATCTGTCGCATCAGGCGGCGTCCATGCTTGGCTATGTCAATAATGGCTCGGCCAGCGTGCAGGTCGAATATGTCGGCGAAGCCCCGCTCGAGGGCGATGATACCCGCATGCTGGTGGCCAGCTACAATGGCCCCTCCGATTTCGGCGGCAGCCGCGGCAATGTTCAGGTCGCTTCGGCCGAGAGTAATCGCAGCCTTGTCGGCATGACCACCAATTTTATCGGCGGGCTGTTCTCCTATGCCGACGCCGAACAGGCTGATGCCGGCATCGGCACGGCCCATGCCGCGGTCAACGCCATGGCCAGCCAGGCGCCGGACCTCCAGGCCTGGGCGGCCAGTGTCGACGCAGACACCCGTGCCTTCAAGCTCGGGCTCGGCATCTACGGCAATCAGGACAATGCGATTGCGCTGGCCGAGCGGTTCGCCGTGTTGGGCGCCGTGGCCGAAGATCCCGTCACCGTCGGCGGCAAGCCGGCGACCCGCCTGACGCTGACCCATCTCAAGCCCGGTGTTGAGCGTCAGGACGCTCTCGATCTGGCGCGTGAACTTGGCCTTGGCGATATAATTCTTTATTAGTCGGAGCTGTTCGCGACTGTTCCGAATTCGGCCCTTTGGTCGGGAAAGCAAGGGATTGCCCGTGAGACTGCTCCTCGCCATCGCTGTTGCCGCCTTCAGCGTTTCGTCGGCCTTCGCCCAGGCGCAGTTCGAGACCAAGGCGAAATTCGCCGTGCTGACGGATTACGAGTCTGGCACCGTCATCTTCCAGAAGGATGCGGATGCAAGGCTCGAGCCGGCCAGCATGACCAAGCTGATGACGCTGGCCGTTGTGTTCAACGAGCTGCGCGCCGGCCGCTTGAGCAAGGACGATCTGTTCTTCGTCTCCGAAAACGCCTGGCGGACAGGCGGCGCGTCTTCGGGCGGCTCGACCATGTTCGCCGAGCTCAATTCCCAGATCCGCGTCGAAGACCTCATTCGTTCCGTCATCATCCAGTCGGGCAATGACGCCGCCATCGTGCTGGCCGAAGGCATTGCCGGCAGCGAAGCCAGCTTTGCGGCGATGATGAACGAGCTGGCCCGCCAGATCGGGCTCAACGATTCCAACTTCACCAATTCCACGGGCCTGCCGGACCCGGATGAATTTTCGACGGCGCGGGACCTGGCCGACCTCGGCCGTTACCTCATTCGCGAATTCCCCGAATATTACCACTATTTCTCCGAACCGGAGATGGAGTGGAACGGCATAAAACAGGCCAATCGCAATTCGCTGATCGACGTCGGCATCGGCGTCGATGGCCTCAAGACGGGCCATACCCAGGCTGCCGGCTATGGCGTCGTGCTCTCGACGGCCCAGGGCGATCGCCGCCTCGTCGCTGTTGTGCACGGTCTCGGCTCGATGCGCGAGCGCGCTGAAGAGGGGCGAAAGCTGCTCACATGGGGCATGCGCGCCTTCGAACGTTTCTCGGCCTATCCGGAAGGCAAGGTCGTTGCCTATGCCGATGTCTATGGCGGCGAGAAGGGCAATGTGGGCCTCATCGGTAACGGCGAGATTGCGCTTTATCTGCCGCGCGGCTCGCGCCAGTGCCTTTCCGCCACGGTCACTTTCGTCAGCCCGCTGATGCCGCCGATTCAGCAGGGCGCGCAGATCGCCGAATTGCAGGTGTTCTGCAACGACCAGCTGGTGCAGACGGCACCGCTCTACGCCGCCGAAACAGTCGGGCAGGGCGACCTCGTCCGCCGCGCCACCGATGCCCTCAAGCAACTGGCATTGGGTTGGCTCTGAACCATGCCGCAGGCAAATTCGCTCCAGTGGAGCGAATTTAGGTTCAGAGGCCATTCGAGCTGCGCTCGGATGGCGGGCAGGGAGCCCCAATCGAACTCGCCCCAGTGGCAAACTCTCGGGGCACGCTCCCACACCCCCGCGCCCAAACCCTTCCCCCCCGCGGTCGCTTGCCCTAAAAGAAACCAAACCAACCAATCAGGCGGCATATGCTCGACGCGCCGAACCACAGCACGGCCCGCTTCATCACCTTCGAAGGCGGTGAGGGCGTAGGCAAGTCCACTCAGGTCAAGCGCCTGCTCGAACGCCTGGGCGCGCGTGATGTCAGCGCCGTGCGCACGCGCGAACCCGGCGGTACGCCCAAGGCCGAGGCCATCCGCTCCTATATTCTGCAGGGTCGTTCGGAAAGCTGGGGCCCCGGCGCCGAGGCGGTGCTGTTCGCCTCGGCCCGGCATGATCACGTCACCCAGCTCATCGCGCCCAATCTGGCGCGCGGCACCTGGGTCATCTCCGACCGCTTCTGCGATTCCACCCGCGCCTATCAGGGGCTGACCGGTGGCGTTGATGAAAAGCTCATCGACGCGCTCGAAGATCTGGCGCTCGACGGCCATGTCCCCGATCTCACCATCGTACTCGACATGGACCCGGAAACCGCCTTCAAGCGGGTCGAGATGCGCGCCGTCGAGGACGGGCTGGCGCTCACCGGCGACCGGTTTGAAAAGGAAGAGCTCGACTGGCATCGCCGCCTGCGCGACGGCTTCCTCAATATCGCCCGCAATAATCCCGATCGATGCGTGGTCCTCTCGGCCGAACAGCCCGAGGAACACCTTGCCGAGGATATCTGGCGGGTGGTCTCCGAGCGTTTCCCTGAGCTCGGGGCGGGAGCCGGCGCATGAGTGATCCATCCGCACTGGAGGGCCTGCCGCTTCCCGAAGCGCGCCAGGCGGCCATTGGCCATGACCTCGCCCGTTCCGCCATTCTTGAGCAGCTGCATCACCGCCGTCTGCCCGGCGCAATCATGCTCCATGGTCCGCAGGGTGTGGGGAAGGCGACCTTTGCCTTCGAGATGGCCCTCGCCATTCTCACCGCCACCGGAGACGAAGCGCCGGAGCGCGTGCGTGAGCAGGTTGCGGCGCTGTCCTATCCGAACCTTTTTGTGCTGCGCCGGCGTCTCAAGGATGCCAAGGGCTACTACACCGCCATTCGCGTCGAAGACGTACGCGAGCTGCGCGATGCGCTCCACCATACGCGCGGCCGCTCCGGCCACCGCATCGCAATCCTCGACAGTATCGACGACTGCAATCCCTCGGCCGCCAACGCGCTTCTCAAGACGCTGGAAGAGCCGCCGGCCGACACGACCTTCCTGCTCGTTTCCCATCGCCCGGGGCAATTGCTGCCAACGATCAAGTCGCGCTGCCACAACATCGCCCTGCGTCCCCTCGCAGATGGGCTGGTCGAGCAGGTGGTGCGCTCCAGCCTGCCCGATATCGACGCCGAAACGCTGAACCGCGCCGTGCAGCTGGCCGGTGGCCGACCGCGCCGCGCCTTCGAGACGCTGGCGCTGGGCGAAACCTCCCCGGTCGGCGCGCTGATCTCCTGGCTTCAGGCCCCGGAAAACATGCCGACAGGCGCCACCTTGCAGCTGGCTGAAGCGCTTGGCGCCGACCCCCATGGGCCCGACATGTCCTTCGGCCGCGAAATCCTATCCGACTGGCTGGCCGACGAGGCGCGCAATGCGGCCTTTGATCGTCAGAGCCGTATGCGTCTTGCCTCCGCCACAGAGCTATGGGACAAGGCACACGCGCTTCTTTTGGAAGCCGATAGCGTCAATCTCGACATGAAACAGACGCTTGTCGTGCTGTTTGACGCCATTCGGAAGCACCGTGCAACGACTGCAATCCCCATCGAGCAAGAATGACCGCCAAGCCCTTTTACGTCACGACCGCGATTTCCTATCCCAATGGCGCCCCGCACATCGGGCACGCCTATGAGATGATCGCCACCGACGCCATCGCCCGCTGGAAGCGTCTCGAGGGCCGTGAGGTCTATTTCCTCACCGGCACCGACGAGCACGGCATCAAGATGGTGCAGACGGCGGCCAAGGAAGGCATTCCGGTCAAGGAGCTGGCGGATCGCAACGCGGCCGAGTTCCAGAAGCTCGCGGCTGCGCTGAACCTGTCCAACGACGATTTCATCCGCACCACCGAACAGCGCCACCACGAGGCGTCGCAGGCCATCTGGAAGAAGATGGCCGAAAACTCGGATGGCGACATTTTCCAGTCCACCTATGCCGGCTGGTATTCGGTGCGCGACGAGGCCTATTTCGACGAGGACGAGCTGACGGAGAAGGACGGCAAGAAATTTGCTCCCTCCGGCGCCGAAGTCGAATGGGTCGAAGAGCCGACCTACTTCTTCCGCCTTTCCGCCTATCAGCAAAAGCTGCTCGCCCTCTACGAAGCCAATCCAGATTTCATTGCTCCCAAGGAGCGCCGCAACGAGATCATTTCCTTCGTCAAGAGTGGTCTGCAAGACCTCTCCATTTCCCGCACCACCTTCGACTGGGGCATTCCCGTACCGGGCGCTGAAGGCCATGTGATGTATGTCTGGGTCGACGCCCTGACCAATTACATCACCGGTCTTGGCTACCCTAACGAGCAGAGCGAGCTGTTCAAGAAGTTCTGGCCGGCGGACCTGCATGTCATCGGCAAGGACATCATCCGCTTCCACACCGTCTATTGGCCCGCATTCCTGATGAGCGCTGGTCTTGAGGTGCAGCACCGCGTCTTCGCCCACGGTTTCCTCACCGTTGACGGCCAAAAGATGAGCAAGTCGCTCGGCAATGTCATCGAGCCGTTCCACCTGGTGGACACCTTTGGTCAGGACGCTGTCCGCTACTTCTTCCTGCGCGAAGTCTCCTTCGGCAACGACGGTGACTATGCCAACGAAAAGCTGGTCAATCGCGTCAACGCGGACCTTGCCAATAATCTCGGCAATCTGGCGCAGCGTTCGCTATCGATGATCAACAAGAACTGTGATGCCAAGGTGCCGGCTCTCGGCGAGCTGACCGAGGCCGACAACGCCATGATCGCCGAGGTCACCGCGGCACTCGAGACGGCACAGAAGGCGATGGACCAGCAGCTGGTCCACGAAGCCACCGGCGCCATCATTTCCGCGCTGAGCTCGGCCAACAACTACTTCGCCGCGCAGGAGCCGTGGGCGCTCAAGAAGACCGATCCGGTTCGCATGGCCACGGTCCTCTATGTGACCGCCGACACGGTTCGTCGCCTCTCCATTCCGATGCAGGCCTTCGTTCCCGCATCGGCTGCACGGCTGCTTGACCAATTGGCTGTCCCTGACAACCAGAGGACGCTGTCTGACGCTCTCAATGCTAACAGTCTGCTAACGAACTCCGACCTGCCGGCACCGCAAGGCGTCTTCGCGCGGCTGGAAAAGCCGGCCGAATAAATGCTGATCGATAGTCACTGCCACCTCGATTTCGAGTCCCTCTCCGCCGATCTGGCGGGGGTTTTTGCCCGCGCCCAGGCAGCCGGGGTCACCGGCATGGTCACTATTTCGACCCGTGTCGAAAATTTTGCGACCTATGCCGCGCTGGCTGAGAAATACCCGAATGTCTGGTGCTCGGTCGGCACCCATCCGCATAATGCCGGCCAAGAATTGCACATCGAAACCAATGACTTGGTTCGGCTGAGTGCGCATCCGCGCTGCGTCGCCATCGGCGAGGCTGGGCTGGACTATTTCTACGACAACGCACCGCGCGAGGCCCAGGAAACCGGGCTTCGCCGCCATATCGCAGCGGCCCGGATCACCGGTCTGCCGCTGGTCATCCATAGCCGCCAGGCCGACGATGACATGGCGCGTATCCTCGAAGAGGAAACCGGGCAGGGCGCATTTCCCTTTGTGCTCCATTGCTTTACCGCCGGACGCGAGCTGGCCGAGCGGTCTCTGGCCCTGGGCGGCTACATCTCCTTTTCCGGCATCATTACCTTCCGGAATGCCAAGGAAATCCAAGAGGTTGCGCAGATCGTCCCGGCGGATCGCTACCTCGTCGAGACCGACTCTCCCTACCTCGCTCCGATCCCGCATCGCGGCCAGCCCAATGAACCGTCCTATGTCCGCCACACGGCGGAAAAAGTCGCGGAAATTCGCGGGGTTAGCCTCGAACAGGTGGGCAGGGAAAGCACCGAGAATTTCTACCGGCTGTTCTCCAAGGCTGCAGTTTGACCATGGTTGAGCCGGACCGGATCGTCGCCACCATTCTGGGCTGCGGTTCATCCGGTGGCGTGCCGCGTATCGGCAATGTCTGGGGCGCGTGCAACCCGCACGAACCCCGCAACCGCCGCCGCCGCTGCGCTCTCCTCATCGAGGGCTGGCGGAACGGAATTGATGAGCCTACACGGATACTTATCGACACTGGCGCCGATCTGCGCGAGCAGCTGCTCGGTGCCAATGTCGACCGTGTCGATGCGGTCCTCTACACCCATGAGCATGCCGACCATTCCCACGGGATCGACGATCTGCGCGTTCTGGCGCTGCACAATCGTCGTCGGGTCGAAGTCTATTTCACTGCAGGATGTGGCGCTAAGCTACGGAATGCATTCAGCTATTGCTTCACTACCCCGCCGGGCAGCAGCTATCCCCCCATCCTCAATGCGCATGAGATTTCGGCTGGCGACACCATTGCAGTCGAAGGACCCGGCGGCACCATCGAGGTCTCGAGCTTCACCCAGATCCACGGCGACATCGAATCTTTGGGTTATCGGGTTAAGGGCCTCGCCTATAGCTGCGACCTCTCGGAGCTGCCAGAAGTCTCGGCCGAGGCGGTGCGCGACCTCGATTTCTGGATCGTTGACGCCCTGCGTCCGACGCCGCATCCCAGCCATCTGAGCCTGCCGGAAACCCTTGATCTGGTTGAGCGTTTCGAGCCGCGGATGGCGATCCTCACCAATATGCACATCGATCTCGATTATGATCGCACCGATGCGGAAACGCCGGCGCATGTCACGCCGGCCTTCGATGGGATGCAGATCGACGTTCTCAACCGCGTCCTGCTCAACCGCTAGGCGCGGCCGCCGTCGACGCTCAGGATCTGCCCCGAAATCCAGCCTGCCTGTTCCGAGGCCAGGAAAAGAACAGCATTGGCAATGTCTTCTGGCGTGCCAAGCCGGCGCATATGAATGCCGTCGACCAGCCGCTTCTGGCCTTCTTCGCCATAGCTCTCCCACTGGCGCTGGGTCGCCGGATTGGACAGCACGAAGCCCGGAGCCACGCTGTTGACCGTGATGCCGTGCGGCCCCAGTTCCAGCGCCAACTGCTTGGTCAGGCCGACCAGGGCATGCTTGGCGGCGCTATAGGCCTGAATGCCGGTAAGGCTGGGTCGCAGACCTGCCCCTGAGGCAATGGTGACGATCCGCCCGCTGCCGTTTGCCTTCATCAGCGGCGCCACCGCCTGGGCACAATAGAATGCCCCATCCACATTGGCGGCGAACAATTGGTGCCAGGCGGTTTCTGACACGTTTTCAAGGCTTGCGGCCGTCTGTCCACGCACGCCACCCGCGGCGGTGATGAGGATATCCACGCCCCCCAGGCGCTGCGCTATAGTCTCCACGGCGTCGAGCACGCTCTGCCGCTCGGAAAGGTCGAGCGTCAGGGTCAGTTCAGCGCCCGCCGCTTCGGCCAGTTTGAGGCCATCGGCGTCCATGTCGAGCGCGACCACACGCGCACCAGCTGCGCTCATCGCCGATACGATGGCGCGGCCAATACCCTGCGCAGCGCCGGTAACGATGACCGTTTTGTTATGGAAATTCAAATGCATAGAGATGTTCTCTAAACTGATTGTGCGGTTAAATTGAGTGGATTCTGCGACAAACTGCTAAGCCCAGCCGTCCTCGATCAGCTCCCGGGTCTCGGCAATGGCGACATCCCAGATGGCCTGCATCTCGTCGTCTGGACGCTGGTAGAAACCGCCGAAATTGCCGTCGCCGAGCATCTCCTTCACACCCGCCGCACCAATGGTTTTGAGCTTGTCGAGATCGGCCATCGGCTTCTGATGGTCCGGCATTCGGATGTTGGGCAGCCGCGTCCAGGGAAAGTTCTCCATCCACGACGCGTGGGAAGCGACTGGGTCGATCTCCTGGACCTTGGCGAAGGTCTTTGGAGCGTTCCACCAATTGTGCCAGCGCACCCGGCTGTCGGCATGACTGTTGAGCCATTCCAGCGCCGCGGTCTGGCCCGGATTGTTGCCGCCGTGGCCGTTGACGAAGAGAAACCGCCGGAACCCGGTGTTGTGGAGGCTATCCAGAATGTCGGTGATGATGCGCGAATAAGTCTCCATCCGCAGCGAGATCGTTCCGGGATAATTGGCGAAATATGGGGTGATGCCGAAGGCGAGGGGCGGGAACACCGGGACATTGAGGGGCGCTGCAGCCTCAACGGCGATCCGCTCGGAGAGGATCGTATCCACCGCATTGCTGAGGTAGGCATGCTGCTCGGTCGAGCCGAGCGGGACGATCGCCCGATCATCGATCTTCAGATAATCCTCGACCTGAAACCAGTTCATCTCGGCGATCTTCATTGATTTTCCTTGGTAATTTCGGCCTGGCGCAGGGCATCGAGCCGCGGCAGGACATGCTGCTTGATGAAGGTGACATCAGGTGCGTAGCGATATTCGAATGCCTGCTGATCAGGGCGGATCTTTTCCGTCAACCGGTCGAGGCCGGTCGCATAGACGATGACATCCGCACGAGAGAGGACGCCATCAAGGCCTGGATCATCGGCCATGACCACTTCGATCCCGGCTATCTGGGGAGCGAAGCGGACGACGCCGGGTTTCATCAGCGCCATGAACTCGGGGAAGACCGAGACGATGCCGACATGGGCTTCGGCGGCAAGACCGGCCAACCGGGCTGCGGTCTCCCCGGATGGGACGAAATTGATCCCGAGTACCGGTATTTGGGCGCCGAAGATGGCTTCAACCTCGATCCGGCGATTTTGCAGCGTGAGGACGATATCAGCGTCCGGCGGGCTCTCGCTCTCGGCGAGATCAGCGATGGTGGTCCAGCTCAGGAGGTCATTTGGCGGCAGGTGCGGGCGGATGTGATCGGCATAGGCAGCGGTTGCCTGCGCGAAATGGCCCACGAGAACAATCCTGAGGCCCTTTGCTGTCGGCTGACGCCGGTGATTTGCGCGAGCATTGAGGAGGGTCGCCAGTTCGGTGGGGCCGAGACCGGCCTCCAGGCCCAGATCGAGCAATGTGTCGATTGCGGGCTGAAGCCTGTCGAAGTCAGCTTTGGCCGGCAGATGATCCGTTTCGGCAACGAAGGTTCCGGCGCTGCCACGCGTCTCGATCAGGCGCTGGCGCTTGAGCTCATTATAGACGCCAACCACGGTCATCGGGGCGATGCCGGCTCGCTCGGCCAGGTCACGCACTGGCGGGAGGCGCGTTCCGGCCGTGAAATCGCCTAGGGCAATGCCATACTGGATGAGGCCGGAAAGCTGGATGCCGAGCGGGACGGGCAAGGCGCGATCGAGGCCAGCCGCCAGCATGGCGACGACGCTCGGCCTGTCTTCGTTTTGCGCCCCAGAGCCTGCTCGTACCCTACTTGACATGTTTGGCCAATCTGGCTCCCTTGAGAGGCTTTGTTCTAGAACGTTAGAACAAAATTGATCGCAGTTTTCGGTGCTTTGCAAGGCCGATCTGCGCGCGTTTGAGCAAGGGAGCCAAAATGGCAAGTCTGGTCATTCATGGGGGCGCAGGCACGATCCCGCGCGCCAGTTTTACCCCGGAGAACTATCAGGCTGCCCGACAGGGGCTGGCTGATGCGCTCAAGGCCGGATGGGAAATCCTCTCCGCCGGGGGGCTGGCGCTGGATGCCGTGGAAGCCGCTGTTATCGCGCTTGAAAACCATCCCAGCTTTAATGCCGGACACGGTGCGGTGCTCAACGCGGCGGGGGACCATGAGCTTGACGCAGCGATCATGGATGGGCGGGAACGGGCTGCGGGCGCGGTCGCTTCAGCGCGGACCATCCGCAATCCCATCCGGGCGGCGCGACGGGTGATGGAGGCCAGCGATTGCGTATTGCTGGCTGGAGCCGGGGCCGATGCGTTTGCGCGGGAGCAGGGGCTCGACATCGTCGACCAAGCCTATTTCACCACCGACCTCCGCCGCGAGCACTGGAAGCGTGCCGACGAGGAACGACGCGGGCTGCTCAATCGCGAGCGCAGCGAAGCCGAAAAGCACGGAACAGTGGGCGCGGTCGCCTGTGATGATTTCGGCAATCTGGCGGCAGCCACCTCAACAGGCGGCTATACCTACAAGCGCGCGGGACGGGTCGGCGACACGCCTGTCATCGGCGCGGGTACATATGCCGCCAATGGCGTGGTCGCCGTGTCTTGCACCGGTCTGGGCGAATATTTCATCCGCCGCGGCACGGCGCACGATATAGCGGCGCGGATCCGCTATCGCGGTGAAACGCTGGACGCGGCAACCGCTGCGGCCATCGCCGAACTCAGCGCGGATAAATGTGGCGCTGGTCTCATCGCCGTCGATGCTCGGGGCGCGATCGCCATGCCGCACAATACCGAGGGCATGTATCGCGGCGCGGTGACCGCTGACGGGCAGATGTCCGTTGGGATCTACGCCGACGATTTCTCGCCTTTCGACGCTTGACGGAAAGTGGCTTCTGACAATGGCTTATGCAGTCTCTTTTTCCGGCCCCGGCTTCAGCGCGGATCTCGCCGGTCTGTTTACTCACCAGCTGCGGGCGAGTGCCCTCAAGCCGGGTGAAACCTGCCTCTGTATTACCGACACCGCCTGGGATCCCGCTTACGGCGCGGCTTGCATGGCAGCGGCCCGGGGGCTCGGCGCAGAGGCCTTTCTCACGACTTTCCCCTGGAACGAGGAGGCGTCTCCAAAGGCGCTGTCGGCCCTGTGCGGCGTCGCTGACCTCATCGTCTACATGACTTCACAGCGGCTTCATTATCGCCAGGAAATCGCGGAAGCGCTGGATAGAGGCGCGCGGGTTTTGTGCTGCATGGAGGAGCCGCATGTGCTGCACCGCATGCGCGCCGACCCGGAGGTGCGTCGGCGGGCTCTGGCCGGTGCCAAATTGCTCGATAGCGCGCGACAGATCCGGATCACTTCTGCCGCGGGAACGGATCTTGTCATGGACAAGAGCGGGCGCGGCGCGCTGGCCAATTATGGCGTGGCGGATACGCCGGGACATCTCGACTTCTGGGGGCTGGGGGCAGTCCAGTCGGCACAGCGCGAAGACTCGACCAATGGCCGGTTGGTGCTCGATGTCGGCGATGCGTGTTTTCACATCGGGCGCTTTATCGAGCACCCGGTCGTGATGGACTTCGAGGACGGGCGGATGGTGTCCATCGAGGGTGGGCTGGATGCGCGGCTGATCCAGGCTGAGCTGGAAGCGGCCGGAGACGACAGAGCGATGGTTGCTGGGCATATGGCCTGGGGTGTCGACCGGCGCGCCCGCTGGACACAGATGATCACGCAGACGCCCAACACCGGCGGCGGCGGGGCGGACAGCGAGAGCACCTATGGCACAATCCAGATTGAGATCGGCAGCAATGACGATGTGGGCTTCAAGGGCAGCAATCGCAGCCGGGCCCATCTGGGGCTGTGCCTGCGAAACGCCAATTTGGCGCTGGATGGGGTTCCGATCATCCAGGGCGGCGCTTTTATACCGACGGAATTGATCTAGCAGCGTTTGGTGGGCCGGGCAGGGTGCTCACCCCGTCCGGCCAGCCTCTTTGTCAGATAAGATCAGGCGAGATCGCGAACCTTGGGTTCGCGGGCCCAATGCCTGACGGCGCCGACTTTCATGAAGTCCTCGATCGGAACGACGCCTTCGTCCTTCTCGACGTTGGCGGCCTCAAGGAGGGGCTTTGTGCCGTTGCAATGGGCGATGGTCTTGCAATGGCCGAAGGCATCCATGAACCACTGAATGGCAGCGCCGTCCTTGAGGAGCTTTTCGACGGCTTCTGGCATGAGGATCGAGGCGACAGCGTCAAAGATCACCGAAGGTGACCCCGCCAGCTGGCCGTCGGCCTTGAGCGTGCCACCCTTGACCGGGATGCCGCCGACCTTGGGCGCCACGAGGAATGCGGTGCCACCGGCCGCTTCGATCTCGCTCTTGAGCTTGTCGATACTGGCTTTGTCCGAGCCCTCGGCGAACAGAATGCCGATCTTGCGCCCTTTGAGGATCTTCTTGGCCTGCTTCTGGATGGAGAGTTTGTCGGACGGATCAAGGTCAATCGGCTCGCGGGCGGCCTTGGCTTTTTTGGGAAGATCCATTGCCAATCCGGTGGCAACCCGTTGGGCGAGATCCTCGTCGATGTTGCGCAGCCGCGAGATGACCCGCAGACGGACATGCTCGAGGGTCACCTTGGACAGCTCGAAGACAATGGCGCTTGCGATATGAGCCTGTTCGCTGGCGGTCTGGCTCTTGAAGAAGAGGCGGGCCTGGCTGAAGTGATCGGCAAACAGCTCCGCCCGCACGCGGACCTTTTCGGTCGGGTCGTTCCGCTCGGCGTTTTCACGGAAGGAGGTGAAGCCGGTGTCGAGGCTGGCACGCGGACCGGTGTCTTCACCGGCTTCGAACAGGCTGTTCGGCTCGTAGTTTGCCCGACCCGTGGGAACAAGCGTCTGCACCATCCCGTCCCGCTGGAAATTATGGAACGGGCATTTTGGCGCATTGATCGGGATCTGATGGAAATTGGTCGTCCCAAGCCGCGACTTCTGGGTGTCGAGATAGGAGAAGAGGCGCCCCTGCAGCAGCGGATCGTTCGAGAAATCAATGCCGGGAATGATGTTGGTCGGCAGGAAGGCCACCTGTTCGGTTTCGGCAAAGAAATTGTCGACGTTGCGGTTGAGGGTCATGCGGCCGATGATCTCGACCGGGATAAGCTCCTCGGGGATGAGCTTGGTGGCGTCGAGCACGTCATAGGGCAGGGAGGCGGCGAAGGCCTCGTCAAACACCTGCACGCCCAGTTCCCACTGGGGGAAGTCGCCCTTGTCGATGGCTTCGAAGAGATCGCGGCGATGGAAATCGGGATCTGCGCCGGCAATTTTCACCGCCTCGTCCCAGGTTGTCGACTCGATGCCTAGGACGGGCTTCCAGTGGAATTTCACGAACTTGCCTTCACCCTTCGCATTGACGAAGTGGAAGGTGTGAACTCCAAAGCCCTCGATCATGCGAAATGAGCGCGGGATGGCACGATCCGACATGGCCCACATGATCATGTGCATTGTCTCGGGCATCAGGCCGACAAAATCCCAGAACGTGTCGTGGGCAGATGCGGCTTGCGGATAACCGCGATCGGCCTCCATCTTGACGCTGTGCACGAGGTCCGGAAACTTCATCGCATCCTGGATAAAGAACACCGGGATGTTGTTGCCAACAAGATCCCAGTTGCCGTCCTCGGTGTAAAATTTGGTGGCAAAGCCGCGCACGTCACGGGGTGTGTCCACCGAACCGGCACCCCCGGCAACGGTCGAAAAGCGGACGAAGACGGGACAATTATTGCCTTCCTTCTGGAAGATCGTCGCCTTGGTCAGCTCCGGGATAGCCTTGGTGCATTCGAAGACGCCGTGAGCGCCTGAGCCGCGGGCGTGCACGATCCGTTCGGGAATGCGCTCGTGGTCGAAGTGGAAAATCTTTTCGCGCAGCACGAAATCTTCAAGCAGGGCCGGGCCGCGCTCGCCGGCTTTGAGGCTGTTTTGGTTATCCGATATGCGGTGGCCGAAATTATCGGTCAGATAGGCCGACGCGTCCGCATCGCCCGGAGCCTGCTGCTGCAGTTCACCGGCATTGCCGAGTTTGGGATCCGGCGGGTTCTGCCCGCTTCCGGGGGTATGGTGATGAAGGGCGTTATTCGTCGACGGTGACTTTGTCACGTCTGCCATGGTTATCTCCGCAGGGACGCTTGCCGTTTGGTGTGCGAATGGGCTCGCAACCTTGCGCTCTCAACGCAGTAACGTGAGTTAGCGTTCCTAAGGCTCTATTCGAGTGTCCTGGCGCTATACCGATGATACTTGCCAAGGCGCGATGCATTTGTCAGACATATGGCATTAGGCGGATTTGAGGGGAAGTTGGATCCGTCTCCGCGCCGGGTGAGGGAGCCTGGTGCCAGTAGAGAGTGACCGTTTCAACGGGCATGGTCCCGCACTGAACGGCGCATGAGGGAACGTCCATCTTGCTCAAGGAGGGAGCTCTATGAATGCACTTGTGAGACTGGCCGGCATCATGGTGGCTACAACGGCGCTGTCCGCGCCGGTGCTGGCGCAGACGACCGTGGTGGCACCGAGCGGGAACAGCGCCGGCACCTACATGGACTATATGAAGACCGTCTATGATCGCGGCACCGGCTCGGAGCTGCTGCAGATCCCGATCGCGACCTTCGACAAGGAATTCGAGCTGACGCCGATGGCGGCCGAAAGCTGGAGCCAGTCTGAAGATGGTCTCACCTGGACGTTCAATCTGCGTCCCGGTCTCGTCTGGTCCGATGGGGAACCGCTCACTGCGGAAGACTTTGTCTTCGCGCTGCAGCGTGCAGCCACCTCGGGCTATGACTTCGCCTGGTACTGGGACTTTGCCGGCGGCATCAAGGGTTGGAAGGAAGTCACCGAAGGCACGGCCGAAGTGTCGACGCTTGGCCTCAAGGCTGTCGACGATCTGACCATCGAAGTCACCACCGTCGCGCCAAAACCGTACCTGCCGTCGGTCACCAGCCTCTGGTACCCGGTGCCCAAGCACAAGGTCGACGAGCTCGGCGATGACTGGTCGCTCGATGTCTCTACCATCGTCTCATCCGGTCCGTTCGAGATCGAGAGCTGGGAGAAATCCAACAATTCGGTGGTGCTGACCAAGTCCGATACTTATACGGGCCCATGGTCTCCGATGATCGATCGACTTGAACTCGATCCGACGCTCAATGCCCCGGAAGTCGGGTTGCCGGCGTTCCTTGCTGGTGATGCGGACTATTCCTTCCTCAATACCGGGCAGGTTCCGGTTGCTACCCAGCGCTACCCCGATGGAATCCGCAAGAATGCTGTTTTTGCGACGTCCTATATTTCCTATGATCTGGATGCTGCCCCGTTCAACGACGTCAACGTGCGCCGGGCGTTCTACTATGCCGTCGATCGCGATGAGCTGACCTCGACCGTTCTCAAGGACATTGCCATTCCGGCAGGGTCGCTTCTGCCGCCCGGCTATCCTGGATATAATCCGGATATCGCCGCCGAGGCGGTGTTCGATCCCGAAAAGGCAAAGCAGTTCCTTGCAGAGGCCGGCTTCCCCAATGGGGAAGGTTTCCCCGAAGTCGAGATCTGGTATCGCGAAGAGGGTGGCTACAACGGCGCCATCGTTCCGGCCATGGCGCAATATCTGCAGGCCGAGTTCAAGGAAGCCCTTGGCATCTCGCTCAATATTCGTGCGCTTCCGGGTCCGGAGTGGATGGATGGGTTGCGCGGCAAGAAGAACAACATCTTCATCGCCCCATATGAATACGACTATCTCGATCCGTCGAATTTTTATGGCATTTTCTTCAACGGTGGCCGCCACGGCTATTTCGTTCCAGAATATGACGCGATTGTAGCCAAGGCGGACTCCGAAAGCGATTGGGATACGCGCTACGGCCTCTATGCCGAAGCCGAGCAGCTGATGATCGACCAGGGGCTGATCGTTCCGCTCGTCCATCCGGTGACCATCGCCGTTGTTTCCGACCAGATGGGCGGTGATGGGGTCGCGCCAAACTCGCTGGGCTTCACCCAGCTGGACCGGCTCGGCCACTACTTCTTCACCCACATCACCAAGCAGTAGACGCTTTTCGCATTGCGCGCTTCCCGGCTCCGGTCGGGAGGCGCCCCTCTGCCAAGGGTCCATCCATGCCTCTCGTCGAAATCGAAGGCCTGCGCGTGAGCTTTCGCCAATATGGCGGACAGGTCGATGCCGTGCGCGATGTCAGTTTTAGTGTCAGCGAAGGCGAAAGCGTCGGCATTGTCGGGGAGTCCGGCTCAGGCAAGTCGGTCAGTTGTTCTGCGCTGCTGCGTCTCCTGCCGGCCACCGCTGAAGTGGCGGCGACCAAGTTGCGCCTCGATGGAGTGGATGTGCTCAAGGCGAACAAGGAGGATCTGGCGCGCCTGCGGGGGCGCTCCGCTGCCATGATCTTTCAGGACCCGATGACCGCGTTTGATCCGGTGTTCACCATCGGCCATCAGATCGCCGAGACCATCAGAGCGCATCGCAAACTCGACAAGCGGCAGGCGCTGGCGGAAGCCGAGCAGCTCCTGCTGCGCGTCGAAATCAAGAATGCCGCAGACGTGGCGACGTATTATCCGCACCAGCTTTCCGGCGGCATGCTGCAGCGCGCGATGATCGCCATGGCGTTGTCGTGCCGTCCCAAGCTGTTGATCGCCGACGAGCCCACGACCGCGCTCGATGTGACCATCCAGGCGCAAATCCTCCAGCTCATCAAAAAGGTGCAGGCCGAGTTCGGCATGGCCCTGATCATGATTACGCATGACCTCGGCGTCATCGCCGAAACAGTGGACCGGGTGGTCGTCATGTATGGCGGCGAGATTATGGAGGAGGGCGAGGTCACCGAGGTCTTTGAGGCGCCGAAGCACGATTATACGAAGACGCTCCTGGCGAGCCTTCACTCCCGCTTTGAGCCCTCAAAAGGGGCGCCGGACACCGTCGCCCCGGCACTCGAGCTGCGCGATCTGGCCAAGTCCTATTCCACACGTCGGCGCAGGGGATTTCGTGTGGTGCAGGGCGAATACCAGGCTGTGCAGACGGTCAATGTCGTCCTCCCGCGCAACCGGATCGTCGCCCTGGTTGGGGAGTCGGGCTCCGGCAAGACTACCACCGGGCTCATGGCGATGAGGCTGACAGAGCCAAGCCGGGGGCAGATCCTGGTCGACGGCACCGATATTTCCAATCTCGATGCGACCGGCCTCATTCCGTTTCGCCGGCGAATGCAGATTGTCTTCCAGGACAGCTATTCTGCGCTCGACCCGATGATGACCCTGGCCCAGATCATCGCGGAGCCGCTCCATATCCATCGCCTCGGGACGTCTCGCGAGCAGACCGAAAAGGCCCTCGGCTGGCTGGAGCGCGTCGGCCTGCCGCGCAATTTCGGCAGTCGCTATCCCCACGAGCTTTCGGGTGGGCAACGCCAGCGCGTTGCCATTGCCCGTGCGCTGATCCTCGAGCCGACAGTGCTGGTGGCCGACGAGCCGACCTCGGCTCTCGACGTTACCGTCAAGGCGCAGATCATCACGCTGCTCAAGCAATTGCAGACCGAGATGGGGCTGTCGATCCTGTTCATCAGCCATGACCTTTCAACCGTGAAGTCGCTGACGGACAGCGTCGTCGTGATGTATCGCGGCCGGGTGGTCGAGGAAGCCTCGACCGAGCGCCTTTTCGCTGAGCCGCAGCACCCCTATACCCGCGCCCTGCTCGATGCCATTCCTGTGACAAATCCAAGAGAGAGGCGCGTTCGCAGCTTTCTCTCGGCAGATGAGATCCAGGCCGGGACGCCGCGCTTCACCGTCATCCAGACAGGGTTCGCGCCGAACGCTTCCCCGCAACTTGTCACCATCGCCCCGGGACACCGGGTCGAGGCGATCGTGACGACCTGAGGAGATCGCGATGTTTGCCCATATCATCCGTCGCGTTCTCTCGGTCGCCTTCACGTTCATCGTCGTGTCGGTCATCATCTTCCTGATGATGCATTCGGTTCCCGGTGGGCCGTTCGATGCCAATGACATGCCGGTTTCCGCCGCCGTGCGCGAAAAAATGATGGCGCAATGGGGTCTCGATCAGCCCCTCCATATCCAGTATTTCAACTACATGTGGGGTGTGCTGCATTTCGATTTCGGCGTGCCGTTCCAGAGCCCGGGCGAAACTGTGGTCCAGCTGATCTCGCGGGCCTGGATCCCGAGCCTTGTTCTGGGTGGGACCGGTGTCCTCATCGGCGCGCCATTGGGGATTCTGCTCGGCATGGCTGCCGCCCTCAACCGCAACACCTGGATCGACTATCTGGCTTCGACTGTGGCGACGCTGGGGCTCACCATTCCGGTTTTCGTAACCTCCATGTTGCTGATCCTGATCTTTGCGGTGTGGCTCAACTGGCTTCCAGCCAGCGGCTGGCCGCAACCCAATCGCTGGATCCTGCCGATTGCATGCTATGCGGCGATCCCTCTCGCCACCTACGCCCGCTACACGCGATCTGCCGTTCTCGACACGCTCAACCGGCCGTTCGTCAATGTGTTGCGCGCCAAGGGCCTCAGTGAGCGCCGGATTGTCTTCCAGCATGTCATGCGCAATTCGGCGATCCCGCTCGTGACCGTCTTCCTGCCCATGTTCATCGGCACAGCGACGGGGTCGATCTTTGTCGAAGCCATGTTCCGCGTACCGGGGCTCGGCGCCTACTTCGTCTCCTCCATCGAGGTGCGCGACTACACCTTGCAAATGGCGCTGATGCTGTTGATTACCTTCATGTATTGCCTCGCCTATCTCCTTTCCGACATCGCCTATGCGCTGCTCAATCCGCGCATCCGCCTGGGAGACAGCGAATGACCATTTCGTCCTCAGCCGGCGTTCCCGCTCGACAGCGCAGTCCGCTCTGGTTCGCATGGCGCCGGTTCCTGTCCAACAAGGCGGCCGTTGCCGGTGGCGGCGTTCTCGGCATCCTGATCCTGATGGCGATCTTTGCGCCCCTGATCACTCCGGTTGATCCGGAGGCGCAGGGCTTTCTGACCCAGGCGCTTGCGTTTCCATCGGCAGAGCACTGGTTCGGCGTGGACAATCTCGGACGCGATTTCTATTCCCGCATTGTCTATGGCGCGCGCGTGTCGCTCACGATCGGGTTCACCGCGGCGCTGTTCAGCGTCCTCCTCGGCATCCCGCTGGGAGCGCTGGCGGGCTATTTCGGCGGTCGGACCGACTGGGTCGTCATGCGGATCATCGAGGTCTTTTCCGTCGTTCCCCCGCTGCTCGCGGCGCTTCTGCTCGGTGCGCTGACGCGGGGCGGCTTCGCTACCATCGTCTTCATCGCCGCGCTCTTCGGCTGGGTGCAGGTCTGTCTGCTGGTCCGCGCGCAGATCAAGGCCTCGCGCGAGAAGGAATTCGTTCGCGCGGCGCAGGCGCTCGGCGCGTCGCCCTGGTATATCATCCGTCGCCATCTCATTCCCAATTCGATCGGCCCGATCATCATTGGCTTCGTCCTCGCCATACCGCTGGCGATGATGCTGGAAGCCAGTCTCAGTTTTCTGGGTGTCGGCGTACCGCCGCCCACCCCGACATGGGGGCAGATGATCAATGAGGGCATCGATTTCATGTTCTTCTACTGGCATATGGCAGTGTTTCCGACTGCCGCCCTTGCCATCACCGTTCTCGCAACCTCGCTGTTTGGCGACGGCCTGCGCGATGCGCTTGACCCGACCCTGAAAGGCCGCTGAAGTGTCCGAAAATCTTGCCCGTCAGTTCCTCCTGCGTGAGGACGTGACATTTCTCAACCACGGGTCATTCGGCGCCTGTCCCCGGCCGGTTTTTGAAACCTATCAGGCCTTTCAGCTCGAGCTCGAGGGCGAGCCGGTCGAATTCCTCGGGCGCCGGCTCAACGAGATGATGCGGGTGCCGCGGGAGGCCGTCGCCGCCGAACTTGGATCGGCTCCAGCGAATCTGGCGGCGGTGATCAATGCCACGAGCGGTCTCAACATCGTGGCCCAATCGCTGCAGCTCCAGCCCGGCGACCAGATCCTGACCACGGATCACGAATATTCGGCGCTCGAAAAGACCTGGGCCTATGTTTGCCGGAAGACCGGCGCGGAGATCGTGGTGGTCAAGGTGCCGATGCCGTTCGTCTCGGAGGAAGCCTTCACCGAGGCGATCATCGCCGGCATGACCGATCGGACGCGGGTGCTGTTTCTCAGCCACATCACATCGCCGACGGCGCTGGTGTTTCCGATTGAGCGGTCGATAGTCGAGGCACGGAAGCGGGGCATATGGTCGGTCATCGATGGGGCGCATACGCCAGGTCACATTCCGCTGTCTCTCGATGCCCTCGGCGCCGATTTTTATGCGGGCAATTGCCACAAATGGATGATGTCGCCCAAGGGTTCGGCCTTTCTCCATGCGCGGCCGGAAGCGCAGGGACTGCTCGATCCGCTGGTCATCAGCCATGGTTGGACCGCGGATAGCAAAGAACCCGGCGCGCTCGGCGCATTTGGCAATTCTCCATTCATTGATGGGATCGAGATGCAGGGAACGCGCGACCCCTCCGCATGGCTCGCCGTGCCGTCGGCCATTGCGTTTCGCAGGGAGAATGACTGGACATCAATTGCGGATCATTGCCGGCTTCTGGCTCAGGATACAGCGCGCGAGCTCGCTGCACTGACGGGTCTTGCGCCGCTCAGCAGTCCGGAGTTTTCGGCGCCACAAATGGTGGCCATGCCTATTCCCGAGTGCGATACGGCCGAAATTCACAAGCAGCTTTTCGAGCGCTACCGCATCGAGATGCCGGTGTTCAAATGGCAGGACCACTGCATCGCCCGACTCTCCGTCCAAGGGTATAATTCGCGTCCTCAGATGGACAGGTTGATCGCTGCCTTGTCCGATCTGCTCGGGCTCTAGAGCGCCGCGGTCGGGGACTGGCGGGGCCGGGCTGACAAAGGGCGCAAACTGTGGTGAAAGGGGCCCGCGCCGATGTGAAGGAATAACGCCGTGAGCCAGGCTCCCCTGGATTATCTCGAGCCGCTGGAGACACGTACGCGGGGCACCGCTGTCCTCGACGCGCTTGCCGATATGGTCGAGCGCTCCGGTCTCGGAATCGGCGATCGCCTGCCGCCGGAAGTGTCGCTGGCGGCGTCACTCGGTGTTGGTCGTTCGACGATCCGGGAGGCGCTCAATCGCTGGGAGGGGCTCGGCATCATTCGTCGCCGCCGGGGCGATGGCACCTATCTCACGGCCCGGGTGCAGACCTCGCGTGGTCTCGTGCCCACCATGGTCCGGCTCGAAGGCGAGGCTTTGCTGCGCCTCCTCGAAATTCGACGGACTCTCGAAAACGACGTGGTGCGAAAGGCGACGATCAAGGCGACGCGAACCCAGCGCGCGGAAATTTCCCGTCTTTGCGAATTGCTCCTCGAGGACGTCGAGGCCGGTCGCCCCTGGCGCAAGGCGGATCATGCGTTCCATGGGGCCATTTATGACGCCTCAGGCAATCCGATGTATGGCCAGTTGCTGGTCAATCTCGACCATGCGCTTGAGCGCGGCGGGACTTCGCCCTTTTCCGCTGATGCCTTTGGTCTCGAGTCCTTTCCGATCCATCGGGATCTTGCCGACGCCATCGTCGCAGAAAGTCCCGATGGAGCAGTGGATGCCATCGGTCGGATCATCGATGTCGTCGAACGGGAGGTGCAGGCTATCATCGATGGCGACAGACGCGGCTAGAGCCCGCAGTTTTCGGGGGGTCGTCCTCACTAGCCGGCTCTGATGTTCTGGCTGACGTGGTCGACGCCACCCTGGCCGACAACAGACTGGCGGCAGGCCGGCACCGGAACATGACAATCTATATGTCTGTGGCGTCCCACCAACTGGGTAGTCCCGTGGGCCCAGGTGTGCGGATCTGGTCAGCTGACGCGGCGCTTTCGGGGGCTGGGTGGTGCCTCGTCGGTGAGGAAGCGGTCCATCAGCCTGGCCTGTAGGCCGAGCATGTGTTGTTCGGCTTCGCGCATGTGCTCGGCGAGAATATCGGCGGCGGCGCTCGCGTCACGGCGGCGCATGGCGGCAATGAGGTCGCGCTGGTGGCGGATTCCGCTGGCGCGCGACACTGGTTCGGGCTGAACATAGATGTCCTGCGCGACCGTGAGGTCCTTGAGGAGGCGCTGCAGGAACCGACAGGTGAAGGCGAGGATCGGATTGTCGGAGTATTCGGCGACCACGCCGTGGAAATCGAGTTCGGCCATGCGCTGTGTCCAGCGCTCGGCCTGGTCGGCGGGCTCGTGATCATAAATGGTGATGATTGCCTCAAGGCGCTTGAGGCCGGCCTCGTCGATATTCGGTGTGGCGCTTGCGGCCAGCTGCGGCTCGAGCACTTTGCGCATCTCGTAGATATGGGCAATCGAGAGATTCTTGGCGAAGAGAAAGTTCGAAAGGAGGCTCATTGCCCGGCCTTCGGACATGCGCTCGATAAAGGCGCCGCCGCCGGGGCCGGTGCGGACAGAGATGAGCCCCTGTACCTCGAGCGCCTTCAGGGCTTCGCGGACGGTGCCTTTGCTGGCGCTGAACTGGGCCATGAGATCGGGTTCTTGCGGAAGTCGGTCACCGGGGCCGAGGCCGTGCTCGACGATCATGCGTTTGATCGCGTCGACGATCTCGTCAGTCCGCTTGCGCCGGGGCTTGATGGCGAAGGAAGCGGTATCTTCGGCTTTGCTCATGCGGCGTTATCCGATGCGGTCAGGCGCGGGGCGCTGGCGATGAGCGACCGCGTATAATCATGCTGCGGGGCGGCGAAGAGCTGGGCCGCGGGACCGACTTCCACCACCTCACCGAGATACATGACTGCAACACGATCGGATACGGATTCGACAACAGCCAGGTCGTGGCTGATGAAAAGGTAGGAGAGGCCAAGGTCATCGCGCAGCTGCTGGAGGAGAAGCAGGACCTGGGCCTGGACGGAGACGTCGAGGGCGCTGACCGGTTCATCGAGGACAAGGATGGATGCCTCGGCCGCCAGGGCGCGGGCTATGGCGATGCGCTGGGCCTGACCGCCCGAGAATTCATGCGGGTAACGGTCGAGCGTGTCGACGGGCATCTGGACGGCGTCGATCAGCTGACGTTTGCGCAAGGTGCGCTTCGTGGCGTCGTAGCCACAGAGGAGGCGCAGAGGCACGTCGAGGATTTCCCCGATGGTCTTGCGGGGATTGAGCGAGGCCACAGGGTCCTGAAAGACATATTGAATGGTGCGCCCGAAGGCCTTCGAGCCAGCGGCGGCCAGATCGCCCCATGGCTTGCCATCGATCAGCATGGAGCCCGAGGTTGGCTTCTCAAGCCCGACGAGCATGCGCGCCAGGGTCGATTTGCCTGAACCGCTTTCCCCGACAATGCCGAGGGTTTCGCCGCGCTGGAGATCGAGGGAAATGCCTTTGACGGCCTGGACCTCACTGGCCTTGCGACCGAACAGCGATGTGCCGCCGCCAAAGGTTTTGACGAGATCTCGGATCTGAATGGCCGGGCCGGTCATGATTGGGCCTCCGCAAAGAGCGGGCGGACCCGGTCGAGGAAGCCGTGCCCTTCGCCAAGCTCGGGCACGCAGGCAATGAGGCGCTTGGTATAGTTGTGCTGGGGATTTTTCAGCACAGCCTGGGCATCACCCTGTTCGACGATCTCGCCATTTTTCATCACCGCGACCCGGTCGCAGATCTGGGCGACAACGCCAAAATCATGGGTGATGAGGAGGAGGGCAAGGCCACGCTCGCGGCGCAGATCCTGCAGGAGTTCGAGGATGCGGGCCTGTACGGTGACGTCGAGCGCGGTGGTCGGCTCGTCGGCAATGATGATGTCGGGGTCATTGGCAAGGGCCATGGCAATGCCGATGCGCTGGCGCTGGCCGCCGGAGAGTTCATGGGGGTAGGCGTTGACGCGGGTCGCCGCGTCGCGAATGCCGACCGTTTCCATGAGCTCGACTGCGCGGGCCCGGGCGGCGGCCTTGCCGATGGGCTTGTGGGCGAGGATGGATTCGGCGATCTGGTCGCCGACCACGAAAAGGGGATGGAGCGTGGTCAGCGGGTCCTGGAAGACATAGGTGACACGGGCGCCGCGCATGCCGATGAGCTCCTGCGCCTTGAGGGAGAGAACATCCTTGCCCTCGATATAGACCGCACCATTGGTGATGACACCAGGTGGAGAGGCGACCAGACCCATGAGCGAGAGCGCGGTGACAGACTTGCCCGACCCGCTTTCCCCGATCAGGCCCAGGCATTCACCCTTGTCGAGCCGGAAGCTGATATCGCGCACCGCGGGGGTGATCGTGTCGCCGGTGTCAAAGCCGGTCGAGAGGTTATCGACGACGAGGGCAGGGGCATTGGCGAGCGTTGCGGGCGGCGTGGCCGCGCGCGCGATTTTCGTGACCGCCATGGGCCGGTCCAGCGCGCCGGAGCGCAGGCGGGGATCAAGCACGTCCCGGATGCCGTCGCCGAGCAGATTGATGCTCATGACAAGAACAAAGATCATGATGCCCGGAATGATCGAGGCATGAGGGGCGGTGAAGAGCTGGGCGCGCGCCTGGCCGAGCATGGACCCCAGATCTGACGTGGGTGGCTGGGCGCCAAGGCCGAGGAAGGAGAGGCCCGCTGTCTCAAGGATCATCCAGCCGACGGTGGTGGACATGGTGATGACAATCACCGGAAGGACATTGGGCAGGACTTCGGTGAAGAGAATGGCAGCGTGGCTCTTGCCCGAGAGGCGCGCGGCGTCAACGAATTCGCGATTGCGGATGGAGACGGTGACGCCGCGTATGTTGCGGGCAAAGAAGGGGATATTGACCAGAGCAATGGCGTAGAGCGCGTTGAGAAGGCCCGGGCCCAAGGCTGCAACGATGGCAATCGCCAAGAGGATATAGGGGAAGGCCATCAGCATATCGACAAAGCGCATCAGAATACTGTCGGTGGCGCCGCGCGTATAGCCGGCGACGAGGCCGATGAGCGAGCCGAAGAGGGCGGCAAGCGCGGTGGCGCTGATGCCGACAAGCAGGGAAACCTGCGTACCCCAGAGAAGGCGCGAAAGGATATCCCGGCCCAGATGATCGGTGCCCAGGAGGTGGCCTTCGCTGAGCGGGGGCAGCAGACGATTGGGCTGGTCGGTGACGTCCGGATTGGGGATCGGCAGGACGGGAGCTAGCAGGGCCAGGATGACGACAAATCCGAAGATGAAGAGGCCGGCCGCGGCGAGGCGATTGGCCATGAGCAATTGCCAATTGCTGCGGCGCTTGCGGGGTGGCGGCGGGGCGGTGGGCGCGGTGATCACGGTCATGCCTTGAGCCTCGGATCGATCATGGCCTGGGCAACATCGGCCAGAAGATTGACGAGCACATAGACGGTGGCGGCAATGAGAACGCCGCCCTGGACCAGCAGCAGGTCACGGGTGGAGACGGCCTTGACCAGCATCTGTCCGAGGCCCGGCCACTGGAACACGGTTTCGATATAGACGGCGCCGCCAAGAACGAAGCCGGCCTGGATGCCCAGAACCGGAATGATGGAGACAAGGGCCGCCCGGAAGGCATGGCGATATATGACCTTGTTTTCGGAGACGCCCTTGGCGCGCGCGGTGCGGATGAAATCCTGGCGCAGGACTTCGAGCATGGCGGCGCGGGTGAGGCGGGCGACCACGCCGGTGGCGACAATGGCTAGGGTGGAGGCGGGCAGGATCAGATGGCGGAGCAGATCGGGCAGATCGCCGCCGCCATAGACCGCATACATGCCAGAGGCCGGCAGCAGCTTCCATTGCACGGCAAAGAAGAGAATGAATACGAGGCCGAGGAAGAAGGCCGGCATGGAAATGCCGATGAGGACGAAAAAGGTGATGATGCGATCAGTCCAGCCGAACTGGCGCACGGCCGAGACGATGCCCGCCAGAATGCCGAGCACCGAGCAGATGATGAGCGAGGCACCGGCGAGGATAAGGGTTGCCGAAAAGCGTTCGAGCACTTCATCGAGGACGGGGCGATTGAGGATATAGGAGCGCCCGAAATCGCCCTGGAGGAGATTGCCGATCCAGATGACATATTGCTCGGGCCAGGAGCGATCGAGGCCAAGGGCGCGATTGATGCGCGCGACATTGTCCGGCGTGGCATAGGAGCCGAGCAGCGCCTGGGCCGGATCGCCTGGGATCAGCTTCATCACCAAGAAGACGATGATGGAGAGGCCCAAAATGACGGGAATGGCGGCCAGCAGACGCTTGCCGATATAGGCGGTCATGGTCGGGTCCTCCTTGTGCGGCGGTGGGGGTGGGAAAGAGTACCCCCACCTAGCCTCCCCCTGGGAAGGGGGAGGGACGGATCGCGTTTGCCGAAGTGCTGGTGAGCCACTGCCGGGCTCCTCCCCCTTCACAGGGGAAGTTGGGTGGCGGTGCCCTACTGCTTGGTCACATCCCGCAGGACGAGGCTGAAGTCGGGCTGGAGTTCGAAATCGCCGACGGCGCTGGTGACGACGGCGTTCTGCTTCCAGTTGGCGACGAAGAGCCAGGGGGCATCCTCGTGGGTGATGGCCTGGACCTGCTTATAGAGTTCGCCGCGTTCGGCCGGATCGGTAGCGAGACGGGCCTGATCGAGCAGGG
Organism: Devosia sp. SD17-2; assembly: GCF_029201565.1. Taxonomy (GTDB): domain Bacteria; phylum Pseudomonadota; class Alphaproteobacteria; order Rhizobiales; family Devosiaceae; genus Devosia. Next base: position 2,295,847 of record NZ_CP104002.1, read on the forward strand.
CGTCCACTTCCGGATTGGAGTAGTAGGAGGAATTAAAGCCCCCTTCAGCCGGGAAGGCAGCGGTGCGCAAAGTGAGGAAGGGCAGGGTGTCCGGGTCGGAGGTCATCCAGGCCATTTCTGCCATGTCGCCCTTGCCTTCGAGGCCGGGGTTCACTTCCGAAAGGAAGGTGTTCCACTCATAGGTCTTGATCTCGACATTGAGCCCGACGGCGGCAAGATCGGCCTGAATGGCGGTGCCCATGGGGACCGGGTCCAGCATGCCCGAGCCGCCCTCGGTGACGAGGAAGGTGAGCGAAGCGCCTTCGGCCCCGGCTTCGGCAAGCAGCGCCTTGGCCTTTTCCGGGTCATAGGGATAGGGCGCGACATCCTCATTATAGGCCCAGTTGAAGGCGGGCGGGATGGGGCCGGCGGAAACTTCGGCGGTGCCCTGGAGCACGTCGGTGACGAGGCTTTCCTTGTTGACCGCGTAGTTCACCGCCTGGCGCACGCGGACATCGGCAAACGGGCCTTCCTTGGCATTGAGCATGACGTACCAGACATGCGGGCCGACGGCCTCAACGACCTGGTAATTGGCGTCGTTCCGGAACTGGGCGACATTGTCGGGCGGCGTTTCGAGCAGCACATCAATGCCGCCCGAGAGCATTTCGGCAACGCGGGTATTGGCGTCGGTGATGGGGCGGAAGATGACGGCCTCAAGCGCCGGCGCACCATCCCAATAGGCGTCATTGCGCGAGGCGACGACGCGGGTATTGGACTGCCATTCCTCGAATTTGAAGGGGCCGGTGCCCACGGGATTGCGGCCATAGTCAGCGCCGGAGGCTTCGACGGCGGCGGGGGAGACGATGAGGCCGGTGGGCGAGGCGAGGTTCGACATGAACGGCGCGAACGGCTCGTTGAGGGTGAATTTCACCGTCAGATCATCGACCACCTCGACTGTCTCGACTGCCGAAAAGAAGAAGGCGAGGGGGAAGGGGCCGGTCGAGGCAAAGGCGTGGTTTTCGTCCAGCATGCGGTCGAAGTTGAACTTCACCGCCTCGGCGTTGAACGGGGTGCCATCGTGGAAGGTGACGCCGTCGCGCAGGTTGAATGTGTATTCGAGGCCGTCCTCGGAAATGGTCCAGTCGGTCGCCAGTGCCGGTTCGATCTCGAGCGTACCCGGCGCATTGCGCACAAGGCCGTCGTAAATGTTAACCGCGATGCGGAAGTCGTTTGATGCCGTCGACACATGCGGGTCGAGCGAGGCGGGCTCGGCGATCTGGCCGACGACGAGAATGTTGGGGGGAGTCTGGGCCATGGCCGGAGCGGCCAGGGTGAGAGCAGTTGCGGCGAGCAGCGCGGACGCCATGCCTTTCCAGTGACGGATCATCGTTTCCTCCTTGCGTTCCCTCGCCCTTGTCTTGCGGTGCGGACCGTGGAAGACGGGCTTGATAATTTATCATCATAAATTTGCCGACTGTCAATTTATGATGATAAATAGAAGTTCCATGAGGATGACCGCATGACTTTTTCCATCGTTGCCCGCGACCCCGAGACCGGTGCATTCGGCGTGGCTACGGCAACGGGCGGTCCGGCCGTGGGCGCGCTGGTGCCCCATACGCGTCAGGGATTTGGGGCGGCAGCAACGCAGGCCATGACCAATCCCTATCTGGCGATCGATGCCCTTGAGAGGCTTGGCGACCAGTCGGCCGACAGGGCGCTGGAGGGGGCGCTGGCGCGTGATGATGGGCGGCAGCGCCGGCAGGTCGTTGTGGTCGACAAGACCGGCGGTGTCGTGGGCTGGACGGGGCACGAGTGCACGGGCTTTGCCGGGCATGTTCTCGATGCGGGCGTCGGTGTGGCCGGCAATATGCTCGTTGGGCCAGCGGTTCTCGAGGCAATGATCGGGGCTTATCGGTCGGCACTGGGTAGCGGATTTGCGCGGGCGCTGGTGGCCGCCATGCAGGCCGGCGAGGCGGCCGGGGGTGACAGCCGCGGCATCAGTTCGGCGGCGTTGCGCGTGCAGGGAGATCAGGCGTATGCCGATATCGATCTTCGGGTAGATTTTTCGGACAACCCGCTGGCGGCGCTGGAAGATTTGCTCGAGAGAACCGTCGCCGGCCCCTATGCTGCGTTTTTCGCCGAGGTGCCGCGGCGCTGACCACTTCTTTGAGCCGGGCCGCGCCATAGAAAAAGCATCGGGCCGATTGGTCCGATGCTTGTGGCATGCGCAGGTCGCGGGCAGAAAACCGGCGCTATTGGGCGGAATTGGCCTGCAATTCGCGCAGGAAGGGGATGGATTCGAACTGATCGGGCTGCACATTTTCCCAGGAGATTCCCTTGGGGCGGGTGTGCTGGCTATTTGTGGTGATCAACTCTTTCTCGGTGGCGACATAGTCCATCCAGCAGTCGAAGTGCATCATGACGATATCGCCATCGGGCACGACCTGGGTGGAGTGGACGCTGGTGACCAGCGGGGTATCGGGACGGATGCGGCCGAGCTCGTTGAGCACGCCGGCCTCGAGATCAGCAAAGCCGCCGCCCTTGCCGGTGCGGGCGCCCTGGCGCGTGACCGCGACGGAACCGAAGACGCAGAAATCGAGCTCGGGAATGTCGGTGAATTCGATGCGCTCGCCATGGTGCATATAGCCCTGGTGGCTGGCGGCGAGTTCAAAGGTGATGCCCTTTTCCTGCAGCACGGCCGGATCGATGCGGACATAGGGTGCACTCTGGACCAGCTCGGGCACCGGGCAATAGAGCGTCTTGCCTTCATAGAGGGCGCGCAGGCGCAGGGAATATTGCGCGGAGTCCGGGTTGACCTTGACTGCCTTGGCCGTCTTCCAGGCGGGAATCTGGGTCATGTGCCAGGCGGCATTGTCGGCGCCGGTGAAATTGGGGATATGGCTGCGGGCAGGGCCGATGGCCACGCCGTCCGCAACCAACTGATCCCAGATGGCATTGCGCAACTCGTCTTTGGCAGGGTTGCGACCCGCCCAGCGACCACGATCGGTCATCACAATCTCCATCATTAGGTAGCAGTGTTCCCAAGCCGCAGACCACTGCTCGCATCGAACAGGAGTGGCGGCTGCTGCGGCGGGAAAAGCAGAATTTCTGGCCCGGCAATGGCCTGGTCGGTGGTCGTGCGCACGGTTAGGCGCGTGCTGCCGGCCTCGACGTGGACGAGGCGATCACCGCCGACGAACTCGATGGCAGAGACGCGGGCCGGCAGGCCGCCCTCGCCAGTGGCGGCAATGGCAAGCGCTTCGGGGCGCAGCGCCATGAGGCACGGCTTGCCTGGCTTCAGGCCGGACGCCTGCGGGGTGAGTTCGATCGCGGGGCGCCAGATCTGGCCATTGGCCATGGTCCAGCTGTCTTCCGTGCGGGCGGTCAGCGGCAAAAGATTGGCCGGCGGGCTGCCGATAAAGCCGGCGATATAGGATGTCGCCGGGGCACGGTAGAGAGTCTCGGGCGCCTCATACTGGAGCACGCGACCTGCATTCATCACCGCGATCTTGTCGGAGGTGGCGAGAGCCTCGGCCTGATCGTGGGTGACCATGATCGTGGTGATGCCGGTGCGGTCGTGCAGTTCGCGCAGTTCAAGGCGCACCTTGTGGCGCAGCACGGCATCGAGGTTTGACAGCGGCTCATCAAGCAGAAGCAGGCGTGGGCGGATGGCAATGGCGCGGGCGATTGCCACGCGCTGCTGCTGGCCCCCGGACAGCTCGCCCGGCTTGCGGCTCAGGGCAGGATCAAGGCCGACCATGGCAAGGGATTCATCTACGCGCTTTTCCGCCTCGGCGCGGTCCATGCCCAGCATGTCGAGGCCGAAGCGGACATTCTGGCGAATGGAGAGATGGGGAAAGAGAGCGTAGTTCTGGAAGACGAGCCCAATATTGCGCTTCCAGGGGGGAAGCGTCGTGATGTCTTCGCCGCCGAGCTCGATGGCGCCGTTATCAGGTTCGAGCAGGCCGGCCATGATCTGCAGCAGGGTGGACTTGCCGCAACCGCTGGGGCCGAGCAGGGAGACGAAGGCACCCTGTTCGACGTCGAGGTCGATCCCATGCAGGGCCATAGTGCCTTTGTAGCTCTTCTTGACCGAGCGGATGCGAAGATAGGGAGATCCGGTCATCAGAACCGCCTTGAAAGCTGGAAGAGGCGCTGGCCGAGCACGATCACGATAACGGTGAAGGCGACGATCATCGCCGCAATGGCTATGGTCGTCGGGTCAATGCCCTCGGTGCGCAGCCGCGAGAAGGTGCGGACAGGGAAAGTGATCCAGCCGGCTCCGGCGATGAGAGTGGTCACCACGACGTCGTTGAACGAGACGAGGAAGGCAATGGCTGTACTGGAGAGGAGGCCCGGCATGGCTAGCGGCAGGGTGACACGGCGCACGACATGCCAGGGAGAGGCGCCGAGGCTCTTGGCCGCCGCTTCGAGGCGCGGGTCGATCTCGTCGAAGGTGGCGATCATGATGCGCGCGGCAAAGGGCATGGTGATGGTCACATGCGCCAGGATCAAGCCGGGCAGGGTGCCGTTGATGCCCAGCTGTGCATAGATCGAGAGCAGGGCGATCGCCCAGACGACGAGCGGCAGGGTGAGCGGAGCGAGCAGCAGCACTTCGAGCGCCAGGCGATAGCTCGGCTTGCCGCGTACAAGGCCAAAGGCGGCGAGGCTGGAAAGCCCCACGGCAATGGCTGTCGAGATGACGCCGAGGATCGTGCTGATCCAGAGACTGCTCTTGTATTCGTTGTGGTTGAAGGCTTCCTCGAACCAGCGCAGCGAATAGGAGCGCGGCGGGAAGCGGAAGATATTGCCGCCATCAAAGGCCGAAAAGATCAGCACGATGATCGGGGCGAGCAGGAAGAGCAGGATGGCAAGGACGCCAGCGAGCAACAGGGCCTTGCTGAAGCGGGATGTCATGAGGCCCTCGCAAGGCGGCGGGAGATCAGCGCGCCGAGAACGCCGGCGAGGGCGAGGAACATCAGCATGACAATGCCGAGTGCCGAGGCGAAAGGCCAGTCGAGCACCATGGCGGCCTGCTGGTAGGCGAGTGAGGCGAAGGTGATGACCTTACCCTGGCCCAGGATCTGCGGCGTGACGAAGGCGGTCAGCGCAGCGCAGAAAACGAGGAGGCTGCCGGCCACGATGCCCGGAAGCATCAGTGGCAGCAGCACTCGCCGCCAGACGACGAGTGGCGAAGCGCCAAGGGACATGGCGGCCATCTCATAGTCGTGCGGAATGCGTTCAATGGTGTTGATCAGCGGGAGGACCATCAGCGGCAGGAAGGCCTGGACGAGGCCGATGGTGACGCCGGTGATATTTCCGAGCAGCGGCAGGCTCGACTGGATAAGCCCCATGGATTTGAGCGCGCCATTGATGAAGCCGAGCGGGCTCAAGAGATTGACGAGGCCCAAGGTCGGCAGCAGTGCGCCGCAGATCAGCGGCAGGATGGAAATGCCGATGAGAAGGCCCTTGGCTCGGCCGGCATGCAGCACGATCCAGCGCGCAAGTGGCAGGGCAAGAAGCAGGCAGACGAGGGTGACGAAGCCGCTCAGCCAAAGTGTCGTCCACAGACCGCCGAGATAATAGCTGTCGGTGAAGATGCGGACGTAATTGGCGAGGGTGAATGAGGTGTCGAGGCTGAGCGAGCCGGGAACCTGGCTCCAGAAGCTCAGCACCACCAGAAACAGAAATGGCAGAACAAAGACACCGAACATCAGCACGGCCGCAGGCGCGACGAGAAGCGCCGTGGTGGTCGGGGAGATGTCCGGTGTCTGGTTCAATGCACTGTCCTAATTACGGTCGATTACTGACCAAGGATCTGCTTGTTCCAGCGGTCGGTCCAATCGGAACGCTGGGTGATGACATATTCCCAGTCGAGCTGGAGCAGGCTGTCGACTTCTTCGGGCGTATTGATCACGCGAGCCGCTTCTTCATCGGACAGGACGACCTTGGAATTGGTCGGGCCGAAGTTCACCTGCTGTGCATATGCAGTCTGGGTATCAACGCCGAGCGCCAGATCGATGAACATCTGGGCCAGTTCAGGCTCTGGGCTGTTGGCAACCTGGCAGACCATGTCGCGCACGAGCACGGGACCCGGATCCTTCGGGAACACGAAACCGATACCTTCGTAATTCTCGAGGTTCGAAATCACATAGCCCGAAATCATCGGCGCGGCGGCGATTTCGCCGGCATCCATCAGGGTGAGAACTTCATCGAGGCTGTTGTAGGTCAGCATCGGGGCGCCGAGTTCTGCTAGCTTTGCGAAGGCTGCATCAGGGTTGGACTCGTCCACACCGGCAATACGTGCGGCCACGGCGAGCATGCCGTCGCCTTCCGAACTCGGGTAGGGGGCATAAGCCATCTTGCCCTTGAGCTCAGGGTTCCAGAGGTCTGCCCATTCGGGAGCCTCGGGGAAAACTGCCTTGCTGTAAGCAATGCCAAGGCCAACGAGGCTCATGGCATAGCAGCCATCGTTCATGCCGGCCCAGACATCGGCCGCGGCGGGAACGAGAGCGGCGTCAGGCGCAACGACGAGCCCTTCCTTGAGCGCGTTTGGCGCTTCATAGATGTTCTGGAAGGTCACATCCATGGTGGGGTTATTGCGCTCAGCGACCATCTTGGAGAGACGATCACCGCTGCCGCCGAGCAGAAATTCCACCTTGGCGCCTGTCTTGGCTTCGAGCGGGCCGGCAACATGTTCCTTGAGGAGGCGTTCGATATCGCCGCCCCAGGTGCCGACGACGAGAGTGCGGCCCGAGTAGTCCTGCGCGAAAGCCGGCAGGCACGGGAAAAGGCTCACTGCGGTCACTGCCGCGTAACAAGCGATGCGTTTCATAATTCCCTGCTGTGTTGATTTGGTCATAACGCTGATCCCGCGCCCACTCGCAAAGGCACGTTGGGCTCAGACTAGGCAGGGCACCCAGACAGGAAAAGTTGCCCATCCAATATAGGAGTCATAACTGATTGCTTATGGCCTATCGACGGGAACTGCCAAGACATCGCGCTCGCGGACCAGGCGTCGGATGGTGTCGCGTAGCCAGCGATGGTAGCGGCTGGACTGCGATCGCTCGTGCCAGAGGAGGTAGAAGGCCATAACCCCAAGCTCCTCAGGCATCAGAAGAATTTTGAGTTTTCCACCCTCGCTGACGTGCTCGGCATAGCGGCGACCGACCGTGAAGGCATGCTGTGTGCCAGCGAGCAATTGGGGGATGATGGCGTAATCGGGCACGGAGATGACGACACGCCGCTCATGGCCCAGCCGGGCCAGCATGCCGTCGATCGGGCTGATGGAGAGATCCTGCGGAGACGAGGGCGAGATGTGGCCAAGCCGGAGATAGTCTTCCAGCGTCAATTGCGTTCCGGCGGGGAAGGGATGGGACGCGCAGACAAGACAGGCGAGCTCGGCGGTCGCCAGGGGCATGTGCTTGAGATGGGGCGGCGGAACCGGCCAATTGCCAACAATGGCGTCTAGGCCCCCAGATTCGCGCTCGGTTTCGAGACCGCTCTGCAAGGTTGGAACGAAGAGCTCCAGTCGGCAGCGCGGTGCGATCCGGCTCAATTCGGTGATGAGATGGGGCACGAGGAAGAATTCGAAGGAGGTCGCTGCGGCGATGCGAATGGTGCGCTCTGAGGTGGCGGGGTCGAAGGTTTCGTCCGACTCCAGCAGCTCGACAAAACCATTCATCAGCGCTTCGACCTGGGCCGAAACCAGCATTCCCTTCTCGGTGAGGACCATTTTCTGGCCGGACCGAACGAGGAGGGGGTCGCCGAAAATATCGCGCAGTCTCCGCAGGATGGCGCTGATCGAGGGCTGGCTTTGTCCCAGTTGGGTGGCAACGCCGGAAACGCTTCGCACCGTCAGCAAGCGGCGCAGGATATCGAGATCGTGCAAGCTGAGGCCGAAGAAGTTAGATCTGCCATTCATCGTCATACCAGCTCACCAATGCTGCCTGATCGCCCCAACCGATCGGGGCCGGGGAGCGCCCTGTCTGCCACACAGCAGCGTCACCTAACCATGGTGTTATACGCTCTCGATTATGGCCTGGGTGTTGTTTCCACAGCCGCAATGGGCGCTTGGCTGAGAGTGCTCGTGCAGTTGGCAGGAGCATCATGCCTCTCCGACCTTGACCGGTCTCAGGGCGTCGACGGCGAGGGAGGTCGCTGCGGTTGAACGACTTCCCTGACCATAACTCGGTTGCCGCGCCAGTCGGCCACAACGTTTCCTCGTTTCCCCTGCTAGCGGCCGGTTCTGCTGACGTTGCCCATCGAGTCGACAACTTTCCCCAGAAGTGCGTTCAACTGATCAACCTCCGACGGCGCCAGGCATTGCACCAAGCGCTCCTGTGACCGCTGCACCACCGGATCGGCCACCGCAAGCACGCTGGAACCCTCGTCCAACAGGGTCAGGAGCTTCGCTCTTCTATCGATGCTGCTTGCGACACGGGTGATCAGACCCTTTTCGGCAAGCCTGTCGATGACGCCGCTGATTGTCGTGCGATCATAGGCGATCAGACCGGCCAGGGTCACCTGATCAATTTCCGGGTTGTCCCGTATCGCGACCAGCGCCGCATACTGGATCGGGGTCAGCGGCAATCCGGCCTCCCGCATTTCCTGATCAAAAAGCGCATTCGAAATCTGATGGAAACGCCGGGCCAAGTGCCCTGGCAGGGCTTTCAAGTTCACGTGTTCTTCCTCGGCGCAATTTGACAAGCATGCTGATAATCAGCATGCTAACTTTATTTCATGCATGAGCGCACATCGCGTTGTGCGGGCTGTCGACGGTCGGGGCCAGAGTAGTCAATGCGTTTAACAAAAGCCTATTCCGCTGCCGTTCATAGCAGTGACGAAACAGGTATATCGATTACCATTTCCGGCAAACGCAAGGAAAACCTCGACGTCACCAAAGCTCGCCTCCGCATGGCGGTCTGGGTGATGATCCTGGCTTTCGGCGTTGTCGTCGGCCGCCTTGTCTGGTTCGGGACGCTGGAAGCGCCGCAACGCGTAGACGGGCGCGTCCTCAACGCGACGCTGGCTTCCCGCCCGACGATCCTGGATCGGAACGGCGTACCCATGGCCCTCGACATTCGCGCCCCATCGCTCTTTGCCGAGCCCAGGAACATCATCGACGTGGAGGAGGCCGCCCAGGCGATCACCAGGGTGCTGCCTCACCTTGATACACGCTGGCTGCGGAAGCGCCTCGACAGCCAGAGCGGCTTCGCCTGGATCGCCAGGGAACTGACACCGCAGGTGGAAAAGGCGATGATGCACCAGGGAATTCCGGGCCTGGATTTCCTGGTTGAAACAAGACGGTTTTATCCTGGCTTCCGCCAGGCAGCGCATGTTCTCGGAGGCGTCAACATCGACAATGGCGGCATTGCCGGCATTGAAGCCTATATCGACAAGGCGTTCGACCTCGACCTGCTCCATTCTATCGGATTGGCACGCGATACGGCAATGGAGCCCGTTCGCCTGTCAATCGACATGCGTGTCCAGAACGTTCTTCATGCAGAGCTTGAAGATGCCATGATCCGTTACTCTGCCACTGCATCTGCCGGGGCTCTGGTTGACGTTCATACCGGTGAAGTGATTGCGATGGCCTCGCTTCCCGATTTCGATCCCAATCAGCCAGCGACCATGCTGGAGAAGGGACGATTCAATCGGATCACCGCCGGCAAGTTCGAGCCTGCCTCGATCTTCAAGCCGGTGACAATCGCGGCTGCGCTGGACGCGGGGGCGATTACACTCGGCGACAGCGTCGATGCGCGCACGCCGGTTCGTTTCGGTCGGTTCGCCATCTCGGACTATTACGGCAAGCATCGGATGCTCACTGTCCCCGAGGTGCTCGTCTATTCCTCCAACATCGGCACCGTGCGCATCGCGCAAGCCATGGGCAAGGACAAATTCAGGGCGTCCCTCACCCGAATGGGTTTTGACGCGGCACCGAAAATCGAGTTGCCGGAGGTCACCGCGCCCGTCGTTCCCAATCCTTTGTCGGAGGTCGCTGCAGCGACTATTTCCTTTGGCCACGGGCTGAGCGTCACGCCCATCCAGATGCTCAGAGCGACCGCAGCCCTCGTTAACGGCGGTTATCTGTTGCAACCCACACTGCTCAGGCAGGACGGGGACCAGAGCGCAGATCCGTCGAAGCGTGTCCTGAGTGCGAAGACGAGCCTGCAGATGCGCTACTTGCTTCGCCTCAATGCGTTGGAGGGATCAGCGCGTCGGGCCAATGCGCTCGCCGATGGCTTCCGGCTCGGCGGCAAGACGGGGACCGCGGAGAAGGTTGTGGCGGGCCGGTACTCCAACGATCTGGTTACGACCTTTTTCTCCTCGGCATTTCCATTGGATGCCCCTCGATTTGCCATGGTGATCATGGTGGACGAGCCCAAACCGGAAGCCCCAGGCACCGGAAGGACAGCGGCCTATAACGCTGGCGACATGACCGGCAGGATCATCGCGCGCGTCGCGCCGATGCTGAAAGTGCTGCCGTCGGACTGGGTGAACTTTCCTACCGCTGAGCTAACCGATGGGCCGATCGATGACGGCTTTATTCCACACGAAACGACAAGAGCACAGATATGACACATGTTACGCGCCGGTTCTTCCTGACCGGCTCCGCAGCCATGCTTGCAACTTCGATTGCCGGCTGCACCACGACCGCTGGACCGGCTAAGTCAACTCAGGCGTCCGCAGGCTCCGGCAGATCCGTACCTCCAGATGTCGCGCTCATGTATGGCGCGGTGCTCGATGACCGCTTCCCCATACGCGCATCCAACATGGCTTTGGTTCCGGAGCGCTTCTGGCGACAGGAGGTCGCGGATCCGACCGGCGAACGACCGGGAACCGTGGTGGTCGATACCACCGACCGTTTTCTCTATCATGTCGGAGATAATGGCCGTGCCATGCGCTATGGCGTCGGCATTGGCGCCGCGGGCTTTGCCTGGTCGGGGAGGGCGCACATCGCCTACAAACGCGCGTGGCCGACCTGGACACCGCCCTCCGACATGATCAAACGGCATCCCGAACTCGAGATCTATCGACATGGCATGGAGCCAGGCCCCGATAATCCGATGGGTCCGAGGGCGCTCTATATCCACAAGGGCAATCAGGACACTCTCTATCGCATTCATGGCAATTCTGACGAGCGCACGATCGGTCAGGCGATCTCGAGCGGGTGCGTCCGTCTGTTGCCGCAGGATATCATCCATCTGTACAACAGCGTTCGCAGCGGCTCCCCGCTGCTTGTCGTCTGAGGGAGCAGCAGCCTCTTCTGGTACCCGGGAGACTTGCATCCAGAATAGTTATGAATAATAACCATTCAGGGTGAGGGGAACTGGCTATGCTCGATCTGAAGGCTCCGAAGTTGCGGCCATTCTGTACGCTGGAGGTGGAGGCGGGGCCGCCGCGTGTGCTGGGCATGGGGCGGCTGGGGCAGCGGCGGATTATTCCGATTGCCGGGGGGCGTGTCAGCGGACCGAGGCTTAATGGCGTCATCCTGCCGGGAGGCGCGGACTGGCTGACCGTGAGCCATGACGGCGTGGCGGTGCTCGACGCGCGATATATGCTGCTGGCCGAGGACGGGGCGCTCATCGAGATTATCGACCAGGGGTTTCGGCACGGGCCGGAGGGGGTGATGAAGAGCCTCCTCGCCGGCGCCGATGTGGCCCCGGAGGATTATTACATGCGCTCCTCGATCCGGCTCGAAAGCGGGGACGCGGCCTATGCCCATGTCAATCGGATGGTGTTTGTCGGCACCGGGGCCAAGACGCGCCAGGGCGTGCAGATCGACATCTATAGCGTCGAATAGGCCAAGCGCAGCGGCGACCTGAAAATTTGAGAATCACGCGGGGAAATGTGTCTGAACCACATGTCATTATAGCCGGGGGCGGCATTGGGGGGCTGGTGACAGCACTGACCCTGCAGCAGATCGGCGTGAAATTTTCCGTCTATGAGGCCGTGCGCGAGCTGGCGCCGCTGGGCGTTGGCATCAATATCCAGCCCAATGCGGTGCGCGAGTTGCAGGACCTCGGCATCGGCCCGGAGGCGCTGGACAGTGTCGGCCTGCCGGCGCGCGAATGGGCGCTGGTGGGGCTCAAGGGCAATGACGTCTATTCCGAGCCCCGCGGGCTCGAGGCTGGCTATCACTGGCCGCAATATGCGGTGCATCGCGGGCGCTTCCACATGATGCTCTATCATATTCTGAAAGAGCGAGCCGGCGCTGACGTGGTCCGGACGGGACACAAGGTTACGGGATATGAACACAAGTGCGACGGCACCGTTACCGCGCTCATCGAACGGGCCGATGGGACGCAATTGCGGGAAAATGGCACGATCCTGATTGCCGCGGACGGCATTCACTCGGCCGTGCGGGCCCGCATGCACCCCCAGCAACCGCCCATCCACTGGGGCGGGGCGATCATGTGGCGCGGCACGACCATGGCCAAGCCGATCCGCACGGGCGCGTCCTTTGTGGGCCTCGGGACGCACAAGCAGCGCGTGGTGCTCTATCCCATCTCCCATCCCGATCCCGAGACGGGCCTGGCGATGATCAACTGGATCGCCGAGGTGGTGGTGGACAAGGATGACGGGCGCTACAGCAATGGCTGGTTCCGCCCGGTCAAGGTGGAAGACTTCGCCCATCATTTTGCCAAATGGACTTATGACTGGCTCGATGTGCCCGACCTTTTGGCGCGCGCCGACGTGGCCTATGAAAACCCGATGATTGATCGCGACCCGGTGCCCACCTGGCAGGATGGCCCGGTGATCCTGATGGGCGACGCGGCCCATGCCATGTATCCAACCGGCTCGAACGGGGCGAGCCAGGCGATCATGGATGCGCGCCATCTTGGGGCGGCGATGCTGGAGCATGGCGTCACGCCGGCGGCGCTGCGGGCCTTTGACGCAAAATTCTGCGCGCCGATCTCAGAGCTGGTGCTGCGCAATCGCGGGGCGGGCCCGTTTGGCCTCCTCAATTTGATCGACGAGCGCTGTGGCGGGGAGTTCGAGGACATCAACGATGTCGTGCCGGAGGCCGAACGCAATGCGTTCATGGCAAGATATAAAGCCGCAGCTGGCTTCGCCGTCGAACAACTGAACACCGCACCAGCCACCATTCCCCAAGGCCGAATGCTGCGCTGAACGGTGAGAACTTGAGTGTCGGCGGGATTGTTACAGTCCCAATGCCTTGAGATGATCGATGGAGCGGCGGGCGAAGCGCTGCCAATCACTGGGATTGTCATGTTCGGTCACGATGTGTTCGACTTTGGTTTCGCGGAAGAGCGGGGCAAGCGTGGCCCAGTCGATGATGCCATCACCGGTCGCGGCCCAGCCATCATCTTCCTTTGTGCCGAGCGGCGCGGTGTCTTTGGTCTGGATGGCGACGATCCGGCTGGCGAAGCGACGGAGTTCGGCGGCAGGATCGGCGCCGGCCCGAACAATCCAGCCGCAATCGATCTCGAATTTTACCGCATCGCCGCCGGCTTCAAAGATGTGGTCGATTGGGCGGGTGCCATCGGGCAGGGGGGTGAATTCAAAGTCGTGATTGTGCCAAGCGACGGCAAGGCCGTGGCGGGCGACGGCTTCAGCGCCCCTGGCAAGCTTTTCACCGAGGCCGCGCCAGTAGTCAGCGGTCGGCTGGCGCTCATCGGGGGTGACATAGGGCGGGATCAACTAGGTGGCGCCGAGGGTCTGGGCGATGTCGATGAAGCGCTGCGGCTCGCTGACGAGGCCAGTCAGGGGCATGTGAAAGCCGAAGCATTTTAAACCGGCGTCGTCGAGGGCGCGGCGAAAGGCATGTGGGTCGGCTTCATATGCAGGGAGCCAAGGTTCGATCGCGTCGTAACCCATGTACTTGAGAATGGGAAACTGATCGAAAAGCGGCGGGAAGTTGCGAGAGGAATAGAGCTGGTAGGCGATGGGGTAGGGCATGTCTTCTCCAGATCACCCTCAAGAGGGCTCATTTTCGATCTTCCGCCAGTCGCAGCGCTGCCTTCGGCCTTGATCCGAGGGGCATTCGTTCCAGGCACGCGATTGTCGCCTTCCGGGCGGACCCTCGGATCAATTCCGAGGGCAATATGGTGCGTGTAAGAGCTCCGGCATCTGATAGTGCCTACGCCGCAAACCGAATTACGGTTGCGCTTCCTTGTCCTTGTCGAATTCCAGCAGTTCCACCATCACGCCCAGGTCCTTGACGGTGTCATAATAAGCGTACCGGCCGTGCGAGCCGTCGAATTCTCCCGCTGCAGAAGCCTGTGGCCTTTGCTTTCGAGATAAGCGCCGCGGCCGGTGAGGTTGCGGGTGCGGAAAGCGATGTGGTGGCAGCCCGGGCCTTTTTCTTCGAGAAGGTCGCGCCACGCGCTTTTTTCGGGGCCGGGCTCGAGGAACTCGACGTCGATGTTACCAAACTTGAACATGCGGATCTTGCAGCCGACTCCGCAGCCGAGATGCCAAGCACGGCTACTCATCGTTCCGAGCGGAGTAGTTGGCGCGCACCTGAAGCCCGGGCCTCGCGGCCCATTGTGCGCTGGACGCCCGCCGTTCGCTCTCCACATTATCTGGTCCATCGATCAGTTCATTTCTGATGGCAGCTTTCGTGCATCGGCGAGAGCCGTCAGACGGGGCGCGTCGCCCACAGACCAAGTGTGAATGCCAGCGGAGCTGCGACCAGTCAGACCCGGAGAACCGGCACGGATTGAAGGCCCATTGGAACAAGTGTGTCCGTAGTCCGTTCGCTCAAAGCATGTGCTCGCCAACTAAGGACTTGGCGTGTGGCTGCAAGCTTTGAACTATGGTGGTCGTGAGGGAATGGCTCGAAAAAAAAGTGTCGCGATCGTGGGCGGCGGACCAACTGCCGTCTATACGCTTCGGAACCTGCTGCAAAAGGCAGACCATCTAAACATCACGATCTTCGAGGCCGGGCCCATAGCGGGTTGCGGTATCCCTTATTCGGAAGATTACAACTCGCCAGACATGATGGCGAATATCACATCCGTAGAAGTTCCGCCGGTCATGACGTCCCTGGCCGATTGGGTGCGCTCGGCCGACAACGCTACGCTCAAGCGGTTCGACATCGTGCGGGAAAAGGTGGCTGACCGCGACTACTATCCGCGAATACTCCTTGGCCAGTACTATAATGATCAACTTGAGCGGCTGATTGCGGCACGGGCGCCTTGGCATGACGTCACGATCGCTACGCGAACGCATGTCCAGGACATCAAACCTGGTCGCAAGGGGTTTTCCGTCACTGCTGAGCACGCCAACACGACAGCGGTGCACGAGTTCGACGCAGTTGTCATGGCCACGGGTCATTTGACCGGGCAGGTAAAATCAAGGCCGAGGGCAGGCCTCTATCGCTCACCCTATCCGGAGAAGAACCTAGCTCTCGCCGATGACAGGGCAGGGCTTATTCTGGGGTCTTCGCTCAGTGCCATTGATGCTGTGGTGGCACTCGCGTTGCGCCACGGCGCCTTCAGCGGGTCCGAACCGGACCTAACTTACAAAACGCATGACGAGAAACCGCTTCGCCTCTTCATGGCGTCCCGCAAGGGCGTTGTTCCTGACGCTGATTTCTTCTACCCAATTCCGGAAGAGCCGCTTCTGATATTTACTCCTTCCCAGCTCGAACAGGTCAGAGGGAAGGGGCAAGCTGGTTTGCTGTCGAAGGCATTCCGACTCTTCAAGCAGCAACTGGTCGCAGATGATGCCGACTTCGTCACGAGCCTGTCCCTGCCGCGTTTCACGCTGGAAGGTTTCTCTAATACCTACTTCGAAATGAGGAAGCAGCGCCAAGGGTTTAAAGCCATGGCGGATGATCTGGCGGAAGCAAAATCTGGCTATCTCAATCGCCGTGTCTTGATGTGGCGCTATACGATGATGCGCGCACATGAAGTTTTTGGCACCATTGTTCCTTTCCTCAACGACCGTGACCTTAAACGATTTGCGCACTATCTCGCTCCTGTCTTCGCCGACGCCTATGGCTGCATCCCGCACCTGTCCATCGCGCGCCTGCTTGCTCTTCACCGCGCCGGGTGTCTTGATGTCGTGGCACTCGGTGAGGATGGAACCATCCGATATGGTGCAGGTCGATTTGTCCTTGACGTCGATGGCCAGACACAGACGTTCAAGACGATGATCGATGCGCGCGGGCAAAACCCGGCAACGATATCGGAATTGGGGTTCCATAAGCTCCATGAAGCCCTTGCAACCCGAGACCTGCTTAAGCGCTCACATGGCCAGAGCGAGGATCACCAGTTTCGGCTTCGCCTCAACGGCCAGTCGGCAGCCGACATCTTCTGCATCTCTATCCCAGTCATGATGGAGCGCTATCCATTTGCCCAAGGACTGGTTGCCTGTTCGGAAGCGGCAGAAATAGTTGCTGCGGCGCTTTGACAGGATCGGCCATGGCTGAGTTCGTAATCGATCGCATACTGATCTACCCTGTCCGATCTCTCGGGGGGATGTCGATAATCGACGCTGAAATTTCTCCGGGCGGCTCATTGCTCGGCGACCGGGAATGGGTGGTCGTGCGGCCTGATGGCAGTGTGCTTTGGCAAGGCGATATCCCACGCACGACGCTGCTCTCTGCCTTTCTCTCCAACGGTGAGCTTTCAGTGCGAGGGCATGACGGTGGGATTGGGCCAAGGCCCCGGGATGCTCAAGGAGGCGCTACCACGGTCAGGCAGGATGGTTATTCACTGTCAGGGGTCGATCAGGGTGAGGAAATTGCCCAATGGTTGAGCGACCAATTGAGGACTTCGTGCCGGCTGGTCCGTATCGGCGCGGAAGCGCATCGATGGGGTGGGCTTAACCCGATACACGCGGTTTCGCTCGTTTCGCTCGCGGCGCTCAATGAACGCCTGGCAGAGCAGGGGGCGGCGCCTGTCGAAGTGGAGCGCTTTCGACCGAATGTCGTCCTCTCTGGACGCCACAGTGCCTTTGACGAAGAGAGAGCAGAAGAAATACATTTTCCGGACGCTTCTCTGGTGCTCCGCGAGCCCTGCGTCCGATGCGAACTTCCAAATATCAGCCGCCTTGACGCCAGCCGTGGCAAGCAGCCGCTCAAAATGATCGGCACCATGAGCCGCACCCGGTCCTCCGCGCGTCCGGCCTCGTTCGGCGTGTATTGCACGGCAGAAGGCAAGAGTCTTCGAACGGGAATGGAAGATATGACCGGACATGTGGGCCAGTCGCGCCTCTGAACGGGGAGATATTTCTTTACCTTGGCTGGCATTTTGAAGATTGAGTCCCAGAGCACGCAAAGGATTTTGCGGCGCGTATGACCGCGAAAGTGGTCGTTACGCCTCAAGAACCACAGGTTTCTCGCCTGTGGTCTAACAGCATTTCGCAATCTATGTGTTGTGTCGTCCAACCTTGGTTTGGCGGGAGTGACAATCCTTTCTATCTGAAAGGCCGGCATGCTGCATGACGCGCGCGTTCGCTACACCGTTTTGTTCCATAATATATATTATGCGAACAGCTGGTTGTGGGTGGTTTGAGCGTTTTAATTGGCCCGCTACCCCGTTTGTTGAGGCGCTGGCCCTTGGAAGGTCCAGCTATCGCGCCCTTGACGGAAGCCGCAACGGCGCGGGCTCTACTCGTAGACCACTACCATCAAGGCTCGGGCTGGGTGTTTGCTGGCGTTGGCGATCTCATGGTCGACGTCTGCGCGATAGCGGGCCGTTTCGCCGGATCTGACGACGCGTTCTCCAAGCGAGGTCTTGACGCTCAGTCCTGGGGTATGGGCGGTCAGGTGCTCGATCGTGCCAGAAGCATGCGGCGCGCTAGCGAGTTTCATGCCTGGCGCGATCTCGACTTCGTACCATTCCACCCTGCCGGCCATGGCAGGTGGACTGAGGATGCGCAAGAGCCAATCGCCGTCAGGGCTCTTGATTTCCGGCGTATGCGCGACCGGAATGATCTCAATGGGTGTGCTGCGGTTTGGCGCGACGCCACCATCAATGAGGTCGCCGAGATCCATCTTCAGCGCCTGCGATAGTCCCCAGAGCACAGCGAGCGTTGGATTGGATTCGCCGCGTTCGATCTGGCTGAGCATGGAGCGCGACACACCAGACAGCTGTGACAGGTGCTCAAGTGTCAGGCGTCTCGCCTTGCGCTCGCGCTGGATGATGGGGCCGATATCGGGTGCGTCCGGCATGTTGGAACTCTCGCAACGCCATTTTTCCCATCCCTACCCCGAAGAATTCAATCTTGCCAGTGAATTCCGATACATCTTGCATGTCGATCCGTTATAACGGAATATCCGCTTTAACGGAGGCCTTCATGCCAAACAGTTTTCTCGACCACGCCCGGCAGACCCTGCAATCCATTGAAGACGATGGGCTTCTCAAGCGAGAGCGACTGATCAGCGGCCCACAGGGCAAGAAGGTCGACGTGGCCGGGCGCAGGATGTTGAACCTCTGCGCCAATAATTATCTGGGCCTCGCCGACAATCCGGAGATCATCGCAGCGGCGCGTGACGGGCTGGATCGGTATGGGTTCGGCATGGCGTCGGTGCGCTTCATCTGCGGCACGCTCGACCTGCATCGAGAGCTCGAAAAGGCAATTGCGCGCTATCTTGGCAAGGATGATGCCATCCTGTTCGCTGCCTGTTTCGACGCCAATGGCGCGCTGTTCGAAACCCTGCTCACCGCAGAAGACGCGATCGTCTCCGACAGTCTCAATCATGCCTCCATCATCGACGGGGTGCGCCTCAGCAAAGCGAAGCGCTATCGCTACGATACAGGCGATATGGAGGCGCTCGAAGAGCAGTTGAAGCAGGCCGTGGCTGACGGGGCGCGGTTCCGCCTGATCGCGACAGACGGCGTGTTCTCCATGGATGGTTATATCGCCAAACTGCCGGAAATCTGCGCTTTGGCGGAAAAGTACGGCGCCATGGTGATGGTCGACGATTGTCACGCGACGGGCCACCTTGGGCCACAGGGTCGCGGTACGCCTGCCCTGACGGGAACGCAGGACCGCGTCGACATCGTCACGGGCACATTCGGCAAGACGCTGGGTGGCGCCATGGGCGGGTTCATCGCGGCCGCGCAGCCCATTACCGACCTGCTTCGGCAACGGGCGCGCCCTTACCTCTTTTCCAATGCGCTATCGCCTTCGGTAACTGCGGGATCCCTGAAAGCGCTCGAACTGGCTGAAGGCGCGGACGACCTCCGCCGGCAGCTGATGCGCAATACCCAGCGTTTCCGGGCTGCACTCGGCCAGGAGGGCTTCGAACTGCTTCCCGGAGAGACGCCGATCATCCCCGTCATGCTTGGTGAAGCCCATCTCGCGCAGCGTCTTGCGGCGGCGCTGGATGACCGTGGCGTCTATGTCGCGGGCTTTTTCTATCCTGTGGTGCCCAAGGGCAAGGCCCGCATCCGCACTCAGATGTCCGCTGCGCTCGATGATGCGGACGTCGATCTTGCGGTCGCGGCCTTTGTCGATGCCGGCCGCGAAATTGGGGTGATCTGATGAAGGCGCTTTTGAAGGCAAAGGCCGAACCCGGCATCTGGATGGAGGAGCGTCCGGTTCCGGAAATCGGCCCGGAAGACGTCCTCGTCAAAGTGCGCAAAACCGGCATCTGCGGCACGGACGTCCACATCTACAAATGGGACGACTGGGCGCAGAAGACCGTTCCCGTGCCCATGATCACGGGCCACGAATATTCTGGAGAGATCGTGGCTGTGGGGGCCGAGGTGCGCAATCTGCGGATTGGCCAGCGGGTTTCCGGAGAAGGGCATGTCGTGGGGATGAAGTCCCGCGCCAGCCGCGCCGGAAAATATCACCTCGATCCGGACACCAAGGGGATTGGCGTCAATCTGCCCGGAGCGTTTGCGGAGTTTGTCAGGATCCCCGCTTTCAATATTGTGCCCCTGCCCGACTCCATTGATGACGAGCTTGGGGCAATCCTAGATCCACTGGGCAATGCCGTTCATACGGTGCTGGCCTTCGACATCATCGGCGAAGACGTTCTGGTCACCGGGGCCGGTCCCATCGGGATCATGGGCGCGGCGGTTGCACGCCATGTCGGAGCGCGTCACGTGGTGATTACCGATGTGAACCCGGAACGCCTGCAACTGGCGGGCGAAGTGGCTGATGTCGTGCCCGTCAATATCCGGGATCAGAACCTTCGGGAGGTCATGGACAAGCTGGGCATGAAGGAAGGGTTCGACGTCGGCCTCGAGATGAGTGGCTCGCCAGCAGCGCTAGATCAGATGACCGACCACCTTGTCATGGGCGGGCGGATTGCCCTGCTCGGGGTTCCAGCGCAGCCTTTCATCTTTGATCTCAGCAAGATCGTTTTCCGAATGATCACGCTGCGCGGAATCTATGGCCGCGAGATGTTCGAGACCTGGCACAAGATGCTCGCCATGCTGGAGTCGGGCCTCGATGTCCGCAAGGTGATCACCCGGCGGATGCACGCAGCCGACTACGCTGAGGCATTCGAACGCGCTGCACACGGGGAGAAGGGCAAGATCGTGCTCGACTGGGGTTAAAAGACGCCCCAAGCGGCGGAGCCTAAACGCCGGCCCCTGCCCCGATAACCAGCGGCGCGATTAGGTTGAAAAGCGGCTGCAACACAAACCGGGTGATGCCCAATAGCGAGGCGAGAAGAAGAGCCCCGCCGACCCAAAGGCCGGCCGATGGCGGGAGGCGTATGCCGACAGCATTGAGGAAATGTGCACCGGCAAGCGGCGGAAGCGGCAGTAGGGAGAACAGCGCCATCCACACCGCAAACGGGGTTGCGAAACGGAGGAAGGCTGCCGTGGTGAGCCCTGCCGTATAGGGCAGGACGGTGAGCGCCGGGATGATCAGCAGAGTCAGCAACCAAGCCAACAGCAGCAGGGCGGCGCTGCCGGCCAGAACGGTTGCGACAAGGGCCAAAGACCCGTGCCGCAACTGGGCCTTGTCGATATCGACCACCTTGCCCCAACCGAAACCGGACAAGACGATGGCGGCAAGCCCAAAAAGATCGACATGGGCGGCAGGCGACAGGGTCAGGCGGCCGTCGTAGCGAGGTCCCTTGTCACCCAGCATGACTGCCATGGCGGCAAGCACGGCGCCGTGTATGGTCACGACAATCAGTCCCGCCAGCAGGCGGGACACCATGGCCTGGATCGTGAAGTCGGCGTTCATCACGCCGGCTTTGCGATCGCGGGACTATAAAGGGATCGAACGCGCACTACTCGATGATCATATTGTAGAGCGCGTCACTATCGGTTGGCAGGGCCTGACCGCTGGACGGAAAGCCGTTCCGCTGCAGGATATAGGCCATCATGTCGGCATAGGCTCCGGGGGAATACCGACCCGGGGCATCCGGCGGCATGGTGCCGCTCATGACGTCATAGAGCACGCCGGCAGGCGCACCATCGCCGAATTTGCTGAGGAAGTTGACGCCGCGCAGCGGCGGGCCACCCAGGAGGCCGCCGCGCAAATCCTCTCCATGGCATTCCACGCAATCCTTCTGGAATTGCGTTTTGCCGCGGTCGACCTGATCGGATGTAAAGGAGACAGGGACTTCAGTCGCGGCCTGGGCGAGCAGGATCCGTGTTTCAGATTTGGGAGCGGATACACCAAGCGTGCCTGCGCCCGGCCGTTCATAGCCGCTGACCATGCCAAGCGTCGCGAAAAGCGCCCCGCTCCCAGCCAGCACGCCAATCACGCTACGCAATAGTCGCCGTGAACCATCTTTGGTCATGAAATCCTCCTATACGATCAACGAGAACAGCGCTGTCGTCAGTTGAGTATGTGTCTAACGGAACGCACAACGCACGAGTTTGCAACAGTTCTTTTGGGGCGCCGAAGCAAAGAGCATTTGGCCCGGCGCATAGATCTACTCAATTGAAGTCACATCGTATTTCTCCAGAATTGACGCGATTTTGCCATTGACGGAAAAGTCAGCGAAGGCGGCAGTGACGGCACGCTTGAGCGTGATATCGCCCTTCCAGAAGCCGAAGACGAGGTGATGGCGAGGCAAGCCTTCGCCGATCCATCTCACCGCCCAGCCATTTTCCCTGGCCAGCCCCGAGGCCATCATGGCTTCAGTCACTCCAGCATCCACCGAGCCATCGGCGATCGCTGCGACCAGCGCCTCTGGCGAAGTCATGACGCGCGCGGTGACGCCTTGGGCGCGGAGGTAACTGGCGAGCCCAATGCGGTCGAGGCCCGATACCAAGGCCAGTGTGCCCACCGTCAGCCCGCTAAGGGACTGCAGGGCTTGCTGCGAGACGAGAGCCCAACCCGTTTCGGCATATTCGGGTCCCGTCTCCAGAAAGGATCGTGTCTGGGCGGAGTTGACTACCCCGCCCGCCACGATCTGGCATTGCGCGCGGTTGAGGTTCCAGTTCCGTGGGTTGAAGTCGCGGCCCATGGCCTGGTTCTCGGCGATAATCATCGAGACGCCCATATGATCGGCCACGGCCCGCAGGAGCTCGATATCGACACCGGGGCGTTCCGGGTCGCCCGTGACAAGTGGCGGATAGGTGCTAGGGACGCAGGCCCTAAGGGCCCCTACCCGCTCGATCTCGCGCAGCGAAGTGTCGGGCGGCAACAGGCTGACAGCGACCAGCAGCGCGACGACCGCTCCAAAACTGATAACATTGCGCAACTTGCCGGGGTCGACCATTTCGGTCAGGCCCGCCGAAAATCGAGCAGAGCAATGGTGAAGAACACAACGGAGCACACCAGCATGACCGTGACCCCTGTCCAGACGCCGAATTGACTGTAGTTGATGAGCACGCTGCGCAGAGAGTCTACGGCGTAGGTCAGTGGATTGTATTGAACGATGGTAACGAGCCAGTCTGGATAGACGACGCGCGTCTGTGCCTGGCTGAGCGCCGGATCCAGCGGGAAAATCGAGCTCGAGGTGAAATAGAGCGGCAGGATGACGGCATTGGAGAAGATGCCGAAACCCTCAAAGCTGCGAATACGATTGGCGATGACAACCCCTAGCGAGGTCAGCGCGAAAGCCAGCAACGCCATGAGGCCGAGCGCCTGCAGCGCCTGCATCGGGGTGAAGGTGACGTCGGCAAAGCGCGCGAGGATCAGAACCAGCGCTCCGTGCAGCACCGCGACAGTGGCGCCGCCCAGCACCTTCCCCAACAGCACCGTGCCGCGGGAGAGCGGCGACACCAGCACCTCGCGCAGATAGCCAAATTCGCGGTCCCAGATAACCGAGACTGCCGATTGCACGGAGGTAAACATGATGTTGAGCGCGATGACGCCGGGGAAGATAAACTGCAGGTAGGTGAAAGGCACGACGAAGGTGACGCTGCCATAGACTTCGCCGCGGAAGTAGGGATTGAGCCCGATGCCGAGGATGATCACCCACAATATGGGGCGACTGACACCGCCGATCAGCTGGCCCCGGTCGCGAAAGGCGCGTCGAACCTCGCGTAGCCAGAGGCCATAAAGGCCGCCCAGCTGCACCATAAACGGGTGCGGTCTTCTGATCGTCTCAACTTCATTCATCGTGTGTGCTCCCCTCCCCGACGACCAAAGGACAGGGTCTGTTCCCGCGCACCGGCGGCCTGATCGCGGATCGCCCGTCCCGTCAGGGACAGGAACACGGTTTCGAGGCTGGGTTTTTCAACCTGCATGGCGGTAATGCCGGTGCCGAATTCTCCGAGGAGCGCAGCGACGAAGGCTTCGTCACTGTCGAGCAGCAAGTCTTCCCCCGCGCCCGGCGAAAGGCGCTCCGCATAGCGCTGGGAAATGGCAGAGCGAACAGCGTCATTGGCGGGGGTGAGGCGAAGGCGGGCGTGGCCATGGCCGGATTTGAGGCGGCCCGGTGTATCGAGCGCCAGCACCTTGCCGCCGTCGATTATGCAGACACGGTCGCAGCCTTCGACCTCCTCGATGTAATGGGTGGTAACCAGAACCGTGATGTTCCGCTGCTGGCGCAGGCGATGGACATAATCCCAGATGCGGTTGCGGGTCTGTGCATCGAGGCCCACTGTCGGCTCATCCAGCATCAGAATTTCGGAATCGTGGATCAGGGCTCTGGCAATCTCGAGGCGTCGCTTCATGCCAGAAGACAGGGTCCGCGCGACCTTGTCGGCCCATTGCGTCAACTCGACCAGCGCCAGCATTTCCTCGATGCGCTGGCGGCGCAAGCGGCGGGGTACGCCGAAGACCAGGCCATGGAGTTCAAGATTTTCCCGCACGGTGAGGCGGTCGTCGAGGCTCGGCTCCTGAAAAACAATGCCCAACCTTTGGCGGGCTTCCAGCGGATTTCGTACCACATCGACGCCGCCGATCCGTGCCGTGCCGCTGTCCGGGCGCAGAATGGTCGACAGGATATGCAGCAGCGTTGTCTTGCCCGCACCATTGGGCCCGAGAAGCGCAAACACCTCCTGCCTCTGGACGCTGAAGCTTACCTCATCGAGCGCGAGAACGCGGCCGTATCGCCTCGAGATCGCCTCGACCTCGATGGCCGGGACAACCGCCAAGGCAGCATCACTCGCGGTGCTCATGGTACGGCCCGGGCGGGAAAATCGTAGCTATCGATGATCTGCTGGAAGGTGCCGTCGGCGCTCAGGGCGGCAATGGCTTCGTCGATGGCATTCCGCAAAAACTTCTGATCGGACAGGACGATAGCGCCGACGCCAAGACGTGTCGGCGCGAGAGGCGTCGGCTCGATCGCATGCAATCCGGCATAGGCGGCGTCGGCGCGCTGCCTGGCCCAGAGGTTTGGCGCCCAGACAAGGGCCAGGTCCACGGACCCATTGAGCACGGACTCGAGCGCGGCGTCATTGGTGCTGGAGGGGAAGGCGCGCCATCTCTGATCGGCCGGCAGAGCCCTGATGTAGGAGACCAGCAGGATGTGAGCCGAGGTGCCGATGGTGGCGCTGATCGTACTTCCCGCCGGGAGTTCGGCCAGCGAGCGCAAATCAGGATCGGCGGTGACAAAGACATAGTCGCTTTCGTAATAGGCCCGGGTAATGGCCAGCCAGTCGGCGTAGCCCTCGGGGATCAGCTTGAAACCGAGATAGAGGTCGCATTGCTCCAACATGAGCGCATAGACCTTGGTGATGTCTTCCTGAACGAACTGGCTTTCGACGACGTAGCGCTCCGGCTCCAGCAATAGGGCGGCGGCGATGGCGTCGGCGATCGTTTCGCCGATTTCCCAGTCGGCGTCCCGTGGATCGACGCAATATCGCAATTTGGATTCGTCGAAGCGCCGACCGATTTCCCACTGGCGATCGGCATAGGGAGTGTCGTTGAATTCTGGTTCCTGCGCAGGTGAAGCACCGCAAGCCAGCAGAGTCAGCGCAATGGCGCCAACGATCTGGCCGAAAGACGTGGATTTAGTCCGCACACTACAACCTCAATAGGCACCCGGACGCGACCGGTATGGTCCAGTGCGTCCGGGCAATTCGACAAGGCGCCAGGCGCTTACTTAGCGTCGGGCAGTGCGAAGACGTAGAGCGAGACCGGATTGTTCGGCGGCAGTTTGACGTCCGGCGTCAGCGACTGCAGGCGACCAAGGCCGTTACCCCAGTTTGCAACCACGGCGATGTACTGCTTGCCGTTGGCTTCGTAGCTGATGGGGAAGGATTCAAGCGCGTTGCTCAGCTTGCCGCTCTCCCAAAGCACTTCGCCAGTTTCATCGTCGAATGCGAGGAGCTTACGGTCCAGCGTGCCGACGAAGACCAGACCGCCACCTGTTGGCAGGGTCGAGGTGGTGACCGGCGCATACTGGCGGTATTCCCACATGTCAGACTGGTCATCGAGCTTAACAGCACGGACCTGGCCAATATTGCCGTCGCTGTCTGGATGCGGGACGCGGGAGAAAGTCTGCAGACCACCGCTGGTGTAGATCTGGCCCGGATCGAGCGGATTGACCGTCGTGTTGGAGCAGAACTCGACCATCGGCAGATAGATGGCGCCGGTGCGCGGGCTATAGGAGGTCGCCTGCCAGGCGCGTGCGCCCGGGTCGGCCGGGCAGTTGAAGGTGGTTTCCCCAATGACTGGAATGACTTCCGGATTGATTTCCTTCTCGCCTGTTTCCTGATCGATCGACAGAACGACGTTCTGGGGAACGGTCTCCTTTGCCCACAGCCACTTGCCGTCGGTGCGGTTGATCGCTTCGATGATGCCGAGCTTGCCGGTGGTGACGATCATGTCGTCAAAGATCATCCGCTCATAGACATAGTCCAGATCGAGCGAGTCCGTGGCCAGATACTGGTGGTACCACTTCAGCTCGCCGCTGTTAGGATCAATGGCGAGGGTCGAGTTGGTGTAGAGCGCCTCATTGGTGACATTGGGGTCGTCACTTGGCGGCACCAGCCCTGCAATTTCGGTGTTCCAGGGATAGACCTGACCGACGCCGGCAAACACCAGGTTCTGCTCAGGATCATACGAGCCGGAGATCCACGCGGACGCGCCATAGCGGTTCTCGAGCGGCACGCCGTTCCAGCTGTTCCCCTCAGGGGTATCGCCGCGGGCAATCGTATGCACGCGCCAAAGCTCTTCGCCGGTTTCCGTATCATGACCGGTGAAATAGCATCCGCCCGGTTGGGCATTGGAGCAGTTGGTCATGCCCTGGATGATGACGCCATTGGCGACGATCGGGCCACTGGAATAGGCAAAACCCTTGCGGTGGTCAGCAACCTGCTGGTCCCAGACCAGACGGCCGGTCTTGATATCAAGAGCGATGATATGGGCGTCACGCGTCGCAACGATGAGCGTGTCACCATAGATGGCCTTCGACCGCTCGCCACCGGGGTTCACGCCTGTGGGCAACTCGTGCTGGTATTCCCAGATCAGGTCACCCGTCGCAGCATCAAGGGCCTGGATGCGGTGATCGGCATTCTGCAGGAACAGGACGCCATCATGCACCAATGGGGTTTCCTGGGTTCGGCCCGGGCTCATGCCCCATGACCAAACCAGCTCAAGCTCCCCCACGTTCTCCTTATTGATCTGATCGAGCGGGCTGTAGCCCCAACCGTCATAGGTCCGGCGCCACATCAGCCAGTCGCCGTCGGGCGGATTGGTCAGCATTTCGTCCGTAACGGTCGTGATGCTGTCGATGGGGTTTTCCTGGGCGACGGATGCCTGGAGCATCAATGCCGAGGCCGCGACCGTAACAAGGGCCGCCATCTTCAAGTTACTCTTCACGAGTACCTCCTCCTAAGATTGCTTAAAATAGGCCCAACCCGGATCGCGCGTTGCCCGCGAATTGATCGGTTGGCAGTTTTTGACTCTCAACATCGTTGAGCTAAGCCCACCGGAAGAGGTGCGTCAAGTTGCCACACACATCTGCGCGTGATGGTGATGAGATCAAACCCTCCACCGATGCCGATAAATTGGATTGCCTTGCTGTCGGCGCTGGTGGAACCTAGCGAAAGCGTCGGCTGTAGATCGGGGCAAAGGACAGCGCTCCACGCAAATGCCGAAGTGCTGACAGGCTTGATGCCGAGGAGAAATGGATGTCTGGAATAACGAGACGCAAGTTCGTTGCAGGGACAGTCGCGATGGTAGCCGCGCCGATCGCGCTATCTCCCATGCCCGCCTTTGCAGCCGAGCACGAAGTCGAGATGCTGAACAAGGGAGAGGCCGGCACTATGGTGTTCGAGCCTGCGCTTCTTCGGATCGCCAGCGGCGACGCCGTCAAGTTCGTACCCACCGATCCAGGCCACAACGCAGAGAGTATTCGTGACATGGCGCCCGAAGGCGCGGAACTGTTTAAGGGCGCCATGGGCAAGGAGGTCAGCGTGACCTTCACCGTCCCCGGTGTCTATGGCATCAAGTGTCTTCCCCACCTCGCGATGGGCATGATCGCGCTCGTCGTGGTGGACGACCCCTCCCCCAACCTCGAGGCCGCCAAAGCCGTTCGCAACCCACCCAAGGCCAAGGAACGTTTTGACGCGCTTTTCGCCGAACTGGAATAGAGCCCCGGCCAAGACAAGCGCCTGCGTGGACGAGCGGGGCCGTCTGTCAGGATACCACCTCAACCCGACCAGACCTCGTGAGGGCCTGGTCCACATTAGGACACTGCGGGTCAATGACGCGGGCTAAGTGTCCAGGCGACATCTGCGCGATCGGCTTCGACGACATGCCGTCTTCGCCCCACCGGGTGCACCGGCCCCGGCTTAGGCGGACACTGCCTAGGACCTTTAGTAATCCTCACCTGGCTGCCCAAGACGATCCCTCACCCATCGAATTTCGGCATTCCGACCAAGGTCCGGCCTTTTCGCGGCGTCCCATGAATAGGCCGCCAAGAGACGGCGGCGAAGGTTCAAGGAGATTGCGGATGGGCAGGGTTCGAAGCGTTTTAGCCGCATTGTTGGGCACAGCTTTTTTAGCGGTGCCCCTCACCGCAGCGGCGCAGGATTTCGGGATGGGTTTCTTCAATGACTCCATTGACCTCACGAACGCCTATGTCGCCCAGTCGGCGATGGCGAGCGTCGCCAATGTCAGACCTCTTACGACGCCACCCCCGACCGCCATCGACAGGTCGGTGATGGAGTTCGAGAGAGATCTTGAAGTTTCAGCACGCGTCCGTGAGCGCTTCCGGGACCAGCTGATACGCTCCAATCCGGATCGGGCTGCGGATATCGCCACGGCGCTGGAACGGAATTGGCTGCGGGAATTCGCCTATGAGATGGCCCTGAATGGTCTCGATGCAGACAATCTAGCAGACGCCAACACCGCCTATCTCATTGCCAGTTGGGCGCTCGTCAACAATGTCGAGTTCCTCGACCCAAGGGCTATTTTGTCAGTGCGGAACAGTATGCGGGCGGCGATTTCAAATAGCCCGGACGTCATCGCCATGAGCAATGCGGACAAGCAGATAGCTGCCGAGACACTGATCTACAACACAGTCCTTGTGATGGCCAACAGAGTGCAGATCGCGGCGACCCGCGATAGCGCGCTGCACGCCGCTGCGGCAAAACACTATGGCGACGGGTTCCGCGAGTTGGGGATCGACCTCAAGGCACTCCAACTGACCAACCATACCTTCGTCAGCATTCGGTAACGGCGCTTTTACCGCTCGGCCGTCGGGTCGAGCGGTATATTGCGCTCCCACAGGAAGGCGACGATCCGGTCGCGATCCGCTTTGGCGGACACGTTGAGAAGATCCGGGCGCGACTTGAAAATTCCACGTTGGAACGTTGATCCCAACCGGTTCTCAGCAAGAGGATCAGCCCCCAGTTGCAGGAAGCGCAGGGTGTTGTGAAAGTCATTGATCGCGGCAGCAACGTGCAGCGGGGTCTCGCCATTGCGATCGGCGAAGGCAAGACTGGCGCCGTGCTCGAGCAGAAAGTCGATGTTGTCCTGCCGATTGCTCATAAGTGCCGAGAAGAGCGGCGTGCGCTCCATCTTGCCATCGACGACGTCGACAGGAACACCTTTGGCAATCAGGGCCTTGAGGTAGATTGGGTTACTATACATGGCTGCGATGTGCATGGCCGTTTCGCCGCCCCAGCCGATAGCGGTCGGATCAGCGCCGAGGCGGAGGAGCTCTCTGAAGCCCGTATGCCCCTCTCGCAGGATTTCCCATTCAAGGAGCGTCATCCCATCCCTGCCAGTCCCATTCGGATCGGCACCTTCGGACACCAGACGATCCATCTCCTCGACATCGCCCTCCATCATGGCATTGGCCAGAGCGATCGACTGAGGGTCGGAGAACGTGTCCTCTGCGACCAGTTTTCGGCCATTCATTCCGAACATCGCAAAGATCATCAGGGCTGCAATCGCGAGCCCAGCAAAGAGACCAAGCCGCTTCAGTGTCACTCTTCCACCCTCTCGGCCGCGTAGCGCTGGAGGTAGTCGGCAAAGCGTGTGTCGTGGAGATGGCCATCCAGGCGGTAGGGAGGCTCATGGGAGAAAACGAATGAGAACTCGCCGCTCGCATTGATGACCAGGTCGACCACGCTCCAATATGCGCCGTCACGAGCTTTCATCATCGTGGCCAGCTGTTGAAACAGGCTGTGACTGTTCTCCGAAAGCCGGAACGAGCTTTTTCGCAGCGAGCCGTCAGTCCCTTCGACCACACCAAAACTGATGACGCTAGTTTCCGTTTCGCTGCCGTCCCACCGCGCTTCGAGGTTGATGACAATTCGTTTCCATTGCACGCCACAGTCGCTGGAATCGCGCGGGAATTTTGCGAGATCGGAGATGGCTGATCTGACGATCGCTTCTTGTAGTGCGGCGATGTCTGACAAGCCGCCGCTGTTGCTACCGGTCGCCATTCAATCAACCGCGCCAATTTGGAGAACCGAGAATTGGCCGCGTATGTCCATCTCGAACAAGGCCTTGAAGATCGGGTTGACCGATGAAGCCTCGCTGCTCCCGAAGACGGTCACGAGAGCGGAGCACAGGCCATTGACGCTGTCTCCTGAGGTTACTGTCATTTTTCCCTGCGCGGTTTCGGGCATGGTCTCTACCCATCTTTTGGCAATCGCCTCTGCGGCAGCACCAGCGGTCGTGCAATCAGGATAGACAAGAGCGATGGCGACACCAGGCCCATCCAACTGAACGTCGGCAATGACGCCACCAAGATAGAACGGGATGCCCTTAGCGCTTGCTTCAAGGCTGGCCTCGATTTTCTCACGCATCTGGGCCGACGAGCCGCCGTCTGGGACCGTGAAACTGGAAAAATCGACCCTTCCCGCCCCGAAGGCTGGAGAGATCACCATCGCCTGGACAATCCAGCCGTCCCCGGCCGATTGTTCGAGCCCTGTGAGGGCGGTGGCGACGATAGTGTTCTCGGCGACGCTGCGCTGGCCGTCCATAAGGATCGGCAGGACTTCGGGTCGGGCGGCCTGCACGACCGCATTGCCGTGGGTCATGACGAAGCTGGCCGCGCCGACCGCGCTGCGCCACGGATTAGAGGGATCACGGTTGCGCAGGTCGGGCACCATGGGTGTGCCGTTCCCAAGCGCGCCCTGTTCTCCCACTGGTGCGAAGCCGTCCGCGACAAGCGCATCGCGCAGGCTGTTAGCAGAGGTGTCGTCGGCCAGGGACCAGATCGCGACATTATCAGGTATGCTGCCAAATCCGGAAACGGAGCCGAGTTGGTCAAGCGGCACTCGCGATTTGGCTTCCCACGCGGCCACGCCGCCGGCATGCAGGGCTGCTATGGGCCGCAGCTCATAGCGAAGCTGAGTGCGCAAGAGGCCGTCTGCCCCAAGGGTCATCCCTTCGAAATCGGCAAGTGCCTTAAGGGCCCAGATGTCCACAAAGCTGAATTGAAACGCGCGCCGGCTGCACCAGCAAAGCCTCTGGCGCGTGTCGGAGGGCGCTGGTGAAGGCATCGAGATTTTGGGCAAGGGCGGGCCCACAAGCTGTGAACAGCAAGGCAGAGGCAAGAGCGGCGCGGCGCATTGTCAGGTCTCCGATCGGGTCTACTCAAAAGTGAGACGTCTGCCTCCGCCAGAAGCTTGGGCCAGATTTGAGAAGTTTATGCCGCCAGTTATGCGCTTTTGCCTTTGGCTGGTGCCTTCCCTATTGCTGGCGACGCTGGAGGTGTTCGTAGACCGACTGGAGATGGCGACGCATGGCGGCTTCGGCGGCGATGGGGTTGCGGTCTTCCAGGGCGACGATGATGCTTTCGTGCTCGGCAAAGACGTCCGAACGGCGGGACTTCGAAAAGGTATTCTGCCGGGCGACGCGCCAGTCGGCACGCCGCAACGTAGCGGTCGCCAAATCGTACATGGCCAGCAGCAGGATATTGTTTGCACCAGTGGCGATGGAGCGGTGGAAGGCGAAGTCGGCGTTTTCGAACCCGTGAGCGGTGTCGGCATTGGCCACGAAGTTGGCTTTCTGACGAATATCCTGGATCTGTTCGCGGGACGCCCGCAGAGCGCAGAGGCGGGTCATGATGGGTTCGAACTCGATCCGTACTTCCATCATCTCTGCCGGACTGGTTTCGGCAGCCTCTTCGAGGAAGGCCTCGGGACGCGGGGGGTGGATGGAGGAGATGAACGTCCCCTGCCCCTGACGCCGCCATATAATGCCCTCCGCCTCCAGCCGATCGAGAACCTGCCGCAGACCATAGCGGCCCACATCGAGACGCGTACATAAGTCTCGCTCCGGCAGCAGGCGCCCGCCCTCGCTGAGGTCACCTGCCTCAATGGCTTCGCGCAGCCGCTTTGAAATCTCCTCGCTGCTTGCGCGTTTGCCCGCCTTGCCAACCATCGTACCCCTCCCGACGCAAATGTCTATGCGCACCCCAATAATCGCCCTCAGCACCATGAAACATACAAACCAATCTTGCAAATGGTTTTTTAATACACGGCTAATTGCTAACTTGACGCCCAGTTTCCGCCAATGTTTTATCGGGTGGCAAATTGGTTGTAGAACCAATGGTCTTAATGGTTCGAAAATGCCATGGGGATGGCGTGAGCCGGAGGCCCTTGGTGGCAAGGGAATTTCAGATGACACACTACAAGACTGCGCTTTCTGCCGGCGTGTTGGCGCTGATGGTCAGCACTACGGCTTTCGGGTCCGACCTGCGCATTGGCATGCGCGACGATCCCGGTTCGCTCGACCCGGCGACTAATGCGACCTTTGTCGGCCGCGTCTCGCTGCAGTCGATCTGCGACAAGCTCGTGGACATCGACGCCCAGGGCAATCTCGTGCCGATGCTGGCGACGGACTGGGCCTGGTCTGCAGACGGCACCGAAGTCACGCTGACGCTGCGCCAGGACGTGGTCTTCCACGACGGCACGCCGTTCAACGCTGAAGCCGTCAAGTTCACCCTTGAGCGGAACAAGACCCTCGAAGGCTCGCGCCGTGCCAGCGAAATCTCGGCCATCGACACCATTGAAGTGGCCGACGAGTACACGGTCGTCTTCAAGCTCAAAGCCCCATCAGTTTCGCTGCTCACCCAGTTGACGGACCGCGCCGGCATGATCATTTCGCCAACCGCAGCCGCAGCGGTTTCGGCTGAAGATTTCGCCAATGCGCCGGTCTGCGCCGGCCCGTATTCGGTGGCCGAATATCTTCCCCAGGAGCGTCTGGTCATCAAGAAGTTCGCCGATCACTGGCGCGCTGCTGACTATTCCTTCGAAACCGTGACCTATCTGCCGATCACCGACACCAATGTGCGCCTGCTCAACCTGCGCTCGGGTGACCTCGACCTCGCAGAGAACATTGCACCCAACGATCTGCCCTCGATCGAGTCGGATTCCTCGCTGCAGATCGCCGTCGGCGACCAGCCCGCATACGAGATGATCCTGTTCAATCTCAACGGTGAAGGCGCCAACCCCACGGTTGCCGAGAATGTTGCGGTCCGTGAGGCCTTCAACCTTGCCATCGACCGCGAAGCGATCAACCAGGTCGTCTTCGGTGGCCGTTACGCTGCCGGCAACCAGCCCTTCCCGCCGACCAGCCCCTGGTACAACACGGACTTCCCGGTGCCAGCGCGCGATGTGGAGGCTGCCCGTGCCAAGCTCGCCGAAGCCGGCGTCGAGAGCGTCGAGATCGATCTCATGATCTCGACCTCGCCGGAGCGCCTCGCTGTTGCCGAGATGATGCAGGCCATGCTGTCGGAAGCCGGCATCACCCTCAACATCCAGCCAACCGAGTTCGTGTCCATGCGTGAGCGTGCAACGGCCGGCCAGTTCGAAGCCTATGTGATCGGCTCGTCCGGTCGCGTCGATCCGGACCTCAACGTGTCGCTTGTCCTCGCCTGCGGCGCTGCCAACAACGCCGGCAAGTATTGCAACGAAGAGCTCGATGCCCTCTTTGCCGAAGGCCGCGCAAACTCGGACGATGCTGCACGCAAGGAGATCTATCGCAAGGTGATCGCGACCATCATGGCCGATATGCCGGGCATCTATCTCTATAACCAGCGCGCTGCATACGCGATGACTGCCGATATCGCCGGCTTCACCGCCTATCCCGATGGCATCATCCGCCTCGACGGCGTCTCCCGCGACTAAAGCCTCTGCCGGCGTGCCCAAGGGCGCGCCGGCTTTTCCTGCAGAACGCACTAGTGCCACGGGGCAAGCGTGACTGATCCAACTCAAACTCTGCTCGACGTGCGAAACCTCTCTGTCACCTTCGCCAAGGGAACGGAAGAGCAGTCGACCGTCGTCGATGACGTGAGCTTTTCCATCAGCCCGGGCCGCACGCTGGGCATCGTCGGCGAATCCGGCAGTGGCAAGAGCGTCACCTCGCTCGCCATCATGGGCCTTCTCGGGGGTGGCGTCGCTGTCGGCGGCTCAGCCGTATTCGACGGGATGGACCTGCTGCAGCAAAGTCCTGCCGACTGGCGGGATGTCCGCGGCAATCGTATCGCCATGATCTTCCAGGAGCCGATGACATCGCTCAATCCAGCCTACACGGTTGGAATGCAGATCTCGGAGTCGCTGATCCGGCACAAAAATCTCGACAAGGATCAGGCGCGTACACGCGCCATCGAACTGCTCAAGCTGGTGCGCATTCCTTCGCCCGAGCGGCGCTATGACGACTATCCGCACAAGCTGTCCGGCGGCATGCGGCAGCGCGTTATGATTGCCATGGCCTTGGCCTGCGAGCCGCAATTGCTCATCGCCGATGAGCCGACGACTGCGCTCGATGTGACCGTCCAGGCACAAATTCTCTATCTCATCGGCAAGCTGCGCGAAGAAACCGGCGCGGCTATCGCCCTGATTACCCATGACCTGGGCGTAGTTGCCCAGGTCTGCGATGACGTCGTCGTCATGTATGCCGGCCAGGTGGTGGAACAGGCGCCGGTGGAAGACCTCTTCGCCTTTCCGCAGCACCCCTACACGGTTGGCCTGCTCGGTTCGCTTCCCAAATTCGGTGAACGCAAGACGCGCCTGCCGGTGGTCGAGGGCGCGATGCCCGCGCCGAGTGCGCGTTCCGGCGGCTGCCGCTTTGCCGACCGGTGCCCGTTCCGGATCGAAAAATGCGACACCCCGCCGCCGCTGGTGAAGCTGTCCGAAACCCGCAACTCCCGTTGCTGGCGCACGCCCCTGGAGACACTGGCGTCATGAACTTGCTCAAGGTGGAGAAGCTCTCCAAGGAATTCGTTGCCGAACGCACGATCTTTGGCCGTCCGCGGAAGACCGTCCGGGCTGTCGACGACGTTTCGTTCGAGATCGCGCGCGGTGAGACTTTGGCGCTGGTGGGCGAGTCAGGCTGTGGCAAGTCCACGCTCGGCCGGCTGATCATGCGGCTGATCGAACCGAGCGGCGGGACCGCCGAGCTTTCGGGGGAAGATATTTCCACCCTTAGCGGCAAGGCGCTGCTGTCGCTGCGCAAGCGCGTGCAACTGGTGTTTCAGGACCCGTTCTCATCACTCAATCCGCAGATGACGGTCGGTCAGGCCATTGCCGAGCCGTTGATGCTGCATGATATCGTACCTGCTGCAGAGCGGCCTGCCCGAGTCCGGGAGCTGTTGAGTGCGGTCGGCCTTTCGCCCCAGCACATGCACCGGTATCCGCACGAATTTTCCGGCGGACAGCGCCAACGCATCGTCATCGCCCGCGCTCTCGCGTCCCAGCCTGAACTGGTGGTCTGTGATGAGCCGGTCTCGGCACTCGACGTCTCTATCCGCTCGCAGGTGCTCAACCTTCTGGCAGACCTGCAGAAGCAGTTCGGCTTCACCTATCTCTTCATCTCCCATGACCTCTCGGTGGTCCGGCATATCGCCGACCGCGTCGCAGTGATGTATCTCGGCCGGATCGTCGAGATCGGCGACACCGAGGATGTTTTCGTGCGGCCGCGCCATCCCTATACGCGCGCGCTGATAGCTTCGATCCCGCAACCGGATCCGGCGGGTCGAGACAATATGCGCCCGCTCGAAGGCGATATGCCGAGCCCGCTCAATCCGCCCTCGGGCTGCCATTTCCACACGCGGTGCGCTTTCGCGCAGGAGCGGTGCAAGCAGGAGCGCCCTGCCCTCGTGAGCAGCAATGGACGCCAGCCGGCCGCCTGCCACTTTCAGGATGAGCTTCCGCCGCCCGACGATCTTGCCGGCGCAGCCCACGTGGACCCACGCCTCGAGCGCCTCTTTGCAGCCTTCCGCGCGGACAGCACGAAAGGGACAACCCCATGATCCGCCTGATCGGAAAACGGCTTCTTGAAATCATTCCGACACTGCTGATCCTGTCGGTCATCATCTTCCTGCTGCAACGCCTATTGCCAGGCGATCCCGCGATCGCCCTTGCGGGCGAAGAGGCCGGAGCGGAGCTGATCGAGCAGATCCGGCAGCAATATGGGCTCGACCGCCCCCTGCCGCTGCAATATTTCGACTGGATCGGAGGCGTCTTGCAGGGCGACCTCGGGCAATCCATGCGCATGCGCCGTCCGGTGCTTGATCTCATCGCCTCGCGCCTGCCCGTGACACTGCAGCTCGCCGTTATGGCGATGGTGCTGGCGCTCGGCGTCGGGCTCGTCGCCGGCGTGATTGCCGCCGTCAAGAAGCGTAGCGCGTGGGATTACGGCGCCAATGTCTTCGCACTGGCCGGAATTTCGGTGCCTAATTTCTGGCTCGGCATCATGATGATCCTGGTGTTTTCGGTCACCCTTAACTGGCTGCCGGCGTCCGGCTATGTCAGCCCGTTCGAGGATCCCGCCCGATCATTCCTCAGCCTGCTGATGCCCTCCATCGTGCTTGGCAGTGCCATTGCGGGCGTCATCATGCGCCATACGCGCTCGGCCATGCTGCAGGCGTTGCAGAGCGATTATGTCCGCACGGCCCGCGCCAAGGGCCTTGATGAGAAGACCGTGGTCATTCGCCACGCCATGCGCAATGCGCTGACCCCGATCATCACCCTTGGTGCGCTTGAGTTCGGCAGTCTTCTCGGCGGCGCCGTGCTCACCGAGCAGATCTTCAACATCCCGGGCTTCGGCAAGCTGATCGTCGATGCCGTCTACAACCGGGATTATGCCGTCGTTCAGGGCGTGGTGCTGGTCACGGCGCTTGTCTACGTAATTCTGAGCCTCTTGGCCGACATCGGCTACATGCTCGCCAACCCCAAATTGCGGGGCTAGGACCATGACCAACGCAACCAGCCCCACCATGGCTGCCGATCACGAAAACCGGTTCGGCCAATTCGCCAAGCGCCTGTTCCGGCATAAGGGAGCAATCGTCGGCCTGTGCTTTATCGTCCTCGTCGTCCTCGCCGCGATCTTTGCGCCGATCGTCACCAGCTTTGATCCGAATGCGCAGGATTATACTGCCATCCGGCAGGGCCCGAGCCTGTTGCACTGGTTCGGCACCGACGAACTCGGACGCGACATGTTCGCCCGCATCATCTATGGCGCGCGCGCTTCGCTTCTTGCCGGGCTGATCTCGGTGGTGATCGCCATCGCCATTGGCGTGCCCCTGGGTCTCATTGCCGGCTATTTCGGCGGCTGGGCCGACGTCGGCATCAGCCGCGTTGCCGACGCCATGCTGGCCATGCCGTTCCTGATCCTCGCGATTTCGCTGGCGGCTTTTCTCGGGCCCAGCCTCATCAACTCGATGATCGCGATCGGCGTGACGGCAGCCCCTCTCTTTGTCCGCCTGACCCGTGGCCAGGTGATCAGCGTCAAGTCCGAGGATTATGTGGAGGCGGCCCGCTCGATGGGCAATTCTCACGCGCGCATCGCCTTCCGGCACGTATTGCCCAATGTACTGCCGGCACTGATCGTCCAGGCAACCCTCACCATCGCTGCGGCCATTATTTCGGAGGCGAGCCTGTCGTTCCTTGGCCTTGGTCAGCAGCCGCCGGCGGCATCCTGGGGTTCGATCCTCAACACTGCTCAGCGCTCGCTGTCTACGGCACCGTGGATCGCCGCCTGGCCGGGCATGATGATCTTCCTCACAGTTCTCAGTTTCAATCTCCTCGGCGACGGACTTCGGGACGCTTTCGATCCCCGTAGTCGCTGATTTTCTGAAAGGTATTCCCATGCGTATCGTAGTTGTCGGTGCCGGTATCCTGGGCTCCAGCGCGGCTTACCACCTGAGCCAGCGCGACAATGTCGAGGTGACGGTCATTGATCAGGTGCATCAGGGCAAGGCGACCCTGGCCGGTGCAGGCATTGTCTGCCCTTGGGCCACAAAGGTCACTGACCCTGATTTTTACCGCTTCTATGCTGCTGGCGGCGCCTATTACCGCCCGCTGGTAGAAGGTCTTGCCGCTCGTGGTGAAACCGAGTTTGGCTACCGCCAGGTTGGCGCGCTGGTGCTGGCCGAAACCGAAGAGCAGCTGGCCGAAATCGAAGCGCGCGTCCTTCCGCGTGTTGCCGATGTTCCTGAAGCGGGCGCCGTCCGCCGGGTCAGCGCTGCCGAGACCAAGCAGATGTTCCCCCCGCTGCGCGATGGCCTGATGGCCCTCCACATTCCCGGTGGTGCACGCGTCGAAGCGCGCGCCATTGCGGGTGCGATGCGCCGCGCCGCTGAAGCCAATGGCGCGATTTTCCGCCAGGGTCACGCCGACATCGAGAGCAAGGACGGCAAGGCAAGCGTGAGCCTCGATGGCGAGGCCATTGCAGCCGACATGGTCATCGTCACCGCCGGCGCATGGGCCAACCAGGCCCTGACCGCAATCGGCGCGACCATTTCCGTTGAACCGCAGCGTGGCCAGATCGTGCATCTGGGCGTCAAGGAAGAAACCATCGACTGGCCGGTGCTGCTGCCGCAGGTCTCGCACTACATGCTGGCGTTCGACGACAATCGCGTCGTTGCCGGTGCGACCCGCGAAAACGGCGTCGGGTTCGACTACCGCCTCACCGCAGGTGGACAGGCGGAAGTGCTCAACTTCGCACTCGATCTGGCACCTGGCCTTTCCGATGCCACCCATATCGAGACGCGCATCGGTCTCCGCCCGATGGCTGAAAACTACAAGCCGCTGATCGGCGCCCTGCCCGGCTTCGACAACGTGCTGATCGGCAACGGCCTGGGCGCCGGCGGCCTCACCATGGGCCCGCTTGCAGGCAAGCTGCTGACCCAGCTGGCCATGGGCGAAGCGACCGATATCGACCTCGCTCCCTACGCCGTGGGAGCCTGACGCCACCATGACACAATCGTCAGTCGCACCGCACCGCACGCGCCATATCGGCACCAGGCACATGGCCGCCGCCGGTCATTATCTCGCCGCGCAGGTTTCCCTGCAGGTTCTTGAGGCCGGCGGCAACGCCATCGATGCCGGCGTCGCCGGGGGCATCACCCTTGGCGTCGTGCAGAGCGAATACGTCTGCTTTGGCGGCGTCGCTCCGACCATGATCTATTGGGCCGAGACTGACGAGGTCATTTCGATCAGCGGGCTGGGCACCTGGCCCGCCCTCACCGATGCCAGCCTCTTTCGGACGGAGCACGGCAACAAGATGCCGCCGGGTCTGCTGCGCACGATCGTGCCGGCAGCACCGGATAGCTGGATCACCGCGCTTGAGCGCTATGGAACGATGTCGTTTGGCGAGTGTGCGGCCCAGGCCCTGCGCTTCGCCCGCGACGGTTTCCCCGTCCCCTCGCTGATGGCGGAGATCATCGCCGATCATGAGGAAGAATACCGTCGCTGGCCGGCCAATGCCGAGATTTACCTGCCGGGTGGGAAACCGCCGAAGGCCGGCGATATCCTGGTGCAGTCCGACCTCGCCAACACCATTACCTATATGATCGACGAAGAGCGTGCTGCTGCTGCCAAGGGTGGCCGCGCCGCCGGGCTCAGCGCCGCTCGGAACGCGTTCTACAAGGGTGACATTGCCAAGGCGATTGTCTCCTACCACCGCGAGCACGGCGGCTGGATGCGGGAAGACGATCTTGCCAATTTCCGCGTAGAGGTCGAGAAGCCTGCGGCGGTGCAGTTCGGCGACGCCGACATTTTTACCTGCGGCCCGTGGTGCCAGGGACCAGTGCTCGGCCAGACCTTTGCCATGCTGGACGGCATCGACCTGCGCGCGCTCGGTCACAACAGCGTTGAATACATCCATCTCCTCGTCGAGACGATGAAGCTGGCTTATGGCGACCGGCACGAACTCTATGGCGACCCCAATTTCGTCGACGTCCCGCTGGCAAAGCTGCTCAGCCCCGAGTATGCCGCCGAGCGCCGCAAGCTGATCGATACGGAGGCTGCCCACCCCGGCATGCCCGAGGCAGGTCTGCCCTCGAACTGGGGCCGTAATCCTGATCCGGATCCGCGCAACGGCCGGCGCGATCCCGGTGAACTGGACACCTCCTATGTCTGTGTCGTTGACCGGCAGGGCAATGCCTTCTCGGCGACGCCGAGCGACGGCTCGGTGGGCGCGCCAGTCATCCCCGGTCTCGGCTTTGTCCCCTCGGCGCGCGGCGTGCAGTCGTTCCTTGACCCACGTGCGCCCGCCGTCGCCGGTCCCGGCCGCCGTCCGCGCCTGACCCCCGCCCCTGCGTTTGCCCGCAAGAAGGGGGAGTGGATCATGCCGATCGGTTCGCCGGGCAATGACGTCCAGCCGCAGGCGATGCTGCAGACTTATCTCAATCTGCACGTCTTCGGGATGACCATGCAGGAGGCCGTGGACGCGCCGCGCTTTGCGACCTTCTCCTACCCCCGCTCTTCCATTCCCCATTCCTATGACCCCGGGCTGCTCAAGCTCGAGGCCCGCATCGATGCGTCGGTCGGCGAGCAGCTGACGGCCATGGGACACGATGTGAAATACTGGAAGGATTGGGAATACGCCGCGGGCGGTGTCTGCTCGATCATCAAGAAATTCAACACCGGAACGCTCGAGGGCGGATCGGATTCACGCCGCCCGACGGCTGTAGCAGGGTGGTAAGATGACCGAGTTTTCCTACACCACGCCTTATGGGGCACCCCGTCGACCCGTCATGGCGCGCAACATGGTGGCAACTTCGCAGCCCCTCGCCGC
Organism: Devosia sp. SD17-2; assembly: GCF_029201565.1. Lineage (GTDB taxonomy): Bacteria > Pseudomonadota > Alphaproteobacteria > Rhizobiales > Devosiaceae > Devosia. Next base: position 2,336,608 of record NZ_CP104002.1, read on the forward strand.
TCAGGCGGGCCTGGCAGCGCTGGCCAAGGGCGGCAACGCCATTGATGCTGCGATCGCCGCGGCCGCGACCCTGACTGTCGTCGAACCCACTGGCAATGGCCTCGGCAGCGACGCCTTCGCTATTGTCTGGGACGGACAGGAACTGCATGGACTCAACGCCTCCGGCCGGTCGCCTGCCGCCTGGACGCCGGAGCGTTTTGCCGGACAGGACCGCATGCCGGTTCGCGGCTGGGAAAGTGTGACCGTGCCGGGTGCTGTCTCGGCCTGGGTCGACCTCTCAAGCCGCTTCGGCAAGCTCGATTTTGCGGCGCTGCTCGCTCCGGCAATCGATTATGCTGAAAATGGCTTCGCCGTTTCGCCGACCATTGCCGAACTCTGGGCCAAGGGCGGCGCGCTGCTCAAGGACCATCCTGGCTTTGCCGAGACCTTCCTGCCCGCGGGCAAGGCACCGGGTCCGGGCGAAATCTTCCGCAACGCACCGCTCGCGGCGTCTCTGCGCGCCATTGCCGAGACGCGTGGCGAAGCATTTTATCGTGGGGCGCTCGCCGAACAGATCGCGGCGTTTGCGGCCCAGCATGGCGCTGCTATCACGGCGGCCGACCTCGCCAATCACCGCAATGACTGGTGTGGCACCATCGCGATGAACTACCGCGATGTCACCCTGCATGAGATCCCGCCCAATGGGCAGGGCATCGTCGCGCTGATGGCACTGGGCATGCTTGAACACCTGCCCCTCGACGCCTTTGGCCCGGACAGCGCCCAGTCGTTCCACTACCAGATCGAGGCAATCAAGCTCGCAACGGCCGACGCCGAACGATTTGTCTCCGATCCGGAGACCATGCGGGTCCCGGTCGAAGCACTGCTCGAAAAGTCCTATCTCCAGTCACGCGCAAAGCTGATCGATCCCGCGCGCGCGCAGGATTTCGGAGCCGGAGCGCCCGTAGCGGGCGGCACGGTTTACATCACCACGGCCGACGCCAACGGGATGATGGTCTCCTACATCCAGTCCAATTATTCCGGCTTCGGGTCCGGCGTTGCGGTGCCGGGAACCGGCATTCACCTGCAGAACCGCGGTTCCGGCTTCACGCTGGAAGAAGGCCACCCCAACCAGATCGGGCCCAATAAGCGCCCGTTCCACACCATCATCCCCGGCTTCCTGATGCGCGACGGCGCGCCCCTCATGAGCTTTGGCGTCATGGGTGGACCAATGCAGGCCCAGGGCCATGTGCAGATGGTCGTCCGGACCCAGCTCAGCGGCCAGAACCCGCAAGCGGCGAGCGATGCCCCCCGCTGGCGCTTCGTCAAGGGCAAGAAGGTCGCCGTCGAGTGGACCATGGCGGCCGAAACCGTCGCGGAGCTCGAGGCCTTCGGGCACGAAGTGATGCGCGAGAGCCCGGATGAAAGCTTTGCCTTCGGCGGCGCCCAGCTCATCCACCGGCTTGGCGAGGGATATATCGGTGGCTCAGACCACCGCAAGGACGGCATGGCCGTCGGCTACTGACCAATCACACAAGGAGAATAGCTTTGGACCGCATCAAGAAGGGTAAGTCCCTGCACGCCGTGACCATCCACAACGGCGTCGTCTACACGTCTGGCCTGGGTGCCAACGACATCGACGTCGGCATGGAAGACCAGACCCGACAGATCTGCGAAAAGATTGAGGGTTTCCTCAAGGAAGCCGGCTCGGATAGGACCAAGATCATTCGCGCCCAGATCTTTGTCACCGACATGACCAAGAAGCCCGACATGGACCGCGCCTGGCTTGCTTGGCTCGGGGAAGACCTCCCCTGCCGTTGCACCGTCGGCGTTGCCGATCTGGGCGACCCGCGTCGCCTGATCGAAGTCGTCATCACCGCAGCACTCTAGGTACCTAAAATGGCTCTGCAATCGGCCCTCAAGAAGTTCGGCATTGATGCCTATCTCATCATGCTGCTCGGTGTCGTCGTGCTTGCATGCATCCTGCCGGCGCGCGGGCCTTTTGCAGAGTTTGTCGGGCAGGCAGCCTATTATGCTGTCGCCCTGCTGTTTTTTGTCTATGGGGCCAAGCTCAAGTCCGAAGCGGTGATCGCCGGTTTTTCCAACTGGCCGCTTCAGCTCAGCATCCTCGGCTTGACCTATCTGGTCTTTCCGCTGATCGCGCTCGCCCTTGCGTTTGCCGGGCGCGAGTTCATCACCGACGAGCTCGCCATCGGCCTTATATATATCGGCATCCTGCCCTCCACGGTGCAGTCCTCGATTGCCTTTACCGCGCTCGCCAAGGGCAATGTGGCGGCCAGCGTCTGCGCTGCGGCAGTCTCCAATTTGCTGGGCGTCATTCTCACCCCGCTCCTAGCGACGCTCATTCTTCAGGCCGGTGACGGTGGCCTCAATGGCGCCGCCGTTCTCAATATCGCCATCCAGATCGTGTTGCCGTTCGGGCTGGGCCAGCTGTGCCGGCCGCTGATCGGCGAATGGATCAATCGCCACAAGCTGATCTCGCTGACGGTCGATCGCGGCTCAATCCTCCTCATCGTTTATGCAGCCTTCAGCGCTGGCATGGTCGCCGGCGTCTGGACACAGGTCGGGCTGCCGCAGCTGGCCGCCATCATGGTGCTTGTCTGCGTGATGCTGGCCGTGGTTCTGGCGCTTTCTGCCTGGTTCAGCCGCGCTGTCGGATTCCAGGACGCCGACGGCAAGTCGATGATTTTCTGCGGCTCCACCAAGAGCCTCGCCTCCGGCGTCCCCATCGCGAATATCCTTTTCGCCGGTGGCCCGCTCAGCCTCATCATCCTGCCGCTGATGCTCTACCACCAGCTCCAGCTCATCGTCTGCGCCATCATTGCCCAGCGCATGGCTTCCAAGCTCGACTAAGGCCTGCGCGCGATCCTACGCGTGAGGCTCATTTGCGTGGTCCTGCGGACAATTGCAGCCAGGCTCCAGATCCCGATCAGAAAAACGAAACTGATGCGGAAGGGATCTGGAGGTTCGGGCGTATATTGGACCGATGAGCAAGACCTTCGCAAAAGTCGTCGATTATCTGGCAGATCTCAGACGCTATGCCCTGGCCCTCACCAGAGAACCGCATGATGCGGAGGACCTGGTGCAGGATACGCTAGCGCGCGCCTATGAGCGGCAGAGCACGTTTCGCGTTGGCAGTGCCCTCAAGCCTTGGCTGATGTCCATCATGCACAATTGCTTTGTCGATGGGCAGCGGAGCAAGGCCGTTCGCCGCCGGAATAGCCGCGAGCATTCCACTGACGCCAGCTACCCGGCCAGCCAGGACGACGCCGTGCGCCTCAGCGAGGTACGCCGCGCCTTCTTGGCCCTGCCGGATGAGCAGCGAGAGGCCCTTCACCTCATCGCCATTGAGGGATTGACCTATCCGGAAGCCGCACTGGTCCTGACCATACCGGAGGGAACCGTGCTCTCCCGCGTGTCGCGCGCCCGACAGACGTTGCGGGCCAACCAGCATTCCGCGCCGCCGAAGCGTTTCAAGATCGTTGGGAGTTCACACGATGAATGACCCTGTCACCGAAAAGGATCTTGCCCTCTATATAGACGGGCAGATCGACCCGACGCGCCGCCTCGCAGTCGAAAGGCACCTTGCCGGCAATCCATCGCTCGCGGCCGAGGTCATTGACGAACTGCGGATCAACCACGAATTGCGCATGAGCATGGCTGACCTCGACAGCGCGCCTCAACCAGGGTCGTCTGAGCTGGCGCGACGGCTCCAGGGGGCGCTGGGAAGGCGCATATGGTTCGAAAGGCTTCGTCCCACTCTTGCGGCATTTTCCCTTCTCGTGATCGGAACGCTTACCGGTAGTTTGGCGACTACGGCGCTGACAAAGCCACCCGTCTTGCCCGAATATGTCGAGGCCGCCCTTCGCGCACACGAAGTCAGCATGGTCCGAGCGATCATGGTTTCCCAGCCCGAGGCACCCGAGTACGACCGGGCGGAGCTCTTGTCCGCGACGGCGATCGTCATGCCGGCGCTTCCCGAAGACTGGGATGTTCGGGATGTGCAGGTCTATCCGTCGCGCTTCGGCCCCAGCGTCGAAATGGTGCTGCATAGCCCTGACCTCGACAGCATCTCGATTTTCGCGGCGCGTCCTGGTGATTTCGATGTGCACCAGCCCAGCGTCGTCAGCCACGCAGGGTCGGCTCTCGCCTATTGGCAAATCGGCGAGATCGCTTACGCCATCGTCGGTTCGGCCAGCGAACCCGAAATTCTAAAGGCAGCGCAAACGCTTGCCGATACTCTTTATTGAACGGAGACTATTTGATGTCGTCACAACCGAACCTGCGCTGGGGCACCACTGGCGCAACAACGACGGGCGCCGCTTTCGACGAAGGCCTTCGCCAGCATATGCTGCGGGTCTACAACTACATGGGCCTCGGCCTTGTAATCACCGGCCTCGTCGCCTTCTTCGTTGGCACGACACCGGCTCTCTATGTGCCGATCTTCGCGTCGCCCCTCAAATGGGTGGTGATGTTCGCTCCGCTCGCCTTCGTGATGTTCTTCTCGTTCAAGATCAACACGTTGTCGGCCGGCGCGGCGCAAGCGATGTTCTGGGCGTTCTGCGCCGTGATGGGCCTGTCCATGGCCTCTATTTTCCTGAATTTCACCGGCGCCAGCATCGCGCGTACATTCTTCATTTCGGCGGCCATGTTTGGCGTAATGAGCCTCTACGGCTACACGACCAAGGCAGACCTCTCGAAATTCGGCTCCTTCCTGATCATGGGCCTGATTGGCGTCGTCATCGCCTCGATCGTCAACATTTTCCTCGGCTCGAGTGTGCTTCAGTTCGCCGTTTCCATCATCGGCATCCTGGTGTTCCTGGGCCTGACCGCTTGGGACACCCAGACCATCAAGTCCGAATATGCCGAGCACAATGGCTCGGAAGGCAATCAGAAGCTGGCTGTCATGGGCGCCCTGTCGCTCTATCTCAGCTTCATCAACATCTTCCAGCTGCTCCTCAGCCTCACCGGCCAGCAGGAAGACTAATGTGTTGGCGCTAGCGGGCGTGGTACCCGTTAGCGCCGCCTTGAAGGTGAGGACCATTCCATGCTGAGCGGGCATTCCAGCGGGCAGTCGGACGGCGACGGCGATGAAGACTACAGTTTATCTGCGGCCCTGAGCCGTATCGCGTCGCGACCAGATCGGGACCGCATCCATATTCGTGACCTCTTGGCCGAACTGGATCAGCGCGCCATTGCCGCGATGCTTTTCGTCTTTGCCGTCCCGAACACTATTCCGGTGCCGCCAGGGGTATCCGGGGTTCTGGGCGCGCCCCTGCTGTTTCTCGCAGCGCAACTGATGCTCGGCCGCCCGCCGTGGCTACCCGGGATCATCGCCGACCGGTCCTTTGACCGGACCGACTTCGAGCGAATACTGCATAAGGTCGGACCGTGGCTGCAAAAGGCGGAACGCCTGATGCGGCCTCGCCTGACAATCCTCACACGTCCACCGCTTGAAAATGTCATCGGCGCAATTGTGCTGTTGCTCTCTATCGTGCTCTTCCTGCCCATTCCGCTCGGCAACATGCTCCCGGCCATCGCGATCTGCATTCTCGCGCTGGGATCGCTGCAGCGCGATGGGCTCTGGATCATCTTCGGGACAGTGACTGCGATCGTGTCGATGATCATCGTCTCGGGCGTCATTGCCGCATTCGCCTACGCTGGATGGCTTGCAATCGGCGCCTTATTGAATGGATAGCCACCGGCCGCTCGGCACGGCGACCGAGATTTTGCTGAACAAAGTCCCGACCACAGGCATTAGCGCTGTTTGAGGGTGACATGACACTGCCGCTGTCACAGCGCGCATCAGGCGAAACGCAATGATTGAACCAATTCTCTACCTGTTGCTCGGACTTGCGATCATCCTCGTGATCATCGCCGTCGGCGGCTATTTCGTCGCCCAGGAATTCGCCTATATGGCGGTCGATCGCACCAAGCTGGCGGCGCAAGCCGCACAGGGTGACAAGGCTGCTAAGCGCGCTCTGTCCGTCACCAAGCGGACAAGCTTCATGCTCTCGGGCGCGCAACTCGGCATTACCGTTACCGGGCTTATGGTTGGCTATGTTGCCGAGCCGCTGGTGGGTGGTGCACTGGGCAGCCTGCTTGGCGGCATCGGCATCCCCACCGAGATGGGCATAGCGGCGGGAACAATCCTGGCGCTGCTTTTCGCTACCGGCGTGCAGATGATCTTCGGGGAGCTCTATCCGAAGAACCTCGCGATCTCCAACCCAGAGCCTCTGGCAAAAATGCTGGCGAGCTCTACGCTGATCTATCTCAAACTGATGGGCTGGCTGATCAGCTTCTTTGACATGTCGGCCAATGTCCTGCTTCGCATGCTGCGCATCGAGCCCGTGCATGACATCGACGTCAGCGCTTCGCGCGAGGATCTCCCGCGCATTATCGCGGACTCCCGCAACAGCGGCGACCTGCCCGTCGAGCTCGCCTGGATGATGGACCGAATTGTCGATTTTCCCGAGCAGGACGTCGAGCACGCCATGGTACCGCGCACACAGGTGGACTGGATTGGCCCGGAGGCCACAATCGGCGAGGTCCGCGAGATGATGGCCCGCGCCCACACCCGCTACCCGGTCGTTGACGAGGAAGAGGGGCCAATCGGCGTCGTCCACCTCTCCGATCTGCTGCCGCATCTCGATACGGCCGACCTGGCCGCCTCCGTCACCACCATCATGCGTCCAGCCATCGTCGTGCCAACGTTGATGGCCTTGCCCGACGCCTTCGAAAAGCTCGTCAGCTCTGGCAACCACATGGCGTGCGTGATTGACGAGTATGGCGGGTTTGCCGGCGTCCTGACCCTTGAGGATATCGCCATGGAGATCGTCGGCGAAATCACCGATGAGCACGACATCGAGGAACTGCATGCGGTTACACCCGAAGGTGACGGGGTCTGGCTGATGGATGGCGACGTCCACCTTGATGAGGTGGAGCGCACTATCGGACGGCCTCTGGAGCGCGGTGACGTCGAGACCATCGCCGGACTGCTGATCGCGGAAACCGGTATGCTACCAGAGGTGAATGAGATCATTGTCATTGCCCTGCCCGACGATCAGGCGGAGATCGCCGCCGACGTGCGGATTGAGCGCAAGCTGACAGTGACGGTCCTCGAAATCGAACGCCATGTGCCGACAAAAGTCCGCGTCGCCCTTCTGGAAGTGGCGGAGTAGGCCCGATGAAAGATCCCATTTTCGTACTCGTCGCCACCTTTCTTCTGATTGCGCTGAGCGCCTTCTTCGTCATCATCGAATTTGCCCTACTTGGTGCACGTCGCCGCCAGCTCGAGGAGAAGGCCCCGCAAAGTGCAGCTGCGCGGGCAGCTATCCGAGGCATGAACGATCTGACGCTGATGCTGGCTGGTGCCCAGCTTGGCATTACCCTCTGCACCTTCGCGCTCGGCGCCATCACCAAGCCAGCCGTGGACGCCTGGCTCGGGCCGGTGCTGACTGGCTGGGGTGCGCCTTTCTGGCTGGCCGACAGCGCCGCCTTCCTATTCTCGCTTTTCTTCGTCACCTTTCTCCACCTAGTGGTCGGCGAGATGGCGCCAAAATCCTGGGCTATTGCTCATCCCGAGCGGGCAGCCACAGCGGTCAGTCTCGCCGCCGAAGCCTATATCTGGCCGCTTCGTCCTCTGCTGCGGGTGATCAACCGGATTGCCAATAGCCTGGTAAAAGCGTCAGGCGTCGAGCCGGTCGAGAGTGCTGCTGTGGGCGGTCAGGACATTGCCACCATTCGACAACTCGTCGAACACTCGGCGAAAGTCGGCGTCCTTGAGGAAGAAGTGCGGCAGCAGCTTTCTGGCCTGATCGACATGGGCACCACCCCAGTCAGCAGCCTGATTTCTCCGGACAGCGCGCTGGCCTCGGTGCAACCCGACGCCAGCGTGGCTGATGTTCGGCGTCTGGCACAACAGACGGGCCACATGCGTATCCTGATGCTGGGAGAAGGCTTGCCCATGCCGAAAGTCGTGCATGTGCGCGACACGCTCCTGCTCACAGGCGAAGCCCCTGCGATCGAATGCGCACGCGACGTCTTTGTCGTCACCGAGGAGACGCCCGTTTATGAGGCGCTGGCCCGGATGCGCCGGGAAAGCGAGCAACTCGCGCTCGTCACCGGCCCCCATGGCGTGCGTGGCGTGGTCACTCTCGCCGACATCCTCAAGCGTGTCCTGCCGAATGCCTGATCTTGTCAGCACCGTGGGAGACTGAGGCGAAGAATGGTTTGCCCAAAGCATCGCGGCGTTTTGGCGTACCCACTATCGGAGACTGGCAAACGAGGCGTTCGGCTGATAGCAGCCTTGTGACGTGTATCCTGAAGCTGCAGCGTGGGAATTGGATCAATGGATAGTCTTGAGCGATCTGGGATCATGCTCGCGGGCATCACCCACGCCTATTCAGGGCGCAAGGCGCTAGACGATGTGTCACTTACGCTTCCGCTTGGACAGAGCATGGCGCTGCTTGGGCCAAACGGCGCTGGCAAGTCGACACTGCTCAATATCCTTTGCGGCCTAGTCAAACCGACCGCGGGCACCGCATTCCTCGCCGGTGTCGATATCAGAAAGCACTCGGACCTGGCGCGACGTCAGATGGGCGTTGTGTTTCAGGACGACAGTCTTGATGACCGCCTGAGTGCCTGGGAAAATCTGGAATTTCACGGGCTCGTCTATGGCATGGACAGGCCCAGTCGAGTCCGGCGGATCGACGAGGTGCTGGAGCTTGTGGAGCTCACGGATTGGGCCGAAAACCCTGTTCGCACCTTCTCTGGTGGTATGAAGCGGCGGCTCGAAATCGCCCGCGCGCTGATGCATGAGCCAAAAATTCTGATCCTCGACGAACCCACCGTCGGCCTTGATGCGCAGACCCGCGCAAAGATCTGGTCCTATCTCAACCAGCAGCGACGAGACCGGGGACTGACCGTCTTCGTCACCACGCATTATATCGAGGAGGCGGAAAGCTGCGATCTGATATGCGTCATCGACCGTGGACGCATCCAGGCGATCGACACGCCAGCTGAGCTCAAGAGCCAGTTTGCCAAGGGGCTCATCCGTTGCCTGCCGCGCGACGCGGAAACGCGGCGGCGCCTGCTTGAGAAGTGGCCCGAGGCCCAAATGCTTGCGGATGATCGGCTGGGCATCACCATCGAGAGCAAAGCCATGCTCGACGAACTGCTCATCGAATTCGGCACCTCCCTCAAAGAGATACAAATCGACGAGCCCAGCCTCGAAACGGTGTTCCTTGCGATTACTGGCCGCGAAATGCGCGAACGCGAAGAAGTAAACCCTAAGGGCCGGGCGAAACGGAACAAGCGGATATGACCAATTTCTCCATTCTCCGCCGCGGTATCTACGCCATCTGGCTACGCGAAATCATGCGGTCTTTCCGTGACCGCGGGCAGCTGATCGGCGGTGTCTCCCGTCCCATAATCTGGCTTCTCATCCTCGGCATCGGGCTAAATCCCTATTTCCGCGGAGAGGCCTATGGTGAGGTAAGGTTCGTAATCCCCTTCACCTATCTGCAGTTCCTGTTCCCGGCGGTGATCGTCCTCAACATCATGTACACCTCGATCCTCTTCGCGGTGTCGATGATCTGGGACCGGGAGTTCGGCTTCCTGCGCGAGGTGCTGGTATCCCCCCTTCCCCGCTGGGCCATTCTGCTCGGCAAGATCCTGGGGGGCAGCACCGTGGCCACGATGCATGGCTTCCTGGTCCTCATCCTGGCGCGGTTCGCCGACGTGACACTGGGATGGGATCAGGCCGCCATAGCCTTGGGGCTCATGTTCCTGCTGTCCTTCGGGCTCACATCCTTCGGGGTGATCCTTGCAGCGCGCGTGCGCAGTTTCGAGGGTTTTGGTGTCTTCTCGAACACCATTATCCTCCCGCTCTATTTCTGCTCCTCGTCGGTCTTTCCGCTCGATCCGTCGCTGACGCGCACGCAAATGGCCGCCACCTATCCGGAATGGCTGGTGTTGCTGGTGCAGATCAACCCGATCACCTATGCGGTCGATGCGCTGCGCGGAGTATTGATCAACTACAACCAGTTCGACCCCCTCCTCGGGCCCGGCATCATTGCGGCCGGCGCGGTGCTGTTCTTCACCATCGCCCTCGTGGATTTCAAAAGACAATGAGTTCCCGTCCGGTCCGACCCAGGAGGCGATGGAAGACGGTGGGTCTGAACCTGCTCGGCGCCAGCGCCGTGCTCTTTGCGCTGACCTTCCTGCCGCCCGACAATTCTCTGGCCGAGGTAGAGAAATCGGGGGTGCTGCGCGTCTGCGTCCCGCCGTCGATGCCGCCACTGGTGACCAATGACTCTGCGATGCCGGGCTTTGATATCGAGCTTTTGGGGCTGATCGCGGAAGAGCTCGGCGTCCGTCTTGTGGTCAACCACAACGCTGCGATCGGCGCAGACTTCAATCCCCGAAACTGGGGCATCACGCGGGCACAATGCCAGATTATTGCCGGTGGAGTCGTGGCCAACGAATCGACGCGCGGGTTTCTGGAACTGTTGCCAACGGGGATAAAGACCGGTTGGGCGATGACGGACGCGGCGGACACATTGTCGCATGCAGACACTCGCGCGGCAGTTTTTCCGGGACCAACCGCGCTCGATAGACTTGCACTAAGCCGCTACCTGCGATCAAAAAAAATTCGAATACTGCCGGCATCTTCAGTTCAGAATCTTGTCGATCTCTTACAGCGCGGCGAGGCCGATATTCTGATCAGCGATAGACAGACGTTGACGTCACTCAACCTGCCAAGCTCAAGTGTTCATTGGGTTTCCGAGGCTGATCTGGGCACCTTTGATTTGTCTATCGGGCTATGGAAGGGCGATGCCACCCTCCTCCGTGCGGTGAAAAAAAGTTCACAAAATCTGCACCAGCTGGGTGTAGCTGGGCGCTTGGCCACGCGCTATAATGTGCACGTGGACGCAAATCTTCGCCCCTAGCGCTAGCTCCCTTGGAAGAGAATTCCTCCAGGGAAGGTCGGCATAGGTATTATTGCTATTCCCGAGCGTCCGATGCAGCTTCACGACCGCATGCTCGATGAGCTGCTGGACGAATAGTTCACGAATGGCGTTTTCAACGTCTTGGAGGAAATTGTGAGACACAAATCTCCGCGCTTTGCCCTCGGCATGGCGGTCGCCCTGTCAGGCATCCTGATGGCAGCTACCCCCACTCAGGCTCAGGTGTTCACCCAGGCTCAGGCCGATCAGGGTGAGAAGGACTACGGCGGTCAGTGCGCAATGTGCCACGGCGCCGAACTGCTGGGCCCAGATGCTCCGGCGCTTGTCGGCACTGAAGTTATGCATAACTTCAGCACCGGTGCAGGCCTTTATGACTACATCTCGGTAGCAATGCCCCCGCAGGCCCCCGGCCTGCTGGACGAGGAAGTTTATGTGAACATCCTCGCCTACATCCTTGAGGCCAACGGTGCTCAGGCTGGCGATACCGCGCTCGACGCCGATCCGGTCAAGCTCGCCGCCATCGATCTGGCCGCAGTTACGGCCGTTGCTCCTGGCGCAGCAACCGATGCTCCGGCTGTAGATGCGGCTCCGGCCGTTGTCGTTCCTCAGGCTTACACCTGGGGCAAGACCCTGCCGTCGATCAAATAAGTTGAGAATTGCTTTGGACTGCCTCAGCCAATCGGCCTCGGCAGCTAAAGTGGAGGTTTAAGATGACAAAGACCTATCTGAAGGCCGCTCTCGCACTCGCCGTCAGCATGACGACGCTGGTGAGCGTCGCTCAGGCACAGGGCGTCCGCGAAAACTACGCACCCGTGACCGATGACATGGTGCTGAACCCACCGGCCGAGGAATGGCTGAGCTGGCGCCGCACCATCGACAACCAGGCTTTCAGCCCGCTCGACAGCATCAACCGCGACACCGTGGGCGATCTGGAGCTGGCATGGGCCTGGCCGATGGCAGACGTCGGTATCCAGGAAACCGCACCGCTGATGCACGACGGCGTGTTGTTCCTTCAGACCAACAACAACATCGTTCAGGCGATGGATGCCAAGACCGGCGATCTGATCTGGGAATACCGCCCGGCTCTGGCCAAGGTTCCTGCTGAGTGGGGCTACCAGCTCTACCAGTCCCGCCGCCAGAAGAACTCGATCGCGCTCTATGAAGACACCGTGGTCCTGACCACTGTCGACGCGCGCATCATCGTGCTCGGCGCCAAGGACGGCAAGGTGATCCGCGAAGTCCAGGCGTTCGACGTCAACAAGGGCTACAGCTACACCGTCGGTCCGATCGTTGTGAACGACACGATCATTTCGGCCATCTCCGGCTGCTCGATCGCCGGCACCGCCGGCGGTTGCTACATTGTAGCACACGACTTCAACACGCTTGAAGAAAAGTGGCGCTTCAACACCATCGATGATCCGAACAACCCGGAACAGCAGGCCAGCTGGGGCGATGTCCCGCCGGAAAACCGCTGGGGCGGTACGCCTTGGGCAACCGGTTCCTATGATCCGGAAACCAACACCACCTTCTGGGGTGTCGGTATGCCTGCACCTTACGCCGAGCTCATCCGTGGTTCGGAAACTGGCGACGTTCTCTACACCAACTCGACCCTGGCAATCGATGCCGATACGGGCGAGCTGAAGTGGTACTACCAGCACCTGCCGCGCGATAACTGGGACCTTGATAGCCCGTTCGAACGCGTCCTCGTTGACGTTGAAGAAGGCGGCGAAACCAAGAACCTGATCGTCTCGGTTCCGGGCAAGAACGGCATCTTCTTCGCTCTCGACCGCAACACGGGTGAATACCTGTGGTCGCAGGAAACCGTTGTCCAGAACGTCGTCTCCAAGATCGACGAAGACGGTACGGTTCACCTGAACGAAGAACTGATCATGACCGCCCTCGGCGAAGCGCCGATGGTCTGTACCTCGGTTTCCGGTGGTAAGCTCTGGCAGGCTGGCGCTTACAGCCCGGTGACCCAGCAGTTCTACGTGCCGCTGACCGAAGCTTGCAACACGACCGAAGCCACGCAGTCCGAGTTCACCGCTGGTAACGCTACCGGCGCCATGAAGTTCGGCCCGCGCGTCCTTCCCGAAGGCATCACCGAGGCTGGCCTCGTTGACGCCATCAAGGTCGGCGTTGAGAAGTCCGAAGGCGAAGGCTGGAAGGCTCGTTCGCGCGCTTCGATGACCTCCTCGCTGCTGGCAACCGCCGGTGGTCTGGTGTTCGGTGGTGACGCTGGTCGCTACATCAAGGCCTGGGACGACACCACTGGTGAAGTTGTCTGGCAGCAGCGCCTGAACGCCCCGATCGGTGGCTATCCGATGACCTACGCGCTTGATGGCGAGCAGTACCTCGTCGTTCCGACCGGCTTCAGCGCCGCAGCCGGTTCGATCGCATCGGCTTTCCCGGAAATCCCGCTTCCGTCGGGTACGGGCAACTCGATCTTCGTCTTCAAGCTGCCCAAGCAGTAATTGAAACTGATACTCTGGGAGGGGGCCATTCGGCCCCCTTCTGCTTTTCTAGCGAGATGATCCGATGTCCCAGATGAAAAAGATTGGCGCCCTGGTTGGCCTGATGATGGTTTCTGCAACGGCGGTGGAGGCACAGGTGCTTCCCCCACAGCTGCTGAGCCCGGAACGACCATTGCAGGGCAATTCGATCCGCGCCTGCGTCGATGACTACAGCGCCGGCGGCAAGCTCGACCGCGCGGTGGTTCAGGCGATTGCCGATGCATTGTTTCTGGACGTCGTATTTGTAGAGGCGCTGCGCGGCTTCCCGCTTGATGGCGACGGCTATCTCGCTGAGCTGCAGGTGCAACTCAACAATGACTGCGACCTCTTCATGGGCATTGTGGTGCAGCCGAATATGCCCTTCCCGGACTGGGCAACCGTGACCCGCCCCTATGCCGAAATTCCCTTCGTGCTGGTCACGGACAAGGACTATCAGTCCCTCGCCGACATCCCCTATGGGAGCACTATCGGCACCGCGCTGGCCAGCCTGGGCGAACGTGTCTTTGCCACCAGCGTCGCACAGCGCCCGGAAGACCAGCGCTGGAAGCGCCTGCCCTATGCAGACTTTGCGCTGATGACGACGCGCATGCGCGAGGGCAAGCTGGCAGCGATGCTGCTGTGGCAGCCGTCTCTGCAGCAGCTTGCGGAAACCGACCCCAGTGTCGAGCAATTGCGGATCATCGCGACAGACCCTGTGCCGACTGCCAGTGTCCCGATTGGTGCGCTCGTATCGACGCGCAACACATTTTTGCGCACCCAGGTGGACCAAGCCATCTCCGAACTATCGGCCGACGGCACGCTCGACGCCATTCTCTCGGAACTGGGGATCATGGGCGCGGCGGCGCAATAATCAGTTGCGCATCAGCCACGGGGCCAGAATAGCGCCGAAATCCGGCCACCAGCCCAGAACCAGCACGATGATCAGTACGGCATAGACCGCCGGCACCGCTCTTTTGAACTGGCGTCGTCTCTCCGGCCAGGCTGCCAGCAAAAGCAGCCCGCCGGTGAGGCCGGGCAAGGGCAAGAGGTTGAGCGGGACCGAAGCCAGGGCGATCTGCTGGGTCGCCTGAATAAGCTGCAAGGCAGCATAACCGAGGGTGCGCGGCAGACCGTCCGCGGCGAGCGGTCGTAAAAGGTCGAGCAGCGGCACAATTGCCAGTCCGGCAAGGGCAGTCGCGATCACCATGACCACCAGCCCCCAGGAGCCAGGCCGAAGCGTTTTCGGATCGAGGTCGCGGTACCGCATCCAGGTCGTCCGGAACAAGATGGCCATCGCGAGCGCAGGCATCGACAGGTGCGTCAGCGGGTTGGCCGAGAACGAGAATTCATACTCCGCATCGGGCCGCCGCATCAGCTGGGCACAGAGCGTCAGGACGCCGCCGCTGATCGCGACAAAGATCAGCGTTCCGAAAATACGCGAAAAAATCGCCTGCAGCGTCAAATCGTTGAGCAAACTCAAGGCGTGCCTCCGGGCCTATGCTTGAGGCAGGCGTTAGCACATTTGCGGTTCTTTCGCTGCCAAAATTGGGTCTCGGACACAGCTCCCGCTGGGCCGGATCGGCCCGAACCCGATCCCGGCAGAGCGCCGAGCGGCCAATCTTGCAAGATTGCGGGCAACCTACATGCTTTCACGCGGTTATTGCCGCAAGGAGGAAGAGCATGGCCACACTTGTTCGACTAACCCAGGAGCAGATCGACGAGCTCTTCGTCGAAGCGGATCGGCTGGAAGAGGCGCTGAAGTCGTTGCACGAGGAATTCGACGGTTTGGGTATCCCCGATGCGAGCCTCGCGCGTCTGGCCAATTTTCATGACCGCTTCACGAGCGCGATTGCCTATCTGAAAAAGCAGCGCGAGCTCGGCGGCTCGTAGCACTTTTGGAACAGCCGACACCCTTGCCGCGTTGCTTGGCAATCGGGAGGTAAAATCATGGCTGGTCGCGCGTACTGGAAAGGCTATCTCAAGCTGCTGCTCGTGACCTGCGCCGTCACCCTGACCCCTGCCACGACAGACGGCGGCAAGGTGCGCTTTCACACGATCAACAGAAAGACCGGCGAGCGCATCCGGACGCGATACGCTGACTCCGGCTCCGGCAAGCTGGTCGATGATGATGACGTGGCCAAAGGCTATGCCAAGGGGGAGGACGACTATCTCATCCTGGAAGATGAGGACCTTGATGCCGTCCAGCTAGAGAGCACACGGACGATCGACATTGGCGAGTTCGTCCCCGAGGACACCATTGAATGGGTCTACTACGACAGCCCCTACTTCGTCCTTCCCGATGACGAGGTTGGCGAAGAGGCCTTCATCGTCATCCGCGAGGCGATGGCCGCGAGCGGCGTTGTCGGTATCGCGCGGCTTGTGCTCGGCAACAGGGAACGTGCGGTCATGCTGCAGCCATCGGACCGGGGCATCGTCTTGTGGACCCTACGCTTCGGCGATGAGGTACGCGATGAGGACGAGTATTTCGAGACCATCGATGAGCACAAGCCGGACAAAAAAATGCTCGGCATGATCGAGAAGATCATCGCCGACCGGACCACCACGTGGTCTGACGAGCTGATGCAGGATTCGGTGCAGGACCGGCTGCTCGACATCATCAAGTCCAAACAGAAGCCGAAGCGCGCCAGCAAGGCCAAGGCGCAGCCGAAGTCCGAGAGTAACGACGCTCCGGCTAACAATGTCATCGACCTGATGTCGGCGCTCAAAAAGAGCCTCGAGGATAAGCCAGGAGGCAAGAAAGGAAAGGCCAGCTGATCATCAGCTGGCGCGCCGGCGCTCCGACTTTCCAGTGTCTGCCGCCTTTTTAGTGGCAGGCTTTTTGGCCGTGGACTTCTTGGTTTCCGCCGTGTCCTTGTTCCCGGCGCTCATGCGCAAAGCTTCCAGGAGATCGTTCTTTTTGGTCGGCTCAGGCCGACGCAGCGGCACGACTTTTCGGCCCGCAATCTTGGCGCGCACCATCTCGGCCAAAGCCGTTTCGTAGCGGTCATCGAATTTTTCCGGGGCGAACTTTCCGGACTTGGTCTTGATGATGTGTTGCGCCAGTTCGAGCATCTCTGGCTCGACCTTGTGCTCACCGATGGACTTGAAGGCCTGCTTCGCCGAGCGCACCTCGTAGTCGAAATTCAGCGTCGTCGCGATCAGCCCTTTGTCGCGCGGGCGGATCAAAACCGGACGAAGGCGGCGGAAGAGCACTGCGTGGGCTATGGCCGCAACCTTCTGCTTGCGCATGGCCTCACGGACGAGGACAAAACTCTCCTCATTGGCATCGGATGCGGGCAGCAGATAATACGGCCTGTCGAAATACGTGGTTTCGATGCGGTTGCAGGCGATGAAGGCTTCTACCGTCAGGCTCTTGTCACTGTCTGGTACCGCGGCCGCAATCTCTTCTGGCTCGAGAATGATGTACGAGCCGTCATTGGTTTCGTAGCCCTTTACCTGATCGTCGCTGTCGACGGGCTTTCCCGACTTCTCGTCGACATACAGCCGCTTGAGCCGGTTGCCGGTTTCGCGGTTGACCATGTTGAGCGCGATGCGCTCGGATGTGGTCGCTGCGGTGTACATCTTCACCGGACACGCAAGTTCGGCGATTTTGATGACGCCTGACCAGACTGCTCGTGGTGCCATGATATCCCTCCAACCACATTCAACGAGGTCAGGGGCACAGCGTTCCCTACCACATGCCGCGCATTTTGGCAGCGATGTCGATTACCGCGGTTTGCCCCGGCACAAGATCGGGCCGGATCGGCGACACAGGCGGCCAGAGTATGTCCTCGAACAGGGTTGTCATCGGCCGCGGGATGAAACGGGTGCGCTGGGCGTAGAGGTGGCGGTCGCCATTGCGGGTCTGCTGGGTCACATAGAACCTCTGAGGGACGAGCAGATGGAGTTCGTCCCTCGCGCGCGTCATTGCCACGTAAAGCAGACGGCGCTCCTCCTCGAGTTCATGCGCACTGCCTGTCCCCAGATCCGAGGGGATACAGCCATCGACAACGTTGAGGACATGCACCGATTTCCACTCCTGTCCCTTTGCGGAGTGGATGGTTGAGAGAATGAGGTAGTCCTCATCCCGCAAGGGCACCCCCGCCTGATCGCTGGTCGCATCGGGCGGATCAAGCGTCAGTTCGGTGAGGAAGCGCTCCCGGCTGGGGTAGCCGGAGGCGATCTGTTCGAGCTGCACGATATCGGCGGCGCGCGTCTGCGCGTCCTCATAGCCGGACTCGAGAAGAGGCTCATACCAGTGGCGGACATAGGCGAGCTCAAGCGGCCAGGACGTCTCGCGACCGGAGAGGCGAGAAAAGAGCTCCACCATATTCGTCCACGCCTCCCCGGCCCGGCTCGGCGGCGGCACTTCTTTCAGTGCCCAGACGGGATCGGTCGCGGTGACAAGAACATCGAGAACCCGACCGGCGATGCCGGGGCCAATCCCCGGCAGCAGCTGCAGGACCCGAAAACCAGCCACACGGTCGCGCGGATTTTCAACCCAGCGCAGGATCGACAGCACATCCTTGATATGGGCGGAGTCGAGGAATTTCAGGCCACCGAATTTCACGAAAGGAATTTTCCGACGGGTGAGTTCGATCTCCAGCGGGCCCGAATGGCTGGAGGTCCGGAACAGCACGGCCTGCTGCTTTAAAGGCACGCCTGTCTCGCGCGCCTCGAGCACGGACTTGGCCACATAGCCGACCTGGTCGGCCTCATCCTTGACGGTCACGAGGCGCGGCTTGATGGCCGAGGTCCGTTCGGTCCACAGATTCTTGGTGAAGCGCTCTTCCGACTGCTCGATGACCGCGTTCGCGGCCTCAAGGATAGGCTGGGTCGACCGATAGTTCCTATCCAGCGTGACGATCGCCGCCGGAGGCGTGAAGGCCGTCGGGAAATCAAGGATATTGCGCACAGTGGCGGCTCGGAACGAGTAGATCGACTGCGCATCGTCGCCGACCACGGTCAAGCCATTCCCGTCGGGCCGCATTGCCAGCAGGACTGCGCTCTGGAGCCGGTTGGTATCCTGATATTCATCGACGAGGATATGGTCGAAACGATCAGAAATCTGCCGCACGATGGATGGCTCCGACATCATCGACGCCCAGTAGAGCAGCAGGTCATCGTAATCGAGAACGTTCTGCTGCTGCTTGGCCGCGACATAAGTGCCGAAGAGCTGCCGCAATTGGACCGACCACATCGCGCACCACGGGAACGCCGTTCTCAGCACTTCATCGAGGTCAGACTGCGAGTTGACCGCCCGCGAATAAATCGCGAGGCATGACCCCTTGGTCGGAAACCGGCTCTCCGACTGGCTGAATTCGAGCTCATGCCGAACGAGGTTCATCAGGTCGGCGGAGTCCTCGCGGTCGTGGATGGTGAAGGCCGGATCGAGCCCGATCTGCTGGGCGTGGAGGCGCAGGAGCCGCGATCCAATGCCATGGAAAGTGCCGGACCACTCGAGGGCCCCTGTCACCGCCCCTGCCCCAACACCGAGGATCTGGCCGGCAATCCGCTCGACGCGTCGGCTCATTTCAGAGGCGGCACGACGCGAGAAGGTGAGAAGCAGCATCCGGCGCGGATCAGCGCCGTTGACGATGAGATGAGCCACCCGATGGGCCAGGGTGTTGGTCTTGCCCGAACCGGCTCCTGCAATAACGAGCAGTGGACCGGCATCAGCCTTGCCAACGCCATGCTCGACTGCCTGACGCTGGTTGGAATTGAGCGCGTCGAGATAGGCAGCAGAAGCGGGCACGAATCATACCTTTGGTCGCACAATTGCGACCTTCAGGATATTCCCCTTTTGTTCGCCTGGTCCAGCCTTGCGAACGCAATGGTCAAAACTCGGAGCGTTGCCGCCATCGTGCCTCGTCATTTGCTATTGTGCGCGGAACGATTCCCCACATTCAGGGTGCCTCAATGCAGCCGTCCCGCGACATCTCCCGGCTTATCGAAATCATGGCGGCGCTCCGCGACCCCGTTTCCGGCTGCCCTTGGGATCTCGACCAGGATTTCTCGACCATCCGCAACTACACGATCGAGGAGGCTTATGAGGTCGCCGACGCGATCGAGCGCGAGAACTTTTCCGACCTGCGCGAAGAGCTCGGTGATCTGCTCCTGCAGCCAATCTACCACGCGCAGATGGCCAAAGAGGCCGGGCATTTCGATATCGGCGACGTCATTTATGGTATCACCGAAAAGCTGATCCGCCGACACCCGCATGTATTTGGCGACATAACCGAAGTCGGGGCCGCCGCTGCTCAAGGCCGTTGGGAAGCGATCAAAGCCGAAGAGCGCGCAGCCAAGGCAGCCAAGGTTGGCGTCACGGCGCCGTCCCTGCTGGACGATGTACCTCAGGTTCTCCCGGCCCTGGCGCGTGCCGAAAAACTCACCAAGCGCGCGGCAAAGGTCGGCTTCGATTGGCCCGACTTTCCGTCGGTGCGCGCCAAGGTCCAGGAAGAGCTCAACGAGGTGTCCGAGGCGCATGCGTCAGGCGATGAGGAAGCGGTGAAGGAAGAAATCGGCGACCTGCTGTTCGCGGTGGCCAATCTGGCGCGCAAGGCGGGTGTCGATCCAGAGGCCGCCCTGCGGGATGCCAATTCCAAGTTTACCCGTCGCTTCCACTATGTCGAAGCGCGGTGTCGTGAAGAGGGAATTGCCCCGGCGGAGGCGGGTCTTGATCGCCTCGATGGCTACTGGAATGAGATAAGGGCCGCCGACAAGCGCTAGGCTCATCGCCCCGCAAAAAGCATTCGGACCGCAGGCATCCTGCGGTCCGATGTGTTTTCAGAGATCGGAAATCGCGATCCGCCCGTTGAAACGCTCCAGGAACGTCGCCTTGTGGCGCGGGTCAACACGAACCACGAAATCCTGGCCATTTTCATCCGGCAGGCCGCGCTCGATGACCTCGGCATGGCTGTGGAGCCAGCCGATGTCGCTGCCAGCGCTGTGCGGCACGTGGACATTGTAGGTGCGGCTGCGATCGGCAAAAGCCATTTCGATCGCCAGCTTCAAGTCATGAAGCCCCTGCCCGGTCTTTGCAGAAACCGGAACGCTGTTCGCAACCTTGCCCGCCGGCGTGGCTGCCGCCATCAGATCGCTAGTGGGATCGAGCATGTCGACCTTGTTCCACACTTCGATGATGGGCGTTGTCTCACCCGAAACGCCAAGGTCAGACAGAACCTTGAGCACGTCGGTCGCCTGCGCCGGGTGATCCGGATTGGCAATGTCGCGCACATGCAGGACCACGTCGGCATCAACGACTTCTTCAAGCGTTGCGCGGAACGCCGCCACCAGATCGGTTGGAAGATCGGCAACAAAACCCACGGTATCGCTGAGCATGACCTCGCGGCCATGCGGCAGCTCCAGCCGACGGATCGTGGTATCGAGCGTTGCGAACAGCAGGTTTTCGGCGAACACCCCTGCGCCCGTCAGAGTATTGAAAATACTCGACTTGCCGGCGTTGGTGTAGCCAACCAGCGCAACGATCGGGAATGGGGCTCGGTCACGCTGGCGTCGCTGCTGGGCGCGCGTGCGTTTGACCTTTTCCAACCGCTCCTCGAGCAGAACGATGCGCTCGGTGATCTGGCGCCGGTCGCTTTCGATCTGGGTTTCGCCGGGGCCGCCCATGAAACCCATGCCGCCGCTGCCGCGCTGGCGTTCAAGGTGGGTCCAGGACCGGACAAGCCGGCTCTTCTGATAATTGAGATGGGCCAGCTCTACCTGCAGCACACCCTCTCGGGTAGCCGCACGTTCGCCGAAAATTTCCAGAATCAGCGCCGTCCGGTCCAGCACCTTGGTGCCGGTCTCCTTTTCGAGATTACGCTGCTGGATGGGGCTGAGCGCCGCGTCGACAAGGAGGAGATCGATGTCCTCTTCCTTGACGCGTCTGGCCAGTTCCTCGACATGACCGCCGCCCATGAAGGTCGCGGGCTTTATCTCGCGGACCTTGATGGCTTCGGAAAAGATGATGTCGAGACGAATGGCGCCTGCCAGACCCTCGAACTCAGCCTGCCGCGCCTCGATGCTGCGGTGCATCCCGACGCCACGCACTTCGGGGCAAATCAGGCCCGCGCGGGTCGGATGCTCGCGTTGGTCGATGAAGGCCTTGGGTCCACCCAGGCCGTCTTCGTCCTCGTCAAAATGATCCATATAGTTCCGTCAGTCGTGGTCGGTGTTTTGCTCGGGATCGAACAACTGGATGGGCGCGCCCGGCATGATGGTCGAGATAGCGTGCTTATAAACCAGTTGCGACTGAGCGTCACGACGCAGAAGCAAGCAGAAGTTATCGAACCAGGTGATCACGCCCTGAAGTTTTACGCCGTTTACGAGGAAAATCGTAACCGGGACCTTCTGCTTGCGAACGTGATTGAGAAAGGAGTCCTGCAGGTTTTGCTGCTTTTCACTAGCCATTTTTGGCCTCTTTTGCCGCGGCATTGATTGTCGCTGTTGTCGTCGCAATTTCTTGCGCCCTGGCCGATGAAGAACTGCCGCCCAGCCCCTCAAAACCCGGATTTATCGTACCAGACACAATATGGCACACATGGCGGGCGCTGCCTACCCGCGCAAAATGTCTCCCTCATGGCAATTTGGCGTTAGAGGCCAAGAGATTTTATCTTCCGATGCAAGGCGCTGCGCTCCATCCCGACGAACTCGGCCGTCTTGGAAATATTTCCACCGAAGCGCTCGATCTGGGCGAGAAGATATTGCCGTTCAAACACTTCGCGGGCGTCGCGAAGCGGCAGACTCATCAGGTGCGCCGACGCGTCGGCGTCCCCGACTGTGGGCAGAACCTCGCCGATATCCGAAGGCAGCATATTCGCGGTGATGACGCCGTTCTCCGGCTGCTGGTCCTTCATCAGGATGAGCAGACGCTCGATGGAATTGCGCAACTGGCGCGCATTGCCGGGCCAGTCCTGCGCCTGAAGCACCGCGATGGCATCGTCGCCGATCTCCACCCGCGGCAGGTTGTGCATGCGGCACACCTGTTCGATGAAGACATTGACCAGCGGGGGCACGTCTTCACGCCGCTCCTTGAGCGGGGTCAGCTGCACCGGGACAATCGCGAGGCGATGGAAGAGGTCGGACCGGAACTCGCCCAGTTCGGTCTGCGAGGCCACGTTCTGCGAACTCGATGAGATGATGCGAACGTCGATCGGCACAGCCTGGCTTCCGCCAACACGCTGGAACCGATTCTCGACCAGTGTGCGCAGCAGCGCCGTCTGTACTTGCTGGGGTAGCGTCGTTACTTCCGAGAGATAAAGCGTTCCGCCATGGGCGCGTTCCAGCGCCCCAACCTCGACCTTGAGCAGCCCGGTCTTTTCGCGGGCTTCCCGGCCAAACAGCACCACCGGAACTTCCTCGGGCGCATAGAGGGAGGCGTTGATCTCAACGAAGGGCGCGTCGGCGCGCGGGCTGCGCTGGTGGATCAGACGAGCCACCAGCCCCTTGCCTGCACCGGATGGTCCGGAAATAAAGATGCGCGAATTGGTGGGTGCGGATTTATCGATCAGTCCACGGATCTGCTGCAAAGCCGGCGAGGCACCGACCATGTCGGCGTTCTTGGCGGCGGACCGCTCCTTGAGCTCGGCCACCTCATTGCGCAGGCGCGTCGCTTCCATGGCCCGCTGGGTGACGTGGAGCAGCCGGTCGATCTTGAAGGGCTTTTCGATATAGTCGTAAGCGCCACGACGGATAGCGGAGACAGCGGTTTCCACATTGCCATGACCCGAGATCATCACCACCGGCATGTCCGGGTGCTGGCTCTGGAACACGTCGAGCAGTTGCAGCCCATCGAGGCGCGACCCCTGCATCCAGATGTCCAGGAACACAAGGCTCGGCCGCCGCCGCGCGATCTCATTCAGCCCGCTGTCGGCGTCATGCGCCTGGCGCGCCTCATAGCCTTCATCTTCAAGGATGCCCGCAATCAGATCGCGGATATCGTCCTCGTCGTCGATGATCAGAATATCCAGTGCCATTATTTATGAACAACCGCCAATGAGAGCGGCTCCTCTTGTTCGGATGGTTGGGAACCGGTATCGGCCGCCACATCCTTGTCGTTGTTTCTGGTTGGGGCGTTGAGCGGCAGCGTAAAGGTTACGCATGCGCCTGTTCTTCCCTGCCCGTCCGGTTCGGCATCGATCAATTCAACGATGCCCCCGTGCTGCTCGATGATCCTGGCGACGATGGCCAGGCCCAGTCCGGTCCCCTTGTCCCGGGTGGTCATATAGGGTTCCAGAAGGCGCTGCCTGTTTTCCTTGGGCCAGCCTTTTGCGTTGTCCGAGACTGAAACCCGGGCACTATTACCTTCGATATGAGCTTCTACCTTAATGATTGGTTGCCAGTCGGGTGCGAGCGGCAGCCCCTCGTAAGCCTCGACGGCGTTCTTGATCAGGTTCGTCAGCGTCTGGGCGACCAGACGGGTATCGAACCAGGCATAGATGACGTCGTCCGGCAGTTTTGTGACAATATCGATTTCCGGGAGCCGAACGCTCTCGAGAAACACGGCCTGCCGGATTGTATCCGTGAGGTCCGCGCGCTCCGGAGCCGCTTCGGGCATGCGGGCGAAGGCCGAGAATTCATCGACCATGCGACCGATGTCACCGACCTGGCGCACGATGGTATTGATGCATTTGTCGAAGACTTCGCGATCATCCTCGAGCTTGCTGCCATAGCGCCGACGCAGGCGTTCGGCGGAAAGCTGAATCGGTGTCAGCGGGTTCTTGATTTCATGGGCGATACGCCGCGCGACGTCGGCCCAGGCGCTGGTGCGCTGCGCTGACTCGAGCTCAGTGATGTCGTCAAAGGTCAGCACATAGCCCTTCGACTCCGTGATCGTGCCCTCGCGGGTCAGCTGGATCTGGTAGATGCGCCGGTCCGTTTCATTGCCCAGCTGGATCTGGTCGCGCACCTGCCCCCGCCGCGCCGAACGCGCTTTCTCCATGGTCGGAGCGATCTCCGGCAGCACGGCTTCCATGCGCTCGCCCATCAGTTCGAATTCACTGCGCCCCAGCATCTGGCAGGCTCGCGCATTGACCAAGGTCACCGCGCCAAAGGAATCAAGACCGATGATCCCTGCAGACACGCCTTCCACCACGGCCTCGGTAAACTGGCGGCGTTTCTCGTTGACCTCGTTGGCCGCAAGCAGCGCCAGCCGTTGCTGCAACAATTGCTGGGTCATGCGGTTAAAGCCGTTCGAGAGGTCGCGCAGGTCACCGCGCCCCTCCTGAACCGGAACCTGCACATCGAGATCGCCGCTACTGACGCGCCGTGATGCGACCATCAGATTTCGGATCGGGTCGACGAAGCGGTTGGCCAGGGCAATTCCGATCCACAGCGCCGCCAGCAACAGCACGACGGCCATACCGACATACATGATGGTGAACGTAATCTGGAAGACGAGACGATTAGAAGCGTACTCACGATATTCCGTTATATTCTCGTCAGTTAGCCGCATATATTCAAGCACTTCGGCATCCACCGGACGTGCCACGAACAGGTAGATATCGTCGTAGCCGCGCAGCTTTACGACGGAGCCGACGAGGTTGGTGCTGCCGGGCGCGATAGCCGTCGGCACACCCTCGATGACGCCTTGGGTGATCCCCTGCGGCAGTTTCGGAAATCCGCCTGCAGCATTGATCTGCGCCCGCATCAGAAGCTGGCCGTCGATATCGATGAGCGAGGTAAAGGGCAGCGACCGCGTCACCGCCAGCGCCGTCAGGATTCGCTCGAAGCGCTGCGGCTCATTGAGATAGGTGTTGTGCGCCTGCTCCAGTTCGGAAGCCACCCAGATGATGTCGTCGCGCAGCACCTGTGCGTGCTCGAGCATGTAGGAGCGTGCGACCAGGCGGGAGCTTTCCACCATGGCGCGGGTCCGCTCGGAAAACCACTGGTCGAGGCCCTGGTTGAGAGCAATGGTCGCCACGACAGCCACCAGCGCTGCAGGGAATGCGGCCACAAAAGCGAACATCCCTACCATTCGGATCTGCAAAGCGGCGCCGGGCTGGCGGGCCATCCGCGCCTGCACCAGCAGCACGGCTTCTGTCACCACCAGCGCCAGCACCAGCAGCACAAGGATACCGGTCACGATCCAGATCGCGGTCCAGATCGCGGGAGACGGCTCGATATTGGTCGTACCCGAAAGGATCAGGAACGAGATAAGCGACATCAGGACCGAGGCGAACACCACCACGAAGCCGAGCACACGGAGGGGGCGATTCCCCTGATTGGAGAAAAGCGAACGGCGCTGCGGTGGCGCAACCGAAGTTCCGTGTTGCGCCGCGATTTCGCTAACCGCGTCGGTCATAGAGGGTTCTGCATCCTTTTGGTTGAGCCGCTTACCGGTCTCTAGAACAAGCGTTTCGCCAGCACGATGCGGCATTGAGGGTAAGCCTGACCCAATTCGGCGGACCCTTCAAGATAAATGTTGCCAAAATGTGACACCTCGCTGCTCGGGGCAAAACCCCTGTGGCCGATATCTGTGGCATAGAGGTCCACCCCAAGGCGCATCTGGACATTCTGAGCGACGAGGCGCACACACGGTCGAACTCTCTAAAGCGCGTCAGTCGTGTCAAATTCCCCCACAAAAATCATCGAAGTGGCCAGCCTTCGCGGCATGGCTATGGGTATAGCGGCCTATACCCTGTTCTCCTTCCACGACGTGTTTGTGAAGGCGCTGGTCTACACAATGCCCTCCGCGCAGATCCTGTTCATGCGCAGCATCGTGATCATCGCGCTTTGCTTCGCCTTTGACCGTCGACATCTGGTGCGTGATCTTCTCCAGTCGGACAACCGCCTGCTCATTCTTGGCCGTGGGCTGCTGACCCTTGCGGCCTGGGTCATGTACTACACGGCCGCGCGCGACCTGCAGCTGGCAGAACTGACGACGCTCTATTACTTCGCACCAGTCCTCACCACGATCCTCGCCGTGATCTTCCTCAAGGAACAAGTGACACTGGCGCGTGTCGGCGCGGCGTCTATCGGCTTCTTCGGGGTGATCGTTGCGGCCAATCCAGCCGGGTTTGCCCTGAGCTTGCCGGTCGTCCTCGTCCTGATGGCAGCGCTGAGCTGGGCGATCGCCATGATCCTCATGCGAAAGATCTCGAAGAAGGATCGCGCGATCGTTCAGGTGTTTGCGCAAAACCTCATTCACGCATTCGCCATGGGTCTGTTCAGCCTGCCCTTCTGGCAAGGCATGACGGCGCTCGAGATCTGCCTTTGCATTGGCGCCGGGATTGTCGGGGGCATGGGGCAGTTTCTGCTCGTCGAAACAGCCAAGGTCGTACCGGCCAGCGTCCTCGGCACGGTCGAATATGGCGCCCTCATCTGGGCCTTCGTCTTCGGCTACATATTCTTCGGCGAGATCCCGGGCCAGTCGGTCTACACCGGCGCCGTCCTCGTCGTTCTCGCAGGCTTCCTGTTGGCCTGGACGGAACACCGCAGCAGGAAAGAGCTGCTGCGGCGCTAGTGTCGAAACAAGCCGCCGCTAACTGCGGCGGCTGTGCTTGATGATCTCGATGCTGTGCGTGCGGATCTTCTTGCGCAGAGTATTGCGATTGAGCCCCAGCAGGTCCGCCGCCTTGATCTGATTGCCCCCGCAAGCGTTGAGCGCCATGGCGATCAACGGCGCCTCAACCCGGTCAATAACGCGCTGATAGAGGCCTGCCGGCGGCAGGTTCGGCTCGTGTTCGCGCAGCAACTGGCCAACGTGGCTTTCGACGGCGGTGGACACATCCACAGGACCCGTATTGCCACTGACCGCAGGGCGATCAACGATATTGAGTTCGTTCTGGACGATTTCGGCCGAAACACTCTCGTCCGCGTAAAGCGCCGAAAGGCGCCGCACCAGATTTTCCAACTCGCGAACATTGCCCGGCCAGGAGTAATTCTGCATGAGCCGGATGGCTTCCGGGGTCAGCGTCTTGACGGGCTCGCCCTCGCGCTGTGCGGCGCGCAGAAAGTGCTGGGTGAGATCGGAAATGTCGTCGACGCGTTCGCGCAGCGGCGGCAAGCGGATCGGAACGACATTCAGACGGTAGTAGAGATCTTCCCGGAAAAGGCCCTGCCGGATCATCTGGCTGAGATCGCGGTGGGTCGCCGCAACGATGCGCACATTGGTCTTGATGGCGCTGCGGCCACCAACCATGGTGTATTCGCCCTCCTGCAAAACACGCAGCAGGCGGGTCTGGGCATCCATCGGCATGTCACCGATTTCGTCGAGGAAGAGCGTTCCGCCTTCGGCCTGCTCAAACCGGCCCGAGGAGCGCGTATTGGCGCCGGTGAAGGCCCCCTTCTCGTGGCCGAACAGTTCCGCCTCGATCAGATCGCGCGGGATAGCGGCCATATTGATGGCGACGAACGGCCCATTCCGCCGCTTGCCGAAATCGTGCAGTGCCCGCGCCACCAGTTCCTTGCCGGTGCCGCTCTCGCCGGTGATCATCACCGTCAGATCGGTCTGCATCAGGCGCGCCAAGGCGCGGTAGATTTCCTGCATCGCAGCAGAGCGGCCCACCAGCGGCATGGTATCGCCGGCATCGTCCTCGCTCTTGCGCTCCTCGTTGCTGGGCTTTTTTGCGTCAGCGAGGGCCCGCGACACCACTGAAAGCACTTCTGTGATATCGAAAGGCTTCGGTAGATACTCGTAGGCGCCGACCTCCGAGGCACGGATGGCCGTCATGAACGTGTTCTGGGCACTCATGACGATCATGGGCAGGTCGGGCCGTACCTTCTTGATCTTGGGCATCACCTCGAAGGCATTGCCATCGGGCATGGCCACATCGGTGATCAGAACATCGCCCTCACCCCGGCTCACCCAGTTCCACATGGTGGAGATATTGCCGGTTGGACGAACTTCATAGCCGGCACGGGTCAGCGCCTGGTTGAGCACCATGCGGATGGCTGCGTCATCATCGGCGAGCAAAACGACATGGCTCATTTGTAAGGCACCTCATCGGCAGGCATTTGGAAAGCGCCGCTGGCCACCGGCAGCAGGATACGGAAACGGGTTCTGCCCGGTCGGCTATCGCAGTCGATCACCCCGCCATGATCGCCAACGATCTTGGCGACGAGCGCGAGACCCAGGCCCGAGCCATTTGGCTTGGTGGTGACGAAGGGATCGAAGAGAAACGGCAGGATATCCGGCGGCACGCCGGGCCCGTTATCCTCGATGACAATCTCCAGCGGGAGCGAAATGCGCTCGGCCACGCCAGCGACGCTGATGCGGATGCCCGGGCGAAAAGCCGTTGACAGTTTGATCTCAGGTTTCTGAGTTCTTTCAAGGGCTTCTGCTGCGTTCTTCACCAAATTCAGGAAGATCTGGATCAGCTGATCGCGGTTGCCGAACACCGGCGGAAGCGACGGGTCATACTCTTCCGAGAAGAGGACATTTCGGGCGACGCCATTGCGCGCGAGCAGCTTCACCCGGTCGAGTACGATGTGGATATTGATCGGCTCGCGCTCCAGCGGCCGGTCGTCGCCGAACACTTCCACCCGGTCGATCAGACCGACAATGCGGTCCGTCTCTTCCCGGATCAGACGCGCCAGCGGGATTTCTTCCGCAGGCACACTCTGCTCGAGCAGCTGGGCCGCGCCGCGAATGCCGGACAGCGGGTTTTTGATTTCATGAGCCAGCATGGAGGCAAGGCCGGTCACCGAGCGCGCAGCGCCGCGCGACACCATCTGGCGGTCGATCTTGTCGGCCATGGTGCGCTCCTGAATGAGCACGGCCACCCGGCCATCGACGTCTGAAATCGGGCTCGCGAACACGTCCGCGATGCGCTCGTCTCCGAAGCGGGAGGAGCCGATGCTCACGCGATATTCGGTCATCGGCGCCCGGCGGGACACCACGGTTTCGACGAGCGAGATGATTGGGGAGCCAAAGGCGATCAGATCATCGAGACGCTGGCGGGTCAGAACGCTCAATGACCCACCGAAAAAGGCCTCGGCCGCATAATTGACGAAGAGGATGTGCCGCGCTTCATCGAGCATGATGATGGGCTGCGGCAGTGCCTGCAACATTGCCTTTGCAGGCACGAGATCGTCGGCAGTCATCGCTGCAGCGCTCATGCCGCCGCTCTCCAGTCATCGGAAAAGAGTGTCGCGATCAGCGCCAGCACCTGTGCAGGCTGATCATTGTCGAGGAGAGACCGGCGCGTCGGCTTGTCGAGGTTCAGCCCCGCGGCTTCGCTATACCAGTCGAGGTGTTTTCGCGCTGCGCGCAGACCCACTTCAACGCCATATTCACTGAGCATGTCTTCGTAGTGCGCCTGGATGAGTTCAATGAGCGCCTTGCCGGTCGGAGCAGCCACAGGCTCCTCCCCGGCCAGTTCGGCACCGATCTGGGCCACGCGCCAGGGCCGCCCCTGCGCACCGCGGCCGAGCATGACGCCGTCTGCACCGGACTCCGCCAATGCGGTCAGCGCCGCTTCCGTATCGACAATGTCGCCATTGACGATGACAGGGACCGAGACCGCCTCCACCACTGAGCGCACCAGCGACCAGCGGGCGTGTCCCTTATAGAATTGCTGCCGCGTACGACCATGAACAGTAATCATCTGCGCACCGGCGCCAACCGCCAGCTTCGCGATCTCCGGGGCATTGAGACTGTCGTCATCCCAGCCCAGCCGCATCTTCACCGTTACCGGAAGGCTCGTCGCCCCCGCGACAGCTTCGACGATCGCCAGTGCCTGGTCCGGCACGCGCATCAGCGCTGAGCCGGCGTAGCCATTGGTGACGCGCTTGGCGGGGCACCCGAAATTAATGTCGATGATGTCCGCGCCGGCGCTCTCAGCCATGCGCGCGCCTTCAGCCATCCAACGGGATTCGCAACCGGCGAGCTGGACCATATGCGGCAGCGAACCGGCCCGACCGAGCTTTCGGGCCATGCCCTGATGACCCGTACCCAGCGCGGCGCTGGCGATCATTTCCGAAACCACCATCCCCGCGCCAAAGCGTTCCGCGATCTCGCGGAAGGGACGGTCGGTGATGCCGGCCATGGGTGCCAAGAAGGCGCGATTGCGTACAGCATGGCCCCCGATGCTCAAGGGGCAGGCAGTATCGGTCAACATGTGCTCCATAAATGACCAGCTCGAGAGCGGTGCCTGCACAATAATCAATTTGGGGGGCTGCGCAACACCCAAACGCGGTGTTCGCACCGCTGGTCTGCACTGCACTTGCCGCATAGGAGCGCGGCGGCTAGACCTGACCTGTCTGGTTGGAAAGTGCCTATAGCGACATGCGTCCAAAATCCATAGCCGTCATCATCGTAGCCGCTGGAAAAGGCGAGCGCGCCAGGAGCGGCACCTACGCTGATCCCAAGCAATATCAAGATCTTGCAGGACGTCCGGTGCTGTCGCGCACGATTGCGGCTTTTCTGGCGCATGATGCGATCAGCCATGTCGTTCCGGTGATCCACGCCGATCATGCAGAGCGTTTTTCGGCGCTGGGCCTGAGCGACGACCGACTGCTCTCCCCCGTCGTTGGCGGCGCCTCACGACAGGCGTCTGTCCTCGAAGGACTCAAGGTGCTAGCGCCGATGCGACCAGACCTGGTTCTCATCCACGACGCAGCGCGTCCCTTTGTCAGCAACGCCCTCATCACCTCCGTGATCGACGCCTTGGGCGAATTCGACGGCGCGCTCCCGGCCGTTCCGCTCACCGACACCATCAAGCGCACGCTCGATGGTCGGGAGGTCGTCGCTACCGAAGACCGGCGCCTGCTTGCCGCGGCGCAAACGCCCCAAGGTTTCCGGTTCGGCCAGATCTTTTCGGCCCATATGCGCGCCGGCACGGTTCGACGCGAATTCACCGATGACGCAGAGATCGCCGAATGGGCGGGTCTGCGCGTCGCCCTGGTCGCCGGCGACCGCGACAATCTCAAAATCACCCATCCGGACGACTTTGCCCGCGCCGAGCGTATCCTTGGAGACAGCATGAAAACCGAGACCCGCATCGGCACCGGATATGACGTCCATTCATTTGTACCCGGCGACCACGTCTGGCTCGGTGGCGTGAAAATCCCGCACCATTCGGGACTTAATGGCCACTCTGACTCGGACGTTGCCCTTCACGCCCTGACAGACGCCATGCTCGGCGCAATCGGCGAAGGCGATATCGGCGTTCACTTCCCGCCCAGCGACCCGCAGTGGAAGGGGGCCGCATCGACGATTTTCCTCCGCCATGCGGGCAATTTGATCGCACAGCGTGGTGGCCGGATCGTCAATCTTGACGTGACAATTGTCGCGGAAGCGCCGAGGATTGCAGTCCATGCACCAGCCATGTGTGCTGTGATTGCCGAAACCCTCGGCATTTCAGCTGATCGCGTGGCGGTGAAAGCGACCACCAACGAAAAGCTCGGTTTTCTCGGGCGGGAGGAAGGCATCGTGTCTATGGCAAGTGCAAGCGTGGAACTTCCGAGGATCGACTAGATGGCACCAAAAGCCTTGCCCACAATGGGCAAACAGATCATCGACATCCTCTCCGAAACAAAGCGGACCATTGTAACCGCCGAAAGCTGCACGGGCGGAATGATCGCTGCAGCGTTGACGGACATCCCAGGGGCCTCGGCGGCCCTTTACGGCGGCTTTGTCACCTATTCCAACATCGCCAAGGACAAGATGATCCACGTCCCGCCTCGGGTCATCGAGGACTATGGCGCTGTGAGCAATCAGGTCGCCCGCGCCATGGCCGACGGCGCCCGCAATACCGCCCGCGCCGACATCGCGGTTTCGGCTACCGGCATTGCCGGGCCTGACGGCGGTAGCGAGAAGAAGCCAATCGGCCTCGTCTATGTCGCTGTCTCGTCAGAGTTGGCCACGGTCGTCATTGAGCATCGTTTCGGTGACATTGGCCGCGATGCCATACGCAAGGCAACGGTCGACGCAGCGTTGGAGCTGGTTTTCCAGGTCATCACCAGCGACCTGCCGGACGAGCTGAACTATCTCACCGCGGTGCCGAAGAAGGCTCCGTGATCACAATGTAGTCCCGAGCGATATCTCGGGTTTCGCGCGCCCAGACGGAGGCCCTCGTGCGCTCCTGATGGGCGCCGAAAGCCGCCTGATCGGCAAAACGCTCTTCGACCGTCCAGACCATCGGATCGTCCTCGCGCTGAACCACCTCGAAAGACAGGCACCCCGGCTCCAGCCGGGTCAGACGAATGTGCTCGGGCAAATGCTCGATCACGGAACGCAGCTGCTCGTCCGATGTGCAGGTCAGCGATCCCGCCAGACGCACAATCATCATCTCAGCTTCCGAAGCGCCGATCTGCCTCGTCGGAAAAGGCGCGCATAATCTCTTCCTGCTTGGCCGCAAAAGCCGGTTCGGCCACGGCGGCGATAAAGGGGTTAGAGATCTTGAAGTCGATCTCGAACCGCACCCGCGTTCCCATACCCTCAGGCTCGAAGCTCCACACGCTGTCGAGATATGCGAACGGCCCATCGACCGCCTTGGCGCGGATCGTCAGCGCCTGTGCGTCGCGGGTCACGCGGCTGGTATAGGCCTGCGTGATGGGTCCGAAATAAAGCGTCATGCGCGCCAGCTGCACGTCAGCCCCGTTCGCAGCCGGATCAGGCCGCACCTCCATGGCCCGACAGTTCGGGATGAAGCGCGGATAATCCTCTAGGTCAGCGACAATGTCGTACATGCGCTGCGGAAGATGGGGCACATGCCGTTCGAAGAAACGCTTCATCAGTGCCCCAGCTTTGCCAGACGGGCGGACTTGAGCTGGGCGAAATCCTCACCCGCGTGATGCGATGAGCGGGTCAGCGGGCTCGACGAGACGAGCAGAAAACCCTTGGCCGTGGCCACGGTGGCGAACGACTTGAATTCCTCGGGCGTCACGAAACGCTGCAGCGGATAGTGCTTCTTGGTCGGCTGTAGATACTGGCCGATGGTGAGGAAATCGACCTCGGCCGAGCGAAGGTCATCCATCAGCTGGAGCACTTCGTTCCGCTCTTCGCCCAGACCCACCATGATACCGGACTTGGTGAAGATGGTGGGGTCGAGTTCCTTCACCCGCTGCAGCAGGCGGATGGAGTGGAAGTAGCGCGCGCCGGGCCGAACCTTAAGGTACTTCGACGGCACGGTTTCCAGATTGTGGTTGAACACGTCCGGCTTGGCCGCAACGACGATCTCCAGTGCGCCGTCCTTGCGGAGGAAATCGGGCGTCAGGATTTCGATCGTGGTGCGGGGATTGCGGGCACGAATGGCCAGGATCACATCGGCAAAATGCTGGGCGCCGCCGTCTGCCAGATCATCGCGGTCGACAGAGGTGATGACCACATGTTCCAACCCAAGCTTTTCGACCGCCTTGGCGACGTTCTCCGGCTCGAACGGGTCGAGCGGCCCTGGCATGCCTGTGCGCACATTGCAGAAGGCGCAGGCGCGGGTGCAGATCTCGCCCATGATCATCATGGTCGCGTGCTTCTTGCTCCAGCACTCCCCGATATTGGGGCAGCCGGCTTCCTCGCAAACCGTAACGAGATTGTTCTCGCGAACGATCTGCTGAGTTTCCTTGTAAACCGGAGAACCCGGCGCCTTGACGCGAATCCAGTCCGGCTTGCGCAGCACGATACTGTCGGGCCGGTTGGCCTTTTCGGGGTGCCGCGGACGGGCAATGGAATTGTCGATGAGCGTAACCAATTTCGGTCCTGACTGGGCGTTCGCCCGTTATATCGCTCCCTTGGGCGGCCGGTTCAAGCCGGCCGACAGTCTTGGTCGGCTGCCATGCGTCTAGCGCGCAATGATCCTGGCGAGCGCGATGACCACTATGGCGCCGATGGTGGCGGTAATGATCTGGCTGATCAGGAGATTGTCGATGGGCAAGGTG
The DNA here is from genome assembly GCF_029201565.1 of Devosia sp. SD17-2. Classification (GTDB taxonomy): domain Bacteria; phylum Pseudomonadota; class Alphaproteobacteria; order Rhizobiales; family Devosiaceae; genus Devosia. The sequence goes on from NZ_CP104002.1 coordinate 2,370,884, forward strand.
ACACCGACAGCGCTCAGCAGCCATCCCCCCACGAACGAGCCGATCACCCCAACGATAAGGTTACGGATCAGCCCGCCGCCGCCCAGCAGCAGACCGGCCAGCCATCCGGCGACCAGCCCGATGGCCAGAAAGATAAGCAGTTCCTGCGTGCCGATGCTCATGCCATGACCTCTGCAATTTCGACCCAGTCCCCTCCGCGGGCGGCGGACAGGATGGTCGCCTGGACCAGCGCCAGGGAATGGAGATTATCCTCGCCCGAACTGAAGCGCGCCGGAACAGTGCCCGTATCGACGACCTTGGCGACGGCGGCAAGTGTGCCGACCCGGTCGGTGTGATCGATCACCGGCATGTCCTGCGCTTCCGGTGTGCCATCAAGCGCGCGGAGCCACAGCTTGTCCGGGCTCGACTTGCCCATGAAATGGTCGCGCGAGCTCCAGATGATCTCGCCCTCCGAGCAATCCATCACCCATTCGCCCGACCAGGGCGTCACCGGGCCCGAGCTCATCCAGCTGCCGCGATAGGACACGATCGTGCCCTTCTCGAACTCCAGCGTCGCCACACCGATTGGATTGTGGCCAAAGGGACTTGCCGGCGAATTCCAGGTCCGACAAGACACCCGCTTGGGCTCATCCCCGAGGACCATGCGCATGAGGTCGAAGTGGTGGATCGACATGTCCGCCAGCAGCGGGTCCGGCATGTCCCAATAGCGATAGCCCTGTGTTGGCGCGTGACGCCGAAAATCGATGGAGACAAGGTTCACCGGCCCGAAACGCTGGGCACCAATCAACTCCGCCGCCAGGATCGGTGCTGGCTGGAAACGGTAATTCTGGCTGACCATCAAGACCCGGCCGCGCTCCTGCGCCAGGGCAACGAGTTCCTTTGCCTCGGCAATCGTGCTCGCAAAGGGCTTTTCAACGATGACGCTGAGCCCCTGCTCAAGGCAAGCCTTCACGACCGGATAGTGCGCCTCGGTTCTCAGGGTGCAGATGGCGAGTTGGACCTCGCGCCCTTGGGCCGCCTCTTCGAGGCTCGTGAAGCAGAGGGCTTCCTCGATACCGAGTTCGGTCTGGGCGTTCCTGAGGGCATCGGGATTGGAATCCACATAGCCCACCATTTCAACAGTGGGAACTTTGGGTATAACGTCACGCGTCCAACTGAAACCCCAATGTCCCAGCCCGATCTGAATTGCCTTGACCATGTGGAAAACTCCTCTGGTTTTGTGCTCCCCACCCTCAATGCACCCGGGGCGCGCCAAAGTTGCCCTGGAGATGGTACTGCCTCACAAAACCTCGGGAAGGTCCCGGCCTGTGCGAGGCAGCCAGATCAGATGTTCAGCGCACGTCCATAAGCGTCGAGAACGCTTTCCTTCATAGACTCGCTGAGGGTCGGGTGCGGGAAGATTGTGTGGATGAGCTCTTCCTCTGTGGTTTCGAGGTTCATTGCCACCACGAAACCCTGGATCAGCTCGGTGACTTCAGCACCAATCATGTGCGCCCCGAGAAGTTCCCCGGTCTTGGCGTCGAAAATCGTCTTCACGAGGCCATCCGGCTCACCCAGCGCGATCGCTTTGCCGTTGCCCACGAAGGGGAAGCGGCCGACCTTGATCTCGCGTCCGGCTTCCTTTGCCTTGGCTTCGGTCAGGCCCACGCTGGCAACCTGCGGCTCGCAGTAAGTGCAGCCTGGAACCTTGGACTTGTCGAGGCCATGAACCTTGAGCCCGGCGATCTTTTCGACGGTGATGACCGCTTCATGCTCGGCCTTATGGGCCAGCATGGGCGGGCCGGCGACGTCGCCAATGGCCCAGATGCCCTCGACGTTGGTCTTGCCATAACCGTCGATGACAATGGCGCCGCGCTCGGTCTTTACCCCAACAGTCTCAAGGCCGAGGCCTTCGATATTGCACATCACACCAACAGCCGAGATCAGCTTGTCGCCGGCGATCTCTTGTGTCTTTCCATCCTTGGTCTCGACATGGGCAACAATGCCGTTACCGGTCTTTTCAACCTTGGCGACCTTGGCTTCCGTCAGAAACTTGATACCGCGCTTTTCGAGGCGCTTGCGGGCAAGCCCGGAAATCTCGGCATCCTCGACCGGCAGGATCTGCGGCAGAAGCTCGATCACCGTCACCTCGGCGCCAAACGAACGGTAAAAGGAAGCGAACTCGATGCCGATGGCACCCGAGCCCATCACCACCAGCGACTTGGGCATTTCGGCCGGCTTCAGCGCCTCGAAATAGGTCCAGATCTTGTCGCCATCCGGCTCGATACCGGGCAGCACGCGCGGACGCGCACCGGTGGCGATGATGATGTTCTTGGCCTTGTAGGTGCCTTCGCCCAGAGCATTCTTGGGCACCGGGCCCTGCGGCTCGACAATCTTCTTTTTGGTTGGGGAAACCTTCACCTCACCTGGCTTGGTGATGGTGGCCTCGCCCCAGATGATGTCGACCTTATTCTTTTTCATCAGGAACTGGACGCCATTGTTCATCTGCGCCGCGATAGCGCGCGAACGCATTACGATGCCGTCGAGCTCAAAGCCGAATTTCTCGGCTGTCAGTCCATAATCCTTGGCGTGGCTCATATGGCCGTAGATTTCCGCCGAACGCAGCAGCGCCTTCGTCGGGATACAGCCCCAGTTGGAGCAGATGCCAGCCATGTGCTCGCGTTCGACAATGGCCACCTTCATGCCCAGCTGCGCGCCACGAATGGCTGCGATATAGCCGCCGGGGCCGGCGCCGATGACGAGAAGATCGTATTGGTCAGCCATATTTGGCCTCCACTTGGTCTGTTGGGGTCGTCAGAGACCCAGCATTTGTTTGACGAGCGGGGCGAGCCCCTCACCGATGGCCCGGGTATTGGCAGGGTCAAGATGAACGCCGTCGCGCGGATCGGCGACGGCAACGCTGGCCGAGTTGAAATAGCCGACGCCCAGCTCCTGGGCGATGCGGCTGTAATAGAAGTCGAAGAGCTTGGCTTCGTCGGCGCGCGGCGCAAACATCGGATGCAGATCCGCATGATTGGTTTCGACCGTCAGCGGCGGCGCCACAATGATCACCTGCGGAACCGCCATGCCCGGATCATAGGGATGGGTCTTGATGATCTGCACGAGGCGCTTCATCCCCATGGCCGCTCCAAAGGCGGTCCCATTGAGATAGATCTTAAGGTCGTTCGTCCCGAGCATGATGATGACGAGATCGAGCGGCTTGTGGCTGTCGAGCAGCGTCGGCAGCAGCCGGACACCATTGCGATCGCCCGGCGCGGAGAAGTCGTCGAAGGCGGTGGTGCGACCACCCAAGCCTTCAGCGACAACCCGCACCTGGCCGGCCAACGAGGCCTCAATAACCGAAGGCCAGCGATCTTCATAAGCGTGGCGTGGCCCACCCTGCTCAGGGTTGGAACCAAACGTCAGGCTGTCGCCATAGGCGAGAATGGTCTTCATGCGCCCTGCCCCTTCTTAGGCCAGCATCATCACCGGATTTTCGATCAGGCCCTTGAATACGCCGAGCACTTCCGCGCCGAGCGCACCGTCAACGGCACGGTGATCGCAGGAGAGCGTGGCGGTCATGAACTGCCCAATCTTGATCTGCCCGTTCTCGGGATAGACGCGCTCTTCACCCGCCCCGACCGCGAGGATCGTGCCATGCGGCGGGTTGATCACGGCCGCAAAATGCTTGATGCCGAACATGCCCAGATTGGACACGGACGAAGCACCGCCCTGATATTCATGCGGCGCCAGCTTCTTGTTGCGAGCGCGGGTCGCCAGATCCTTCACTTCCTCGGAGATCTCGCGAAGGCTCTTCGTATCGCAGCTTTTCACGACCGGGGTGAAGAGGCCACCCGGCACAGACACGGCAACCGCCACGTCGGACCGCTTATGGTAGAGGATCGAGTCCCCGGCCCAGGTCGCATTTGCCGCCGGCACGCGTTGCAGCGCAATCGCCCAGGCCTTCATGATAAAATCATTGACAGAGAGCTTGAAGGCCGGCTTGCCGTCCTTGCCCTTGGGCGCTGAATTATTGATCTGCTCGCGCGCGGCCATCAGCGCGTCGATCTTGCAATCGAGCGTGAGGTAGAAGTGCGGAACGGTCTGCTTACTCTCGGTGAGCCGCGCGGCCACCACCTTGCGCATGCCGTCGTTCGGCACGAGTTCGTATGTCCCTTCCTCGTAGAGCGCGATGACCTGGTTCTTGGTCATGCCGCCAGCAAGGGCTGCACCTGCCGGAGCGGCAGACGGCGCAGCCGCAGCAGCCTTGAGCGGGGTCTTGCCCGACTTGGCAGCTTCGACGTCGGACTTAATGACGCGGCCCTTCGGACCCGAACCGGTAACCGCGGCGATATCGATCCCGGCTTCCTTGGCGAGGCGCTTTGCCAGTGGAGAGGCAAACACGCGGCCGCCTTCAGCCTTGGCCGAGGCAGCAGCAGCCGGCGTCGGTGCGTCGACCTTGGCCGCCGGCGCGGGGGCGGCGGCGGGCGCAGGTTCCGGCTTTTTCTCTTCAGCCTTGGCAGCCGGTGCGGGCGCAGCCTCCGGCGCTGTCGCCGAAGCATCCTCACCGTCCTGCAGCAGCACGGCGATGACGGCGTTCACCTTCACATTGTCCGTGCCTTCGGCAACAAGGATCTTACCGATCTTGCCTTCGTCGACGGCCTCGACTTCCATCGTGGCTTTGTCCGTTTCAATCTCGGCGATCACGTCACCAGAGGAGACGCTGTCGCCCTCCTTGACGTGCCACTTGGCAAGCTTGCCCTCTTCCATCGTCGGAGAGAGCGCCGGCATGGTAATATTGATTGGCATCCCGGGTCTCCTTACGAGCGATAGGTCACGGCGTTGACGGCCGCGATCACTTCATCAACGTTGGGCAGCGCCAGCTTTTCGAGATTGGCGGCATAGGGCATGGGAACGTCCTTGCCGGTCACGCGCAGCACGGGGGCGTCGAGATAGTCAAATGCCTGCTCCATCACGCGGGCAGCCAATTCAGCGCCAATGCCACCCTGCGGCCAGCCTTCTTCTACCGTCACCATCCGACCGGTCTTCTTGACCGATTCAATGACCGTATCGCTGTCAAGCGGACGCAGCGTGCGCAGGTCGATCAGCTCGACATCGACGCCGGCAGCAACCAGCTTTTCCGTCGCCTGGGTAGCGTAGCGCATGCCCATGGAGAAGGAGACGATGGTCACGTCTGCGCCCTTGCGGGCCACGCGGGCCTTGCCGATCGGCAGGACGAAATCATCGACCTTGGGTACGAGGCCGGTGGAGCCGTAGAGAATTTCGTTTTCGAGGAACACGACCGGGTTCGGCGAGCGGATGGCCGCCTTGAGAAGACCCTTGGCGTCCGCGGCGCTGTAGGGCGCAATGACCGTCAGGCCGGGAACGTGGCTGTACCAGGCCGAATAGTCCTGGCTGTGCTGGGCGGCGACGCGGGCCGCAGCGCCGTTCGGGCCGCGGAACACCATCGGCGCGGTGACCTGGCCACCGGACATGTAGAGCTGCTTGGCAGCGGAGTTGATGATCTGGTCGATTGCCTGCATGGCAAAGTTCCAGGTCATGAATTCGACGACCGGCTTGAGGCCGGCAAAGGCCGCACCAACAGCCAGACCAGCGAAGCCGTGCTCGGTGATCGGCGTATCGATCACGCGCTGCGGGCCGAATTCCTGCAGCAGGCCCTGGGTGATCTTATAGGCGCCCTGATATTCGGCGACTTCCTCACCCATGATGAAGACGTCCGGATCGCGGCGCAGTTCTTCGGCCATAGCCTCATTGAGTGCCTGGCGAACGGTCATCTCGACCATTTCAACGCCTTCGGGCAGATCGGGATCGTTCTGCGGCTCGAATTTGGGAGCGGCGGCGACAGGGGCAGCAGCTGCAGGGGCTGCGGTAGGAGCCTCGGCCTGCACCATGCTTGGCTCTGCCTCAGCCTTGCTTTCCGCGGCCGCCGGAGGAGCTTCACCGGCCTCTTCGCCATCGGCCAGAACCAGCGCGATGGGCGTATTCACCTTCACGCCGTCCGTGCCTTCGGCGACCAGCAGTTCCTTGACCACGCCTTCATCGACCGACTCGACTTCCATCGTCGCCTTGTCGGTCTCGATTTCAGCCAGCACATCGCCGGACTTCACACTATCGCCAACCTTGACCAGCCACTTGGCGAGCTTGCCCTCTTCCATTGTCGGCGACAGGGCGGGCATCAGGATTTGGGGCATATCAGCTCTCCAGCATGGTTACGCCGGGCATCGAGGCCACTCGGCGAAGCGCGAATTGTTCAGCGTGGCGGGCGGGCAAAACCCGCCAATCGTTAATCGTGGCATTGGCGGAAACCGTCGCCGGTACCGCATTTTGCTGGCTGGCAATCCAGCCGCTCAGCAGCAGGCCGAGAACAAGGAAGACGACGAAGGCAATGACCGAGCGCTTGTAGGCGGCGGCATGTTCTTCACCGGCAAGACCAGCCTTTGCGGCGATGGCGTCAAAACGCCACCAACCGAATAGCCAATCCTGACCTTTCATCGCCGCCATCTGCGTAATTGTCCGCGCCTGCCCGGCGGCGAGAATGCCGGAGAGCAGTGCGAACAATGAGATAGCCGCGAGCAGAAAGGTCATCTCAGGGCTCAGGCCTCGATGGTGATGTCGGTCCAGAGTTCAGACGGATCGGGCTCGGGATCATTGGTGGCAAAGTCTGCCGCCTCGGTGACGACCGCACGGATATCGGTCTCGATCTTCTTGAGATCTTCCTCGGTAACGACACCGGCTTCGAGAAGTCGGGCGCGGACCTGCTCGATCGGATCGCGTTCCTGGCGATATTTCGTTACTTCGTCCTTGGAGCGATATTTCGCCGGGTCGGACATGGAGTGGCCGCGATAGCGATAGGTCAGCATTTCGAGAATGAACGGACCCTGCCCCGACCGCGCATGCTCGATGGCGCGCTTAGCGGCATCATAAACCATGCGCACATCCATGCCGTCGACCTGCTCGCCCGGAATGTCGAACGAAGCGCCGCGCATGGAGAAATCGGTGGTTGCCGCAGCGCGCTCAATCGAGGTGCCCATGGCATATTTGTTGTTCTCGATGACGAACACGACCGGCAGCTTCCACAGCTTGGCCATGTTGAAGGTCTCGTAGACCTGGCCCTGATTAGCCGCGCCATCGCCAAAATAGGCCAGCGAGACCGCACCGTCACCGCGATATTTCGAAGCGAATGCGAGCCCTGCCCCAAGCGGCACCTGCGCGCCGACAATACCGTTGCCGCCGTAGAACTTGTGCTCGTTGGAGAACATGTGCATCGAGCCGCCCTTGCCTTTTGACAAGCCGCCCTGGCGTCCGGTGAGTTCGGCCATCACACCCTTGGGGTCGAGGCCCATGACGAGCATGTGCCCGTGGTCGCGATAGCCGGTGATCTGGGCGTCCTTGCCCTTCTCGCTAGCCATGGTGATGCCGGTCACAACTGCTTCCTGGCCGATATAAAGGTGACAGAAACCGCCGATCAGGCCCATGCCATACATCTGGCCGGCCTTTTCCTCGAACCGCCGGATCAGAAGCATCTCACGGAACGCCTCCAGGTCCTGTTCATTGGTGAACTGGGGGACATTGGGCTGCGTCTGGGCCTTGGTGGCCATCGCCTTGCGCGCCATGTAACACTCCGGGTGATTTGGATGGGAGCCGCAGGGTCAGTGTGACCCTCCGCGCGACTATAGCGCAAGCGCAGCCCCGGTAAAATCGTGTCCGAGTATTATAATTGACGACTTAAAGCGTTGAATCCGCTTGAATAATCGAGATTAACTCGTCGTCGATTAATTCCTGGAATTTACCAGAAATCGGTTTACCGCTTGATGGATCGACCATCACCAGAATGTCGTCGGCATGCGCCATATTGAGCAGCGCACGGGCCCGCTCCGTGACGATGTCAGGATCGAGATGGCGCGGATTCATCAGGCTTGACCGATGCTTATACGCATCGATCTCTGCCTGCAGCGATGCCGAACGATCCTTGAGGACCTGGATATCAGCGTGAATCTGGTCACGTCCCTCGATCCCGAACTGACCGCTGATGGCGGAAAAGCCGAGATAGGCCTGAAAGGCGAGCAGCATCCCCGAGAGAGCAAGGGGGCGCCAGAATGGGGGACGTTTAAGACGAGTGGGCATGACGAGACCGGTCCGGGGAGTCTCACATTGCCACGAACAGGCTTAACAGGGCGTTTCGCTATTCAGCGGCCACCCGTTCTTCCCGCGTTTCGCCATCGAAAAGCGCACTCACGGATTCCCCGCTGTTGATGCGCCGCATGGCTTCGGCCAGGGCCGGCGCGACGGACAGAATGGTCAGCTTGTCGGCCCGCTGTTCGGCGGCATTGGGCAGCGTATTGGTGCAGACGATCTCGCGCACGTCCGGCTCGGCCGCAAGCCGCGCCACTGCGCCATCCGCAAAAATCCCGTGCGTGCAGGCGACCCGGACAGACCGTGCGCCATTGGCCCGAAGATGCTTGAGCAATTCGATGATCGATCCGCCGCTGGCGATTTCGTCATCGAGAACGATCACGTCTCGGTCCCGAACATCGCCGATGATCGCCGAAATCCGCACCTTGGTATCGGTCAGGCGCTCCTTAGCCCCGGCGGCCACGGGAACGCCGAGGCGCCGCGCAAAGGCCGCAGCCGTCTTGGCGTTGCCGAGGTCCGGCGACACCACGACGGCATTGCCGAGATCAAGGCTCTGGAAATGCGTCGCCAGCTCATGCAGTGCATGAAGATGATCAACGGGAACCGAGAAAAACCCGTGCACCTGTGGCGAATGAAGCGTCATTGTCAGGACGCGGTCGGCGCCTGCGGTTTTCAGCAGATCGGCAACCATTCGGCCACCGATCGATATGCGCGGCTCGTCCTTCTTGTCCGAGCGCGCATAGGAATAGTGCGGGATGACAGCCGTGATCCGTGCGGCAGATGCGCCCCGCGCCGCATCAAGCATGAGCAGCAGTTCGACCAGATGATCCTGCACCGGTGCGCTCAGCGTCTGGACCAGGAACACGTCCTGCTCGCGGCAATTGGCCTGCAGCTGGACTTCCAGGCAATCATTGGAGAAGCGCTTGAGGCGTGTCGGATTGAGCGGCACGCCAAGCTCGGCGCAGATCTCGCTGGCAAGTTCGGGATGGGCACTACCACTGAACACAGCGATCTGGCTCATCGGATATCCTCGCCTAATCTGGAGATTTTTCCTGCGCCAGCACTTAGCACTGCCAAAGCTTACAGCGCAACGTAGTCTATCTCCTGGAAGCGCGCGATCTCGGGCAGCCAACGGTCGCTGACAAAAGCTACATGGTCGGGATGTGCGTTGTAGACATCGTAGGCAGCCTGATCGGCGAATTCCATGGAGAAGCCAAAAGCATAGTCGGCCTTTGGGCTTACCTGGCGCAGCTGCTCGAATTTCTCGACGCCGGGAATGGCGGCGAGAATTTTTGCGTCGCGCAGGAAGGCAGTCTCCTCCGGCGAACCGGAGGGGTGCTTGAGGGTAAAGACGACGGTGTGGCGGATCATTGATCTGCTCCCACGGCTTCATTGGCGGCAATCGCCGACATGTTGACGATGCCGCGGCTGGTAACCGACGGGGTCAGGATATGCGCGGGCGACCGCGTGCCCATCAGGATCGGCCCGACGGACAGCGCGTTGTTCATCTCCTTGAGCAGGGTCATGGAGAGGTTGGCCGCGTCGAGGTCAGGGAACACCAGCAAATTGGCTTCGCCACGCAGCGGCGTGTCCGGGATATAGCGGTCACGGAGCACTTCGTTGAGCGCCAGATCGCCCTGCATTTCCCCCTCGAGGATGAGGTCGGGCGCCGCCGCCTTCAGCTTGGCGTAGACTTCGCGCATCTTGTAGGCGCTGTCGCCATCCCGCGAACCGAAATTCGAGTAGCTGAGCAGTGCCGTGCGCGCCTCGATATTGAAGCGCTTGAGATGATTGCGCGCCTGCAGCGTGATCGCCACCAGCTCATCCGCGCTGGGGTTCTGGTTGACATAGGTGTCGGTCAGGAAAAATGCGCCGCGTTGCATGATCAGCATGGACAGCGCCGACACATCGGTCACCCCGTCCTGCAGGCCAATGATCGAGCGGATATCGCGCACATGCTTGATGTAGCGCCCCTGAAGGCCGCAGATTAGTGCATCCGCCTCGCCACGCTTGACCGCCAGCGCCCCGATAACCGTGGTATTGGTGCGCACGATGGTGCGTGCGGTCTCGGGCGTCACCCCATCCCGCCCGACAAGCGAATGGAAGAGGCTGACATAGTCGCGATAGCGCGGATCGTCTTCGGGGTTGATCACCTCGAAATCGCGGCCCGGCTGGATATTGAGCCCAAACCTTTCGATGCGCGCCTCGATCACCGCAGGACGACCGATCAGAATTGGTCGCGCGATGCGTTCCTCGAGCAGCACCTGGGTGGCGCGCAGCACGCGCTCATCTTCACCATCGGCAAAGGCGATGCGCTTGTTCTTGCCCTGCGCCTTGTCGATGATTGGTTTCATCACGAGCCCGGAGCGGAACACGAACCGGTTCAGCTGGTCATGATAGGCGTTCCAGTCCTCGATCGGCTTCTTGGCCACGCCCGATTCCATGGCTGCCCGAGCCACGGCCGGTGCGATGCGCAGGATTAGCCGCTGGTCGAACGGATTGGGAATGATGTGCTCGGGCCCATAGACGGCCGGCTCACCCGACGGCGAAACCTCAAGCCCAGGCTCGTGCGCCAGTTTGGCGATGGCCCGTACCGCCGCCAGCTTCATCTCCTCGTTGATCGTGGTGGCATGCACGTCGAGCGCGCCACGGAAGATGAAGGGGAAGCAGAGGACATTGTTGACCTGATTGGCGTAGTCCGAGCGCCCCGTGCAGACCATGGCGTCCGGCCGCACTTCTCTTGCCACCTCGGGCATGATTTCTGGATTGGGATTGGCCAGCGCCAGGATCAGCGGCTTGGGCGCCATCTTGGTCAGCATTTCCCGCTTCAGCGCACCGGCAGCCGAAAGCCCGAGGAACACGTCAGCGCCATCGATCACTTCGGCAAGCGTCGTTGCCTCGCTGGTCCGGCGGAATTGGCCGCGCCACTTGTCGTTGACGTCATTGCGCTTGTGGGTGACGAGACCGTCCTTATCGGCCACCCAGATATTCTCGTGCTTGGCACCCAGCGCCACGAGAACGTTGAGACAGGCGATAGCCGCAGCCCCTGCCCCCGACGCACAAATCTTGACTTCGTCGATGCGCTTGCCGGCCAGCTCCAGCCCATTGAGCACGGCGGCACCGACGATGATTGCGGTCCCGTGCTGGTCGTCATGGAACACCGGGATCGGCATGCGCTCGCGCAGCGCTTCCTCGATCTCGAAGCAATCGGGTGCGCGGATGTCTTCGAGGTTGATACCACCAAAGGTCGGCCATAGCGGCGCCACGGCATCGATGAATTTTTGCGGATTGAGTTCGTCGACCTCGAGATCGAACACGTCGATGCCAGCAAACTTCTTGAAAAGGACTGCCTTGCCCTCCATCACCGGCTTGGAAGCCAGCGCACCGATATTGCCAAGGCCCAGGACGGCAGTGCCGTTGGAAATCACGGCCACGAGATTCTGTCGCGAGGTATAGCGCGCCACGGTCTCCGGCTCGGCAGCGATCTCCTCACAAGGTGCAGCGACGCCAGGTGAATAGGCAAGCGCAAGGTCACGCTGGTTTCCCAGGGGCTTGAGCGGCTGGATTTCCAGCTTCCCGGGCTTGGGGAACTCATGAAAATGCAGCGCTGCCTCGCGCAAGGCCTTGCGTTGCTCATTGACGTCGTTAGTCACGCAGATTCTCCCGGCTGTAGTGACGCGCATGTCCGTCCGGCCAGATCAGGCGGATTCCCACAGGACAATGCGACCTATTGAGCGACGACCCCGCGATCCGGCATGTGCAAAACCAGCGTGGGTCAGATGGTCGCAGTTAGGTGCCATCAAATGACGCAGATGAAAAGGGGCGAAAATCCCGTGGGGGCTAAGCCGCAGTAATGGGCAGCGCCACCGGCATGGAGCCGAAACTGCCCGGAGGCGCCCCAGACGAGGCAAAGAGCGCCAGGGCCAGCTCTCTGAATGCGCCGATCTTGAGCGCAGGAGCGAAAATATAACCCTGCGCCTGGATGACACCATGGGAGCGCAGATAGATCGCCTGCTCCTCGGTTTCGACGCCTTCCGCCACGATTTCGCAATCGAGGTCGCGGGCCATGGCAATGAGCCCATCGAGGACGGGAACCTGGGTGGTGCCCGGCTTGATCATGTCGACAAAGATGCGGTCGATCTTGATGACATCGACGCCTAGCGTGGCGATATAGGCCAGGTTGGAGTGGCCGGTGCCGGCGTCGTCCATGGCCAGCCGCGCCCCAAGGGCATGAAGACCGGAGATGACGCTATTGACAGCCGCCGAGTTTTCAAGCGGACGGCGCTCGGTGATCTCGAACACCAGCTGGTCGTAGCTGATCGGCGAATTGCCGAAGATCGCCTGCACGTCGTCGACAATACCCACGTCGCGAAAATGCCCCTCGAACAGATTGATCGAGATTTTCATGTACGGCATTTTCTGGCTCAGCTCGCTCAGATCGTAGCGGACCTGCTGCATCAGCGAGAGCGTCATCGGCACGGCGAGGCCGGAATTTTCAGCGTAGTCAATGAAAACGCCGGGCGGAATCACATCGCCATTCGGCTTCTCCCAGCGACACAGCACTTCACAACCGATCAGCTCACCTGTGCGCAGATTGATGACGGGCTGGTAGTAGGGCTTGATCTCATTGCGCCCGATGGCGCGCTCAAGATCGAACGCCGGGACACGCGACTTGCGCGCATACCACAGCGCAGACAGCAGCAGGCAGGCGCTGGCAAAGCACGCGATGACAGTGAACACCACATCGAGATCAGTGTAGCCCGCACGGGCGGAACTGAACGGCAGTGCAGCGTGGACCTTGATCGGCAACTCACCAGCAAAGCCCTGGGCGCTCAGATAGTCCTCGGAGGCAAGGTTGCGGGTAAAATCCGCAACGGCCCCGGACTCGATGATCGGAAGGCCACTCGTCAGCGAAATCCGGACCATGGCGCCGTTCCGCAGATTGGCTTCAAAAGTCTCCGGCGTGACCCCGATAAGGGGCAGGAAGACCGACACGCGGCGCATGGCCGAAAGGGTCTGCGTCACCTTGATCGACGGCACGCCCATGTCGGCGAACTGAACAATAGTGATCGTCTCGGCGAGGCCGGGAATTGGCTTTGCTTCAGACAGGACCGAGTGCGCGACCTCCCGTCCATAGGCGTCGCAATACTGAACGCCGTCACCGTTCTCGATCAGCACCTGCTTGATCGTCAGGCTGTTGGCAATGGCGCGCTGGGCGTTCTGGGAGAATGTCGGCGTGCAGAGGGACGGACTGTCGGCCACGACCCCGCGCAGGGCAGTGACGGCATCGGCGACGTTGTTTTTGATTTCAACGCCGATCTGGCTGACCTGCTGCTGCAGCGCGACTGTTTCGCGGTGACGAATATAGGCATCCAGCAGATAGTCGACCGAAAATATCGGCACAAATGCAAGCAGCGCGCCAAGAGCCATCAAAAGGTGCGAATACTTGGACTTCACCCGGGGAATCTCGCGCGTTTTTTGCTTATCTCCTTGTTAACGCTACAAACTTAAGGACCGATTAACGGCTGTTAACAGCTGTGGCCGCATCTTGCGCAGCGACCAAAGAAAAAGGGGCCAGCCAATGGCTCGCCCCTTGTTCAGCTTAGGCTGGAATTCAGGCCTGCGGGTTGAGGCGAATGCCCAGCTCGCGCATCTGCTTGGGGCTCGCCGGGCTCGGTGCGCCCATGAGCAGATCTTCCGCCTGCTGGTTCATCGGGAAGGCCGTGATTTCACGCAGGTTCTGCACGCCGCAGAGCAGCATCACGATGCGGTCGATACCGAAGGCAGCGCCACCATGCGGCGGGGCGCCATACTGGAAGGCACGGTAGAGACCACCGAACTGCTCTTCGACCTCCTCGCGGCTCTTGCCGGTCAGCTCGAAGGCCTTGATCATCGTCTCGGGTTCCTGGTTACGGATGGAACCGGAGGCGATTTCGAAGCCGTTGCAGACGGCGTCATACTGGTAAGCCTTGAGCGAAAGCGGATCGGCCGAGTTCAAACCCTCGATCCCGCCCTGCGGCATGGAGAAGGGATTGTGCGCGAAGTCGACGCGCTTTTCCTCTTCGTCCCACTCGTAGAACGGGAAGTCGACGATCCAGCACAGGGCGAACTGCTCGGTGTCGACGACACCCAGATCGGTGCCGACCTTGGTGCGGGCTTCACCGGCGAACTTGTAGAACTTCTCCGGGCGACCGGCCACGAAGAACACGGCATCGCCGTCTTCGAGACCCAGCTGAGCCTTGAGGGCTGCGGTGCGCTCTTCGCCGATATTCTTGGCGATCGGGCCCGAACCGGCACCGTCCTTGAAGAAGATATAGCCAAGGCCCGGCTGGCCCTGGCCCTGTGCCCAGGCGTTCATGCGATCGCAGAAGGCGCGACCGATCGGCTCGGCACCGTCCTTGTTCTTGGCCGGGATAGCCCAGACTTCAACCTTTGGATCGGCTTCGATCTGGTTGGCGAAAACCTTGAAGCCAGAACCTGCGAAATGCTCGGTAACTGCCTGAATTTCAATCGGGTTCCGCAGGTCCGGCTTGTCCGAACCATACTTGCGGATGGCCGTATCATAAGGAATGCGCGGCCATTCCTTGGTCACGCGCTTGCCTTCGGCAAATTGCTCGAACACCGACGTGATGACGGGCTGGACAGTGTTCCAGACGTCTTCCTGGGTGACGAAGCTCATTTCGAGGTCGAGCTGGTAGAACTCGCCCGGCAGACGGTCGGCGCGCGGATCTTCGTCGCGGAAGCACGGGGCAACCTGGAAATAGCGGTCGAAGCCGGCAACCATGAGCAGCTGCTTGTACTGCTGGGGCGCCTGCGGCAGGGCGAAGAACTTGCCGGGATGGATACGGCTGGGCACGAGGAAGTCGCGCGCGCCTTCGGGCGAGGAAGCCGTCAGAATCGGCGTCGAATATTCGGCAAAGCCCTGTTCGGTCATGCCGTTGCGCATCGCCGCGATCACCTTGGTGCGCTTGACGATGTTGTTGTGCAGCTTTTCGCGGCGCAGGTCGAGGAAGCGATAGCGCAGGCGGATATCTTCCGGATATTCCTGATCGCCGAAGACCGGCAAAGGCAGTTCCTTGGCTTCCGACAGCACTTCCAGCTCGCGGATGAACACCTCGATCTGGCCAGTACTGATGTTGGGGTTCACGGCCGAGGCGTCGCGCAGCTTGACCTCGCCGTCGATGCGCAGCACCCACTCGGAGCGCACCTTCTCGGCGGCGGCGAAAGCGGGCGAATCGGGATCGATCACGAATTGGGTCAGGCCGTAGTGGTCGCGCAGGTCGATGAACAGCAGGCCGCCGTGGTCACGGATACGATGGACCCAACCGGAGAGGCGCACGGTATTGCCGGCATCGTCCGCCGTCAGGGCGCCACAGGTGTGGGTGCGGTAGCGATGTGTCGTCATTTCCATACTCGGATAGCTAAAAAGGGCCGGATTCTCGGGCGTGAAAAGCGCATGGCGGTCGCCGCTTGTCAAGCATCACGGCCACGCTCGTCCCGCGACGGCATTGGCGGAAATCGATGGTGGAGCAATGGCCCTTCACCTGCTAGGAAGAATATTGACGAATTTGAGACGGTAATCCCTCATGGACCTGATTGTTTCCACAGACGTGCTCAGCGCATTCTGCGAGCGCGCCGCCAATTTTGATTTCGTGACGGTTGATACCGAATTCCTGCGCGAAACCACCTATTGGCCAAAGCTTTGCCTCATCCAGGCTGCCACGAACGATGAAGCGGTGCTCATCGACCCGCTGGCGCCAGGCATCGACCTGGCTCCTTTCTTCGCGCTCCTCGCCAATCCGGCGGTGACCAAGGTTTTCCACGCCGCGCGCCAGGACATCGAGATTTTCGTGAAGCTGGCGGGCGCCGTTCCGCACAATATCTTCGACACCCAGATCGCTGCCAGCGTCTGTGGCTTTGGCGATAGCGCTTCTTATGACAGCCTCGTGCGCGCCATCTGCAAGGTCGAGCTCGACAAGTCGTCGCGCTTCACTGACTGGTCGGCCCGTCCCCTGTCGGAAAAGCAGCGCCTTTATGCGCTCGCCGACGTCACCTATCTCCGCGACATCTATCGCGAATTGCGCGCCCAGGTCGACGCGACCAAGCGTTGGGACTGGGTCGAGGACGAGCTGACGACCCTTCGCAGCATCGACACTTATATCGTCCAGCCGGAAAACGCCTGGGAACGGCTGAAGATGAAGATCAACCGCGCCCGCGATCTGGCGGCGCTGAAGGTCCTGGCCGCCTGGCGCGAGCGCCGGGCGCAGGAAACCGATCAGCCGCGTAGCCGCATCTTCAAGGATGACGTCCTTTATGAACTGGCCGTGCAGCGCCCGCTGACCCCGGAGGCCTTCGAAAAGCTTCGCGCCGTGCCGCGTGGCTTTGGCCGCAGCGCTGCCGCCGCCGAGATCATCACGCTGCTCAAGGGCGTCGAAGAGCTGCAGAAGGCCCAGCTGCCCACCATGCCGGACCGGTATCGTGGACCCTCGCCCAAGGGCGCCGTCGGCGATCTTATCCGCGTCCTGCTCAAATCCGTGGCCGAACAGCACGGCGTCGCATCGCGCATCCTCGCCACCTCGGACGAGATCGATGCGCTGGTGCTCGATGATGATGCGGATGTGCCTGCCCTCAAGGGCTGGCGCCGGAAGCTCTTTGGCGAGAAGGCCCTGGCCATCAAGCACGGTCGCATTGCGCTGGTCGCGACGCGCAAGGGCGTCCGCGAAATCCCTGTCGACGTGACTGAAGCGGCGGAATAACCGGCCGCTTCAGTCCACCTGCACTTCAGAAGTGTCGTGACCGGCGATATTGGCGAACTGGCCAAGCCGGTTGCGCAGATGGTCGCCGTTGAGGAAAGCCAGATCGGCGGGAAGATGGAGCACGAGCTCGTGCTTGCCGCGGATCGAGAATCGCGTGCGCGGCAGAATGCCCGGCATTGCCGCCGTCATCGGATAAGCGACGCGGAACAACGCTCCGATCAGTTTTGCGCGCTTGGCGGTATTGGCTCCGGCCAGCGGCAACAGCGATTGCGCCCATTTGCTTTTCAACCCGTCATAGCGAACCGACAGGGTCTGGGCGAGATAGGCACGGCCCGGATGGTCGACGCCGGTCAGAGAGCCATAGGCAACTGCATCGACACTCTGCTGACCGCGATAATCCGGATGGGCCCGCCAACCGATATCAGCGAGCAGGCACACGACCTTGCGGAGCCGCGCTTCGGAAGCGCTCTCGCCGAGGCCGGCAGCTTCCATATATTGCGTGGTGAAATCGATGAGGTCATTGCCGTGCGCTGGCGAGCGCGAGCGCAGGATGGACAATTCCTCGGCGCCCTGAACCAGCGGATCGATGGCGCGCTCCATCGGGTCGAGCATGCCGTAGAGATAGCCCTCGCGCACGCCGAGGGCCGAGAAGACGACGCTCTCGAACCGGCCCGCCTTGAGGATTTCGGAGAGCACGGCGGCACCAAATGGCACCAGCTCCCGGCGTGAATTGCTGACTTCGCTGGCGCCCGGATAGGATTTTAGCGAGTTCGCAGAGACGATCTCCTCGCAGACCTTGATCATGTCGGCAGCGGGAACGACGTAGTCCTGGACCATGTGCAGCGGATATTTGCTGATCACCTGATGCAGCTTGGCGAGCGAACGCCAGGTGCCGCCAATAGCGGCAAACTGGCTTCCGGGCGCGACTGTCGCAACGATCGAATCCTTCAACTGCTCCCGGGTGATCTGCGCGGCCTTGGCCGGCGACCCGTCGGAATCATCCTGCAGGCGGATGACGCCGAGCTCAAACGACTGCCCGCTCGTATCAATGCCGCTGTCGATGGCTGAAAATTCGAGACTGCCGCCACCGAGATCGCCCACCACGCCGCTAAATCCGGGGATACCGGCGACGACGCCAAGCGCTGCGAAATGGGCCTCTTCCTCGCCGCTGAGAACCCGGACCGGGGTCTGCATGATTTCTTCAACGGCGGAGACGAATTCCTGACGGTTGGAGGCTTCGCGCACCGCAGAGGTTGCCAGCACGTGGATCTTGCCCACCCGCATCAGCCGCGCCACCATGGCGAACCGCTTCATTGCGTCCAGCGCCTTGGCGATATTGGCCACGGCCAGTTGCCCGGACTGGGCTATCCCGCGCCCCAGGGCGCAGGATGCCTTCTCGTTATATAGGGGGGTCAGGGCCCGCGCGTGGCGTTCATAGACCACCAGACGGACCGAGTTGGAGCCGATATCGAGGACGGCCACCGGACGAGCACCCTTGATGCGCCCCTGAGCCGTAGGATCGGCGTCAACGCCCCAGAATTGTGTCAAACTCAGCCCTCGTCGCCTTCCCCTGCACTACCCCGACCGGAGAGCGATGGGTTGGTCATGAAGTAGTCATGCGCGTTAAATGGCTCTTCGCCCTCGTTAAGGCGCACACGATGCGAGCTGCCGTCGGGCAACACTTCCCAGCTTTGCTGGTTGTCGCGCAGATAGGCAACCAGGATCCGATCAAGAATTTGCTTATGCACGGTCTTGTTGAGGATCGGCACCATAACCTCGACGCGCCCATCAAGGTTGCGCCCCATGAGGTCGGCGGACGAAATATAGACCAGCGCCTTGGGCGACGGCATCGCCACGCCCCGGCCGAAACAATAGATGCGGCTGTGCTCGAGGAAGCGGCCAACGACGGATTTCACCCGGATATTGTCCGAGAACCCGGGGATGCCCGGCCGCAGGCAGCAGATGCCGCGCACGATGAGATCGACCTTCACCCCCGCCTGGCTGGCATCGTAGAGCGCGTCGATCACCTGCGGATCGACCAGCGAGTTCATCTTGAGCAGGATCGAGGCCGGCTGGCCGTTGCGCGCGAACTCGATCTCCTCGGCAATGTTCTGCAGCAGCGTTTCGCGCAGATTGACAGGGGAGACGGCGATGGTCTCGAGCTCGGTCGGGCGGGCGTAGCCGGTGATGAAGTTGAACACCCGCGCCACGTCCCGCGTCACCGCCGGATCGATGGTGAAATAGCTGAGGTCGGTATAAATCTTGGCCGTGATCGGGTGATAATTGCCGGTGCCGATATGGCAATAGCTGACCAGCTTGCCCTTCTCGCGGCGCACCACCTGGCTCATCTTGGCGTGGGTTTTGAGCTCGATGAAGCCGAACACCACCTGCGCCCCTGCCCGCTCCAGATCGCGGGCCCAGCGGATATTGGCCTCTTCGTCAAAGCGCGCCTTGAGCTCGACGAGGCAGGTCACCGACTTGCCGGCCTCGGCAGCCATCACCAGCGCCTTGACGATCGGGCTGTCCGACGAGGTGCGATAGAGCGTCTGCTTGATCGCCACCACGTCGGGATCGCGCGCCGCCTGCATAAGGAATTGCGCGACGACGTCGAAGCTCTCGAATGGATGATGGACCAGGATGTCCTTGGCCCGGATGGCGGCAAAGCTGTCGCCATTATAGTCGCGGATGCGCTCGGGGAACCGGGCGTGATAGGGCTGGAATTTGAGGTCGGCGCGCTCGACGTCACAGACTTTTCGCGCGTCGGCGAGGCCAAGGAATCCCTGCACCTCAAAAACGTCGGCTTCCTTGACGCCCAGCTGCTCGCCGATCTGGCGCTTCAGCGCCCGGGACATGGACCGCTCGATCTCGAGCCGGATCACCTGTCCGCGCCGGCGCTGGCGCAGGGCTGACTCGAATTCCACCACAAGGTCAGCTGCCTCGTCGTCGATTTCGATTTCGCTGTCGCGGATCACGCGGAAAGCGCCCGCCCCCATGATCTCGTGGCCGGGAAACATCTTGTGGAAGAAGAGCTTAACCAGAGTATCTATAGTGACGACTTCGGTCCGCCCCTCGGAAACGAGCCCCGTCGGCAGGTTGATAAAGCGGTCGAGGTTGCCGGGGATACGCACCAGAGCGGTCAACATCTGGTCGTTGTTGGGCCGCCGCAACTCGAAGGCCAGCGCGAGGCCCAGATTGGGAATGAACGGGAACGGGTGCGCCGGATCGACAGCGATCGGCGTCAGCACCGGGAAAATCTCTTCGCGGAACAGCTTTTGCAGATAGGCGATCTGATCTTCGGTCAGGTCATCGCTCTCGTGGATGACGACGTTCTGCTCGAACAGTTCCTCGCGCAGGTTCTGCCAATGGTCCTGCTGCTCGAGCTGGAGGTGCTGGGCAAGCGTCGCGATCTCTTCGAGCTGCTCGGTGGGCGTCAGGCCGTCGGCGCTCTGCTTGGCGAGGCCGGCGCGGATCTGGCCCTTCAGCCCCGCGACGCGCACCATGTAGAATTCATCGAGATTGTTCGCGGAAATCGAAACGAAACGCAGGCGCTCGAGCAGAGGATGGGCCTCGTTGCCCGCTTCCTCGAGCACACGCATGTTGAATTGCAGCCAGCTCACTTCCCGGTTGACGAAACGCGCAGGGCTGCTGCGCAGAGCCTCTACATCCGGCACTGCCCCGTCGGCCTCGGCAAATTCACTGATCTCGTTCATCGGCTTCGCCGTCCCAATCCTGTTGGCCATTCGGTCCGCGCTCCGCTTGCCGGCGCGCAAGGACCTCTGTCGCTATGCTGCGGGTGATCGCCGTGCCTCTGGCAAGGGCCAGACGATCCAAAAGGTCCGCAAGAATCGCCACCTCTTCCGGGCTGCGCTCCATGCGTGCCACCAGATAGTGGATGATCTTTGGATCGACCTTGATCTGGCGGTCACCAAACAGCTTCGCGAACATGTGTGACAGTTCGATGTCGTCGCTGACTTCCAGTCGAAACATCGGTGCACGGCGTACCCGCGAGCGCACATCATCGGTCGCCAGCGGCCAATGTGCAACCTCATCGCGCGCCGTCAACAGCAGTGTGCGGTCGCCACGCATCGCCTGGTTGAGCAGGTGGAACAGGCTCGGCTCATCATAAGCGCCGGTATCGACATCTTCGATCGCCAGCGGGCCTTTGCCGTTCTCCCCGGCAATCGCTGAAATGGTCTCGGGTGTAACGAAGCGCGCGCCGCTTCTGTCGGCGAAAATCCTGGCGAGATGAGATTTTCCCGAGGACGTCGGACCAATGATCAGCGTCACTGCATCTGGCCAATGCGGCCAGGCGGTTATGCGCGAGTGCGCCAGCGAATTGCCTTCCCCGACCAGGAAATCATCTTCAGCGTGCGAAGGTTCTAGGTGCAGGTCCAGTGGCAGCTGCCGGGGGCCGTTATCAGGGAGCAATCTCATCATCCGTGGCGTGGCCGTTGGTGCCGAGATAAAGCGCGCTTTCCTTGTATTTTCGCACGCCGTAACGCACCAGCACCGAGGCGATGGCCGCCATCGGTACGGCCAGCAGCAGGCCGGTGAAGCCAAACAGCGCGCCGAGGGCCAGAAGGGCGAACATCATCCACACCGGGTTGATGTTGATCGAGGACCCGACAAGCTTGGGATAGAGCACATTGCCTTCCACGAACTGCCAGAACAGGAAGATGCCGCAGACGAGCGCCACCATCCACAGATTGGGCCAGAACTGTACCAGTGCAATGCCGACGGCCAGCCCAAATCCAACGAACGCCCCAACGAAGGGAATAAAACTCAGCAGCCCGCCGATAATGCCCACGGCAAGCCCGAAGTTAAGGCCGATCAGCGACAGCGCCGTGGCGTAGAACGCCGCATCCAGCAGCAACACCGAGCCTTGCCCGCGCAGAACGCCGGCCATCGAGCTGTCGATGTCCCCCAGAATGCCCTTGATTTCGGACTTGTGGTCGCGCGGCAGCAGATTGTCGATGCCGCGGATCATGCCTTCCCAGTCGAGCAGCAGATAGAAGGCGACGACAGGCGCGACGACGATGAACGCCACCACAGACACGCCCGACATGCCGATATTGACCAGCTCTGCCGGCAGGCGTGCGATAAACCCGAGCAGATTTCGCGCGACCTCGTTGATCCCGCGCTCCACCTCGGCCGCGCGCTCAGGCCCAAGCCATGCGCTGATCTCAGGCGAATATTGCGTCACCAGGCCCTGCAGGTCGCGGTAGAGCGACGGCGTGCGCTGGATCAGCTCGATGATCTGCTGGCCGATAACCGGCACCAGCATGAAGAACAGGCTGACGATGATGGAGAGGATCGAGAGCAGCACCACGACGGTCGCCCACATGCGACTGAAACGCCAGCGCTGCAACTGGTTGACGAGCGGATTGAGCAGATATGCCAGGGCCGCGCCAACCACAAAGGGCAGCAGGATGCCACGGAAGATCCATAGCGACAGGATCAGCACGACGAAAAAGCCGATCCAGATCAACACTTGATTTCTAAGGTTCATGGCGCCGGGCGGCCCTTGCGTCTGTGTATCCAAGAAGCTATCAGCCTCGTAACGGCCAGCACCGAAAAGTTCAACCAACCCGGTTCGCGCGCGCTAAGATGCGCCCGCTATCCCCAGCATTGGCAACAGGCTCATGTCCGACGCACAAAACCTGCCATCAAATAGTCTTTCGTACAAGCAGGCTGGGGTCGATATCGATGCCGGCAATGCCCTTGTCGAGGCCATCAAGCCCGCAGTGAAATCGACGCGTCGGCCCGGCGCCGATGGAGAGATCGGCGGTTTCGGTGGTCTGTTCGATCTCAAGGCCGCCGGTTTTGTCGATCCTGTCCTCGTTGCCGCCAATGACGGCGTGGGCACCAAGCTCAAGATTGCCATCGACACCGGCAAGCACGACACCATCGGCCAGGATCTGGTCGCCATGTGCGTCAACGACCTCATCGTCCAGGGCGCAGAGCCGCTGTTTTTCCTCGACTATTTTGCCACTGGCAAGCTCGACGTCGAACAGGGCACGGCCATCGTCAACGGCATCGCCCATGGCTGCCGCCTCGCCGGCTGCGCGCTGATCGGCGGCGAGACCGCTGAAATGCCCGGCATGTACCAGGGCAATGACTATGATCTGGCTGGTTTTGCGGTCGGCGCCGCCGAGCGAGGTGCCCTGCTTCCCCGCAAGGACATTGCCGCCGGCGACGTGCTCGTCGCCGTGGCCTCCTCGGGCGTCCACTCCAATGGCTACTCGCTGGTCCGCAAGATCGTCGAAGTGTCCGGCCTCGCCTGGGATGCTCCGGCGCCCTTCGCCGAAGGCAAGACGCTGGCTGAAGCCTTGCTCGAGCCGACCCGCATCTATGTGAAGTCGATCCTTGCCGCCCTCAAGGCCGGTCACGGCATCAAGGCGCTCGCCCACATCACCGGCGGCGGCTTCATCGACAATATTCCCCGCGTCCTGCCAGATCATCTGGCCGCTGATATCGATCTCGGCGCCGTCAGCGTTCCGGCCGTCTTCGGCTGGCTGGCAAAGGTTGGCGGCATGGACGAGCGCGAAATGCTCCGCACCTTCAACTGCGGCGTGGGCATGCTGGTGGCCGTGGCCCCAGCCGACGCTGAAAAGCTCGTGGAAAGCCTCACTGCATCAGGTGAAACCGCTGCCATCGTCGGCGCCCTCACCGAGCGCACTGGCGAAGCCGTGACCTTCCGCGGCGCGCTCAAGCTGTGAGCCGCAAGAAAGTCGGCGTACTGATCTCAGGGCGCGGATCGAACATGTCCGCGCTCATCGAGGCTGCCAAGGCTCCTGACTATCCGGCTGAAATCGTTGGTGTTTTATCCAACCGGGCATCAGCGGTCGGGCTACAGGTTGCAGCCGCCGAAGGCATTGCCACGGCCTCTCTTGCGCAGAGCAAGTTCCTGTCGCGGGACATGTTCGAAGACACAGTCACCCAGGTTCTCGAAAGCTGGGAGGTCGACATCGTCTGCCTTGCCGGCTTCATGCGCATCCTTGGCGAGGACTTCGTCAACCGCTGGGCCGGTCGGATGATTAACATCCACCCGTCCCTGCTGCCACTCTATAAGGGCCTCGACACCCACGCACGGGCCATCGCCGATGGCGCTACCGAACATGGCTGCACGGTCCATTATGTGACACCCGGCCTCGACGAGGGTGAGGCAATCCTGCAGGCCAAGGTCCCGGTTCTTGCCGGTGACACGCCGGAGACCCTGTCGACCCGTGTGCTGGTCGAAGAGCACCGCATCTACCCCGAAGCGCTCAAGATCCTGGCGAACCGCCTGCCCTGATCGGGCAGGCGCAGTTCATCACCAGAATTGATCACCTCATCGTCAAATTCGGTTCGACCTTTGTTCGGGCCGGGCGTAGCGTCCGGCGTCTTTCGAGGATGCTGTTATGAGTCTGCGCGATTGGTCCTGGATCATTCTTCTGGGCGCCATCTGGGGTTGCTCCTTTGTCTTCAACGCCATTCTGATCCGTGAGATCGGCCCGGTCTGGGTGACGGCACTCCGCGTGTCCATCGGCGCGCTCGGGTGCTGGGTGGTCATGCTGGCGCTGAAGAAATCCGTGCCACGCGATCCCAAGCTCTGGCTGCAGCTGGCTGGCCTTGGCGTCATCGCCTATGCCATTCCCTTCGCGCTCTTCCCGCTCGCCCAAGCGCATCTCGCCAGCGGCATTGCTGCCATCATCAATGCGCTGACGCCGATGGTCACCGCGCTGATCTCCCATTTCTGGCTGGGCGGCGAAAAAGCCTCGCGGACCAAATTCACCGGCGTCGCCATCGGCTTTGTCGGCGCGTCGATCCTCGTGTCCCCAGCGCTGACCTCAGGCGGCTCATCGCAGCTCTGGGCCGTCGCCGCCTGCCTTGGCGCCACGCTCTGCTATGCGCTCTCGCTCAATATCACGCGCAGCTACAAGCACATCGAGCCAACCGCGTTTGCAGCCATGGCCTTGACCGGTGCCGCCGTCATCGCGGTGCCCGTCGCTTTTCTCACAGAAGGCGTTCCGGTGATCACCCGAGCCGAATCCTGGGGCGCGGCGATCGCTATTGGCCTGCTCTCGACCGCCTTTACCTTCCAGATCATGTACCGGATCCTTCCCCGCGTCGGCGCTACCAATTTCGCCACCACCACCTTCATCGCCCCGATATCGGCCCTGCTGATCGGCGTGACGGTTCTCGGCGAAACCATCCTGCCCATTCAGATCATCGGCATGGTGGTGATCTTCTTCGGTCTCTTCTTCATCGACGGCCGCATTCGACACCTCTGGAAAGCCGCACGAGGCTGACTTAGGATCACGCTGTCGCCGGCTCCACCGGTGGCAGGAGGTCCGTGTCCATGTACATCAAGACCATCACCCCTGACGACGCCACAGGCGCCGTCGCCGATATCTACAAGGCCGAGATCGACGCGATGGGCCGCGTCATGGAGGCCACTCAGTGCTGGTCGGCTCGACCCGACATGCTGGTCCCGATCGAAAACCTGCTTCACCAGATGCGCGACGGGTTCTCCCTTGGCCTCGAGAACTTCCGCCTGATCACGCTGATCGTCGCCAAGCACGTCCCCTCGAGCTATTGCTCGCATGTCTATTTCAAGTCGCTGTCGCAGATGCTCGGCCGGGACAAGACCCTTGCCATCCAGGCCGATTATCGCACGGCTGGGCTGAGTGACCAGCAGGTCGCCATGCTGGCCTACGCCGAACAGATCACCCTCGATGCCTCCCGCATCACCGCGGCCGATATCGGCGCATTGCGCTCCGTCGGCCTCACCGATCTCAACATCGCAGACATCGCGCTGGCGGCATCATTCCGCAATTTTCTCAGCCGCTATTTTGATGCCGTCGGGGCCACCGTCGAGCCGGAGTTTCTCGATGCCGATCCCGCCGTGCGCGCTCGCATGGCCGTGGGTAAACAGTAGCGGCAGACGGAACTCCGGGGCGGCCCTGCCGTTAAGCTGGCGGAGGTACACCATGACCACGCCCCGACCCGATATCGACCCGCACGCCCCGCCCGAAAATGAGCCGGCGCCCGATCCGGATTTCCCGCAGCCCGGTCAACCGGGCCAGCCTGGACCGGTACAGTTCCCGACGCCTGACCAGCCGGGCACATCCCCCGAACCAGCGCCGTCGCCAGAAATCCCGCCCCTGCCGAACGATGTGCCCCGCCCGATGGAGATCTGAAAATGGATCCGAATAAAAACAACGAGCCGGACATTCCTGTCCGGCCCGCCAAGCCTCAACCACCCATGCCCGTCCACCTGCCCACGGGGGATGCGGAGCATCCGCATTCATCCCCTTTGCGCCACGATGGCGAGGACGAGGGTATCGACCCCAATCTCCCGCCCGAGCCCGGTCACGACATCAATCCCTGATGTCAGTGGGAGGTGTGGATCTTGCTCAGGAAGTAGGTCAGCGCTGCAATCACCAGAGCGCTGGCACCGCCGAGATAAAGAATGTCGATCCCGCCAGCCGACGTAATCGCACGGCCAAGGAAATAGACCGCGAGCACCGTCACCGCGACGCCCACCAGCTTTGACTTCAGATCATCCAGCGTCCGGATGCGGAGCCAGTTTGGCAGCTCGAGGTCCTGGTCAAAATAGAGCTGATAGAGCCCCAGCGACACCACCTGCACGACAGTCGCGAGCAGGAACAGGTCCACGAGCTCAATGGCATGCAGCAGCGCCTCGTCGTGGCTCAACCGGTGATCGACCGAAAAGAAGAGGCCATCGAGGAAATGCCAGGTCTCGAACGCGCCATAGACCATCAGCGCCAGTGAGGCGGCCATGGTCGCCAGTACCGGGATGAGGATAACGCCACTGAACAGCTTGCCGATCAGCCTAATGATCCAGGGCGCCTTGTGATCCACAAAGGCCGCCCCGATGGAGGTGGAACGGGAGGACCGTTCCTTTTCCGGTTCAATAGTCAATCTATTCGATCCCAAGCTTCTGCTTCATCAAATCGTTGAGCGCCTGAGGGTTGGCCTTGCCACCCGAAGCCTTCATCGCCTGACCGACAAACCAGCCGATCATGGTCGGCTTGGCCTTGACCTTCTCGACCTGATCGGGATTGGCGGCGATGATTTCGTCGACGATCTTTTCGATCGCACCGAGATCGGTCACCTGCTTGAGGCCACGACGCTCGACGATCTCGGCCGGATCGCCCTCGGGCTCCTCGGAGATGAGAATCTGCAGCACGTCCTTGCCGCCCTTGGACGAGATCGTCCCGGCCGCAATCAGGTCCACAAGGCCCGCGATCTGGGACGGCTGGAGATGGGTTTCCCAAACGGCCAGACCCTGGCTGTTGGCAAAGGCCGCCACGTCGGCGTTGAGAATGTTCGCCACGGCCTTGCCGTCGCGCTTGGTGCCACCAAAAGCCACGCAGGCCTCATAGTAGTCAGCCGTTTCGCGCTCGAGCGTCAGCACCATGGCGTCATAGGCAGTCACGCCATAATCGGCGATGAAACGAGCCTGCTTTTCGTCCGGCAGTTCCGGCAGGTGCTGGGCCAGCTCGGCGATGAAGGCATCGTCGAATTCGAGCGGCAGCAGGTCCGGATCGGGGAAGTAGCGATAGTCATGCGCTTCTTCCTTGGAGCGCATCGACCGGGTCTCGCCGTTCTTCGGGTCGAACAGGCGGGTTTCCTGGTCGATTGAACCACCGTCTTCCAGGATGTCGATCTGGCGGCGCGCCTCATATTCGATGGCCATGCCGGCAAAGCGGATCGAGTTGACGTTCTTGATCTCGCAACGCGTACCGAATTCACCACCCGGACGGCGCACGGAGACGTTCACGTCGGCGCGCATGGAGCCCTGCTCCATATTGCCGTCGCATGTGCCGAGATAGCGCAGGATGGTGCGCAGCTTGGCCAGATAGGCCTTGGCTTCTTCCGACGAGCGCAGATCAGGCTTGGAGACGATTTCCATCAGCGCCACGCCCGACCGGTTGAGGTCGACAAAGCTCATGTTCGGGTGCTGGTCGTGGATCGACTTGCCGGCGTCCTGCTCGAGGTGCAGGCGCTCGATACCGATCTCGATCTGCTCGCCGTCGACGTCGAGCAAAACCTTGCCCTCGCCCACGATCGGGTCCTTGAACTGGGAGATCTGGTAGCCCTGCGGCAGGTCCGGATAGAAATAATTCTTGCGGTCAAACACCGAGCGCTTGTTGATCTGGGCCTTGAGCCCGAGACCAGTCCGCACGGCCTGGCGCACGCATTCCTCATTGATGACGGGCAGCATGCCGGGCATGGCGGCGTCAACGAAGCTCACATTGGCATTGGGGGGATTGCCGAAGGCGGTCGAGGATCCCGAGAACAGCTTGCTCTCGCTCGTCACCTGCGCATGCACTTCCATGCCGATGATCACTTCCCAATCGCCGGTGGAACCGGAAATCAGGCGCTTCTTGTCGGGGGTGCGGGTATCGACGAGTGTCACTTGGCGGTCCTGAACATCAAAGAAATTCGCTCTGTGCTTAGCGGGCTTGGCCCGGCGTTGCAACAGTCACGGCAGCCATGGAACAGGGACTTATTCGCCGTATTGGTCGCCGGAAAGCGGGTTCAGGCGTTTTTCGAGATGCACGCTCATGAAACTCTGGCGTACATCGCCGTCGCTGCCGCGCAGCGCCATGATCCTGTAGCCCTGCCGCTCGTAGAAGCGCACCGCCCGCACATTGTCGGCTGGTGTCTCGAGATGCACGCGCTCGGCGCCTTCGAGTTCGAGCATGACTTCCATGCGGCTGAGCAGTTCCCTGCCCACGCCCTGCCCCTGGCATTCGGGTGCGACGAAGAGAAAGGGGATATAATTGCGGCGCGGGATACGGGAGCACCAGCCGACCAGTTCCTGCTCGTGGCTAGCGATGATGGCATGCTGCCACCCGAGCGCTGCGGCCTGGGAGAGGCGCCGCCGCTCCGATTCGCGCATCATCGGCGCTTCGGTCAGCAGCGGCAGGATGCCGGTTTCCCAGGCCTCATAGGCAAGCGTGGCCATGCGCGGCGCATCGGCGAGTTCGGCTTTTCGTATCGCTGTCCGGGGCACGACGAACTCCCGTGGCCGCCTGTCACGGCGCCACAGGGCGCCGATATCACCGAGCGCGGCGGCGCGCTGCGATGATGCCCTTTTCGTAATTGATGTTCCAGTCGATCAGGGTCCGCCAGATAAGTTCCGCCTGATCTTCGTCCAAATCAAGGTCAAGACTGCGTCCGCGCACCTTATTGATCACTGCCTCGATGCGCACGGCGTCAAATGCCTCGTGCGGATCGGTCTTGATCTCGGCCATGCGCGTCACATAGGCGTGCCGCTCCGCGAACAGCGTCAGCAGCGCCTGGTCGACCCGATCAATCTCGGCGCGCACATCGTCTTTGGTTTCGCATTCGGCGGGCAGTTTGGCAGCGGTCACGGGCTTTCCTCGACATTTTGTGTGGCAGGTGTGCACCGCCCGACGGGCGATTTCAACCGCATCACAGCCAAAATCTGGACGAATTCTCCCGGCTCCGCTAGACCAAAAGCCATGTCCAGTCAGTTTGAGATTGTCTGATTACCCATCCAATCAGGATGGGGCCGAATAAACCACCTGCCGCCGTGCGTGATGCCGTCGGCGGGTATCGTTTGTTCGCGGCCATATGCCTTCGGTATGCGGCCGCCCTTCGACACTCCAGACACAATGAACATTTCACGAGACGAACGGCGCGTTCTCAACGCGCTCTCCCTTGGCGGGAAGATTGCGATTCTCCGCGACGATGATGGCCGCGCCATCGACGTCGAATGCTACAGCCGCGAAGGCTGGCTCCTCTCCAACTGCACATTCGACCTTTTCAAGCGCCTGCGCGCCAAGAAGGTGATCGCGTCCAAAGGCGGAGAGGCCTACCGCATCACCCGCACCGGCCTCGGCCTGCTGCGCGCATAGCGGGCCCCCATAGAGGCGCCACCGTCATTGCCCGGTTCATCCGGGCAATCCACGCTTGCGGAACGACCGGTGCCAACGGATTCTAGGCCGGTCACAAGCAATAAAAAAGGGCCGCAGGATCTCTCCTGCGGCCCGAAATCGAGAAAGCCCAAGTTCAGTGCTTGGTCACTTCGCTCAGCGCTGCCGCAATGTGTTCCCATTCCTGGGCCACGCTGGCGGTCGCACGGCGCTTGCCGGCGCGACGATACCAGTAGTCGGCATTGCCCATGTCGGCTTCGATCCAATGCATCAGCGCGTGAACCCAGTCGAAAGGCTGCACGCCTTCCATGGATTGCACGATCAGATGGGCCCGCTCCCATTCGGGACCGACGCGCAGTTCGCCGCGCTTCAGCCACCACAGGGCCTGAAGCGGCTTGCTCATGTCCTTGGGCGGCTCGGACCAATCGAGCGTAGTGAAAATATCGACGGCCATTGGCTTATTCCCTTTTGGCCCGGACGCGGCCAATGGGCGCGTCACAACCAGCTTCAACTTGTGCATGGGCGGCACATAGTGCGGATTGGCGACGCGATCAAGCGCCGCCAAGGTGTGGCTCCACCCTGCACACCGTCGAAACGGGTGAAGATGGGGCCGGCAAAAGCCACTTTTACCACCAGCGGGTGGGGGCGAAATCGTCGCCGGTGCTCTTTTCGATGACGCGGGCCGCGGCAAAAAGCGTCTCTTCATCGAACGGCTTGCCGATGAGCTGCAGGCCAAGCGGCAGGCCCTTGGCGTCGCGCCCGGCCGGCACGGCAATGCCCGGCAGGCCAGCCATGTTCACGGTCACGGTAAAGATGTCGTTGAGGTACATGGCGACCGGATCGGCTGCCAGCGCCTCGTCGCCAATACCAAAGGCGGCAGAAGGCGTTGCCGGGGTCAGGATGGCGTCGACACCCGCATGGAAGGCGTCTTCAAAGTCCTTCTTGATCAGGGTGCGGACCTTCTGTGCCTTGACGTAGTAGGCGTCGAAATAGCCGGCAGACAGCACATAGGTGCCGATCATGATGCGGCGCTTGACCTCGCGGCCGAAACCGGCAGCGCGGGACAGTTCATAAAGATCGGTAATGTCCTTGCCGGAAACGCGCAGGCCATACTTCACGCCGTCATAGCGAGCGAGGTTAGACGAGGCTTCGGCGGGCGACACGACGTAGTAGGCTGGCAGCGCATATTTGGTATGCGGCAGCGAGATGTCCTTCACCGTCGCGCCCTCGGCCTTGAGCCATTCAAGGCCCTGGGTCCACAGCGCTTCGATTTCAGCGGGCATGCCATCCATGCGGTATTCGCGCGGAACACCGATGGTGAGGCCCTTGACGCCACGCGCGACGGCGGCAGCAAAGTCAGGAACCGGAATGTCGACCGAGGTCGAATCCTTGGGGTCAAAACCCGACATCGACGTCATCAGCAGCGCCGCGTCTTCGACGGTGCGCGCGATCGGGCCAGCCTGGTCGAGCGAGGATGCATAGGCAACCGTGCCCCAGCGCGATGCACGGCCATAGGTCGGCTTGATGCCGACGGTGCCGGTGAACGCGGCCGGCTGGCGAATCGAACCACCCGTGTCCGTTGCGGTCGCGCCGGCGCACAGCCATGCGGCAACGGCGGCAGCCGAACCACCGGAAGAGCCACCGGCCACCAGCTTGGCGTCAGAGCCTTCCGCGCGGTGCGGATTGACCACCGGACCGTAATAGGAGGTCTCGTTGGACGAGCCCATGGCGAATTCGTCCATGTTGAGTTTGCCCAGCATCACGGCGCCATCGCGCCAGAGATTGGCGGTCACGGTCGATTCATACTCTGGCTTGAAGCCGTCGAGGATGTGGCTGGCCGCCTGGGTGTGAACACTTTTGGTGGCGAACAAATCCTTCACGCCCAGCGGAATGCCTTCCAATGGACCGGCTTCGCCGCGCGCCAGCTTTTCGTCGCTGGCCTTGGCCATGTCGCGCGCTTGCTCGGGCGTTGTCACCACATAGGCGTTGAGCTTGTCATTGGCGGCCTCGATGGCGTCGATATAGGAATCGGTCAGCTCGGTCGCGGTAAAGCTCTTGTCCTTGAGGCCCTTGCGGGCTTCGGCGAGGCTCAGCTTGGTCAGATCAGTCAACGGTAATCTCGCTCAGATTGTCGCAGCGTGTGTAGAGCGTTGCGCCGGGTGTCGCAACCTCCGGGTTCGGCTCAAATATGCCGGCGGCCACCATTGCCGCGTCATAGGCCGAAACCACTTGTATCTGCGTATCGGAATAAGGCGTTATCGCCAGGATATCCGGGTAGATTTCACCCGGCAGTTCGCAAATCGTATCGACGAAGAGGTGGGTGCTGCCTTCGCGGCCCTTCACCTCGTAGAAATTGCAGTGAAATTCCATGGACTGGATGCCGCGCCCAAAGGTGAGGCCGAGAAAATCCAGATCCATAAAGGCGTCGATGCCCTTGTCCTCGACGGCTGCGCAGGCAGCCGGGTCGCTGACATAGAGCCTCGTCTGGTCGATGCGCAGGTCCTCCTGCGCCATGGCGGCGCCGGACCCCAAGATCACCAGACACAACGCCCAGCTCAATTTCATGCCGCCTGTTCCCCCTCGAGGTTCAGCTCGAAAAAGGCCGACCATTCGCTCTCAGGATAGTCGAGGAACGGTCCGCGCGAAGCAAAGCCATAGCGCGTATAGAGGCGATGCGCCTCGGCCATGCCGTCACCGGTGCCGGTTTCCAGCATCACGCTGGCCAGCCCGCGCTCGCGCGCCAGCCCGACGATCCGCTCCAGCAACTGCCGACCGACGCGCTGCCCGCGAACCTCGGGAAGCGTATACATGCGCTTGACCTCGCCCAGCGTCGGCCCGTGTACCTTGAGGGCACCCATGCCGACCGCCCTGCCCGCCTCATCGCGGGCCACGAACAGCGTGGTATCGCTGTCGGCCATCTGCTCCACGGTCATCTTGAACTGGAATTCGAGCGGCGAAAGCGGCAGCAAATGCGCATTGAGATGCGCGACGAGGTCGCGCACA
The DNA here is from genome assembly GCF_029201565.1 of Devosia sp. SD17-2. Classification (GTDB taxonomy): domain Bacteria; phylum Pseudomonadota; class Alphaproteobacteria; order Rhizobiales; family Devosiaceae; genus Devosia. The sequence goes on from NZ_CP104002.1 coordinate 2,403,690, forward strand.
TCGTCCTGCAAAGGCGTCTCAATGGCGATGCTGACGCCCATTCTACTCGACCACCTTCGGGACCATGAAGAAATTGTCTTCGGTCAGAGGCGCGTTCTTGACGATCTTTTCGGGATAACCGCCGTCGGACACGACGTCATCGCGACGACGCAGGGTCATCGGGGTCACAGAAGTCATCGGCTCGACGCCGTCGACGTTCACTTCAGCGAGCTGTTCGACGAAGCCCAGAATGGAATTGAGCTCCTGCTGGTAGCTCGCCACTTCTTCTTCCTCGATGCGGATGCGCGCAAGGCGCCCGATGCGTTTGACGGTGGCTGCGTCGACAGACATGGCTAACTCCAGCAAATAAAGCGGTCTTTGCCGCGTTATTAGCAATGGCGCGGCCGAAAAGACAATGAAAATGGCGGCAGGCCCGCCTCAGACTTCCACAGCCAATGCGCGCTCAAGCGCGATCATGCCGGTCCCATCGAGCTTATCCCGCGCTGCCGCAAAGGCCTTTTCCAGCTCGCCGTCATCCCCGGCCAGAGCCAGGAGGCGTGGCGATGCGCCCTCAAGGAGGCTCTCCAGCCGACCGGCAAGCTCATGACCGGACAGCACAAACACCGCGCGATCCGCCCATTTGCCCAGCTTTGGCAGCCCCCCGCGCGCCACCACCACGGGAGCCTCGCCATCGGCGTCGATCACCAGCGTGTCGCCATCCAGCGCCACCACTTCCGGAGGCCGATTCTGTTCTTCCACCTCAAGCGGCCGCAACGCCGCCCGCGGCTTCCAGTCGGCCACGATATCCCTGTCACCAAAGGCCACGACCTGGTCAGCGCCACTCACCAGTTCCGTCCGGTCGATTCCCGCCCCGGCCGCCTCCGGCTCCACCACCACAATCGCCCCCCCGGCATGGATGCGAAATGTCGAAGCGCCAAACCAGGTGAGTTTCATTGAGGGTCACTCCATCGCCAAACCGTTCCCTGCACCCTATAGAACAAAGCCATCCATCCCCGCGAGCCCGACATTGACCGACGATCCCCTCTCCGACATCCCCGCCACCGGCAAGATTCTCTGCCTCGACCTCGGCACGAAAACCATTGGTGTCGCTGTGTCGGATGGCATGCGCTATTCGGCCACGCCGGTTGAAACCATCAAGCGCACCAAATTCACCCAGGATGCCGAGCGGATCATCGAACTCGCGCGACAGCACAGCGCCGTCGCCATCATCCTCGGCCTGCCGCTCAACATGGATGGCTCCGAGGGCCCACGCGTGCAATCGACCCGCGCCTTTGCCCGGAACCTGGCGCAAAAGCTCGACCTGCCCATTGCCTTCTGGGACGAGCGGCTCTCCACCTCAGCGGTAACCCGCATGATGATCGAGGCAGATCTCCGCCGCGACCGCCGCGCCGAAGTCGTCGACAAGCTTGCCGCGAGCTATATCCTGCAAGGCGCGCTCGATCGTCTGCGCCGCGGATAATTGCCGCAGAACCCCAGCTTCTGCCATGCAGAACCTTGCATATTGAGCCGTGCTCACATAGACCCCCATCCAACATCAAGGATGGGAGCGCATGGCCCAAATTCCTGCCAGCAACACCTCGTCGTCCACCGGCTCGTCTGGTGACTTCCCCCCCTTTAGCCAGCGCCATCTGATTTCGATCGCCGATCTCAAGCAGCACGAGATCATCGATCTGCTCGATCGGGCCGAGCGCATGGTCCCGGTCAGCCGGCAGGAGCGAAAATCCCTGCCCACGCTCGCTGGCAAGACACAGATCAATCTGTTCTTCGAGCCCTCGACCCGCACGCAGTCCTCCTTCGAGATCGCCGGCAAGCGCCTTGGCGCGATGGTGGTGAACATGTCGGTCAAGACCAGCTCGGTGTCCAAGGGCGAAACCCTTGTCGATACCGCGGCCACGCTCAACGCCATGCGGCCCGACGTACTCATCGTGCGCCATGCGGCGGCCGGCGCTGTCGAGCTGCTCAGCCAGAAGGTCGGCTGTTCGGTGGTCAATGCTGGTGACGGTGCCCACGAGCACCCGACTCAGGCGCTGCTCGATGCGCTCACCATCCGCCGTCACAAGGGCCGCATCTCGGGCCTGACCGTCGCCATCTGCGGCGACATCGCCAATTCCCGCGTCGCGCGGTCCAACCTCCTGCTCCTGCAGGCGCTCAATGTGCGCACCCGCGTCATCGCCCCGAAAAATCTGCTTCCGTCCGGCATCGAGCATCTCGCCACCGAAGTCTTCACCGACATGGAAGCCGGTTTGAAGGATGTCGACGTGGTCATGATGCTGCGCCTCCAGCATGAGCGGGCCAACGGCAAGATGATCCCTTCGGTGCGCGAATATTATCGCTTCTACGGCCTCGACGCCGCCAAGCTGGCTTTCGCCAAGCCCGATGCCATCGTCATGCATCCCGGCCCGATGAACCGTGGCGTCGAGATCGACCCGGCCATCGCCGACGGTGCGCGCTCGGTCATCACCGAGCAGGTTGAAATGGGCGTGGCCGTGCGCATGGCCGTCCTCGATGCCCTGCTGTCGGGAGACCAATCATGAGCCGCCCCCTTCTCATTGAAAACGCCCGCGTTCTGGACCCGGCCTCGGGCACCGACGCCCGTGGCGCCGTCCTCGTCGAGGACGGCCGCATTTCCGACATCGCCCTCGGCGGTCCGGTCGGCGTGCCCGATGGCGCCGAAGTCATCAACGCTCTTGGCCTCGCTCTCGCGCCCGGCCTGATCGACATGCGCGTCTTTACCGGCGAGCCAGGTTGGGAATATCGCGAAACCCTGGCCTCCGCAGGCGAAGCCGCCGCTGCCGGTGGCGTCACCAGTTTCGTGATGATGCCTGACACCCTGCCCGTCGTTGATGATGGCGCCGTAGTCGATTTCCTCATCCGTCGCGCCAAGGCAACGGCCAAGGTCAATGTCCTGCCCGCTGGTGGCATCACCAAGGGCCTTGCCGGCCAGGAACTGACCGAATTCGGCCTGATGAAGGAGGCCGGCGCCGTCTGCCTCTCCGATGGCCGCCGCTCGATCCAGTCGACCGCCATGCTGCGAACGGCCATGTCCTACGCTTCCAATTTCGACATGCTCTTCGTCCATCATCTCTCCGATGCCGGCCTGACTGGCGACGGCGTGATGAACAGCGGCCTTTTCGCCACCGTTCTCGGGCTGAAAGGCATTCCGCGCGAGGCCGAGACCATCCCGCTGGCGCGCGACGTCCAGTTGGCCGCCTTGACCGGCGTCCGCTATCACGCCGCCCAGGTGTCGACGGCCGGGTCCGTCGCCATTCTCAACAGCGGCAAATCCCGTAACCATCGGATCACCGCTGGCGTCTCGATCAACAATCTCTGCCTCAACGAGAACGACGTCGGCCGCTACCGCACCTATTTCAAGCTGGCGACGCCGCTGCGCTCGGAAGACGACCGCCAGGCCGTCATCGAAGGGCTCCGCTCGGGGGCCATCGATACCATCCATTCCGATCACGACCCGCAGGACAGCGAGGGCAAGCGCCAGCCCTTCGCCGAGGCCACCGACGGGGCCATCGGGCTTGAAACCCTGCTTGCCGCCGCGCTCCGCCTCCATCACTCGGATGAAGTGCCTCTCCTCACGCTTCTGCGCGCCATGACGTCCCGTCCGGCCGAAATCCTCGGGCTCGAGGCCGGCCGCATTGCCAAGGGTGCGCCTGCCGACCTCATTCTGGTCGATCTCGATTACCCCTGGCAGGTGGATGCAGCCACGTTGAAATCGCGTTCCCGCAACACCAGCTTTGAAGGCGCACGACTTGCCGGCAAGGTCATGCGCACCATCGTGGGGGGCGAGACAGTCTTTTCCCACGAAGGCTGACCTCTCCTCACACTCAGGAAGCAAAAATGACTTTGTCCATCTATTCGGCCTCGGTGCCGGTGTTTGCGCGTATGCTCGGGAATTTGCTGGCCATCTTCGGCAAGGCGGAAATTTACGCCGCCGAAAACGGCATCGATTTGCAGAGCTTCGTCGACACCCGTCTGGCCCCGGACATGCATCCGCTGCGCAATCAGGTGCAGATCGCGACCGATGGCGCCAAGGGCGTCACCTCGCGTCTCGCCGGTAAGCCGGTCCCCAGCTGGGCGGACGATGAAGTCTCCTGGGAGGATCTCAAGGGCCGCCTCCAGAAGGGCATTGATTATCTTGCCACTTTTTCGGCCGAAGACTTTGCTGGCGCTGACGAGCGCGAGATCACCCTGACCCTGGGCGGCAGGGAAATGCAGATGCGTGGCGAGGACTACCTTCTCCGCATCGGCCAGCCGAACTTCTACTTCCACGTCACCACGGCCTACGCCATCCTGCGCCATAAGGGCGTCCCCATCGGCAAGCGCGACTACCTCAGCTGACCTTTTTGGCCTTCACCAAGAATCCCAAATAAGCCACTGATTTTTACTGCATATTCCACCCATCTTCATTGCCCGGCTTGTGTGGAGGATCTGTGCTTTAGTGGTGGCATCAGCCGGGTTGCGCATCCCGGCTGATGCAGTCAGGAGGCCGTTTTGTCCGGCTGGTTTGTCACAGCCGAGGACGAGCAAGGCCCTGTCTGCTCCCTTTGACCCCGAACGGTTGATCGGGCTGTTGCCCGCACCACAAGCCTGGGAGCAAGGTCATGATACACGACACCCTCTTCGTTGGCATCGACGTTTCCAAGACGCATCTGGACGTTCATACCCATCCCGCTGGCAAATCCTGGCGTTGCAGCACTGGACCGGAGGCGCTCGCCGAGCTGACGCAGCGCCTGGCCAGACTGGGGCCGTTGGCCATCGGGCTCGAAGCCTCGGGAGGCTATGAAGCCCGCGTGGCCGAGAGCCTGCATGCCGCTGGCCTTGAAGTGCATGTTCTAGCCCCGGCGCGGATCCGCAGTTACGCGCGGGGTATCGGCCAATTGGCCAAAACCGACAAGATCGATGCCGCTCTGATCGCGCGTTATCTGCAGGCCGTGCGCGCCAGCTTGACCCCTTATGTGTCTGATCCGATCCGACAAAGGCTGAGCGCGTTCACAGCCCATCGGCGGCGGATCGTTGCGGAAAAGAGCGGCCTTGTCAGTCAGCTCGATACCATCGACGAGCCGCTTGTGCGCAGCCTGATCGAGGAGCGTCTGGCGGCCATCGCCCTGGAGATCAAACGCATCGAAGCGGCCATCACTGCCCTTCTCGCCGACAATCGCCAGCTCCAGCAGCGCCAGGCGCGGCTGCGGCAGGTGACCGGCGTCGGTCCGGTTCTGGCGATCGCCTTACTGGCCGACATGCCCGAGCTCGGCAAGGTCTCCGCCAAGGTGGCCGCAGCACTCATCGGCGTTGCCCCTTATGCCCGCCAATCGGGCGCATCGGATCGCAACGGCCGCTGTCTTGGCGGACGAAAACATCTGCGCGATATCGCCTACATGGCCGTGCTCAGCGCCATCAAGGTGAAAGACCCCGTTCTCGGCGACTTCTATCAAAGACTGCGCCTGCGCGGAAAACCCTTCAAACTCGCCATGATCGCAACGGTGAGAAAACTCATCACAATCCTCAACGCCATCGCCCGACAGGAACCGGCATTCCAACAGTGATGTCCACGGTTGCTTGTCCGGGCAATCCATCTTCCTCGTTTGCAAGTTCACCGGATCCGGCCCCGGCGTCACCGCCATCGCCTCCCTCCCCTTGTTGAGAGGGATTGAGGGTGGGGGCTGTCCCACCAGACGAGCCCCGCCCGCACTTTCCCCCGCCGCTGCGCCCCCGCCCCTTGCTCATTACCCAACCCGGCGCTACTCATCTCGGTAATAAGGGAGCAACCATGCCGACCGACTTTTTCCCGCTCATTCTCGCGCTCGTGCTCGGCTATCTGTCCGGCTCGATCCCCTTTGGGCTGATCCTGACGCGGGCGGCCGGTCTCGGCGACATCCGCAATATCGGCTCGGGCAATATCGGCGCCACCAATGTGCTGCGCACCGGAAACAAGAAAATTGCCGCCGCCACCCTGATCCTCGACGCCCTCAAGGCTGCGGTGCCGGTTCTCGTCGCCCGCTATTTCTGGGGCGAGGAAGCCGCAATGCTGGCCGCAGTCGGCGCCTTCTTCGGCCACTGCTTTCCGGTCTGGCTTGGCTTCAAGGGCGGCAAGGGTGTCGCCGTCATGATCGGCTCGCTCTTCGCGCTCGCATGGCCTGTGGGCATCATCTTCTGCGCCGTGTGGCTGATCGTTGCTTTCGCACGGAAAATCTCCTCGCTGGCGGCCCTCACGGCAGCGGCAACGGCGCCTATCTTCGCCTATCTCTTCGGCAGCCCGCTTTTGTCGATGACGGTGATCGCGCTCGCCTTGCTGCTCTTCTTCCAGCATCGTGAAAACATTGCCCGGCTTCTCGCCGGAACCGAGCCGACTATCGGCGGCTCGAAGAAAGCCGCCTGATCTTGGCGCGGGGGGACGATAAATATCTCACCCCCGCCCAACGCCTCGCCTGGCTCCGGCTTCTGCGCGCCGACAATGTCGGTCCCGTCACGTTTCGCCAGTTGCTCAACCGCTTCGGCTCGGCCGAGGAGGCCCTCGAGGCCCTGCCCGCCTTGGGCCGCTCTACAGGCCGCGCCCTGCGCATTCCGACCCTCTCCCAGGCCGAAGACGAGATCGCCGCTGCCGATGGCTATGGCGCCCGTCTGGTGGCGCTTGGCGAGCCTGACTACCCACCCCACCTTGCCCATATCCCTGGCGCCCCGCCGCTGATCACCCTCGCCGGAGGCGACAACCTCGACTGGCACCGCAGCGTCGCTATCGTGGGTGCTCGCAATGCCTCATCTGCCGGCATCAAGATGACGCGCCTGCTGGCGACCGAGCTGGGCACGCTTGGTTTTGTCATCGTCTCGGGCCTTGCTCGCGGCATCGACGCCGCGGCCCATCGCGCCAGCCTCACCGCCGGAACCATCGCAGTGCTCGCAGGTGGGTTCGACAAGATTTACCCGGACGAAAACATCCCGCTCGCCCACGACATTCTCGACAATGGCGGGGCGCTGCTTACCGAAATGCCCATGGGCTGGGAACCCCGCGCCCGCGACTTCCCAAGGCGTAACCGGCTGGTTTCCGGTCTGTCGCTCGGCGTCGTTGTGGTGGAAGCCGCCAAACGCTCCGGCTCCCTGATCACCGCTCGCCTGGCGCTCGAGCAGAACCGCGATGTCTTCGCCGTGCCCGGCTCTCCGCTCGATCCGCGCGCCGAGGGCGGCAACCTTCTCATCCAGCAGGGCGCGCGCCTCGTCACGTCGGCCCAGGATATTGCCGACACCATCGGCCACGCCGACCCCGCCCGCAAAATGCTGTTTGATCCGGAGTGGGTACCCGATCCGGCGCTCGACAGTCTCGACGCGCTCCCCGACGCCGATGACCGGGCGCGTCTCCTCAGTGCCCTCTCCAGCACGCCGATCGAGGTCGACGAGCTCCTCACCCAGCTCGCGCTATCACCCGCGGTAATGCAGATGCTGTTGCTCGAACTTGATCTCGCCGCCCGCCTCGAATGGTCCAGTGGCCAGCTGGTTGCCCTCCGCTATGATTGAGCACACCGCTTTCAAGCACAAAAGCGGGACCCGTGTGGCTCCCCGTTGACACCGGACCAGACGTTCACCATGTTGCGCGCTCTTTGAATGAGCAGTTGCGGAACGGATATTCCATGAAGGTCGTCGTCGTTGAAAGTCCGGCCAAGGCCAAGACAATCAACAAATATCTGGGCAAGGACTATGAAGTCCTGGCCAGTTTCGGCCATGTCCGCGACTTGCCCGCCAAGGACGGTTCGGTGCGTCCGGATGAAGATTTCGCCATGTCCTGGGAAGTCGACACCGCCGCAAAGAAGAGGATTGCCGACATTGCCGGCGCGCTCAAGGGCGCTGACGGTCTGATCCTGGCAACCGACCCTGATCGCGAAGGCGAGGCCATTTCCTGGCATATTCTGGACGTCCTGCGCGCCAAGAAAGCGCTCAAGAAGGACGTGCCGGTGCAGCGCGTCGTGTTCAACGCCATTACCAAGGATGCCGTCACGGCAGCCATGGCCAAGCCGCGCGACATCGACATGCCGCTGGTTGACGCCTATCTCGCGCGCCGCGCCCTCGATTATCTCGTGGGCTTCACGCTCTCGCCGATCCTGTGGCGCAAGCTGCCCGGCTCGCGTTCGGCCGGCCGCGTGCAGTCGGTGGCCCTCCGCCTCGTCTCGGACCGCGAATCCGAGATCGAAAAATTCAAGCCGCAGGAATACTGGTCCGTCGAGGCGCAGCTGGCCCAGGCCGGCAAGAGTTTCCTCGCGCGTCTGTTCTCCGTCGATGGCAAGCGCACCGACAAGCTCGACATCACGTCGGGTGACGACGCTGCCGAGCTGAAAAAGCTGATCGAAGCCGGCCAGTTCAACGTCTCCAACGTCGAGAAGAAGCCGACCAAGCGCAATCCGTATGCGCCGTTCACCACCTCGTCGCTGCAGCAGGATGCGTCTTCGCGCCTCGGCCTCTCGCCCAGCCGCACCATGCAGATCGCCCAGCGCCTCTACGAGGATGGGTTGATCACCTATATGCGTACCGACGCCGTGCAGATGGCCCCCGAGGGCATCGCCATGGCGCGCTCGGTCATCGGCAAATATTTCGGTGAAGAATATCTCCCGGAAAAAGCCCGCGTCTATCAGACCAAGGCCAAGAACGCCCAGGAGGCCCACGAGGCCATCCGCCCCACCGACATGTTCAAGCGCCCCGAGAGCCTCAGCCTCGATCCCGACCAGCAAAAGCTCTATTCGCTGATCTGGAAGCGCACGCTCGCCTCGCAGATGGCCTCGGCCGAGATCGACCGCACCAGCGTCGACATCGCCGTCAACGTCCCCGGACGTGCCGTCGCCCTGCGCGCCACCGGCTCGGTCGTCACCTTCCCCGGCTTCCTCACGCTCTATGGCGTCGAGGCCAAGACCGATGCCGAGGAAGAAGATGACGAGGGGCGCGAACTGCCGCCCCTCAAGGTCGGCGACAAGCCGGACCTCAAGAAGGTCGAGATCGAGCAGCATTTCACCCAGCCGCCCGCCCGCTACACCGAGGCGAGCCTGATCAAGAAGATGGAAGAGCTCGGCATCGGCCGGCCGTCCACCTATGCGGCCACGCTGACGACGCTCAAGGACCGCAACTACGTCAAGCTCGAGGGCAAGGCGCTGCATCCCGAAGATCGCGGCCGCATCGTCACCGCCTTCCTCGAGTCGTTCTTCAACCGCTATGTCGAATACGGCTTTACCGCGGGCCTTGAAGAGCAGCTCGACCAGGTCTCGGCCGGCGAACTCGACTACAAGGTGCTGCTGCGTGATTTCTGGAAGGATTTCACCGCCGCCACCGAGGAAATCAAGGATCTGCGCGTGTCGGAAGTTCTCGACGCGCTCAATGATCTGCTGGCGGACCATATCTTCCCGCCGCGCGAAGACGGCACCGAGCGTCGTCAGTGCCCGACCTGCGGCACCGGCACGCTCTCGCTCAAACTCGGCAAGTTCGGCGCCTTCATCGGCTGCTCGAACTATCCCGAGTGCAAGCACACGACCCAGCTCTCCGACGCTGCCAATGGCAATGCCGCCCAGGCTGGCGCCGGTGACGGCGTCCTCGGCACCGATCCCGAGAGCGGCGAAGAAGTCCATCTCAAGACCGGTCGCTTCGGCCCCTATGTCCAGCTTGGCGACGGCAAGGAGCCCAAGCGCTCCTCCCTGCCCAAGGGCTGGGAGCCCGACTCGCTGACGCTCGAAAAGGCGCTCCAGCTGCTGTCGCTGCCGCGCGAAGTCGGTCTCCACCCGGAAACCGGCCTGCCGATTTCGGCAGGTCTCGGGCGCTATGGCCCATTCATCCTCCACGACGGGAAATACGCCAATCTCCCTGATGTTGAAGAGGTTTTTACCGTCGGCATCAACCGCGCGGTCGATCTCATCGCGCAAAAGGCCGCTGGCGGCTTCACGCGTGGCGGCGGCGCTGCCGTGGCTGCGATCCAGACCTTTGAGCATGACGCCGGCCCGATCACGGTCCGCGCCGGTCGCTATGGCCCCTATGTCAATCAGGGCAAGATCAACGCGACCATCCCCAAGGATGTCAAACCCGAGGACGTCACGCTCGATCAGGCCATCGCCTGGATCGCTGCCCGCGCCGAGGTTACCGGCACCAAGGTGAAGAAGGCCCCGGCCAAGAAGGCTGCAGCCAAAAAGCCCGCGGCCAAGAAAGCGACCACCAAGAAGGCCGCTGCCGACGACGAGACTGCCGAGAAAAAGCCGGCTGCCAAGAAGCCTGCTGCCAAAAAGGCTGCCCCGAAGAAGGCCGCAGCAAAATCGACCGTCACCGACGAAGACGTGCCGTTCTGATAAAATGAGGGCGCGGCGCACCAGCGCCACGCCCTCTCTTCTTCTCTCCCAGGTAGGCCGGGTGAAGCTTGCTCACCCCATCGTTCGCCCGATCACCGACATCCAGTTGCCCAGTGCGATCTTGCGCACCAGCTCTTCGCCAAACCCCTTGTCGAGCAGCGCCTGAAGCAATTTCTGCACCCCGGTAACATCCTTGATAGGCGCCGGCATCGTAGCTCCGTCAAAATCGCTGCCGAGAGCAACGCCGTCCTCGCCGAGCGCCTCGACGAGCGCCTCGACATGGCGCACCATCAGCTCGATTTCCATCTCCGGCTCCATCTTGCCGTCGGGGCGCAGGAAGCCGGTGGCATAGTTGAGCCCGACCACGCCGCCGCTCTCGCGAATGGCCGCCAGCTGCCAATCCATCAGGTTTCGTGTCGACGGGCAGATGGCGTGGACATTGGAGTGCGTCGCCACCAGCGGCTTGGTCGACACTGCCGCCACATCGCGAAAACCAGCGGCATTGAGATGGCTGAGATCGATCATGATCCCCATGCGATCACAGATACGCACGAGTTCCTTGCCGGCATCGCTGAGCCCCGGCCCGATATCGGGCGAGCTGCCGTGGCGGAAAGGCACGCCGGTGCCAAAGGCATTGGCGCGGCTCCATGTGATTCCCAGCGAGCGGAAACCGGCCGCGTAGAGCACCTCGAGGGCATTGAAATCGGTGTCGATCGCCTCTGCGCCCTCGTGGTGATAAATCGCCGCCAGCTTGCCGGCGTCGATAGCCGCGTCGATTTCGGCAGCGTTGCGGCACACAGCCAGCGCGCCCTCGCGCTCCAGCCGGAACATCAGCGCCGCCATGGCATTGGTGCTGCGCTGGGCTTCGCCGATGTCGAGCTCGGGCGGCAGTCTGCCTTCCGAATTGGAGGGCGAGGCCGCCACGGCGCCGAGGCTGGTCTTCAGCGGCGGCGGGAACATGGCAAAGAAGCCACCCACCATTCCTGCCGCCTTGGCGCGCGGCAGGTCGATATGGGCTTCCGCCATGCCTTGGGTGAACAGCTCCACCTTGTTGGGGCGCGCGTCATCGATCAGACGCAGAAGCGTATCATTGTGGCCGTCGAAGAATGGAATGGTCATGGAATCGCCTGCGGTTGAGGCCAGCATTTCAACCCGCCCCCACGCGTCACCGCAAGTGCGTGCGCCCTTTGGTAACCTCAGGCAACGCTCTGCCGCTTGAGGCATTTGGCAAATGCCGGCCGATCACCTACATATCGCTCAACATGAAGAACAAAAAACCGATCAAACAAAAGAACACTTCTGGCCCCCGCCGGAGCGTTCAGCCGCGCGCCGATGCGCTCCCCACGCGTGAGCAGCTTCTTGAAGCGCTCGCCCAGGACGCTGACATCAAGGGCAAGCGCGACCTCGCCAAAGTGTTCGGCATTCGCGGCGACATGCGTCGCCCGTTCAAGGCGATGCTCGCCGAGCTCGAGGGCGATGGCGTCATCACGCGTACCCGCAAGGCGCTGCGACGCACCGCCGCCCTGCCCCATGTCACCGTGCTCGACATCCCGTCCGATGCCGATCCCGACGATCTGCATGCCTTCCCGGCCCAATGGAATGACGAGGAAGGCGAAAAGCCCCGCGTCGCCGTGATTGCTGGCCGCGATGCCCGCGTCGTGCCTGCCCCGGGCGATCGCATTCTAGCCCGCATCGATGCCGGCGACGGTGAAATCCCGGTCTATACCGCCAAGCCCATGAAGGTGCTCGACAAGCCACGTCGCGCCCATATCGGCATTGTGCGCATGGACAATGAGGGCGCCCGCCTGATCCCGATCGATCGCAAACAGAAGGAAATGCGCATTCCGCTGGGCGATCTCGGCGACTCGAAAGACGGCGATCTCGTGGAAGTCGAGGTCAAGCTCTCCGGCCGCCTGATGATTCCCCGCGCCAAGGTGATGAACGTCATCGGCAACCCTGCCTCTGAAGGCGCGGTGTCGATGATTGCCATCCACAATCTCGAAATTCCCTATGTCTTCCCCACCAGCGTCATTCGCGAGGCAGAGGAAGCCAAGGAAGCGAGCCTAAAGGGCCGCGAAGACTGGCGCGATCTGCCGTTGGTCACCATCGATCCGCCCGATGCGAAGGACCATGACGATGCGGTCCATGCCGCGCCGGACAATGATGCGAACAATCCCGGTGGCTTTGTTGTCACCGTCGCCATTGCCGACGTTGCCGCCTATGTGACGCCGGGCTCGGCGCTCGACCGCGAAGCCTATGTGCGCGGTAATTCGGTCTACTTCCCGGACCGCGTCGTGCCCATGCTGCCCGAGCGCATCTCCAACGAGCTCTGTTCGCTCAAGGAAGGGGTGCCGCGTGCCGCACTTGCCGTGCGCATGGTGCTCAACGCCGATGGCCGCAAGGTCAGCCACAGCTTTCACCGCATCCTGATGCGCTCGGCGGCCAAGCTCAGCTACCAGCAAGCCCAGGCCGCCATTGACGGCAATGCCGACGACAAGACCGGCCCGCTGCTGGAGCCGATCCTGCGGCCCCTCTGGGACGCCTATGCGGCAATGGTCAAGGCGCGCGACAAGCGCGGCCCGCTCGATCTCGATCTGCCCGAACGCAAGATCATCCTCGATGCCAAGGGCATGGTCGCCGACATTCGCATTCCCGAGCGGCTCGAAGCCCATCGCCTCATCGAAGAGATGATGATCGCGGCAAACGTGGCCGCCGCCGAGACACTTGAGCAGAAACGCACCCAGCTGCTCTATCGCGTCCACGACGAGCCATCGTCGGAAAAGCTGCAGTCGCTGCGCGACTTCCTCGGCAGCCTCGATATCGCGGTCAAGAAGTCGGACAGCGTCCGCGCCTCCGATTTCAATGGCATCCTGGCGCAGGCGCGCAAGGCCGGCAATGTCGAGCAGGTCAGCGAAATGGTCCTGCGCAGCCAGGCTCAGGCGGAATATGCGCCGGAGAACTATGGCCATTTCGGTCTCAATCTCGACCGCTATGCCCACTTCACCTCGCCGATCCGCCGCTATTCCGATCTTATCGTCCATCGCGGCCTGATCCGGGCGCTCGGCTTGGGCGATGACGGACTGACCGATCAGGAATCACTCAAGCTCGCCGGTATCGGTCAGCACCTCTCGGCCGCCGAACGTCGCGCCATGCTCGCCGAGCGGGAAACGTCGGACCGCCTTCTCGCGCAGTTCCTGGCCCAGAGAATCGGCGCCAAGTTCGAGGGGCGCGTCTCGGGTGTCACCCGTTCGGGTCTGTTCATCCGCCTGCTCGAAACCGGCGCGGACGGCTTCATTCCCGCCTCGACGCTCGGCCAGGACTACTACCGCTATGTCGAAGAGCGTCAGGCGATGATCGGAGAGCGGACCGGGGAGACCTTCACCCTGGGGGACCGCGTCACTGTCCGTCTTCTCGAAGCGGCGCCGGTCGCCGGCGCGTTGCGCTTTGAACTTCTGTCCGAAGGTGTCCGCGGCAATCCGCCCTCTGGTAGACGGACACATAAAGGACGATCTAACAGCTTCGGGCCCAAGTCCCGAAGGAAGAGGTAGCGCCATGACCGAGCAGACATCAACTGTTCTCAACGCCCCTGAAGAGCGCCTTGTCGGCCAGTCGATCTGGCGCGGCACGCTCTGTCGTTGTCCGCATTGCGGCAAGGGCAAGATGTTCCGGAAGTATCTCAAGGTTGCCGACGAGTGCGCGACCTGCGGCGAAGAGTTGAAATATCACCGCGCCGATGACTTCCCGCCCTACATCGCCATCACCATCGTGGGCCACATCATCATCTTCCTGATGATGCACATGGATATGGAGTATCAGGTCAGCCCGTTCTTCTACCTGGTCACCATGATTCCGCTGTCCATCATCCTGTCGCTGGCCCTGCTGCCCCCCATCAAGGGCGCGATCGTCGGCTGGCAGTGGGCAAGCCGCATGTATGGTTTCGGCGCCGTCCGCAACGACTGACGCTCTCAAAACCCACCCAATCAAAAACGGCCTTCCGGCGCTCGCTGGAGGGCCGTTTTCTTATGGACCACCCTTCCCGCGCTCATGCGAACTTCGAGCCATCCCGGGCCGTCACAAGCCCCTTGGGCCGGAAGCGCAGCGCCGACCAGGCATCATCCAGCGCCACCTGGCGTACCGGGCGTAAGCCGGCCGCCTCGAGCGCGGCCCAGCCGGTGTCCCGCGTCAGCCCGATGGCCTTTCCTGCCGTGCCCTTGCGATAGCAGGCCCACAGCAGCCCGTCGGGCGGCAGCTCCTTCAGGATCCGTGGAATCATGGTTTCCACCTCCGCTTCGGAGGCAAAACAGGCGATCACCCCATCATAGTAAGCGTCGCCATGCACCAGCTCCACCTCGGCGCCGGCCGTCAATTCCTCGGCAATTGACTGAGGCACATTGATAAGCCAGAGCTTGGTGCCCGATGCGATCTGCAGTTTGTGGAGCAATTCAGTCGGTGCGGCCATTTCCCGTTCCTCCGGACAACGCTATTGTCTTGACAACTGGTGGCAAATCCGTAGGTTGCGGCCAAATTCCAGCGCTGCCCCGGCTCGCGGCGCTTTTCGTTTTTGTGAAGGACCGCGAACTATGGCAAAAGCCGCCACCATCAAGATCAAGCTCGTGTCGACTGCCGATACCGGCTTCTTCTACGTGACCAAGAAGAACGCTCGCACCCAGACTGAAAAGCTGGCGTTCAAGAAGTACGACCCCGTCGTCCGCAAGCACGTCGAATTCAAGGAAGCCAAGATCAAGTAATCTTGCTTTTCCAGCAATAGCGAAAAGGCCCTGCAAGCGATTGCGGGGCCTTTTCGTATGCGTCAACCAATTTCGCTTCCGGCGCTGCTCAATGCTAACAGTCTGCTAGCAACAGAGCACATTGATGTCACATTTGGAGGGCAAAGGTGGCTGGTCCGGAGCAGCACTTCTAAGAGGCCACTCTCGCTGCTTCCGGACCAACCGCCCTACGGGAACCCAGGCGTTGCGGCGGACCTGAGTAAAGCCGTAGGGAACTGTCGCAGCTGGAAATTTTTCCGCGCGGCTGTCTGAAACGACCCTACGCTCGCAGGCTGGAAACGCAAGGAATTCCAGCCAACGCCCGTCAGCAACCGTTTGTTAATTATAATGAATAACCCTAACGGGCGAAACTGCTGTGGCGTCCAGCACCACCTGGTTGCGCCCTTCGCGCTTGGCCCGATAGAGCGCAACGTCGGCCCGCTTGATCAGTGATTCCGGCGTATCGGCGGCATTCTCGTTGAGCGAGAGCCCGATCGACACCGTGACCGACAAAGGCCGCTGTACGCCGACCTCGAAAGGCCGCTCGGCAATGGCCTGACGCACCCGCTCAGCCACCATTTCAGCACTGGCGACATCGGTATCGGGCATCAGGACGACGAACTCCTCGCCACCGAAACGGCAGGCTAGGTCCACGCCCCGGACATTGCGCTTGAGGCGCGCCGAGAACTCGCGCAACACCGCATCGCCAATGTCATGGCCGTAGTTGTCGTTGACGGCCTTGAAGTGGTCGATGTCGAGGATCATCAGCGCCAAATCGCGCTCCTGCGCCTGGGCCTTGCCCAGCATCACATTGAGATGTCTGTCGAAATAGCGACGATTATAGAGACCGGTGAGGTCGTCCGTCACCGCCATGGCCATGGTGCTGGTGACGCTTTCTCGCAGTTCCATGGCATAGCGATGGCGGCGAATCTGCGTCCGCACCCGCGCCAGCAGCTCGTTACGTTCAACAGGCCGACTGATGAAATCATTGACGCCAAGGTCCAGCGCGCGCAGCACCTTTTGCTTGTCCGCATCCTCGGCGATGAGGATGATCGGCAGGTTGCGCGTACTGTCCACAGTCCGAATCTGCGAGCACACCCGCAGCGGATCGAATTCCCCGAGCGCCATGCTGACCAGTGCCAGCTCGTAGCGCGCGCCCGTGACCTGGAACACCGCGTCTGCGGGCTCGGTCAGGATATCGATCTTATGCTCAGCTGACAGGTGTGCGCGTATTCTCTCGGCGTGACGCAAATCACTGTCCACGAGGAGAATCGAACCGCCAGAGGCCGAAATATTGTCCATTGCCCGCAGGGCGTCCTCGATGGCGATCTGCTGCCCGGTCATGGCGCGGGCACGCAATTCATCGGTCAGACCTTTGAGGCGTACCAGGCTTCTCACCCGCGCCATCAACTGCATGTCGTCGACCGGCTTGGTCAGAAAATCATCGGCACCGACCTCGAGCCCCTGCACCCGGTCAGACGGCTGATCGAGCGCAGTGATCATGAGTACCGGAACGTGGTGGGTGCGCGGATTGGCCTTGAGCCGCCGGCAGACTTCAAATCCATCCATGCCCGGCATCATCACGTCGAGCAGGATGATATCGACGTCGTTGTTTGCGCAGATATCGAGCGCCTGCGGTCCCGAATGGGCGGTAAGCACTTCAAAATATTCGGCCGTCAGCCGCGCCTCGAGCAGGCGGACATTGGTCGGAACATCATCGACAATCAGGACCCGGGCAGTCACGCTTCTTCCCCCAAAGCAAGCGGACAGCGGAGCATCCATCTGACGCCGCCACCATCAAGCAGAAACCTGTACGTAGAAGTCGCTAGTTCAGGCTGGGCCAATGTAGTCAGCAATAGTTTCCAGAAAGTGTGGCACCGAGATCGGTTTGGATATGTAACCCTCGCAGCCACCTTGGAGAATCCGCTCCTCGTCACCCTTCATCGCGAACGCTGTCACGGCAATGATCGGGATATGGGAGAGCTGGTCATCATCCTTGAGCCACTTGGTCACCACCAAGCCTGACACTTCCGGCAGTTGGATGTCCATGAGAATCAGGTCGGGCATGTGCGCGCGCGCCAGTTCGAGAGCTTCCATCCCGCTCCGGGTCTGAATGACACGGTAACCGCGCGATTCGAGCAGATCGTTGAAGAGCTTCATGTTGAGCTCGTTGTCTTCCACGATCATGACTGTCTTGGGCATTCTTCCTCGCTTACGTGGTTGCAGCCTCGGTTGGCTGGCTTCAGCTGAGAGCTTTTCCGGTGCCCGGAAACGCAGCGCCCTTTCACTTCCCCGCATATGTGGGATAGCATGCAACGGTTACAAAACATCAAATGAGCCTCAACTTGTCCGCGTCCAGCACACTGGCCTCCGACGTCTCGGCACTGGCGGATGCCTGCCTGGGCTATCTCGCCGAACATCCAGACGAACTCCTGGCCTTCATGCAGCAGGTCGGCTTCGATCCGGAGAGCCTGCGCGCGTCAATCGGCTCGGCACGCCTCAAGACCGGGCTGCTGGACTATTTTGCCGCCAATGAGCCCTTATTGCTCGCCCTTTGTGCCAATTCCGGAACCACCCCGGAAGCTTTTATGCGCGTGTGGTACAAGCTCAATCCCGCGGGGTGATTGAAAGACCATGGCCTGGCTATGTCGCGACTGCCTGACGACCGGGTCCAGCGCTGTGGAGCCTCGCCGCTGCACAGCCTGCGGGTCACCGCGTTTGCGCGCGCATGACGAGCTCTTCGACCTCTCCATTGCCCATGTCGACTGCGACGCCTTCTACGCTTCGGTGGAAAAGCGGGACGACCCCAGTCTGCGCGACAAGCCGCTGA
Source organism: Devosia sp. SD17-2 (assembly GCF_029201565.1). Lineage (GTDB taxonomy): Bacteria > Pseudomonadota > Alphaproteobacteria > Rhizobiales > Devosiaceae > Devosia. Next base: position 2,421,602 of record NZ_CP104002.1, read on the forward strand.
TCATCGGTGGTGGCGTGCGCGGCGTCGTTTCGACCTGCTGCTATATTGCCCGGCAGAATGGCGTGCGCTCGGCGATGCCGATGTTCAAGGCGCGCGAGCTGTGCCCGGATGCGGTCATCATCAAGCCCAACATGGCCAAATATGTCGAGGTCAGCCGCCAGATCCGGCGCCACATGGACATGCTGACGCCGCTGGTGGAACCGCTGTCCATCGATGAAGCGTTCCTTGATCTCTCCGGGACGCAAACTCTCCACAAGGCGCCCCCGGCAGTCGTATTGGCGCGGTTTGCCCGCACCATCGCAGAGGAGGTCGGCGTCACGATCTCTGTCGGGCTCAGCCACAACAAATTCCTCGCCAAGGTCGCCTCGGACCTCGACAAGCCCCGCGGCTTTGCGGTGATCGGAGCGGCCGAGACGCTCTCCTTTCTGGCACCCAAGCCGATCAGCCTCATCTTCGGCGTCGGCAAGGTGTTCGCTGAGAGGCTTCGCAAGGATGGCTACCACACGATCGGTCAGCTCCAGGAGGCTGACCCGGTCCATCTGATGCGGCGCTATGGCGAGACCGGTGCACGCCTTGCGCGTCTGTCGCGCGGAGAGGATGCGCGCCGTGTCTCGACCGATGGCGAGATGAAGACCATCTCCTCGGAGACCACTTTCAACACCGACATTGCCACGCTCGAGGACTTGTCCACAGAACTGCTGAATGTCACCGAGAGACTGTCCGAGCGGCTCAAGGCCAAGGGCGTCGTCGGAGACACGGTCACACTTAAACTCAAAACCACCGGTTTCCGGTTGCGGACTCGCGCACGACACCTGATTATGCCGACGCAGCTTGCAAATGTCCTTTACGAGGCTGGGCTCAGCCTTCTGCAGCGTGAGGTGGACGGTACGTCATTCCGGCTGATCGGAATTGGCGTCTCCGGAATTGAGGCCGCCGATGGTTCTGACCCGGCGGATCTGCTGGAGCCAATGGTGGCGCGCAAGGCGGCGGCGGAACGGGCAATGGACCGTGTCCGGACCCGCTTCGGGCGCACTGCCGTCATACGTGGCAAGCTTTACAAATCCCGGCCCGACGCCGTGTCGGCGCCTCCGCAGCAAGACGACCTAGAAGGCAAGACCAAATGACCGACCCGATCGAGAAACTTCGCGAGTACGGCTACGAACTCCCTGCCCCCAAGGCTCCCGTGGCGAGCTACGTTCCGGTCACCCGGAGCGGCAATCTTCTTTACGTGTCGGGGCAGATTTCGAGCAGCGACAGCGGCGTTGTTCAGGGCCGGCTTGGTGATACCATGAACGTCGTCCAGGGTGGCAATGCCGCCGAACTGGCCGCAATTAACGTGCTTTCCCAGGTCGTGCACATGGGCGGCATTCCGCTACATGAGGTCAAGAAGGTGCTCAAGCTCACGGTTCTCGTGGCGTCGACGCCCGAGTTCAACGAGCAGCATCTCGTGGCCAATGGCGCATCCAATCTCATCGTCGGCATCCTGGGCGACAAGGGCAAGCATGCCCGGGCAGCCTTCGGCGTAGCCTCCCTGCCTCTCGGTGCTGCAGTCGAAATCGAAGCGATCTTCGAGGTCTAAGCTTCGGGAAGGCGCTCGGACACGGACGTGAGATCACGTCATCCGAGCGCCTTCCGCTCATCCAACCCGGGCCCGCCATGACCGCTCAGCTTTTCCCACGCCCCGTCGCGCATCGCGGGCTGCATGACCGCGCCGCCGGCATCATCGAGAATAGCGCAAGCGCCTTTGCAGCAGCGATTGCGGGGGATTTTGCGATTGAATGCGACCTGCAGCTGACCAGCGATGGCCATGCGGTGGTGTTCCACGATGAAAAGCTGGATCGGCTCACCGGAGAATCGGGCCTCGTCAGCGATCGCCGCGTCACCGAGATGACGGACATCGCGCTGCTCGACAGCGCGGCGGGCGATCGGCCACAGACCCTTGCCGCTTTCCTCGAGCAGATAGGCGGCCGGGCAATGCTGCAGATCGAGCTCAAGCATCAGCCCAGCGTCGAAGCCACGCGTCAGCTCGCCAAAGTCGCCGCCGCGGCGCTCAGCACTTACACCGGACCGGTCACGGTCGAATCCTTTGATCCACGCCTGATCACGCTGATCCGGGAGTTCGGCTTTTCCGGTCCGCGCGGCACCATCACCTATGACTACGAGAGCGAGGACTATCCTCCCGGGATCTCCGAGGACGAGCGCTACATCCTGCGTCATCTGCTACACTGGCACGAAACCCAGTTTGACTTCATTTCGTGCGACAAGGCTGCGCTCACCCTGCCCGCGATCACGTTCTGGCGTGCGCTCGGCAAGCCGGTAACTGCCTGGACGATCAGATCCAAGGTTGAAGCGGAGGCGGCGCGACCCTACATCGATCAGATCGTCTTTGAAGGGTTTGACCCGGACAGTGCCTCCTAGCGCATTCACCGCCACCATCCATCCCACGACGGCGTCGATAGCGCCGGACGTCTGGAATTCGCTTGTCCCGGGCACCAATGGCGTTCCCGACAACCCCTTCATCGATCAAGCCTTTTTCCGCGCGCTGGAAGAATCGGGCTGTGCATCCGCACGCACCGGCTGGCAGCCTCAGCACATCGTCATCGCCGGGGCCGATGGCAAAGCTGTCGGCCTGCTGCCGCTCTTTCTCAAGTCGCACTCCATGGGCGAATATGTCTTCGACCATGGCTGGGCCAATGCGCTGGAACGCGCAGGCGGCAGCTATTACCCAAAGCTGCAGGGTTCTGTCCCGTTCACGCCTGCCACGGCGCCCAAACTTCTGGTGCCGTCAGGAGATCTCGGGATCAAGGCTGCACTCCTGCAGACCGCGCAGGATCTGGCGGCCCAACGCCATGCGTCGTCGGTCCACCTGACCTTTCTCCCCGAGAAGGAAGCGCAGCTGACAAGCGCCCAAGGCTGGCTGCCGCGCGTCGACACGCAGTTTCACTGGCACAACCAGGGGTTTTCCGATTTCGCGCAGTTTCTCGAGACACTGTCCTCCCGCAAGCGCAAGGTTATCCGGCGAGAACGCCGCGATGCACTGGCGGACGGAATTTCGGTGAAGTGGCTGAGCGGCGCCGAGCTGACCGAGGCTCATTGGGACGCATTCTTCGATTTCTACGAGGACACCGGCGCCCGCAAGTGGGGCCGCCCCTACCTTAACAGATTGTTCTTTTCCCTGCTCGGCCAGTACATGGCCGACCGGGTAGTGCTGATGCTCGCCTATGACGGGGAAACGCCGATCGCCGGCGCGATCAATTTCCGCGGCCATGACCGACTGTTCGGCCGAAACTGGGGGGCAACGCGCGACGTGCCCTTCTTGCATTTCGAGGTCTGCTATTATCAGGCCATCGACTATGCCATCGCCCACGGGCTTGCTGTCGTCGAAGCCGGCGCACAAGGGGATCACAAGCTGGCGCGCGGCTATACGCCCGTCACCACGCACTCCGCCCACTGGATCGCCCACTCCGGACTGCGTCAGGCCGTGGCCGGCTTTCTCGACGACGAGCGGCCCGCCGTCGCCCGAGAACAGGAGATCCTCGAGCACTACACGCCCTATCGACGCGGCGACCGTACGGAGTGACGCAGCCAAAGAGGCTTTTCCTTTGGTGCCCGGCCTACTAAACAGAAAACATGGTTTGGGATGTCCTGATTTTCCTGCTTCAGGCAGGCGTAGCGTTCGTAGTTTCCACGGCTCTGTTCGATGCCCTGCACTGGCTGCTGCACCGATGGGAGCAATCGCCCAGTCCGCTGCTGCGGAAGTTCTCGTCGTGGCATTGGGTCCACCACAAATTTCTCGGCCTCGACATGCAGGTCAATCCTGCATATGCGCGGCAGAACATCTGGTTTCACATTCTGCCGGAATACCTGACCTCGATGGTCGGGACCGCGCTGTTCCTGCTGATCTTTCCCTGGCCGCCGATCCTGGCCGTTGCCGTGCTGCGCACGATCATGCTGGGCATGACGCTGCGCGAGGAAGGGCTGGACTATAACCACATGTCGATGGATCGCGTGGGCGGCAACCAGAGCCTGTTGTGGGTGAACAATAATTACCACGCCATGCACCACGTCTATCCGCACAATTTCTTCTCCTCCTTTGCCAATGTGTTCGACCTGATCGCAGGCACCGGATGTCAGATCGAGGGGCGTCGTTTCCTGATCACCGGCACCGGCGGTGCTTTTGGCGGCGCGCTGGTCAAGGCTCTGGAGAAGCGCGGGGCAATCGTTGAGACCGCCAAGTCCGGCGTCGATTTCTCGCCCGGAAATTACGAGGCGATGCGCGAAAAGCTCGAACGTGCCGATGTGCTTGTGCTTTCCCACGGCGCAAAGGAAGTGGACTGCTGGAACGCCAATTATGTAACCTTTCGCGATCTCATCGAGACCTTTACCGCGATTGGCCGGACCCGCCTTGCGCCACCGGAAGTTTGGGCGCTCGGCTCCGAGGTCGAGTTCCATGGCGACATGGGACTGCCGGAACTGAAGGACTATTCTGCCTCCAAGCGCGCGTTCGCGGCACGTGCGCGGTCCTATTATCGATCCGATGATCTCATCTATCGTCACATCGTCCCTTCGTCGTTCACCTCGGCCATGGGCAAGGGCGCTATGAGCGCTGAGACGGCGGTGGGAATCGCGCTATTCTTCATTACGCGCGGCGTCAAATATGTTCCGGTTACGCTGACCGGCCTCGCGGTGCTGAACTTTTTCCGGTTCCGCTACGGCAACAATGCGACTGACGAAGTGCCTGCCGCCGCTGAATGACAATTCTCGAGGGACTGATGAGCTACGATCCATCCAATATCTTCGCCAAGATCCTCAAGGGCGAACTGCCTTGCCACAAGGTCTATGAGGACGACACCGCCCTCGTGATGATGGACATCTTCCCCCAGTCTCGCGGTCACACGCTGATCATTGCGAAGTCTGCGTCGCGGAACCTGATTGACGCCGATCCTGCCGCCCTTTCGGCCGTCATGCCGCTGGTGCAGCGCGTCGCCCAGGCGGTCAAGGCGGCCACGGGCGCGGATGGCATTCGCCTCGCGCAGTTCAACGAAGCCCCTGCGGGCCAGACCGTCTTCCACCTGCATTTCCACATCATCCCGGCCTATGAGGGCACAGCTCTTGCCCCGCACGGTGGCGGCAAGGCGGATGATGGCGAACTCGCAGCGCTCGCCAAAGACATCGCGGCAAAGTTCTAGGCTGGAGGCTGACATGGGCGATTTTCGGATGCCGAAGTTTCCGGAGACGCCCCTGTCATGACCCCGACTCGCCATCTCGTCCTTGGAATGGTGCTCACTGGAGCTGCCGGGTTTGTCGACGCGATCGGCTTCATTGAGCTTGGTGGGTATTTCACCTCATTCATGAGTGGCAACACGACCCAAGGCGGCACCGGGCTTGTAAATGGCGAATTGCCGGTCGTCGCGCTCACGCTCTGTCTCGTCGGCCTCTTCTTCCTTGGAAGCGTTGCCGGCAATCTGCTCGCTCTTTTCAGTCTGCGCTGGGGCCCCGCGGCGGTCAGTGGCTTTGTCGCAATTGGAGTGGGTCTGGCGCTTGTTCTGGTGCTGCTCGGGATAGATCAGCGCCAAGCCATGCTCTTCCTCGCCCTGGCCGCGGGAGCACAGAACGCTATTCTGCCCATGCGCGGCGCGGTGCGCCTTGGGGCGACCTTCGTCACCGGAACGCTCTATGTCGCCGGCCAGGACCTCGCGCTGGCACTCAGGGGGAAGGTGCCTCGCTGGCGCTGGCTCCAACACCTGGTGATCTGGCTCGGGCTCTTGGGTGGAGCGATCTTGGGCGCCCTGCTCTATCGGTTCCTGGGCATCCAGGCTCTGCTGCTGCCGGCGGCCACCTACATCGCATTTGCGCTCGGCCATCTCATGGCAGCACAGCGGGTACCTCCACACTCCGCCTGAAACGAGAAGGCCGGGATACCTCCCGGCCTTCGGATCATGCAGCGTTGTGCGGCGGCGCGAATTTGAATGTGATCTTGAACGCGATCGGATTGATGATGCGCGTGTAGATGAAGGCGATTGGCCAGGCGATGATGAACGTCTGCGGCCAGTGCGACAGGAAGTTCGCGCCGTTAAAAATGAAGCCGAGCGTACCCGACATGGTCAGCGCCATCATGAACGTCATGGCGATCTGCAGAACGAGTGTCGTTTTTTTGGGCAGCATCAAAGTCTCCGGCGAATGCATGCTGGCGAGGCGCGAGCCTGCCAGCGAAATTGATTTTGGTTTTTGAGCCGTTGGGACGCGAACGCGACGAGTACTGCTAGATGCAGCGCCGGGATACCCAACCGGCGACCTCAAAGTCGGCCCTCGAGGTGTAATCCCCGCAGGTGAGATCATCAACGCTCAAGGGCGGATGGAAGCCATGCGGAGGTCCCTCTTTCCAAGTCGGGCCGTTTGCTATCGAGCAGAAGTCCGCTCCAGCGGCGGAATCACGCGATCTTCAGCCGCGAGTTCCCCGAACAAAAAAAGGCCCGGATCGCTCCGGGCCCTTTCATTATCGTGATATAAAATCAGTTCTTTTCGGCAGTTGCCTTGGGCTTCTTAGGCTTGGGCAGCGCTTTGGGCTTGGCGGGACGCGGGGGAACCGCAACCAGCTCGAGCTTTGCATCGGCACCTTCGCCGACCACAGCCACCGTCACATTGCCGCCATTCACCAGTTCGCCAAACAGCACCTGATCGGCCAGCGGTTTCTTGACGTGCTCCTGAATCACACGACCAAGAGGCCGTGCGCCCATGCGCTCGTCGTAACCGTGCTCGGCCAGCCAGTCGGCGGCTTCCGGCGTCAGGTTGATCGTGACGCCGCGTTCGGCCAGCTGGCCTTCGAGCTGGAGCACGAACTTTTCGACCACGCGTGCCACCACTTCGCGCGGAAGCGGCGCAAAGGAGATGATCGCGTCGAGACGATTGCGGAACTCGGGCGAGAAGGTGCGGTTGATCGCCTCTTCATCATCCCCCTGCTCGCGCCTCCGGCCAAAGCCGATAGGCGAGCGGGCCAGCTCTGCAGCACCCACGTTGGACGTCATGATCAGGATGACATTGCGGAAGTCGACCGCCTTGCCATTATGATCGGTCAGCTTGCCGTGATCCATCACCTGCAACAGGATGTTGTAGAGATCGGGGTGGGCCTTTTCGATTTCGTCCAGCAGCACCACGCAGTGCGGATGCTGATCAACGCCATCGGTGAGAAGGCCGCCCTGATCAAAGCCGACGTAGCCCGGAGGTGCACCGATCAGCCGGCTGATCGTGTGGCGCTCCATATACTCGGACATGTCGAACCGAAGCAGTTCAACGCCGAGCGTATCGGCGAGCTGTTTTGCGACTTCGGTCTTGCCGACGCCGGTGGGGCCAGTGAACAGGTATGAGCCAATGGGCTTCTCTGGTTCGCGCAAGCCGGCACGCGCAAGCTTGATCGCCGAGGACAGCGCCGTGATGGCCTGATCCTGCCCGAACACCACGGTCTTGAGGCTCTGCTCGAGCCCGGACAGCAGCTCGGCATCGGACTTCGACACCGATTTTGGCGGGATGCGCGCGATCGAGGCGATGGTCGTCTCAATATCCTCGACATCGATGATCTTCTTGCGCTGATCCTCGGGCACCAGCATCTGGCTGGCGCCTGTTTCGTCGATCACGTCGATTGCCTTGTCGGGCAGCTTGCGATCGTTGATGTAGCGCGCGCTGAGTTCGACGGCCGCCTTGAGGGCGTCGTCGGTGTACTTGATCTTGTGGAACTCTTCGAAATAGGGACGAAGACCCTTCACGATCTCGATGGCGTCAGGAACAGTCGGCTCGTTCACGTCGATCTTCTGGAAGCGGCGGACCAGGGCCCGGTCCTTCTCGAAGAACTGGCGATATTCCTTATAGGTGGTCGAGCCGATGCAGCGGATCGCGCCCGAAGCCAGTGCAGGCTTCAAGAGGTTCGATGCGTCGAGCGCACCACCGGAAGTAGCGCCAGCGCCGATCATGGTGTGGATCTCGTCGATGAAGAGCACCGCATGCGGCATCTTCTCGAGTTCCTTCATGACGGACTTCAGGCGCTCTTCGAAATCGCCGCGATAGCGGGTGCCGGCAAGCAGCGAACCCATGTCGAGCGAGTAGATGACCGCTTCCTTGAGCACCTCGGGCACGTCACCTTCGATGATCTTGCGGGCGAGCCCTTCGGCAATGGCCGTCTTGCCCACGCCGGCGTCACCAACATAAAGCGGGTTGTTCTTGGAGCGACGGCATAGAACCTGAATGGTGCGGCGCAACTCACTGTCGCGACCAATCAGCGGGTCGATCTTGCCCTGACGGGCCTTCTCATTGAGGTTGACGCAGAAGTCAGCGAGGGCAGAGCTTTTCTTGCCTTCGGCGCTGCCGTCCTGTGCCCCTTCCCCGTCTTCGGCACCCCGAACCTTGCGCTCTTCGCTCGGGCCGGACTTGGTGATGCCGTGGGAGATGAAATTCACCGCGTCGAGGCGGCTCATGTCCTGCTGCTCAAGGAAATAGGCAGCATGGCTCTCGCGCTCGGCAAAGATCGCGACGAGCACATTGGCCCCGGTCACTTCCTCCCGGCCGGACGACTGGACGTGAATAACCGCGCGCTGGATGACGCGCTGGAACGCGGCTGTGGGCCGCGCATCCTGGCCGTTTGAGACAATGAGGCTGTCCAGCTCCTCATTGATGAAATCTTCGAGGTCGCTCTTGAGCGCGTCGATGTCGACATCGCAGCCATTGAGCACGGCGATCGTCTCCCGATCGTCGGTCAAGGCGAGCAACAGGTGCTCGAGCGTGGCGAACTCATGGTTGCGCTCACGGGCCAGGTTCATTGCCTGGTGCAGGGCCTTCTCGAGTCCGCGCGAAAATGAGGGCATCTGATGTTCCTACTGTTTTTCCATCACGCATTGCAGCGGATGCTGGTTCTTGCGTGCCGTATCCATGACGCGCGTCACCTTGGTTTCGGCGACCTCGTAAGGATATACGCCGCACTCACCCACCCCCTTTTGATGAACGTGCAGCATGATGCGCATGGCGTCTTCGCGTGACTTGTTGAAGACATCCTGAAGCACCAGAACGACGAATTCCATCGGCGTGTAGTCGTCGTTTAGGAGGAGAACCCGGTAAAGGTTCGGCCTTTTGGTTTTGGGACGCGTCTTGGTCACCGTCCCGGTGTCAAAATTGGGCTTGTCGCCACCGTCGCGGTCGCTGTCATTCTTTTGCGGACCAGCCATGCTTATGGCCACTCCGGCGCTTTCCCCCGAGCGGTGATGCTGCATCGTTTCTGAGGATAGTGAGGTCATGTTGCGTAAAGTCTTTTGGTAAAAGCGAAGCAGCTGGTGGGACCCATTATGTAGGCAAATTTGGCCGCATGTTAAGGGCCATCAATTCCCGAAAACGTGACTAGCTGAACCAAACTCAATGCACATTTACCGATGAGGTAAGGCAGCTCGCACGCAGGGTGCCACGAATGTCACAAACTGCAAAATTCGATGGCATTTTACGGAATGGTAACGGCCATCGATTAAATTCATTTCAAGGATAGTTTCTGGACGAACACCTCCAGCAACCCCTGCATTATCGAGTTTTTTGTTGCGTACGGGCCACTTGGCCCGATTGAGTAGAGTTGGAGTACCGGGTTGACCTTCCTGGCCAAGACCCCTTGGCGCGCGACGTTCTTCCGCGCCATCGCCGCCTTCGTTCTCGCCCTGGCTGTCGGCCTGTCGAGTTCGATGCCTGCGCATTCCATCGAAAACCTCCGCAAGTATGCCGGCATCGTCGTCGATGCCAAGACCGGCAAGGTGCTTTACGAGGAAGCGGCCGATCAGCGGCGCTATCCCGCGTCCGTTGCGAAGGTCATGACGCTCTATGTGCTCTTCCAGGAGCTGCAGGCGGGCAACCTCACCCTGTCGACCAAGATGACCGTGTCCAAGCACGCCGCATCCGCGGTTCCGACCAAGCTTGGCCTGCGCGCTGGCTCGACGATCGCAGTCGAAGACGCGATCAAGTCGCTGGTGACCCTTTCGGCCAATGACATGGCCCGCGTGATCGCCGAACATATTTCAGGCAGCGAGAGCAAATTCGCCGAGCGCATGACCGCGACCGCCCGTGCCATGGGCATGCGCAGCACCACCTACCGCAACGCTTCGGGTCTTCCCGATGGCGGCCAGGTGACCACGGTGCGCGACCAGGCGATCCTCGGCATCGCGATCTTCCAGCACTTCCCGCAGTACTATGAATTCTTCCAGACCACGGCCTTCCGTTATAACGGCAAGACCTATGGCAACCACAACCGGGTGCTCGGCTACATGGGCGCTGTCGACGGCATCAAGACCGGCTACATCAACGCTGCCGGCTCGAACCTGCTAACCGCTGCCCGCAAGGACAACCGTCACATCGTGATCGTGGCTTTTGGCTTCAACTCGGCCGGCGCCCGTGACGAGAAGGTCCGCCAGCTGGTCTCGTCCTATCTGACCAAGGGTCGTCGCGGCGACTATCAGCGCACCGCCATGGTCCCCGTCCCTGGCCGCCACGGCAATGTGCAGGTCGCAATTGCCCAGCCCACCAAGCCGGTGTTTGCAATGCCCATGCCGCTGCCTGGCTTCCGCCTTGCCGAACTGGTTGCCCGTAACGGCGCCCAGCCACAGCAGCAGCAACAGCAGCCCGTCGCAGTTGCAAGCGCAGCAGCGCCGGCGCCGGTCCCGGTCCCTCAGGCCGCGCCTGCTGACCTTGGCCTCCAGCCTGCCGTCCAGGCCGCAGCGATCCTCGCTGCGCCGACCCAGGCGCCAACCCCGGCCTATCCCAGCAATGACATCATTGGTGCCTGGCTGAGCGAAACCTATAACCTCGGAGCTCCTCCGGCCGCACTCGGCCAGACCGCACCGTCCGCGCCACTCGCTCCGGCAGGCAATGTCGGCGGGTCCGATCAGCCGGTTGATCTTCTGACCAGCGGCTCCGTACAGACGGCATCTGCCCCTGTTGGCGGCTGGATCGTGCAGATCGGCGCCGGCCCGTCCGAAGCCAGTGCCCGTGCCATGCTGTCGGATGCTGCCGGCAAGGTTGGCGGTCTTGGCGACTTCCGCTCCTATGTCGAGCGTTTCGAGAAGAACGGTCAGACCTTCTACCGTGCCCGTTTCGTCGGTTTCGGCGACCGCACCGATGCGACGGCGATGTGCAATCGTCTCAAGGAACAGAGCCTGGCGTGCCTCGCCATGCAGGGCTGAACAGCCCAGTGGGGTGGCGGACAGCTGCCGCCCCGATCATAAGAATGCAGTTTGGTGCTTGTGTCTGGAGTAGCCCAATGAGCGAACGTAATGCCCTGATCGAACTGGCGAGTTTCATCGGCCGCTCGCCCCTCGCCTCCCCCGATATGCGCGTGCGCAACAAGGCACTGTCGGGCATGACTGACCGTATCCTGCCCAAGCAGCGCCGCTCGGTTGGCGATCTGCTCAATGTGGTGATGACGCTCTCCGCCCGTACCCGCCGCATGGTCCAGGAACCGGTCAATGTCGAGATCGACGTCTTCGCCCCGGGCGGCAAGCGCGCCCTGCGGATGTTCTTCGGCGACAGCGTCTGAACCCAGAAGCTGATTTCACAAACAAAAAAATCCCCGCGCGAGCGGGGATTTTTGTTTCTTGCTGAGGCGTCCGGTCGACTTAACAGGACATGCCGCTGTCAGACCAGGGCGACGATCTTCTTCTTCTTCCACACGAACTGATACCAGGCAGCCTGCAGGACCAGCATAGCGGTGAAGCTGGCCGCATAGGCGACCCAGATGCCGGTGAGCCCGAGGCTGGTCTGGCTCAACCAGACTGCGCCTGGCAACTCGATCAGCAGGATGCAGGCGAGCGAGAGCAGCATCGGGGCGTAGACGGTGCCGCTGGCGCGCATGATCCCCGAAAACACCACGCTCCAACCGAAGCAGAGGATACTCCAGAGGACCACGTGCAACAGGGTTTCGGTCAGTTCGATGACCTCAGGATCCGTGATGAACAGGGCCACCACATGTTGGCTGAACAGATAAGCCAGTACGATCAAGCCGCCGGTGATGATGAGGTTGAGGACCAGAGCGGTGCGCGTGATGGCGCCCAGTTGATCCAGCTTCCGCGCGCCAATTGCCTGAGCAGCGAAAATCGAGGCGGCGATGCCGATCGACATTGCCGGAAACTGCACGTAGCTCATCACCTGCCCCAGCGCCCCATAGGCCGCCGTGGCGTTAGAGCCGAAGCGGTTGACCAGCCCAACCACGACAATACCGGCGATCGATGAGATGACCATCTGCAAGCCAGCCGGAATGCCGAGCTTGAGGATCAGACCGAGCAGTTTGAGGTCGGGCCGAAGCATGGCAGACAGCAGCACATGATCCGGGGCGAGCGGCATGTTTCGAATGCGCATGTAAAAGAACAGGAATGTCAGCACCGTCAGGAAGCTCGACACCATCCCCCATGCAGCCGCGTTCACGCCCAGTTGCGGCAACCCAAACCATCCCAGGATCAGTGCCGGCGTCACCAGCAGGCTGACGACCATGGAAAGGATCAGCGAGAATAGCGGCGTCACCGTATCTCCCACACCGCGGAGGACGGAAGTCACCACCAGAAACAGGAAGAAAAACGGCATGGCGATGAGAACGATCCGGGCATAGCCGACCGCCATCTCGATGATATTGTCCGGCGCACCCAGCACAGTCATGATCTGTTCGGTCCAGATGCCACCGACGATGGCCACCACAACACCCAGGGCGAGGGCGGCGGTGAGCGTGGTTCCGGTTACCTGTTTGACCTTGTCGATGTTCCTGGCGCCCCAGGCCTGCCCGATGAGGACGGTTGAGCCGGCCGAAAGTCCGATGATGAAGCTCATCAGAAAGAACATGATGGGAAAGAACGTTGCGGTGGCCGCAAGGGCCTCCACACCGATCATTTGCCCCACGTAAATCGAGTTCACTGTCCCTGAAAGGGCCTGAAGGATATTGGCCGCCATAAGGGGCAAGAGAAAGAAGCTGAACCGCATCCAGAGCGGTCTAGTCGTCGGCTGCATAGGAATCTCCGCGAAACGCAGTCCTTTTACGGTCGAGGGCGAGCCCCGGATGCCGGGACGGCAAGGACCATTTCGCGGCCTCTTTGAGAGAGGTTGCCGGCTGGACGGGCGCGGGAGGCAGGGCAAGACCGCAGCGGGTGTTTACGCCTGCCTCATTGCGCCGTCAAATGATGATGGCTCGGCTGCCGCCGCCGCTCCATCGAGGCTCACGCGGGATAAAGTGCATCGGGATGTTGCGCGCCATCTGGGACTGAGATAGGAACCGTTCTCGTGCCCCTCTGGCGGAATGGTAGACGCAGAGGACTCAAAATCCTCCGCTGCGAGGCGTGCCGGTTCGAGTCCGGCGGGGGGCACCATTTTCCCTTTCCCCACCTATTTAAGCAACTGATCTGTCTACAAAACCTGTCACGTGCAGCTTTTGGGGTAGACCAAATTGCAGACCAAATCAGTTCGTTTCGCCTTCCTGAAGGACGGCATCTACTACTTCAGCAGACGCGTTCCATCTGACCTTCGCGGTCACTATGCGACGGATAGAATTTCATATTCTCTGCGTACAAGGTCAGCCAGAGAAGCCAAAGCAAGTGGGTTGGTTCACGCGGCCAAATTGGATGAGTTTTGGTTCAAGCTACGGATGAATGACGGGCAAGTCCCGGGTCATCATCGACTACTAATTGATGAGGAACGAAAAAGACCGCCTAGCCCAACTCTTGTAGAGGCCAAGGCGCTCTATTTGCGTCTCAAGGGGGTAGGCAGATCAAAGACATTCCACATGGGTGCCGACAGGGCCGTTGAATACCTGATCAAATCGTCAGGAAACAAACCTCTGCTCGCATACACAAAGTCGGATGCCACTACCTTCCGGGATGCCTTGTACGATCGCAAACTTGGCACCAGTAGCGTTGAGCGCGTAATGTCAACAATCAAGGCAATTTTTGCTTTTGTATTAAGTGAGTCAGGCATCACGGCCCCGAACCCATTTTCTGGGGTGTACCTCAAGCGGACGGCAAAGAGTTCGGATCGAAAACCGCTTCCCCCGTCTGTCCTGCAGAGGATTCAAGCGCAATGTCACGAGATTGATGACGACATTCGGTGGCTTATTGCGTTGATAAGCGACACAGGTATGAGACTGGCAGAAGCTGCCGGGTTGGCAGTGTCTGATCTCATATTGAACGATCCCATTCCTCACGTTGTCATAACGCCGCACACTTGGCGCTCCCTTAAGACAGAGGCTAGCGCGCGCAAGGTTCCGCTTGTCGGGCATGCCCTTTGGGCGGCAAAGCGAATTGCGGAGTCGGAGACTACTGGGATGGCGTTTCCCCGCTACAACCGGTCAACGCGTACTAACGGATCGTGCCCCACTGCGTGGTGTAACTGAGGCTTGGCCTCCACGCATATCCGGCTTGGCCGGGCTGGTCAGCGTGCGGGAACTGCCGGCAAGCTGACGAGGGGATCATCGCTCAACGGGGCGACGGATTCCAGCGTCATATATCTCGCCCGCTGAACCGCCCATTCATCGTTCTGTTCGAGCAGGATAGCGCCGACGAGGCGGATGATTGCGTCCTCGTTGGGGAAGATGCCCACGACCTCGGTCCGGCGCTTCACCTCGCCATTCACCCGTTCAATCGGGTTGTTGCTGTGCAACTTGGCCCGATGCTCCTTGGGGAAGCTCATGTAGGCGAGGACGTCGTGCTCGGCCTCATCCATGATGGTGGCAAGCTTGGGCACGCGAGGGCGGATTTGGTCGGCAACGGCGCGCCACTGGGTGCTGGCCGCCTCCGGCGTCTCCTGGGCGAAGGCCGTGGCGATAAAGGCACTGGCCACGCGGCGACCGCTCTTGCCGGCATGGGCGAGGACGTTACGCATGAAGTGAACGCGGCAGCGCTGCCATGTGGCGCAAAGCACCTTGGTGACGGCGGCCTTGATGCCCTCATGGGCATCGGAGATCACCAGCTTCACGCCTCGCAGGCCGCGGCGGGTCAGCTTGCGCAGAAACTCGGTCCAGATCGCCTCGGCTTCCGAGGTGCCGATCTCCATGCCCAACACCTCGCGCCGGCCATCGGCATTGACGCCCACGGCCATGATGGCGGCCACCGAGACGATGCGGCCGCCCCGGCGCACTTTGAGGTAGGTGGCGTCGATCCACAGGTAGGGCCAGTCGCCCTCGATCGGCCGCTCAAGGAAAGCCTTCACCCGACCATCGATCTCCTCGCACAGGCGGCTGACCTGGCTCTTTGAGATGCCGCTCATGCCCATGGCTTTGACCAGGTCGTCCACCGACCGGGTCGAGATGCCTTGGATATACGCCTCCTGGATCACCGCCGTCAGCGCCTTCTCGGCCAGCCGCCGAGGTTCCAGAAAGCCAGGGAAGTAGCTGCCCTTGCGAAGCTTGGGGATGCGCAGCTCGACCGTGCCGGCCCGGGTCTCCCAGTCCCGCTCGCGGTAGCCATTGCGCTGGACCCGCCGCTCGGCGCTCTTTTCGCCATAGCCGGCGCCAGTGGCGGCACCCACTTCCATTTCCATCAGCCGTTCGGCAGCAAAGCCAATCATCTCGCGCAGAATATCGGCGTCGGGGGCCTTCTCTACCAGCGAGCGCAGGTTCATCATCGAGTCGGTCATCGGTGGTCCTTCAGGTACAGGGTTGGCGTAAGCAACCAGACCTTACCGGAAATCCGTCGATGACCACCCAGCCGCTCGCTCGCTACGGCGCTCCTAATGGCGCGCTCGCGAGCGGCTTGACCACCTCAGTTACACCACGTCCCGGGACACGACCTACTAACGCTAACTCTGCTAGCGCTTCGCTAAACAAGTGGCTCACAAATAAGGTGCCCCAGGGATGCGTGGTGCACAGTTTCAGACACAGCTTGCGGGATCGCCTACGCGTTGTGGAGTGCCCCAGCGATATAGTTGACCAAATAGGTGGATGGAGGACCGCGGGGGAAGGTATCTCGTACGGCATCGGTTACCCCCTAGAAGTCAAAGAAAAGTGGCTAAGGAAAATTACATCCAGAACTGATCAATACTGAAGTTCTTGCTATTCTCCCGCCTGCAAGATGTGTTTATTGGGACATCAGAAATGGGGTGGGGGCAAATGCTAAAATTGTTTATTTCGATAGGCTTGGGCGTGTTGTTGGCGGCCTGCTCGACTACCTACGGGGAGATGGGACTTACCGGCGGAGTTGAAGCCGCGGCAGTAACGAGTGACGTGTATCGAATTTCCTCGCGGGGAAACGGATTTACCGACTCGACTACAGTACAAGATTACTCACTTCTGAAAGCGGCAGAAACCGCGATCAACGCAGGTGAGACGCATTTCGTTGTGCTTTCCGGCCGTAACGCCACCCGAACGTCGATCGGCCAAACAGCAGGAAGTATGCGCACTCAAGTTTATGGTAACACAGCTTTCTCAACGTATACGCCCGGCTATACGTACGACATCGTGAAGCCTGGGGAAGACCTAATGATAAGAGTATACACTCCCAGACATAATGAGCCGATGGCCTCGAATACCTTTAACGCGCAAGAGGTTTTCAATGCGATCAACCCCCGCGTCAAACGTACGAAGTCGTAATTCAATGTCTGTGGAGCGCACCCCATTTTGACCGGACAGGCGGCATAGCCGATAAGGCATAGGCATGCGCCTATGAGTACGACTATGTCCAAGAGTTCCGACGAGCCGTTTCGACGGGTCGAAGTCATCACCTCCGTGCAACGCCGCCGGCGCTGGTCAGTGGCCGAGAAGGTTCGGTTGGTGGAGGAAGCCATGCAGCCGGGCATGAGCGTTTCCTACGTGGCACGACGCGCCGGCATTTCCCCTTCCCAGCTCTTCGCCTGGAAGCGCCGCATGCTTGAAGGCGGCCACGCAGCCGTTCAGGCCGATGAAGATGTCGTTGGCGCTTCCCAGGTCCGCGATCTGGAAAAGCGCGTGCGTGACCTCGAGCGCATGCTGGGCAAGAAGACCATGGAAGCGGAGATCTTGAGGGAGGCCCTGGATCTCGCGCGCCCAAAAAAACGGACTTCGCCCTTGCTGTCGTGGAGCAATCCCGAGGACGATACCCAATGAGCGTCATTGCCCGCACTCTGGGCGTCTCGAGGTCCAACCTGATCGAGCGCGCCAGCAAGCCATCCAAGCCGCGCGGACCTTATCGCAAGCCGGACGATGTTGCCCTTCTTGCCGAGCTACGCCCGATCATCGACCAGCGACCCACTTATGGCTATCGCCGTGTGACAGCATTGCTCAACAGGCAGCGGCGCAAGGAGGGCAAGCCCACCGTCAACACCAAGCGGGTCCTCAGGATCATGCAGCAGAACGGGCTCACCCTTCAAAAGCATACTGCCCTGCGGCCCACCCGCACCCACGACGGCGTCGTCGTTGCCCTGCGCTCTAATATCCGCTGGTGCTCCGATCATCTGGAGATCCATGCCCGCAATAACGAGGTGGTGCGCATCGTCTTCGTCATCGACGCCTGTGACCGAGAGATCATCGCCTGGTCGGCCGTCGCCAATGCCGGCATCTCCGGCGAGATGGTCTGTGATCTGATGATCGCCGCCGTCGAGCGCCGCTTCCAGGCCCTAAAGGTCCCACACCGGCTAGAGTGGCTCTCGGACAATGGCAGTGCCTATATCGCCAGGCAGACCGCACAAGTGGCCGCGGCGCTGGGCATTGACCTGCTCTTCACCCCGGTTCGAAGCCCACAGAGCAACGGCATGTCTGAGGCCTTCGTCAAAACCCTGAAAAGGGACTACGCCTCAACCGTTATCCTCCCAGACGCCGAGACTATCCTGGCCTTGCTGCCCGAATGGATCGACGATTACTGTGAGGTCCACCCGCACTCCGGGCTCAAGTATCGCTCACCACGCGAGTTCCTGCGCCTCAGTGCCTAAACCCAACCGCCGCCTGTCCGGCGAAACGGGGTCCACTCCAGTCTGCTAATCAACTGAAACTCGGCTTGTGTGCCTACCTGTTTGTCCTCGGCGCGCAATCGACCTCGGCGCAGCCTTACCACACCGGTCCTTACGCAGACGAAAGTGCCTATTGGGGCGAGGTGTACAAGAACACAACGTCCATAACTGGAAGAGATGTAGTGGGCGTTGTTGGCTCCGTCGAGTTGATAGTGGATGACCAGATAGAAGGGAAATGCTGGACCAACACCTCCGCCATATCCGCAAAAATTAGAGTTGAGTTAGAGAAGTTCGGGATTTCAGTTTACACTGAAAAACTGGCTACAAACACAGTGTTTTCACCAGTCCTGCACATAGGCGGACTCGGTTACAGAATGGGAAATGGTGTCTGTACCGGACAAGCGCGTTTCGAACTTTATTACTTTGGAAACACTCGGATGGGCTCACTGGAATACACAGGCGGCCACTTTGAATTCCGGAGTCCCGTTGAAATCTGGGAAGCTTCCGCAATCTTTACAAACTCAGATCGCCTTGATCAGCAAATCCTAGATAAAGTTCAGGAATGGACAGATAGCCTTATTGCAGACATCTCAAAGGCGAGGCGCACTGAAGGTGTGAAGGCTGTGCTTGCTGCTTGGCCAGAGTATAATCCGCTTACGCAGGCCGAGTTTGACGCATTTATGAAAGAGCCGGACGACTGATCAGGGGCCTACTTTGCGTCGCTAGAAAGCCCTCACGAGGTAGCCATGAAGAAGTTCCTTTTGGTTGCGGCCTTCGCCGTAGCCACCATGTCATCGAGTGTCGCTTTCGACCTCTCTGGCCTCGCCATCGGTGATCCTCTAGACCAGGCGGATGCGCTAGGTGCAGAAGTTTTAGCGGAGCAGATCGATGGTCCACTGATCGTAAGAAAATATCAGCTGCCGTCAGGAAATCAGCTATCTGTTACAGCGCTGCGAAAAGCCAACAGCATTGTATACATCGAGATGAATTGGATCGGGAGCAAGTCAGGAAGACTAACCGACATCCCCGGATTCCATTTTGGTTCTACTCTGCTGTCGGAGATTCGTGAGACCTTTGGATCAAACGGCTACGCACATAAAGAGCACATGGCTTTTCCTGTGGGAGAACAAATAGCGCTGTTTAATACCTATGGGCTGGCTCCAACGGGCGCGCAAGCAGTAACGTTTGTTACGATTATAGGGCAAGATACTGGGTCGGACCCTAGTCGAGCTATCCTGGACACTATTATCCTAGCGGATGCCACATTCTTAGATAGCTACTGGGGCGAAGAAAAGCTATTTGATCCGGCCTATCAGCCCGTTGAGCTCAGATAGTTTGGTCTACCCCAAAAGCTGCACGTGACAGGTTTTGTAGACAGATCAGTTGCTTAAATAGGTGGGGAAAGGGAAAATGGTGCCCCCCGCCGGAGCCAAAGCAACTGCCTGCCTAACTATATCAGTACGTTAGCGACATCCGAAGGCCGGTCAATAGGCAAAACTGGTCTACGCTTTGGTCTACGGCCTATTGTTGCTCGGGAACGGACCAAGTAAACACACTGGACATTCCTACCCCACCCCTGCGAGTGCCACCCCCACCCACTGCGATACCGTATACGGCTCTCGCCTAATTTTGGGCGTAGCAGGTTGTAAACTACCTCATCACCATTGATTTCCATCGCCTTTACAAAATGGCGAGACGAGGGGGGCGAGGGTACACATGCGTAATATACGTACCGGTAATGCATGGAGGTTGTGATTTAGGATATGATTCCACCTGTTAGGTCAGGTTAGTCTCTTAAGTCCTCATCAAGTGAGACCGACTCTAAATGATCGAGCTCGTCCAAACTATTCCAAGTGAGGATTTGGTCGGCGATTAGGTCATGCAACTGATGGAGGCGTTCGGAATTTCTCGGCGTATGCCCTGACCCCAGCCTCCACCCATTAGCCTTCCACTCGTGATAGCGCCCTCTTCCGGCGTCGTACTCGACATGGTGACCGGGTTGCCTAAGCGACATGCAGGACCGCCCCCAACCATATGGCGGGGCATGCACTAGACGGGGTGCAATTTTACTGGTTGCGCACCGCAACACCAGGGGTTCAAAAGCCAAAAAGCCCTGCAGTCTTGAGGCACAAATTGATCTCGCAAGGTCAATTGCGGCACTTGGTATTGAATTTTACGTTAATCAACTTAACACCAAACGCACAGCAACTTGTTGCAGATCGCGCTCGGTGGAATTGGTTGGCACAAGCGATTCTTAAGTTATTTTCTTTGAAGAGAGTACAAGCGCTTCCTTATGACAATTGCGGAATTAATCAACAACGTGCTGGAGAACTACATCGCTCTAGCCTACGGGAAGAACAAAAAGGGCGAGCGCAAAGCCAATCAAGTGAAGCCGGGCAAAAACAAGGCCATGCTCTCCATACGCAAAGAACTGCCTGCCGCGCTAAAAACGCTAGCAGTCTCTCACTCAAAGGTCGGTGCTGATGCCTATAAGTTTGTAGGCGATCTTGGACAGAACAACTTCACCTTTGCAGAGGTGCCTTGGGTCGCATGCCGACGGCTGATGGTCTCTGATTCAGTTCAGCGAGGCTACTTTATCGTCCTGTTGTTTAAGCCTGACATGAGCGGTGTCTATCTCACTCTAAACCAGGGCTATCAACAGTATTTCGATACATACTCCGACGACGAAATTGCGCAGGCTCGAACGTCGATCGCCGCGGCAGAAATGGCTTCTTCAATTGAGCTTCCGACTGGCTTTTCACGGGGAGCCATAAACCTCGGGTCGAAAAACTCAAGACCGAAGGGATACCAGGCTGGCTCGATTTTCAGCAAGTACTACCCCGCAACAGACGACTTTCTGGAAATGGCAAAGGACTTTGTGGAGCTATTGACCGCATACGAAAGGCTCGTTCACTTGTTGGGGCCATTGGTTCTAAACAACCAAGAATTCCAGAACGCAGCCAACGAGATTGCTGGGGAAGGCGCCTCACCCATAGCTCCACCGCCCGGGCCAGTGGATCGCCCAGAAAAAAAGCAGGTGTCGGCATCGGCTGGTTGGAGGCGGAATGCTTCCATGGCGGCCGTCGCGATCCGTAATGCAAAATTCTCGTGTGAGGTCGCGCCCGAACACATGACATTTAAATGCCAAGCGTCCGGAGAGAACTTCGTCGAAGCTCACCACCTCATCCCTATGCACGATCAAGCCAACCATCCGCACAGCATCGATGTTCCGGAAAACATTGTCGCTCTGTGCCCGAACTGCCATCGCTGTATACACCATGCTTCCCACGCGGAAAGATGGGTGTTGGCGCACACTCTCCTCACGCAGCGGACGGGCCAGCTCAAAAGTCGAGGAATCGACGTCGACTGGGATCGGCTGAAAAAGCTCTACCGGATCGAGATTTCTGAAGCGTCATGAAGATCGTCTGAAGGCGATCGTTCATTGTGAGGCGTCATCCGTACGCGTTAAAGCTCTTCGAAGAAGCCGACACGCCAATCAATCTGGATCATTTTCCTTATGTCTTGATCTGCATCGAAGCAGAGAACAAGATGGGTGAGTACGGAATTTCAAAGGTCATAACGAATTGCTCAAGCGCCTACAACTATCGGTTCTGTTCGGCTTGGCATTTGCCTCTCAAAGCGTGCCGTCGTTAGCGAATGAGTACTGGACAGAGTTGTCGGGAGATAGTCACCGTCATCAACTCGCCTACTCAACCTGCTCGCCTGATGAGTGCTTCGGAGAGGGGGTAACCCATGTCTTGGGCTGTGATCAGGACGCCGACTATGGCTTTCGGTTTGCCTATGTCACAGTGGTAAGCGATAGCAGAAATCTGACTACTGTGACTGAGCTTGGCTCGCTACCTTGGGACGATCAAATCCTTCAACTTGAACTTGGGCGCCTCACCGCAACTGCTCAGGTTTATGAGATGAACCTTAGTCGCAATGACATGAACGGCGCATGGGACTTGACGTTGCGCTTCTCAGAGGCGGAGCAATTTTGGGGCTCACTGTCGCACAGTAATAAACGGAGGGAGGCCTTGCTCAAAGCCCTAGACATTGAGCTGCCGTTGAGCCCAAACAGGAAGGCTGCCGATGAATTAATAGAACTGGCACGTCGCTGTTCACCCCAGGCTGATTAGATTTGCTGCATCTGCGCTAGCACCCTATGCGGTACGCGTTCCTGCCCGAAGTGTTCGGGTAGGCCGCGATGCCATAAACTCGGTCCGTCTGGCTTGATATCCTTGCGACATCGCCCCTCCCATCCGGTGCAGGCTTGACTGCCTTATACGCTCAGGGGTGTCGTCGTCCTGGGTTCTGATTATGGTCTTGTAGGCCTTTCCCGTTCGGTCGATATTTGTAGACGCTCCAGGCACTTCAGCGTCGATCGCCCGTCGCATAGCCGACCTAAGTTCGGCGGCATGCATCACGTCGATGATATAACTATCGAATACCGTCAGCACCGGCACCTGCTCTTCGGTGAAAAACGTTCGATGATCCGAGCTGTGATCCGGCCATCTATGGCCATGAGGCGCACGCCTTCATCCGAGCACATGTACTGCGAAATCGCCTTGTGCTGGCTCTTAAAAGCCTCCAATAGCTCCCCAAGCATCCTATCAGTAAATCGTTTGGCCGGAGAGCCTGGCGCTTGTTTCTGCCGGAACGCCTTGAAGGCAGAGGCTTCTGTTCCCGCATTGATAGCTACCAGCACGAGTTGCTTAATCCAGCCGCGAAGCGCCTCTGGCGGATATGCCGTGGATATGCCCAAGCTGTAGGGATCGCCGACCAGCGGCCTACCTTCCATCCCATAGAGAAGAGCAATGTGAAGTCCGGAGTAGTCGTCTTCTATGACAGGTAAGTCATTTATCCATAGGCTCGCCCGATAAGGCTCGGGCAGCTGCTGCCAAAATCCGCCATGTACCCTGCCGCCAAGTTCCCAACTACCACGGTAAAACACGCGACGAGAAAATTTGTTGTTCTGATCGATCCTGACCTGAGTGGCCCTGCCCGTATTTTCTTGTGCTCGGGTGATGATGGGAAGGTCGAGGGTTGGGATGTCAATGAATGTCTGATCGATCAATGCGTTGTAGGATGACATCGTGGCCCGCATTGCATGGGTCCAATCATTGTCGTCATACTCTTCCCAGCGCTCACGATCACCCCTGCTGAGGATTATGCTTTCTCGTTCGCTGTACGGTGCGATGTCGAACACACCGAACCTAGCACGGGCAAACCTCTCCACCAATTGAGGTGCAGCCCAAATCCGCGTGGTGCGCCCAGCATATTCGGTGCCCAGGTGAAGGCCGATTAAGCCCACCTCATGGGCGCGATGCACAAGCTTGATCATTACAGAAGAGATGTGCAAGGCGTTGTATCGACTGCCACTCCGATAAAATCGGTTCGACATGCCAACGCCGATGCTCATGCCGGGGTCGGACTTCCAGGCTAGATAGAGGTCCAGAACCAGCACCCGAAATTGACGAATAGGTGAGCCAGCAGCACGCCTGCCGGGGCGACCTGCGTTATCAAACTCGACCGCAAAATAGTCTGCCCACAGGTCCGCGATTAGCGCGTGAACCTCTAGGTGCTCAGACCACGTGTGGACGTCTAAAGGACGTGAATTGGAGAAATCTCTTTGCACGTAGACAGACTGGTTGTCACAGCCATCGTGGATAAGATTTTTATCCTGAACCTCAGTAGCTATGTTCATTTTAATATCCACCTTAACGAAGGCAAAGTTAGAAGATGCGAATTATATAAAAACTTAAGTTGCAAGTATCTAATTCCAATTTATGTGCATCTACAAGATGCATATTAGTACTCTAAGGGTGGGTTTTTGTCGCTGACGGCGCTTCAACTTAGCTTTGCACTTGCGCTATTTTTCGGGTAATGGCAATAGGGGCGTTATGGCCGGCATTTAACCAAACGGAGAAGCGCCTTGATTAATACCGAATGCAGTTTCACTGAAGTGGCGCAACAGCGACTCAACATTGATCCGCGCCCCCTGGGTGCAGAGATCAGGATATCGGTGCATTGCCCCCAGCCTGGCGGCCCTGGTGAGTGGATCGCAGCAATTGGCGTGATGAATGGGAGTGGTGAACTGACGAAATTCGAGATGTCAGACTTCAAAGATCAAGTGTCAGAAGAACAGCTTGAGCTAAGGGGTGTGATCGCATCACTGACTTGGCTGAAGCAGCAGGGTCTGCAGGTGCCCGTGATCATCTGGTGCAAATCAGCGTACTTAAAGGACACCTTCGGAAGAGGGCGCTATCACGAGTGGAAGGCTAATGGGTGGAGGCTGGGGTCAGGGCATACGCCGAGAAATTCCGAACGCCTCCATCAGTTGCATGACCTAATCGCCGACCAAATCCTCACTTGGAATAGTTTGGACGAGCTCGATCATTTAGAGTCGGTCTCACTTGATGAGGACTTAAGAGACTAACCTGACCTAACAGGTGGAATCATATCCTAAATCACAACCTCCATGCATTACCGGTACGTATATTACGCATGTGTACCCTCGCCCCCCTCGTCTCGCCATTTTGTAAAGGCGATGCAAATCAATGGTGATGAGGTAGTTTACAACCTGCTACGCCCAAAATTAGGCGAGAGCCGTATACGGTATCGCAGTGGGTGGGGGTGGCACTCGCAGGGGTGGGGTAGGAATGTCCAGTGTGTTTACTTGGTCCGTTCCCGAGCAACAATAGGCCGTAGACCAAAGCGTAGACCAGTTTTGCCTATTGACCGGCCTTCGGATGTCGCTAACGTACTGATATAGTTAGGCAGGCAGTTGCTTTGGCTCCGGCGGGGGGCACCATTTTTTTCCATAGCACAGTGCAATAAATGTCAGCTGGCAGCTTTTGCCGGTCATCGAGCGATGACTGCAATCGGGCCGCAGGCCGGCTTTCCTCTGCCGGCCATCCTGTCTCAAAGCTCTCGAGCCACACTGCCCGCGTGAACCGCGAATTGCGCCCCCGCGGGTTTCGTTGGCGCTCCTGCCGAGAGCCTAAGGGCTTGGCGCTAGAATAGCGTCCTGCGGCGCACGGTGGGATCCATAAAGGTGCCATTGCCGCCGCTGGGCTGGGTGATTCCGCTATTGTACTGCTGCTGCATGTTCTGCTGGCGCGCAGCTGCATCATAGGCATTGACGTCGATGCCGATGACCGAGGTCAGCTGGTTCGGCCCGGTGCCGGGCTTGAACGCTTCCTTGATCGACGCCTCACCCTCAAATGCCTTCGCACCCGAGTTCGGGTTGATCCAAGCCGTGGTCATGCCCGGCGGGACATTGAAAGGCGTAGGGGGACGACCTGCCAGTGCCTTGGCCATGAAATTGGTGAAGATGGGCACAACCATGCCGCCGCCGGTGGAGGACGAGCCCATGGAACGCGGCTGGTCGAAGCCAACATAGATGCCAACGGCGAGTTCGGGCGTGAAGCCGACAAACCAGGCATCCTTATAGTCGTTGGTCGTGCCGGTCTTGCCGGCCACAGGGCGATTGAGCGCGCGTGCTGCAGTGCCGGTACCGCGCTGCACAACGCCTTCCATCATCGAGGTGATCTGGTAGGCCGTCATCGGATCGAGCACCTGCTCGCGATTGTCAACGATGCGCGGCTCGCCCTGACCATGCCAGTCGGCAGCGGAACAACCGTCGCACAAACGATTGTCGTGACGATAGACGGTCGCGCCATAGCGATCCTGAATACGGTCGATGAGCGTCGGCACGATCTTCCGGCCACCATTGGCGATGGTGGCATAAGCAGACGTCATGCGCATGTTTGTCGTTTCACCGGCCCCCAGCGACATGGCAAGCACAGGCTGCATGGTATCGTAGATGCCAAACATGCGGGCATATTCCGCAATCAGCGGCATGCCGATGTCGCGGGCCAGACGGACTGTCATGACGTTACGGCTACGTTCGATCCCGCGGCGCAGCGTCTGCGGGCCGTAGAATTCCTGCGCATAGTTTTCCGGACGCCAGATGGAGCCGTCGCCGTTGCGGATTTCGACGGGGGCATCCAGCACCACGGATGCCGGCGTATAGCCATTGTCGAGAGCTGCGGCATAGACGATCGGCTTGAAAGACGAGCCCGGCTGACGCAGCGCTTGGGTAGCCCGGTTGAATTCGGATTCTGCAAAGGAGAAACCGCCGACCATGGCCAGCACACGGCCGGTCCGCGGATCCATGGCAACCAGCGAGCCCTCAATCTCAGGGACTTGCTCAAGTGTGTAGATGCCGTCCTTGCCCGCGACTGGCGAGACATAGACAACATCACCAACAGCAAGAATGTCCTGTACCGGCTTGGAAACCCAGCGAATTTCGGGACCGGACAATGTGCCCTCAACGCGGTCCGGGCCGATTGCGCCATCCACGTCATTATCTGGGCGCAGGCCAATTCGAGCCTGGTTGTTGCCGACCTCAAGCACGACCGCGAGCTGCCATTCCGGCACGTCGCTCAGCGGGCGGATTTTCGCGACATCGAGGCCCCAGTCTTCGCCAAGTTCGATGCTGGCGACTGGCGCCCGGAAGCCCCGGGTATGGTCGTAGGCGATCAGGCCATCCATCAGTGCCCGGCGGGCATATTCCTGCAGGCGCGGCTCAAGCGTGGTGCGCACCGACAGGCCGCCGCCATAAAGCTGGTCCTCGCCATAGAGCTTGGCCAGTTCGCGACGGACTTCCTCGGTGAAATACTCGGCCACATAGACTTGGCTGCCCGAGGCGCGTGGGATGACGTTGAGGGGCTCATCCTTGGCTGCAGCGGCATCCTGTGGCGTGACATAGCCATTTTCCACCATTCGATCGATGACCCAATTGCGGCGCTCGATAGCGGCCTGCGGGCGGCGGAAAGGATGGTAGTTGTTCGGGCCCTTGGGCAGCGCCGCGATATAGGCGGCTTCGCTCAGCGTCAGTTGATAGAGGGCCTTGTCGAAGTAATTGAGGGCCGCTGCCGCGACGCCATAGGAATTGAGACCGAGAAAAATCTCGTTGAGATAGAGCTCGAGAATCCGATCCTTGGTGAAGGTCGACTCGATGCGGATAGCGAGAATGGCTTCCTGGATCTTGCGGTCCCAGGTCTGCTCGGAGGTGAGCAGGAAGTTCTTGGCGACCTGCTGGGTAATGCTCGAACCGCCACCCTGAATGGCACTGTTGCCATCCATGCGAGCGAGGAGATTGTCGCGCAAGGCGCGGACGATACCGTCAAAGGCGATACCGCCGTGCGTGTAGAAATCCTTGTCCTCCGCTGAGAGGAACGCTTCGACGACGAGCGGCGGCACAGTCTCCATCGGCTGGAAAAGGCGGCGCTCGCGCGCGTATTCGGCCAGCAGGGTCCCGTCAGCCGCGTGCACGCGCGTCGTTACCGGCGGCTGGTAGTCCTTGAGGACGGTATAATCCGGCAGCTGCGCGGTGACGCCAGCCAGATACACAGCAGCGACAGCAACGCCACCCAGCGCCACAAACATGCCGAAGCCAAATAGCCAGCCGAGCAGTCGAAACATCGCCTCAGGTACTCCATGCCGCGCAAATCAAGCCCCAACTCATCAGCGAGGGGTTCGCATAATAACAGGTTTGGCCGAGGAATTTCATCGACCGGGTCGCTTTACCGGCATTATTCCGGTTTTTCGAGGCTGTCGAAATAGCTCGATATACCCCGTGCAATAGCCTCCGCAGTTCGATCGCGCCATTCCGATCTCGTCAGATTTGCTATGTCGCTGGCGTTGGACAGGAAGCCGAGCTCCACCAGTACCGATGGAATGTCCGGTGCCTGCAGCACGAAGAAGTCAGCCTGGCGAACCGGGAAACGACGCAGCGCGACGCTTGGCTCCAACTGGTGGACGATGGCCTGGGCGGCAAGAAAAGACTGTACGCGCATTTCCCGTCGCATCAGATCCAGAAGGATATCCACGACCTCTGGAGCCATCTGCGGCATGGAGAAGCCAGCGATCACGTCGGACTTGTTCTCGGTATCTGCCAGCACCTTGTCGAGCACATCGGTGGCGTTCTCGTCACGCGTATAAACACTGGCGCCGCGAATTTCCGGCTGCTGGAAACTGTCGGCGTGGATGGCAATGAAGAGATCAGCCTTGTTCGTCCGCGCCATCGCCACACGCTCTTCGAGCCGGAGGTAGACGTCGCTCTCACGGGTCAGGGCCACATCGAAGCGCCCCGACTCAACCAGCAATTCCTGCAGGCGCAGCGAGAAGGCGAGGACGATGTCTTTTTCCCGCACGCCGTTCGGAGCTTCGGCACCGCTGTCGATGCCACCGTGGCCAGGATCGATCACCACAAGAGGACGACTGCCAATCGGCAGTTCAGAGCCCCCCGCGGGCGTCGATTCGGCGATTTTTGCAGCCGCAGCGTCCGACACGAGCCGGTCACGTTCGACGTTGGCCGCAAAGATTTCGGCATCTGCCGGGATGATGTCGACGACGAGGCGTGCCGGCTGGTCGTTGAATGCGTCAAGCACGTAAGCCTGCTGCACCTGAGCCGGTCCGGCAAGGCTGAGCGTGGTCCGCACCCGGTCTCCAGCCACCTGCTCAATCACGTAGGACGTCACCAGAGAGCCGGAATCGCTGTCCGCCGACGGCTGCGGAACCGAGAAGGTGCCGGCGCGCACATCGACCGCCAGGCGGTCGGGTTCGCTCATGGATACAAATGAGAACTCCGTCCGCGCCGCCAGATCAATCACAAGACGCGCCCGATCTTCGGTCGCTGTCATGCGCAGATCAATGACATTTGGTAGCGCAACGGGGGCGGCACTCTCCTGGGAGAGCGCTGGGGATAGAAGTGCCATGAACGAAAGGATGGCGGCGAAGGCGGATATGAGGACGCGCAAAATCAAGTCTGGTTCGGGCCCCTAAAAACTCTATCGCCGCATGGCACGAGCATCGGGCGATTCTGCGGCATTGTCCGCCTTATGCGATGATTTGGGTCATCAATCAAAGAACCGGGCTCACAAAGCGGGTATGGGGCCGGGTTTTTGACTTTCCTGTTGCCAATCTGGCGCAACATCCCTACACGCTAAAGGAGAAGGCGCAGGAGTTTCGCGAGCGCCAGCGACGACGGTAAGTCCGTGTCGCGCCGCTGCGAACCCGGCTGGACCAGCGTGCACTCGATGCATGCGGCCCGGAATGAAAGCGGCATTTTCGCGCCTTCGCTGAATTTCGGCTCCCCCCGAGCCGGACGGTGGCACGCCCGCGCGGCCTGCCATCCATAAGGAAGAGGTCATATGGCCCACAGGCGAACAAAGCGCGACGCGATCGAAATGTCCGATTGCCGTTTTGTATCGCCTCATTTTCTGGCCATGACCAAGACTACCGGAGCGCGAAACGTGAGAGGTTCGCGCCCTACTTCATTCAACCCATTCGCCCCGCAATGCGCCATTTCAGGTGTGCCGGACTTCCGGCAGCCCCTTGTCGGCGCGCGGGTGCGCGGAGCTCACTATGGCGACCAAAAGAATGCTGGTGGATGCCATCCACCCGGAAGAAACACGGATTGTCGTTACCGCCGGTAACCGGCTTGAGGAATTCGACTTTGAATCGGCGACCCGCCGCCAGTTGCGGGGTAATATTTACCTCGCAAAGGTGACGCGAGTAGAACCGTCCCTGCAGGCGGCTTTCGTCGAATATGGCGGCAATCGCCACGGATTTCTCGCCTTCAGCGAAATCCACCCAGACTATTACCAGATCCCCGTCGCTGACCGCGAAGCGCTTCTGCTCGAAGAGGAGCATGAAGAGACAGAAGACGAGGCCCAGGGCGAAACCGACCAGGCCCCTGCCCCGGACGCCAGTGCCGATTCTGCAGCTGATGCCGACACTGACTCGCATGACGGCGAAGAGCACAGCCATATCGAACAGGCCCCGGCCAATTCCGAGCCTGTCGAATCCATCGGCGGTGCGGATGCCCTTGAGGAAGTTCCCGAGCGTCGTCGCTCGAGCCAGCAGCGTCGTCACCAGTACAAGATCCAGGAAGTCGTCAAGCGCCGCCAGGTCATGCTGGTGCAGGTGGTTAAGGAAGAGCGCGGCAACAAAGGCGCAGCTCTCACCACCTATCTGTCGCTGGCGGGCCGCTATTCCGTGCTGATGCCAAACACCGCCCGTGGCGGCGGCATCTCGCGCAAGATCACCAATGCGGCCGACCGCAAGCGCCTCAAGGAAATCACTGCTGATCTGGAAGTGCCGCAAGGCATGGGCGTGATCCTGCGCACGGCCGGTGCCTCGCGCACCAAGGCCGAAGTCAAGCGCGACTTTGAATATCTGATGCGCCTCTGGGAGAGCGTTCGTACGCTGACGCTCCAGAGCCAGGCGCCATGCCTCGTCTACGAGGAAGGCTCGCTCATCAAGCGGACCATCCGCGACCTCTACAACAAGGACATCGATGAAGTTCTGGTGGCGGGCGACAACGCCTTCCGCGAGGCCAAGGACTTCATGAAGATGATCATGCCGTCCCACTCGAAGAACGTGAAGCTCTACGTCGAAGAGCAGCCACTGTTCTCCAAGTATGGCATCGAGGCCCAGCTGGACCAGATGTTCTCGCCAGTGGTCACCCTGCCCTCCGGCGGTTACATCGTCATCAACCCCACTGAAGCTCTCGTCTCTATCGACGTGAACTCGGGGCGCTCCACCAAGGAGCACAATATCGAAGACACTGCGCTCCAGACCAATCTGGAAGCAGCGGACGAAGTCGCTCGCCAGCTGCGGCTGCGCGATCTGGCCGGCCTGATCGTCATCGACTTCATCGACATGATGGAGAACCGCTCCAACCGGGCCGTTGAGCGCAAGCTCAAGGAATGCCTCAAGGACGACCGCGCGCGCATCCAGGTTGGCCGCATCAGCCATTTTGGACTGATGGAAATGAGCCGCCAGCGAATCCGCTTCGGTGTCGTGGAAAGCTCGACCCACAAGTGCCCGATCTGCGACGGCACTGGCCTCGTGCGCTCTACCGAGTCGCTGGCACTGATGATCATGCGCCACATCGAGGACCACGTCCTGCGCAAGCAGGGCCAGTCGATCAATGTTCGCGTGCCGACCGACGTCGCGCTCTATATCCTCAATTTCAAGCGCGACACCCTCACCGCGCTCGAGTCTCGCAATGGTCTGTCGATCACCATCACGGCGGACAGCAAGCTGACTGGCCACCAGTTCTCTATCGAGAAGGGTGAGACCCGCGTTGCCTCCTATGCCGATCAGCGCGCAGCCAGCCACGTGCGTGTCGACAGTGCCATCATCGAAGGCGATGCTGAAGAGGAAGAGGTCGAAACCGACGAGGACGTCGCAGAGACCGAAGAGCGTCCCAGCGCCGCCGAGAACGGCGAAGGAGAAGGCTCCGGCCGCCGCCGCCGTCGTCGCCGCCGTCGTGGCGGCAATGGTGAGCGCACCGAAGAGCGCGCACCCCAGGTCGCGGTCGAGGCTGTTTCCGACACCGAAACCGAAGCTTCCGATGAAGAGGGCGAAGAAGCGGAAGACACCGCCTCTGCAGCCGACGCAGACGGCGAAACCCGCCGCCGCCGTCGTCGTGGCCGCCGTGGTGGCCGTCGCAATCGCCGCGATCAGGACGAGAACAACGGCGTCGAGGAGACCCGTGCTCCTGCCGCGGCTGCAGCTGCAGCTGCAGCTGTCGAGGCCTCTGCTCCAGCGCCTGTCGCAGAAGTTGAGACCAGTGCAGAAGTGAGCCCGGCCATCGAAGCCGTAGCCGCCACGCCTGAGCCTGCTCCTGTCGCGGAAAGCTCTGAGGCCGCAGCACCCGCTGCCGAGGAGGCCCCGGCCGAAAAGCCGAAGCGCAAGCCTCGGACCCGCAAGCCAAAGGCAGAGGCGGCTGCGGAAGCTGCTGCCGAAACGGTGGCTGTACAAGCTGACGCAGCACCCCCTGCCGAGGAGGCCCCGGCCGAAAAGCCGAAGCGCAAGCCTCGGACTCGCAAGCCAAAGGCAGAAGTCGCCGCTGACGCCGCGACACCAGCCGAGGTGACGGCGCCGACGGAAGCAGCCGCCGCAGTCGTTGAAGACGTAAAGGCCGAGCCGGCGCCTGCTTCAGCAGAGCCTGTTGCTGACGCGCCGACCGAAGCTCGTCCGCGTCGCGCCAAAAAGGAACTGCCGCCCGAGGGCGTCGTGGTTTCGTCCAGCGCGGCTCCCGAGGCGGAAGAGGAAGCCGGCGGCGATGAGCCGGACAAGAAGAAAAAGGTCGGTTGGTGGCAGCGCCGCCTCGGACTAGGTTAAAAACAAAGGGCGGCCCTCGGGCCGCCCTTTTTGTTCCTGCCATCCGCTTATCGTCCACGGATAAAGTGCTGGCGTGAGATCACCTTCACGCCGTCTCCAGGAATGCGTTTGATAACGATCTTGCCAAACTGGTGTGTACCCGTGCGGTCGGGGTGAACTGTCCCGGGCAATTCCATTCGCCGCCTGTCCGGGCCAATATAGGTGGGCGTCTCGATATAGATCTGCTCGCTGATGAGCTGCTGCTCCAGCCGCGCGAAGAGTACGTTCCGTTTCTCGGGAAGGCAGACCACATCGTCGAAGCCCATCTCGACATACTTCAGGACCTCCTCATACGGTCCGTCGGGCAAGAAAAGGATTATGGGCGCGAAGCGGATATCGCCAATCTGGGCGCGCCTGATGGCGTCGATCAGCTTCTTTTTTGCCTCATCGCCCATCTCATAGTGGACGAGGACATAAGAGATTGTCCCGGGAGCTACGGTGCCCAACCCCACCTTGGTCATGTCGGCAGCATTGGTAAATCCAACACTGCGGCACAACCCCAGCATCATCTGAATATGCTGCTCGCCATGCGCAACAACCAGTGCCTGGCAACGAGACAACGTCCTGAGGGGACCGCCCGTCGGGGACATGCATGGCGCTCCTAAAACAACGCCAAAAAATTACGCGCAGCCCCTTAATAATTACATCTATAGTTCAATACTATTTCTAAGATTTACTTCAGCATCCGCTGCATTCTCTCCAGCGACAATTCGATTGTCTCTGTCTTTCCTGCATATGAGAACCGGACAAAGCTGTCGCCCGCGGTTCGATCGAAGTCGAGCCCAGGCGTAGCGGCAACACCAGCCACCTCCAGCATCGATTCACAAAAAGCTACTGAGTCATTGGAAAATCTGGATATTCCGGCGTAGGCGTAAAATGCTCCATCGCCCGCCGAGGGAAGGTCAAACCCGAGCTCGCGCAGACCTGCAGTGAGCAGTGCGCGGTTCCGGGCGTAGCTTGCCTTCTGCTCCTCGGCGTAGTCCCGCTCGCCGAGAGCCACTGTCGCGGCGATCTGGCTGAGGGTTGGCGCCGAAATAAAGAGGTTCTGCTGCAGGACTTCGGCGCGCCGGATCAGCGCCTCCGGCAGCACCATCCAGCCAATGCGCCAGCCGGTCATGCAGTAATATTTCGAGAAACTGTTGATGACGATGGCATCGCGCGTCAGTTCGAGCGCGCTGACAGAGGGCCCTCGATAATCGAGGCCATGATAGATTTCGTCCGAGATGAAGGTAATGCCCAGCCGCGCGCAGGTTGCCACAATATCTGCCAGGCCATCCCGGTCGACCGAGGCGCCCGTGGGATTTGCGGGGCTGGCGAAAAGCAGGCCTTCAAAGGGCTGCCGTGCGTAGGCTTTGGCGATGTCACCACCGGTCAGATGCCAGCCGTTTTCGGCTGAGACCGGAATTTCCGAAATCGCAAATCCGAGGCCGAGCAGAGTATTCACATAGGCCGGATAGCCGGGCCGCGTGATCGCAATACGTGCCCCTGGCTTGAACGCAGTGTGAAAGGCAAGAATGAAGCCGGCCGACGAACCCATTGTCGCAAGAATCAATTCCGGATCCACCGAGACGCCGTGCTGATCCTGGTAATAGCGCGACAGACCCTCGCGGAGCTCGGTAGTGCCCTTGGCGTTGGTATAGCCCTGGGGGTGGGGCAGCGCCTTGGCCACTGCCTCGAGAACACGCGGCGCAGGTGGCTGGCCGGGCTCCCCTACCTCGAGATGGCAGATGCTTCGCCCCTGCGCTTCCAGAGCGCGGGCGCGCTTCAAAATATCCATGGCGAGGAATGGCATCAGCGCGTCTGGCGCAAGATCGGTCATTGGGCTGCTCCGTGTGCGCCTCTGGACTACCCAACCCGGCGGAGCATCTCAACAACAATTGACCCAGCCCGCTGCGCGGCATCGCCCATGGGTCGCAATGCCTGCCACAAGTCTGCTAGAAGCTTTGGGACAATCTGCCGGAGTCCCGAATCCCCATGAGCCGCGTCACTCTCGTTCTTGTTGCAGCCCTCGGCGTCGTCGGAGGCGCACTCGGATACTCGGTGCTGAACCAGCCCAAGCCACAGACAGACACCGCGGCTGTGCGCGCCATTGTCGACGAAGTGCTGGCTGCTCGCTCGGCGCAGGCGGCGGCCGTGGCGGAAACGACTACTCCCGTCATCGCCGATATCGACCCGGCCATTCTCAATCCCATGATTGAAAAGTTCCTGCTCAGCGATCCCAAGCTCCTGCAGCGGATGTCCGTCGCGCTCGAGGACACGCTTCGGGTCGAGGAACAATCGCGGGCACAGACCGCCATCGCATCGATGCAGGACCAGATCTTCAACGCTCCTGGCCAGGTGGTGGTCGGAAATCCCGACGGCGATGTCACTCTGGTCGAGTTTTTCGACTATAACTGCGGTTATTGCCGCACGGCCGTGCCCGATCTGGCGACGCTGCTCGCAGAAGATCCCAATCTCAGGGTGATCCTGAAGGAATTCCCAATCCTCTCCAACGAGTCGATCGATGCTGCCCGCGTCGCCGTACTCGTGGGGGAAACAGACGCGGACTACTGGCAGTTTCACGAGGCCCTGTTCAGCGCCCGCGGCAAAGTCGACAAATCAGTGGCGCTCGCTGCTGCGCAGGAAATCGGGCTGAGCCCGGTCAGTCTCGAAATTCAGATGGGCGACGAGCGCGTCGCCAAGTCCATTCAGACATCGTATGAGATCGCCCAGGCGCTCGGAATCACCGGTACACCGACCTACATCATCGGAAACGAGATCATTCCCGGCGCCATCGGCGTCGAAGGCCTGCGTGAACGCATCGCAAATATGCGGGAATGCGGGGAAACAGTCTGCAGTTGAGCCGAGCGGGTGCCGGTCGGCGTGATCGGGCTCGCATTCTCAGTGCATTTCGTGTAACCGCCCTTGCACCGCCGGAAATAGCCGGTGCACAACGAAAAGACCATGGCAAAGCACGTTCTCGTCCTCAACGGCCCGAACCTCAACATGCTCGGCAAGCGCGAGCCCGGAATCTACGGGGCGCAGACCCTGGCCGATGTGGAGGCGCTCTGTCGGAGCGCAGCCGAAGAGTGGGGCCTGACCGTCGATTGCCGCCAATCGAACTTCGAAGGTGAATTGGTGACGTGGATCCAGGAGGGACTCGGCACTGCCGATGGCATCCTGATCAATCCCGGCGCCTATTCGCATACATCGGTTGCCATTCACGATGCCCTCAAGGCAGTGGCACTACCGGTGGCTGAAGTTCACATCAGCAACATTCACCAGCGCGAGTCCTTCCGACACCATTCCTACGTGTCGGCGGTAGCGTTCGGCGTCATTTGCGGCTTTGGGACGCTTGGATATAAGCTGGCGCTCCATGCTTTGGCCGAAAAACTCGCATAACGCTTCGACGACGAAGCCGGGAGACCGATAAGAATGACCAAGTCATCTCAGGTGGATCAGGACCTGATCCGCGCCATCGCCGAACTGCTCAACAAGGAAAACCTTGCCGAGATCGAAATCGAGCAGGAGGATTTCCGGGTCCGCGTAACGCGCTCCTATCCTGTTGAGGCTCCGACCTATGCGCAGCCGATGCAGTATATGGCAGCGCCACAGGCAGCCCCTGCCGCTGCTGCCCCGGTCTCGACGATCCCTGCAGCGGCCCCAGCCGCCAAGGAAGACCTTGCCTCCAATCCGGGCACCCTCACCTCCCCCATGGTTGGCACCGCCTACCGCTCGCCGGAGCCGGGCAAGCCGACCTTTGTGGAAGTCGG
Organism: Devosia sp. SD17-2; assembly: GCF_029201565.1. Taxonomy (GTDB): domain Bacteria; phylum Pseudomonadota; class Alphaproteobacteria; order Rhizobiales; family Devosiaceae; genus Devosia. The sequence continues at coordinate 2,457,505 of NZ_CP104002.1, forward strand.
CACCAAGGTGTCCGAGGGTCAGACCGTCCTCATCATTGAGGCGATGAAGACCATGAACCAGATTCCGGCGCATCGCTCCGGCACGGTTACCCGCATCCTGGTCGAAGACGCCCAGCCGGTCGAATATGGCGAGCCGCTCGTCGTCATCGAGTAAGGAGACTTTCGCGTGTTCCAGAAAGTCCTGATCGCCAATCGCGGCGAAATTGCCCTGCGCATCCTGCGCGCCTGCAAGGAACTCGGCATCCAGACCGTGGCTGTGCACTCGACGGCCGACGCCAATGCCATGCATGTGCGCCTCGCCGATGAGAGTGTGTGCATTGGCCCCAACTCGGCCAAGGACAGCTACCTGAACATCCCCTCGATCCTCGCAGCCTGTGAGATCACCGGGGCTGATGCCGTCCATCCGGGCTATGGGTTCCTGTCCGAAAATGCCCGCTTCGCCAAGATCCTTGGTGAGCACAACATCACCTTCATCGGCCCGTCTGCTCACCACATCGAGATCATGGGTGACAAGATTACTGCCAAGAAGACGGCGGTAGAGCTTGGCATTCCCGTTGTCCCGGGGTCTGCTGGCGCGGTCGAGACCGAACAGCAGGCGCTCAAGACCGCCAAGGACATCGGCTACCCCGTGCTGATCAAGGCCACGGCTGGTGGCGGTGGTCGCGGCATGAAGGTCGCGCAGTCGGAGTCCGAACTGCTGGTTGCCTGGTCAACTGCGCGTTCCGAAGCCAAGGCGGCTTTCGGCAACGACAGCGTCTATATGGAAAAATACCTCGGCAAGCCGCGCCATATCGAGGTACAGATCCTCGGCGACGGACAAGGCAATGCCGTGCACCTTGGCGTACGCGATTGCTCGCTGCAGCGTCGCCACCAGAAGGTGTGGGAAGAAGCTGGCGGGCCGACGATCAGCCCGCAGGAGCGTGACGAGATCGGCGAGATCTGCGCCGTCGCCATGCGCAAGCTGAAATACTCAGGCGCCGGCACCATCGAGTTCCTGTACGAAAACGGCGAGTTCTATTTCATCGAAATGAACACGCGCCTGCAGGTGGAGCACCCGGTCACGGAGCGCATCACCGGCATCGACATCGTCTATGAGCAGATCCGCGTCGCTTCCGGCGAAGAGCTCTCCATGTCGCAGGACAAGGTGCAGTTCTTTGGCCATGCCATCGAGGTGCGCATCAATGCCGAGGACCCGCAGAGCTTTGCGCCCTCGCCAGGCACGATCACCTTCTACCACCCTGCTGGTGGCGTTGGCGTCCGCGTCGATTCGGCTGTCTATCAGGGCTACAAGATCCCGCCCTATTACGACTCGCTGATCGGCAAGCTCATCGTCTATGGCCGCACCCGTGAAGAGTGCCTCAAGCGACTGGGCCGTGCGGTGGACGAGTTCGTCGTCGACGGCGTCAAGACCACCCTGCCCCTGTTCCAGCGCCTCCTCAAGGAGCCGGACATCATCGCGGGCAATTACGACATTCACTGGCTGGAAAAATTCCTGGCCAACAACAAGGCTTGATGTTGAGGGGCGCGCAGGCGCCCCTTATCTTTTTTCCATGGCCAAACACTCAGACCCCTTCGATCTCGACATCACGCCCGAACTCATCGTCCGGGCCTATTGCGCCGGCATTTTCCCCATGGCCGAAGACGCCGGGGATGACGACCTTTTCTGGGTGAGCCCGGAAGAACGTGGGATCCTGCCGCTCGATGGCTTTCGCCTGAGCAAGAGTCTGCGCAAGTCCATGCGCAAGGCGGGCTGGGATATCCGCGTCGATACCGACTTCGAAGCCGTCATCGAAGGCTGCGCCACGGTCGGCGACGATCGCAACTCCACCTGGATCAACGGAACAATCCGCGCCGTTTATGGCGAGCTTTTCCGCCAAGGCATCGCGCACACGGTTGAGGTGTGGGAGGGCGACGAGCTGGTGGGAGGCCTCTATGGCCTCGCTATCGGCGCAGCCTTCTTCGGCGAGTCGATGTTCCATCGACGGACGGACGCATCCAAGGCGGCTATGGCGCATCTGGTCGAGCGCCTTAACGCCGGCGGCTTTCAGCTTCTCGATACACAATTCCTCACGCCACACCTTGCCTCGCTGGGCGGCATTGAAATTCCCAGATCAGAATATGAAGACCGCCTTGGCCGCGCCATCGCAGAAAAGGCCGACTGGGCGGCACTGGACCACAAGATATGACCATTCCTACTGACTTGCCCGAAAGCTTTGGGCCCCTCACCAGCCTCGACTGGACGCCTATTACACACGGCCCGTCCGGTGCCCATGTCTGGCGCATTCTGCTCGGCGACGGCAATTCCGTCTTTCTCAAATCCGAAGAGTGGCATCCGCTGGCGGAACTGCCGAGCGAGATCGAACGGCTCAACTGGCTGACGCGGATGGGGTTCAAGGCCCCGCGCGTCATCGATGCCGAACAATCGTCCGATCGCGTCTGGCTACTGATGAGTGCGGTGCCCGGCGCGGACCTCACCAATCATGCCCAGCATCCCGCTGAATTCATTCGCATCTATGCCCAGGGCCTCAAGCGCATTCACGCTCTGGACCCGACCAGCTGCCCGTTCGATCACAGCATCACTAGTCGACTGGCACTCGCCGAGCAGCGACTGGCCGCCGGCCTCGTTGATGAGACCGACTTCGACGCGGACCGCATCGGCAGGGCTCCGGCCGACCTCCTCGATTGGCTGCACAACAACCGTCCAGACGTTGGTACAGCTATCGTCACCCATGGCGACGCCTGCACGCCCAATGTCATGGCCATGGATGGCCGTTTCTCGGGTCTGGTCGATTGCGGACGAATGGGTGTCGCGGACGTCTGGCAGGATCTGGCTCTGGCCTGCCGCAGCATCCGGGACAATGTTGGGCAGGACCACGTCTCCGAATTTCTAAAGGCCTACGGCACGGAATATGACCCGCACCGCTACGCCTTCTACTGCACTCTGGACGAGTTCTTTTAGACGTCCTTGAGCTTGAAACTGAGGGTCGTCACCCAGTCCTTGGGATCCGGAACCTTGGCAGGATCGGTCTCGTAGATTTCCAGCCTGCAGGCGAAATGTTCGCCATTGGGCTTCTCGACCATGTCAAAGGGTTGGTTGGTGAGCCGCGCCCATCCGATCAGCACGCCAGTTACCTTTTCCAGGGCGTCGTAGTGACCATGCCAGGCAAGCGTCATGAACCGCCCCCCGGGGAGGGTTGAAGTGCGCACCGCTCCGTCCTCAGGCCCTGGGCTCCGCACCGCGATCCCTGCCTCGACATCGAGGGTCTCGGCCATGTTGATCCGCCGGTAATTGTAAAAAGCCTCTCCCTCCGGCTCCAGCCCGTGCTTTTCCAGATAGGCAAAGATTTGGGGGAAGCCCTCGTCCGCAGGTTTCTGCAACTGGTTCATGCGAACCGTGAACGGAACATAGACGTAGTGCTGTTCCGGTCTCTCGATCACTTCGGGCAGGGTCATCATGGCCTGTCTCTCCTCCTATCGATCAGAACCCCACCCGTGGCATACGCGCACAAGACTGGGCCGCTGCCGACATAAACAGAGGTCTTTGCCAGCAGCTTTCACTGCGGCAACGATGAGAAACAGCGGATTTCGACGCTCGCCTGAAAAAAGTTCAGCGCTCGTCCGGTGGCGGGACGTTGGTCGAGGTTTTGCACTCGATCAGCCAGGCGTCATAGATCGGGTGATCGACCGCGTTTAGCGCTGGGCTATCCGCAAAGACCCACCCGGTGAAGAGCCGTTTGGCGGTGCCATCGAGATTGCGCTGGTCGACCTCGAGGAAGGCCGAGGTGCGTTGCAACGTATCGTTGGACGGCCGACTGTAACAGGCACGGGGCGTTATCTCGAGCGCGCCGAACAGGACGGTCTCGTCGATATAGACGTCGAAACGGGTAATCCGGCCGGTGATCTTGTCGAGGCCCGCCAACATGGCGACGGGATTGGCGACAGGCTGAGCCGAAACCGGAATCGATGCGGCACCCAGGCCCATCACGAAGAGCGCTCCGATGAGCGCTCTCCCAAACTTACGAGAGAAAAACGGCAAAGGCCGGCGTCCTTATTCGGGCGACCAGGCCTGGTAGTCACCGGTAACGCGCGGGCGCTCACCCTTGTTGAGCAAGCTGCCATCCGGACGATACGCTGCGGCAGTGCCGGTCAGGTTCTTCTGGTGCGGCTTTTCCCAGGCGCGCGGTTCGTACTTGGCTTCGGTCGGCACGAGGTCCGAGCGGTGATGCATCCAACCGTGCCAGCCGGGCGGGATCGTCGAAGCGTCCGCCGGGCCTGCATAGGTAACATAGCGGCGGTCGGTCTTGCGGTCCTGATAGTAGCGATTGCCGAATTCGTCGCTCCCGACATATTCGCCAAACCGCTTGATCCAGAGGCGCGTGCCCCAGGTGTTTCCACCCCACCAGGAGAAGATTTCAGTGAGAAATTGCTTGATACCGGATTTGGCCACGTGTCGATTCCGAGATTGGCAAGTCGATTGGGGTGGGGTTTAGCATGACGCGGCCTATGAGCCTAGCCAAAAGCTGCCACCCGTTGCCCGCTTGAACCGCAAATGTTGGGTGCCGGGAGCGCAATAGTGGCGACTGGCTTGATGATCGCAAGGAGGGGTTTGCCATGAGCCTGCAGAGCTTTCTCCGCATATTTTATGCCTATGTGTTCCTCTTTGATTTCATGCTCGCCTACGCGATCTACACGGCGCTGTTCGCCCTGCATAGCCTCAGTGTCACCGAGATCGGTGTTCTGCTGGCTCTCTGGTCCGGTTCTGCCATTGTCCTCGAAATGCCGTCCGGCGCCTTGTCGGATCACTTTGACCGGCGCGTCCTGCTGATCCTGGCACCCTTGGCAAAGGCGGTGACCTTTATCCTGTGGGCGATCGCAGCCGGCAATTTTTGGCTCTACGGCCTGGGCTTTCTCTTCTGGAGCCTCGCCCAGGCCATGCAGTCGGGTTCTCGAGAGGCCCTGCTTTACGAGCGCATGGCGGCGGAAGGGCGTGGCGATGATTTCGACAGGGTGTTGGGCAGAGACAATGCGGCAGAGGGCCTAGGCATTGGTCTTGGCACGCTCCTGGGCGGCTTTGTCGCCTGGCGGAGCTTTGATTGGGCGATTTGGCTTTCCATTCCGCCGCTGCTTCTAGCAGCGACCCTGGCCTTCTGGCTGAAAGATGTCCGCCGCACCCGTACCGCAGAGACGGAAACCGACACTCCGCCAAGCACCTATATCTCGCACTTCATCGATGCCGTGAACGAGTTTCGCATCCATGCGGATCTGCGTTTCACCACCACATATATCGCGGTCGGCCTGGTGATCTTCGAAATCCTCGAGGAGTTCGACCAGCTCTACTACCTCGCTATCAATGTGCCGATATGGGCCTGGGGTCTCTTGGCGGCCGGTGTTGAAGGCGTTTATGCCCTCGCAAGTCTACACGCCCATCGTCTCTCCGGGCGTCCTTGGCTGGCTTGGTCGTTGCCACTCGCGGGCGGCGCCCTGCTTGTGCTGGCGTCGCTTGGTGCCTCCCCCTTTTATGTGCTGTTGCTTTGCCTCGCCTATGTGCTGGTGGCACCAATGGGCGTTCTGGCCGAAGCGCGTTTTCATCGCGTGATGGACGGGCGGAGCCGAGCAACGACCACCTCCGCCCTGGTGATGGCGGAGAATGTGGTGGGCGTAGTTTTCACCTTGGCATTTGGCGTGTTGGCCGACACGATCGGCATATTGCCGTCTTACGGTTGGGCCGGGCTCGCCATGGCGCCGCTTGCTCTTTGGGTTTTGCGAGGCCAGTCCCGCGGCTTGCGCGCCAGCGACTAGCCACACACAATATGTGGTAGCCCACCGGCTGTGGATAGCGCGAAAATGTGGGTCTTGACAGCAATTTCAGCGACTCGGGCACCACACTTGAGGATGTCAAAACCTCAGCTTTTCCGCGGCTTTAGAGGCAGGAATTAAGGGGTCATAAACGCTTGCAGAGCGCCTTTGGAGCCCTGCGGGACACGCTAAACAGCGTTGTAACTTATCCACGCTATTCCCATATTAAACACTAGATTTTGGGCAATCATCAAAGCTCCGCACAACCCATGGTGTGCCTGCTGGAAAAAATTGATGGCTCGACTCTCGCTCAAATAAGGCTTTGATAGGATTCAAACGCGGCACGAGTCCTCCACCCCACCTCGTGCCCCCCACCGACAGATCAGCTGAGACCACACCATGCGCATAGAACGCCGGTTTACCACTGCCAACGCGGACCGCTACGCCTCGCTCGAGTTCCGCTCCGCGACCAGCGAAATCCGCAATCCTGATGGATCGGTGGTGTTCAAGCTGGAAGACATTGCTGTGCCGGCAACCTGGTCTCAGGTTGCGACCGACATCATTGCGCAAAAATACTTCCGAAAGGCCGGCGTCGCCAAGGTCCTCAAGAAGGTCGAAGAAAATTCGGTGCCGTCCTGGCTGTGGCGTTCCGTCCCCGACGAGGAAGCGCTGGCCAAGCTGCCGGAGAATGAGCGCTATGGCTCCGAAATGGACAGCCGCCAGGTCTTTGATCGCCTGGCCGGCACCTGGACCTATTGGGGCTGGAAGGGTGGCTATTTCGACAGCGAGGAAGACGCCCGCGCCTTCTTTGACGAACTCGCCTATATGCTCGCCTCCCAGCGCGTCGCTCCGAACTCCCCGCAGTGGTTCAACACGGGCCTCCACTGGGCCTATGGCATCGACGGCCCCGGCCAGGGCCATTTCTATGTCGACCCGTTCACCCACAAGCTGGTGCAGTCGAAGAGCTCCTACGAGCATCCGCAGCCGCATGCCTGCTTCATCCAGTCGGTCAATGACGACCTCGTCAATGAAAACGGCATCATGGACCTCTGGGTCCGTGAAGCGCGTCTGTTCAAGTATGGGTCGGGCACCGGCACCAATTTCTCGGCCCTTCGCGGCTCGGGCGAAAAGCTCTCGGGCGGCGGCAAGTCTTCCGGCCTGATGAGCTTCCTCAAGATCGGCGACCGCGCTGCTGGCGCCATCAAGTCGGGCGGCACCACCCGTCGCGCTGCCAAGATGGTGGTTATCGATATCGATCACCCCGATATCGAGGAATACATCAACTGGAAGGTCAAGGAAGAGCAGAAGGTGGCAGCACTCGTCACCGGCTCGAAGGTCGTTTCCAAGCACCTCAAGGCCATCATGAAGGCAGCCGTGAATTGTGAAGGTTCGGGCGACGATTGCTTCGACGTGGCCAAGAACCCTGCCCTCAAGCGCGAAGTGCGCGCCGCCAAGAAGGCACTGGTGCCGGAGAACTACATCTTCCGCGTCATCCAGTTCGCCAAGCAGGGTTACACCGATCTCGAATTCCCCATCTACGATACCGATTGGGATAGCGAAGCCTATCTGACTGTTTCCGGCCAGAACTCGAACAATTCCGTCCGCGTGACCGACGACTTCCTCAACGCTGTCGAGAACGATGGCGACTGGAACCTGATCGGCCGCATCAAGGGCAATGTCACCAAGACGCTGAAGGCGCGCGACCTCTGGGAACAGATTGGTTACGCAGCCTGGGCCTCCGCTGACCCCGGTATCCAGTACCACACCACGATCAACGAGTGGCACACCTCCCCGGCTGCCGGCCAGATCAACGCCTCCAATCCGTGTTCGGAATACATGTTCCTCGACGACACGGCGTGCAATCTGGCGTCCGTCAACCTGCTGCCCTATCGCAACGCCGACTCCACGTTTGACACCGCCGCCTACGAGCACACCGTCCGTCTCTGGACCATCGTGCTCGAAGTTTCGGTCATGATGGCGCAGTTCCCCTCGCGCGCCATTGCAGAACGCTCCTACGAATACCGCACGCTCGGCATTGGCTACGCTAATATCGGTGGCCTGCTGATGACCTCCGGCATTCCCTATGACTCCGCCGAAGGCCGCGCCATTGCCGGCGCTATCACCGCCATCATGACCGGCGTGTCCTATGCGACCTCGGCCGAAATGGCCAAGGAGCTCGGCCCGTTCAAGGATTACAAGCGCAATTCCAAGCACATGCTGCGCGTCATCCGGAACCATCGCAATGCCGCCTACGGCAATACCGATGGCTATGAAGGCCTGTCGATCAAGCCGGTCGCGCTTGATCACGCCAATATCTCCGACGCAGCCCTCAGCGAGCGCGCCAAGCTGGCCTGGGACAATGCCCTCGCCCTCGGCGAACAGCATGGCTACCGTAACGCCCAGGTTTCCGTTATCGCGCCCACCGGCACGATCGGCCTCGTCATGGACTGCGACACCACCGGTATCGAGCCGGACTTTGCCCTGGTGAAGTTCAAGAAGCTGGCCGGCGGCGGCTACTTCAAGATCATCAACCGTGCAGTGCCCCCGGCCCTGCGCACCCTCGGCTACTCGGAAGACCAGATCGCCGAGATGGAAGCCTATGCGGTCGGCCACGGCAATCTCAATCAGGCCCCGGGCATCAACCCGGCGACCCTGCGGACCAAGGGCTTTACCGACGACAAGATCGAGGCGCTCAACGCCGCGATGAAGTCGGCATTCGACATCAAGTTCGTCTTCAACCAGTGGACGCTCGGCGCTGATTTCCTCAAGGGCCTCGGCGTCACCGACGAGCAGCTCAATGACTTCTCCTTTGACCTGCTGTCCTTCCTCGGCTTTGCCAAGAAGGACATCGAGGCTGCCAATATCCACGTCTGCGGTGCCATGACGCTCGAAGGCGCGCCCTTCCTCAAGGAAGAGCACCTGCCCGTCTTCGATTGCGCCACTCCGTGCGGCAAGATCGGCAAGCGCTACCTCTCGGTTGAATCGCACATCCTGATGATGGCGGCCGCCCAGCCATTCATCTCCGGCGCGATCTCCAAGACGATCAACATGCCAAACGATGCGACGGTTGAAGACGCAAAGAGCGCCTACATGCTGTCCTGGCGCCTCGCTCTCAAGGCCAATGCGCTTTATCGCGACGGCTCCAAACTCAGCCAGCCGCTGAACTCGTCCGTTCTGGCTGCCGCCGACGACGAAGAGGATGAAGAGGCTATCGAGAACGTCATCTCGATGACCGCAGACGCGCGCGTCCCGGCGATTGCTGAGAAGATCGTCGAGCGCATCATCGAGCGTGAAGTCGAAATCCGCACCCGCGAGAAAATGCCGGATCGCCGCAAGGGCTATACCCAGAAGGCTGTCGTTGGTGGCCACAAGGTCTATGTCCACACCGGCGAATATGCCGATGGTCGCCTCGGCGAAATCTTCATCGACATGCACAAGGAAGGCGCTGCCTTCCGCGCCATGATGAACAATTTTGCCATCGCCATCTCGATCGGCCTGCAATATGGCGTGCCGCTGGACGAATATGTGGAGGCCTTCACCTTCACCCGTTTCGAGCCTGCCGGCATGGTCATGGGCAATGATCGCATCAAGAACGCGACCTCGATCCTCGACTACGTGTTCCGTGAACTTGCGGTTTCCTACCTCGACCGCGATGACCTGGCCCACGTCAATCCCGACAGCCCGACTTCGCTTGGCAAGGGTGTTGCCGAAGACCAGGGTTCGCGCAATGCAGCCGCCACAGCCCCGGTTCCGGCCGAGCGCTTCGTGTCGCGCGGCATGACCCGCGGCAAGACGGCCAATGCATCCCTGATGCTTGTCCCGACCGCCGAGGCCAGCCGTTATGCGCCTGCCACTTCGACTGGCGCTTCCACCGTCACCTCGATGCGCAGCGCAACGGCCCTCAAGATCGATCCGAGCCCGACGGCCCTCAACGTGGCCGAGCTGTCCCCGATCCCGGCCCCGCCGCCGTCCAAGGACACAGGCCTGCTGCGCGCCGAAGCCCAGATGAAGGGCTACACCGGCGACCAGTGCACCGAGTGCCATAACTTCACGATGGTGCGAAACGGCACCTGCCTGAAGTGCGACACCTGCGGCACGACAACGGGCTGCAGCTGACTTTGAATGGCCCGGTCACGAACGTGACCGGGCCAAACTTTTCTCACCAGGATAGGCAAGCAGGATGTCGAGACGGCCGCGGAGCTAACTGTGATACTGGTTCACAACCAAGCTCCCGTAAACAGGCGGGGGACTTGAGTGACTGACGGCCTCCCTTGTCTCTCCCCCTCGCGACGCGTAACCTCCGACCTAAACAAGCGGAGGAACCATCATGGCCGATTATCACCCCAAGGGCGGCGTGACGCCGTATCTTTCCGTGGACGGCGCCCGCAAGGCTATCGACTTCTACAAGATCGCTTTTGGTGCCGTCGAGCGCGAGACCATGGCGGGCGAGGACGGCCAGCGGCTGATGCATGCGCAGGTCGATATCAACGGCACGCCGATCTTCCTCAGCGATTTCTTTCCCGATTATGGAATGCCGCCGGTCGCCCCGGCCGGGTTCAATATTCATATCCACGTCGATGACGCGCAGACGTGGTGGGACCGTGCCCTTGCCGCCGGCTGCACCGTGACGCAACCGCTGGAAAAGCAATTTTGGGGCGATATCTACGGTCAGCTGAAAGATCCGTTCGGCGTGACCTGGGCGATCGGACAGGCCACGGCCGAGAGCGAGTAGCCCGCTCAGCACCGTGACGATGTCACCATGAAGCCGTCATTGGCTTCCTGGGCATTCGTCTGTGACCGCTAGCTTCAACCGACGCGGCCTGAGCTTTGCAACCTAAGTTAGTGACCACGCGTTTCATGATCTCCTAAAGCAAGGGGATGTCTCGTGGGTATCATCTGGACCATCATCATCGGGCTTATTGCCGGCATCGTGGCAAAATTCATCGTACCGGGAAACCGAGAACCGGCCGGCTTCGTGCTCACGGCACTGCTTGGTGTGGTTGGCGCTTTTGTCGCGGCTTTTCTTGGTCAGGCAATCGGTTGGTATCAGCCGGGAGAAGGCGCTGGCCTGATCGGAGCCATCGTCGGCGCTGTGATCATTCTCGTGGTTTGGGGTTTTATGGCGCGTCGCGCCTGATCAAAGGAACACACTCATGGCAAATCGCTCCCCCTCACTTCTCGCCCTGCTCGGCCTGCTTGCCGTCGCCGGTTATCAGAACCGTGACAAGATCGGTGACGCGCTGAAGGGCCTGCAGACCAATGCCGGCAACGGCCAGCAGCCTGGCGGACTGGAAGCGGCTGGAATGGGCGGCCTTGGCGGCATTCTGGGTGGTCTAGGCGACCTCTTCAGCGGCAAGCCCGGCAATGGCAACATCCTTACCGGTGGCCTTCAGGACCTGCTCGATAATTTCAAGGACAATGGCCAGACCGAAACGGCCGATTCCTGGACCACCCCCGGCGTTCCCACAAAGGGGCTCTCGACAAATGAGGTCGAGGCGGCACTTGGCCGTGACACGCTGACCCAGTTGGCGTCCACCACCGGGCTCTCCTACGATGAGCTGCTGAAGCGCCTCTCCACCAGCATTCCCGAAGCTGTCGACAAGCTGACCCCAGACGGCCGTTTCCCCCAAACGGACGAAGAGGCCCGCGAAAGCTTTTTCCGCACGCTGTAGGCAGGAAATAGCACTCATGGCCCTTGCGGGTCAGCTGTCGTCGCTCACGCGGCCCGGTTCTTCGACCGGGGCGCGTTGCTGTTTGCGTCGTTACCAGCCTGGCAAGCCGAGCTGCTGGGCCTGCTTGCGAACGTCTTCGTCATAGAGTGCGGCACCATCGGCAGCAGAGCGGGTGCCCGAGCCGATTTCGACGGTGATCTGCTCCAGGGCCGGACCCTTGATCGGAGACAGGAACTCGAGCGCTGGGGCGGTATTTCCAGCCTCGAAATAGGGCAGCATGTCTGCAACGCCGCGGGGCACGTCGGCTGGCAGTTCACAGCCATTGACGAGGAACGGGCCGGTAACCGCGCCGCCCTTCACCTGGGAAGCGCACCCTTCCTGGCTCGCGACGAAGGCAACGAAGCGCTTGGCCGCCTCCTGGTTGGTTGAAGCGGCAGGAATATAGATGCCGTTCGGCAGCCAGATGGTGAGGCCGTTGTCCGCAGGGTCATCACCGGGGATGGCGAAGAAGCCCACGTCTTCAACATTGTCGGGATAGTTTTGTGCGACCGTTGCCAGCCCGAAGGTCAGCATCGGGTAGTGGGCGCCCTCGCCCAAGGCGATCATGCGCAGGCCATCTGCCAGTACGGCAGCGCCATAATCCTCGTTGAGGTAGCCCGCTGCGGACAGCTCTGCCAGTTTCTCGAACGAACGGATGCCACCAGGGTCCGTAGCAAATTTGGCTTCGCCGGCCGTGTAGCGGTTGGCGAACTCAGGATCTTTTGACTGGACGTTGTAGTAGTCGCCGAGGAAGAGAACTTGGCTGGTCCAGGTGTCGGTATAGGTCTGGATAACCGGGGCCGCCTTGCCTGCCGCCTTGATTTTCTCACTATTGGCCATGAACTCAGCCCAGCTCTTGGGGATGGACAGGCCCAGCTCTTCGTAGATCGGAATGTTGTAGAAGAAGCCACCGCCCATGGCGTTCTGGATCGGGGCGCCACGCACGGTTCCATCGGGCGCCGTGACGACCAGCTTGAAGGAGTTCTGCACCTCGGCCTGCCAAGGCTCATTGGTCAGATCGACCAGCGACTGGGCGGGATTGATCGCCTGGAATAGCGATCCCGAATTGTAGAGGAAGACATCGTTCATCGAGCCTGTGGCAAGGCGCGTCTTGACCATGTTGTCGCGCTCGGTGCCGCCGGGCCCGATTTCGATTTCGACCTTGATGTCGGGATTGGCGGCCTCGAAGTCTGCTACCAGCTGCTCGGTGACGGCAACGGTCGCCTCGTCGTTACCGGTGAAGAAGCTGATCGTCGTCTGCTGCGCCATGGCGAGGCCGACCATACCTGTTATCGACAACAGGCTGGCGGCAAGTCCGGCGAAGGCTGTTCTATGAAGTCTGATCGTCATCGGGTTCCTCCCTTGAGCCCTTATGGGCGTCATTGGTGCCAGTGAAGTCGGAAACACGCTCTGTGCTTGCCGGGCGCGACCTGGCGGCGCACCGCTTCTCCCTCCGCCGCAGCGATTGCTTCGCCGTCGACGTCTATCTCGAAATACCGGGGAGCGAGGACGAGCTCGCCCAAACTGCCGTCCGGCACCGTGAACTCGTATGTCACCCGATTGCCATCGACGCTCCATGCGGCCTCGATCCGGCCACGCGCACTGTCGTGATGGGCCGAAATGGGGGACAGGCTCGGCACGATAAGCGGCTCGAAAATGACCTTTGCAAACCCGGGCTGGTCCGGATCCGGCCGAAAGCCGGCGACTGCCTCGAAGAGCCACTGGCAGACCGCGCCATAGGCATAGTGATTATACGAATTCATCGTCGGCTCGAAAATCGACCCGTCGGCCTTGATCCCGTCCCAGCGCTCCCAGATCGTGGTCGCCCCGCGCTTCACCTGCGCCAGCCAGCCGGGCACTTCCTCCTGTAGGAACATGCTGGCGGCCAGTTCCGGCTCGCCGATCTTGACCAGAGCAGGCAGCAGCGCCGGCGTACCGATAAATCCGGTACCGATCCGCCCCCTCGCCCGGGCAATTGTCGCCCTGAACCAATTCTTGGCAGCGGCAATGTGCTGGTCCGGGATAAGATCGTGCAAAAATGCCAGGGCATATGAACTCTGGTCGTCATAGAGCAGACGCCCTGCCGGCGTGATGAACTCCTCAGCGAATGCCGACTTTACCGCATCGGCCCGCGCCGCGAACTTGTGGGCCGCCTCGGTGTGTCCGAGCAATGCGGCAATTCGGGCGATCTGGACGGACGACATATAAAGATAGATCGTGGCCGCCGCATCGTCCCCCATGGTCGGCACGGCCTTGAGGAAATCGTTCTGTGGCTACAACCAGTCCCCAAAGGTGAAACCCTTGATGTCCCAGTTTGACGGCGGCCGCACGATCGGCCCGCCGCTGATCGACCAGACAAAATCGTTCCAGCGGGTCATGGCCGGAAAGGCCTCTGCCAGAATGGCACGGTCCCCGTAATGTTCGTAAAGGGTCCATGGAATGACGCTGATGGCATCCCCCCAGCCGGTGGAGCCGGCATAGGCCGGGGTCTCGGGGCCAGCCTTCAAGCGTTGCGGACAGGGGGACACATGGGCAATCGCGCCATCCTCGTCCTGATCGACGATCATCTCGCGCACGAATTTTGTCAGAAAGGCATGACTGTCCGCGAGATAGCAGGCGGTCGGAGCAAAAACCTGCGCATCGCCAGTCCAGCCCAGGCGCTCGTCGCGTTGCGGACAGTCCGTGGGAACGTCAATAAAATTGCCACGCTGCGACCAGATCGTGTTCTCGACAAGCCTGTCGACCAGGGGATTAGCCGACGAAAATGAGGCTGCAGCATGCGGCACTGACGTGATTGGAACCGCGACGATCGTATCCAGCCGCACCCCACCTTCAACCGTTGCCCGAGCATAACGGAACCCCAGAAAGGTGAAGGTTGGGCGGTAGTCTTCAACTGCGCCGCCTGCAAAGGTGTAGTCGATTATCGCCTCTGCACTCCGATAGTTGACGTTGTAGAAATTCCCGTCCTTGTCGAGGATTTCAGCGTGTTCCAGAAGGACGCGGGCTCCTGGCTCGCCCATCCCCACGAAGGCGACGTAGCCGCCGATATTCTGGCCGAAATCGAATATCGTCCGTCCTTCAGCATCGAGCCAGCTGCGGATAGGCACCAGTTCGGCAAGCTCCTGTACGGGCCTGCACTCCTGGGCGATGAGGACCGACTGGTCGAAGTCGAGTATCTGGACCCCGTTGTCGGCTTGCGGCTTTACCCGGGCATCGAATTTTTCGCCGAAATAGATGCCGGATTTGCGCACCGGCGTTTCGCCGCTTAGCCAGCTATCATCTGTTGCGACAATCACCTCGCCCGCGGGATCTCGCCGCAGTTCCGCGAAAGCACCGAGCCTGTCGCCCCAGACATTGTCCAGGTTGGCTCCACCCCAAACCAGAGGGGAGCGGAACCAGCCCTCGCCAAGCCAGATTTCGATCCTGTTCGCGCCCGGTACGAGCAGGTTGGCGACCGAATATTCCTGGAAGGCCAGACGCGCATCGTAGTTCGTCCAGCCCGGGGTCAGAACATCGGCGCCGACGCGCTGGCCGTTGATGAAGGCCCAATATAGGCCCCAGGCGGTAACAATCAGCGTCTCCGTACCGACGACGGTGTCAATCGAGAACTTGGTGCAGACAAATGACCCAGCAGTGCCCACACCCTTGTCCGCAAGCGGGTGGATCATCTTTGCCGCCCAGCCATCTGGGCGTGCGAAAGGGTTCGCGGCCGCGCGCGGCAACGTCGGATCAGACAAGATGGAACTCCTCCGCCCAGCGTTGAACGCCGATGTGCACTGTTATTTGTATAACGTTGTACAGCCGAAATCGGATTGCAAGCGGAAACCGCACGGGCAATTCGTTGCTGGCCGGACACCCCAGCTGTCAGCAGTGCGTTCGCCCGGTGACGTTGGGATCGGGGTAGGACAGTCTTTAAGTGGATTGCTTATCTCCTCGTTTGCTGATGCAAATCGGGGACTGTATCCATGTCGCTGTAACGCGTTATAAAATCGGTCCGGGCTCCACTGCGAATGTACTCCTATCTGCTGCATCGGCTGGGAATGATGGTGCTGACGTTGTGGGCCATCGTCACGCTGACCTTCTTCCTCATGCACGCCGTTCCTGGTGGACCTTTTGTCTCCGAGCGCATGCTGGCGCCCGAAATTGAGGCTGCGCTGAACGCGAAATATGGCCTCGACCAGCCCGTCTGGCAGCAATATCTGAACTATCTCTCGGGCATCTTGCGCCTCGATCTGGGTCCGTCATTCAAATATCCGGGTGTGTCGGTTAATTCGATGATCGCAGCCGGCCTGCCGGTGACGCTGAGCACAGGGCTGCTCGCCATAATCTGCGTCGTTGCGCTGGGCGTGCCGCTCGGCATCGTCGCCGCGCTCAACCGCAACCGCTGGCCAGACACGACGGTCATGATGATTGCCACCCTGGGCGTCGCCATCCCGAGCTATGTGATTGCGACAGTCACGCTTTATGTGTTTGCCCTACGCCTTGGCTGGGTACCGACGTTCGGGCTCGACAACTGGCGAGGCTACATCCTGCCGGTCTTTGCGCTCTCGGGCTTCTGGATCTCCTTTATCTCTCGCCTGACCCGTTCCTCGTTGCTCGAGACGCTCGAGCAGGACTACATGACGACGGCGCGGGCCAAGGGCTTGCGCAAGGGTCAGATCCTCTTCAAGCACGGCCTGCGCAATTCCCTGTTGCCGGTCGTGACCGTCCTGGGGCCGGTCGTCGCCAACCTCATCACCGGCTCATTCGTCATTGAGCAGATCTTTGCCCTGCCCGGCATCGGTCGGCACTTCGTGCTCTCCATCACCAATCGCGATTACACGGCCATCATGGGCATCACGATCTTCTACGCCGCCATCCTGATGGTGATGATCCTGATCGTTGACCTGCTCTATGTCTGGCTCGATCCGCGCATCAAACTCTCCAAGGCCAGCGCATGAGCGATATCGCACGCGAAATGTGGGACAAGGCACCGCCCGCGGCCACAGCCACACCGGTACCGCCGCCAGCACCAACCTATGGGCAGGAAGTGCGCCGACGGCTATGGGCCAACAAGCCCGCCGTCGCCAGCATCATCTTCATCATTCTGCTTGTTCTGGCGGCGTTCTTTGGTCCGTATTTCTCACCCCATACCTATTTCAAGCAGGATCTGAAGCTCGCCAATATTCCCCCGGCGTTCGAGACTTACAGCGTCGTAGACAGCACCGGCGCCACGACGCGGTTTTTCCTCAATGCCTCCAACTTCAACCTCTATGAGGTGGATGCTGACGGGAATGTCCTCGGCCTGCTGCGCGGCGGCCGAAAGGACATGATCAAGAAGGCTCAGCCCTTCGAGTTCGGCGATCTCACCATCACGCTCGACTATTCAAAGCTTCCCGTCCGCCTCATCACTGAGGATGGCGCGGAGGTACGGCCATCGGGCTGGAGCTGGAACAAGACCTATCTGTTCGGCACCGACCAGCTTGGCCGCGACATTCTCGTTCGCCAGCTCTATGGCGCGCAGATTTCGCTGACCGTGGCCTTCGTCGCTACGCTGGTGAACTTCTTCATCGGAGTGTTTTACGGCGGCATCGCCGGTTACCTTGGCGGCCGAGCTGACGCGATCATGATGCGCATCGTCGAGATCATCTCGACCATTCCGCTGACGCTCTATGTCGTGCTCCTGATGGTGGTGTTCGACTCTGGTCTTCTCTCCATCATCGTCGCCATCGGTTCGGTGTTCTGGGTCGACATGGCGCGTATCGTGCGCGGCCAGATCCTCGGCCTCAAAGCACAGGATTATGTTGCGGCGGCGCGAACCATGGGCGCGTCCCCTGCCCGCATCCTCGTTCGGCACCTGTTGCCCAACTCCATCGGCCCGATCATCGTCACGCTGACCATGATGATCCCCTCGGCCATCTTCATCGAGAGCTTCATGAGCTTCATCGGCCTCGGGGTAACACCGCCGCTGGCGTCCTGGGGGTCGCTGACCTCCGAGGCTGTCGAAACCATGCGCGCCTACCCGCACCAATTGTTTTTCCCTGCAGCGGCCATTTCGCTGACCATGTTCGCCTTCAATTTCCTCGGTGACGGTCTGCGCGACGCCCTCGATCCAAGGTTGCGCGGATGAGCGAGCCCATTCTTTCGGTCAAAAACCTCAGCACCTCGTTCTTCACGCGTCGCGGCGAAGTTCAGGCCGTCCGCGGCGTCAGCTTCGATGTCTATCCCGGCGAGATCCTTGGCCTTGTCGGGGAAAGCGGCTCGGGCAAGTCGATCACCTGCATGTCAGTGCTGAAACTGCTCAAGGCTGGCGGCCAGATCAAATCAGGCACCGCCACATTTGAGGGTGTGGACCTGCTCTCGCTGGACGAAACCGCCTTGTCGGATCTTCGCGGCAATCGCATCGGGGTGATTTTTCAGGACCCCATGACCTCGCTCAACCCCACCCTGACCGTGGGCGAGCAGGTGATGGAAACCATCCTTCGCCATCGCAAGGCCAGCCGCGCAGAAGCCCGCGCCCGCGCCATCGAACTTTTCGAGCTCGTCCGCATCCCTTCGGCTGCTGATCGCCTCAATTCCTACCCGCACGAATTTTCCGGCGGCATGCGCCAGCGGGTGATGATCGCCATGGCGCTCGCCTGCGATCCAAAACTGCTGATCGCCGACGAGCCAACAACCGCCCTCGACGTCACCATCCAGCGCCAGATCCTGGCATTGCTCAAAGATCTGCAGCAGCGCCTTGGCATGGCGGTCATTCTCATCACCCACGACCTCGGCGTCATTGCCGAAGTGACCGACCGCGTGTTGGTACTCTATGGTGGCCTCGTCATGGAAACCGCCCCGGTGAGCGACCTCTTCGCCCGTCCCGGCCACCCCTATACAACCGGGCTGCTGAGCGCCGTACCAGACCTCCGCGACGACACGCACCGGCGGCTGACACCTATCCCCGGCAGTCCGCCCAACATGCTGGCGCCGCCACCGGGATGCCCCTTTGCCCCTCGCTGCCCCCACGCCATGAACCATTGCATCACGGCCCTTCCGCCGCTCTTCGGCGATGCCCACCAGTCCCGCTGCTGGCTTCAGCATCCTGATGCGCCGAAGTCGGGCGCCGTTCACGAGGTGGCCGCATGAGCGAGCAACCCCTCCTGTCCCTCCGCAACGTGACCAAGCATTTCGCCCTGCCTGCAGGACCATTTGCCGCCAAGCCCATTCTGCGCGCCGTTGACGGCGTCGATCTCGACCTGATGAAGGGCGAAACCCTCGGTCTGGTCGGGGAGAGCGGCTGCGGGAAGTCGACACTTGCCCGGACGGTCATTCGCCTCCACGAGCCCACTTCGGGCCAAATTCTCTTCAAAGGCCAGGACGTCGCCAAGGCGCCCGAGAGCCAATTGAGTGCATTCCGGCGTCAGGTCCAGATGATTTTCCAGGACCCTTACGCCAGCCTCAATCCCCGCATGAGCGTTGGCGAGCTGATCGCCGAGCCACTGGAGATCGCCCGCATCGGCTCCCCAGCTGATCGCCGGAAAAAAGTCGCCGATCTCATTGATCGCGTTGGCCTTCCGTCTGACAGCGCAGCCCGATTTGCCCATGAATTTTCCGGCGGCCAGCGTCAACGCATCGGCATTGCCCGCGCCATTGCTCTCGAACCCGATCTGGTCATCTGCGACGAACCAATTTCGGCCCTCGACGTGTCGGTGCAGGCGCAGGTCGTCAACATGATTGAGGACCTGCAGGCTGAACTGGGCCTGACCTATCTCTTCATCACCCACGATCTTTCAATGGTCCGGCACATCTCAGACCGCATCGGGGTCATGTATCTGGGCAAGATCGTCGAGCTGGCGGCAAGCAGCGAGCTCTATCACCGTCCTTCCCATCCCTATACGCAGGCGCTGCTCTCAGCCATTCCGGTGCCTGATCCGGCGGCGAAACGCGCGGTCGAACCCATGCAGGGGGAAATCCCCAGCGCGCTCGACATTCCATCAGGCTGTCGCTTCCGTACCCGCTGCCCGCTCGCGACCGAGTTGTGCGCGCGGGTCGAGCCGCAGCTTACCGACCTTGGCAATGGACATGTGTCCGCCTGCCATTACGCCAAAGACCTGGCTCAAGGGACCAGTTCGACATTGCAACAGGAGAGAATGCGATGAACAAGATGCTATTGCCGCTGATGACAGCGGCCCTGATGGCGAGCACCGGAGGGGTTTGGGCCGCAGGCGAGCTGACCTATGTGGTCAACAACGAAAGCGCCAAGTACGATCCCGGCACGACCGCCGAGACATTCGCCGCTCCCATCATCGGCAACACATTCGAAGGCCTCGTGCGGATGGACGCCGAAGGCCAGGTTGTTCCTGCTCTGGCTGAATCCTGGGAAGTGTCCGAGGACGGCCTGACCTACACCTTCACCCTGCGCGATGCGAAGTGGTCCGATGGGGAGCCCGTGAAGGCGTCCGACTTCGTTTATGCCTGGAAGCGCGTGCTTGATCCCGCAACCGGCGCGATGAACTCTCAGATGCTCTACCACATCGTCGGTGCGGAAGAGGCCTATGGCGGCGCGGACAGCGAAGCCATCGCTATCTCGGCACCGGATGACAAGACGCTCACGTTCACGCTCAAGCAGCGCGTGCCCTATATGCTGCAGCTGCTCAATTACCCGGCCTTCTACCCGGTGCGCGAAGACGTTGTCTCCGCTGATCCGGAAGGCTGGACCCGTAATCCCGCTACCTTCATCGGCACTGGCCCGTTCCGAGTCAGCGCGTTCAACGCCGGCGAGTCCGTCGTGTTCGAAAAGAACCCGAACTATTATGCTGCCGACGAAGTCAGCCTCGACAAGCTGACCTTCCGCCTGATCCCCGATCCCGCAACGGCCCTGGCTGCCATGGAAGCCGGTGATGTCGACGGCATCGAGTCCGTACCAGCGCCCGAAATTCCGCGCCTTTCGGTCGAATCTGATGCGTTCCTCGTCGTTCCTGCCCTTGGCACGACCTACGCAATGTTCAACCCGAACCAGGCGCCACTCGACAATCTGAACGTCCGCAAGGCCCTGTCCATGGCCATCGACCGTTCCGAAATCATCGAGTTCGTGCTTCAGTCGGCCGACACCCCGGCACTGGGTCTGGTTCCCCCGGGCATGAGCCTCGGCGGTGAAGACTTCACCGATGGCCGCGACAATTTCGGCCTCTCGGAAACTGCGGACATTGAAGGCGCTCAGGCTGCCCTGGCAGAAGCCGGCTACCCGAATGGCGAAGGCTTCCCCGAGACCGTCTTCATCACCTACACCTCGCCGCCGATCGAAAAGCTCCTCGAAGCGATCCAGCAGATGTGGAAGGAAAACCTCAACATCGACGTGAAGATCGAAGCCACCGAATGGCAGGTCTATTATCCGGAAGTGCAGAAGGTCGAATACCAGATCTCCCAGATGGGCTGGGGTGCTGACTATCCGCACCCGATGACCTTCCTCGACAACTTCGTCACCGGTTCGCCCAACAACCTCAACAACTGGTCGAATGCCGATTACGACACCGAAATCGCTGCTGCCAAGGCGGCAAGCGACGAGGCGACCTCGCGCGATCACATGCGTGCAGCCGAAGCGATCCTGATGAACGATCACTCCATCCTGCCGCAGTATCACCGCTACAACTACATGATGATGAGCCCGAAGGTCTCCGGCTTCTGGCGCTCCCCGCTCAACGTCCCGTATTTCCGCGACGCTGAAATCTCCGAATAAACTGCCAATCGCTCCCGCCCCAAAAGGGCGGGAGCCTCTCTAAAGGGATGCCTCTCTTGCCCGTTTCCGTAAATATCGAGACCGAGCTCGGCGCTTTCACAGTGTCGGTCGACACCGAAAATGCCCCCATCACTGCCGCCAATTTCCTGGCCTATGTCGATGGCGGTCACATTGACCACTCGACCGCCTACCGTATCGTCACCATGGCAAACCAGCCGGCAGAGACCGTCCACAAGATCGAAGTGGTGCAGTGGGGCCCTCAGGCATCCGAGGACAACCCGTCTGCTTTCCCCGCGATTGCTCACGAAACTACAGAGACAACGGGGCTCCGGCACAAGCATCTGACCATTTCGATGGCGCGTTTCGATCCTGGCACCGCCAGCTCGGAATTCTTCATATGCATCGGTGATCAGCCCCAACTCGATTTTGGCGGCATGCGCAATCCCGACGGCCAGGGCTTTGCTGCCTTCGGCACGGTGATCGCTGGCGAAGACGTTGTTCTGAAAATATTCGGAACCGCGGCGGCCGATACCGAATATCCGCCGGAACCGCTGAAGTTCCTGCGCTGCTACCGGGCGTAAGCAACGCCTGGCACCAGCCGCAAGATTTGCCCCTCCCCGCGTCAGGGGCAGTTTTGCAGCACTCTGGCGATGGTCGACTTTGAGCCCTTCGCCCCGAACATGTTGGGATCGACGGCTTCGAAGCCAATCCCGCCTTTTGATCGCACGAAGGCCACGCGAATGGTCGCCCGTGCATTCTGGGCAATCCGTGCCCACTGCCGCGCCACCGGCCCACGCACAATGACCGAGCTTCCGTCGAGGTGAACCAGCGGCATGTCCTGCGCAAAACTGGTATTCCCCGACAGCGCTGACGAAGCCGTGGCTGCATCGGGCGTAATGGCCGCGCTCGTGGCCGAAGCAACGGCAATCGTTTTGTCCGGGGTGCGCACCCAGAATCCCATGGCGAGTACGCCGCCACGGCAGGCGAACTGGAACTGCGCGTCGCCATTGTCGACATAGGCGATCGGCGTTCCCCCTCCCTCATAACGCCATTGCTCGGCCGCCACCGGAGCAATCATCGCAACGCAGGTGGCGGCAGTGAGGAAGAGGCGCATGGTGTGATGTCCGCGGAGATAAAATCAGCCGCTACCGGACGCGAACGGTCTTAACAAACTCTTTCACGACGCAAGTGATCAAGCCAAAATGATTGCCACGTCGAAACCGCTGGCACTCATTCGTCCTGACGATAAGCTCATCTTACGGAGGAAATCCACATGGCCCGCTTTCTCGCCGTCTACACCATGCAACCGGAAGATCTCGCTCGTTTCCGCGCCATGCCTAAATCGGATCAGGACGCCATCGACGCCGCAGGGCTGCCGAAGTGGCAAGAATGGGAAGAGCGCCATTCAGCCGCTTTCGCCGACCCTGGCGGCATGGTTGGCAAGACGCTGCGTGTCAGCCGGAGCGGCGTAGCTGCTGCTACCAACGCGATCTGTGGTTATGTCGTTGTCGAGGCCGATAGCATCGAAGCCGCCGCGCGCCTTTTCGAAGATCATCCGCATTTCAGGATCTTCCCCGGCGACGCCGTCGACATCATGCCGTTCGTGACCTGATCACGTTCCTTCGCAAGGTAGCATTTGCTATCTTTTTCAACCGGTCAGCAACGGCCACGCTGGAGTGTGCGTTATGGCCGGCGGAGGAAAAGATGAGCCAGTCACACTTCATCGTCTATGAACGCGACGCAAAGTGGCAGTTTACCAACAAGGGCAGCATCACAGCGCCGTTCGACAACCGCTTCGAGGCAATCGAGGCCGCTATCGGCGCTGCCCGAACCAGCGGCGACCCCCATTCAATTGTCATCGTCCAAGACCCCGGAACGGACGAGGAAATTGTTTGGCGGCACACTGAAGACAGCGCCGAGAACAGCGAAGAGTTTTAAGGCTTGAAGCAGTGCGACGCCCTAGCTGATACTCACGATCTCCACGTCGCCCCCAGCAACAGAAGCGACTTCATCCACGGTCTTGCCCATCAGCGCACGAGCAATGGGCGACCGGAAGGAAATGGTGCCGCTGCTGGGGTCTGCCTCATCGTCACCGACGATCCGGTAGGTCTGGATGCGACCATCTTCGCGCTCGAAGGTCACCGTGCTGCCAAAGCGCACCGTACCGTCTGCAGGTGACGGCGGAACAATCTGGGCGGTTCGAACGCGTTCTGAGAGATATCGAATATCGCGAAACGGTGTCGCCGCAAGGCGGCGCCGCTCGTTGATATCGTCAACCCCCATTGCCGCTTCATAGGCGCCCCTGGCCGCCTCGAGATCGCGTTGAAGCAGGGCGAGGCCTTCCTCGGTGACCAGATTTGGTCCATCCGGTATCGACCGCTCGGGCAGCATGGTTTCCGATGCTGTCTCGGCACTGTCTTCTTTCGTGAAAGCGACGCTCACCTGAATTCCTCCGAGGCCTGAACGGCGAGCCATAGCCCAGGATCGCGCCCGGAAACAATGGGTATCAGGAACGCGTCAGGACCTATGTTGGATGCACCCCCAAACTGGATCGGGCGCAGCGTTCACATTCTCATGCATGATCGAACGACTGGGCCCGCCCGACGTTGTGTGGAGAGCTTATCATCGCATGGAGACTGAAATGGCACAGACACATGACCATGGCGGTGTACTGCCGCAGGAAACCAATTTCGATAATGCGGACCAGCCCGGCATCGCACAGCCTTACAGCCAGACTGAAATCGAAGACCTTGTGTTCAATGGCCTACTCAGCGTGGAAGAACGGCTGACGCAGTTGCGCGAAATGCGCGATGAGGCCGCGGCCCGCGAAAGCGGCGACTGGGGTGACCAGGACCCCGCTGCGATGATGGATGAAATCGATCGCGCGATCGAGGAGCTGAGCGGCGATCAGTCAACGAGCGACGACAACTTCGCGCTTGAGCCTGGCCTCTCCGATGATCCGTCCGATCACCTGCACGCCCTTGCGCCTGACGATATCGATGCCCAGCAGGCATTGACGGGTGAAGACGCGTTCTACGACGAGGACGAAGAAGGCCCTGCTGACAATGATCATTGGGCCGGCAGTGAGGAATTTCGCCACTAATCTCCGCCGCCGTTGACGCCATGCGCATACCCTCCGCGCCACCAGCGCGGGGGCTTTTTGTTGGCAATAATTGACCCTTGCCAATATCGAGCGGCAGGCGCCTGCCTCCGCCATTGCCGCGGCCAGCATCTATAGCGTCGAGGGTTTCGCAGGACTCTTCGGGCGGGTGATTTTTGGCGTTCTCGGCGACAAGCTTGGGGTAAAACGGGTGATCATCGGTGGGCTGGTTCTGCAGGCCGCTTGTATCTACACCTATATTTATGTCAGCGAACTCAGCCACTTCTATGCGCTGGCCGCGGTGCTCGGGCTCGCCTATGGCGGGGTCATGCCGCTCTACGCCGTGCTCGCACGGGACTATTTCGGCCCCAAGGTAATGGGCACGGTCCTCGGCGGCATCACCATGACCTCAAGCATCGGCATGGCGTTTGGGCCAATCGGGGGCGGATGGATCTTCGATACGTTTGGCGATTATCACTGGCTCTACGTCAGTTCTGCCGTGATCGGTCTTGCGGCAGCGGCGCTGGCCTTGGCGTTTCCGCCAAAGAACCAGGATCTGGCCCCGACCGGCGCGGTCCCGGCCTGAGCAGATCAGACGGGGCTTGCCGCCATGGCTGCCCCGTCATTATCCCCCTCATCGTCGCCTTGCGTGGCATAGGCGGCGGACAAATCCCGATAAGCCCTTGAGTTGAAGGCGATGATTGTCACGATCAGGCCGATGAAGCCGGCGATGGTGAACACCAAAGCAATGCCGCGCTCGGGCCCTCGGCCAAACCAGTCGCCGATGGCATCGGCACCGGCCCCGTCTGTCATGAGCGGGATAAAGATGAACTGGGTCAGAGGCCCGATCATGAACGCGGTCAAGGGCGAGGCCGATTGTTCTACCGATTGGGCGAACCCGAACACCCTACCCTGTCTTTCCAGCGGCACCACCTTTTGCAGAGTGGTGTGCTCGGAAGCTTCCGCATAAGGCCCGAGGAACATCCAGACAAAGCAGCCTGCGGCCAGCAGCCAGATGGACGACTGTACGGTGAAGACGCAGCATACCGACCAGGTGATGATGTTGACCGTCAGCAGCGTTCTGAGCGGATTTTTGCCCAGTCCGGTTTTGGAAATGATGATGCCGCTGATGATGAAGGCCGTTGAAAGTGCCCCGAACGTCAGGCCCCAGACCTCTACGGACACCAGCGACAACCCATAGGCGTCCAGCAGGGCCATGAACACGCCACCGAGGAAGTTATTGAAAGTGGCGAAGAAAATGAGGGCGAACAGCCCGGGAACCGCTGCGATCACGCGGATCGTGCCGGCGATATCGACGCGCTTGGGCTCTTGAGGAACGTCGGCACTGGGGGCGACCCGGCCTTCGTCTAGCCGCAGCACAAGGAGATGGGCGAAGGCCAGAAGGGTAAAGCCAAGGGCCAGGATCAGCGTGAGCTTCATTCCCCCAAAGGCCACCAAGAAACCGCTTATGACAGAGGTGGTTAGAAAGCCTATGCCGCTCACCATGCCCACGAGCCCATTGGCTTTGTCACGCCGATCCTCCGGTATGAGGATCGTCACCAGGGTGGGAAGCGCGATGATGCGGAGGTTGCCCGAAATCACGCCCAGCATCACTACGAAGACAAAACCCCAGAGATAGGCACCATAGGGATCGGCGAAGGCCCCTTCGGGTTCAAGGAAAACCAGCGCCGTGCTGATGAGATAGAAAAAGAAGGAGGCGATGCTCGACCCTTGCATCGCCGCCTTCTTGGGGTTGTGATCGACAATGCTGCCGAACCAGAAGCCACAGGCTGCGGTGAAAACGAGAAAGATGCCGGCCACCATACCTGTCGCAAATACCGACTGCGTCTCGATAAAAATCCAGAATGTCAGGGCAAACCACACCGTGAAATTGGTGATGTTGGCGACAAGGTTATTGCTCAGGATCTGATGAAACGGGCTCATAAGGGCATCCTTGCGAAGCGGCGGGCAGCGTACCTCTGGTGGAAATGGACCTTAGACTATCGTGGCGACAGGGCCTGTCAGTGGGCCGCTACCCTCCACCCCAACGAACGATCAGTGCAATTCACTTTTCGGGCGTGAACTGTGCGATTTCCCACGCGAAACCGCCGGGATCGGCGAAAGCTGCCGTCCGCCGACCCCAGGGCTGGTTGATCGGACCGTTGAGGAAGCGCACTCCAAGTGATTGTAATCGCTCGTATTCTGCATCGACGTCGTCAACAAGGATGGTCAGGAGCATGCGGGGACCATCCGAGATGCTGCCAATTTGCATGGGGTCGACTAGTACGGGAGCCTGGGGCTCGGCGAGGAGGTTGATCATGGTCCCGGCAAAGCCGAAGACAGCCGAAACGTCGTCTTGATGGACGATCTCGACCGCGAAAATGCGCTGGTAGAAATCCCGCACCTCGTCGAGGTTCGGAACAAATAGTGTAATGACTTCAATAGCATCGAGCGACATGCTGGCCTCCTCCATGCAGGCACGACGATCCGCGGCCGCGCAATTCGACAAGTTTGGGCGGCGGCGCTGTCAAAAAAAAGCCCCGGTCACCCGGGGCTTTCTCAACGCTATCCGACGGATATCGGCGGGAGTAGAGATTTCCCTGATTTATCAAAGAGTACGGCCTTGGCCGGGTCCGCGGCGAGGACCAGGCTTTCGCCAATGCGCAGGGCCTGATCGCCATCCAGAACGGCGAGCCATTGGGTGCCCGAGGCCAGTTCGACATTGACGATAGTCTCGTTTCCAAGCCGTTCGACAAGCCCAACGCGCCCGACAATCGCCCCGCTGGATGAGGGCGAAAGGTCGTGCGGACGGACACCTAATGTTAGCAGACTGTTAACGTTGACGCCCTCAGTTTGCGCTGGAACGCGAAGATTGGCGACATCCTTGCCACTGACCACGATGGCCCCCTCTTCGACCGCGTCGACCGTGACTTCGACGAAGTTCATCTTGGGCGACCCGATGAAGCCGGCGACGAAGAGATTGGCGGGACGCTGATAGAGTTCGATGGGCGCGCCGACCTGCTGGACGACGCCAGCGTCGAGGACGACGATCTTGTCGGCCAGGGTCATCGCCTCGACCTGATCGTGGGTGACGTAGATCATGGTCGCGCCGAGATCGGCATGGAGCTTGGCGATCTCCATGCGGGTGTCGACGCGCAGGGCCGCATCGAGATTGGAGAGCGGCTCGTCGAAGAGGAAGACTTCCGGCTGGCGGACGATGGCACGGCCGATGGCGACGCGCTGGCGCTGGCCGCCCGACAGCTGGCCGGGCTTTCGATCGAGCAGATGCTCCATCTTGAGGATGCGGGCGGCTTCGCGGATCTTCTGGTCGCGAATGTCCTTGGGGGTCTTGGCGAGCTTCAGTCCGAATCCGACATTGTCGTAGACCGTCATGTGCGGGTAGAGCGCATAGGACTGGAACACCATGGCGATGGACCGATCGCGCGGCTCGACATTGTTGCAGAGCTTGTCGCCGATATAGAGTTCACCCCCGGTGATCTCCTCGAGACCGGCGATCATGCGCAGGAGCGTCGACTTTCCGCAGCCCGAGGGGCCGACGAAGACGACGAACTCGCCATGCTCGATCGACAGGTCCACGCCCTTGATGACCTCGACACTGCCGTAGGCCTTGTAGATGCTTTTGAGCTCAAGTCCGGCCACGGCTCAGATCTCCCTCGGTGAGAATGTTGGTGTCATCGCCCTACCCTTTGACCGCGCCGGCTGTCATGCCCGCCACGATCTGGCGGTTGAAGAACATGAAGACGATCAGCGGCGGGATAGTGATGAGAAGGATGTTGGTGAAGAGCAGATTATAGGCGGTGCTGAACTGGCTCTGGAAGTTGAAGAGCGTCAGCTGCACCGTCGCGTTGGCATTGCCCGGCAGGTAATAGAGCGGGTTGGTAAAATCGTTGAAGATGCCCACCGACTGCACCACGATGTTCGTCACCGTCACCGGCCAGAGCATCGGCAGGATGACGCGGAAGAACACGTCCATCGGCCGCGCCCCATCGATGATGGCGGCTTCATCCAGCTCGCGCGGGATGGTGGCGATGAAGGCCCGGTAGAGGATGATCGAGAACGGCAGATTATAGGCCACTTCGATCAGGATCATGCCATGCAGCGTGCCGAAGAGTTTGAGGCCCTGCAGCAGCCAGATGGTCGGGACCACGGCGGGCGGGATCATGAGGCCGGCGAGGATCAGGAACTCGATCATGCCATTCCAGCGCGTCTTGCGGCGGGCCAGCACGAAGCCGACCATGGCCGCAAAGATGATAAGCAGCGTGACGCTGGCGACGGTGATGAGGCTGGAGTTGATGAAGGCGGTGATCAGCATCCAGTTTCGGGTCTGCACCACCTGAACAATATTGTCCCAGAGGTGAAAGCCGTTCGGCCAGGAGAAGTCGCGCAGGGATGACTGCTGCTTGTCCTTAAAGGCCATCAGGATGATGAAGATGAACGGAATGACGAAGACGACGAAGGTCGCCGCAATGGCGGCCAGGCCGCCGACAAGGGAAGCGCGCGATTTCATTCGTGGCCCTGCTTGCGATTGAGGAACATCGTCAAAGGCACGACGAGGACGCCGATGAGCACGAAGAGCACCACATTGCCTGCCGTCGAGAGGCCGTAGAAGCCGGCCTGATACTGCTTGTAGATCACCGAGGCGACGGTATCGGATGCAAAGCCCGGACCGCCCTTGGTCATGGCCCAGATTAGATCGAAGGTACGCAGGCCGCCGATGAAGGACAGGGTGATGACGGTGGCGGTCGCCGGCCGGCTGAGCGGCAGCGTCACATAGAGGAAGTTCTGCCACTTGGTGGCGCCATCGATGCGCGCAGCTTCGTAGTAATCCTTGGGGATGGCGACGAGGCCGGCGATGTAGATGACGGTGGCGAGCCCCACACCCTTCCAGACGTCGACGAGAGCGACGGAATAGAGCGCCAGCTTGGGATCGACGAGCCAGCCTGGTCCCTTGATGCCGATGAGCGCCAGGGTTTCGTTGATGGCACCCGCAGTGGGATGCATGAGCACGGTAAAGGTGATGCCGACGCCGACCGTCGAGACCAGAACCGGAAAGAAGATGATGGAGCGCAGATAGCCGCGGGCCACGATCTGGCTGGTCAACATCACGGCAAGCGCCATGCCCAGAATGACTTTCAGACCAGAGGTGACGACGGCATAGACCACCGTATTGACTAAGCCCTGGATCAGGAAGGGTTCGCGGAAGAACTGCGCGAAGTTGTCGAGCCCGATGAAGGTGGCGTCAAACAGCGTCCAACGCGTCAGGCTGAAATAGAGCGAGGCGAATGTGGGTGCGAGAAACAGCACCGAGTAGATAACGGCCGCTGGCAGGAAGAACCAGCCGGGATAGGCTGAGCGGCGCTTGACCGGAGGAATGCCGGTTGGCGCGTCGGCCATGCTGGCTACGCTGGAAACAGCCATCGCCTTCTCCTTGATGATACGGCCCGGGTGTCAGGAGACATCCCAGGCCGTCGAATGACAAGTGCTTACCAGCCGGAGAGGCCGAGCTGCTGGGCCTGCTTGCGCACGTCCTCATCGTAGAGGGCAGCGCCGTCGGCGGCGGGACGGATACCCGAGCCCACTTCAACCGTGATCTGCTCGAGAGCGGGACCCTTGATCGGGGAAAGGAATTCCAGGGCCGGAGCGTTCTGGCCGCCTTCCTGGAAGTAGGGCAGCATGTCGGCAACAGCGGGCGGCACGTCGGCCGGGATCTCGCAACCGGCGATCATATATGGACCGGTCGCACCGACGGCTTCGTTGCGGATATCACAGCCTTCGGGGCTGGCGATAAAGGCGACGAAAGCCTTCGCCAGATCGGCATTGGCGGTCGACTTGGCGATATAGACCGAGTCCGGCATCCAGGTCGTCAGACCGTTGCTGTCGACGCTGTCACCCGGCTGGGCGAAGAAGCCAACGTCGTTGATGTGATCAGGAACGGTCTCGGCGATGGCGCCGATGCCGAAGGTCAGCATTGGATAGTGAGCACCCTCGCCGGTCGCGACCATGCGCAGGCCATCAGGATAGGTGGCAGCGCCGAAGTCTTCGTTGAGGTAGCCGCCCTCATAGACCGCCTGGAGCTTTTCGAAGCCACGCAGCGCCGCCGGGCTGGTGGCGAACTTGGCTTCGTTATTGGTGTAGCGCTCGGCGAAATCGGGCTCGGACGCGAGGACGTTGAAGAAATCGGCCAGGACGAATAGCTGGCTGGTCCAGGTCTCGCCATAGGTCTGGATAACGGCGGTCTTGCCGGCAGCCTTGATCTTCTCGTTATTAGCCATGAACTCGTCCCAGGATTTTGGAACTTCGAGGCCAAGCTCTTCGTAGAGAGGCTTGTTGTAGAAGATGCCGCCGCCCATGGCTGGTGCAAAGGGGGCGCCATAGACTTCGCCGCCCGCAGAAACCACGGACTTGAAGCTGTCCTGGACATTGGCCTGGAAGGGTTCATTGGTCAGCGGCAGGAGGTTCTGCGTCGGGTTGAGCGCCTGGAACAGCGAGCCCGAATTATAGAAGAACACGTCGGCCATGGAGCCGGTGGCAAGGCGGGTCTTGACGATGTTGTCGCCGTCACCGCCGCCGGGGCGGATTTCCATGTCGATGGAAACGTCGGGGTTCTGCTCGGTGAAGGCGGCAACCCAGGCTTCGGCGACGGCGACCGACTGCGGGCCGTTGTCGACGAGGAAGCTCAGATTGCCGGACTGCTGGGCACTGACGGCGCTGGCCGTCAGCATCATGCCGAGCGTGCTGGCGCTGAGGAGCGCGAGAAACTTCGTTTTGGTCATGGTAGGCACCTCCCTTGGGACCCTTTTCGGGTCAAGTTGAAATTTTTGCTATAGCGCCATCATGGCGTGTTCGCATTTACATGCGGCTTTGCGCGTTCACGGCGCGAAGGGGCTGCATAATTGAACGTGATGACATGCCGGCCTGCGGACAGCGAAACGTCGCCGGTGGCCGACAGAGGCTGGCCGTCGAGCGTCGCATCGCGATAGGCCGCAGCGAGACGCAGGACGCCGTGGCTTTCCGCTGGCACTTCGATCTCGTAGCGGACTGCTTCGCCGATGATGGACCAGGCGGCACTGATCTGGCCGGCAGGGCTATCGTGCCGGGCAGCGACCGGGGACAGATCAGGCAGGATGATCGGCTCGAAAACGATGGTCTTGAAGCCCGGATCACCAGCGTCCGGACGGAAGCCGGCTACGCCCTCGAGAAGCCACTGGCACACCGCGCCATAGGCATAGTGATTGTAGGAGTTCATCTGCGGATTGTAGATGGAACCGTCAGCCTGGATGGCGTCCCAGCGCTCCCAGATCGTGGTGGCGCCCATCTTCACCTGATAGAGCCAGCCTGGCACTTCTTCCTGGAGGAAGAGCTCGCTGACGAGGCCCCACTCACCGATTTTCACCAAGGCCGGCAGCAGCGCCGGCGTGCCGATGAAGCCGGTGCCGATGCGGCACTCAGCGCGGTCGATGGTGTTCTTGAAGTGGCGCTTGGCGGCTTCGTATTTGTCCGCCGGAATGAGGTCGTGGACGAAGGCGAGCGCATAGGAGGTCTGATCGTCATAGGCGAGACGACCGGACTCCGTGATGAACTCCCGAACGAAGGCCGCCTTGACGTCAGCGGCGATCTTGCCCATCCGCGCGCTTGTGGCCGCATCGCCCGCGATCCGCGCGATCTCGGCGACCGAGTTGGCGGCGATGTAGAGATAGATGGTTGCGGCGGCGTCATCGCCGATGGTGGGCAACGGCTTGGCGCTGGGACCCTTGGGCTGCAGCCAGTCACCGAATGTAAAGCCGCGGGCGCCCCATTCGCGTGGCGGCGAGACGATCGGGCTATCGCTGATCGACCAGACGAAATCGACCCACTTGACCATGGCCGGAAGCGCTTCGGCGAGCATCTCGGTGTCACCATAGTGCAGATACATCTGCCAGGGGATGATGTGAACGGCGTCGCCCCAGCCGGTCGAGCCGAAAAAGCCGGGATAGAATTCGGGCTGCAGGCGGGTCGGGTCGGGAACGACGTGCGGCACCGCGCCGTCTTCGCGCTGGTCGACCATGAGGTCGCGCATATATTTGCGGAAGAAGCCCTGGACCTCGCCGAGATAACAGGCCGTTCCTGCAAAGACCTGGGCGTCGCCAGTCCAGCCGAGACGCTCGTCGCGCTGCGGGCAGTCCGTCGGAACTTCGATGAAATTGCCACGCTGGGACCAGAGCGTGTTGAGGAAAAGGCGGTTCACCAGCGGGCTGCCGGAGGTGAAACTGGCCTTTGCTTCGGTGACCGAGCTGATCGGCACGGCAGTGATGGCGCCAAGGGTGGCCTCGCCCTCAATGGTCACGCGGGCGTAGCGGAAACCCTGGAAGGTGAAGAGCGGACGATAGTGCTCGGTGCCCTGCCCGCTCAGCGTATATTCGAGGCGGGCTTCGGCGGTGCGGTAATTGACGTTGTAGAAATTGCCATCTTTGTCGAGGACTTCGGCGTGTTCGACGAGCACCTTCGCCCCGGCTTTGCCGGTGACGTCGAAGGCGACATAGCCGCCGATGTTCTGGGCGAAGTCAAAGATCTGGCGGCCTTCGGCGTCCTGCCAATGCTTGGCGATCGGCAGGGCTTCGAGTTCGCGGACCGGCGTGGTTTCGTGGGCGACGAGGCGCGCGGTGTCGAAGTCGATCTCGGCGGTGCCGGCGGAGACTTCGGGGGTTATGCGGGCGTCAAAAATCTCGCCGAAATAGATGCCGGACTTGCGGACAGGAAGTTCGCCGCTTTCCCAGGAGCTGTCGGTGGCAAGGAGCAGGTCGCCCGCGCCATTCGCGGCGGAGCGGAGCTCGGCGAAGGCGGCGATATCGCTGCCCCATGTATTGTGGATCGGGAACTTGCCCCACATCAGCTGACTGCGCAGCCAGCCGTCGGCGAGCCAGATCTCGATGCGGTTTTCGCCGGCCACGAGGAGATCGGCGACAGCATAAGTCTGGTAGCTCAGGCGGACATCATAGCTGGTCCAGCCGGGCGTGAGGATGTCCTGGCCGACGCGCTTGCCGTTGATGAAGCAGACATAGAGCCCGAGCGCCGAGATATCGAGCGACTCGGCGCCGGTGACGGCGGACAGGGAAAAAGTCTTGGAAACGAAGCTCGCGGGCGTGCCGACACCCTTATCGGACAGCGGACGGACCATTTTGGCGGCCCAGGCGCGACGGGAATTGGGCGAGCCCGCATTGAGCTCGACATTGGTTTCGTTCAGCACGGGGCCTCTCCTCAGCCGCTTTTCGCGGTGTAAACTGTTCTACGTGCAGCGTTCTACAATTTTGACGGCTTCGCAATAGGATTTTTTTCGATTAGGTGCGAAACTGGTTGAAACGAGGTCCCATGCAGAAAAAACCGGCAGCTGGCCGCACTCCCCGGATTACCATTCGCGATGTCGCTACGGATGCAGGCGTATCCGTTGCCGCTGTTTCGAAAGTCCTGCGCGATGCCTATGGCGTCAGCGACGCCCTGCGGAAAAAGGTCCAGGCGTCGATGGACAAGCTCAACTATCGACCTTTGACCGCGGCGCGCGGATTGCGCGGCAGGACCTACACGATTGGGCTGATCTTCCCGGATCTGCGCAATCCGTTCTTTGCCGACATATTTGCCGGAGTGAACGCAGCGCTGGAGCGAACGCAATACCAGGCGATGCAGGGGATCAGCCATTCGGTCCACGCGCTTGTCGACGCCATGGTCGACCGGCAGATGGATGGGCTGATCCTGATCGGCCCGAACGAACAGGCCGAACGGCTGGAGGAAATCGCCGCCCGCCTCCCCCTGGTGCTGATCGGGCACCATCAGGACACCGGCCGGCATTTCGACGTGGTCAATAATGACGACCAGCTGGGTGCCCGCCTTGCGATCCGGCACCTGATCACCAATGGCTACAGCAAGATCGCCATGCTCAGCCTCGAGCAGCCGGCATCATCGGTCATCCAGCAGCGCGAGATCGGCTACCGGATGGAGATGGTGGAGCGTGGCCTAGGCGAGCAAATCAATATCGTGCGGGCGCCGCAGATGCTGCGAGATGTGCAGGTGGTGCTGCGTCGACTGCTCAACGGCCCCGATCGACCGGAGGCCATCTTCTGCTGGACCGACCTCATGGCCTTTGAGGCGATCAGCGTCGCGACCGAGCTCGGACTCTCCGTTCCGGACGATCTGGCCATCGTTGGATATGACAATACGGTGTTCTGCGACTTCGCCCAGAACAGCCTCACCAGTATCGACCAGTCGGGGGAAATCCTGGGGCTGCAGGCGACGCGACTCCTTATCGAGCGGATCAATGGACGCAGCGAGCCGGACCAGTTCGTCGTCACCCCGCGCGTTGTCGCCCGCAGCAGCAGCGCGCGCTCGGCCAGCGAGTGAGGGGAGAAAAGATGGGCTCCTTAACCTCAATCAGCCTTGATTTCGCCAAAAGCGTTGACAGAGTAGGCCTTTGCGCTATGGTCCGCGCCGCAAGAGCACTGATATGCCTCCCGGCGTCACGCTTGCGTGCGCGCGGTCGCCTCAATGTTTCTGGGGCGGTGACTACAGGTTTTTCCGTGTCTGCGCCCTTACCCGTTGCGGATGTATAACCGACTTTTTGCTTTTTCATCCGCACAGGCGAATTACGCTTCGCGTTCAGGCGGAACTCGCTTTCCAGTCCGGAATGCCGACCCGAGTGTTTCGGGCGGTTTGCAACCGGAAAACCGTTGAGTGGATCGACCGACGTTGACCGACGATTTCTCCAGCCTTGGCCTTTCCAGCAAGGTTACCGATGCCGTTCTAGCGGCGGGCTATACACGCCCTACTGAAATTCAGGCCCAGGCCATTCCCCATTTGCTGGAGAAGAAGGACCTGATCGGCATTGCCCAGACCGGCACCGGCAAGACGGCGAGCTTCGTGCTGCCGATGCTGACGCTGCTGGAAAATGGCCGCGCCCGGGCCCGCATGCCCCGCACTCTCATTCTCGAACCGACGCGCGAACTCGCTGCCCAGGTCTCCGAGAACTTCGAGAAGTACGGCAAGAACCACCGTCTGACGATGGCCCTGATCATCGGCGGCGTGTCGTTTGAAGACCAGAACAAGAAGCTCGACCGCGGTGTGGACGTGCTGATCGCGACCCCTGGGCGCCTGCTCGACCAGATCGAGCGCGGCAAGATCATGCTGAACGGCGTCGAGATCCTCGTGATCGACGAGGCCGACCGCATGCTGGACATGGGCTTCATCGATGACATCGAAAAGATCGTCAATCGCCTGCCGCCCCGTCGCCAGACCATGCTGTTCTCGGCAACCATGGACGGGCAGATCGAGAAGCTGACCAAGAAGTTCCTCAAGGATCCCGTGCACGTGCAGGTGTCCCGTGCGGCTTCGACTGCCGACACCATCGACCAGAAGCTGGTCAAGGTTTCGTCCAAGCCTGACGAAAAGCGCGCGGCGCTGCGGGAGCGGATCCGCGCCTCCGAAGGCCTGACCAACGCCATCATCTTCTGCAATCGCAAGCGCGACGTAGCGACCCTCGCCCGCTCGCTCGAACGCCACGGCTTTTCGGCCGGTGCGCTCCATGGCGACATGGACCAGAAGAGCCGCATGGAAACGCTCGACGCCTTCAAGGGCGATCGACTGACCCTGCTGGTCGCCAGTGACGTTGCTGCCCGCGGCCTCGACATCCCGGCCGTGAGCCACGTGTTCAATTTCGACGTGCCCGTGCACGCGGAAGACTATGTGCACCGAATCGGCCGCACCGGTCGCGCAGGCCGTTCCGGCGTGGCCTATACCCTGGTCAGCTCGGCCGACAGCAAGCATCTCGACGCCATTCTGAAGCTGATCGAAAAGCCGATCGAATGGCTAGAGGTTGCAGCACCGCAAACCGCGCGTGCCGCGGCCGAAGCCGCGAGTGAAAGCGACGTGGAAAGCACCGGCACCGAGCGCCGCAAGCGGCCATCGCGGCGGCGCACCAAGGCGGATGCAGCTCAGGTTCAGGCTCCTGCTTCGGCTTCGGCACCTGCGGCTGCTGTCACTACGCCCGAGCCCGAAGTCGTACGGGTCGAACAGACAGCGCCAAGTTCGAACAGCCGGCGTCGTCCGGCAAAGCGACCAGAAGAAAGCACATCATCCGACACGTCCGCCTTTGGCGACGCCGGACCGATTCCTGCATTTCTTCTTCGTCCGACTCGCTTATCAGAGTAGATAAGCGAGCAAGTATATTGGGGGCCGCGGTCAATACTGTTGTGAACGCGACACCCGCGTTCAGCAGTAGACGGCGGGGGATATATTTGCTCTACCTTCTCAGCCAGACGCTGGGGGGCCGGTTACGTGGGGAAGTCTGTGGCCGATCACGAGTTCGAACGCGCTTTGGCCTATGGCCTGTCAGCACTCGACTTGCTGAAGCGGGGCAGTATTCCCCCCTACCCCCAATTCTATGAACTCCTCTACACATATGCGACCGGTGTAAACCCGGCGCTGAACAACCGCATCAATGCGATCTTCGCCAGCGGACAGGCGCCGACGACCACTCTGGCCGAAACCCTCTACGAAGAGTTCCTCCGCTCGGACGTCAACGACCGCATGTCCATGGTGTCCCAGCGGATGCACGTCCGCATCCAGGACGTGCATGACGCAATCGATACGGCCATGGCCACGGCGAACGCTTATTCCGGTTCCCTGCAATCTGCGCAGGGCGATCTGGAACGGGCGATCAGCGCCGAGGATTTGCAGATCCTTGCCGCGCGCCTGTTGACCGAAACGCGGCGCATGCAGGATACCAACCGAACCCTGGAGCAGAAGCTCGAAGCCTCTCGCGAGGACATTGCGGCGCTGCAGCGAGACCTCGACGATGTCCGGCGCGAGTCGCTGCTCGATCCGCTGACCAAGATTGCCAACCGCAAGAGTTTTGACGATGGCCTGCGCGAGGCGGTTTCCGACGCCCGGCAATCGGGCAATCCGCTGTGCCTGATCCTGGCGGATATCGATCACTTCAAGTCGTTCAACGACCGGTTCGGCCACCAGACCGGTGACCAGGTGTTGCGGCTGGTGGCGATGACCTTCAAGTCCAACATCAAGGGCCGCGATATTGCGGCGCGTTATGGCGGCGAAGAGTTCGTTGCGGTGCTACCCTCGACCGACCTCAAGGGCGCATCAATCGTGGCCGAAAATATCCGCCAGGCCATTCACGCCAAGGAACTGCTCAAGCGCTCGACCAATGAGAAGCTGGGACGCATCACCGCGTCGTTCGGCATTGCCCTGTTCCGGTCGAACGAAAGCTCCGGGGCCTTCTTCGAGCGCGCCGACCGCTGCCTCTATGCGGCCAAGCATGCCGGCCGCAACCGCGTGGTCACTGAGGAAACCTACGAGGCCGTCCTCGAGGATATCCGGACCGGCGTCTCGGCCGCCTAAGCTTTTCGGTAGGCGCGCTAAACGGCGTGGAGGGATGTCGTACGTCCCGGACGAGCTGAGCCCAGCCAATCCCCAAAGCCGCCTTGCCTTGGCGTGGATCACCCGGACAAGCGGGGTGATGTCGACGAACCACAGCTTCCTGAAGTTGGAAGGTCGGTCACGCTTCCCCATGCGTCCGGCATGAAGTCGGCGTGCTGTTGCCGCTCCCTCAGGCTGCTGGGCGGCTAACCGTCCGGCTGAAGCTCGACCCCGAGGCCGGCCAGCATGGTCCAATAATCCGGATAGGTTTTGCCTGTGCAGGCCGGATCG
Organism: Devosia sp. SD17-2; assembly: GCF_029201565.1. Taxonomy (GTDB): domain Bacteria; phylum Pseudomonadota; class Alphaproteobacteria; order Rhizobiales; family Devosiaceae; genus Devosia. Next base: position 2,495,519 of record NZ_CP104002.1, read on the forward strand.
AGAATAACGATGTTGTGCACCAGCAAACCGGCCAGCGCAAAGCTCATGGCGATGCGGTGATCGTGGTAGGTTTCGATCTTGATCCGCGAGTTCCGTCCGGAAAGCTGGGAGGCAAGGGCCGGATCGGACGCGACGATGAGGTCATCGCCCTCTTCGGTCGCGAGACCGGGCAGGATGCGATTGAGTTCATTGGCGACGGCGCGGATGCGGTCGGTTTCCTTGACGCGTAGATTGGCAATGCCGACGAAGCGCACGGGGCGGTTGTTGAAGGCCGCGACAACCGCCATGGTCGGAACCGCGTCCTGCATCTGCGAGCCGTCGATGATCTCGGGCATGTTGGGGAATGACGCGATGATGGCCTGGGCGGCAGCATCAGGCTGGGTGAAGGCGTCGGCTGAGACGCCGAGGTCGATCTTGCCGCCCGTCAGCGCCTCGATGCCCCAGAGATAGGTGGCGGCAGAAGCGTCGGGTTCGATATGGAAATCAGTAGCCTTATAGCCCGTCGGCTGGACCAGCCAGGCGCCTTCGCCGTTCTCGGTGACATCGGCGCCAAAGGCGCGCATGGCGGCGATGGTGAGATCGACATAGCCGCGCGCCCCGATGTCCTTTCCGGCAAGGGCAATCTCAATGGGGCCATCGCCGAAGGGGGCGGCCATCAGCAGGGCCGACACATATTGACTTGAGAGCGACGCGTCGATCTCGACCCGGCCCTTGCCGAAGCGGCCCGTGCCCCGGATGGTGACAGGTGGGCAGCCGGTGGGGCTCTCGGCGTCGATGCCGAGCTGGTTGAGGGCATCGACCAGCGGACGGATCGGGCGGAGGCGCATGTCCTCGTCGCCGTCAACGATGACGGTGCCATCAATGGTCGCAACGGCGGCCGTCAGGAAGCGGGTGGCCGTGCCGGCATTGCCGAGAGACAGAGGCGCGGCGGGCGCCGTGAGGCGGCCAACGCTGGTGACGAGAAAGCTCGTCGCATCCGGCTCGGTGATCTCGACGCCCATCTCCCGGAGGGCCTTGGCCATCAGCACGGTGTCCTTGCTCTTCAAGGCACCGGTCAGGCGGCTCGTGCCCTTCGCGAGGGCCGCGAGGAGCAAGGCGCGATTGGTAATCGACTTGCTGCCGGGCGGCGAAACGCGGCCCGAAAGCGGACGATTGGGCGGGACGATGGCGTAGGCGGGAGGGAGAGCGTTTGGCATGGTGTCGTGTTAGGACAAACCGTCGCGGGTGGCAATTGGGGAGTTTCTTGGAGTACCCCCACCCAACCTCCCCCTGACAGGAGGAGGGGTCTTTCCGTGGCTCAACGGATATCGCAGCAAACTCGATCGATCCCTCCCCCTGCTTAGGAGAAGGCCAGGAGGGGATAAAACTCAGGCCCCTGCCCGGGCTTCGGCGAGGGCCTTGAGGTCTGCTGCGGCGAGCGTGACGCTTTCGCCGCAACCGCACGCGCCGGTCTGGTTGGGGTTCTTGAAGGTGAAGCTCGAGCCCATTTTCGACTGCTCGAAATCCATCACCGTGCCGAGGAGATACATGGTGGCCTTGGGATCGACCCAGACATTGACGCCCTTGTCCTCGACATGGTCATCGCCGGCGATCGGCTGCTCGACATAATCCATGGTGTAGGAGACGCCAGCGCAGCCGGCATTCTTGATGCCGACGCGCAGGCCCACGACGGGCGTGTCCGAATCCTCGATGATCTCGGTGATGCGCTCGGCAGCGGCATCGGTCAGCGACATGATCTTGAAGGGCATGGACAGGTCCACCTTTTATCGGCGTTTCACGATATATAGGACGAAACGCGCGGGATTACCACCAGTTCAGCGCGACCTGGGCTTCTTCGCTCATGCGGGTCGCGTCCCACGGGGGATCGAAGACCATGTTGACGGTGACGTCCTGGATGCCTTCTACGCTGCGGGCGGCGTTTTCCACCCAGCCGGGCATTTCGCCGGCAACCGGACAGCCGGGAGCGGTCAGGGTCATGTCGATGGTGAGGTTGCGGTCGTCATCGAGGTCGACCTTGTAGATCAGGCCCAACTCATAGATATCGACCGGGATTTCCGGGTCATAGACGGTCTTGAGCGCACCGATCAGCTCGGTGGTGATGCGCTCGACCTCACCTTCCGGAAGCGTGGCCGGCATGGTGGGCGTGATGCGAACGTCTTCCGGCGAAGCAGTTGTGTTTTCGTCTGTCATTTCCGTCTCGCCTTATGCGAAAAATTTCTGGGCGCGCTCGAGGCCATCGACCAGCGCATCCACATCGTCCTTGCCATTATATAGGGCGAGGGAGGCCCGGCAGGTAGAGGTGACGCCAAATCGCTTGAGCAGGGGCTGGGCGCAATGGGTGCCGGCGCGAACGGCGATGCCGTAGCGGTCGAGGATGGTGGCGACGTCGTGGGCGTGAGCCCCGGCGACCTCGAAGGAGAAGATGCCACCCTTGCCCGGCGCGGTGCCGATCATGCGCAGGGAGTTGATCCGGCTCAGCTTTTCGCGGGCGTATTCTGCAGTCTCGGCCTCGTGGGCTTCGATGGCGTCGCGGCCGAGGGTTTCCATGTAGTCGAGCGCGGCGCCGAGGCCGATCGCCTGCACGATGGGCGGCGTGCCGGCCTCGAAACGATGGGGCGGCTCATTATAGGTGACGCCCTCGAGGGTGACCGTCTCGATCATCTCGCCGCCGCCCTGATAGGGCTGCATTTCGGCAAGGAGATCGTATTTGCCGTAGAGCACGCCGATGCCGGTGGGGCCGTAAAGCTTGTGGCCGGTCATGATGTAGAAATCGGCGTCGAGGTCGCGAACATCCACCTTGGTGTGGACAGCGCCCTGCGATCCGTCGATCAGGACGGGAATTCCCTTTGCATGAGCAATCGCGATCAAGTCCTTGATCGGATTGATGGTTCCCAGCACGTTCGACATGTGGGTGATGGCGACGATGCGGGTCCTGTCGGTCAGCGCCTGCTCGAAGGCGGCGAGATCGAGGCTGCCATCATCCTTGACGTCGACCCACTTGATCACCGCGCCCTTGCGCTCGCGATGGAAGTGCCAGGGCACGATATTGGAGTGGTGCTCCATGATCGTGGTGACGATCTCGTCGCCCTCGCTGATGCGCGGACCGGCAAAGGACTGGGCGACGAGGTTGATCGCCTCGGTGGCCGAGCGGGTGAAGATGATCTCTTGGACGCGACCGGCATTGAGGAAGCGCCGGACGCTTTCGCGGCCGCCCTCATAGGCCTCGGTGGCGCGGTTGGCGAGCGTGTGCAAGCCACGGTGAACATTGGCGTATTCGTGCCGGAAGGCATAATCCATCCGGTCGAGGACCTGGACCGGCTTCTGTGCCGAGGCGCCGCTGTCGAGATAGACCAGGCGGTGGCCATGGATCTGCTCGGACAGGATCGGGAAGTCGGCGCGGACTTTATTGAGGTCGAAGGTCATCTACGTCTGGTCCTCGTGGAGGAGCCCCCCACCCTTGATCCCTCCCCACGAGGGGGAGGGAGACGATGTGGCACTTTTAGCGCCACACTGGACATTTCTCGCTTCACAATTCTCCCGAGGGGAGAGTTTCAGCTCAGTTGCCGGCCAGCAGCCAGCCGTCGACGACGCCGTTAAGGGCTTCGCCCAAGCCTTCATCTTCAACAGGATCAAGCACTTCGGCGATGAAGCCGCGGACCAGCATGGTCTCGGCCTCGGCCTTCGGGATACCGCGGCTGACGAGGTAGAAGAGGCTATCTTCATCGATCTTGCCGCAGGTCGAGCCATGGCCGCAGACGACGTCGTCGGCGTAGATTTCCAGCTCCGGCTTGGAGAGGATCTGCGCTTCGTCGGAGAGCATCAGGCCCTGATGCATGAACTTCGCATCGGTCTTCTGGGCATCGCGGGCGACGACAAGCTTGCCCTGGACGACGGCGGTGCCACGGCCACGGGTGATGGACTTGAACAGCGGCTGCGACGTGGTGTGCGCCACGGCGTGCAGCGTTTCCATCGTGATATCAGCGTGTTGTTCGCCAGTGACGAGGTTGAGACCGGTGACGTCGGCGTGAGCCCCTGCCCCGTTCATGATCGGATAGATGTTGGTCCGGCTGAGCTTGGAGCCAACGTGGATGATCAGGGTCCGCAACTGGGCGCCGTCAGCGAGACGATACTCGTTGGTGGCAAAGTGCGTGGTTTCAGAAGCACTTAGGTTGACGGTTATGTGCGTCACCCTAGCGTTCTTGCCGAGGGCCACATAGGTTCCGTGGTTGCCGACATGGGCGGCGTCGGAGCCCGAAAAGGTCTCGAGGATGACAGCCGAAGCCTCATCGGCGACGAAAATCTTCAGCGCGTCAGAGACATGAGCGGCCACGCCCTCGATGCGCCGATCGATCTGGATGACCGGATCGACACTGCCCTCAAGTGTTAGCGTCAGGGCTTCTTTTGCTAGCGCATTGCTAACGTTGACGATGACATCGTCGCGGTTGGTGAGAACACCGCCATGGGTCTTGCCGACGATGACGCCGGCCGGAGCCGTCGCTGCCGTCTGAACGACGCCATTGGCGATCATCAGCTGATAAGCACCGGCGACGCGCAGCGCCGGAGCGCTGGCCTCATTGGCGGGATTTGCCAGGCGCGGCATGGCCCGCAGCAGGGTTTTCAGGTCGGTATAGTGATAGTTCTCGACGCGGCGGGTCGGCAGACCGGCAACGGTGATCCGCTCGGCGACCTGATCGGCACCGAGGGACTTCAGCTGTTCGATCAGGGTGTTTTCAACCGGACCGAGGCGGACGGGGAAACGGGCGCTCATGCTCAAGCCGCCTGACCGTCGAAGTCAGCGTAACCCTTGGCTTCGAGCTGGAGGGCCAGATCCTTGTCGCCGCTCTCGACGATACGGCCGTCCGAGAACACATGCACCACATCCGGGACGATATGGTTCAGCAGGCGCTGGTAGTGGGTGATGACGAGCATGGAACGCTGACCGTCGCGCAGGGAGTTCACGCCCTGGGAAACGACCTGCAGCGCATCGATGTCGAGACCGCTGTCGGTTTCGTCGAGCACGGCGAGGGAGGGCTTGAGCAGTGCCATCTGCATGATCTCGGCGCGCTTCTTCTCGCCGCCGGAGAAACCGACGTTGAGCGGACGCTTGAGCATGGCACTGTCAACGTTGAGCGCCGCGCCGGCTTCCTTGACCAGACGCATGAACTCAGGGGTGGTCAGCTCGGCTTCGTCGCGGGCCTTGCGCTGGGCATTCATGGCCGCCTTGAGGAAGGTCATGGTGGCTACGCCCGGGATCTCGATCGGGTACTGGAAGGCGAGGAAGAGGCCCGCGGCAGCGCGCTCGGCCGGTTCCATCTCGAGGATGTTCTCGCCGTTGAGCAGGATTTCGCCCTCGGTGACCTCATAGTCTTCCTTGCCGGCAAGGACATAGCTCAGCGTCGACTTGCCCGAACCGTTGCGGCCCATGATGGCGTGGACCTGGCCGGGCGGGATGATGAGGTTCACACCCTTGAGGATTTCACGCTCTTCGATGCGGGCGTGCAGGTTGCGAATTTCAAGAACGGGAGTGGTCATTTCTAACTCCGGATTTGGCTGCCGTCTCGGCGCCAGTGTCTTTAACAAAGGCCCCTCGCCGCCCCTTCGGGGCAACCTCTCCCCCGAAGGGAGAGGTGGGAGTGAGCCGCGATTTTTGTGGTTAGCCGACGCTGCCTTCGAGGCTGATCGAGATCAGCTTCTGGGTTTCGACCATGAATTCCATCGGCAGGTGCTGGAGCACGTCGCGGACGAAGCCGTTGACGATGAGGGCAACTGCCTCTTCTTCGTCGAGACCGCGCTGCATGCAGTAGAACATCTGGTCGTCGGAAATCTTGGAGGTGGTGGCTTCGTGCTCGAACACGGCCGTGCCGTTGCGGCTCTCGATATAGGGAACCGTGTGGGCGCCGCACTTGTCGCCGATGAGCAGCGAGTCGCACTGGGTGAAGTTGCGGGCGTTCTTGGCCTTGGCGTGGGCAGAAACCTGGCCACGGTAGGTGTTGTCCGAGAAGCCGGCAGCGATGCCCTTGGAGATGATGCGGCTGGACGTGTTCTTGCCCAGATGGATCATCTTGGTGCCGCTATCGACCTGCTGATAGCCGTTCGAGATGGCGATGGAGTAGAACTCGCCACGCGAACCATCGCCGCGCAGGATGCAGCTCGGGTATTTCCAGGTGATGGCGGAGCCGGTCTCAACCTGGGTCCATGAGATGTGCGAATTGACGCCACGGCAATCGCCACGCTTGGTGACGAAATTGTAGATGCCGCCCTTGCCATCCTTGTCGCCGGGGTACCAGTTCTGGACGGTGGAGTATTTGATCTCGGCATTGTCGAGGGCGACGAGCTCGACGACGGCAGCATGGAGCTGGTTTTCGTCGCGCATCGGCGCGGTGCAGCCTTCGAGATAGGACACGTAGCTGTCGTCATCGGCGATGATCAGCGTGCGCTCGAACTGGCCGGTGTTCTTCTCGTTGATGCGGAAATAGGTCGACAGCTCCATCGGGCAGCGCACGCCCTTGGGGATGTAGACGAAGGAACCATCGGTGAAGACAGCCGAATTCAGTGTCGCGTAGTAGTTATCGGTGACCGGAACGACCGAGCCGATGTACTGCTTGACCAGCTCGGGGTACTCTCGCACCGCCTCAGAGATGGAGCAGAAGATGATGCCATGCTTGGCCAGCTCTTCGCGGAAGGTGGTGACCACGGAGACGGAGTCAAAGACCGCGTCGACAGCGACACCGGCGCCGAACGGCGTACCGACGCTCTCGGCCGCACCCTGGACACCGGCGAGGATCGCCTGTTCCTTGAGCGGAATGCCCAGCTTGGCATAGGTCGCCAGCAGTTCGGGATCAACTTCATCGAGGCTTTTTGGGCCGTTGAAGTTCTTCGGGGCCGAGTAGTAGCTGATCGCCTGGAAGTCGATCTTGGGATAGTGGACCTTGGCCCAAACCGGCTCTTCCATGGTCTGCCAGCGGCGGAACGCCTCAAGGCGCCACTCGAGCATCCACTCGGGCTCTTCCTTCTTGGCAGAGATCAGGCGGACCGTCTCCTCGCTCAGTCCAACCGGGAACGTATCGGCTTCGATGTCGGTCTCGAAGCCGTATTTATACTTGTCGACGTCGAGCGCCAGAACCTGCTCGACCGTCTCCCGGTCAATTTCTTCCTTGAGCGTCGGAATATCGTAATCCGCCATCAGGCTTCTCCTTCTTGCCCCTCGGCGGGTCAAGGCCGCCGTGGACGATACATGTATGGGCGACCGTCAGGCCGCCTGGCCGGACCGCTTTTGGCGGGCCAGAATGGTTTCAAGTGCGGAAAGGAACGCTGTCGCATCCTCTTCCGTGGAATTCCAGCCGAAGCTGACACGCAGAGCACATTCGGCGAGCTCCGGCGCAACGCCCATAGCAAGCAGAACGTGGCTGACGCTCACCTTGCCGGACGAACAGGCAGAGCCGGACGAGACCGACAGACCCTGCAGATCGAGCGCCATCATGGCCGTGGCACTCTTGAGGCCCGGGATGGCAAAGTTGACCACGCTGCCGACCCGTTCGGCTTCCGCGCCAAAGATGACAACGTCGGGCGCGAGAGTTTTAAGACCGGCTTCGAGTGTGTCGACGAGACCCTGAAGACGGGTCCAGTCGTCATTGCCCGCAGCCTCTGCTGCGGCGCCGAAGGCTGCAATCAGCGCAAAGGCCTCGGTGCCGCCACGGCGACCCTGTTCCTGACCGCCACCAGGGATGAGACGCACAGTGTCGGCATGGCCCTTAACAAGCAGCGCACCAATGCCCGAAGGCGCACCGATTTTGTGGCCACTAATGGCCATCATATCGGGTGCCGAGGCCGCAAAATCCAGAGGCAGCTTGCCAAAGGCCTGGACGGCATCGACCAGAAGCGTGTGGCGCGTGGGTCCGACCATGGCGCTGATACGGCCGATCGGCTGAACAACACCGGTCTCGTTATTGACCCAGTGCACACAGACGAGAAGATTTCCCTCGGCTTCCGCCAATATCTTCGCCAATTGATCGAGATCAATGCGGCCGTCTGGCAAAAGACCGATGGAGATGACAGGCAAGCCCGTCGCGTTGGCCGCTTGGGGGGCGGCGATATGATCGCCAGCGCTGACAGCGATGGTGCTTGCCGCAAACATCTTTGCCCCGCCGACAATGGCCTGGGTGATGGCCTCGGTCGCCGAGCCGGTGAATACCACCTGGCGCGGTTCGGCGCCGGCGAGCCCTGCCACCTGACGACGGCCGGTCTCGATGGTGTCACGCAGGGCGCGGCCGTGGGCATGGACAGATGACGGATTGCCCGTGAGATCAAGCGCGGCAAGCAGCGCCGTGCGCGCTTCTGGACGAAGCGGCGAGGCTGCATTGTGATCGAGATAGACGTTCTGTCTCGCCATTGCGCTTAACCGGACCCCATTGCCCAACATACCTGCCATGCTCCCAATGGGACGCTCCCGCGCACCTGGGACCAAACAATCCTTGAATTATGCCGCCCAATTTCATTACAAGGGGCGCTCACATGGCCGTTGCACGGCCAAAACCGAGTTTCGAACAATTCTAAACTGGTTTTCCGACCCATGTTTTAGGGAGAGGCCCGCGCTTAGTCAAGCGGCGCGCTGCCCTTAAACTGACTGGAAAACTCCGTTTAATACACAGCCAAAAAGGCCGGAAAACAAACCCATGCCTGAAGTCATCTTCAATGGCCCCGAAGGCCGCCTCGAGGGCCGCTACCAGCCGGGCAAGGAGCCGAACGCACCGATCGCCATCGTTCTTCATCCGCATCCGCAGTTCGGCGGGACGATGAATAACCAGATCGTCTATAACCTCTTCTATATGTTCGCAGAACGCGGCTTTTCCGTGTTGCGCTTCAACTCGCGCGGCGTCGGCCGCAGCCAGGGTGCATTCGATCACGGCATCGGCGAACTCAGCGATGCGGCGGCCGCGCTCGACTGGCTGCAGATCATCAACCGCGAGTCGCGCGGGTGCTGGATCGCCGGTTTTTCCTTCGGCGCCTGGATCGGCATGCAGCTTTTGATGCGCCGTCCGGAAGTGGAGGGGTTCATCTCGGTGTCCCCGCCGGAGAATCTCTACGACTTCTCGTTCCTCGCCCCCTGCCCGTCCTCGGGCCTGATCATTCACGGCGATAAGGACCGCGTGGCACCGCCGACGTCCGTCCAGAAGCTCGTGGACAAGCTCAAGACGCAGAAGGGCATCACCATCGAGCAGCAGATCGTGGAAGGCGCCAACCACTTCTACGAAGGCAAGGTGGACGAACTGACCACGGCCTGTGCCGAATATCTCGACCGTCGCCGTCAGGAGATCGCGGACGGCGGCGGGCGCTAAATCTGAGCGCAAAGGAGGCGATCGCCTCACCACGGCGTGCCTTACCCGGGCACGCCGCTTACTATTCCCGGACGCCGGTGGCAGAGACCCCGGCGGCACTTGGATCGCAAAATGAGCAAGTTCAAATCCGATTTCCTGCGCACCCTTGATGAGCGCGGCTTTATCCACCAGATGTCCGACCCTGATGGGCTCGACAATCTCTTCGCCACCGAACAGGTGACCGCCTATATCGGCTTTGATCCGACGGCGTCGTCCCTGCATGTGGGGAGCCTGATCCAGATCATGATGCTGCACTGGCTGGAGAAGACCGGCCATCGCGCCGTGGCCCTGATGGGCGGCGGCACCGGCATGGTGGGCGATCCGTCCTTCAAGGACGAGGCGCGCAAGCTGATGGGCACGGACATGATCCAGTCCAACATCAACGGTATCAAGCAGGTGTTCTCGAGCTATCTCGATTTCGCCGGCGAGAAGTCGCTGATGGTGAACAATGCCGAGTGGCTGCTGCCGCTCAACTACCTCGAATTCCTGCGTGACGTTGGCCAGCACTTTTCGGTCAACCGCATGCTGAGCTTTGACTCGGTCAAGCAGCGGCTCGATCGCGAGCAGTCGCTCAGCTTCCTCGAATTCAACTACATGATCCTGCAGGCCTACGACTTCGTGGAGCTCAACCAGCGCTACAATGTGCGCCTGCAGATGGGCGGTTCGGACCAGTGGGGCAATATCATCAATGGTATCGACCTCGGGCACCGCATGGGCACGCCGCAGCTTTATGCGCTGACCTCGCCGCTGTTGACGACCGCGTCGGGCCAGAAGATGGGCAAGTCGATGAACGGCGCCATCTGGCTCAACCCGGACATGCTGTCGGCCTATGATTTCTGGCAGTACTGGCGCAATACCGAGGACGCCGACGTGGAGCGCTTCCTCAAGCTCTACACGACGCTGCCGCTCGACGAGATCGCACGCATCGTGGCCGGCGATATCAACGAAGCCAAGAAACGCCTCGCGACCGAAGTCACCGCCATGCTGCGCGGCCAGGCTGCGGCCGATGAAGCCGCCGAAACGGCTCGCGCCACCTTCGAGACCGGCAAGCTCGATCTGTCGCTGCCGACGGCAGAGGTGACACATGCCGAGCTGAGCTCCGGCATCGGCATTCTCAGTGCACTGGTGAAGGCTGGTCTCGCGACCTCCAACGGCGAAGCCCGCCGGCATGTCTCTTCGGGTGCGGTGAAGGTCAACGACGCCAGCATCGATGATGAGAAGCTGGTGATCGGCGACAACGCCCTGCTCGACGAAGGCGTGATCAAGCTCTCGGTCGGCAAGAAGCGTCACGCGCTGATCAAACCGGTGTAAGAGCTCTCACATTTTGAATCTGAAAAGGCGCCCAAGTGATTGTGGCGCCTTTTTTTATTCGGCCGGAGGAAGTTCGCGGGCGCGAAACTCGAAGAGCTCGCGGAAGGCGCCTGGCAGCAGGATCGACAGCGGATTGATGGCGAACTGCGGATTGTCCAGCGGGCCACGGATGGCGAAGGTGACGCCGACAAGGCCCTCGCCGTCACGGCCGCCGAGGAGCGGGCCGAGCAGCGGGATTTTCTGGAAGGCGTTGTTGAGCCCGAACAGCGGCACATAGGTGCCGTTGAGATCATACTGCCGGCGGTCGGTGTAGATGAAGCCGCGCGCCGTGCCGCCGACCGTGTCGCCGGTCAACATGCCATTGGTGACCTCGACGCGATCCTTGCGGCGGACGAAATCGACCTGGGCTGCGTCGAAATCAAGACGGTTGCGGGCGGCAATGGCGGCGCGGGAATCGGAGTGATTGCCGAGGATCTGGGCGACATTGGCCTCATCGACGATAGCGAAATTTCGCAGCAGGAGACGGCCGGCCTCGGCGTCGGCGTCGCGATCGGTGGTGAGGACGAGACTGCCGCTACCCCCGGCCAATTGGGAATAGATGCCGAGGAAGCGCAGGATGGTGCCGGCGTCGTTGAAGGCGACGCTGAGGGAACGGCCGCGCGGAGCTGGATTGGTGGTGATCGAGAGGGCATTGCCCTCGCCGAACTGGGTGGAGACGGTTGCCCGCCGCATGTCGCTGCCGCGCAGCAGCAGGTCGACGTTCACGTTGAACGCTGTCGTGGCATAGTAGCCGACGGCGCGGTCGAGCCGGACGTCGAGCGCCAGGGTCTGGTTGATCTGGGTGGTCTGGACGCCGCCACTGCCCTGGTTGAGATCAAAGAACTGCTGGACCACGGGTTTGAGGTCGAGCTGTTTGCCACGGATGCGGACCGCATAGCCGCCGTCCATAGGCGAAACCGCCACCTGGGCACTGTCCCCCTGGCTGAGGGCGAACGTGTCGAAGCTGGCCGCCACAAGGCCCTTGGTGGCGTGGAACTCAATGCCGCCCTTGAGACGCACGGTGCCGAAGCCAAGATCGATCTCTTCGAGATGAGTGGTCTCGCCGTCGGGCCGGACGGTTGCGGTCAACGTGCCGGGCGTGCCGGCGGCCTTGGTGATGCCGATATCCTTGATGGTGAGGCCGGCGTCTGCCAGGTCGACGACCATCTTGAGGGCACCGTCAGCCTGGGGCTCGGCGCTGAACTTCACGCGGCCGGTGAGGAAGGGCGAGGCATCAAAGCCCATGGCCTTGAGGTCGCTTACCGCCACGGAAGAGGAGATCTTGAGATTTGGCGCGGTTTCGGGCGTACCGGCAACCGAGATATCGGCCACCATGCCGTCGATATTGGCGGTGCCACCGACAACGTAATTGTCCTGGGTCGCGGAGAAGCTGAGTTGGCCATCGCCAATGCGGCGATCCTGGATCGGCTCGCTGCTGGCGAAATCGGCGAGGGTTCCGGTGACGACGTAGTCGACATCCATCTCTCTCCCAGACTCTTCGTCCGGCAGACCGATGGTGGCTACGAGGCCAAGATCGACGTCGCCGGTGAGTGCGGAGATGGTCAGGGGGAATTCCGTGCCGGCCATGACGTCCGGTGCCTGATCCTCGGCAAGGGCGACCAGCGAGGCGATGGAGGATTTGAGACTGCCCGAGATTTCCATGATGCTCTCGTCCGGGACCGAATTGTCCATGACGAGGGCCGGATTGGCGATGCGGATGGGCCCTGCCCGCGTCGGCACCTCGCCGCCGGAGGCGGAGATGGTGACGTTGCTGTCCTTGATCTGGAGGCGGGTGAGGCCATCGATGGCGATGGGCGGCATGGTATCGACGGCGCGGATCTTCACGCCCTCGCCCAGCATGTCGATGCTCATCGCGCCCTCGGGCGTGGGCGCATCCTCACCATCGAGCGTAAGCGTGCCGACAGGATAATTGAACTCGAGGCGGGCCTCGACCACCCGGCCTTCGGGGACATTGGCGACGAACCAATCACGGCTCTCGCCGCCCATGATGTAGGGCCAGAGGCGCTTGAGGTCATCGGCGGTAACGGCCTTGCCGGCCACGGTCATTTCGAGGCCCATGCCGTCGCGCAGCATGTCGATGCGGCCGATGGTTTCGACGACGGTGTCGTCGCGCCGGGCCACGAAACGATCGATGCCCATTGCGCCATAGAGCGGCGCAGACCAGCCGGAAAATTCCATGGTGGTGAAGGGCGCGGTCGGCGCTTCCAGATCATTGGGATGGATCGAGACGTCGCGCGCCTGAAGGGAAATGCCGATCGTCGGGCCGTAATCGGGGTCGAGCCCCATAGCAAATGTGCCAGCAACGCGAGCATTGCTCTGACCGATCTGGATTGCCGAATCCGCCAGCACAAACTGGCCGGCGGACGGGTTCCAGGTGATCTCCATGATGGAACTGGCGACCGGGAAATAGTCCTTGCCGATGCGCAGGTCGACACCGGTGAGATCGATGCGGAAAATCCCTTCCATCAGGGTGCCGCCTGCCGGGTCAAAACCGACATCGATGGAGAGCGCACCCGCCCCCCGCATGGCGGCCATGGCCGAGGCATCATCGATGAACGGCAGGAGCGCGGCAAAATCGAGATTGATGACATCGGCCTTGAGGCGCGAGGTGCCGTCATCTGCGAGGACGCGTTCGAAAGTTCCAGTGACCTGGCGATTGCCGATATTGGCGGAGAAGGATCCGAGGATCTCCTGCTCCGACGTGCCGGTGCCCACAGTGAGGGATACATCCTCGATGCGGCGGAAGAGCTGATAGACGGAGTCGGACATGTCGACCGTGCCGTCGCGGATCGTCAGCTTGGAAAAGCGGCCCTGTCGGATCTGCTCGACGAGGTCGTTGATCGAGACTTCGGCCGATTCGAGATTATAGACGAGCCAGTCATTGTCAGAGCGGAGCGGCGCCTTCTCGCTGCCGACGACGACGCCTTCATGGGCGATGCCCACGGGCGGAAAGGCCTGTTCGCCCTCGAGCACCTTGAGGGTTGGCGGGCCGCCCTCGGGATCCTCTTCCATCTCGAATGTGGTGAGGCGCGGGCCATAGAGGTCCTGCACGAGCTGGATATGCGGGGCCACAATGGTGACCGTCGCTCCCGGCTTGCCCACCAGCATGAGCAGCGGCGAGAAACCGACTTCCAGCGCCTCCATGGCGACGCGGGCGCCCGACACGCTGTCCTTGTAGGTGACGGGTGAAAACTGGATGACGGGCCAGACACCCTGCTCGAGCGCCAGCGCCATGTCGCCCAGTTCGATCTCTGCGCCTGGTGGCAGCGCCGACTGGACGAGGCCGCGCACGGTATCGCCGGCGAACGGCAGGCGGATCGGGGTAACGAGAAGGATCAGATAGAGCACTGTGAGGAGCGCCAGCGGCACACCGACAATCCAGGCAGCAAGCTTCGCCCCGCGAGGCATTCTCCTGCGGGTCGGCGGCGCTTCTACGACTGCGGTCGGCTCGGCGGGGATTGTCACTCGCTCACTGGCGCCCAGATCGAGGATGGGTAGTTATCTGCCGGCTCCTCACAGAATCATCCGCCTGAAAGCGGTCATTTGGACAATGATACCGGCTGGATTGTGGCGCTGACACCCACTATTGAGGCCGCGTAGCCGCGGAGCCAGACAATGACACATTTGCAGCCTGGGGACATCGCTCCCGATTTCACACTTCCGCTGGATGATGGCACCAATTTCACGCTTTCCCAACAGCTGGGGCGCCCGGTGGTGCTGTTCTTTTATCCCCAGGACGATTCCGGCGGCTGCGTTGACGAAAACCGGGAGTTTTCCGCCCTGGCCGCCGAATTTGGGGACCGCGGCGCGGTTCTGATTGGCATCTCGCCTGACGATCTCGACAGCCACCAGGCATTTCGCCGGAAGTATGGGCTGGCAGTGCCGCTCATCGCCGACCCGGAGCGCAAGGCGATCGAGGCGTTCGGCGTGTGGCAGTTGAAGAAGCTCTATGGGCGGGAGTTCATGGGGCTGGTTCGGACCAGTTTCATCATCGACGCCGAGGGGCGGATCGCCAAGGTGATCAGGGCCACCCGGATCAAGGGGCATGCGGCCAAAATGCTCGAAGCGCTGGATAGTTTTCGCGCAAAGGGCTGAGGCTCCGCGGGCTTTTCGCCTTTCTTAACTATGCCCGGTCATACTTCGCTCACCATGTTCCAGGTCATGCGTGAGGGCCAGAATGCGCCAATCTGCGAGCTTCGGCGAGAAAGACAAGTCGGCACGACCAGTGCGCAAGGGGATCCACCCTGCCCTGTTCTACGGCATGTTCACGCTGCTGCTGGGCGCCAACGGGCTGACTGCGACGGGCCTACTTATGGCGCCGGATATTGCACGGCTGCTCAACGCGCAGTCCGAGCAGGTGATCGGCGCCTATGAGGATCGCATAGCCCAGATGCGCGTCGAGATCGACCGGCTGCACTCGCGCAATTATGCCCAGGCGGGCGATATCAATTTGCAGCTGCAGGAGCTTTCAGCCCAGCAGGATGTGCTGCTGGAGCAGCATCAGCTGGTGCGCGCACTCGTCGACAAGGCTGACCAGCTGGGCATCGCTGCCGTTTCGATTTCCGATGCGCCCGCGACCGAACAGCTGGCCAGCACGAATGCGTCCGGCAATCCCGACATCGTGGCGACCGCCGAGAGCCTCGAGCAGATGATGAGCGAGACGCATCGCGCCATGACGGGGATAGCCGAAGCCGCGACGGAGCGGACCGACGGCATTGTCATCGAAATGCGACAGCTGGGCATCGCCATGGCCTTGCCCGATCTCGGCGAACTCGGCATGGGCGGCCCGCTGCTGCCCGCCGCCGAGGGCATGGAAAGCTCGCCCATGGTGGAAGACGCCAATGCGGTCATGGCGGCGCTGCTGCGCTACAAGGCGGCGCGGGAAAGCGTCGAGGCGGCGCCGATCCACATGCCCATGACCGGCAATTATCGCAACAGCTCGGGTTACGGCAATCGCAAGGACCCGTTCACCGGCGGCCGGGCGTTTCACGCCGGGCTCGACTTTGCGGCTCCGACCGGGACCACGGTGTTCAGCGCCGCAAAGGGTGTGGTGAGCTTTGTGGGGACCAAATCGGGCTATGGCAAGGTGGTGGAAGTGACCCACGCGACCGGCCATATCACCCGCTACGCCCATCTCAGCGGCTATCTGGCGCGCGAGGGGCAGAGCGTTAATGCCGGAACACCGATCGCCAAGGTGGGATCAACCGGACGCTCGACCGGGCCGCATCTGCATTTCGAAATCCGCAAGGGCGACGCCCCGATCGACCCGCGCACATTCCTCGCCGCCGGGAAGCGCGTTCAGGCGCTGCTGGGCTAAATAAAGAGGCCGCCTCCCGAAGGAGACGGCCATGATTGCTTGCATCACAGGGACGATCAGTCTGCGGCGACATCCGTCGCTGCGCCGACGCGTTGGGCGAGTGCTGCTTCCATGAAGTCGTCGATGTCGCCATCGAGCACCACGGAAGGCTGGCCGCTTTCGACGCCGGTCCGCAGGTCCTTGACCATCTGGTAGGGCTGCAGGACGTAGGAGCGGATCTGGTGGCCCCAACCGATGTCGGTCTTGTTGGCCGCCTGGGCGTTCGCCGCTTCTTCGCGCTTTTGCAGTTCCATCTCGTAGAGACGGGATTTCAGCATGGCCATGGCCGTTGCACGGTTCTTGTGCTGGCTGCGTTCCTGCTGACACGCCACGATGATTCCGGACGGGATGTGGGTGATGCGGATGGCCGAGTCCGTGGTGTTCACGTGCTGACCACCAGCGCCCGAGGCGCGATAGGTGTCGACTTTGAGGTCGGCTTCGCGGATCTCAATGTCGATGCTGTCGTCGATCACCGGATAGACCCAGCAGCTCGAGAAGCTCGTGTGACGCCGTGCAGCCGAGTCATACGGGCTGATGCGCACGAGCCGATGCACGCCGCTTTCGGTCTTGAGCCAGCCATAGGCATTGTGGCCCTTGATCTGGATCGTCGCAGACTTGATGCCGGCTTCTTCGCCGTCGTGCATTTCGAGCACTTCGACCTTGAACTTCCGGCGTTCGGCCCAGCGGGTGTACATGCGCAAAAGCATGTTCGCCCAATCCTGGCTCTCGGTGCCACCGGCGCCGGAGTGGATTTCGACGTAGCAGTCATTGGCGTCGACTTCGCCGGACAGCAGGGTCTCGATCTGGCGGCGACGCGCAGACTGCTTGAGTTCGAGCAGCGCCTGCTCGGCTTCCTTGACGACATCGGCGTCGCCCTCGGCCTCGCCCATCTCGATCAGTTCGGTGTTGTCGCGAATGCCGGCTTCGAGCTCGTGCACCGCCTTGACGGCGACATCAAGCTCGTCGCGTTCACGCATGGTGACGCGGGCCTTTTCCGGATCGTTCCAGAAGTCGGGTGATTCAGTTTGCGCGGTTAGCGCGTCGAGGCGGAGTTGAGCTGTATCCCAGTCAAAGATGCCTCCTCAGCAGGGTCAGAACCTGCTCGATTTCGGCAACGGCCTTTTCAATTTCCGTGCGCATTTCTATTCCTTGTTTGTGCTGGCCCCCGTTTAAACGAGCACAGGTCCGGGATCAACCGTGTCGGCCAGACGCGCACAGTGTTCGTGTCAAATGGGAGCGGGCTGCGTAAGCCGTTCAGATCAGAATCACTTCTGATCTCGGGAGAGCTTCTGGAAGCGGCGCAGCGCGGCGTCGCGCTTGAGGCGACTGAGATGCGTGAGGAAGAAAATGCCGTTCACCTGCTCGGTTTCGTGCAGAGCGACCCGGGCGGCGAAACCCTCGAGGGACAGGGTTCGCGGTGCGCCGTCGGCATCGTCATAAGCGACGCTGGCGTGATCGGGGCGCGAGATCTCGACCTCGATACCCGGCAGGGAGACGGAGCCTTCCGTGCCGCTGACCAGCGAGCCGCCGGTTTCAACGATGCGTGGATTATAGAGCACGCGATAGTCACGCGCTTCGGGCGGTGCCACGCTGATGACGATGACCGGCTCGACCTGCCCGATATGGGCGGCGGCCAGACCATAGACGCGGTGGCTCTCGGCGGCCGAGAGAAGAGCCGAGCCGGTGGCTCGCAGCGCCGCATCGACCGGGCGGATTGCGGCGGCGGCGCGGAGTGTTGGATCTGGATAAAGGATGAAGGTCGGGAATTGTGACATGGGCTTTGCCCTAGCATCTGGTGGATTGCCGCGCCACGCCTTGCAACTTGCCAATCCTGCTGTTAATTCCGAATTGGCTGGTTCCGTAGCTCAGCAGGATAGAGCACAGGATTCCTAATCCTGGGGTCGTGGGTTCGAATCCCGCCGGGACCACCAGTTAACCCCTTGTAGTCATTGATTGCAACCCATCCCCTGACTGGGGCGACGGGTCGCTGGGGCGACATTGGGGCGACCGTCGTGGAATCAATGATCGCCGGCCACACCGACCGGGGGACGACGACAGGGACCATATGAGCAAAAAAAAGAGGGGCATTACGCTCCCCCCTCTTCTGTTTTTGTCATGTCGCCGATCATGGCCTCGGCCTCGTCGGCATCAGCCTCGTACTGTTCCCTAGTATAGCCCGCGGGAGGCGTGGACATCATGGACAGGCGGATCTCGTTGGCATACCCGTCCAGCCGCTCGGCACGTTCAGCCAGTTCCCCGGACTGCTCGACGCATGCAGCGAGCACCCGTTTCTTGAAGTCGTCCGTCACGGGCCTGGTACCCTTCAAGACGTTGCTGAGATGGGCTCTCGAAATGCCTGCGGTGTCGGCGAACCGGGCCTGCCAGCCTGTATGATCGCCCACGACTGCGCGGGCGATCTCTTCGATGTAGGCGGCGGTCATAGCCATCTTCGCTCCTAGCGGAATAGAATCGAGCGGTGGTTCTCGATCCAGTACTTCGCGGTCGTTCCCCGCTTCAGCGCGGCGTCCCCGGGGTGCCGGGCAGCATACGCTGAACGGATCGAAAGCGCATACGCGATCTGCTTCGGCGTCCCCCACAGCTCCGGCAAGCCTTCGTCGACAGGCTGGCCGTTCTTGGCGATCTCGGCAGCCTTCTCCGCGTTCAGCTCCTTCAGGGCTTCGGCGGCAATGCGGCGACGCTCGGCTTCAGCCCTGTCGCGCTCGATACGCGCTGCCTCAGCGGCTTGGCGCTTCTCAGCGGCTTCGGCGGCCAGCTGGGCACCAAGCGGCCACAGTCGCGTCCGTTCGGCCTCGAACTCGTCGCGGCTCAGTACCTCGGGCTGACCGCCAAACGTCGACACGTAAAAGGTGTTGGTGTTGCGGCTGGAGATGGCGACGTCGTCGATACGATAGAGCGCGTCGGCCTCCAACTGCCAGCTGCAGCTGCCCGACCGCTTCGAACCCGACCGGTCGTCGCGGAACCAGTCGATGCGCACAGTTCTGTCGAAGTCAACGAACTGTGTGACCTTGCCGGGACCACCTGTCCCGCCACCGATCACCTCACCTACAAAGACCAGTTTTTCACTGATCACGCAACGGCCAAGGCCCACGGCTTCGATCTCAGTTCGGTGCTCATGTTAGTGTCCCTCTAACGTGTACGATGGTACCTCCGCCGCTTCTGAATACAATTCATATTCGCCGCCGAGGGATTGAAAGAGGTAAATGAAAATAAATCGTATTCAATCTCATTGTTGATTTTCGTTCCCGGTTCGTTCTATTTTTGGCGACATGACGAACAGCCCTCCGTCCTCCGAATTCTATCGCCCGCGCCTCGGCCACGCCGCCGATAAAGGTCTCATTTTGCTAGCGAAGTGCACTCTTTGCAGACGCACAAGAGCGTACCTTGCGACTGATCTTCTGCAGATATTTCATCGCGAAACATTTCTCAGCGATCTTTTCGGCGGGCGATGCCCACGCTGCGACCGGTCGGATTTCTGGCGGGTCCGGCAGCGGTACCCATCCAACGACGACGTCGGGCACCTTCTCGTGAGGCGGCTGGTGGGGGTGCGGACGACCCATCTGTGGTCGGACGAGCTTTACGACGCCGCCATGCATGGCCAGCGTGGCGAATAGATTATCGCGGTGGGTTTCGCGTTACGAATGCGTGCACCGGTGAGAAATAGATTACGTCATGAAAAACGTCCCCTGCCCGTGAATTTTGTCCACAGGCGCGGGGATGGTATGAAATCTGTCCCTAGGGCGTCGGCAGCACGGACTCTTCGGCCGGCACAGCCTCGGGTCGCTTCAGCTGTTCGACTTCGTCCGTATCGGGTCGGAAATCGAGGGCGGGCAGCATTGCCAACCGTGATTTGATCTGAAGCCACGATACGGGCGCGTAGCCGAAATTATCCACGCCGACGTCGATGCATTGGCGGGTGCCAGGGAGACTTCCATGCGAGTGGCCGTATAGCTGAACGGCGCCGCGCCTCATGTTCCGCCAAACCCTCAAGCTGTAGTGGTTGAGAACGAGCGTGGTGCCGTCCTCGGCGGCGACTTCGATCTGCTCATGTTGCGATGCCCAGGGCAGCTGCAGCGTGGCCGAAACCTTTCCCGGCTTTCCATGGTCGTGGTTGCCGATCACGAGGTGCTTGGTGCCGTGCAGCATGTCGAAGATACGGCGGATGTTTTGAGGGCGCGTGCGGTAGGCGAAGTCGCCGAGGAACCAAACGACGTCGTCGGGCTGCACGACCGCGTTCCAGTTCTCGATGAGGCCGCGGTCATGCTCTTCGATGTTGCCGAACGGGCGGTGGCACATGCCGATGATGCCGGCGTGGCCGAAATGGGTGTCGGCGGTGAAGAAAACTCTGCTCATGTAATTGCCTCCCGTGATGCCGGTGTTATGCAGCGGGGCGTAGCAAGGGACCAGCGTCAAGCACCGGCTCCAAGCGGCTACGGATCTGCGACGATGCGTTCGCCCTCAGTCATCGTCATCAGACACGATGTCGATGCGGATGCTGCTGGCGCCACGTGTTGCCTTCGCTGCAGCGAAGATCCGAGCGGCGCGGTCCTCGGCTGCACTCGTGTAGCGCTTGCCCTCACGCAGCCAGTCGATCATCGCGATCGCCGCATTGTCGCAGCTCTCAAGGCCGGATTCGTAAGCACGATGAATGACCCTGATTTCTTTGTCGTCGGGCCGCGCAGCGAGGATACGGTCGGCCGCTTCAGGGCCCTCGATCGTCTCGCACCAGAGCGCCCTCTCTGTGGCATCGATGGCGTCGTCGGCGGCGCAGGTCGACAGTGCTTCGATCAGCTCATCGAAGAAGGTCGTGCGGTTGATGAGCATCGCGTTGGGGACATCGTAGATCTCGCGTTTCGTCAGCGGCCGACCCTCTTTGATCTGCTCGCGGATCATCAGCTCGCAGTCGATCGCCAATTGCGCGAGTACCAGGCTCTCTATGTCACGGACGCGCTCAGCGATGTAGCGCACGTCTTTGATCGAGCGATCCTCGGCAACGAGACGTTCTCGAGCGAGCACGACGCCGATCTCGCCGCGGAGGCGGATCAGCTTGTCGCCGTGGCTTTCGTCTCCATCGTCGTCGCCTTCTGCGTCCTGCCAGTCGTCCTCATCATCTTCTCCATCGTCGACGGAGAGGTAGCCAAACATGGCTGCGAGCACGCTAGCTGCGTGTTCAGTGCGGCCAACACACTCGCCGGCGACGACGAGCTCAGTGCGTCCGGTGTCGTCATCAGTCAGCGGAATCGCGGTCCAAGACGGATGAATTACGACAGGCTGTGTGCCATTCTTCTCGTTCTCGAAGAACGCTTCTACAGCTGTCGCGGCATCGCGGACTAGACTGCCGGTGTTGTCATCTCCGGTGATCACTATCTCGCCTTTGTGCGTCAGAGCGATCGCAGAGAAATTTTGGCAAGGCTTCGCCGTGGCGCTGGAACGCGCATTCTTGGACTTCGTCATGTGAATTGCTCCCCGTGAGCGTTTTCTAGCGGCGCGGCCTCAGGCCAATGCGCGGCTTCGTTCTTGGTTTGTCATCGAAGGTTTCAGCGACTTGTTCAGCGAGCTGCTAGACGAATTGCGAGGGCGGTAGGTCATCTTCCGCACGCTTCCTTCCGCGTGCCAGTCTTAGGCGCTGTATCAGCGGCCTTATTAGTCTGTGGAGAACTGCGCAGTTTTCGGAACATTTGAAATCCGGTTCTTGACCCAACGAATATCCGCAATCGACCCGCCGATCTCAAGCCCGAAACCGCCGAAATCCGGCCGTTTCAGCCCGTTTTGGGTTGTCGCAAAACGTAATCAGGAACGAGTCGGATTTGTTTAGGAGGCTACAGGGCCCGCGTCATATGGATTCTAGAGGGGGCGAACAGAAACGTTCGCGCTATCGTAAAAGTAGGAAAGTATTTCTGAGGCGACTCAACGGCTTCGCCAAGTTTTTGGCTATAGCGTAAATCGACGACCCGCTATCCGACCCGATTTTCTAGGGCGTTTCCGAAAATCCTGTTTTCGCGCAAGATTATTCTACGATTTTCACCCCCTATTCTGGTGCCTTGCATGGATTGGCAGCACCGTCATTGGCGTCACTCAACGAAAAGGTGAAGAGTTATGTCGATCAACTCGATTACGGGGGCAATTGGCCGCATGCTGGCTGCGATGCGGAAGTTCGTGACGGAGCGTGTGAAAATTGCTGGCCGTTGGATCACACGCCTTGTCGCCGTACCTGCCACGCCTGTCATGCCTAACGCTGGCGTGGCGGCCGAGGCGAAGGCGGATCTGTCAGCAAAAACTGATAACACCCACGCCGCCATCCGCCGTGTCGGCGGCAAGCTTGTCCAGGGCCACGGACTGACTGCAGACGATCTGGAGGGCATCACGCCGCAGATGCTTCGTTGGCTGCGCGTGCTCGACAAGCCAGCGCTGTGCAGGGTTCTTTGTGCTGATGAGCAGCAGTTGCGGGCGCATCTGCGAAGCATAGCGTTAATCAAGGGCGTGTGCCGCTACGAGGCGGAAACCATCACAGCCATGGAGGCGACGAAACGAAAGGCGGCGGTGCCTGAAGGCCGCAAGACGCTGCGCGAAGTGCTCGCTGAGAAGGGCATACATCCATAAACGATAAGGACCACCAGAGACGACGAAGCCCGGCTCGATGGCCGGGCTTTTTTATGGGCGCAATTAGGGAGTGGCCCTGAATCAGATGACGGTGTCCAGCAGGTCTTCGAGCTTCGTTTCAGCAAGCAGGCGCTTTGCACGTTCTTCTTCGAGCTCTGCCCGAGCACGACGGAGCGCGGCTGTCAGAAGTGCGATGTCGCTGTCCTTTTGGGCGATAGCGGACTGATGAGCCCGCTGGTCAGCGCGGAGACGGCTGCCCATAGCCATCGCCAGTCCCAGTTCGCCATCAGAAACATGCATGTGCCATCTCCTCGATTTCCGTGGTGGTAGCGGATCCGTGGCGTGGTGTCCGGGGGTTTTTTCGATCGCATTTTAGCTATCGCTGGCGGGCTCCGATTGGTCTCCAGCCTTCTCCGGCTTCTTTGGGAATTCTGCTGGGTCGACGGACGTGAACCGGCGCGCCGCATGCTCCTGCTTCTCGATGCCCCGCATATTGAGATCTCTCAAAGAAGTCCGCTTCGGCAGCGGACCGAAGACGATGTCGACTCGTTTCCACGGCTTCCCCCTGCCGGACCCAGGCGCCTTGATCTCCCGCAGGTCAATTAGCAGGTCGTCAGCGTTGCGCTTGATGTCGTCGATGCCGGGCTGGAGCAGCACCCGCGACACGCGCGACAGCGACAGGCTCTTCCAGCGCACCACGCCGTCGACCTTTTTCCTTGAGATTGCAGCATCACAATAGAAGCCGAAGATCTCGTGCACGTCTTCGATCTGCAGCCGCATCTGGGCCTCGACCGTCTTCGGTTGCTCAGCCAATAGGGCACGACAGCGCAGATAGAGAATGATGCCGCCAACGGTGGAGAGTCGCTTGAACTCGTCGACATCGACAGGCACGCTGCCTGACCAGCGCGACAACGACATGAGGCCCAGCGCAGCGTATGAGAGCCTGCCGAGGAACCGACCGGCCGTGCGGCGGTACTGACCTGGTTCATAGTCAATGGAATCGAACCAAGGATATTCGATGAGACTGCGGTCGGCGGGGCAGTCGATCGAACTCTCGCGCAGCGGATGCATGAAGCGATCGCCTTGGTCGATACGGACATTCGCCAGCCGCTCTAGATCCGGCTTGAGCATGTCGACGGTCCCATCCGGCTTGGCATGAGCCAATAGAACGACGAAGGCACGCAGGCCGGGGGCCGTGAGACCCGTCGGCAGGAGGCCCTTCGAAAGTCCGCGAAAGACCTGTATTTGCTGGGCTGATGAGGCTTCTGTATCGTGTC
Organism: Devosia sp. SD17-2; assembly: GCF_029201565.1. Taxonomy (GTDB): domain Bacteria; phylum Pseudomonadota; class Alphaproteobacteria; order Rhizobiales; family Devosiaceae; genus Devosia. The sequence continues at coordinate 2,519,515 of NZ_CP104002.1, forward strand.
GGACTGTCATGACTTGATCCGTAAAAAATGCAACCAATGCCGTTTACCGCAGAGACAATGTCAAGCCCCAAGTCCCTGCACTGTCTGATGTCCGCGTCATTGGCCGGGGTTGATTTGCAGTTTTACCGGGTTACCTATTATTGACTCTTAAGAATCTAGATAACAAAACGCGCGCGCGTAGGCTCGCAGGGCCCGCTGGGCCCTGCTTCGCACATGGGTGCACTATGTCGACGAGCGCATTATGTTAGCGCGCCCCGCAAGGGCGCAGACCGCTCGCTGACGAAAAAGATGATCTTGTTGATAATGGCCGCCCACGCTGCGCGTGGAGAAGGGAAGAGGGCCCGTTGGGGTCGTCAATGAATGCGTTATGCTAGCAGTGCTCCCGCGCAGCGGAGCGTCTCATCGCTTCAGCGAACCGGCCCCATCTCTCCTGCCGTTACCCCTGCCCCCACCCGAGGAAAAGTCCGTGGACACGTCCGCCTTGTGCCTTACTACGTGGCCCCGGATATTCGCGAGAATGACGACGACGGAGGCCGAACATGCCACGCACAATTAGTGAGATCAGGAAAGCCAACCGCGAACGGAAGCGCATCCAGCGAGCCGCCATGGCCGAGGCCGGCGTGCCGACGTCGGCCCAGGTGCACAATGCCATCGGCGAGGCATTGGCTTTTGCAGCGAGCTCTGGTGTCAACATTGAGGCCACACGGCGCGGCGAGCAACCGTTGATCGCTGTGACGTCCGTTCTGAGCGCCGCTCACAAGATCCTCGTCCATCGCCTTGGTCTCGACGCCGCGGCGTGCACGGCGGCCTTGCTGAAGGTGTTGGCGCCGAGGCCCGAGCATCGCTGGCCCAGCTACGTGCCGTCGCATTATTGCAGCCCTATGCCGAAGCCGTCGCACGGCGATGCTGCGGACGGGCCGTGATGGCACTGGTATATTGATGGCCCCTGCACCCAGTCGATGGCGCAGGGCCGCTAGTTGTCGATTCTGGACATGTCCGCGCTGATCTATATCGACACCCCCGTTACTCCCTCAGGACACGTCCGGCGAGGTAACACTTTTCTAGAATGCTGACGGGCTATTGCAGCGTTCATGCAACACTAGTATATTCAACCTGTCCGCGATCTAGTCAGTCGCACATATATCGAGGCCGGTCTGTTCCAGCAGCCGGCCTCATCTATTTCCAGCCCCGTACATTTTCATTCGCTTGTGCAGATCGGCATAGTTCGAAGAAGAGGCGAACTTACTAACTGAACGGCACTGTTTCGGCGATTTTGAGGTGGGAAGTGGACTGGCCGCTTCTGGACGCGATGTAGAACAAGCTGCCCTATTCGCTTGACCTTAAAGTGCGCGATACGGTGGTCCTGTCCACGAAAAGGGAGGGACAGATGCACGTCGACACTTGCGCGAAGGCGAGCGGGCATTACTGTTGTTATCCACAGTTGTTGCCGCCGCACCACAATAGTTCGAGCAATTTAGGACCCCGGCATGGCTACCTTAGCTCCCCATGTATTCATCAGCGGCACATTCGCCGACATGAAGGAGTGGCGCGAGGCGGCGATCGCGGAACTCGTCGGGCTCGAGAACCTGCTGCCGGTGGACCTGGCGCAGTACGCGCGCATCGGCGGCCTGACGCTCGACCTCATTAAATCGTATGTCGACCAGTCCGATATCTATCTTGGCGTGTTCGGACTTCGTTACGGCTCACGCGTCAACAACCAGCCGGATGCGCCGTCATGGACGCATTACGAGTTCGACCGCTTCCTCGCGAGCCTGCCGCGGCGGTTATCTCATGGCGGCAAGGTGCCGATGTTCCTGATGCACCCGGAGTTACCATCCGACGCATACGACCAAACGCTTCTCCGGGCCCGGGAGGCGGTTCGCACGATGTCGGAAGCGGAACAGGAAGCCGACCTCGAGGCGCAGCGGCAGTTCATTAAGTATGTTCAGGGGCACCTGCCCGCCTTCATGGCGGTGCCGCTGGGCGACGGCCACGCACAGCGTCACCTAATGTCCCGGCTCACCGAAACGTTCAGCAGCGAAATGCACTTCCGCAAGCTGATCGCGAGCTTTGTCGCCCGGCTGCGTAGCGGCGGCCCGTCGGACACGGCGGCGATCGACCAGCGCCCCCCTGTCGCACCGAGACTGCCTGCCACTCCCGAGGCGCTATTGCGGCGGATTGCGTCGACGAGCAGTGCGGCGGCGACCTGCCTACTGGTGCCGCGCCTTGGCCGCGTCCACCCGGCGGGCGTGGCCAAGGCGCTGGCACAGGCCAATCCATGGAGCGTCGAGGACGCCGATCAGGTGATCGACCTCGCGGCCGAGCGCTTCGATAGCTCGCGGTCAGGTCGCAACGCTGAGGCAATGGCGATCCTCGCCGATACGTTGCGGGTCGACATGCGCAGCGACGCGCCGCTGCCCGAGCTGATCGCCGACCATATCATGGAAGACGAGGCGGCGCGCATGGTGCTGATGCTAGGGCTCGAGTGCCTCAACGCCAACTCTTTCCTCCGCGAGGTGTGGCAACCGATCGAAGCGGCCATGCGGCAACGGCACGGGCAGCGATCGGATCGCCCGCAAGGCAGCCTGCTACTGGTGCTCGCCGACGACACCTCGATGCGGCCATCGCTTGCGGCGCTGTGCCGGACTTCGACGGAGCCGGCCGAGCCTGGCAAGCCGATCGTGATGACCGAGCAGGATTTCGAGATCCGATCGGCACCGGACCAATCCCAACCAGCCCTTCAGCGCGGACAGCAACCGGCATGACGCAGCCCTATTCATCCTTTACCGGCATGCCACAGGACGGCCGGCCCCGCGACTATGTAATCTCGCGCGACGACGCGTTGACGGTGGACCTCGCCATCCGGCTTGGCCGGCCGCTCCTGATCGAAGGCGAGGCCGGTTGCGGCAAAACCAGGCTCGCCGACGCGGTGTCGCGCGAACTTGGGCTCAAGAACGCGCCTATCATCGTGCCGGTGCGCAGTTCGACCCGCGCGAACGACCTGTTCTATCGCTTCGACGCTCTGCGCCGGCTGCAGGACAGCAACATCGCGATGCTCAGGGATCGGGCATCGCATGTGCACAACTATGTCACGCTCGAACCGGTTGGCCGGGCGATCGTCTCGGGCGAGCCGAGGGTCGTGCTAATCGACGAAGTCGACAAGGCCGACATGGATTTCCAAAACGACCTGCTGTTCGCGCTGGAGCGCTTCCAATTCGTCATTGACGAAATCCCCGCCGAGGAGGCGGCTTTGGCCAAGACGGAGAGGGACCTTTCGCCTGTGATGTCGTGGCCGGGCGGGACGCGTCCGATCGTGATGTTCACCTCCAACCGCGAGAAGCAGCTGCCTAAGCCCTTCCTGCGGCGATGCATCTATCTCGAACTCAAATTTCCGGCCGACCCGAACGAGCTGGTCGAGATCGTCACCGCCAACCTGCGCCGGCGCCGGGAGACCGGGGAACCAGGAGCTGAAACGCTTGGCGAGTTGAACAACCAGCTGGTGATCCGGGCCGTGCAGTCCTTCCTCGCCATCCGCAAGACGGCCGAGATCGATAGCGCCACCAAGAAGCCCGCTACAGCGGAACTGCTCGACTGGATCCACGCGCTCCACTTTTACCCGGACAGCACCGACGGACTAGATACCCTGACGCCGCCGTTCTGGCGGCTGCTGTTCCGCTCGGCGGAGGATATCAGCCGCCACGCCCGCCATGCCGGCCGGAAGGCCAACCCGGCATGAGCGAGCCCGAGGCCCGGCCGCCGCTGCTGCACCTCGTAGCGCTGCTGCGCCGGGCAGGACTGCCCATCTCGGTGGGGCAATATCTGGAAGGGCTGCGGGCACTGGAACTGGTCGAGGCGCCGTTCACCTACCTCGCACCGGTGGGGCGGCGAACCATCGAGGCGGCGACCGACATCGACCGGCATCGCGTGGCGCTGCGCGATCGGCTGGTGTGGTTTGCGCAGACTATCTGGGCGCGCTCGGACGAGGAGCGGCAGATCGTCCGCCGAGTCATCGAATCTGAACTGCCGCTGGCCTCGCCGAGCTACGCGCTGATGCTCACCGAGGCCATCGCAGGCCGCTCGTTCGGCGGTAGCGGCAGCGTGCCCGAGCCGCCGGCACGCCTTCCGGAGGACGTCGCCAATGAGGCCCAGCAGGCGAAGGCCGCGGCAGACGAGGAAGCGCTGGCAGTGCTCGACGACTCGGTCTCCGACGAGCCAGCGGATGCCCCGTCGCGCTATCGCGACAATCTGCTGCCGCTGCCACCGATCACTGACAGCGAGCTGCCGCGCAGCAACCCGTATACGCTGACGCAATCGCAGATGGTATCGCCACTATGGCTCGCGGCATTGTGGCGGCGGTTCCAGGAGCCACGCTATGTCGAGGACCGCTCGCGCATCGATGTCGAGCGTAGCGTCGCCAGCACGGTGCGAGCCGGCGGCGTTCCGGTCATCGTCCACGCACGGCGGCGCCAGAATGCCGCGCAGCTGCTGGTGCTGATCGATGCAGGCGTCGCGATGGCGCCCTGGCGGGCATTGTGCGACGAAATCGTCGCGACGCTCGCTCCAGAGACGAGCCGGCTGGACAAGGTCATCGTCGGGTACTTCTCGGGCGCCCCGGGCCGACACCTTGAGAGCACGCCGGACCTGGCGCGGCCGCGCCCGACGGCCGAGCTGCTGCGCGAAGCTGAGGGAATGCCGGTGCTCGTCTTCGGCGAAGCGGGTGCGGCCCGGCCGCCACGGCACGACCTGCTCGGGCGGCTCGAGCAGTTCATCGCTGCGACGCTGGCGCGCGGCGTCCGCCCGCTGGTCTGGGTCAACCCGATGCCCGAGGCGCGCTGGCAATCGGGCTTCCGCCGCGCCATCGCCGAGAGCGGCCACGGCCATGCGCTGGCCCTTAGCGACAGCAACCTGCTGCAGGCCGTCGACATCCTGCGTGGCCAGCAATGAGCGACGACAGCGACCCGGTTGCCATCGTCGCGCTGTTCGAGCGGCGCTATGGCGGACAGTCGCTGGCGCTCGCCTGCCACGCGGCCGCGGCGCATCGGCTGCGCCCCGAGCTGGTGGCACTGATCCGGACCAACTTCCTGCGCGGCCCGGCGCGGCTCGACCCTTTGCACGATGCCGACCTTCTATTCGGACCGCTGTGCCGCGACCAGGGCGGCGGCTTCTTCGAGATGCCCCCGGACGTTCGCCACCACCTGCTGCGGTTGCTCGACGCCGAGCAACTGCGGCCTGGAAACACCGACTTCCCGTCGCGACGGGTCGCGCACTTCCTGCGCCACTACTTTGCCCACGTGCGCGAGGCCGATCCGCGCTACACGCAGCCGCGCTACCGGCGCTACATGCACGAGAACATGTGGCGGGCGCTGGCGCTCGATGATCCGGAACTGGCGCAGCGGCATATCTTCGACCACGCCGAGGCGCGCAATGCCGTGACCTGGCAACAGCTCGGCCGGGCGCCGCGCGGCGGCGGCATCGTCGCCGTAGCGGGCCCGGTACTCGCCACGCTGCGCGACGAGATGGCCTATCTCGCGGCGCAGGACCTGATCGCAGACGGCTACAGCGACATGGCGCTGACCGTGCTGGGCGGCATCGATGGCAGCGCGCTGCAGTTCGGGAACCGCACGCTCGCCGCGCCGCAGCGTCTCGTCGACGACATCCGGCAATTCCGTCAGCGCCGCGAGAACACGGTCGTCTCCTCGCAGCCCGCGGATCAGGGCGCCGACGGGCCTGGCAAGGTCGCGCACGGCCTCGACGTCGCGCTGCAGATCGATGCCAGCAAGCTCATGCTGGCGGACAACGAGCTTCATGCGGCGGTCGGCACCGACGACGAAGCGGCGGTTGCTAAGGTTCTCGACGCCCGCTTGGAGCTGATCGACACGCTCGACAGCCGTGGCTGGGCCGCGCTCCACCGCTCCACCCGCTCTCGCTCGACCGCCATCAGCAGGCTGCTGCTTGAACGAGGCGCCACGGTAGATCGTCCGGCCGCCCTGCTCCACACACCGCTCTATTGCGCCGCCGAATGGGGCGCGACCGCCATCGCGAAGCTGCTGCTCGATGCCGGCGCCGATCCGTCGGCGCCAACCGCCGACAAGTCGACTCCGTTGATGACCGCGTCCTATCACGGCCACCGCGAAATGGTCGAACTGCTGCTCGCCGCCATGGGGCCAAATCTCGCGGCGATCGATGCGACGAACGACCGAGGCATGTCGGCTCTGCAGGCCGCGGTCGAGCTGGGCAGTCTCGCGCTGTTCGACCGCCTGATCGCAGCGGGAGCCCGGGTCCCTGTCCCCTCCAGCGGGCAATGGACGCTGCTGCACTCGGCGGCAAGGAGCGGCAATGCAGCCCTCGTGGCCCGGCTGATCGCGGAGGGTTATCCGGTCGACGGCCCCGATGCGGATGGCTGGACGCCGCTTCTCGTCGCCGGCCAGACTAACACGGGGCGCGAGGCGGTCGAACTGCTTCTCGAGTGCGGCGCCGACCCGGTTCGGCCGCAAGTCTACGGTTGGGCCCCGGCTCAGATCGCCTCGCACTGGAACCAGCGTGCCGTGCTCGGGGCGCTGGTCGAGTTCGGCGTGTCGATGGGCGCGCCCAACGGCTCGGGGCGCAGCACCTACCTCGGCGCCGCTGCTGCCGGCGCAGCCGACACGCTGGCCTTCCTGCTCGATGCCGACGGGGTCCTGCCGAAAGAGGTGGATGTGCGAGGCCAAAGCGCCGCGGCGCTCGCGGTGGCCTCAGGTAACACGGCGGCGGTCGAGGTGCTGCTCAACTCGCCGAAGATGGGCGCCGATAGCGCCACTGCTCTGCTCGAGCAGGCGGTCAGGCAGAAGAAGCCGGACATCATCCGCTTTCTCCTCGGCAGCGATCGGGTGCCGCCCGTGCCGCGCCGGCCCGACGAAAGCTGGGTGTGGACGGCGTTCGACCTGGCCGAGGAGCGCGATGCGACGCTTGCGGCGCTGATCGCCTGCCCGAGCATCGACCTCCCCGACCGGAATGGGCGGGCCCTCGTCGTGGACGTCGCCGAAGCGGGACTTACCGCCTCTATGGACGCGCTTATCGGCCGTGGTGTCGGCCTCGATGTCGCCGATACGACGCTCGAAACGCCGCTGGGCGCGGGAGTACGGGCCGGCGAGCTCGAGATCGTCGAAAAGCTGCTGTCCGCAGGCGCCGATCCGGACCTGCCGTCGAAGGGAACGCCGCCGATCCTCGCCGCCAGCGGCGCGATTCTCCTCGCCCTGCTCGCACACCGCGCCAGCGTCGACGCGCTACTGCCGGATGGGCGCAACGCGCTGCACCTGCTCGCCGCTAGCGAAGATACCAGCACCGGAGCCGCCGAACTCAACGCCCTGATGGCAGCCGGACTGTCGACCGCCGACGTCGACAGTTCTGGCAGAACCCCGCTGCACGTCGCCGCCGAGGCTGGGCGGCTGACGAAGCTCGCCAGGCTCCTGGCGAGGGGGGCCGAGGTAGAAGCGGTCAACCTGTACGGGCAGACGCCATTGCTGTCGGCGATTGCGGCCGGCCAGGCGGGCACCGCCGACGCCCTGCTCGACAAGGGCGCGAACCCCGGCGCGCACTTGCCGGGAGGCTGGTCGGCCTTGCACCTCGCCGTGGAACGGGGCCTGATGGAGCTGGTCGAACGTCTGTGGCCGCTGAGCGTAGACCCCACCGCTCCGGCCGCGGATCCGCCGCGCAACGTCCTACAGGTGGCGGCGGAGGCGGGGCTCCCCGAGATGGCGGAGCTGCTGCTAAGGCTGCGGTTCGGCGCCGACATGGCAGCGCCAAATTCACCCACGCCGCTTGTCCTTGCGCTGCAGGGCAGCGGCTTCAAAGTGGCGGAGCTGCTGCTCGAGGCTGGTGCGAGCGTGCGCGCCGTCGATCCGGGCAGCGGAAAAGCGGTCCACGAAATCGCTTCGGACCGCTTCCGCCGCCTGCTGCAGACCAACCGGCTTACCGCCGAGGACCGCGCCGTGCTGGAGCGCATCATCGGCCATCGCGACTAGGGCGCTGCGACCACCGGCCCGTCGGCACTGCGGACTGCATCGGCGATGGCGACAAGGGACGACAGGTCCATATGGGACGCCAACAGCGAGCCGAACGGCCCATCTTTGGATCGCCAGTAGGCGAGAATCTGGGGGAAGCGGTTGAACTGCAGCTCGCCATCGCGAACGATCTGACGACCGGAGGCCAGCAGGCGCAACCCGTGTGCGCCGTTTAACGCAGCGCGGTATTCTTCGGGCGAGGCACGGCCCGCCAGCCACTGCTCGAACTGACCTGCATCGTCGGTTCCGACCTCCTCGATCGCCGCCCGCCGTCGGTCGGTGAATGCGGCCAGTGCGGCGTTGGCCTGGTCGGCTGCACGGCCCTGACTGATGCGGCACACAAAAATCACGCGCATCCAGGTGTTCAGGTCGACCTGGCTGAGTTCGGGCAGCCAGACCAACCAGCCGGCACCTGCGGGGCTGACCCGGTCGAGGTTGATGACGTTGGCGCAAAATCCGCAGGTCGTGAAGAACTGTGACGCCGTCACGGCCCCCGCCGGTCCGACCGCCGCTTGGTAGAGCTCGCAGCGGAAACCGCAATATCGGCAGATGCCGTCGTCGCGGTCGTTGACGCTCCCGGCCAACCTGCGGTCGGTTTCGGAGTCGCTCAGAACGCGAAGCGGCCGAGGCTGGCCGGCTGAGGGATAGGACAGTCCGAACTGCGGGCCCGTGCCATCGGCCCGGTAAGCGTCCGAGCGCTCCAGGAAGGCCAGCGGGTCGCGCAGCGATGCCGTGTCGCTGCCGTCGGTGATCATGCCCAGCGGATCGTGCAGAACGAGGTCAGCCACCTGCCTGAAGATGATGCCGTTCTCCTCCATCTGGATCTTCAACGGCGGGTTCTGCTCGCCGATGGCGGAAAAGAAGGTTGCCGCGTCGCGGAGCAGCTTCGCCGCCAGCTCACTGGTTCGCACCGTCTGCAGAACCTCCATTGGATCGCGTTCGACTAGCACCGCCATCCGCTCGAAGACCCGCGAATTCTCGTCCATCTGCTGCTTCAGGTCGGCATTCTGGCTGCCAATAGTACTGAAGAAACCGGCCGCATCTCGAAGCAGCTTCGCAGCCAAACTTTTGTGATGGGTGATTACTGTTTGACCCGGCATCTGACTTCACAAGTTGTCCGTCACTAATACTAGCAGCACCGGGCCGCGAGGCAAAGGCTACCTCTCGCCACCCACACCCTTCATCTCGAGCGCGCCGATACGGTGGCTGAGGATGGGCCAGGCCAGTTCGGTGGTGCGGGCGACCAGCGCTTCGCTGAGGGCGAGGAGGGCGGCGTTGACGTCCCGTGTTTCGAACGCGGCTGGCAGCAAAACAACGGGGTCAAGAAGAGGGTTTCGCTCAGTTGTGCCCTCACGCACGCGTGGTTCCTCGGGAGGCGACATGGCTAATCTTCTAGTTAGTAGAAGACGAACGCGCTCCCGGCGACGGGGCGTGCCCGGTATACGCGGCGCGCGGGACGAAAGTAGCATACCGGCGGGCATTCAGTATTGCCTATGGTGCTCACGTTACCCGCAAGGCAATTTGTATAACGTCTAAGCCCGTCGCTCCGTGTGACGGGCCTTTTGCTTCGTCTGAGCGGATACTTGGATCGCCATTCACCAGTCGCGGCTCTTGGTCAGCCTGCGCTCGATCTTTTCCTCGATCACTCTTGTGCTTCCGGTCTATCCGAACGTGATAGCACACTCCCATGGCCTGCTGGGGCTTGTCCGGCGCTCCCGCAGCCCCAATCGTCACTCTTTTGATACTACTTTGACCCTCTTATCTATTCGGTAAGTATTCCGGCGCCACTATAGGGCGAATTTCCACCGGGGGGCAAAGTGAACCCTGATCGCCGCATCGATCAGAGTTTTTCTATTTCGCGGCTCATCACTTCCAAGTGCCAGTTGCTTGAGCTAGCATTCTGCCTGCTGAAGATGGACCCCCAAACTCTCGTCTTCTAGCGATAGCCCTGCCGGTTCGCCCCGGTTGGGCTATTTTTTGGAAACAACAAATTGGAGGCGCGGGAAGCGACAGCAAGGAGTGATCGCCGAAACTGAAAAAAAAGCCTGCCCCCTTTCGGAGACGGGCTTTTGAAGCGGATATTGAGGTGCAGCTAGTACACGCCCAGGCGAGCGGCAAATGACTGGCCGTCGTCGCCCGCTGCACCGCTCGGAGACTGCCTGAGATCCTGATTAGTCCAGATAGGACGCTGTGGGAATTCGGGCGCTCTGCCGACGATCTCGTCCACAACCAGCGAGCCATCATAGACGGCAATGGCGATGCTCAAAATGATCCTGCATCAGGGAAGTCATCGGGGATGCGTTTGTACACCGCCTGGTTTACCTGAGTACAAACACGGCGAAGCGGGAACGGTCCTGCTCAGTGTTGGAAATTGGTCATCCAGCTTGGTGCTAATCCAACGCGGCGCAGAATCGAAACGTTCATCCCGTAACAGAGACCATCTCTCCACCGGTACCAGCAAGCGTCCCTTCTGGATGCTAGCCGCTGCGCCAATCATCTCTCAAGGCCTTCGTTCACCGCGTGGGGACTTGCCGTTGCAGATAGCTCTGCATCAAGAGAGTGGGCACGTTCGCGGCTGGTCCGGTGCCGTAGAGATGGATGACGTCGAGATCAACATCCGCGGGAATGCTGGCCGCCAATGACCTCAGATAACCGGCGGCATGAGCGGCTGGTGAATGCGGGATATCGACGCTGAAACGCTGTCCCAAAACGAGGCGAACCCTACATGCATCCGGTCCGGTCGCCCAGTCGCGGATCGTCGCGATCAGAGAAGGCGATGGCCCGTCTGGGGGGAACCTGTAGTCCTGCGCGGGCAATGCGAGCAGTAGTTCAGTTGTATCCAGCGCGACGGGATCGTTGATCGATCCATCGGGCGAGACGATATGTACCGAGCGGCGCGCTGGCCGAGCAACTACGCCTTTTTCCTGACTACGCCCAAATTCCTCCAGCAACGCACGTAGTAAAACAGTGTCGTAGTGCTGGTCGTCGTCATCGAGCTCGTCGAAAGATACCATATTCGGATGCTGGCGTGCCGTATTATCCCGTGCCCCATCCACAGGATGCCACCCATCCAACGCACGATCGACAACCCAGCGACGGTGCTCGGTTTGAGCCAGCTTTGCCATCATGCGATGTTCGGGCGGTGCAGCGAGGCGGCCGCCGAGGATGGCGGAACAGTCGATGTTCTCGGGCACGGCGTTCAACATTCGGGCGGTTTCCGTGTCGATCTTGGGAAGGGTCGCTTCGCCCATACCGCGCCATTGTAAGTCGAGGTCCACCAGCTTCACAGGCGCATGACGAACGGCACGGCGATTGGCTTCCTTCATGGTCTGTGGCATCGATTGCCAGGCGCGGTCGAGCGTATCCGCGCCGACCCCGCTCCGCCGCTTTTTCTCGTAGGCCCCGTGCAGTTCAGCGGCTAACTCATCCTCATCCTTGACGAGGAAGGTCGCGCCTTCGATGGTCGGCTCAACGGCGCCAAACAGCTTGCAGAAGCCGAGGGGATCGCGGTCGTCATAAACCTCGGTTTCAATACCCGCCCCCCAAACAGCCAGAAAGATCGCCGCGGGTGGGCAACGACCCAAGCACATGGCGTGCTCTAGCCGCAATCCGGCCGCCAGATTGGTGGCATCCTCACCGCAGCAGAACACATAGGCCGTGACTGGATTGTCGGCGACCTCCAAAGGATCGAGTTCTTCCGCACGCGAAAAATCCATTGATTGAACATCGAGTGGAACGAACCTGATGACGGGGGCTGCGTCCGTGGGCAGACTAGCGGCGGCAAGACCGGGCCGCTGCGCCCAGAAGCGCTTGGCGACGATATTGGCGTCCTTATCGATTACGGTAATGCGAGGCGGGTGTAGGTCATTGGCTATGGCGCTCTGCAGCGCCTCAAGCAGGATCGCCTCCCCCTGGTCGCCCATGCCGACGATAACAAGATGGACCCGCGGCTGATTGCACTCGCGGGCGTGGCGCGCGAGGTGGGCGCGGCGCAGCAGATTGCGAGCACTTTCCCGCTTAACGCTGAAGGTACGAACACCCTCGGCCAAGGGGAAGCCGCGGTCCGAACTTTCGCGCAGATCATCAGCGAAGCTGGGCGATGCAACATGGGCATAGATATTAGCCCCCTGCTCCAGCGCGTGGGCAGCAGCAGCGATCTCGATATTGGTGACATCATTGCCGGCGGCGACAACAATGATGTCGGCGGATGCGAGCCGTCCGCGCTCAAGACTCGACAAATCTGTTAGGTCACCAGCGATAAGCAAAACGCCATTGTTGCGGGCGATAAGTTGCGCCGGCCCCTCAAAGCGCTCATCGATGGCGGTTATGGCATAATTGTGGGACTTGAGGCTCTGGGCGACAGCGCGATTAACCGTGCCAAAGCCAAGAAGGACAGCGCGACGACGCGGCTCGCGCCAATGGGCGGTGGATCGCAAAGCGATTGGTATCCCATGCTCGCGCCGCCAGGCCTGCCAGCGAAGCAACAGCGGATCTCCGAAATTCCTGGCGAAAAGGGCGATTACGGCGCTTGATGATATAGCCACCGCTGCGTAGCTGAGAAACGTAAGTATGGCGGTAAGCCATGGGTTGTTCTTTGCGCCATCAGGCAGGGAAAAGCCTACGACGAACATCTGCAGGCTGCGATAGAGGCTACTGAAAATCGGCAGGCCTTCTGAGCTGGGCTGCCGCGCCGCTTCAAAAGCCATCAGACCTGCGGTCAGCACGACAAAGAAGGCCACCGACAGCCCATACTTGCGCAAAACCTCGCCGTGCTTTGCGAGACCGTCCCTGAGCGCGATACGTTTGTTCGCCTTGGCCGTCTGCATTGCACCCCTCCAACGCAACCAATATTTTAATCAGTAACTCAAAACTATAATAGGCACTTTTGCCACCAGGTTGGAGAGTGTTGTGGTGAGCAGAGCCCGTATCTTCACCATCGGCGTGGTGGGACATCGCTGGAACCGCATGGATCAGCGCCAGGAACCGCAACTGACCGTGACCATCGGCAGGCTGTTCGCCGCCATCGATGAAGCGTTGCAGACGACGACGATAAGGCTCGTCACAGGGTTAGCGGAAGGGGCTGACCATGTCGCTGCCCAGGCCATGCCGCCACGATGGCACCTCTTGGCGGTCCTGCCGATGCCCGAGAAAGCGTATGAAGGCCACCTCAAGACCCATGGCACCGGCCATCCGCAAGAGGCTATCGAGCGGCTGAGAGAATTGCTGGCTCGTCCGCATAGCGATCGGGTCGAGATTTCACTCGCAACGCCGGACGAACGTTACGTAGCCGTGCAGAAGGCGATCCTGGCGGATACCAATCTGCTGATCGCCATCTGGGATGGTGCGGGGGGCGCCGGCACCGGAGGTACTAATGACAGCATAACCAAGGCTCTGGCCAATGACACCTTGGTCGTCTGGATCGATTCTGACCAGGACAGAAACAGAGGATGGCGTCGCATTACCGCAATGTCGTCAGATGGCCCAGCCATAACGCAGGATATCGGTCCTCCTCAACTCTCGGAGGAACTACGCCGTTAATCCTGTGCTCTGCCTGCCCGCACCGCAAAGCCCTTGCATTGTACGGCTTTCCGGGTCCATGCTCAGGGGCCAGGAGCAGGGGCACAGTTAATGGCCGAGGGCGGTCGGAACGGCAGTGCTGGCGGACTCTACGCGCCGACGAAATGGGTCGGTGCGCCGATCATCGCGGGCGAATGGTTCGACGTCCTGTCCGGCGAAGCCTCCGAAATTCTTACCATCCTGGGGGAATATCTTCAGAGCGCCGAATTGCCTGCATTTCTGGCCCAGGCGCAGATCCACGGGATGCGGGCGATGGAACTCAATGCCTATCCTGATTGGCTGCTGATGGAGTGCCAAGCGCAGATCAATAGCGAGTCCGTGGCTCTTTTCAATTTCATGTTCGGTCCTACTGGTGCCATCCTGCTCGATGGCCGTGCCGACGCACTACATGCCTTCAATAGATTGGTCGGCGTCAACATCGTCGATCCGCAGGCTGCAGGCGAATATTTGTCGTTCTTTTGCAGCGCAGTCCGCTCGGGCCTTGGGCGCTTCGAGATTATCGGCTCGATCGCCGATCTGGCCTTTTCGCAAGGCACGACACGCAGCCAGAAAGCTGCCGTCCGGCGGCAGCTCAAGCCCCTGAGGCAAGTGCAAGCCGACGAGTCCGGCATAGTGTTCCAGACAACGGTCCGCTACGGGCCATCGCTGTTCTATAGCCTGTTCCGCGTCCCTCCCGCTGGCCGAGTCGAAATGCTCGAGGACCACGAGATCGATGTCGAGGCGATGCTTGACACGGAATTCTTTGAGGGCCCCTTCCGCATTCCTGCTGCGAGGCCGCAATGAATGAGGTTCCGAGCGATAACCGCGCCCGCCTGCCCGCCGCCATCCGCAATCCCGGCCTCCTGGTGGGCTGGTCGCTGGAGCGGGAACATGCGCGCCAGCCGATCGGCTTCTCTTTTGGCAATCCCATGCAGACGCCGCAACAGGGCTATCTCGATCCAATTTTATTCAATGACGAGGGACACCTCATTACCATCGCCCCGACCGGGGCCGGCAAGGGCGTCGGCTGCATCGTGCCAGCGCTCTTGCGCCATGACGGTCCGGTCATCGTCATCGACCCCAAGGGCGAGAACTACGCCATCACCGCACGGCACCGCCGAGATCTCGGCCAGAAGGTGTTCGTGCTCGATCCGATGGGCAGCACAGAAGCGCCGCCCGAGGAAAGGGCCAATTTTAATCCGCTAGATGCCATCGATGTCGAGGACGCGACTGCGGTAGACGAGATGAGCGCGGCCATCGCCACCTTCGCGGCACGGCTCAAGGCCGATCGCGATCAGTTCTGGGTTGGCCGCGCAACGCAATTGCTGATCGGCATTCTTGCTCATGTGCTCGCCGACCTGCCGCAACCCGAGCGCAACCTCGGACGCGTGCGGGACCTGCTACTGCTCAGCGTGGGCGAGCCTGACACGGTCATTGAACGGCTCAAGCGCTCGCGCCATCCGGTCGCCAACCAGACCCCTGGCCTGCTCGGCATCAAGGCGCCCGAAACCCTGGCCGGCATCCAAACCTTCGCGCAGGACATGCTCGGCTTCGTGCGCGGACCCATGGTGGAACAGGCGGTCTCCTCGACGAGCTTCAATCTTGATGACATCACGGCCGGGGCGCCGATGACGATCTATATCGTCCTGCCGCCACATATGCTGAATTCGCACGGCCAGCTGTTGCGGCTATGGATCAGCGCCCTCCTCGCAGCGATCATCCGCCGCCGCTCGAGGCCCGCTACCCCGACCCTGTTCATTCTGGACGAGGCGGCTCAATTGGGTCACCTCCCCCAATTGCAGCAGGCGATCACGCTTCTGCGCGGCTATGGTCTCAAGACCTGGAGCTTCTGGCAGGATGTCAGCCAGATCAAGCTGCACTATCCCTATGACTGGGAGACGATGATCAACAATTGCCGGGTGGTGCAATGTTTCGGCGCCAACAATATGAGCGCCGCCCGCACCATGTCGGAACTCGTAGGCTTCGGAACCGCCGGCGGCGTCCTCGACCTCAAGGACGACGAGATCCTGCTGCAGGTGGCCGGCGACGAGGGCGTCTATGCGCGCCTTCCGAACTACCGCACCGATCCGGCTTTTTCCGGCCTCTACGACGAAAACCCGTTCTATGGCCAGATTCAGCAACCCATGACGCGCGCGCCGATGCCGGTACGCTGGTATATGCGACCGCGCAAGCCATGGGTCGATCCGTGGCTGGCCCCGCCGGCCTTACCGAGCGGACAGAACGATCCGCGCGCCGTCGAGCTTCTCGACCGCATTCGCAGGCGCCGCGCCGGAACGCGGCGATGACGGCGGGCGAGGAGCGACCGAAGCGCATTCTCGCCATCGACGGAGGTGGCGTAAGAGGCGTGGTCGCAATCGCCTTCCTCGAAGCCCTGGAGCGCAAGCTGGGTCGGGAAGCCGGCGGTCCGGTGGCTTTGCGCGATCATTTCGACCTGATCGGCGGCACCTCGACCGGCGCGATCTTGGCGACGGCGCTGGCCCTGGGCGTGCCGCTCGACAAGGTCAGGAAACAGTATTTCGACATGGCGCCGGTGGTGTTCAAACGCACCATCCGCCGCATCAAGTTCCTGCAGGCGCAGTTCCTGGGTCAGGATCTCGAACGTCACATCGCCACCTTCACCGGCGAGAGCACGCTCGACACACCCCAGCTCAAGCCGGGCGGCCTCGCCATCATCACCAAGCGCTTCGATACCGGCAGCGTCTGGTTCCTGACCAATAATCCGGACGCGCCCTATTGGAAGGACGGCGAGCATGTCGGCAACCGGCGCTATCGTCTCTCGAGCCTGGTGCGCGCCTCGGCGGCCGCGCCGCTCTATTTCGCACCGCAGCGCATCAATGTGGTGGATGGGCAGCAGCCGGGCCTTTTCATCGACGGCTCGGTTTCCCCGCATAACAATCCGGCCCTGGCGCTGCTGCAGATCGCCACCATTCCCGCCTATGGTTATAGCTGGAAGACCGGCGCCGACAGGCTGGAAATCACCTCCATCGGCACCGGCACCTATCAGGCGATACCGGGCAATTCGCTGCTGCTGCGCATTGCCGCCGGTTTCGCCGTCAAGAGCCTTGAATCGATGATGGCCGATTGTGACGAGCAGGTGCTGACGATCATGCAGGCGCTGGGCCGCAATCAGACGCCGTGGAAAATCAATAGCGAAATCGGAGACCTAACGGACGTCTGCATCGCGCCCGAGCCGCTCTTCACCTTCCACCGCTACAATCTGCTGCTCGACAAAAACTGGCTCGAACAGCGGATCGACGACGTGCCCGATGTGGATATGCTGGCGCGTTATTCCAAGCTGGACAATACTGTGACGATGCGGCCGCTCTACGAAATGGCCCAGCGCGTGGCGGCGCGCGAACTCGAGATCTGATCAGAGCCGTTCGCGCACCAGCCGGAAGCCCATCTTGTAGTCGCGATCGTCGCATCCCAGCCGGTAGCGGCTGGTACAAGTGGCGATGTGGTCGACAAAATACCACAACCCACCGCGCATGGTGCGAGAGACATTGACCGGCGGGCGGGTTCTCGGCTCGTGGCGGGAATAGCGCGACGGGGAGTTGAGCAGCTTTTCCTCCCGGGCGTCGTAAAGATTGGCGCTCCATTCCCAGACATTGCCCAGCATATCGCGGAACCCCAGACCATTGGGCTGGGCGCCATATGGCGCACGGGTATCGCCAGGCGTTCCCCGGGCGTGGGCCAGCGCATTGGAGAGCGCCTCTGGCTCCTTGCTGTCGGGATGCTCATAAAAATTGCGACCCCACCAATATTCCCAGCGCTCATCGACCAGCTCCGGCGCCCCGTCTATCCTACCGTGACGGCAGGCATATTCCCATTCCGGCTCATGCGGCAGGCGGCAACCATAGGCCTGGCCGTCCTTCTGCCAATTGGCCCATTGGCAGAAGGCCCAGGCATCGTACCAGCTCACATAGATAACCGGATGATCGGCCGGCGGGTGCGGCCTTTCCACATCGGCCCCGCCGCCGCCGGCCAGCGAGAGATAGTGCAGCACCGATTGCCTGTGTCCCGGCGCGAAAAGCCAGAACCATTCGTGCAGCGTCGGGACATCCTTCATCGTGAAAGCGGCCACACGCTGCTCGCGCTCGGCAGGCGTTTCGTCCCGGCGGCGCCACTTCTCCTCGATCGCCTCTAGCGCGGCAGCACGGGCGGCGACCAAATCACCATGCGCGCGAACCGCGGCCTCGAAGGGCCCGATGATTTCGCCATGCAGGTCGTCAATATCCTCCTGGCGCAGCTTCTTGCCCTGCAAGCCAGTGAACCATTCCGGCCGATTGCATTCTTCCGAGACCAGCATGGCATCTTCGCCATTCTGGATACGGTCGAGCTGGAATTCCCAAAAGGCCCTGGTCTTGCGCGGAAAACCCTGGCGTTCGCTGGGCGCCCCCATGGAAAAAGTTCCGCTCTGCACCTCAATCCAACCTTGATCGATGAGGTCTGCCGCGACCGCCCTCTGCTCGTCCGTGCCGGTCTCGCGCAAGTGCTGGAAATCGCCACGGAACGTTTCAAGCGCGGTGCGGGCCAAAGCCGGCCCATCACCGCTCTCGTCGCCTTCGAGCAATGGACGTTCCAGATGCGGCGAATATTGCGCCCGGTTCTCGCCGGGACGCGAGCGCGCCAAAGCGTCGTAAGGGATATCCCACCAATCATCGACCGGCACACCGGCAATGTCGTGCATGGTCTGCCAGGAGCGATAAAGCATCTCGGACGACCACAGGCGTTCCGTGCCAGCGAGAGCGAGCTTTGGATCGTACCAGACGCTGGCGGAACGGACCCAGGTGGGCTGATTGATCGCCTCCTCGGGCATTTCGGCGAGGAAACGGTTGAATTCCTCGGTGGCGTCGGTGTCGCGCCCTTCGGGATAGAAAACGGCATGCCGCAATTGCCGCGTCTCGGCCTCGTCGGCGTAACGCGCCAGCCAGAGCGCCGCGAGGAATTGCTGGATGGTACGATTGGCCCAGACGACGCGCCCAAGGGAATCCCCCTCCATCCGGCCGCTTTCCAGGATGCCGTTGCCCACTAGGGTGGAAAAATGCCCCAGCGTCGCCAGATCTTCCTTGAACTCATCCCGCGTATAGGACCGAACCTCGTCGCGCCCCCGGGCGCGTTCGCACATGGTGAAGAGGCTCTCCCGGAAATCGGCGGAAAGCGGGATGGCGACCTGCTGTTCCTGCGCCGCTCCCGGGCCGCCGCTTCCTGCCTTCCGGCCAATACGGTCATAGCCGCGCAGCTTTTCAGGGCCATTGTAGAGCGTCCTGAAGGCCAGCGCCGAGAGCAGCCGGCGGATGTTGCGCAACCGTTCGCGATCGAGGTCGCTCCCGAGCGTCTCCATCGCCGTGGTCTCGATCAGGTTGTTACCGGCGCGCCAATAGATGGCGGCGATGGTCCGGATCTCGCTCAGCACAGCAACCGGCAGTCCGCGCACATATTCAAGGACGCGCGGCACGCAGATGAAATCGCCTAGTTGCTTGGCGACGAGGTCGTAGCGCCAGCGGATGGCGTCGTCGGCCAAAAGATCGCCGCCGAGATAGGCGCGGCTCTGGGTCTCGTCGAATTCCTTCGGCTCGATGAAGCGCCAGAACCGGGCCTGCATGCGCTTGAGATCGGGCGATGAATCGGCCCAGTCGAGCAGCGGATGCGGTCGCCCGGCAATGGCGATGGGCGTGCGGGCCCACAGGTGTTCGGTCTGCAATTCGGCGAGCAAGGGCGGCGTGGCCGTGCC
The DNA here is from genome assembly GCF_029201565.1 of Devosia sp. SD17-2. Lineage (GTDB taxonomy): Bacteria > Pseudomonadota > Alphaproteobacteria > Rhizobiales > Devosiaceae > Devosia. Next base: position 2,538,865 of record NZ_CP104002.1, read on the forward strand.
GAGATGATCGAGCCCATCGACCAATAGCACGATGCGGCCATCCATGATGTCCTGCCGCACCCATCGGCCAATGGTGGTGAGGAGCGCCGTCTCCGGTCTCGCCGCGACCTCTCGATCGGCATCGAGCAAAACCCAATTGGGATTGGTGGCGATCGGCGTCGCCCTAAGGATTATTTCGGCGATGCGCGCCACCATATCGTCGGTAGTAGGCGGCAGGTCGCTGGCATCGATGACCGCTGCCCAGACGCCCATCGCCTCGCCCCGCGCCGAGATGTCGCGTTCGAGACGCTTCATGGTTGTGGATTTACCGATGCCCCCGCCGCTGATGAAATAGAGCCTGGCGGGTGCGTCGCGAGCCTCTCCGATCAGGTCCGAGACGATCTGTTCCCGCGCGATCGGCGTCCATTCGCCATTGCTTCGTGCCTCGAGCTCAGCTTCGGTCGTCCGGCCCGCGACGAAACCCGCCGGCTTGAGGAATTGCAGCTGCCGACCATCGGCCGGCATCGAGAGCATCTCGAATGCCTGGTTGAGAATGAAGGGCGGCTGGCTGTTGGCGTGGACCGCCCGCAATTCCGCCAGTGCCTCCGCTTTGGGCGTATCGTCGCTGGCATGGAAATCCTGTCCGAAACGTAGCATCCATGTGGCATCCAGCGCGGTTCGGCGCGAGGATTTCAGCAATGACCATTGATGCTGCTGAATGCTGTCTAGATAGCCATTGCGCGCGCCGGCCATGCGCTCGAAATTGGCGAACATACGGCCCGGATCATTCCCGTAGAATCCGAAAAAATCGGCGCCGAACTCGCTGGTCATCCGCAGTTGCTCGCGCTCGTAAAAGGCTTTCTGCCGGGCGATACTGGCCTGCTTGACCGGATCCTCGCTTGCTGGCCATGCCGGGTTTTCGCGGAAATAGACCAAGAGGCGCCGACTGTCGTTGACGTTCCTCGTCCGCATGCTATTGAGCGCGGCATAGTATTCCCATTGCGTCCAGGAGAGATCTTCGGCGCTGACGCCATCGGGGAGCGGCGGCAGATGGGCATCCGTCAGCTTCTCCAGCGCCAGCGCCTGGCCGAAATGGGAGCCGATGAAACATATGATTAGATCGGCGTTCTCGATGCTGTTGTGGATGGCGATGCCGTCGCTCAGCGTGTTGGGATAACTCGCCTGCGCATCGACAGTCATTTGTAGCGCTGAAAAGAACGAAGCCAGCCGCGTACGATGGTCGCCGCCATCGGCGCTGGTCGAACTGATGAACACGCGCAGCCCCCGCTCCAACATGCTCCCCTCCCCTGGGCCAGAGAATTATAGATCCATCGACAGGCTCATGAATGATTAACGATTGTCCCTAGCGGGGCTCCCTGTCAATCTGCGCTCGCCTTCATTGGTGGATATGGGAGCTGGATTGCCGTGCCTCACGCCCTGGACTTGAACCCGCTACCGAAAGACTGGACGCATGCAACAGAAGACGGCCTTCGGCTGGAGCTGACGACGCGCTATGGCAGCAGCGTTTTCGACCAGTTCTTCGAGGCCTATGACAGGGCCTTCACGCTGCCTGACGAAAAGGAAGAGCGCAGCGGCTTTGAGGCGGCGCTCGATCTCAACCATGGCGAAGCCTATCGGCGCCTATCCCGGCGCTTCGGTCCGTTCCGCGAAATCTGCCTCACGGTTCATGATGAAAGCCAGTTTGTCGGCGGCGCCAATTTCTTCGCCACCGTCTGTAGCGCGGCAGATGCACCCCCCGTGCTGACCAGCAATCTCAACTACATCTTCATCGAGCAGGGTACACGCGGAAAGGGCTATCTTAAGCGCATCATCGCCGCAATCCAGGCGCTGTCCCTGCATCTGTTCAAAGCCAGTGAACCGCTCGTGCCGGGACTGATGTTCGTCGAGCAGAACGATCCGTTTCGCCTCACGCCGGAACAATACCGGCTCGATACCGACGTCAGTGGCCTCGACCAGTTCGACCGGCTATCGATCTGGGGGCGAGCCGGCGCCCGCATCGTCGACCACGCCTATGTCCAGCCGCCGCTCTCCGATGACCAGGAGGCGGACGACACACTGGCTCTATCTGTGATTGGTGCCTCCGGCGCCAGTATTTCCGCCTGCGCGCTGCGCGACCACCTCGAGCGCTTCTTCGCGATTTCGGTGCTCAAGGGCGTTGAAGAACTGGAAGACGACAGCGCGGTTGTTCAACTGCAAAGCCTTTCTGCCCACTGCGCGACGGGGCAAGAGATTCGCCTATTTGACCAATTGCCAATGCTCGCCGGGGCCAGTGCATTCAGCGACAAGTTCGACTTCTGGATCCATGACCGCCCACTTTCGCTGGTTAATGCCCTTGAGCATTTCGCCATGGGCCCCTGGCGCAGTTAGGTCGACCCTTCTGCCCGGAAACCAAGAGGATGTTGGGCCCCTTGGGCAACCGATCCAGGTTGGCCGAACGTTTTTGACGGGTCTCTGACGAGATGAGAGGCGTGATTATTGGCAGGAAGAGGTAAAAACCGCCTTGCGGCACATTGACCGCATGGCCGTTGCTCAAAGAGGGCAAATTTAGATTTACCACCTAAACTCAACCCAAGGCCGCAGTGGGGATGCGAGGGGCCCTGCAGGACTGCAGTAATTTCGGCCGTGGACCGGACAGCTCGCAGACGTTGAAACCGCCAAACCCACTAGACCGGGCATCGTCCCATTTCTCCTGAACGGCCCCACGCAACACGTAATCGGTGAAGGGCACGCAGCCGGATTGGCTGCACCCACTCCCCCCGAGCGATCTGCCAGAACGGCTAGGGAGAATTTTAAGTCACTGACTAAAAATAATTTTGAACACCCTGTCCGTCGTCAGATCATTTGGCGCAGTTTGGGTCTTGGATTAGCGGAGTATCGGCCTCGTCTTTGGGTTGATGTTATGCGGCGAGCTTGCGGTGCTGCAAGCGCCGATGCTGGATGGTTTGTCGTTTGATCCTTTCGCGCTGTTTTATGATGGCTGCGGCCCTGCCGAAGTAGGCGTCTGCCGGGGTCACGTTGTCGAGGCTCTCATGATAGCGCCTGTGATTGTAGTGTTCGACGAAGGCGCCGATCTGGGCCTCCAGGTCGCCGGGCAGGAAGTAGTTCTCCAGCAGGATGCGGTTCTTCATGGTTTGGTGCCAGCGCTCGATCTTGCCCTGGGTCTGGGGATGCATCGGGGCGCCGCGGACGTGGCTCATGCGATTGGTCTGGATATAATCGGCCAGTTCACTGGCGATATAGCAGGGGCCATTATCGCTGAGCAGCCGGGGCTTGTGATGCACATGCACCTGGTCGCAGCCTGAGGCCGCGAGGGCCATGTCCAGCGTGTCAGTGACGTCCTCGGCCCGCATTGTGTTGCACAGCTTCCAGGCGATGATGTAGCGCGAGTAATCGTCGAGCACCGTGGACAGATACATCCAGCCCCAGCCGATGATCTTGAAGTAGGTGAAATCGGTCTGCCACATCTCGTTGGGCCGCACCGTTTTGGTGTGGAACGCATCTGCCGCCTTGATCACCACATAGGCCGGGCTGGTGATCAGGTCGTGGGCCTTGAGAAGCCGGTAAACGCTGGCTTCGGACACGAAGTACCCCTTCTGGTCGGTGAAGCTCACAGCCAGCTCCCGAGGCGAGAGTTCGGACTCTTCCAACGCCATCTCGATGAGCTGATCATGGACGGCAGTCGGGATCCGGTTCCACACCCGACTGGGTGCCGAAGACCGATCTTCTAATGCTTCAGGACCGCCACCGAGGTAGCGGTCATACCAGCGATAGAAGGTCCGGCGCGGGATGCCCAGCCGGTCCAGCGTGCGTTTTGTGGGCAGGTGCGACTGCTCAACCAGATTGATGATCTCGAGCTTTTCGGATGCGGGATATCTCATTCTGGCTCGTCCCCATCCGCGATCATGCTTTTTTTAAGCAGACGGTTTTCCAGCGTCAGGTCGGCAACGCATTCCTTGAGCGCACCAGCCTCTCGGCGCAGATCCTTGACCTCATCACTGGTCGCAGCACGAGCAGTATCGCCCGCCAGTCGGCGCTTGCCGGCTTTCATGAACTCTTTCGACCAAGTGTAATACAGGCTCTGCGCGATGCCTTCCTTGCGGCACAGTTCGGCAATGCTGTCTTCGCCGCGCAGACCATCGAGAACGATCCGGATCTTGTCTTCAGCTGAAAAGTGCCGTCGGGTCGCCCGGCGAATGTCCTTCACCACCTGCTCGGCAGGCTTTTTGGTGCTCGGGGATTTAGCAGTCATCTTGGTTCCTTCGTCAGACGACGAGACCAAAACACTCCTTAAAGCTCAACCCTGAATCTGTGCCATGGGCGCTGACGGGGAACATCCACATGCGCTCCCCGGAGATGTCCCGTGCCTCGAAAGCTTCGAAAGAAGCTTTGCCGCCATACGGATTCGAGCTCGATCCTCTGGAAAGAAAGGGACGATATGAGTGAACTGCATTGAAGAACGCGGCAAGCGAATCCTTCGTGATGACCGGCGCATTTTCAGGCCCAGCAGCGGCAGGGTGCAGCGTCCCCCGTGTCCAGTCGAAAGGTTTGCCCGTCTTATGGTGCAATCCGTAGCACGTGACGATCTTGCCATTCCCAAGGAATTCAATTGCATTGAGCGGCTGGCCGTCGTCGCCGATGTCGACAGTGCCGTCGGGGTTTCCGAGCGTGACGCTGAACGAGCCAATGTCGATGTCTTCGCCTTCGACGCGGTAGAGCAACAACAGCTTTGGTGCCATCCCGACGCGGACGAACGGCGTCGTTCCGAGATGCTCGAATGCCAGCTGCATGACGTGTTCAGCGACTTCTTCCGTGCGGCAGTCGATGTCGATCGCACGGGCGTGGCCGGAGGCGGCGCAGCACTGGATAGCTAGATTCGCATTCCAGAGCGTGTGCCAGTGGACGAACTCGCGAAGAGGCACGCGCTGCTCACGCCACTTCGATGGCAAGAATGGCTCGAAATAGTTCTTGGTTCGACCAGTTTTCTTATCGGTGAGGCTGTACGGAATCGGGCTAGGCTTGCGGTCGCCGGTGCGTTGTTGAGGCACGACTGACCACCCGCGATCCGTGGTCGGACCTCCGAGATAAAGGGCGGTACGTGCGTAAGCGAATTCGCCTTCTTCGACACCTACCGCGTCAACCAGCGGTCTCTGGTTGACGACCAAAATCTGATGAATCTCGTCGTCCGTCAGCTTCCAGCCGCGGACCAGATCTGGCGTTAGCAGTCGTGTCTCGCGCAAATGCTTCAGCATGTCGGGCGGCCGGTTGGTTGGGTCGTCCCAGCGCGATCCAGCAAGTGGTTTCGACGGCTTTTTCTGCCGCAGTTCTTTAAGACTGCTCTGAATTTTCATGATCTCGTCCGCGTAAGTCAAAGTCCGGCGTTTCCAGCGCCGACGCTAGGGTCCAAACCCAATCAGGTTGTTGAATAGGGGCTGCAAATCAGATTCTCTGGCTTCGGATAAGCCGGAGGCATTGATGAGCAGACTGTTTTGGTTGAGTGACGAAGCCTGGGTGGCCATTGAGCCCCACCTTCCCAAGAACCAGCCTGGAGCCCGACGGGTTGATGACCGGCGGGTGATTTCGGGGATCATTCACATGCTCAAATGCGGCGGGCGCTGGGCTGATTGCCCTGGCGAGTATGGTCCTTCGACCACCATCTACAATCGTTGGAACCGTTGGAGCCGCCGCGGTATATGGGCACGCATTCTTGCGGCTCTGACCGAACAGGGCTGGATTGCCGAGACCGCCCAGATCGACAGCAGCTATATCAAGGCCCATCGTTGTGCAGGTGGGGGAAAAGGGGGGCGCGAGCCAATGCCATTGGCATCTCGCGTGGTGGCCGGACCACCAAGGTCCATGCGCTTGTCGACGTTATCGGCAGACCACTCTGCCTCGTCCTGACACCCGGCAATGCCTCGGACATGAAGGGAGCAGATCTGCTCATCGCCCACACAACGGGTATGAAGAGGATTATCGCGGACCGGGGCTATGATGCCAACCGTCTTCGCTCCACTCTTCGAAGTCAAAACACCATCCCGGTGATCCCCGGCCGCAAGAACCGCAAGCGCAAAATCCGATACGATGAGAAACGCTACAAGGACCGCTGGCGCGTTGAGGCCATGTTCTGCCGCCTCAAGGATTTCCGCCGCGTCGCCACACGGTACGACAAGCTCGCTCGGAATTATCTATCTGCCGTCATGCTCGCAGCAGCAGTTGCGTACTGGCTATGATTGAGTCTCAACCCTAAGATCGCCTGGTTGCCAGCATTTCGCAAGACCTTCCAACGCAATCCTTCAAATAATCATATGCGACAAAAGATTGTCACATAGACGAGACTGAACACTGTTCAACAAAGATCGAATCCAGAGATCTATTCACTTTTGTAGAATAGATGGCACTTTCCTTGCGACTTGCACGAATCCACGAGAAAATCTCTATTGACAGCTAACGATTCGTTCCGCGTAGTTAGAGATTATTAGTCATGCGCCCGATAACGCCAGACAAACACCGCAGTCACCGAGAGCGCCGTTTCCGAGACGAAGTGATGAACGCCGTCCGCAAGAAGATCTGGTCGGAGCAGATCCCCTGCAGCGCAATCATCGTCTCTGGCCGCCCGATGCTGACCGCAGTCCGCGCCCGCATCCTCCGTGGTGAGATCGACGACATCAGCCTATCGCGGGCCCTTCTCATCGCTGACGCCATTGGCCTCGATCTCTCCGACAACATCGTCGCCCAGCCGGCACCCGCCGCCACGAAGCCAACGCTGGCAGAGGTCCTCGAGGCCGCTCGGAAAGTGAAGGCGGCGCGCAGCGGGCAGTCGAAATGCTCAAGGCCGTCGCCGATGGCGGGGATGCCTACACTGTTCGATCTCATCGCTTAGATCGGCATTGTTCGATGCACGGCCGGACCCGAACCTCCGTAAAAATGGAGGCTCTCGATGGCCAAGGTCTACAAGCACTATTCTTCTTTCCCGGCCACCGAGTGGCGCTGGCCCAGCTTCTCGCCGCAAGAAATGGCCAGCCGCGGAGAAGGCGAGCTCATGATCGATGAGACCGCAATGGACCGCTTGCAGGCCCTGCGGAATCGCCTCGGCAAGCCGCTCATCGTCAACAGCGCATATCGATCGGCGGCCCACAACCGTCGCGTCAAGGGTGCCACGAATTCCCAGCATCGGCTCGCTCGGGCATTCGACGTTCGCATGGACAATCACAACCCTTCGGCCTTCGAGCGGGCCGCCCGCGAATGCGGTTTCACAGGCTTCGGGCACTATCCGAAGAGCGGCTTCATGCACATCGATATCGGGCCTGCCCGCCGCTGGAATGACGGCGGCTGGTTTCCAGCTGGCGGAGCGACGCCTAGCTTCCAGCCCGAGCCACCTGCACCTACCCTCAAGAGCGAGGTCCTCAAGCCGGAGGTCCTGACCGCTGGCGGCACCCTGTTGTCTGGCGCGGCCGCCGTCTCGCAGGGCAGCGCCCCATCCACATCGCGTTGGCGGCCATCCTTGTGATCGGCGCTCTGGTGCTCGGCGGCGTGATCCTGAGCCGCACGGTCGGAAGGCAGGACTGACATGAGCCCGCGCGTCGCCGTCGCCATAGCCGCCATCTCGATCATGCTGTCGTTGGTCGGCATGATCTACGTGCAGCATCAGATGCTCGCCGCCGCCAAGGTGAAGGTCACAGGCTTGGAGGAGCGGATGGCATACGCCGAGGCGACGATCTCGCTGCTCGAAGCACGTGCAACTACAGACGCCAAGATCGAGCGGATGACACCATCCGAGGTTCGAGAGGGGCTGAAAAAATGGACCCGCTGAGAAAAACGCCTTCAGAAATTGCCTGTGAGTGCCCTCTCACGAAGTCGGAGGGTGTTCGTAGCGGCGCGATCAAGTTGGCCGTGCTGGGTGCCTTCCTGATCGTTCTCGCGGGTTGTGCCCATTCAACGCCTTCCGTGACATCAAATTGTGCCGGTTGGCGGCAGATCAATCCGACGTCGGCCGATATCGGCGTCATCAGCGATCCTCTTGCCGGCGAGATCCTCTCTCACAACGAACACGGGTCCGCCACCTGCGGATGGCAGCCCCCTACACTTTTGAAAGCGACTGATTGATGGACTGGCACCAGATTCCGTGGAGCGCGATCGTCACCGGCCTGCTTGCGATAGTCGGCTTCATCGGCTGGCTGGTCCGTCTCGAAGCCAAGACGCAGTCGAATAGGCGCGAGATCGAGATTGTAGATGAAAAAGTGGGGCTGACGAATACCCGCGTCGGCCTAACCGAAACGGCGCTGGTCGAGCTACGGACGACCGCAATCACCAGGGCGGACCTCAAGGAAGTCGAAGAGCGCGTTACCGGCAGCGTCAAGGCGGTCGGCGAACAAGTCTCCGGGGAAATCGATCGCCTCGTGCGAGTGATCGAAAAACCCGCCCCGCGCAGCCGGTCCACGAGGAGCTGATGATGGCAAAGAAGGCACCACGGAAACGCCGCGGCACGGACTGGATCATTTCCGTGCACAAAGATCCCGATCCCCGCATCGTCGCCAAGATCGCTGAGGAATATGGGCTGCACGCTGCATATGAGCGCTGGGGCTGGCTAGGCGAGCGAACGATCAGCACGCTTGTCGCACAGGGCATCAAAGAGCTGGCGGCCTAGTGCCCGGCGTGCACGCTGTTCGCGAGATGGCCCGTGATGAATTTCGAGATCATGCCGAACGTCGCCATCTTGAACGAGCCATCATATGTGCCGTCCGACAACCCTGCGCGCCGAAGGTGTTCAACCACCTCGTTCCCCTCGTAGCAGGGCACCGCTTTCAGCCATAGATAAAGCTCATCTGACTTCTCGCCGCCCACGTGTCTCTGCAGGAGCCCGTGGCTTTCGACGCAGCTCTCGGCGATTTCGACCAGCCGCTTCAGCGCGTACTGCGGCGAGCCTGCCGCGCGCGAGATCCGGTCGTAGGCACCAGAGGCGATCTCGTCCTCGACCCATTTTGCCTCGGTCGGCGAGTTACGTGGAATCCTTGAACTGAAGTCCTGCCAGTAGGCAACACCCGCGTCGATGAACTCGCGCCGACGCTCGACCCCGATCTCCGTCCCCGGGGGCCGTGACGGCCCCCGTTAGCGCGGCAAGCTTCTCTTCCGTGCTAGCAAAGGCCATCGTCGGCGCCATGGTCACGCTCAGTGCCAGTGCGACAATCCAGATATACCTCATGGCCCCTCCCCAAATCGCCACCACTCTGGCTCACCGACGACGCGGCGACAACTCCTCTCACTACCCTATAGCCCGTTAAGACGAGTTATGAGGTAGTGACTATCCATGAACGATCCAAAATGGATCGCAGATGGATCATATTTCGACATCACGCCTAATTCGTTATCAACTTCAACGGCTTACACAGGCAGTTCGACGACGAGTTGCGGATCGAATTCGGGATTTTCGCGCCAGTCGTCGCTTTCGTAGCCACGCGGGTCGGCGATAATACGTGTGTTTTCAAGCACATAGTCGGACCGCCGGTGGATGTGCCCATTGGAGTGGACCCCGTTTCGCCGGACAGGCGGCGGTTGGGTTTAGGCACTGAGGCGCAGGAACTCGCGTGGTGAGCGATACTTGAGCCCGGAGTGCGGGTGGACCTCACAGTAATCGTCGATCCATTCGGGCAGCAAGGCCAGGATAGTCTCGGCGTCTGGGAGGATAACGGTTGAGGCGTAGTCCCTTTTCAGGGTTTTGACGAAGGCCTCAGACATGCCGTTGCTCTGTGGGCTTCGAACCGGGGTGAAGAGCAGGTCAATGCCCAGCGCCGCGGCCACTTGTGCGGTCTGCCTGGCGATATAGGCACTGCCATTGTCCGAGAGCCACTCTAGCCGGTGTGGGACCTTTAGGGCCTGGAAGCGGCGCTCGACGGCGGCGATCATCAGATCACAGACCATCTCGCCGGAGATGCCGGCATTGGCGACGGCCGACCAGGCGATGATCTCTCGGTCACAGGCGTCGATGACGAAGACGATGCGCACCACCTCGTTATTGCGGGCATGGATCTCCAGATGATCGGAGCACCAGCGGATATTAGAGCGCAGGGCAACGACGACGCCGTCGTGGGTGCGGGTGGGCCGCAGGGCAGTATGCTTTTGAAGGGTGAGCCCGTTCTGCTGCATGATCCTGAGGACCCGCTTGGTGTTGACGGTGGGCTTGCCCTCCTTGCGCCGCTGCCTGTTGAGCAATGCTGTCACACGGCGATAGCCATAAGTGGGTCGCTGGTCGATGATCGGGCGTAGCTCGGCAAGAAGGGCAACATCGTCCGGCTTGCGATAAGGTCCGCGCGGCTTGGATGGCTTGCTGGCGCGCTCGATCAGGTTGGACCTCGAGACGCCCAGAGTGCGGGCAATGACGCTCATTGGGTATCGTCCTCGGGATTGCTCCACGACAGCAAGGGCGAAGTCCGTTTTTTTGGGCGCGCGAGATCCAGGGCCTCCCTCAAGATCTCCGCTTCCATGGTCTTCTTGCCCAGCATGCGCTCGAGGTCACGCACGCGCTTTTCCAGATCGCGGACCTGGGAAGCGCCAACGACATCTTCATCGGCCTGAACGGCTGCGTGGCCGCCTTCAAGCATGCGGCGCTTCCAGGCGAAGAGCTGGGAAGGGGAAATGCCGGCGCGTCGTGCCACGTAGGAAACGCTCATGCCCGGCTGCATGGCTTCCTCCACCAACCGAACCTTCTCGGCCACTGACCAGCGCCGGCGGCGTTGCACGGAGGTGATGACTTCGACCCGTCGAAACGGCTCGTCGGAACTCTTGGACATAGTCGTACTCATAGGCGCATGCCTATGCCTTATCGGCTATGCCGCCTGTCCGGTCAAAATGGGGTGCGCTCCACCCATGTATCCAGAGGGTCGGCTGTCTTGCACGGATCATTTCAGTCAGATCCGACGCGTATGCAGCGTCCTCGATGCCCGGCTTGTGGCCGCATGACAGCCCAGATGGCGCGTGGTGCGTGACGACGATCGTTGGGCCGTCGTGCGGATGCGACAGCACACCCTCGATGGCGGCGCGGTGCAGGGCGTGGGCGGCGGCGGTATGCTCCGGCCACAGCAGATCGCCGTCAGGTGTGGTCGCGTTGGTATTCAGGCATACATCGCGCCGCCCATGCTTCAGAAGCGTGGACGTCGCCGGCAATCTCGAAGTCCGTCCACAGGGTGGCGCCGACGAAGCGCACGCCAGCGATGACGACCGCCTGCCCGGCCGGCAGCACGATCACGGGGCCGGTGCCGGCGTGCTCAAAAGCATCGAGAGGGCCGCCGCTTAGATCGTGGTTTCCGGGGACGAACACCACGGGGCGGCCCGTAAGCGACTGCAGCCGCGATAGCTCTGAGAGCACAGTCTCGTGGCTGTTGCTGATGTCGCCTGCAATGACCATGACATCGTGATGCGGCACCACAGACGGCGACCAGGGCGTGTGGTCGGTGTGTAAATCTGAAACGATCCATAGCCTCATCCCGCAGCCCTCTTCGCTTTGAAAATCAGCATATGCAGATCTACATCTTGGAGATCGTCGATCGCACGGTCGAGCTCGCGCCGAAGCTGCCAACGCTTGTCTGTGACGTCATCGAGAGGGGCCGGCACACCGACGAGAACATCGCCAGCGCACGCGGTTCCGATCTCGATCAGAGCGACCAGCAGGCGGGTATGCCATTCCGTTCCCCGAAGGGCATCGAGCAGCTGTCTGATGTTCTCTGGCGTCGCATCGATCAGCGTGCGACCCCACCAGACAGCTGCGCCCTCCGGGGCCGTCTCGTCGAAAGGCAGCTGCACGCAGGCGTCGACGAAGAGGCGCCGGAGGCGTTCAAGTTCGTGATCAGACAGCATCGTGCACCCCCATGGGGTCGGGATCGCCCAAGCGATAATAGGTGCCGGCCAGCGTCAGCGCCCACGCGCGGTCGGCGCTTTTCATGAGCAGCGGGGGTGTGCGCAGACGATAGCCGTCTCGGTATTTCGGGTGCCCGGTGACAATGCCCTCCATCTCATAAAGCCCCTCCGGATACTCGCGCCTCGCTACCACCAACCTCCAGTTCTCGAGGAGAGGAGCGGCGCCGAGCACGTCAGCGGGCGGCAGCGCGCCGGCCTTGAGCGGGTGCAGGATCTCGATAGCAGCACTGAGCTGATGGGCAGTCGGTTCGGGGTCGGCAAGGATAGATGTGTCCGTCCATGGGCCCTCAGCGCCCACGCGGCGGCGGTATGCGTCTCCGCCGTCCGCAGCGATGTTGCCGCACCTGCAGCGAGCAAAATGATGGCGATGAGTACTGACGGCCTCGGTCTTGCAGATACCGCACCAAACCGCGTTTTTGATGATGATCTCATTATACATTAGCATCTCCCCATATGTGTCTCACGGCCATCGATGATCGTCGCAATGATCCGTTGCAGCTTCCGAATTGACCCCCCCGGCCACGCGCTCCGAACGAGGTCCATTTCGTCCTCGGCCAAGGGTTCGAACCAGCGGCGATCGATTCCTCGCTCTCTTGCGATGCGATCGACGATCTGACCCGCGAGCACACCTAGGTGCGCCCAGCTGGGCGTCGGCATCCGCAAGATACGCATCCGATCGCGCAACGGAGCTGGGATGCCCTCGACGGAATTGGCGGTCGCGAAATGAGAGACGTGGCTCAGATCGCACTCGACTTCGAGTGCCGGGTCGCGGAACCGGCGTGCCTGGTCTAGCTCGAGCAACGGCAGCAAGGCGTCCAAGGCGGACCCGTTTGCCGAGCCAGTCACCGCCTTCTCGACCTCGTCCCAGATGATGCAACCGTTGGCACTTTTCGAGCGCTTGATCAGCTGCAAGGGCACGCTTTCGCGGGCCGTGGACCATTGAGCGGACGTGCCGCCCAAGGCCGCATCGGCCACACCGCCCAAGCTGAAAAGCTCGCAAGGCAAAGACAGTTCATCGCAGATCGCCCGAGCAAGCGAACTCTTGCCCGACCCCGGATCTCCGACCAGAAGCGTAGGCCGAAAACGAACGTCGTCGCGGACAACAAGGTCGCCTAAAATCGTGTCGATGACATCAATCGCGTGCGGCCACTGAAGCATCAAATGCCGGCGTGCGGCCGCGATGTCGCCCTTCTGAACGAGAGGCAAAGGTTCGCCCGCCAGCTCCTTCCAGCCCCGGTAGATGTCTTTCCGATGGCTCGTTTGTCCATCGGGCAGCTCGGGCACCACGACGACAGCGGCGAGCTCGGCAGCACGGGTCTCTTCGATGGCTTCCGCCCAGTCTTCCTCGCCTGCCTCGTAGTGCTCGGCGGCCGCGGCGATCTCTTCAAAAGTCGAGATCGGGCCCTCTGCCGCCTTCTTATCTGCGGCGTCGATCACGGCTTCTGCCGACCGCACTTGCTCATGCAGCAAATGATACAGCCCGATAGCTCTCACACCTGCAGCAAAGTATTGCGTCTTCGAGCCCGCAGAGCGGCTAAGCAGACCCGTAGCGACGCAGTGCAACCACAGGCCCTCAAGCCGAGATGCCCCGAACATGTCATGCTCTGCGATGTGCAGCGCAAGCGCATGACGCGCCTCGTCGATCTCTCGCTGATGGCCATCTTGGAGACAGGACTGGTACACGCGCATGCGGTGCTGGTCTTCGTGGCCCAACGCTTCCAGTTGCAGCCTGACGGCTTCAAGGGCCATCCGCTGGCAGGTGTCGCGCAATACGCCAACGTTCTTGAGAAGGTCAGCAGGTGGCTTGGAGCTGACGAGTTTTCCGCCTTCATCTCGGCGCCAGAATCCTAGAAGCGGAACGGCATCGCACCACGACTGAATATCGCGCTCGATAGAGTCGGCGAAAAAAGGGGCGCCTTCGAGCAAATCGTCGAGCTGCGGCAGCCGTCCTTCTTTGATGATGCGATGCAGAATCTGGCGCTCGCGGACGGCGAGAATGATGGCGGCCGAGGCCGTGGTTTCCTTTGATGTCATTGTGAAATTTGATGCGGGTCGGTTCCGACCCCTGCCCCGTGGCACTCCGGCATCTGCGCGGTTTGAGCCCGGGGTGCGCCGCCGAGCAATGCTCAGGCGTCACATGACGGCTCTATAGCCTGGTCAGGTGGCGGTGTCCGGGGGCCGACTGCATAAATCGTTAATGAAGATGTAAAGGCCGCACTTGTGCTTCGCGGAGCGGACCCTGATCTTCGCCATGACTACGGGCCGGACCGTCGCAACTGACGGACGAGAGGAACTAAATGAATGGCAAAACCTACTACAACGAGTGGGATCAAAAGGCTGCCGCCGTCCTCCGCGCAAGGATCGCAGATGGATCTCTTCCAGACGGAGACGTCGACACTCGAAGCATCGAAGATGTCACTGCCGACGATCTGCAAGGATACGTCAGCTGTCACTTCTTCGCCGGCATCGGCGGCTGGCCCCTCGCCCTGCGACAAGCCGGTTGGCCCGACGACCGCCCTGTCTGGACGGGCTCATGCCCATGCCAGCCTTTCAGCCGCGCAGGCAAAGGCCTTGGGTTTGCTGACGAGCGGCATCTCTGGCCATCGTTCCATTGGCTCATCCAGCAGTGCCGACCTCCAGTCATCTTTGGAGAGCAGGTTGCGGGAGCGGACGCAGATCCTTGGATCGACCTTATACAATTTGACCTGGAAGCCCTGGACTACGCCGTCGGGGCCGTGCCGTTCCCAGCTGCGGGCGTCGGCGCGCCGCACATCAGAGACAGATTGTACTGGGTGGCCGACACCGAAAGTGGGTCGGAGCGGTGGCCGCGGGAACCCCAAGCGAGCACATCAGTGTCGCATCGAGGACGTAGCACCGACGATCGCGCTTACTGGTCCAGCGACACTTGGATCCTATGCAGTGACGGAAAAAGACGTCCGATTGAGCCCGGAATTCTCCCGATGGCTGATGGGCTACCCGGCGCAGTGGACAGCATCGCGGCCTATGGAAATGCAGTCGTCGTTCCCGCAGCCCGCGAGTTTATCGCAGCGTATCTCGACTATTACATGGCACGTGACCACCAGAGAGAACGCGCCAGAAATCAGGCCTTGTCATGTTGATCATGATGCCGCTACGGAGAGCTGATCGCGGGTCTTCTTGGCTGCCATCGCAAGCTTAAGGTCTGGCAGAGATTCCATCTCTACCCCTGCCATTTCGATGGCCCCGGAGACTGCTTCCGACCATGCGCGCATGATCGGCCACGTTTTATGGGTCCCGTTGTGCAGCGCATAGTGCGCACCCGTGACGTCTCGGGCGTCGGGGTTATGGTCAAGAATAGCTTGGGTGTCCGTTCGCAAAAGCCCCAGCATGGTCTCGCCGTGCGTTGCAAAAGCCCTTCGAACGTCGTGTGGGGAGGCATTGACGCCCGGCAAGTCACTCATCTTGTGCGTGAGCGTCGACGGATGGATGTGCGTCGTCTCCATGCCCTGCCTGCGAGCTCTGATCTGCGGAAACAGCCATGGCGAATTGCTGTCGACGTCTAGCATGCGCTGCACGATCGCCCATGCCGCCGGTGGCAGTGGAATCGTATGGGGCCGCGCCCTGCCCTTCCGCGACCTGCTCTTCATCGATCGAGGCGGGATATGCCACAGACCGCCGATCTCCTCGCTGATGTACTCGAAGTCCTGCCGCCGCGCCTCGCAGATCGTCCTTCTGCGCTGCACAGTCCAGCAGACCAATTCGATGGCGGCGCCGAGCGTGTCATGCACCAAGCCTGACCGACCGAGGGCGATGATACGACCAACCTCCGACATCGGGGGCACGTACCCCGGACTATAAGGGTCGTCACCGTCGACGTCGGTCTCGACGAGCGTTGGCTCCGGCGCCTTCAAGCCCTGCATGATGCCCGGCTGCACGCTGGAGCGGCTGATCTGGCCATCCTCCGCCAACCAGTTCCAGAACCGGCTGAGCACACGCTGGGTGTTTTTGGGCGTGCGTTTCGCGGCCAGACTTGTGGATCTCGCCAAGGATGCCCGCTAGGCGCTGGCGCGTGATCTGCGGCAATGGAATAGGATCGAGGTCGCGCAGGTCGTCGCCGGAAAGCTTCCAGCCGTAGTCTTTCCACGTATCATGCCTACGCGTCCGCTTGACCTCGTCGAGGAAAGCCTTGCGACCCTCCGCAAAGGTCCATGCGAAAACCTTGCGTGGAGCGTCCACGGGTGCTGCCATCGTGACCGCCGCGGCCTTGCCCATTGCCGCACGGAGCTTGTCGACCCACGCTTCATCGGGGATGCCCATCCGATCGCGCAGGATCTGCTGGGCGCGATCGACGATCGACCGGGCTTCGGCAACCGTCCAGAGGTCCACGTCTCCCAAGGCCAGACGCTTGTCGCGCCCGTTGATCTGATACCGCAGGCTCCACTGAACGCCGGTAGCGGAGACCCTCAGCGACAGCCCCCGGCTCTTGGCGTCGACGATGTCGTGTCGTCGACATCCGGGGCCAGCCTCCGACTTGGCCTTGGTAATGACGGCTTGAGTGATGACGACGGGCATACTGGGGCGACCTTTCGATCCGCAGGCCGCACTGGGGCGACACTGGGGCGACCACCAACAAATCAGCCCAGCCCCCTGTTTTCAAGGGGCCGACCGCTATAGCGTTAAAATCAAGGGAAGTCTGTCAGGCTACACTTCACTTTGGAGTTGCTCTGAGCACTGGAATTCGCATAAACACGGAATTCCTAATCCTGGGGTCGTGGGTTCGAATCGCGCCGGAATCACCAGCTAACTTCTTGATATTGTTAACTACCACCTGTGGTCTGATTGGCACGACAGGCGGTTGGGACGAGACACTCTTCATCAAGAGACGGTTTGCCGTCCCCCTTGCTTGCGCACCCTTGCCTGAGTTCTGGTTTCGTTCCGTTTCTGCGGCATGACCAACTCGCCGCCCAGTTCCGAATTCTCCTGCCCGCGGCTGGGTCAGGCTGCGGACAAGGGCTTGCTGTTGGTCGCTCGGTGCAATCTCTGCCGCCGTTCCCGGGCATAACCTCGCCGGCGACCTCCTCCAAATCTATCACCGCGACACGTTCCTTGCCCACCTGTTCGACGGCAGGTGCCCGCGCTGCGGCGGTCGGCCAGCGCCTGCCTCATAGGATGTTCACATGAACCAATGCACTGCAAGGCAAAGGCTCTGCATGCGCACGGTGCCGTCAAACCCTTCTGTCATAACACTGTTATTCTCCTAAATTACCAGAACGACGGGCCACCAAGGAGCGGTCCAAAACGGACACGACCGATGTTCATATGAACATTCTGGTTTGCAAAGGAAGATTCCATGTTGTCATATGGCATCAAGCCTGGGGCGAGGAGGTCCCGGCTGAATACTAAGGGAGAGAGCATGTTTAAGAAGATTATGCTGCTGTCTGCGGGTATGGCTGCCGTGCTTGCTGCAAGCCCGGCGTCGGCTCAGACCGAAATCAGCTGGTGGCACGCGCTCGACGCAGAACTTGGCAAGAAGCTGGAATCCATCGCCCAGGGGTTCAATGACAGCCAGTCAAACTACAAGGTCGTCACGACCTATAAGGGAAGCTATCCGGAAACCCTGACCGCTGCGATCGCAGCTTTCCGCGCCAATGAGCAGCCCGCCATCGTGCAGGTCTTCGAAGTTGGTACCGGCACGATGATGGCAGCCAAGGGCGCCGTGAAGCCGGTTTACGAACTGATGACCGAAAACGGCCAGCCTTGGGATCCAAGTGGCTTCCTCGGCCCGGTTGTGGGCTATTATTCTGACACCGATGGCAACATCCTCTCGCTGCCGTTCAACTCGTCCACCCCCATCATGTACTACAACAAGGACGCCTTTGCAGAAGCCGGCCTTGATCCCGAAACCCCGCCAAAAACCTGGGCGGAGCTCGAAACCGCGATGCAGACCATCGTGGACAGCGGCGCAGCCAAGTGCGGCCTGAGCTCAGCTTGGATCACCTGGATCCAGACCGAAAACCTCTCGGCCATTCATGACCAGCCGTTCGGCACGCTGGAAAACGGTTTTGGCGGCCTCGGCACCGAGTTCACCTTCAACGGCCCGGTACAGGTCAAACACTGGGAAAACCTCAAGAAGTGGTCCGATTCCGGTCTCTACCAGTATGGTGGCCCGGTGGGTGGCCCAGACGCGCCGCCCAAGTTCTATTCGGGTGAATGCGCCGTCTACATGAACTCCTCGGGATCGCGCGCAGGCGTCATTGCCAACTCGAAGGACTTCGAAGTCGGCTTCGCGCCCCTGCCCTATTATGACGACGTCACCACGGACCCCAAGAACTCGATCATCGGCGGCGCCACCCTTTGGGTGCTGAACGGCAAGAGCGATGACGTCTACAAGGGCGTCGCCGAGTTCTTCACCTATCTCAGCCAGCCGGAAGTCCAGGCTGATTGGCACCAGTTCACTGGCTACCTGCCGATCACCAATGCGGCTTATGAACTGGGCCAGGAACAGGGCTATTACGAAGCCAATCCGGGTTCCTCCGTGGCCATCGAGCAGATCACCCGCGGCACCCCCACGGCCAACTCCAAGGGCGTTCGCTTTGGCAATCTGAGCCAGATTCGTACGTTGGTCGACGAGGAGTTCGAGGCCATGCTCGCAGGTCAAAAGACCGCACAGGAAGCGCTGGATTCCGCAGTTGCCCGCGGCAACGAGGTCCTGCGCGAGTTTGAAGCGACCAACCAGTAATTTGGTTATCGGGGGCCAGAGCCAATCTGGCCCCTTTTTCAGCTCGAATGATGGGCAGCGCCGTCGCGCCCTGTCCGTCACGCGGCGCCCGTGCGAGGACCCATGCAGAGCAAACGCACCATATTTCCAAACAAGCTGCTGCCTTACCTTTTGCTGGCCCCCCAGCTGGTTGTCACGCTGATTTTCTTCATCTGGCCGGCCATTCAGGCGCTGAAATCCTCGTTTGAGCGCGAGGATCCCTTTGGCTTTCGGACGACGTTCATCTGGTTCGATAATTATCGACGCATCTTCGCCGATCCCAATTACATCGGCTCTCTCGGCCGCACAGCCATCTTCGCCATCTCGGTGACGCTGCTGTCCATGGCCGTTTCTTTGCTGCTGGCCGTGGCGGTCAATCGCCTGCTGCGCTCGGGGAAGATCTATACGACATTGCTGGTCTGGCCCTATGCGGTCGCGCCGGTGGTGGTCGGCATTCTCTGGTGGTTCATCTTCAATCCATCCATTGGCATCGCGCCCTATATCCTGCGCGGCATGGGGATCAACTGGAACCACCGCATCGACGGCAATCAGGCCATGACCCTCATCGTCATCGCTGCTGCCTGGAAGCAGATTTCCTACAATTTCCTGTTCTTTGTCGCGGGGCTGCAATCGGTGCCGCAATCGCTCAACGAAGCCGCTGCCATCGATGGCGCGGGCCCGTTCAAGCGGTTCTGGACCATCGTCTTCCCGCTGATCTCCCCGACGACGTTCTTCCTGCTGATCATCAACATCAACTACGCCATGTTCGACACATTCGGCCTGGTTGACGCGACGACCATGGGCGGCCCGGCCCAGGCAACGAACATCCTTGTCTACAAGGTTTATACCGACGGCGTGCTGAACCTGAACATCGGCTCCTCCGCCGCCCAATCCGTCATCCTCATGCTGATCGTCATCGCGCTTACCGTCGTGCAGTTCCGCTTCGTGGAACGCCGGGTCCAGTATTAAGGGGCTGATGCAAATGGTTGAAAACAGACCCTTCCTGACGTTCCTCACCCATCTGGTGCTCATCGCCGGCGTCGTTATCGTGGTGTTCCCGGTCTATCTGGCTTTCATCGCCTCGACACACGGCCCGGGCAATTTTGTCAGCGGTCTCGTACCGCTCCTGCCCGGCCCCCACCTGATCGAGAACTACTCGACGATCTGGAACGAGGGCCTTTCCAGCTCCGGCGCGCCGCCGATCTGGGTGATGATGCTCAACTCGCTGGTTATGGCCATCGCCATCGCCGTGGGCAAGATCGTCATCTCGCTGCTCTCGGCCTATGCGATCGTCTACTTCAAGTTCCCGCTGCGCCTTCTCGCGTTCTGGATCATCTTCATCACGCTGATGCTCCCGGTCGAGGTGCGCATCATCCCGACGTTCAAGGTCGTGGCGGATCTGGGCATGCTGAACTCCTATCAGGGCCTCATCCTGCCGCTGATCGCCTCGGCAACCGCCACCTTCCTCTTCCGTCAGTTCTTCCTCACCGTTCCGGATGAGCTGATGGAAGCCGCACGCGTCGATGGCGCCGGCCCGATGAAGTTTTTCCGCGACATCCTCCTACCGCTGAGCCGGACGAATATCGCCGCGCTCTTCGTCATCCTCTTCATCTATGGCTGGGTGCAGTACATGTGGCCGCTGCTCGTCACCAATGACAGCCGCTACTACACCGTGGTGATGGGCATTAAACGCCTCGCCGCCAGCGCCGATACCGAGCCGCTCTGGCACCTCGTCATGGCCGCCGTGATCCTGGCCATGCTGCCCCCCGTCCTTGTCGTCATCTTCATGCAGCGCCTGTTCGTCAAAGGCCTGGTCGAAACGGAGAAATAAGCCATGGCCACCATTAATCTGGTCGACCTCAAGAAGGACTACGGCAATATCCCCGCCGTCAAAGGCGTCAATCTATCCGTAGCCGATGGCGAACTGATCGTGCTGGTCGGCCCGTCCGGATGCGGCAAGTCCACCCTGCTCCGCATGGTTGCCGGCCTCGAAACCGTCACCTCCGGCCGCATCGAGATCGGCGGCCGCGACGTGGTCAAGGCGGAACCAGCCGAGCGCGACATCGCCATGGTGTTCCAGAACTATGCGCTCTACCCGCATATGACCGTTCGCGGAAACCTCGAATACGGCCTCAAGAACCGCGGCACCCCACGCGAAGAGATTGACCGGCGCGTCAAGGAAGCCGCCGACATTCTCGAGATCGGGCCCATGCTCGATCGAAAGCCGCGCCAGCTCTCCGGGGGTCAGCGCCAGCGCGTCGCCATGGGCCGCGCCATCGTGCGCGAACCAGCCGCCTTCCTCTTCGATGAGCCGCTGTCCAACCTCGACGCCAAGCTGCGCGTGCAGATGCGCGTCGAAATCCGCAAACTTCAGCGCCGCCTCAAGACCACGAGCCTCTATGTCACCCATGACCAGCTCGAGGCCATGACGCTGGCCGATCGGCTGGTCGTCATGAATGGCGGTCTCGTTGAGCAGATCGGCACGCCTACGGAGGTCTATGACCGCCCGGAGACGCTCTTCGTCGCCGGCTTCATCGGTTCCCCGCCGATGAACCTCATCCCCGTGGCGTCCCTCGAACAGCTGGGCCCGCTGCCCTCTGGGACCGACATTGTCGGCATTCGTCCCGATTCCTTCGTCCTGGAAGCGCCAGCCACCGCCCACGTGGCGATCAAAACCGCCGTCGAATTAATCGAACCGGTCGGTGGCGAGAGCCATGTTCACGTCAGTCTGCTCAATACCGGCCAATCGATCGTACTTTCCATACCCGGAAGGCCGGAAATCATTGAGGGCTCAGAAATAATTGTCTATGCACCTGTTTCTGACCTGCATCCCTTCAGCTCCCAAACCAGTCGCCGAACTGATATCGCGTGAGCGGACTGCAAGAAGATTTGACCATGACCATCTCCCCACTGCCCGGCCCCGCCCGGGACGAGGTCCAGGCCCATCGCGGTGCCTCTGCGATCGCTCCGGAAAACACCATTGCGGCCTTCCGCGCCGCTGCGGAACAAGGGGCAAAATGGGTAGAGCTGGACGTCGCACTCAGCGCCGATGGCGAGCTGATCGTCATCCATGATGACAGCGTTGACCGCACCTCGTCCGGCACGGGCAATCTGGGCACATTGACAGCTGCAGAGATCGCGATCCTGGACGGCGGAGCCTGGTTCGCCCCCCGCTTTGCCGGCGAACGCATCCCGACCCTATCAGAGGTTATCACCGCGCTCGGTGAGATTGGCCTCAACATCAATGTCGAGATCAAGCAGCACCCCCATCACCAGTCGCTCGACCAATTGGTCAGTGCGGTGCACGCCGCGATCATCAGGCGCCCGGCGCATATGCAGATAATGATCTCGAGCTTTGATCCGGAATGCCTCAAGGCCATGCACCGTCTGGCGCCTGAGCTCGAACTGGCCATGCTCTGGGACCGAGTGCCGGACAATTGGGAGGCCCTGCTTGCCGAAACCTCGGCGACCAGCATCCATGCCCATTTCAAGGGCCTGAGCATCGGCCTTCTCGAGCAGACATCAGCCAGGGGGATCAAGGTGCGCGCATGGACCAGCAATGACCCGCTCGAACTCGTCTCTTTCTGGAGAGCGGGGCTGACCGGGGTGATCACCGACAATCCACAAATCTATCTGGGATAATGACGGCCATGGGCCAGGACAGGCTATCGGCGCGGCAACGCGATATTATCGCGCTGATTGAAACAGAAGGCGCTCAATATATCGA
Organism: Devosia sp. SD17-2; assembly: GCF_029201565.1. Lineage (GTDB taxonomy): Bacteria > Pseudomonadota > Alphaproteobacteria > Rhizobiales > Devosiaceae > Devosia. Next base: position 2,561,232 of record NZ_CP104002.1, read on the forward strand.
GCAGCTCGCCCTGCGCTATGACCTGACCACGCAGACCATTCGCCGCGATATCAATGCCCTCTGCGATCTCGGTTTTGCGCGCCGCTTTCACGGAGGCGTGGACCTGCCCGTCCAGCGCCGCAACCTTTCAGTCAATGCCCGTGCGGCACTCCATTCCTCTGCCAAGCAGAACATTGCTGCGCAGGTGGCGGCAGCGATCCCGCCCGAGTCCACCATTTTCATGGGCATAGGCAGCACGGTTCAGTTCGTCGCCAAAGCCCTGCGTAACCACGACAAATTGCGCGTTGTAACCAATAATATCGACGTCGCCCTGACCCTGTCAGACGCGCCGCAGATCGAAGTTCATCTCACAGGCGGCATCATGCGCCATAATGACCGCGACGTGGTGGGCCCGGACACCCTCGACTATTTCGAGAAATTCTACGCCTCCCACGCCATTTTCGGGGCCGGCGCCCTCGATCTCGAGAAGGGAATTCTGGACTACAGCTACAGCGAGGCTCAATTAACGCAAAAGTTGATGAGCACCGCCCGCCTGACCTTCCTTGCTGCAGATGCCAGCAAATGGGGTCGAGAAGCCTCCGTGCGTGTTGCCCGCTTGGACAGCGTCACGCATTTTTTCACGGACAGGCTACCGTCCGATGCAGCTGGCTATCTGGCCGAGACGGGCGTTGAGATCGTCATGTGCGGTGACGCCGAATAAGGTGGTCGGCCCGCACCCGAGTGTCGATGAGCTTCGGACGGGGGAGAAGTAACCTCCCCCGCTCTTGTTGCAGCGTTTAGTAGTCGAACTGGCGAGACAGGCTGACCTTGAACGTGCGACCGGCTGACCGATCGTATGCGAGGTTCTCGCGGTAGTTCGCGTTGAAGAGGTTATCGACGCCAAACTGCACCTGGGTGCCTGCCAGTGGGCCAGACTCGGGCTTCCACGACGCGAACAGGTCGACCGTGCTGAAGCCTTCTGCCTTACCATCGCCCGGGCTGATGATGTATTCACCATTTGCGGCCACCGTCAGGCGAGCGCCGTAAGCGAGGTTCCATTCCGGGTGCTTGCCACCGAGGGTCGCCACCACCTTGGACTGTGGCACGGTCGTCAGCGGCGCGTTTGTGATAAGGTTGTTGCCGGTTGTGACTGACAGCGCCAGGTTGGCGAAGGCCCATTCTGAGTCGTAAGCTGCTTCGACTTCAACGCCATAGAGCTCCGCTTCAGCAACGTTCCCGTAATACGGCACCCCGACTGCAGTGCCGTTGGAAGCAATCATGTCCTGGATGTGGTTGTAGAAAACCGTCGTCTTGAGCGCCGCGGAGTCACCGGACATCAGCAAATCGCTTCCCGATATGGCAAAGCCGCCTTCAACCGTGTTGGCACGCTCCTTGAGCAGGCCAAGGCTGGTGGTCTTGCTGGCGCTGGACGAATAGAGTTCGTCGAGCGTGGGCAGGCGCTGCGTGTGCGCGATCGAGGCAAAGACACTCAAATTGTCATTGAACGCATAGAGCGCGGCAAGCTTTGGCGAAAACGCCGAGTCGGAGCGGCTGGGAAGGCCTGCTGTCGTCGGATTGATTTCGTGGAAGTCACCACGAACGCCGGCCAACAGGGTCAACCGGTCATCCAGGATGAATTCGTTCTGGACGAACAGGCCAAGCTTGTTTTCTGTACCCTCCGGATGGGTCCCAACAGGCACATGCCCCACGGGCGGGAAGTTGACCAGACGGTCCTGGGTGCTGGCCTGAAAGCCGATGGTCGTGTAGTTTTCGAAGCCGTCGCCGATCCACTCGATCGTGTTGTCGCCGGTCAGCTGCCAGGTGCGATACTGATAGTCGGTATCAGCAAAGGTGCTCGGTGCGGGGTAATTGGTAACCGGGCCGCCGGGCGTGGCGCGGTGATTGCGCTGCATGTTCAGCGTATCGGAGAAGCTGAGGGCCAGGTTGAGATCGAGCCAGGGATTGTCCGCGGCCGGGTTGGACCATTTGATGACGCCGGTCTGGTCGATGACATCCCGATCGATATAGCCAAACGGGTCGCCGGCCATCACCCCGGTCTGTGAATAGCGGCTCTTATCGGTCTGGCTGTTGAAGCGTTGATAGGACGCCGTCAGGGTCTGCTCGTCGTTGTCGCCGAAATGGGCGGTGCCCTTGATCAGACCAGATAGGCTGTTGAACTCGGAACCCGAGAGCGGTGTGCCATTGGCCTTTTCAATTTCATTGGTCCGGCGCCAGTTGCCCGCAGCAAGAATTTCGAACGTGTCGTTGATCTGCTGGGCAAGCACGGCTGAGGTCAGTGTCCCCGATCCGTTGCTGTCAAATGTCTGCTTGAGACGGAGCGCGCCAGTATGGCCGTCCTTGATATAGTCTGATGCGTCCTTGGTGGTGAAGTTGATTACCCCACCGATGGCACCCGCGCCGTAAAGCGTCGATGAAGCCGGGCCGCGCAGCACCTCCACCTGCTTGTAGAGTTCGGGGTCAGAGAAGAACGACCCCATGCGGTACTGCTCGAAGAATTTCGGCTGACCATCAATGTTGACGACGATACGCGCCGCGTCAGACGAGTTTTCCGTCGTACCGATGCCGCGAATGTTGAAGGCCTCACCGAGCTGACGCTCCGAGCCGACAATTGTAACCCCCGGTACCGTCGCGAAGATGTCGCCAGTGGTCGTTGCCTGGAGCTGATCAATGTCGTCCCCGGTCACCACCGTCACTGCCTGTGGCGTATCAATGGCAACTTTTGGCGCGCCGCCCAGACCGATGACCAGCCGCTCGAGCAAGGTCACATAGGTTGCGTTGACCGGCGTCTGCGCAGCTGCCCCCTGCGACATGATCATTCCCAATGCGACACTCGCAAGCAGCGCCGCTGAGTGGCTCTTAACCAGCCCCATTTTGTAACTCCAGATATGATGTGGTTGCGGCGAGCTGGCGACGGCTGGCTGACACGTTTGATCCGGCCTAAACATGACAAGCCAGATCACCTATTGCATTGCTTAGATAATATGGCTATGAGAGTCAAGTTTATCAAAGTAGCCAACGGCCGACCTTATCCGCCGTAAGCCAATCAAAAAAATAGCGGATCGAAGATGCCTATGCCGACCAACGTCGTCGCCGAGGAGGCGGAATTGCGTGTGCTGACAAGTGACGAGCTGTTCGCTGGCAGCCGGGAGATCGTCATCCTTCATAACGGCGTCCCGTACCGGCTCCGCGTCACACGCCAAAACAAGCTCATCCTCACCAAATAGGCTCAGACGTTGACACATAAAGAAAACAAAACACCCGAGGAAATTCGCAGCCTGCGCGCGCTGCACCCCCAGATGCGCGAGAGGGATTTTGCCCGCATTCATGGCATTTCCGAAGCCGATCTTGTTGCCTCTCACACTGGTCTGTCGGTAGAACGGCTGCATGCAGATGTAGAGGTGCTGCTCAACGGTCTCGTCGCTTGCGGCGAAATCATGGTTCTGACGCGCAACGAGTCCGCCGTTCACGAAAAGATCGGCATAGTCGAAGAGGTCGTGATCGGCCCGATGGCCTCAATGACCCTGGGCGAAAACATCGACCTGCGCATTTTCTCCAGCCGGTGGAAGTTTGGCTTCGCCGTCGAGAAGGCCGGAGATGAGGGCGCGGTACGCCGCTCGCTACAGTTCTTCGATGGTCAGGGTAACGCGATCTTCAAGGTCCATTCCCGTCCGGCCACCAAGCTCGAGGCCTGGGCACTGCTGGTCGAAAACCTCCGCCATCCGGATCAGTCCGACCACATCGCCCTCGAAATGCCCACCGCGCCGGTTGCAACCCGGGATCCAGCCGGTCCGGCTGAGCTGCGCGAGCATTGGACGGCGATGACGGACACACACCAATTCTTCCCCATGCTCAAAAAGCTCAACCTGCCGCGCCTCGACGCGCTGGAAATGGTGGGCGAGGATTTTGCGTGGCGTCTGGATCACAGCGCCGTACAGGCCATGTTTGATGCCGTCGCAGGCACCGACCTGCCCGTCATGGCTTTCGTCTTCAATCAGGGCTGCGTCCAGATCCACTCTGGCCCGATCGTCAATGTCAAACCGATGGGCCCGTGGCTCAACGTCATGGACGAAACCTTCCACCTGCATCTGCGGCTCGATCAAATCGAGAGCGTCTGGGGTGTCCGCAAACCCACCTCAGACGGGCACGTCACTTCTGTGGAGGTCTACGACGCCAATCGAGACCTGATCATCCAGTTCTTCGGAAAGCGCCAGGAGGGCGCCGACGAGCGTGCGCCCTGGCGTGACGTTGTTGAGCAGCTCCCCACCTTCCTCCGCACTGATGCGGCTTGAGGATATCATGCGTACTTTTATTCTGCCGTTTATCCTTTGTGCGTCGCTAGCACAGGCACCAGTGGCATCGGCCGCAGAGCTCAAGCCTTTCACCGATTCCTCCCGCCTGGTTTCAATCGGCGGCTCTCTCACCGAGATTGTCTTTGCCCTTGGCGAGGGCGAAAGGCTTGTGGGGCGAGATCAAACCGCGACCTACCCCGAAGCCGCAACAGCGCTTCCCGATGTTGGCTATGCCCGTCAGCTCGCACCTGAAGGTGTCCTTTCCCTCAGCCCGACTGCACTCCTGGTACTGGAAGGCAGCGGCCCTCCCGAGGCACTCGAAGTCCTGTCCCAGGCAGGCGTCGAATTTCAGACCGTCCCGGAAAGCTATTCGGCAGAGGGCGTGATCGAGAAGATTACCAGCGTGGGCCAGGCGCTTGATGTCGCCGAAAAAGCGCAGGCCTATGCTGATGAGATTCAGGCGCAATTCGATGCCCTCAAGGATGCCTCGGCAGCAATCGAAACGCGAAAGCGCGTGCTGTTTGTGCTCAGCGTGGAGGGGGGCAAGATCCAGGCCTCCGGCACCGGAACTGCGGCCGACGGGATCATTGCGCTGGCCGGCGCGCAAAATGCCATCGTCGAATATTCCGGTTACAAAGCCCTCACCGAAGAGGCGATCATTCAGGCAGCGCCAGATGCCATCCTGATGATGGATCGCGGGGGTGACCACGCCGCCTCCGACGCTGAGCTGCTGGCCCATCCGGCCATTGGCCTGACACCGATCGCAGAAACCAAGGCCATCTATCGGCTCGATGGGGCGTATCTGCTGAACTTTGGTCCGCGCACGTCGGCCGCAGCCGCTGAGGTCTCCGGCCTGCTTTACGGCACGACAGCGCAGGCACAGTGAAGCCATGAGCAGCGTCATGACATTCGCCTCCGAGACATCGCGCCCAGCAGAAGCGGGCGACCGCAGCCATCTGGGGCGATCCGCTGTCGCGGTGCTTGGTGTGGTGCTGCTGCTTGCCATGGTGCTGTCGCTCACCACAGGCGCGTCCGGAGCGTCGGCCTGGACCATCCTCAAGGGATGGCTTGGCATGGCCCAGGCAAGTGAGCTGGACGCCATTCGCGATCACGCCGTGATCTACAACATTCGGCTCCCGCGCATGATCATGGGCACACTGGTCGGGGCTGCGCTTGCTGTCTCCGGCCTGCTCATGCAGGGTCTGTTCCGCAATCCCCTGGCTGATCCTGGTCTGGTTGGCGTGTCGGCCGGCGCCAGCCTCGGTGCCGTTGGCATCATCGTGCTCGGCACCACGATCCTGGCACCGCTCACCGCGCTCCTTGGCATCTACTCGCTGCAGCTGGCCTCGTTCTTCGGCGGCCTCGTGACCACCTTCATCCTATATTCGGTCGCCACCCGCAGTGGGCAGACGGCTATAGCCACCATGTTGCTGGCCGGCATTGCCATCGCCGCATTGGCGGGGGCGGTCACCGGCGTCATGGTCTATGTGGCTACCGACGCCCAGCTGCGCGACCTTACCTTCTGGGGACTGGGCTCTCTTGCCGGGGCGAACTGGATCAAGGTTGCCGCATCCGGTCCGATCATAATCGTGGCGTTGGCCGTTTCGGGCTTTCTTGCCAAGGGCCTCAATGCCATGACCTTGGGCGAAGCCACTGCGGCCCATCTCGGTGTGCCGGTGCAGCGTTTCAAACTCCTCACCATCATCACAGTCGCTGCCGCAACCGGCGCGTCCGTGGCCGTCAGCGGCGGCATTGGCTTTGTCGGCATTGTGGTGCCCCATCTGCTGCGCCTGATCATTGGTCCGGACCACCGCTACCTGCTGCCGGCATCCGCCCTTCTGGGGGGAGCCTTCCTGCTGCTGGCCGACGCCATCAGCCGTCTGGTGGTCGCTCCCGCTGAAATTCCGATCGGCATTGTCACGGCAGTTTTTGGCGGCCCTTTCTTCCTCTGGATTTTGCTGCGCCGTCGCTCGGCCTTTGTGTGGTAGCCCATGATCGAAGTACAAGATCTCTCGGTGCAGCTCGGCGGCCGCACCATCCTCAATCGTATAAGCATGAGCGCTGTGGCCGGTGAGCTGACCGCCATAATCGGCCCCAATGGCTCGGGGAAATCCACCCTGCTCAAGGCCGTATGCCGTGACCATCCCTACCAGGGAAATGTTCGCATCAATGGCCGCGATCTGGCGGCTCTCTCTCCGGTAGAAGCGGCGACGCATCGGGCCGTTCTTCCGCAGACCAGCACACTTCCGTTTCCGTTCACGGTGCGAGAGGTGGTGGCCATGGGCATCAGCGCTGGGCGGCCGGGCCCTGCGCGCGCGGCGCTGTCGCGGCTTCCCGAACAGGCGCTCGATGCAGTCGATCTGCCGGGCTTTGGCGGTCGCTACTATGGTGAACTCTCCGGCGGCGAACAGCAGCGCGTGCAGCTGGCGCGGGTGCTCTGTCAGGTCTGGCTCCCTGTGCTCGACGGCGTACCCCGCTTTCTACTGCTTGATGAGCCCGTCTCAAGCCTCGATATCCGCCACCAGCTGATGATCATGGACGTGGCCCGCAGGTTCGCAGACAGCGGTGGCGGCGTCATCGCCGTTCTGCACGATCTCAATCTCGCGGCCATGTACGCCGATCAGGTTGTCGCACTGCGCAAGGGTGAGTTGGCCGCATCCGGGCGGCCGGAAGCCGTCATCACAGATTCAGTGGTCGAAGACGTATTCGAATGCCCGCTAAGCGTGGGCGCACGGCCTGCCGGTGGCGCACCTTTCGTCCTCCCCCAATCCATTCGGCGCGATACGCCATTTCACACCAGAGTTGCCTGATGCCCCATATGCCATTCGCCCTCCTCCTCAGCCTTGGGCTCAGCGCCGCCGCCTTCGCCCAGGAAGCCCCACGGCCACCTGCTCTCGCCCTTGAGCTCAACGCTTTTCAGGACGCAGATGCGGGGTGCCGGGTCACGTTCCTTGCCACCAACGATCTTGGCGGCCAGCTCAATCGTGCCGCTGTCGAAATGGCTCTGTTTGGCCAGAGTGGCGCCATCGATCGGATCGTCACTCTGGATTTCAAGAACCTGGCGCCAGGCAAGACCAAGGTGCTCCAGTTTGAGTTGGCGGGTCTGCGATGCGCCGATGTCAGCCGCGTGCTGATCAACGATATCGGCACCTGCGATGGTGAGGGCATCGACCCGGCAAGCTGCCTGTCCGCGCTGGTGCCAACGGCCCGGCCCGATGTTGCTTTCGGGGTCTGATCGCCATGACAGCACAGGCACACGACTTCTCCATGCTCTCCCTGTTCCTGCAGGCGGACTGGGTCGTAAAATCCGTGATGATCGGGCTGTTGCTGGCCTCCGTCTGGTGCTGGGCGATCATCGCCAATCGCGCCGCGACATATGCTCGGGCCCGCAAGGAAATGGCCGCGTTCGACCGGGCCTTCGCCCACAACCCGTCCCTTGATGATTTGCGTCGCATCTATGGCGGGAAATCCCCGACCGGCCTTTCCGCCGTCTTCCTCGCGGCTATGGACGAGCTGGACAAGAGCCACGCCGTCGCCGCCTCGACGAACACCGCCGGGCTGCAAAGCCGGCTTGAAATCGCACTAGATCTGGCCGTCACGGAACAGAGCGCAGAACTTGAGAAGCGTCTGGGCTTCCTTGCCACGATCGGTAGCGCCGGTCCCTTTGTCGGCCTGTTCGGAACGGTGTGGGGCATCATGAATGCCTTCACCGCGATTGCTTCGGCTGAAAACACCTCGCTGGCTGTGGTGGCACCCGGCATTGCCGAAGCCCTGCTCGCCACGGCATTGGGTCTGCTCGCCGCCATCCCTGCGGTAATAGCCTACAACAAACTCTCTTCTGACGCCGGCAAGCTGGTCGCCCGCCTCGATGCTTTCGCTGACCGGATGACGGCCATGCTGTCCCGCCAGTTCGACGCCGCAAGAGCTGACTGATGGGTATCGCACTGAACGGAAATAAGGGGCGCAAGGGACGCCGCGGACGGGCCTCCGCGGCACCGATCGGCGATATCAACATCACCCCCTTGGTGGACGTCATGCTCGTGCTGCTGATTGTCTTCATGGTGGCCGCCCCGCTGATGACCATGGGCGTCCCAGTGGATCTGCCCAGGACGGCGGCATCCGCAATGCCGCTCGACAGGAAGCCGATCACAGTCACCGTCACTGATGCTGGTGACCTCTCCATTGATGGTGATCAGGTGACCATGCAGACCCTTGTAGCGACCGTGCAAAGCCTGGCTGTCGATGGCACCGATGAGCGGCTCTATGTGCGCGGAGACTCCACTGTAGCTTATGGCCGGATCATGGAGGTGATGGGTGAGCTGTCAGCGGCAGGCTATGGCCAGATCGGCTTGATCACCGAACGCAGGCAAACGGACTGACCGATGCACTATGCGCTTCCCGGTTCCGCCCTGGTGCATGCCGGCATGATTGGACTGTTCCTGATCGGCTTCAACTGGAGCGATGTGGATGACGCTCCGGCGCCCACACCCGTCAGCGTCAGCATTGTCGCACTCTCAACGGTAGCCACCAACAGCACCCAGGTGCTCCAGAGCGATGCGACGGTCACGGCTGTTTCGGCAGGCTCATCAGTTCAAAGCCTTGAACCTCTTGCCTCAGAAATAATCGATCCTGTGGAGGCTCAAATCGAGCCTTTGCAGATCGAGCAAATCGAGCCCGTTGATCCGACCCCGCCTGAAGTGCCCGTTCAGGCGGAGCCAATGGAGGCGCTTGAACCACCGCAGAGGGTTGAACTGACGTCCGATAGCACCGACGCCCTTGAGGCAATGTCGTCGACGGTAGAACCGCTGCAGACCGCCTCGATCGAGCCCATCAGCGTGGATGACCTCAAGGTCGCGCCGGTTCCCCAGACCCTTAGCTTTGAGCGCCCGAGCAAACCCACACCGCGTCCCGCTGCCCAACCGCCCAAGACCCGCGCGCCCGGTCAGGCCGGGAACGGCGGCCAAAGTCAAGCCGACTCGGTGGCCGCGGCAGGCGCCCCGGCGACGGCATCGGGCAATGGCAGCGGGGGACAGGCAGAGGTCGCTCGCTATCCCAGCGTGGTTATCTCGGAACTGCGTCGGGCCCTGCGCCGGACTGGCTCAAACCGGGGAGAAGTCGTGGTCCGATTTACCGTCAACGCGTCCGGACAACTCGCGAATGTTTCAATCGCCCGCTCGTCTGGGAATTCCGCCGTCGATCAGGCCGGCATCACCACCGTCCAGCGCGCTGCCCCTTTCCCGCCCATACCTTCCGGGGCCGGCAGAAACAGCTGGACCTTCGACGTACCCTTGGCGTTCGGCGGTTAATCAGCTGGCTCGCTGCAAATTGTGGTTGGTAGACTTTGTGCTTGGTAGAATAAGTGGCGGCGACTGAATGGGCTGGGATCCTCGTTGAGGCTGGCAATTTCCCCGTCGGTGGAACTCACCGACAAACCAATGCCCAGGAGCGTGCTCATCGTCTGTCCGATTTCTGGTTGACCTGTTGAACCCGAGATAAGAGGCAGAGATGTCAGACATTGGCGAAGCCACGACAGCTTCGCCAAATTTGCATGACACAAATGCAACGCCCTAATGGGCATTCGGCCCTATGAGGCGCGAGCGGATGGCGTTGGAGAGGTTGTCGAAGAGGAACACCACCAGCAGGATCAGCAGCACCATATAGGCCACCTTGTCCCAGTCCGAATTGGTGCCCATCGACTCCAGCAGTTTCAACCCGATACCACCGGCCCCGACGGCCCCGATCACGGTCGCCGAGCGGGTGTTGCTCTCCCAGAAGTAGAGCGACTGCGAGACGAACACAGGCAGCACCTGCGGCACCACGCCGAAACGATTGACCGCCATCGGGCTGGCGCCCACTGACTTCATGCCCTCGCGCTGCTTGTCGTCGACGTTCTCCAGCGCCTCGGCATAGACTTTTCCGAGCGCACCGGTGTCGGTGAAGAAGATAGCGGCGATGCCGGGGATGGGGCCCGGGCCGAAACCACGGGTGAAGAACAGCGCCCAGATCAGCATGTCGACCGACCGAACGAAGTCGAAAAACCGCTTCATCAGCCAGTTGGTCGCCCGGTTCGGGGTGATCGTCCGGGCCGCAAAGAAGGCCAGCGGGAACGCGACGGCAGTGGCCAAGAGGGTACCGACAAAGGCCATCACCAGGGTCTGCATCAGCTTGGTGAGAATATCGCCATGCTGCCAGACTTCATTATTGAGCCATTCATCCAGGACCAGTGCCGCATTGGACCGATCGGGATCGACCCGATCGCCGGAGAAGATCAGCCCGATGGTCGAGACGAGATCATTGCCCCACAGCACCGAGCGCGGATCGTAGAGGAAATTGGCCCAGCCGAAGAACCGCCGCTGCACATAGACCTGATTGCCGCGGATTTCCGCCTGCCCGGCAAAACCATAATCGACGATCACCTTCTGCCGATCCTGCTGGATCGCGGCAGGCGCATTTTCGGGCGCAAAGGCGCCATCCGCCGTGATCACGACCGGATAGAGCGTCCCGTCATAATAGACGTCCACCTGCGTCGTCGTCACATGCAGCCGATCCGTCTCCCCGTCAAAACTGACGCGCATCGACCCGTCGGCATTGGGCGTCAGCCAGTCGATCTCGGCGCCTTGGGCATATTGCCCGCGGCTCGACCATTGCGGGGTCACGCTGCCATCATCGCCAAAGCGCAGGCGCGGCTGCGCACGCCAGCTGAACCAATCCTGCAGATAGATCGCGGCGCGATCCCATTTGCCGTTCTGCAGTGCCGGGCCGACATTGAAGAAGAACCAGCAGAGGACGAGGTAAATCACTGCAGCGCCCAGCCCCATCACCAGCCCAAAGCGCTTGAACACGCCCTGGTGGAAGACACTTGGGAATTTGGCCTGCAGTCGTGCCTTTTCGGCGGCGCTCAAAGCGGTCATCACTGGGTCGCCTTTGCAAATTCAAAACTCTGGTCACCCACAAGGCGCCGGCGCAGCCAGCCCGAGAACTGGTCGATGGCGATGATGGTGACGAGGAGGAGTATGATGATGGCGTAGGTCTGGGCGGCATAATCGCGCCCGATCGAGAGGCGGAACACTTCGCCAATGCCGCCGCCACCAACCGCACCGATGATGGTCGAGGCGCGAACATTGACCTCAAGCCGCAGCAGGCCGTAGCTGACGAAATTGGGCATGACCTGGGGAATGATGCCGTAGCGCACCCGCTCCAGCCAGCTCGCGCCAACCGACTGCAGGCCCTCCACCGGCTTCATGTCGGCGTTCTCGACGACCTCGAAGAACAGTTTTCCCAGCGCCCCGATCGTGTGCAGCGACACCGCCACGATTGCCGCGATCGGACCGATGGAGATGATGGCGGTGAGGAGGCCCGCGATGACGATTTCGGGGAAGGCGCGGAGCACTTCCATCACCCGCCGGACGAACCAGCGCACGGCCCCTGCCCCGACCAGATTGGTCGCTGCAAAAAAGCAAAGGAAGAAGGCAATCCCCCCGCCGATCAGCGTCGAGACCACGGCGATATTGACCGTCACCACCAGCTGGTAAATGAAATGCGGAATGTAGAAACTATCAGTCAGATAGACCCGGCTCGACGTATAGTCATATTTCGCCGAGCCATCGAAATAGGGGCTCTCGAGATCGAACATCGCCCGGAAAATCTCAAGCGGATCCCGGGGCACGAAATTCTTGATGAAATCGAACATATAGGGCAGCCGCTCGAAGAATTTCCCCGAGTTGGCCGCATTGGCATAATTCATCGCCATGGCCAGCGCGATGACCACGCCAGCCACGATCAGCACCGAATAGACGCGCCGCGTCTGCACCTGCCGCCGATAATGTTCAAGGATCGATTGGCCGGCCGGCGTCAGCCCTGCCGCGTGCCCGATGTCTGCCATGCAAACAGCCCCTAAAAGCAAAAACGGCAGCCCAATGGGCTGCCGTCAGCATGTTGTAATTAACCGCCGATCACCGACTTACGGGCGTCGATGATGGTCTGGTAAAGGCTCTGGTCGGCGTCGATGAAATTGGTGTACCCGCCAGCGGTGAAGGCGTCGAAGCACTCGAAATCGGTCTCCGGCAGCGCCTTGAAGAAGGCGGTCACCTGGGCCTTGGTTTCAGCCGGCAGGCTGTTCGAGACCATCAGCGGACCGTTCGGGATGATCGGCGACTTCCAGACTTCGACAAGATCATCCATGTCGAGGATGCCCTTGTCGACCATGATGCGCAGATTGCCGGAGGTGTAGCCTTCCGAGAAATCACCCTGGCCCGAACCGAAAGTGGTGCCGACATCCCAATTGCCGTCGACAATGGCGAGCACGAGGTTTTCGTGGCCGCCGCCAAAGCCGGTCTCGCTATAAAAGTCTTCGATCGAAGCGCCGATGTCGTTCGGCAGCGCCACCTTGGGGATCAGATAGCCCGAGGTGGAGTCCGGATCGGCAAAACCGAGCTTCTTGCCCTTGGTCGAGGCCAGATCGGTGATGCCGCTGTCCGATCGCGCCACCATGATGGTGTGATAGCCCGAGGAGCCGTCAGCCTGCTGCGTGGTCAGCACCGGGTCAACCGCATCCGGGTCCTGAAGATAGACGGCGGCATAGGACGAGGCGCCCATGATGGCGATGTCGATGGTGCCGCCGAGCAGGCCTTGGATGATGCCGTTATAGTCCGGCGAGGGGAAGAACTGCACTTCGCTGGCGCCGGTTGCGACCTTCAGCGGATCGGCAACGCATTCGGAGCGACGCAGCTGATCGGCTTCGTTCTCACCGCCATCAAGGCCGATGCGCAGAGCGGTGACGTCCTGTGCGAAAGCCGCGGTGGACATGGAGAGAGCAACAGAGGCCAGCAGCAGTTTGCGAAGGGAAAACATTGGTAATCCTTTGGTGACGGGTTTGGATTTGGGCCGACTGCCGGCCCGCAGGAGATTGGAAGAGGGATCAGCCCAGCTGGGCGTGTGTATCGGCGCGCGGGACCGCCACCGGCGCGATCGACGTCGAGGTCATGGCCTCGGAAAAAGCTTCCTTGAGCCCGTCGGCGCCGTAGATCTTGCGAGCCACATCGGTCGTCAGCTCATCCGGCGTGCCATCGAACACCACCCTGCCCGCCGACATGCCGACAATGCGCTCGCAATAGGCGCGCGCCGTATCGAGCGTATGCAGATTAGTGATGACGGTAATGCCCTCGGCATTGATATCGCGCAGACTGTCCATCACGATCTGCGCATTGCGCGGATCAAGGCTGGCGATCGGCTCGTCCGCGAGGATCATTTTCGGGCTCTGCATCAGCGCCCGGGCAATCGCCACGCGCTGCTGCTGACCGCCGGAAAGCGTCTGCGCCCACTGCGTCGCCGTCTGCGCAATATCAAGCCGTTCCAGCGCCTTGAGCGCCGCGAACTGCTCGTCCTCGGAGAAAATCTGTAACAGATTGGCGACCGGATTTCGGCCATTGAGGCGGCCGAGCATCACATTGGTGATGACATCAAGGCGCGGCACCAGATTGAACTGCTGGAAGATCATGGCGCAGTCGCGCTGCCAGCCGCGCAGCCCCGCCCCCTTGAGCGCCGACACCGGAACCCCGTCATAAACGATCTCGCCCGACGAGACGTCATTGAGCCGGTTGATCATGCGCAGCAGGGTCGATTTGCCCGCGCCGGATCGGCCGATGATACCGACCATCTGCCCCTGCGGAATATCCAGCGTTACATCGTCGACGGCGATCTTGTCGCCAAACCGGCGAGTAACGTGTGCAATCTTCAGCATGGACCGCCCTCTCATTTCGATGAGGACTGCTTAGAGCGCGCCGTTGACGCTGCCATTACACTGCAATGAAGCTTTGGTGACACCAATAAATATTGCCCGGAAGGGATTTCTTCCGGGCAATCAGGGTCGGACAGACGGCATAACGCCTGTGCGGCGGCCTTTTTTGTCAGGCGGCCCGCTGTGGGGCGAAGGCCGAAACGTCGACCACACGGTCGGCAACGGCGTTTCGCACATCGTCATCATGGAAGATGCCGAGCATGGCCACGCCCTCGGCCTTCTTCTGGGCAATCATCTCCACCACCACGGCCCGGTTCCTGGCGTCGAGCGATGCGGTGGGTTCGTCGAGCAGCAGCACCGGGTGATGGGTGATAAAACCGCGGGCAATGTTGACGCGCTGCTGCTCGCCGCCCGAAAAGGTCGCGGGCGGCAGGCTCCAGAGCCGTTCCGGCAGATTGAGCTTTGTGAGCAGCGCACCGGCGCGCTCCAGCGCCTCGGTCTTGGCAACACCCCGGCTCACCAGCGGCTCGGCAACCACGTCGATGGCCGACACGCGCGGCACGGTCCGCAGGAACTGGCTGACATAGCCAATCGCATCCCGACGCAGGGTCAGGACCGTGCGCGGATCGGCACTGGCCAGATCCACCTCTGCGCCCTCATGCCCGATCAGCACCTGCCCCTGATCGACGCTGTAATTGCCATAGACCATCTTCAAAATGGACGATTTTCCAGCGCCCGACGGTCCGCCAAGAACGACACACTCGCCGGCCTCGACAGCAAAACTGACATTCTCCACCACCCCCAGCGTAATCCCGCCCCGCAGGTGCATGGTAAAGGTCTTGGATAGGCTCTGAACGTTTAGAGCGCTCATTGGATAGCTCCGTGAAGATAGACGACACCCGCCTTCCCACCTTCTCCCTCAGGGGAAAAAGGGAAACTCAGTGAACAGACGAACGCGGTGCTCCCCCTCTCCTCTTGAGGGAGAGGGTGGATCGGCCGAAGGCCGAGACGGGTGAGGGGTTTGAACAGCTCGGCCACGATCACACCTGCAAAATCGAAGACACAAGCAGCTGCGTATAGGGCTCGCGCGGATCATCGAGCACCCGGTCGGTCAGCCCCGCTTCGATCACCCTGCCCCCCTTCATCACCATCATCCGGTGCGACAGCAGCCGCGCCACGGCCAGGTCGTGAGTGACGACAATTGCCGAAAGTCCCAGTTCGCTCACCAGCTGGCGCAGGAGATCGAGCAGGCGCGCCTGCACGGACACGTCGAGCCCGCCAGTCGGCTCATCCATGAACACCAGCCTTGGGCCGGTCACCAGATTGCGGGCAATCTGCAGACGCTGCCGCATGCCGCCCGAAAAACTGCGCGGCTGATCGTCGATCCGGTCCGCCGCGATCTCGACCCTTCCGAGCCAATCCAGCGACGTGTCGCGGATTTTTCCATAGTGGCGATCCCCGACAGCCATGAGCCGTTCGCCGACGTTCGCTCCGGCCGACACGGTCATGCGCAACCCGTCCGCCGGGTTCTGGTGCACAAAGCCCCAGTCGGTGCGCGTCAGGAACCGACGCTCGGCCTCAGACAGCTCATAGATATTTCGCCATTGCTCGTCCCGCATACGGTAGAGCGCGCGGCCGCCGGTCGGCTCGATATGGGCCGACAGCGTATTGAGCAGCGTTGATTTGCCCGAACCGCTCTCCCCCACAATGGCCAGCACCTCGCCGGGCCAGAGTTCGAAGTTCACATCGGTACAGCCAATCCGCTCGCCATAGAATTTCGAGAGGTTTTCGACCTTCAGCAGCGGCTCAGCGCTCATTGCAAAACTCATTCCGCCGCCTCCTGGCTCACACCGAGCGCCCCGACATGCCCAGCCGCGCGGCGCTCTTCGCAATGGTCGGTGTCCGAGCAGACAAACATGTGCCCGCCGTGGTCATCCAGGATGACCTCATCGAGATAGACATTCTCCGCACCGCAAATGGCGCAGGGTTCTTCAAAAGTCTGGATTTCGAACGGATGGTCCTCGAAATCGAGGCTCACCACTTCGGTGAACGGCGGGATGGCATAGATGCGATGCTCGCGCCCTGCCCCGAACAGCTGCAAGGCTGCGCTCTTGTGCATCTTGGGGTTGTCGAATTTGGGGATTGGCGAGGGGTCCATCACATAGCGCCCCTCGACCTTCACCGGATAGGCATAGGTCGTGGCGATGTGGCCGTGCCGCGCGATGTCCTCATAGAGTTTGACGTGCATCAGCCCATATTCCTCGAGCGCATGCATCTTTCGCGTTTCGGTCTCGCGCGGCTCAAGGAAGCGCAGCGGCTCGGGGATCGGCACCTGATAGACGATCACCTGCCCGGCCTCGAGCCCCCGCTCGGGAATGCGATGGCGGGTCTGGATAATGCTCGCCTCGGCCGTGTGGGTCGTCGTCCGCACCTCTGCGACCTTGGCAAAGAACGCCCGGATCGAGACCGCATTGGTCGTGTCGTCAGCCCCCTGGTCGATCACCTTGAGCACGTCATCGGGCCCAATGATCGCGGCCGTCACCTGCACGCCCCCCGTGCCCCAGCCATAGGGCATCGGCATTTCCCGGCTCGAAAACGGCACCTGATAGCCAGGAATGGCAACCGCCTTCAAAATGGCGCGCCGGATCATGCGTTTGGTTTCTTCGTCCAGATAGGCGAAGTTGTACTGCGTCATTGGATTGTTTCCTCGCAGGTCGAGAGGGACACCGCACTGTCCTTCTCCCCTTGAGGGAGAAGGTGGCTCGCGCCCCGCGCGAGACGGATGAGGGGTAAAGGCGCAAAAATCATTCCGCCGCCTCCTGCTTGCGCTCATGCTCGGCCCGCATCCTTCGGATGAGATCGAGCTCGGCCTGGAAATCCACATAGTGCGGCAGCTTCAGGTGCTCGACGAAGCCGGTGGCCTGCACATTGTCCGAATGCGCAATGACGAATTCCTCGTCCTGCGCCGGCGCGACGATATCCTCGCCAAACTCCTCGGCCCGCAGCGCGCGGTCGCACAGCGACATGGCCATGGCCTTGCGTTCGGCATGGCCAAACACCAGCCCATAGCCGCGCGTGAACTGCGGCGGGATCTTTGCCGAACCCTTGAACTGATTGACCATCTGACACTCGGTCACCCGAATGCGCCCGAGGTTCACGGCGAAGCCAAGCTCGGGAATATCGAGCTCCACATCCACCTCGCCGACCCGGATCTCGCCGACAAACGGGTGAGTGCGTCCGTAACCGCGCTGTGTCGAATAGCCCAGCGCCAGGAGGTATCCCTCATCGCCGCGCGCCAGCGCCTGAAGGCGCACATCGCGGTCGAGCGGATAGTTCATCGGCTCGCGCGTCAGGTCTCCCACTGGAGCCGTCGCGTCATAGACGCCGTCGTCCTCGATCAGCCCTTGCCGCCCGAGAAGGTCGGTAACGCGGGGCGACGCTTCCGGCTCGCCGTCACGGAGCACCGGCGTCTCGGCCACATCATCGGGAATAGTCGGGTCCAGCAGGCGGTGCGTATAGTCAAAAGTTGGCCCGAGCATCTGCCCGCCTGGCAAATCCTTGAAGGTTGCCGAGATGCGCCGCTCGATCTGCATAGCGCCGGTATCAATGGGTTTGGAATAACCAAACCGCGGCAACGTGGTGCGATAGGCCCGCACGAGGAAAATGGCCTCGATCAGATCACCCCGCGCCTGCAAAATGGCCAGCGCCGCCAGCTCCCGATCATAAAGGGCGCCCTCGCCCATGGCCCGGTCGACCGCTAGGCCGAGCTGTTCGACGATCTGGTCCAGGCGCAGCGCCGGAACCGCTCGATCACCCCGCCGCCGATCCGCCAGAAGGCGATGGGCATTGGCGATGGCGGCCTCGCCGCCTTTTACCGCAACATACATTTATGCCTCCACCATGCGGGTCGTGCGCGGCAGGCCAAGCACCTGCCCGTCCGAAACGAAAATCATGTCCACCCCGCGCGGAAACAGCTCGCGGTTCTCGGACCACTGCGCGACGAAATCTTCCGGCAGGCCCGACACAGCAAAACGCGCTTCGGTTTCGATCCCGGGTCCACGCAGCACGCGCTGCGGGCCATCGGTCAGCGACGTCACCGCGACGATGATCGTCGTGGAGCGGTCGGGGAACTCCTGGGTGCCAAGATTGCACTGGCTGAGCTTGGGCAGAGCATCGCCCTCGGCGACGAAGACAAAAGCGGCCGCTTCAAGTTCGTCCGTCAGGCGCGCGCCTGTGTGAAACGCGACGAACTGCCGGACCGGCTCCGTCTGCAGCGCGAGCGAGAGCGCAATTTCACACTCGGGGCCGGTCAAGGTTAGCAGTGTGCTAACCAATTCGGGGCTGGTGTCACTCATTCGCGGCAGGGTTTTGGGCAGGGCCTTGATCGCGCCCGGCGTCGCCAATGCGTCCAGAAGCACGCGAAAAACCGCCTGGCTATCCCGAACGGGGTCTGCAAACCCCACGCTGAAATCGTCCATACGCATCAATCGTCTCCGCGCACCATGGTGAAGAAATCGACCTTGGTGGCCGCCGTTTCGGCCCGACGCCGCGCATCCCCTTCAAAGCGCGCAGCCGCGAGCGGCGCGATGAACTCGGCCTCGATCCTCGCGCTATCCCTTTTATAAAGCGCATCAATCACCGCAATGACGCGCGCCTTGTCGAGGTCGCGTCCAAGGCAATAGCCGTGCCCGACTTCGCCTGAGGCAATCCGGACGCTCGCCCGGCTCACCGTCGCCTCGCCCATATTGAAGGCGGCACCGCCGCCGCCCGCCATGCCGCGCACCATCACCATCCCAGTCTCCGGTCCGCGCAGGCTGACGAATTCCGGCTTATCAGGGAACAAATCCCACTTTCCAGCCAATGCCTTAGCTGAGGCAGACGCGAGAACGTCCAGCGCTCTTTTCCGCCCGTTCGGGTCACTCACTCGCTTGCCTCCACTTGTCTAGTTCTATAGACAACTAATCACAAACGCCGCTCTAGGCCAAGGATGTGAAGCCCATATGACAGGCCCGCAAAAAGCTTCTGGTGGCATCGCACTCTGGCGTCAGATCGCCGACAGCATCCGCCTCGACATCATCGGCGGCAAACTTACGCCGGGGGACCGCCTTCCCTCGGAAGCCCTTCTGGCACAACGGTTTTCCGCTAACCGCCACACTGTCCGACGCGCCTTGGCGGTCCTCGCCGAGGAGCATGTCGTCATCGCCGAACAGGGCCGCGGCACCTTCGTGCGCGACATCAAGCGACTCACCTACCCGATCGGCAAGCGCACAAGGTTTCGCGATGGCCTGAAGGGACAGGCCGAAACCCTGATCACCCGTCTGCTGGCCCAGAACGTCGAAGCGGGAACATCCAGAGTTAACAACGCCTTGGCGTTGCCAACTGAAGCGTTGTGTGTGCGGATGGAATCCCTCTCCATAGCCGACGGCGTACCGGTTTCACGCTCGACCACCTGGGTCCCAGAGGGGCGCTTCCCCGATTTTGCCGAACGCGCCGACAAGCTCCAGTCGATCACCAAAGTCTTTGAAAGCTATGGGGTTTTGGACTATTCGCGCGCCTGGACCCGCATCTCTGCTCGGCAGGCGGATGTCTCGGAAGCGCAGGACCTGCACCTCGCCCCCGGCGCCGTAGTCCTGGTCTCTGAAGCGGCCGACGTCGACCAGCAGGGCCTTCCGCTCAGCTACGCTCTGACCCGCTTCCCCGCCGAACGCCTGGAGTTGGTCGTCTAGGTCAGTGTGGTTTCGCCAGTAAACTCTTGAGCAGGCTTACGAATTTATCGCCCGCGATATCGATGGCGTCCGAATTATCGATCTCGATCGCCTCGGCCGGCAGGCAGTCCACCAACCGATTGAGCCGATCCCGGATCTCTTCCGCGCTCTCCCGACCCCGCCCGAACAAACGCTGCACAATGACCTCCGGGCGCGCCGTCACCGCCACAACCACCATCCGGTCAAACCGCTCCGCCGCCATCGGCAACACCGCCCGCGAGAGATTGGCGACCACGAGCCTTCCCGAGGCAAGTTCGCGCTCCACGTTTTTCGGCAGCGCATAGCTCAGGCCATGTGCTTGCCAATGCAGCGAAAATTCCCCATCGGCGACCGCCATGGCGAACTGCGCAACCGTCAGGCTGTCGTGCTCCTCGCTACTTTCTTCCGCCGCGCGGGTGATGGTGCGGCGAACGACGACCATATCCTCCCCAATACTTTCGCGGGCATAGCTGAGAAGACTGTCCTTGCCGACCCCGCTGGGGCCGACAATGGCGACGAAGATCCCGCTCATATGACCCGAATGCCCTGGCGCCAGACCGTCTGCACAATCGGGATGCCCTCCTCGATCCGCAGATGCACGAGATCGGCCCGTTTGCCGATGGCGATCTCGCCGCGATCTTTGAGCCCCGCAGCCTCCGCCGGGCGCTTCGTCACAAAGCTGATCGCTTCCGGAAGGGAAATGCCCGGAACAGTCTCGACCAGGCAGAAAGCGCTCTGCAGCATGGAAAATGGAATGTAGTCGGACGACAAAATGTCCAGCAGCCCGGCCGCCGCCAGTTCGCGCGCCGAAACATTGCCCGAATGCGACCCGCCGCGAACCACATTCGGCCCACCCATCAGGATGGCCATACCGGCCTCGCGCGACGCCTGCGCGGCCTCGAGAGTGGTCGGGAATTCGGCAATGCGGATGCCGAGCGCCTTCGCCGCATCGACATGTGCACTGGTCGCATCGTCATGTGAAGCGAGCGCGATGCCCCGGGAATTGCTGAGCTCGGCCAAGGCCTTGCGATGCTTGTCCGAATAGACACTGGACTCGTGGCTACGGCGCGCGATGAACTCTGCGAGCGCCTGATCGCTCATCTTGAGCTTGCCCTGGTAGTAGACGCGATAGGCGTCGGCGCTGGCAAACTGCCGTTGGCCAGGCGCATGATCCATCAGCGAGGCGAGCCGGACCAGCGGATGGTCCATGATCTTTTCAAAGCTCTTGAGACAATCCGGCGCCGAGACCTCGCAGCGCAAATGGATGAGGTGATCTGCCCGCAGCCGGCCCGCGTTCACCCCTGCCGTGATGGCATCAGCGAGGATTCGCAGCTCGTCCGTGCCCATATCGGAATGCTCATCCAGCCCCACGCGGATGGCGTCGAAAACCGTCGTAATCCCCGACGCCGCGATCTGCGCGTCATGAGCCTGGACAGCGGCCACCGGGTGCCAACGCACCTTGGGACGCGGCGCATAGTGGGTTTCCAGATGATCCGTGTGGAGCTCGACGAGGCCCGGTATCAGATAGTCGCCATTAAGATCCTGCCCACGGCCGCTGGCCTCGCCAATGTCGGTGATGACGCCGTCTGCGAAGCAAACCGCTCCCTCAAGAACTTGATCTGCCAACACAATCCTTGCGTTTGAGAGAGTGGTTTCCTGGATCGCAATCTTGTTCATTCCGCGCCTCACTGATGATGCGCTGGCGTTACCCCAGTTGAGTGACAGTTTCGCGACCGCGCGATTTGAAGCTCTGCCCTCGACACATGCCCAATGCATGGCTCGCTTGCTTGGTGGCGAAGATGACGCGGAATTTTCTTGAACGATCGTGTCAGAGCCGCCGGAGCCGTGCCCCATTGCTGACCGCAGTGGCAACTCGAGCAGACTTCCTCGGGAGTTGCGTTCTTTGAACGCTCGGGCGTGATTGAGCTGCATGGCGGCGGCGGGTCTAGATGCAGCGCTTAGGGCGTAAGGCGATTGATACTAAGAAGGCGACCAATGGCGAGATCAGAGCCATTGGTCGCCTGTCGGTCAGAGGCGGATTTCCTTGCTGCCGCCGGAGAGGCGGAGGAGGAGGAAAAGCGAGAGCATGGTGAGAATGAGCAGGATGGTCGAGAGCGCCGCGGCAGTGCCCAATTGGCCGCGGATGACCTGCGCGTAGATGCCCAGGGAGAGCGTCTGGGTCGAGGTATTGTAGAGGAAGAGCGTCGTGCTGAGTTCAGTGATGATGGTCACCCAGCTCAGAACGGCGCCCGAGACGATGCCGGGCGCGAGCGCCGGCACGATCACCTGCACCAGTGTCCGGAATTTTGAAGCGCCGAGGCTGACGGCGGCCTCCTCGATGCTCGGGCTGAACTGATACATCAGCGCCGTGGTGGAGCGCACCGAATAGGGCAAGCGGCGGATCGCCAGCGCCAGCACCATCACCGCAAATGTCCCCGTCAGCACCAGTGGGGGCTGGCTGAACGCGGTGATCAGGGCGATGCCGATGATAAGGCCCGGCACCACATAGGGCACCATAGTCATGGTATCGAGCGCGCCGGTGAGCGCTCCCTTGCGGCGGACCGTCAGGTAAGACACCAACACCGCGACGATAACCAGGAGCACCAGAGCAGTGATGCCGATGCTGAAAGTGTTGGTGATATAGCGGATGATGTCCCGCTGGGCGGTGATGTAGTTGCGGAACGAGAAGCCGTCGACAAACTGGCCATAGAGCGTGTTGCGGAACGAGCTGATCACCACGACGGCGAGCGGCGCCAGGGCCAGCACCAGAAAGCCATAGACATAAGCGTAGACGCCAAAACCCTTCCAACCGGAGAGGCGGATGGGTTCGATGGCGCGCATGGCCGTCATCGAGAAGGTGCGGCGATCAACGATGTACTTCTGGATCAGGAACACGCCGAGCGTGACCGCAATGACGATCACGGCGACTGCGGCAGCGAAGCTGCGGTCGACGCTGACTTCGCCGACGAAGGAGCTGTAGATCAGTACCGGAATGGTGCGGAACCCCTGCCCGATCAGCATGGGCGTGCCGAAATCGGCGAAGGCACGCACGAAGACGAGGAGGCTACCGCCGAGGATGGTCGGGAGCAGCAAGGGCGTGATGACTTTCATGGCGCGGCGCCAGCCAGTCATGCCCATGCTCTCGGCCGCCTCGAGCAGGGAGACGTCGATGGTGCGCCAGGCGCCCATGAGATAGGTGAAGATCAGCGGCACAAGCTGGAGGGTCAGCACCAGCACGATGCCGGTGAAGCCATAGATGCTCGGCACTTCCAGCCCGATATCCTTGAACCACCGGGTGATGAGACCATTATTACCGAGCAGCAGGATCCAGGAATAGGCGCCGATAAATGGCGGCGACATCATGGAGGCCAGGATCAACACTTGGATGGTGCGGTTCCCCGGGATGCGGAACATGGTCATGAAATAGGCGAGCGGAAAGGCGATAGCGAAGGCCAGCACCGTCACGCAGACCGTCACCACGAGACTGTTGAGCAGCGTGCCGTAATAAAGGCGCGACGAGAAGAAGGTCGCAAACCCATCCAGCGAAAAGCCATCGCCATTGGTCACGCTGGCGAACAGCACGGTCACAAGCGGCCAGACCACCATGAAGAGGTAGCCGCCCGTCAGCAGCAGTGCGACAGAAGTCCATCCATCTACGGTTTTGCCCGCGAGTTTCACCTTGCCTCTCCCCGCATGATCGAGGTGCCGCTCACGGCATCAAAGAAGGTGAGCATGTCCCGGTCGATTTCGAGGAACACTTTTTCGCCGCGCTGCCATAGCACCGAGCGGCGGGAGTGCTCGAGGAACTCGATGATTTCGCCGGTTTGCAGTTGAGCGCGCACCTGGGAATGCGAGCCAAGGAAGGTCTCGTCGACCACTTCGGCGGCGAGCCCGGTCGCGGCGGCCTTGACCGCTTCGGGGCGAACCGAGACCTGCACGCGGCCACTCGCGCCGGGGTCTATCATGTCGGTGACGTCGATCACCTGTCCATTGCCAAGGTCGATGCGCGCCCTGCCCTCATCCCGGACGAGGTCGCGCTCAAGCAAATTGGTCTTGCCGATGAATTCGGCGACGAAGCGATTGGCCGGGCTGCGGTAGATTTCGGCCGGGGTGCCGACCTGTTGCACGACACCGAGGTTCATCACCGCGATCCGGTCGGACACTGCCATGGCCTCTTCCTGGTCATGGGTAACATAGACCGTGGTGATGCCTGCGTCGCGCTGGGCCTGGCGAATGGTGTCGCGCATTTCGACGCGCAGCTTGGCGTCGAGATTGGAGAGCGGCTCGTCCATCAACAGAAGCGCCGGCTGGATAACGAGCGCACGCGCCAGCGCCACGCGCTGCTGCTGGCCGCCAGACATCTGGCCGGGCAGTCGGTCCCCAAGATGGGCCATGCGCACCGATTCCAGTGCCTCGGCAACCCGGCGATCAGCCTCGGCCCGCGCGACCTTGCGGGTCTGGAGGCCAAAGCCGACGTTCTTGGCCGCCGTCATCTGCGGGAACAGGGCATAGTTCTGGAACACCATGCCGATGTTGCGCTCGGAGGCAGGACGATCATTGATCACCTGACCATCAAAAGAGATGGTCCCGGCTTCAATCGAGTTGAAGCCGGCGATCATCCGCAGGAGCGTGGTCTTGCCGCAACCTGAAGGCCCGAGCAGGGTGAAAAACTCACCATCGGCGATCTCGAGATTGAGATCGGGAATGGCCACCTGACCGTTATACTCCTTGCGAAGTGCCTTGAGAGATATTCGGGTCATGGTGTTACTCCGGCTCGGGCCATACTCAGAAATCAGGAACGCGCTTCGAGGATCGCGCGGTATTTCGCGACGATTTCCTCACGGTGCGCGGCCACATAGGGGCCGTCTTCCTGAACGGTCGGAATATCGGCGAGCGCGGGCAGGCCCGGCTTGTCGATACCGTCGCGCAGCGGGCGACCGGCGGTCTGCTCGGCGATGATGGTCTGGCCCTCTTCGGAGATGATGAAGTCAATGAAGGCTTCGGCGGCCGGCGGATTGGGGCCGCCCTTGATCATCTGGATGGTCGCCGGTAGGAAGGCTGCGCCTTCAGAGGGATAGACAATTTCGACGGGCGCGCCGCTGAGCACAAAATTCAGGGACAGCGGCTCATAGGTCAGGCCGACGATATATTCGCCATTGGCCACGTCGGCGGCCACCTGGCTGGAAGAGCCGATAGAAATGCCGTCGAGCTGGTCGACCAGTGCGGTCACGTAATCCCAGCCGGCCTGGGCTTCATAATCGCCGCCGACGGCCTTGAGCATATTGGTGAGCTGCGCGAAGGCCGAGGACGAACCGGTGGGATCGCCATAGGCGATCTTGCCCTTGAGTTCGGGCTGCAGAAGGTCGGCGTAGCTGTTGACCTCGATGCCTGCGGCAGCCAGGCCTTCGGTGTTGACAAGGAGATTGGAGCCGTCGGCCTGGTAGGGCGTAAAGGCGCCGGTCGTGTTCTTGCCGGCATCGACCATGTTCGCGTCTTCGGGCGAAACATATTCCTGCCAGAGCTCGGAATTAACCGCGGCCTGAGCAGCGCCGCCGCCAAACATCACGTCGCCCTGCGGATTGCCGGACTCGCTGCGGATGCGGGAGTAGAGCTCACCCGTGCCGGCAGTAATCAGCTGCACCGTGACGCCAGTGTTGCCTTCGAACACCGGGATCAGGCTCTGCAGCATGCCTTCTTCATTGGGGGTATAGACGACGAGCGTGGTGCCCGAAATCTCCTGGCCCTGGGCGCTGGCCAGGGCGACCAGCGACACGGCGGTCGCGAAAAAGGCTGTAGCGGTAATCTTGGTCAGGCTTGGCATGGTGTTCCTCCGGGAGATTCTCAGTTTGCGTTCGGTGTTCGAGGCGGGCGTCACAACAGCGCCTGCTCGTTTCGGCCCATAAAGCGGAAGGCGATGTATACGGCACAACTGCTCAGAGCGAGCAGGATGGTCGAGAGCGCCGCGGCGACCCCGAAATCCCCGTCGAGAATAAGCAGGTAGATGCGCACCGGCATGGTCATGGTGCTGCCGACGTAGAGCACCAGCGAGGACGACAGCTCGTTGATGGCGGTGACGAAACTCAGCATGCCGCCGGCAATGATGCCCGGCACGATCAGTGGCACGGTGATGCGCAGGAATGCCTGGAAGGGGCTGTATCCCAGCGAGATCGCCGCCTCCTCCATGCTGGGCGAGATCTGCCGCAGCGAGGATGCCGTTGTGCGCACCGTATAGGGCAAGCGGCGGATGAAGATGGAGAGGATGATGATCGCGGCTGTTCCGGTCAGTACGACCGGACCGGTATTGAAGGCGGCGATGAAGGCGATACCGATAACAATGCCGGGCATGACATAGGGCACCATGAAGGCGCCATCGAGCAGTGCGGTATTGAGATTGGTGCGCCGCGCCACGAGGACGCCGACGATGGTGCCGACCACAACGATGAGGGCGACGGCGGCGAAGGAGAAGGTCAGCGAATTGCGGACGACGTCGCCGAGATTGAACAGGATGCGCTCGTAGCTCTGCAGCGCAAAGCCGTTCTGAAACACGGGGCCGCTCGTTTTGCGGAAGGAGTAGATGATCGAGATGATCACCGGCATCGCCCCGCACAGGCCGATGAAATAAACGGCGAAATGGGCGAGCACGTTGCGCCAGCCCTTGAGCTGGATGCGCACCGGCTTGTTGATCATGTTGCCGTGGTAGACGTTGCGGCGGGACATGTAGCGCTGCAGCAGCACGAATACCATCGAGACGATGATCAGGATCACGCTGATGGTGGTGGCCATCGACATGTTGGAGCCGACTTCCGCCGCGTAGAGGGTGAAGGCTTCGGTAGCGAGCACGTTGTAGCCACGCCCGAGAAGACGCGGTGTGCCGAAATCGGCGATGGCATGGATCAGGGCCAGAAGGCCCCCGGCGGTCAGGGCCGGAAACACCATCGGGAACGAGATTTTCATGGCGCGCTGCCAAGGCGTCAGCCCCAGGCCTTCCGCTGCCTCTTCAAGCGAGCGGTTGACGTTGCTCAGGGCACCCGAGACCATGAGATAGACGTAAGGGTAGAACTTCAGCGAGAAGACAATGAGGATGCCGCCGACGCCGTAAATTGGAGGCATGGTGATCCCGAAATCGCGCAGGAAGCCGCGCACGACACCACCGGCGCCGAACAGCACGATCCAGGAATAGGCGCCGATGAACGGCGGCGACACCAGCGCCAGAATGGCGAGCAGGGACACGAACTTGCCGCCGCGAATGACGAAGCGCGACACGCAAAAGGCCATGATCGAGCCCAGCAGCAAGGCACCGAAAAGGCCCCCGAACCCGACCACAAGCGTGTTGATGAAGGCCTGATGGAAACGCGGTTCGCTGAGGAATTTTATGTAGTTGGCGAGCGTGACACTGCCGCTCTGGTCGTAAAAGCTCGACACAAGAACCGAGCCGACCGGGATGAACAGGAGCATGAACAGCATGATCCAGGTGAGGATCATGACCACAGTCCAGAAATTGAAGCGTGGCATAGCCCCTACCCCTTCACACGGACGCTGTCGGCGCCGAACGCCATAAGCGCAGACCGCGGGACGATGACGGTAACCGTCTCGCCGGTTTGGCGCGTCGCGGTCATGCCGGGATTGGCGAGCTGGACCACCAGCAGTCCGGCGGGCGTATCGACCTGAACATGGGCCTCGCGACCCAGATAGGTGAATTTTGTCACCGTGCCCGAGAGCGTCGCCGCGTCTGCGTGGTCAACGCCGGGGGTGCCGAGCGCAAGGTGCTCGGGTCGGGCCGCCCAGCTGGTGACACCGGCGCTTGAGAGACCGAGCGTGCCCAGCATCGCATCGAGCGCAGGACCGGATTTGAAGCGGTTGATGGTGCCGACAAACTCGGCCACGAACAGGGTCTGGGGATTGCCGTAGATCTCCTGCGGCGTACCCACCTGCTCGATCCTGCCAGCGTTCATCACGCAGATGCGGTCGGAGATGGCGAGCGCCTCTTCCTGATCGTGCGTGACATAGATGGTGGCGATATCGACCTGTTTCTGGATGTCGCGGATTTCCTCGCGCAGCTCGATACGGAGCTTGGCGTCGAGATTCGACAGCGGTTCATCCATAAGCAGGAGGCGCGGATTGATGACCATGGCACGCGCGAGGCCAATGCGCTGCTGCTGGCCACCGGACATGGCCGCTGGCAGGCGCTCCGCCATGGCGCCGAGCCGCACTGCCTCGAGCGCCTGGGTCACGCGCGTCTTGATCTCAGCGGCCGGGACCTTTCGCGGTTTCAGACCGAAGGCGACGTTGTCGAAGACGCTTAGATGGGGAAAGACGGCGTAGTCCTGGAACACCATGCCGATGTCGCGCTGATGCGGCGGGACCGCCCGCAGATTGGCGCCATCCAGCGTGATTGAGCCGGTGCTCAGATCGTTGAAGCCGGCAATAGCCCGCAGCAAAGTTGTCTTTCCGCAGCCGCTGGGACCGAGCAGCGTGAAGAATTCTCCCCGCTCTATGGACACAGACACCCCGTTCAGCGCCATGAAACTGGGCCCGAACTGCTTGGTGGCATCGGTGACCGTCAGATAGCTCATGCAGGCTTCTCCCTCTTCCCTGACGTCAATATGAAGCCGACAAACTTTCGTATTGCAACATATTTTAGCGTGGTTCAGGATCAGGAAGATCTTTGAATGATCAAATTCGAAAGGGAGGACTCACATGAATATTCGCAAACGGACATTTTTGGCGCTGTCCGCCGCCGCACTGATCGCGTCCACCAGCATGACGTCGCTGGCCGTGGCGCAGGACGGTTCGGTGGTGATCTACACCGCGCACAAGTCGTCTATCGTTGATACGCTGCTGCCGATTTTCGAGCAGGAAACTGGCCTCAAGGCCGAAGTGGTCAAGCTCGGCTCGGGCGACATTGCCAAGCGCGTTCAGGCCGAGTCCGGCGCGCCGGCCGCTGATGTGATCTGGTCGATCTCCGGCAGCCAGCTGACCGAGCTGCGCGACCTGCTCGAGCCCTACACCCCACCCGAATTCGATCAGATCGATCCGCAGTTCATCAAGGACGACGCCTGGACCCCGTACACCGCCGTTGTTTACGTGCTGGCGGTCAACACCGACCTGCAGCCGCTCGAGGAAGCCCCCAAGACCTGGGCCGATCTTGCTGATCCGAAATGGACTGGACAGATCGCTTCGGCACGCGCCGATGGTTCGGGCTCGGCCATGCAGCAGCTGCAGACCGTGCTCACCGTTTTCGGTGACGAAGGCTGGGCCAAATATGCCGAGATAGCGAAGAACTTCGTCTTTGCCGACAGCTCGGGTGCGGTGCCGCGCTTTGTAGCCGATGGCGAAACGTCGATGGGCCTGACGCTCGAAGACAACGCGCTCGAATATGTCCAGGGCGGCGCACCGATCTCGATCGTCCACCTGACCGACGGCACTGCGGCTACTCCGGACGGCGTCGCCCTCGTCAAGGGCAGCCCGAACCCGGAAGGCGGCAAGGCCTTCATCGACTGGGCCATGTCAAAATCCACCCAGGAAAAGCTGGCGATGGATATCGGCCGCCGCTCCGTGCGTCTCGACGTTGCTGGTCCCGCCGGCACGCCTAACCTTGCCGACCTCACCCTCGTCAACGTCAAGCCGCTGAGCGACTTCGGCGGCGCCGAGGCTGTGCTGCGCGAGTGGCGCACGGCAATCGGCGAGTAAGCGCCTCCTGAACAACACGCGATAACGCAAGGACATAGGGCAGTCCGCCGTCTCTCAAGGCCGGTGGATTGCCATTAAGCAGGACCTCATGAGGCATCTTGAAGCATTCTCGCTGGGCAAGAAGTTCGGCCATCCAGAGACCAACGAAGATAGTCTCGTGGTCCTGCCAAACCGCGGTTACGCCGTCATCGACGGCGTAACCGACCGCAACGGTACGCGCTATGGCGGAATGCTCTCGGGGCAGTTCGCCTCGCAAACCGTCCAGCGGGCCATCGAGACCTTTATGCTCGCGCAGGGCCGGAGCGACCAGCCCGAGCTGCAGTTTCAGGGCGGCGAGCATTTCGTCGCTTATCTCGGCAAAGCCATCCACGCTGGCTACGAGGAAAATGGCGCGCTTGCAGCGGTTGAAGCCGACTGGAAATTGCGGGGTGGCTGCACAGTGGTGGCCGCACTGATCATCGGCGACCGGCTCGAGGTGATTGCCGTCGGCGACAGCGGCATTCGCATCAACGGCACAGACACGCTGCAGGTGCTGAAGCCGCTCGACGACATCACCGCCATTCTGCGCCGCGAGACCTGGCGCTATTTCGAGGCGCAGGGCAAGCCGGCCGAGGAAGCCGATCGTCTCGCGACATCAATGACGTGGCAGGGCACGCAGAACCAGCCGGCAGACAGTCCCACCGCCGAGCCTACAACCAATGCTGCTATTGAGGCCAAGGCGCTGACCGCGTGTCGGGCGCATCTGCCGAGCGTGCCGGAAGACGAAATCCTGACCCTGATCCGGGGCGGCATTTCCCACGGTCAGGGCAAGTTCCAGAATGTGACTGAGCCGGTGCTCGGCTATGGCTGCATCGACGGTTTCGCCGTGCCCAAACGATATATCGAGACCCGCAGCTATTCGATCGAAGGGATCGAGACAATCGAGCTCTTCTCCGATGGCTATTTCAAGCCCGGAGCGGTATTTGGCGTGGAATCCTGGGAAACCGCATTTCAGGAAGTCGAGACCGAGGACTTCCACAAGATCGGGCGATTTATGAGCACCAAGGGCACGACCCCAACCCAACTTACCGACGACCGTACCTATCTGGGCGTCCGCTTCAAATGAGTGGAGACACCAAGCCACGGCAGACCCGACGTCCAGAGGCCCAGATGCTGGAGACCGGCCGTGCCGGTGAGCGGCGGCAGGCCATTCTCGAGGCAGTGCGCACCAATGGCGCTGCCTCAGTTGCCGAGCTTGCAGCGCGTTTCGACGTGACCTACCAGACCATCCGCCGCGATCTGCGCACGCTCGAAACGCAGGGGCTGCTGCAGAAGGGCTTTGGCGGCGCCTTCGCCTCGCCAGGCGTGGCCCAGCACACCCATGACGAACGCAATGCCAGCCAGAAGTCGATGAAACGCCGGTTGGTTCTGGCGCTCGAGGAATTCATCGCCCCGGGCGCCACGATCTTTGTTGGCCTCGGCACGACATTCGACAGCCTGCACGAAGTGCTGACGCGCCATCCGGGCGTGCTGATCGCGACACCCAATCTTGAGGTGGCCCATTCCTGCGCGCTCAAGACCGACGCCACCGTCTATGTCTATGGCGGCTATGTGCGCAACAAGGACTCCTCGGTGCTGACACTGGCGGACGAGAGCCGGCATCGGTTCAAATTTGACCTGGCAGTGATCGGCACCAGCGCGATCGACCGCGATGGTACGGTGCAGGAATTCGATCCCCTGGAGGTCGATCTCGTCCGCTCAATCCTGCCGCTGTCGCGAAAGATCATCCTTGTGGCGCATGAGGAAAAGTTCGGGCGCCGCGCGCCGCATGTCGTGACCAGCATGGCTGACATCGACGTGCTGATCACCAATGGCGACCCCCGCCCCCGGTTCGAAGACGCGGCCGTACTCGGTTCAACCCGGGTGATCGCGATCAGCTAGCACGCGCCAATGCCCTCAAGCGTCGGTTGAAGGTCGGAGCTCCACCGCAGTGTTCCAGGATCAAGCCTGATGCCGTGATGGCTGAGGCTTTTTGCGATTGCCTTGCGCGGCGCAGTGGCGGCCATTGCCACGACGGTCTCAGGTGGCAGCCCTGTCCAGTTGATGGTGTTGCGCACCGCGGCATCCAGGCAGAGCGCCGAGCCGGCCAGATTGACCCGCCCCGGCTGGACCATTGCGCCCTCTCTCGTGCGCTCAATCTGCATACCGGCAAAGCTGTAGACGCCCGGCGGTGCGGCGGCACCCAACACCGCGTCTGTGACGAGGATGCACTTGTCGGGCCCCTTCAGCCGGATCAACGCTGCGAGCGCCTGCGGCGACATATGGTGCCCGTCAGCGATGAGGCATGCGGCGAGACGCGGTTCGGACAGCTGCGCGACGAGCGTGTTCTCCAGCTTGGGGAGCTGGTGGGGCAGACCATTGCCAAGATGGGTGGAGAGGGTCACCCCCATGTCTGCCGCGACGCGCACGGCGTCGAAACCGGCGGCCGAGTGGCCGATGGAGATGGTCTTGCCGCGCCGAGTCATCTCGGCAATAAAATGGAGGGCGCCGCTGCGTTCGGGCGCGAACGTGATCAGCAGGATGGGGCGGCTGAGCCCCTCCTCCAGGACGTCCAGCAGGGCCACGTCCGGATCGACCATGGCGCGTTCGGGATGACAGCCGGAGTAACCAGGCTGTGCGAGGAGAAACGGCCCCTCGAGATGATAGCCCGGCACCATGCGCGGGCCGAGGCGGCTGGTGCGCACTGCGCGATCGAGCGCGACGAGACGCTCCGACAATTGCTGCGGAAGCGCCGTAATGATCGTCGGCAGGCACTGCGTCACGCCCGAGGCCAGCATGGCCTCCAGAGCATGGTCCAGTTGCGCCGCGGTGAGCGCCGGATCATTGAAATCAATGCCTGCATAGCCGTTGACCTGAAGATCGAACAGGCCTTCGCTGATCATGACAGTTCGCTCGCCGAGGCGGTGTCGAGATGGAGGGTGGCATCGGTGTGCTGCTGCAGGATCGAGGCGGGATAGAGCGGCGAGACCGCTTCCTCAACCGCCTGACGGACCGCCTTGGCCTTCCGCTTGTCAGGCACAGAGAGAATGATTTTCTGCGACTTCATGATCTGGCGGATGCTCATCGAAATTGCCCGTCGCGGGACGGCATCGAGGCTTTCGAACCAGCCCTCACCCAGCTGCTGCTTGCGGCAGGCTTCGTCGAGATCCACGACTATATAGGGCGCCTCGGTGGTAAAATCGGCCGGTGGGTCGTTGAAAGCCAGGTGGCAGTTTTCCCCGATACCGGCAAAGCAGACGTCAATGGTCTCCAGTACCAGCCGATCATTGAGACGGGCGAGCTCGGCGTCGAGATCGGGGGCATCTCCATCGACGGCTACGAATTCCCTCAGTGCGCCGACACGGTTGACGAGACGGTTTCGGAGATAGCCGCGAAAACTGGCCTTGTGATCCTCCGGCAGCCCGACATATTCGTCGAGGTGAAACACGGTGACCTTGCTCCACTCGATGTCGTGGCGCACGAGTGCATCGAGCATTTCAAACTGGCTGGCGCCAGTCGCGACAATGACGCTGGCGCCGCCCTTTTTGGCGATTGCCTCGACGATGGCCGCAGCCCCCATCTCGGCTGCACGCCGGCCCAAAAGGCCTGCATTCTCGTGTACCACCAGCTCCATGACATCCTCCAGATAGTCTTCACTGCGCACACTGTCTGATGTGCGCCGCCGATGCAAAGCTATCGAGAGCCAGGTCCCTGCCTTAGCCGTCGATAGCAAGGGTCAGTCAGGCGCGCCCGCGGAACGGGGCCATCCACCCAAGTCCCTCGGTCGTCGTCGTCCTGGGCTTGTATTCGCAGCCGACCCAGCCTGAGTAGCCGAGACGGTCGAGCTCGCCGAGGATGAAACCGTAATTGATCTCGCCGGTGCCGGGCTCGTTGCGGCCGGGATTATCGGCAATCTGGACGTGACCGATCCGGTCGAAGAGGCGCTCGAAAGTGCGCATCAGATCGCCCTGGGAAATCTGCATATGGTAGAAATCGTACTGGATCTTGAGGTTGTCGACTCCGGCCATCTCCATGATCCGCTCGGCATGGGCGGTGGTCGACACGTGGTAACTCGGCATGTCGATGCGATTGATCGGCTCTGTCACCATGGCAATACCCGCATCGGCGAGGCGCGGGGCAGCATAGGCGAGATTGTTGGCCAGCGTGCGATCGAGAATTTCCGTGTCGACACCTTCCGGCGCAAGACCAGCGAGACAGTTCACTGTCGGGCAGTTCAGCGCCCGCGCGTAGGCGATTGCCGTATCGACGCCGCGACGAAACTCTTCGATCCGATCCGGCAGACAGCCGAGACCACGTTCACCCGCAGCCCAGTCGCCGACCGGCAGATTGAACAGCGCCTGTACTACGCCGGCGTCCGTGAGGGCCGCAGCGATGGCGTTCTTGTCGAGCTCGTAGGGCGACACATATTCCACGGCGCCAAAACCATCAGCGGCCGCCCGGGCAATCCGCTCGAGCAAGGGCACCTCTTGGTAGAGAAAGGACAGGTTGGCAGCAAATTTAGGCACGAGGCGTCTTCCTTGGGTCAGGCGGTATAGCAGTTGCGGTGCAGCATGCAGAGCCTACCGTGAACGACGCAAGTGAAGAACACCAATACGATAACCATGCCCTGCCCGCGGGCCTGTGTGTCAGTTGTCGCGATGGACGAGGCGACCGGCGCGAGTGGTTGGCGCACCATTGGCGGAGAATGAGAGCGCGCCGTTGACCATGACCCAGTCGATGCCGACCGATTGCTGCAGCGGGCTCTCGTAGGTCGCGAGGTCCCCGACAGTATCGGGGTGAAAGGCGACCAGGTCGGCGAATTTGCCGGGGGCGATTTCGCCACGGCGGGTCAGGCCAAACACTTTTGCGGTGAGGCCAGTCATCTTGTGAACGGCGGTCTCGAGGTTGAACAGCCCGACATCACGGCTGTAATGGCCCAGCACGCGGGGGAATGTCCCCCAGAGGCGCGGATGGGGGTGGACGTCGTGCGGCAATCCATCCGAGCCGATCATTGACAGGTCCGAGCTCAGCACGCGACGCACATCGTCTTCATCCATCTGAAAATAGATGGCGCCAGCCGGCTGCAGCCTCGACGTAGCTGTGTGGATATCGACCCCCCATTCATCCGCGATATCGACGATATAGCGACCCGTCATCTCGGGATGGGGCTCCGACCAGGAGATCATGATCGGATAGGTGTCCGTCATCAGGTCCGCCCGGAGATTGGTGGAGCCCGCGGAATAGGGGTAGACGTCGAAATTGATCGGATGCTCCTCGGCGAGCGCTGCGATCTTGGGCAAGGTCTGTTCGGTGCGGCCCCAATTTTCGACGCCGGCACATTTGTGGTGCGAGATGATCAGCGGGGTCCCGGCGTTTTTCGCCGTTGCAACCGACTCGTCGATGCTTTCGAGAACATTTTCGAATTCATTGCGCATGTGGGTGGCATAGACACCGGCATGTTCCGACACATAGCGGCCGAGCGCGGCCACCTCGTCGGCATCGGCCGCGGCGTTGGTC
This sequence comes from Devosia sp. SD17-2, assembly GCF_029201565.1. Taxonomy (GTDB): domain Bacteria; phylum Pseudomonadota; class Alphaproteobacteria; order Rhizobiales; family Devosiaceae; genus Devosia. The sequence goes on from NZ_CP104002.1 coordinate 2,596,226, forward strand.
GGATAGAAGAGCCCTGTCGACCAGCCGACGGCACCGTTTTCCATCGCTTCGGTTAGCATATCGCCCATGCGCGCAATCTCGGCATCAGTCGCCTTGACGGTAATGTCAGGCATGACGGCGAGGCGGAGCGCCGAGTGGCCGATGAGTGCCGCCACATTGATCGCCGGTTTTACACTGGCAATGGCCGCGGCGTAGTCAGCGAAAGTTGGAAACTGGTATGAGGCGGCGTTACCGAGCAGGTTCATCGGCGGCGGCGGCGGCTCGGACGAAAACTGCACCGGCACAAGCGAGATACCGCAGTTCCCGACCACCACGGTGGTAACCCCCTGGCTGATTTTTGGCAGCATGTCGGGTGCATCGAGCACGATGCGATCATCGTGCGTATGGGCGTCAATGAAGCCCGGCGCAAGCGCCAGGCCGGCCAGGTCAATCTCATTGGTCCCTTGCTCGAGGATCGTGCCCACGGGCCCCACCGCGGTAATGACATCGCCTCGCACTGCAACCTCCCCTAGATAGGACGGGGCGCCGGTTCCGTCGATGATCCGGGCATTGCGGAACACCCAATCGGGTTTGGAATCCTGTTGCGAAAACATGGCCTTACTCGTGGGGTTTGATTGTTTTCATCAGAATGGTCGGGTCAGTCGCCGGCGCTGGAATGGCAATGCCGATACTGGCCACGGTGTAGCGCACGCGGCGCAGGGTTTCGCGCGCGTCCGGGCCGCGTTCTGCAGCGACGCCGGCAGCAATCGTGTCGATGGCCAGCATGTGCGCATAGCGCGACGGCGTCGGGGAATAGACGTTCTCATCCTCGGCCACGACGATGGGAATGAGGATGTCAGCGCCTTCAGCGACAGGGGTATCCGGCCGCGACAACGCGATCGTTGTCGCGCCGAAGGAGGTCGCAATCTGCAGGGCCTCGGCGACCGCCTTGGAGCGCCCACTGTTGGAGATGGCGAGCACGACATCATCCTTGCCGAGCGTCGCCGCCGACATACGCTGCTGGTGGCCATCGATATAAGCGGAGACCGGGACGCCCATGCGGAAAAGGCGCAGTTTTGCGTCTTCCACAAGGCTCGCCGAGCCACCGCCCTGCCCGTAAATATCCACGCGCCGGGCCCGCGAAATGGCGGAGATGGCGCGGGCCACCGCGTCGGTGTCGAGGCCATTGAGCGCGTCACGCATGACGTTGACCGCGCGCGTCATGATCGACTGCGCTAATTGGCCGGCGTCGTCGTCGAACTGGCGATCGGGCTGAAGATAGGCGGCAGCGACCGTCAGCGTGGTCGCCAGGTTGATCTTGAAATCGGCGAACGAGGCGCACCCGATGGACCGGCAGAACCGCGTCACCGTGGGCTGGCTGACCTCCGCTGCAGCAGCCAGTTCGGCAATCGTCATGCGCGTCGTAGCCTCGTAATCCGTCCGAACGGCTTTCAGCACCTGCAGTTCCGCGGGAGACAATTGCGGCTCCACGCGCTGCATGCGGGAGACGATATCGATCACATCGGACTGCCCGCTGGTCTGGCTGTTGTTTGGCGGAGACTTGGTCATACGCGTGGCGCCCTGCCCTCTGGTTCGCAAGAAATTGAATTACAGGATGAAGGCCGTTTCGCAAGTGGAATTTGCCCACGGACCTCACAAGACGGGTCCAATAGCCCTCATCAAGACAATCAAAATACTGCATAAGCCCTTATTTTTCGCGCGAAAAGCATCAACTCCGCCCCCATTGTAATACTAAAGTCGTATACGCATATCTCTGAAATTCTGTTTCAGTTCCCACCAGAGGGAGAGTGCTGATCCGATGAGGACGGCTCTCGAAGAGTAAGCGACGGTGAGGGAGGGACGCTGCATGCTTGATGCAGCCGGGGCGCATATTGACGCCCAAAATCCGGCAAAGATGACGATTGAACACGCCTCGAAGGTCTACCAGACCAAGTCTGGTGGCGTTCATGCGCTCGATGACGTTTCGATCAATGTGCGGGAAGGCGAATTCCTGTGCCTGCTCGGACCATCGGGTTGCGGCAAGTCGACCCTGCTGTGGTCGATGGCCGGTCTGCACAGCCTGAGTGGCGGCCAGATCCGGCTCGGCTCCGATGTCATCAACAAGCCGCATCCCGAGATCGCCATGATCTTTCAGGAAGCGAACCTGCTGCCCTGGCGCAATCTGGCGCGCAATATTGAGCTGCCATTCGAAATCAAGAAGCAGGCGCCCAATCGCGAGCGGATCGAAAAACTGCTCAAGCGCGTGGGCCTCGAAGGCTTCGAGACCAAATATCCGCGTGAATTGTCGGGTGGCATGCAGCAGCGTGCATCCATTGTACGGAGCCTGGCCGTTGACCCGTCGGTGCTGCTGATGGACGAGCCGTTTGGCGCGCTCGATGCGTTTACGCGCGATGAGATGAACCTGCTCATCCAGGAGATCTGGATGGAGACGGGCAAGACCATCATCTTCATCACCCACTCCATCACCGAGGCGGTGTTTCTGGCAGACCGGATTGTGGTCATGTCCGCCCGCCCAGGCCGAATCTCGAACATCGTCGACGTCGACCTGCCCCGTCCGCGGCCGGTCAAGATCCAGACCACACCGGACTTCCTCGAACGGGTCGAAGCCATCAAGGGCATGATCGACCACCGTCCGGTCTCGTGATTGCCAGGCAGGGAGAGATTTTATGAGCGACGCCTTGCATGACAAGATCCCGAGCTTCGGCGGGAAAGGTCAAAAGACCGAAGTGGGTATTGGCGGCGGTGCCGGCGCCCTCATGAGCGGGTCTAACCGCAGCGCCTTCGAGATTGCGATCATCATTCTGGTCGCTGTGGTGATCATTGGCGGCGCAGAGCTGCTGATCCGCATCTTCGAAGTGCCGCTCTATATCCTGCCACCGCCCAGTGCGATCGGGGCGGCGCTGATATCTGAATGGCCGTTCCTGTGGCCGCATCTGGTCACGACGCTATGTGAGCTTTTGATCGGCTTTACCATCGGCGCTTCCATCGGCTTCATCCTGGCCGCGGTGATCACCCAATTCCCGTTCGCCGAGAAGATCATCACGCCTTACATCCTGCTTCTGGTGACAACGCCGATGCTGGCGCTGGTTCCGCTCTTGGTTCTTCGCTTCGGCTTCGGCTGGGAACCGCGCATCATTGCCGTGGCGCTGGCATCGGGCCCGATGGTGATGATCAATTCGGCGACCGGTTTCCGCCGCGTTGACCTCGCAAAAATCGCCCTCGCCCGGTCCTTTGGTGCCTCGACCTTCCAGATCTTCACCAAGATCCGCATCCCCATGGCCATGCCGATGATCATGGTGGGCCTGATGATCGGCTCAATATTCGGGTTGCTGACGACTGTCGGCGCCGAGATGGTCGGGGGCGCTGAGGGCTTGGGGAACCGCCTCAACTATTACTCATCGATGATCCGCATGCCGCAGTTCTTCGCCGTCATCGTGCTGCTCGCGACCATCGGCATCTCCATCTACGTCATCTTCTTCCAGATCGGGAAGAAATGGACCAGCTGGGAGTCCTGAGACCCCAGCACGGCGCCTGACAGAGAGGTTGGGCGTCAACCGGACATATGGGAGGAAATCTATGTCCAATCTGCTGACTACGACGACTATCACCCGCCGCCGCATGCTCCAGATCGGTGCCGCGGGTATCGCGCTCTCGTCCATCGGCATGAGCGGTCGCGCCTTTGCCCAGGACGGCGCTGTTCGCTGGGTCTCGCCGCGCGGCTCGCTCGAAGTGGTGGACGATTTCGCCTACTGGGTCGCCAAGCGTATGGGCTATTTCGGCGATCTCGAAACCTCGGTGGAAGCCGGCCCGCAGGACGCTACCGCCGCCATCAAGCTTGTGGATCAGAACCAGTCGGATTTCGGCTACCCCTCTCCAGGCGTGCTTTCGCTTGGCCTCGAACAGGGAATGAAGCTCAAGTCCGTGTTCCATATCATGGCCGGCGACGTGTTCGACTTCGCTTTCCAGAAGGGCAAGGCACCAGCCGATCTCAAGGGCATGGAAGGCATGACCATCGTTCTCGGCTCGGCTGGCTGGCAGTCCATTGCTGACCCGATGCTGGCCGCCGCCGGTGTCGATCTCTCGACCATCAAATATGTCGAAGTCGCCGGTTGGGGTCAGTCGCTTGCACAGGGCCAGGCCGATGCGGCGCTCACCTGGGAAGGCCTGCGCGCCCAGTGGCGCGGCCAGGGCTTTGATTTCGACTACCTGCTGGGCAAGAACGCCTCGGTGTTCCCGGCCAACAGCTTTGTCGTCCGCGCCAGCGATCTCGAGGATCCGGCGCTGGTCGAGAAGTACACGAAGTACCTTCGCGGATGGGCCATGGGCCTCGAATTCGGCTGGCTCAATCCGGCAGCGGCAACGCAGATCGCGATGGACGAATTCCCGGGCCTGGCCACGCAGATGGACCCCGCAACCGCTGTTGAATCGCTGATGCAGCAGAGCGGTCTTATGCACGCCCATTGGGACAAGCGCGGCAAGTGGGGCCTGCACCTCGAAGACAGCTGGCAGACCTATTTCGATGCCATCCATGCGATCGGCCAGATCTCGCAGCCACTCAAGGCTGGTGATGTCGTCACCAACGCGCTGATCGACGGCGCCAACGACTTTGACCACGCCAAGGTCAAGGCCGACGCGGACGCCTTCGAACTGCGCGACGAATACAAGGCTGTCGACATCGCTGCCATCGAAGCAACCCTCTGATCGAGACCGGCGGGCGGGGTCACAGGCCCCGCCCCTCTTGCAACTGACGAGGCATAATCGTGTTCGAATTTGACCACGTGGGCATCACCACGACCATCAAACAGCCGCAGGAAGACTGGGTCGAGCAATCGCGCCTGTGGGTCACCAATCCGCGCAACCATCCCGAGCACATCGAATTCTTGCGCTACGAGCCGGATAGCCCCACTCCTGATATCGTCAAGAACAACCCCCATGTCGCCTACAGGATCGACGACATGCAGGCGCGCCTTGCAGAGGTCGATGAAATCCTGATCCCGCCATTCATTGTCGGTGACTTCCTCGAAGTCGCCTTCGTGCTCAAGCACGGCGCGGTGTTCGAATATATGCGGTACCTCAAGGACGGCTGGTTCGGGCAATGAGCTACAAGGCCATTCTGAGCTACGCATGGGATCTGGCCGAGCATGGGGTTAGGAACTCCATCTCGTCCTTCGCCGAAATGGGGCTCGACACCGTCTCCATGGCCGGTACCTACCACGCCGGCAAATTCCTCCGTCCCCAGGGCAAATCGGGAAAGGTATATTTTCCCGAGGACGGCACTGCCTATTTCCGCCACGACGACAGCCGCTATGGCACCATCAAGCCCGCGCCGAACTCGATCCTCAGAGAGACCGATGTCCTGGCGCAGCTGTGCGACGACGGCCGGATGGATATCAACGTCTGGCTGGTGCTGATGCACAATACGCGGCTGGGCATGCAGCATCCCGACGCGGTGGTGCGCAACGCCTTCGGCGATCCGTATTTCTACAACCTCTGCCCAAGCGCTCCGGCCGCCCGGGACTATGCCATCGGCCTCGCCAGAGACGTAACCGAAAGCTATCCGGTTGCGGGAATTAGCCTTGAGGCACCCGGTTTTACCCCATACGCGCACGGCTATCATCACGAGATGAGCTTTGTCCGTCAGGACCCGATGTTTGAAGGCCTGATGGGGTTGTGCTTTTGCGAGCATTGCGTGGCCGGCGCGACGGCGCAGGGCGTCGAGGCGGAAAGCCTCAAGACGGAAGTCGCCGCGCGGATCGAGAGCTTTCTCGACAGCGATGTCGATATTCCCGATGACATGGGCCGCGCCTTCTGGATGGCCGAGATTGTCGGCAATGCCGATCTGCGCGCCTATCTCGATTTCCGGGCCGAGCAGGTGTCCAGTCTTGTTGCCGAAATCCGGGACCGCGTCCGCGCTGATGCCAATGTGGCGGTCATTCCATCGGTGGCGCGACCAACAGGCGGGGCATGGTACGAAGGCACTGATCTCAAGACTGTCGCCGAGATCACCGGCATTATCGAAGCTTGCTTTTATGAGCCCAGCGCGGCCCGCATTGCGGCGGATCTGTTTGACCTCAAGCACCGTGTCTCCGGCGACACCACCATCCGCGGCATTCTGCGTCCGAGCTACCCGGATATCGAGAGCAAGGCGGAATTCCTTGCCGCCGTCGATATCCTGGTCAAAGGCGGGGTGAGTGATCTCGCCTTCTATAATTGGGGACACCAGCGTCGCAAAAACCTTGAGTGGATTGGCGAAGCATTGGCGCGGGTGCCGCTATGAACGCGTTCGCGGGAAAAACGGTCGTCATTACCGGCGCGGCCGGTGGGATCGGGCTATGCCTGGCGCATTGGTTCGGCGCGAGGGGCGCGAGCATCGTGGGGCTCGACAAATCCGTCACCTCGGGCGGCGCGGCAAGCACGCTGGCCGATGCGGGCATCAATACGCGTTTCATGCGGCTCGATATCGGTGACGCCGAAGCGGTCGAGTCAGCGTTCGACGAGATCGAGACAGTGGACGTATTGGTCAACAATGCTGGCTACTCGCAGCACCACGTCCTGCGCTTGACCGACCCGGCAAGCTGGGCGGAGGAGATCAACGGCAACCTCAACGGCGCATTTTACTGCGCCCATGCCAGCGCCAAAAGCATGAAGGCGCAAAAGTCCGGCGTGATCATCAACATCGCCTCGGTCAATGGCCAGAGCGCGCTGGGCGACCCGGCCTACTCGGCGGCCAAGGCTGGCATGATCGCGATGACGAGGACGCTGGCCCAGGAGCTTGGCAAATATGGCATTCGCAGCAATTGCGTCATGCCGGGCACTGTGCGCACGCCGCTATGGCGGGAGCGCGCGCAGAAGGACCCCGATGTGCTCAAGACACTGGAGCGCTGGTATCCGCTCGGCCGCATTGTCGAGCCGGACGAAGTGGCCTCGGTGGTTGGATTTCTCGCTTCCGACGCGGCCAGTGCCGTGTCCGGCGCCGTCATACCGGTCGATTGCGGCCTCAGTTCAGGAAACATTGTGATGACCCGCGAGCTCACGCTCGAGGATCTTTAGGGGGAGAAAATCATGTCGCAATTGCGCATTGGCATTATCGGGCTTGGCTGGTTCGGGGAGATCCACGCCGAGACCATCATGGGCATTCCCAATCTGAAGCTGGACGCACTGTGCACGCGCACGCCGGACCGGCTTGCCGAACAGGGCAAGAAGTTCGGGGTTTCCAAGCTCTACACCGACTACCATGACATGCTCGCCGACCCTGATATCGATGCGGTGTCGATCTGCACCATGTGGGACCAGCATACCGAGCCGGCGATTGCGGCGCTCAAGGCCGGCAAGCACGTCTTCCTCGAAAAGCCGATCGCTTCGACCGTCGAGGACGCCCGCAAGATCGTTGAAGCGGCACAGGGCTCGAAGGGCATCTTGTTCATCGGCCACGTCGTGCGCTTCAACCCGCGCTTCCGCATGGCCAAGCAGGCGATCGACGAGGGCCGGATCGGCAAGATTGTCGCCCTCTCCTCCCGCCGCAATATTCCGGCTGCCTGGACCCCGACGATCCTCACCAAGATCGGGCCGATCGTCGGCGACGCCATCCACGACACCGACATCATGCTGTGGCTGACCGGCGAGAAGATCGTCTCGGCTTATGCCCAGACCGTGTCGATCCGTAACCTTACCCATCCCGATATCGGGCAAACCATGTTCCGCTTCGAGAGTGGGGCCACCGCTACCCTCGAAACCGTGTGGTCCATGCCGGACAAGACCCCATTCGACATTGACGAGCGCATGTCGATCATCGGCACCGAGGGCATCATCCACGTTCAGGACACGTTCCCGAACCTCGCCATTGTCGATGGCGACAAGCTGCACAGCCCGGACACGACCTATTGGCCGATGTTCGACGGGGTGCGCGGCGGCGCCCTGCGCGACGAGTTCGTCTATTTCACCCGCAAGGCGCTCGCCGGCGAACAGCCCGATATCGGCCGTCCCGAAGACGCCGCAGCCGCGCTTGAGGCGTGCCTCGCAGCCGAAGAATCCGCACGATCCGGAACAATCATCCGTATCGGCTAGAAGGGAATAGTCTAATGAGCACTCTACGCGTTCTCGTCGTTGGCCTGGGCAATATGGGCATGAGCCATGCCAAGGCTTATGCAAAGATCGACGGATTTGAGGTGGCCGGGGTTTGCACCCGCCATATCGACGACGTCCAGTTGCCAGAGGCCCTGCAGGGGGCAAAACGCTTCAACGATTTCGACACGGCGCTGGCTGAACTCAAGCCCGACGTTGTTTCGATCAACACCATGCCCGACACACACGCGCCCTACGCCATCAAGGCAATGGAGGCCGGGGCCCATGTGTTTGTCGAAAAGCCGATGGCGCTCACCGTCGCAGACGCCGAGCGCGTGGTGGAGACGGCCAAGCGGACCGGCCGGAAACTGGTGATCGGTTATATTCTTCGCCAGCATCCGAGCTGGAACAAGTTCATCGAGATCGCCCGCGAGCTCGGAACGCCGCTGGTGTTCCGCATGAACCTCAACCAGCAGTCGAACGGGGAGACATGGTCCTGGCACAAGCGCCTGATGGACAGCTTCACCCCACTCGTCGACTGCGGCGTCCACTATGTCGACGTCATGTGCCAGATGACCGACGCCAAGCCGGTCAAGGTCCATGCCATTGGCGCCAAGCTGACCGACGAGGTCGCCAAGCAGAACTATGGCATGCTTCAGGTTCAGTTCGATGATGGCTCGGTCGGCTGGTACGAAGCCGGCTGGGGGCCGATGGTCAGCGAAACCGCCTTCTTCGTGAAGGACGTGTTCGGCCCCAAGGGCTCGGTCTCCATCGTCATGGCGGAGAATGCGGAGGGTGTGAAGTCGGACGATATCAACGCGCACACCAAGACTAACCAGATCCTGCGCCATTACGCCGACATGACGCGTCCGGATGAACGCATCGACATGTCCGATGAGCCCGACCACGACGAGCTCTGCGAACGCGAGCAGCGCTATCTGCTGAAAGCCATCACCGAGGATATCGATCTCAGCCAGCACATGACCGACGGGGTCAACAGTCTCCGTATCGTGCTCGCCGCCGACGAATCCATTCATTCCGGCGAAGTCGTTCGCCTCTGATCAATCCGGGCCCGGTAACGCCGGGCCCTCCCCTTTTAGGACAATCCAATTGAATAACATCGACCTTCAGGGCCAGGTGGCCGTGATCACCGGCGGCGCACAGGGGCTGGGCTTTGCCATGGCCCAGCGCATTCTCGCATCCGGGGCCAAGGTCAGCCTCTGGGATCGCGACGGCGCCCTGCTCGAGAAGGCCGTCGCAGCGCTCGGCGCCGGCGCGTCCAGCAAGACTGTCGACATCACCGACCTGACCGGGCTGGAGCGCGTACATGCCGAGGTCGAGGCAGAGGTCGGGCCCGTTTCGATCCTTGTCAATTCCGCCGGAATTGCCGGCAACAATGCGCCTCTCGAAGATTACGACCCGGACGAATGGCGGCGGGTGGTCGAGATCAACCTCAACGGCACCTTCTACGTCAACAAGGTGGTCATCCCCTCGATGAAGGCCCGCAATTACGGCCGTATCGTCAATATCTCCTCGGTGGCGGGCAAGGAGGGCAATCCCAATCTCTCCGCCTACTCCGCCGCCAAGGCTGGGGTGATCGGGCTGACGAAGTCGTTAGGGAAGGAACTGGCCAAATATGACATCGCGGTCAATTGCATCACGCCGGCGACAGCCAAGACGCGCATCCTCGAGACCCTGACCGAGGAATTCATCAACTACATGCTGGTCCGCATTCCGCGCGGCCGGTTCCTTGAGGTCGACGAAGCCGCCGCGATGGTCGCCTGGCTCGTATCGAAGGACAACAGCTTTACAACGGCCTCGGTCTTCGACCTTTCCGGTGGCCGCTGCACCTACTGAGGCGCTCGCCCGACATGCATGGGTAACCGGCGGGTGACCAGTAAGTCACCCGCCAAATCCTTATTCGCCAGCGAGCTCGCCGGGGACGATCTGGGCGAACAACTTGCGATCGAGCGTCAGTTCGGCATCACCGGCCGGAGCGCCTGACGCGTGCAGCAGATAGGCCAGAATGTCGATATAGGTCGACTGCTCAAGACCACCGGGATTATCCGCCGGCATAGAGCCCGACATGAACAGGTAGTACTTCTCGGCGGTTGCATAGCCCTTGAAGATGTCCAGCATGTCGGCGCCGTGGCAACCGCCGCAGCTCACCGCATAGGCCGACTGGCCGCGCGTCGCCTGCGCCTCTGTCACGGGAACCGCAACCGCGCTCTCCGCCATGGCCGTTGCACTCATCCCGCCGATCATCGTTGCAGCCAGTGCTGCCAGTGCCAGTTTATTCATTTCGTCTCCTCCTCAAGCCCTAACGGTGCGTGAGATTATCGGTCTTTGATTGTGATTTCTTCCAGCGTCGCGCGGTCGGCGGTGAGCTCCGAATTGCCCTGCGGAAACTCCGCGCGGTCGAGGAAGTAGGCCACGAGATCGAGATATTCCTGCTCGGTCAGGCTGCCCGGCGCGTGGCGCGGCATGGCCCCGGAAATGAAGTGGTAGAACTTCAGCGCCGTGGAATATTTCTCGAATGCCGTCACCAGCGTGTCCCCGTGACAGGCCGCGCATTGCATCCGGAAGACCTCCTGCCCGCGCTCGGCCTGTTCGGCCGTATAGGCGCCCTCCTCCGCCGCGCCCGGCATGACCAGTGCAGCCATGACGGCGCAGACGAGCGCATACTTCGTCAGCCCGGCGCGGGACCTAGTAATAATGGGCATCGGGATCCACCAGAGCTTCCTGAGCAAGGCGTATGGTCTCCTGGCAATCCGTGTCGACGACGATGGAGAGGCTGTTGGCCTCGTGCTTGGCCTTTGAGGCAGTGAGGCGATATTCACCCTTGGGCAGGAAGAAACGCGCAACGCCCGTGGCATCGGTGCGGCTGCGGTAGGGATGAAGCTGCACTTCGGCACCCGCCAGCGGCGTGCTGCCGGCACTGTCCATGACCGAAATCTCGACATGGCACTCGGGCGCCGGCACGTGTTTGACGCGCAGGCTCGCCTCCGCTGCCAACCGCGGAGGCTGCTCACTGGCCTCGGTCGACAGGGAAAACTGCTGGATGCCGAGCGCATCGCTACCGCGCAGCTCGAGCTCCACAAAATGGAGCGCTTCGCTGCCTGCCAGAACAGCGTCGGTGAAGGCAGTCCGGCCGACTTCCAGCCCGGCGGCGTCGGTGACCACCACGGTCATGCCGCTCATATTGCCCCCGTCGCTGCCCTTAAGGCCAATCTTGACGGCAAACGGCGTGCCGATGGGGACAGCGCTGGGCGTGTCCCAAACCAGAAGCGTGGTCTTGATCGGACGGACTGCAAAGCTGAGGACTGCCTCGACCGGTTCGTCCTCGTCTTCGGCGACGAGGCGCGCGGTCCATTCAAATGTGCCGACGCTGTTCGGCCCGGTAAATTCGAGCTGGTCGGTCTGGGCGACTTCGTCGGAAACGGCGCCGAGTTCAAACTGGCCGCGCGAAGCTCCAAGGTGGTCAAAGATTTCGACGAAGGAACCCACATGATCATGGGCGGCGCGGCAGAGAACCGTGAGGGTCGCATTCGCCTCGATTTCGGCTTCGCGCGCGAGAAAATAGAGATGTCCGGGCTCAAGCATGCTGATTATTCACTGCTGATGGTCCTGAAAGAACAGGCAGGCCCGGCGTCCGTGCGCCGGGCCTGCCCTGTACGACCGCTTAGGCGGCGGGCTCGTTGACCACGTTGGTGCCGGCGATGTAGCCGTGCACCAGACCGCGGCCGAGACCATGCTGGTTACCGCCACCGCTGGCTTCGCAACCGGCATAAAGGCCCGGAATGGGTTCGCCCTTCATGTCGAGAACCTGCGTCTTGCCGTTGATGCGCAGACCGCCGTAGGAATCGTGCCAGACGACGACGATCGACGCCGCATAGAACTTCGGGCGTTCGATCTTGTGCATCGGTGCATCCGCACCGCGGCCGAAGTCGGGGTCTTCGCCCGCGTCGACGAAGCCGTTCCAGCGATCAACTGTTGCAGCCAGATTGGTCATCGGCACGCGCTGGTACTTGTGACCGGCGTTGATCTTGGCCTGCAGTTCTTCGAGCGTATCGGCAGTGAAGAAGTAGCCATTGTCGGCGACGAACGGGAAGCGAAGATCCAGTTCGGCACGTTCCACAGCGCCTTCGTCAAAGATCGCCCAGAGTGGACCGGAGAAGAAGTCCGGGCCCTGAGAGCCGGAGTTCATCTGCAGCGCAGCGTCGAGACCGGCGTGACGGTTGTACATCGAGCGGATGTGGTCACGGCTCGAGTTGCGCCAGTCACCCTGCTTGATTTCCACGCCACGGGCCGGAACGTTGCTGCCACCCGGGAAGGCGCTACCAGCCGCGTTGCCACGCATCAGGTCCATGTCGTTGAAGAAGCGATCACCGACCTGGTTGACAGCGATGAAGTGCTCGAACGTGTTGGCGTTCGCTGCAAAGCCGGTCGAGCCGCGCACCGGGAAGGTCGGGTGCCCAGGATACATGTCGGTGTAGGCGTCACGGGTCGCAAGGCGTGCCGGAATATGGGCGGTCGCGCCATACGACAGGTTCTGCTGCATGCCGGAGAGGTTCGCACCAATCCGCATGGCGGCAATGATGCCGCTACCATCGCGGCAGTTTTCGCCGACGAGGGCCTGGCCGCTGGTGCCGAATGCCGGCTCGCGCATGGCAGGGTAGAACATCGAGCGGAACTGCGGGTTGCCCGAGTGACCGCCGGTTGCGATCACCACGGCCTTCCTGGCCTTGATGCGGATCTTTTCGCGGCGCTCGTCCACATTGCCATTCTGCCAGAGGCTTTCCAGACGCTCGGTCGCGCCGGGAACTGTGCGGGGCGAATAGCTGGCTTCCACACCGATGACGCGGCCGGTTTCCTCGTCGGTGATCAGCTTGTCCATGTGGCGGTTCAGCATAAACGGCACGCCCTTTTCACGGGCCGCAAATTCAAGGCTGCGCGACAGGGCCGCACCATTGGTCACGGCATTGGGGCCGACGATGGAGCTGCCGTCGCCCATGCGGCGCGGTGCGAAATGGCTGGTGTTTTCGCCGACGACGCCAGCGTCTTCACGGGTCACGGTGCCGGCCTTGATGTCGGTCTTGTCGCCGAGCATCAGGAACACGGAGGTACGGCGGGCGCGGGTCATGCCGCCATTGCCGTGGGTGCCGCTGATACGACCAAAACGGACATAATTGTCCATCAGGAAGTTGCGGGTATCAAAGCAGTTGTCGGCCCAGGCGCGGTGAAGGTCACGCTCGTTGTAGCGGTATGGCGCATTGGCAGAGTTATCGACGATGGACCAGTCCGTCATGTCGCGGAACAGATAGTCCGGATCTTCGGTCAGTTCTTCATCGGTGTGGAGCTTGCCGACGGTGATGAAACCTTCCTTGTCGACCTCACCGGCGATGTCGCGCAACTGCAGCGGGTCGCCGCCACCGAAGGAAACCTGCGCACCACTGTGAAGCATCACGCCGCCGACGTCAAAATTGGCGTCGATGACCAGAACGTCCGCACCCAGATCCTTGGCACGGATGGCGGTTGGCAGGCCCATGCAACCAGCACCGCAGACCAGAACGTCGACTTCATAGTCCCAGCCGTCGTCAGAGGTGTCCTGCGCCTGCGCAGTCCCACCGGCCAGCATGGCAGCACCGAGACCGGCGGCAGCGCCTACCTTGAAAAACTCGCGGCGTCCCTTGCCCTTGGTGTCGAGCTCCTCCGCTCCACCAATATTCGTGTCCTTCGACTTCATTTCTATCCCCTCAGAAAACAAATTCGGGGGTTACGGCGCAATTGGATTATTTTTTTTTGCCACCCCCCCAATTCATCCTTCAGGCCAAGGATTTTATTGTCAACGCACACTCTAAACCCCTGTCAAAACGCCATCCTCGCCTCATCGCCACATCGAGTGATGCGACAGAGCGTCGCTGCGGCAAGTCAGCCGTTGTAAATGCAGGGGAATTTTGGGTGGGAGCGGTGGCTGACCAGCCGCGCTCAACGCCGGCTGGTCAGCTGTCATATTAGACCTAAGTCTAATCCAATTTCGTATCTGATAGACTGATGGATCGCAGCAAATCGCGGTCGGCAGTCAGTTTTTGGTCGCTCGACTCTACGTCGTTCTCCCGCAAGAGGTAGGCTACGATGGAAAGATAGTCGTCATCGGTCAGCGATCCGGCGTCCTCCCAGGGCATGGTCAATGAGATGAGCGAATAGAATTGATCCATGTTGGAAAATCCCTTCACAACATCGATCATCGTGTAGCCGTGACAGCCAGAGCAGTTCTGAAGAAATACCGTCTCGCCCATCTCCGCCTGCTCTTTGGTATAATGACCCGCGCCACCGACTTCCTGGGCCAAGACAGGAGACTGCACTCCCAAAACCAAAGATACGCCGATTATTGCGAATGTATTCGTAAATTTATTTGAAATATTGACAGCCAACACCTTCACTCCTCCCAGATGTGCCGGGCAGGATTGCAGTTGCTTCAAACAGTTTCAACAAGCTTGTCTCTCGGACCGGGCTGAGACGGTTCCTTGGCGGGGGACGACTTTCGCCACCTCGACACCGAGAAACGCACCCCTCCTCCGACGCCCAAACGCGGCGACAAAGCGACTATTGAGTCGTTGTGGCAGGCCTGGACACGGCTGTCTTCGCCCTTAGAGCGACCGTGTAGTTCAGCAGCGTGGCCAGGCCCAGAAGAACCAGAATGCCGGCGCCAAGGATCAGTCCGTCAAACAGCGGGTCGGGCTGACGTGGTGTCTTTACAACCTGCAGGAAAATGCTGATCACGGTGCCGGTCGCGAACACAGCTAGCCCCTGTCGGCCCATGGCGCGGAGCGGAGCGGCAAAGCGCGACTGGGCCAGGGTCAGCATCGCCGGCATATGCCCCAGGACATAAAACAGCGCCAGCGCGTGCAGCAGGCGCGGCAGCGCAACATAGGTCTTGTCAAACCAGGTGATATAGAAAGGCGCTCCCGCTTTGGAAATCATGCCGAGAACCGCCCTGCCCGCAGTCCCCAGTTCCGGGATTTTCATCCACAAAAGGACAAAGACCAGAAACGCCGCAGCCAGGGCATAAAGCGCCCCGTTGTAGGGGATGAATGTCTGGCCGCGCTTCATCGCCATTCCCGACAGCAGCCCGATAACAAAGAGCAATTGCCAGGAAAACGGGTTGAAGAACCATCCGCCAGAATTGGGAAAATTCGGAAGGTTAATCCGAAACTGGCCTGCCAGAACCCAAAGCGCGACCGACAGGCCGAGCATCAGCCAGGGGCGCCGCAATCCGATCAGGAAGGCAATTGGCGCGGCGAGCAGCAGAACCGCGTAGAGCGGCAGGATATTGAGATAGCCAAGCTGATGGGTCAGCAGCGGGATGCCGATCAGTGCCTGCAGCGGCTGGGTGATGACTGGCTCGACATTGTTCTTGAGCAGGACCACCGGCATGGCAAACCACAGCGCCGCCCCGGCAAAAATGGCGAGGCAAAGCATGGTCACGGCGATGTGGACGAAATAGAGGTAGCGAGCCCGGGCCCAGACCCTCGCAATGGCCGACCAAAGGTTTTTCCCGTCCAGGAAGGCGCTGGAATAGGCCAGCCCTGCCGCAAGACCGGACATGAATACAAAGGCTTCCGCCGAGTCCGAAAACCCGAAATTGCGGTTTGTATAGGTCTCGTAGATGGTGCCCGGAACATGATTGATGAAGATCATGATCAGCGCCAGGCCCCGAAACATGTCGAGGCGGGGATCACGACCCGCGGCAACAGTCCCGTCCCTGCTGGCGCGGGATGGCACGAGGGCGTTCCGCAGACCTTGCCAGCCCGGCAGCTCCGTTGAACGCGGCGCGATCTCAGGCAATGACATGGTCAGTTGACCTCACCATAACCGGCGCGGGGCGGCCGTCGACCGGCAGATGTGCCCCGCCCCAGGCGGCGAAAATGGCGCGCTGCTCGCGGATCACCGGCGAGGGCGATGCCTCCATCTCGGTCAGGAACAGTTTGGCACCAGCCTTGCGGCGGGGCATCGAGGTCGCCCAGATGAGCAGCGGTGCGGCCAATGCGGGGACGGTTGCCGGAGCCAACCACAGGGCAGTGCCCGGAGCGGCGATCACTGTTGCGCCGAGGGCGAGAGCGGCGAGAGCCACCATCCACCAGCTGGCGCGGAGGGCTGCGCCGAGCGGCACGAGAGTTTGCCCGCGCTGCGTCGCCGGCCAGCCCCCATCGAGCCGCAACAGGACCTGCGCCACCGAACGGCTCTGCATCAGCAGCATCGTCGGGGCCAGCAGCGTGGAGAGAAAGATCTCGCCCATCACTGAGCCGAGGGCGACAAGTGTCCCGCCAAAGCGACGGTTCTCGCCATCGATCGCGCCGCGCGCCAGGATCATCAGCTTGGGCACGATGAGGATGGACGCCACAGCCAGGCCCAGAACCCAGACCGGAATCGGAGAGCGCGCGAAATCAGGCAACATTGCCGGTAGATTGGGCAGTAGAGCCCCGGCAATGCTCGCCACCAGCAACAGCAGCCAGAGCGGCGAGGCCAGATAAGCCATGATGCCCTGAATGAAGGTAAACCGGCTCCAGGCCTTGAGCCCCGGCGCAAACAGCAGCCGACCGTGCTGCAGATTTCCCTGACACCATCGCCGGTCGCGCTTGGCATATTCGATGAGATTGTCCGGTGCTTCCTCGTAGGAGCCCTTGAGCCAGGGATCGACCTCAACCTTCCAGCCGGCGCGGGAGAGAAGCGCGGCTTCGACATAGTCGTGGCTCAGAATATGTCCGCCGAACGGCGGTGTGCCCGACAATTCCGGCAGGCCGCAGCTGGCCGCGAAGGCGCGCATTCGCACCATGGCGTTGTGCCCCCAATAAGGGCCTTCGCGCCCCTGCATCAGCGAGGCGCCCCGCGCGTAGGTCCGCGACAGATAGGCGGCTGCAAACTGGATCGAGCGCCCGAAGAGGGTCTGCGCATTGATGATTGTCGGCACCGTCTGCAGCAGGCCGAGCTCCGGGTTCGCCTCCAGTCGGCGCGCCATGGCGACGATGGTTTCGCCTTCCATCAGGCTGTCCGCATCAAGGATCAGCGCGAAGTCGTAGGCACCGCCGGAGCGGGAAACGAAATCCTCGATATTGCCGGCCTTGCGCCCAAGATTCTTATCGCGCCGCCGATAAAAAATCCGGCCTTCGCTCTGGGGTTCGACCAGCAGGCGCTGGAACTCAGACACTTCCCCGGCAGCAATTTTTGGATCCTGAGTGTCCGACAGCACGGCAAAATGGAAGCTTTCGGCGACTCCCAGCTGAACGAGGCTGCGGTTCATGGCGGCAATGCGCGCAAAGGTTGCGAGCGGGTCTTCATTGTAGACCGGCACCAAAATGGCGGTGCGCGAGTTCAGCGGGCCATCCTGTTTCGGGCGTGCAGGTCGGGGCACAAAGACGCCGAGAACAGCAGGCACGCCGCCCCAAACCAGCCAGAAGCCGCTGATGGCCACAAGGGCGCAGCGCAACAGGTCGAGCCAGTTGAGCCCGCCTTCCCCAGTGAAGCGCAGGAACAGCCACGCCCCGGCCAGGCTAAGGCCGGCGGCCGTGAAGAGAGCGAAGAAACGGAGAAGGATAGTTCGGACCATAAACTAGGGCGCTCAGCGTTCCGAGAATGGCCAGAAGGCTGCCCGGATCGCGCGCATCAGCAACCCGCGTGACTCCAGACGCTGCTTGGGCATGAACATGGGTGCATCGGGCAATCCCGCTGCGAGGGGGAGATCTGTGATGTGCTTCATGCTGCGGGCCTCCACTGGTAGAGCCAGGTTTCGGTGAGTTTCTTGCCCATCCCGACGAGATAGGCTTTGAGCTCAAGCGTGGCGCCGGGATCGGCCTCGACATCGAGCACCAGGCGCCAGACATCATTGGCGTCGATCCGCGACAGCACCGAGCTGCGCACCACGCCACCGCCAACGGTGGCCAGCACGTCAATCGGGGTGCCGGCCGGCAGAGCGGCGAGGTCGCCGCCCTTGAAGTCGATAACGAACTTGCGAAAATTGGCTGCGTTCTCGACACCAGACACACCACCAACGCCGCCGCGCGTCTCGGCCACATAGGCAAGGCTCGGGTTCTGCTCGGGGTTAAGATCACCCCAGATCAGCCGGTAGCTATACTCGCGTGCCTCACCGGCGCGGGCAGGTTCCGCCGGGATCCAGAAGGCAACGATATTGTCGTCGGCTTCGAGTTTGGCCGGAATTTCGATCAGACGCACCATTCCCTGCCCCCATGCGCCGATCGGCTCGACGCGGAGGGACGGCCGACGTTCATAATGCGCACCCGCGTCCTGGTAGCTCTCGAAGTCACGGCCGCGCTGATAGAGACCAAATGCGGCAGGATTGGTTTCGGACAGATAGGAATTGCCGAGCCAGGCGCTGTTGTTGAGCGCGCGCCACATGACTTCGCCGCTCTCGCGCTCGACCAGCAGGCCATTGCTGTCGTGCACTTGTGGGCGATAATCATCAAAGCCACCGCGATTGGCTTCGGCGTAAAGGAACATCGATGTCAGCGGCGCGACACCCAGCTCCTGGACGTCGGTGCGGAAGAAGAGCCGTGCGGTGACTTCCATCACGCTCTCCTGCGCGGCGTCGCTCGCAGGGGTAATTATGAAGCGATAAGCGCCGGTTACGCTCGGACTTTCAAGCGCTGCATAGATCGTAAGCGGCGCGCCGGCGACCGGTTCCTCGACATAGAGCTCTGAGAAGCGGGGGAACTCCTCAGGCACATCCACCCAGGAATTGAGAACCAGGCCACGGGCACTGACGCCGTAAATATTGTTCCGGCCAAGGGCGCGGAAATAGCTGGCACCGAGGAAGGTCACGAGCTCATCGACCGCATCCGGACGGTTGAGCGGGTAGTTTATGCGTAGGCCGGCCACGCCGGGGAAGCTCGCAGCCTCCGCCGCTTCGCCGATGGCTGCGTCGTGATAGTTGAAATCAGCGGCGCGGAAATCGACTGCGCGCGCCGTGCCACCCTCAATTTTGAAAATTTTGACCGGCTCGTTGTAGAGCCAGCCTAGGTGGAACGCCTGGAGGCGATAGCCGGCGGGATCGTCCGCCCATTTGCTGGCGTCGGCGCGATATTCGATCTTCCGGTAGGCGTCGTAATCGAGGCCCTGAAAGGCGGCGGGGATATCCACGGCCAGCGGCTGGAACGGATTGGCTGCCAGAATTTTCATGCGTTCGCTGAAGCTGTCGAAGTCGAACGCGACGCTTTCCGCTTCCTTCGCCAGTAGGGGCTTCGTCAGTGACGTTGTCGTCATAAGGAAGAGCGAAGTCCCAAGGCCAGCAAGCACTTGACGGCGGTTGAGCTGGTTTTCGTAATGACGCGTCACAGTGATACTCGTTCCATATCCAACCCTATCTAAGGCAGACGCGAAACGCCGCAGAGGCCGAAAAGTTGTTGCATGCGTGTCATGCGCTGCGCACATGAGCAAAATTATGGCGGGGCCGGAGCCATCCATATTTTGTCACGCAGAATTCGGCATACTGATGCAGTGACGTCACAATGTGGCGCAAAATCAATTCGTTAGCGCAGGTTGTCCCAACGTGGACTTATGAACGAGTGGAGGATTTCTGCTCGGACTGCTGATCGCGGCCTGCAGTCGTCATCGAGCAAGACGAGCAGCATAGGCAAAAGCATGACTAGCTGGCACGGCACCACTACTGCTGAAGCCCCCGCCAGTGTTCCCAGCGAGGAACGCGCCACCCGCAGACATCTCGGGCGGCATTCGGACGCCCCAGCCGATACTGGCCACGCAGTCGTGCGATCCACCCGAATCGCGGGTGCGTTGAGCGAGGCGACCGATCCCCTGGGCCACCGCTCCATCGATACCGGGCTTCGCAATTTCTCCCGGTGCATCCAGCAGCAGGAACAGAACACGGTGTTGCGCGACCGCCTCCGGTGCACTGAACATAAAAAGGGCCGGCCCGGAATGAACCGGGCCAGCCCTTCTTGGGATTGGAAACTGTGCAGGGGTCTTAAAGATCGACCCAGGCGCGGGTTTCGGTCGACGTCCGGACTGCGTCGAGGACGCGCTGGTTCTTCACGCCGTCGACGAAGGATGCACCCTGCTTGAGCGCGCGGCCTTCGGTGATGGCGGCGGAGAATTCACGCAGCGCACCGACGACCGACACGTTCCAGATGCCCTTGTTGAGGCCTTCGAGGCTCGCGTTCGGATCGTCCTGGGTGATTTCCTCGAAACCCTGGCCGGCCTTGGCGTAGAAGAGTTTCTCGTCTTCATTGGCCAGGGTGATTGTGCCCTTCGAGCCGAAAACCTGAGTGAGGTTGCCGATATTGTTGGCTGCGACACCGCTCATGAAGATCTGCGCACGCGCTTCGTTCTGCATGCGCAGGGTCATATAGGCGACGTCATCGGCCGTTGCGGTCCAGGCGTCACCGGTCGCCTTGTCGATGCGGTTGGGGATCACGGTCAGGGCTTCGCCCATCACTGAGTGCACCTCACCCAACCACCAGCGCACCATGTCGACCTGATGGCTGCCATTGGCGCCCAGGCGCCCGCCGCCATGTTCGATCAGGCTCCACCAGTCGCCCTTCGGACGCGCAGCAGGATCGGCCCAGCTAGCGCCGATATTGGCGATATTGACGTGGCGGATTTCACCGAGATCGCCATTGGCGATCATCTCGGCAACGCGCATGCGATTGGGGTTGAATCGCAGCTCGTGGTCGATCATGTGCACGCGCCCGAGAGCGGTTGCCTTGTCGAGCATGGCCTGGGCTTCGCCCGCGTTCATGGCCATCGGCTTTTCACACACGACGTGGGCGCCCGCTTCGAGGGCGGCGAGCGTCATCTCGGCGTGGGTATCGGTCGGCGTCGCGATCAGGACGGCGTCCGGCTTGTGCTTGGCGAGCATTTCCCGCCAGTCCGAATAGGCGTCGGCAATGCCAAAGGCATCTGCGGCCGAACGTGCACTTTCCAGGCGACCCGAAGCAACGGCCACCACTTCTGCGCCAGGTACATGGCGCAGAGCGGGGAGATAGGCAGCGCGGGCAAAGCTTGCGCCGATAACAGCGAATTTCATCGTAATTACCTATAGTTAGCCGTTGGACTTGAGGCGCGGATCGAGGAAGTCGCGCAGCCAGTCGCCAAGAATGTTGAAGCTCAGCACCGTCATTACGATGGCGATGCCCGGAAAGAAGGCAAGCCACCACTTGTTCGCCAGCAGCTGATCGCGGCTATCGGCGAGCATGGCGCCCCAGGTCGGCACGTTGGGCGGAACGCCCAGGCCGAGGAAGGAGAGCGAGGCTTCCGAAAGGATCACCGAGGCCACGTTGAAGGAGGCGATAACGGTGAGCGGTGCCACGATGTTGGGCAGGATGGTGCGGAAGATGACGAAGAAAGTCCGATCGCCGAGCGCGCGTGCGGCTTCGACATATTCCTTCTCACGCAACGACAGGGTCTGGGCCCGGACGATACGCGCATAGGTCACCCACTGCCCGATGCCGAGCACGATGATGATGTTGACCACGCCCGGCCCCAGGATCACCAGGAACATGATGGCGAGGAGGATGAACGGGAACGCCAGCTGGATATCGCCCAGACGCATGATGATGTCATCGACGATGCCACCAAAATAGCCGGCACAGAGACCAGCCATGACTCCGATCGTGCCACCGACCAGAATGGCGCAGATGCCGACGAGCAGCGAAATCCGCGCGCCATAGATCAGACGCGAGAGAATGTCGCGTCCGAGGCCGTCGGTGCCGAGCCAGAACATGCCGCGGCTGCCTTCGGTCATCGGATCGGCGAGACGCCGCATGATGTCCTGGCGGTTCGGATCAAGTGGGGAGATCCACGGCCCGAAGATCGCGCAGATCGCCACGACCCCGAGAATGCACAACGCCACCAGCGGCCATTTGGCCGCCACCAGCGAGCGCCATGCCCGACGCATGGCCTTGCGGCGCTGCGATACGGGCTTTGGCGCGGTCGTTGTCGAGGGAGCGGTTTCAGTGGTCATAGGGGCGCTCCTAGAGTTTCACGCGGGGATCGATCTTGGCGTAAACCAGATCGACGATGAGATTGAGGGAGATGAAGACGATGGCCAGCACAACCACGGCAGCCTGCACCACGGGGATGTCACGCTGATTGATCGCGTTGAAGATCAGACGACCGATGCCGGGCCAGGAGAACACCATTTCCACCACCACGACGCCGCCGATCAGGAAGCCGAATTCGAGACCGACCATGGTCACGACAGGAAGCCAGGCGTTTCGCAGGGCGTGGCGCACAACAACGGCGTATTCGCTGATGCCCTTGGCGCGCGCAGTACGGACAAAGTCCTGGCTGAGCACTTCGAGCATGGACGAACGCACGAGGCGGGCGTTTCGCGAGATCGAGTAAAACGCCACGGCGAAGCCAGGCATGATCAGATAGTAGAGCGCCTGCGGCAGTTGGCTGAATGCCTGGGTGATGTTGCCCTGCACCAGCGGCATGATGAACGGAACATGCCCTGAAATTGGCAGGATGCGCAGCTGCAGCCCGAAGAACATGATCATCATGATACCGAGCCAGAAACTCGGGATCGACTGTCCGGCCATGGCCACGGTCATGATCGAGCCGTCGACGGGGCTGCCACGGTTGAGTGCTGCGGCTACGCCGAGCGGGATGGCGACGAAGATCGCCAGGACCATGGCGAAGATGGTGAGCTCGAGGGTCGCCGGAAGGGCTTCCATCACAGCTTCGATGGCAGGGCGCTTGTAGGACAGCGAATTGCCGAAATCACCCTGGATCAGATTGCCCAGGAACGAGAGATATTGCTCGTGCAGAGGTCTGTCAAAGCCCAGCGCCTGTCGGGTGCGGGCGATTTCCTCAAGGGTGGCACGCTCGCTGACATAGAGATAAGTGGGGTCGCCGCTCATCTGCAAAGCGAGAAATGTGATCAGCGTCACGCCGATGATGACGATGAGGCTCTGGAGCAGGCGACGAACGATAAAGGTCATACGATGCGGCCTTCATTGTGGGATGTGCGCGCGGCACGAGCGCCGCGCGCGGATTGATTTAGCTCTGCGCCAGGGTGGCGAAGAAGAGATCGATTTCTTCGTCGCGACGCGGCTGCCACTCGATGCGGTTCGACACGCCGTAGAAGTCGGGCTGGAAGTAGAGCTGCAGCCACGGGCCTTCTTCGTAGAAGAGCTTGAGCATGCGGTTGATCACGTCACGCGCAGCTTCCGGGGTTTCGGCCGAACGGGCCATATCCCAGTCAGCGAACCAGCGCGGATCGGTCCAGCTCTGGTAGTTGGTCGCAGCGTCGGGGGTCGAGAACAGGCTCATGTCATAGAGCGGGTTCCAGGTGACACCACCCTGCCCGAGGAAGAACAGCGGACCCATTTCCTTGGTGCGCAGCAGCGGCGAATAGACCGAGGCCCATTCGAGCAGTTCGACTTCGGTTTCGACGCCGACGTCGGTCAGCATCTGGCCGATGGCCTGGATCACGTTGGCATCAGCCAGGTAGCGGCCGCGCGGGCCCTGCATGCGGATGGAGAAACGGACGCCGTTTTCGCCACGCGGATAGCCGGCTTCGTCGAGGAGCTTCTCAGCCATTTCCGGATCATACGGGATCGGCTTGAGGTCCGGGTTGCCGTTCGGCGGATTGACGAGGCTGGTCATACGCTCGCAGCTCGTGCCCAGCAGCTGCTGGCAGATGCCGGGAACGTCGACTGCGTACTGCAGTGCGAAACGAACCTTCGGATCCTGGATCTCCTTGGCGCCCGGCATGCCGGCGACCTTTTCGCTCAGATTGAAGCCAATCTGCATGCGACGGGTGCCGCTCACGGCCTCGACGTTGGAGGTGCCGGAGTCGTTGATGGCTCCAACCTGGTCAGGCGACACATTGGTGATGATGTCGACATTGCCAGCGATCAGTTCGGCGGTGCGGGTCGATGCTTCCGGGATGATGCGCCAGATGATGTTCTGGAAATTGCCAGGATCCTGGACCTTCTCCATGACGATCTCGCTGCCGCGATCCCAACGAGCGATGCGATAGGAACCGGAGCCGATCGGATTGGCCGCCGCTTCCTCGGCGGTCATCTGCTCATAGCTGTCCTTGCAGTGGATATAGACTTGGGCGAGCATGCCCAGTGCGAGGGTCGTGCGCGCCTTGACCTTGATCTGGACATTCAGATCATCAATGGCTTCAGCCGAGTCAAAACCGAGCGTGGTGTACACGAAGCCGGGCGTATTGCCGGTGAAGGCATTGGCCGGATCGGCCGCACGGTTGAAGGAATAAGCGACGTCCTCGGCGGTGAGCGCTTCACCATCGTGGCAGGTGAGACCTTCCCTGAGCTTGAAGTCATACGTCAGGCCATCGTCGCTGACCTTGGTGTCCTCGACCAGGTAGGGCTGAACCACACCTTCATAGGTCACTTGGAAGAGCGTGGCGAAGAGATGCTTGGCAATATTGGCGTTATCGCGGCTGGAAATCTGCGCGGGGTCGAAAGTCGACGCATCGGCGCTGAGGCCGACGACGATGGTATTGTCGGCTGGCGCGGCCATCACAGGCGCGCTCAAAGCGGCAAGTGCCACGCCCGAAAGAAGGAGCTTTTTGAACATTGGTTTGATCCTAAGACGCTTGGGCTGGCGCGGGCGGTGAGCCCGCGCCAATTTTGTGATTAGTTGGCAGCAATCGTGGTGTCGAAAAGGTAGACCTTCTCGTCACGACGAGGCTGGAAGTCGACACGCTTGGACACGCCGTAGAAGTCGGGCTGGAAGTACATCATCAGCCACGGCGGATCGTTGTAGAAGACTTCGAGCATGCGATCGATGACGACACGGCGTTCCTCATCGGTCTTGGCGGCGGAGATCTCCGCCCAGCCGTCAAACCACTCCGGGTTGTCCCATTCGGTGTAGTTGGTACCGGCAGTCGGGGTGGACAGGTCGGTCATGTCGTAGAGCGGGCTCCACGTACCACCACCAGTGCCCAGGAAGAACATCGGGCCGGCATCGTGGGCGCTGATCAGCGGCACGTAGACGGATGCCCATTCGAGCAGTTCGACGTTGGTCTGGACGCCGATGTCGGACAGATACTGGCCGACGGCGAGAGCGACGTTTGCGTCGTTGAGGTAACGACCACGCGGAGCCTGCATGGTGATTTCGAAGCGAACGCCGTCTTCACCGCGGGGATAGCCAGCCTCGTCGAGGAGCTTTTCGGCCATTTCCGGATCATAGGCATAGGGTTCGAGCGACTTGTTGTCGTTCGGCGGGTTCACCAGGCCGTTGGCACGGGTGCACTCGAAATTCAGCAGCTGCGAGCAGATCGCCGGAACGTCGACTGCGTACTGCAGTGCAACGCGCACCGCGGTTTCCTGGATAGCCTTGCCGCCTTCGCTGCCATCAGCGAAGTCCTGACGCTGGTTGAAACCAACGTACATGCGGCGCGTGCCCTGCACTGCCTTGACTTCGGCGTTCCCGGAGCCGTTGACGGCGTCGAGCTGGTCAGGTGCGACATTGGTGATGATGTCGACATTACCCGCAATAAGCTCGGCCGAACGGGTCGAAGCTTCGGGAATGATGCGCCAGACGATGGTCTGGGCATTGGCTTCATCTTCCTTGACGCGCTCAAGCACGACCTGGCTGCCACGATCCCACGAAGCGAGTTTATAGGGGCCCGAGCCGATCGGCGTGCTGGCAGCATCTGCGAGGGACATTGCCTCGTAGCTGTCCTTGCAGTGAATGAACACTTCAGCGATCAGACCGAAGGACACCGGGTTCTTCTGGCCAAGGTTGATCTTGACCTCGCGCTCGCTGATGGCCTCGGCGCCGGCGAACTGGATCGAGGAATAGACAAAGCCGGGCGTATTGCCGGTGAAGGCATTGGCCGGATCGGCTGCACGGTTGAAGGAATAGGCCGCGTCTTCAGCCGTCAACGCTTCGCCATCCTCGCAAACGAGGCCTTCGCGCAGCGTGTAGGTATATGACTTGCCGTCTTCTGCCTCGACGTAGCTTTCGGCCAGGTCCGGGACAATATCACCCTCGGGGGTGATCTCGTACAGCGTACCAAAGATGTGCTTGGCGATGTTCGAGTTGTCGCGGCTGGAGATAGCTGCGGGGTCAAAAGTGTTCGCGTCCGCACTGATACCGACGGTTATGGTGTCTGCGGACTGTGCCACAGCGAGCGCTGGTGCAGCGAACACTGCAACGCCTGCCATGAGCAAAGCTCTGATATTGGTCATTACGAGTAACTCCCTGTTGAATGGATAAGGCGCCCTGTGTTCCCGCCCAGGTCACCGTCCTACGGACTTGCGGAGACATCCCCGCACATCCTGCTCGCATACCCAGCCGCACGAGTGGCACTCCACTTCGGCATGGGCCCACCCTGCACTCGCGCAGGGCACCCTCTTTCAGTCCCCAGGGCGCTAGCCCCGGTTGCAGTCATACGCTCTCAGACCTGCTCCACGTGGGCAGCAGGATTTGAGCGGACGACCTTCTCGTTCGAGCCGCTTTCGGCACCGAATTCTGTGATGTCGACCGTACGGTTTTCGGTTGATGAAATGATGCAGGCCTCAACCATGTGCAGCGATCGCAGGTGGTCGCGACCGGAACACTGAAGCTCGGCCTCGCCCTTGAGGGCGGCCACAAAGGCTTCAAGCAGCAGGACGGCGTCGTTGTACCACTGCTCATAGGGCGGCAGTTCAACGCTGGTCAGCTGCTTGTCGTGTCGGAGGGCGAAATGCAGGTCACCGAACTGGTCGTTCTGCATGACCACGCCTTCGGCACACTCATGGCGCCAGGTGAAGCCCGGCTCCTGCCAGTTCGACTGCCAGGTGCCCTGGTAGATGACGATCACCCCATTGGCGAAGGTGAACAGCGCGCTGACATTGGCGTCGTCGGCATACATCGACCAGCTGGGATTGAAGGTCTTGGCCGAGACCGAGACCAGCTCAGACTGGTAGACATAGCGCATGAGGTCGAAGTGGTGGATCGACTGTTCCCACAGCATGGGCTGGGCCATGGTGAGGGGGTATTTGTTCAGCCGTGCCAGCGTCCCATCACGCCAGCGCTCATAGGTGAACCGCGAAAATTCCGGCTTGCCGACAGTAGTGTCGAACAGCGACATGGTCTTTTGCGTAACCGGCAGGTAGCGGAAATTGAGGCCAACCATCAACGGCACGCCGGCTTCCTCGGCCATTTCGACATAGCGCTTGGCCAGCGGCACACTGTCTGCGAGCGGCTTTTCGGCCAGGATCGGCAGCTTTGCGCGGCAGGCCGCCTCCATCTGCGCTTCGCGGCCACCCGGCGGGGTAATCAGGACGATGGCGTCGGCTTCGATCTTGCCCACGATGTCGAGATCGGCTGAGGCGGTTGCGTTCGGCCACTGGGCGAGCGCACGCTCGCGCGCTGCTTCACTGGGATCGATCAGCCCGACAATGGTGCAATCAGGATTGTCCTTGATCACACGCATCCAGAACTGGGCACGGGCACCGAGCCCGACGAGGATAAGACGCAGTGTCATGGGCGGTCCTCCATGACCGAATTGAGACCAGAGGCCAGAGCAGTCCAACCGAAGAGGTCGGAAGGCGGCACGATTTCACTGGTCATGGGCACGCGATAGTCGGCAGCCTCGGCCAGCCGAACCTCGACCCCGTATTTTGCAGCAATCATCTCGGCAAGTTCGACATCGTCGATATCCTCGCCGGAGGTGAAATGGATGACGCCGGAGATGGCGGGCTGGCGGTCGAGCAGCGCCAGCAGCGCCTTGGGCAGGTCCGGGCCATAGGTCCAGTCGCGGCGCGAGCGCGGCAGGTCAACGACAATGGCATCGCCATTGCGACCGGCTTCGATCCAGCGACGGAGCGGCGACATATATTGGCGGGTCTGGCGCACGCGCTCGCCCGGGCCATAGATGGGGCCGAGGCGAATAGCGATGGCCCGCATCTCTCCGGGCAATTCGGTTTCGAGCAGCAGCTCCCCTGCCCGCTTGGCAATGGCATAGGGAATGGTCGCGCGTGCCGGTGTGCTTTCCAGCAACACCCCATCGGCGTCTTCGGAGCGGAACACACCAGAGGACGAGAGCAGGACAAAGTCCTTTGCCCCGCAGGCGCGTGCCTTGGCGAGCACGGCGAGCGTGGTCTCGCAGTTGATACGCAGGCAATCGAAAGCGGAGAGGCCCGCTTCGGGCGATGGCGAGGTGATCGCCGCGCCATGAATGACGAGGTCAAAGCCGCCCAGGCCGTCCAGCACTTCGGCCGTGATATCGCTTTCGACGAGCTCGGCACCGGCCAGACTGGCCCGGGCAAATTCGTCGAAAAACTGGTCGAGGCCAGTTACCGCATAACCGGCGTCGAGCAGGCCCTTCGTGAGGAACCCCCCAACGAAACCACCGGCACCGGTAATCAGAGCGCGACGCGTCATACCTCGATCCCCAGTTCTTCCGGACGGATCTGGGACGCGGAACGCGTGTGGTCGGAGATCAGCGAGATCGCCAGGATCATGTCGCCGCTCTCGATGGCATCCACGATCGGCGGATGCTTGGCAGCGACCTCGCGCAGGTCGCGGTTGGCGCTGTTACGCAATGCCATGATCTGACGAATGCGCAGGTAGAGATTGTCCCACATGCTGAGCATGAGAGCGTGGTCCGCCGCCTTGATCAGGTCGCGATGAAACGCCTCGTCGGACTGCATGAGGCTGGAAAAGTCGCCCCGCTCTGCCGACGCGAACATGTCGTCGCTGTGCCCGCGCAGGGTCGAGATGTCAGACTTGCGCTCGACGACACGCCGAATGGCGAAAGCCTCGAACTGTTCGCGCAGGCTATAGAGCTCCTCGACTTCCTTGAGGGTCAGCGGCTTTACGCGCTTGCCCTTGTAGGGAACGCTCTCGATCAGCCCGTCGGCCTCGAGGATCTGGATTGCCTCCCGTACCGGAGCGCGAGAGACGCTGAGCTGGTCCGCCAGGGCCATCTCCACGATCGGCGTCCCGGGGCGCATGGTCCCATCGATAATTGCCTTCCGAATGATCTCGGCCACCGAGACGCGCAGTGGCACGTTTTCGATACGGGAGATGTCGGAGGTGGAACCGGCGGGGCTCATTCAGACCTCGGTTTCTGCAAGCTGGACGGCGCGATCGATCGCAGCCTGATGGCTATCGGCAAGCTTGACGAACGGCGGGCGGACGATGGCGTAGCTCTGGTCCTTATGGCGTGCAGCGGCAGCAGCCTTGATCGCCGGGATCAACGGCAGGCCTTCAAATATCTTGCGCACTTCGGTGACGCCGGCAGCGATCGCGGCTTCCTTCTCCGTCCCAAGCGCTGCCATCAACGCCTTGATATTGCGTGCGTTTACGTTGGCTGAGGCGCTGATGCAACCCGCACCACCGGCTGCGACATTCTGCGGGATCAGTGCTTCGGACGCTGAATAGACGTCGAGCTCGGGGAAGGCCTTGATGACGGAATGGGTGTTTTCCCAATTGCCCGAGCTGTCCTTGAGGCCAACGAAAATGCCAGGGAACTTGGCCATCAGCGCTTCAATCAGCGTCAGGGTCACCGGCACGCCGGTCATCTGCGGAATGTGGTAGAGATAGATGCGCAGTTTCTCTTCGGCCACGGCGTCAATGATCGCGGAGAAGCTGTCGACGATCCCCTGCTCCGGCACGCCCTTGTAGTAGAACGGCGGCAGAGACAGCGTGCCGAGGCACCCGCGCGACACCGCATGGCGGGTCAGCGCAATACTGTCGGTCAACGCCGCGCAGCCGGTACCGGGGATTAGCCGGTCGGCGGCGATGCCGCTATCGATCAGCGCATCGAGCAGTTCGATGCGTTCTGCCACCGACATGGAATTGGCTTCACTGGTGGTACCGAATGGCGCCAGGCCATCGGCGCCGTCATCCAGCAGAGCCTTCGAGTTCGCGATGAACCGCTCGGTGTCGATGCTCAGATCAGCCTTGAAGGGCGTGATGGCCGGGACATAGAGTTTTGGCGTGCGGGTCATTGATTAATCCTGAGAAACAAGGGTCACGGCGGGGATTTCGATGAACTCGTCGTCATCGTCCCTGCCGCGCCACATGAGAACAGCGAAGGCGCCGTCCCGATCGAGCACGGAGGCGCCCGCATGCCAGACGGTGGATTTGTAGATCGTGCCAAGCGAGCTCGGCACGATGAAGCTGCGCAGACCCGCCAGGTCCGGGCTGCCATCGGCAAGCGACGGGGCCACGGTGACGATGTAGCGTTCGACATCCAGCGGCACGAAGCACTGCGCCGCGTGAGGATGGCGTTCCAGCTTGGTGATGGGCGCCGGCAAAATTGTCGGCGCCATCGAGTTGACGTGAAAGACCGGTGCCAGCCCCTCACCGCCCAACCAGTCGGAGAAGAAGCGGCGTTCGCCATGCTTATCCGGCCTGCGGATGAACGTGCCGAATGGCGCAAATTCCT
This sequence comes from Devosia sp. SD17-2, assembly GCF_029201565.1. Lineage (GTDB taxonomy): Bacteria > Pseudomonadota > Alphaproteobacteria > Rhizobiales > Devosiaceae > Devosia. The sequence continues at coordinate 2,626,680 of NZ_CP104002.1, forward strand.
CCACACTGGGAAGCGGCCGGAGCCGGACGGTTCTGGTCATGCTGCACCGTCCGCGGGCATGACCTTGCGCCAGTGGGCGGCAATGTCTTCACGCTTGGCGATCCAGACGCCGTCGCGCTTGCTGATATGGTCGATGAACTTGACCAGGCCAGCAAAACGACCAGGGTGACCGATGACCCGCGGATGCAGGCCCACCGACATCATGCGCGGAGTCTGCTTGCCCTCTGCATGAAGCACCTCGAAGCTTTCGATCAGGAAAGCGGCATAATCTGCCGGATTCTCGATACCGCCACCCGCCAGGAATTTGGCGTCGTTGGTGACCAGCGAATAGGGCAGCACAAGGTGCTGCTTGCCCGAGACTTCGGTCCAGTAGGGAACCTCGTCATTGTAGGCGTCGCTGTCATAGCCGTAGCCACCGTGCTCGACGACGAGGCGTCGGGTCCGTTCGCTCCGGCTATAGCGGCAATACCAGCCCTGAGGCGCCCGGCCGATGACGCGAAGGATCGTCTCATGCGCCTTGGCGATGTGCTCCCGCTCTGTCGCTTCGTCGAGCTTGTAGTGCTCGATCCAGCGATAGCCGTGGGCAGCCAAGTCCCAGTCGGTCGCGGCGATGGCTTCAGCCACCTCCGCATTGCGTTCGAGCGCAAGGGCGGCGGCAAAGATCGTCACCGGGAGATTACGATCCCGGAACAATCTGTAGAGCCGCCAGAACCCGACCCGAGAGCCGTACTCGTACATGCTCTCGGACGCGAGATCGCGGTCCCCCTGGGGCACGCGCGGGGCGGAGACCTCGATGAGGGCAGATTCGGAACGTCCGTCTCCCTCACCGACCGAATACTCGGATCCTTCTTCGTAGTTGAGGACGAAGTTGACGGCCACCCCGGCATTGCCGGGCCAGCGGACGGTTGGGGGCCGGTTGGCATATCCCACGAAATCGCGCATGTTTGCTTCCTGCCCTGCCCCGGTACCCACCTTTAGTCTCGCTTCCCCTCAACCTTGTTGAAGAAGCAGCACCAGTCGCCGGTGTTGACGTTAGGCAGTGCGCGCAGGCCGAAGAACATGCCGTCGGCGGGTGCAACCAGTTCGGCCAGTTCGTCGCCGAAGATGTTGATGATCTTGGCGATGGAGTCGCCCTTCTTCATCGGCTTGAGGAAGTCCACGCCCGGGGTCGGCACGAAGATGCCCGAGCACGGTGCCAGGAGGGCTTCCTGCTGACCGCGCGTCGCGTCGGTCGGATAGGTCGCCTGGCCAGGATACATCTTGTAGTGGCGCAGGATGTTGATGATGGAGTCGGCGAGGTCGCGCGACACCTTGGCAAAGGCTTCCGGCGAGGTTGCCGAACGGCCACCGAGTTCGACGGTGATGCCGGTCTTGCCGATCGCCTTCATCTGCGCCATGGGCGAACCCTTGGGCAGGAAGTTGGACATGATGCAGCCCCAGCCTTCACCCATGGCCTTGGCCAGCTCGACGGACTCGGGGGTCTCGTCGACGAAGATTGCCTTGGCGAGGAAGGAGTGCGCGCCACCCGAGTGGATCGAGATTTCGAGGTCGGCGACCTGGCTCATCCATTCCGAGTGCGCCCAGGCGATACGCTCGCTGAGGTAGCCATCGGCGCGGCCCGGATAGATGCGGTTCATGTCGAAGGAGAACGTATCCAGCGGGTTGCCGCGGTTGGCGTTCTCGAATGCCATGACGTTGAGCACCGGCACCATGACCAGCGTGCCCGAGAGCTGCTTGGGATCAACTTCGCGCAGGGCGATGGCGCAGGCCATCGGGCCTTCCGGCTCGTCGCCGTGGATAGCGCCGTCGACCCAGAACACCGGGCCCGGATTGACGCCATTGACGATGACGACGGGGATCTCAACCTTGGAGCCGCCGGCCAGGGTGGTCACGGGGATCGCACCGCGGACGATTTCGCCCGGAGCTGCGACTGCGGTACCGACGGTGATGGTCTTCTGTTCGGCCATTTCTTAGATGCCCTTGAATGCGTTATACTTTTCGAGTTCTTCAGGCGTGTAGACCTGCATGAATTCGATCTCTACATCGCCGGCGTCATTGTCGAGGAATGCGACAAAGCCTTCCGGATGCGGGTGGCTGCCATAGACGCCGCAAGCCTGGCAGATGCGCAGCTCGGCGCCCTGCGACTTGGCGTGGTCGAGTGCCGCGTCAATGTTTTCGACTTCGTAGCAGATGTGGTGCAGGCCCTGAGCGTTGCGCTCCTTGATCCAGGCGTCGAAACGACCGCCCTCTTCCAGCGACTGGCACAGCTGGTACTCGATGCCGCCGAGGTTGAAGAGCGCGACACGGTTCTTGGACTTCGGATAGTCGATGATCTGCGTGTCAGTCGGCACGTGCAGGAACTTGGAATATGCGCTCAGCGCTTCCTTCGCGTCGCGGACGGCGAAGGCCATGTGCTTGATGGACTTGATATTGGGATTGTCGGATTTCACGGACATGGTCTTCCTCAGGCAGATTTGCGCTCAGCGCGGATGGTTTCGACGACGGATTTGATGCGGTCCATGGCTTCGCGGATGCGATCGACCGACTGGGTCAGCGACATGCGGACGAAATCGTCGCGATAGTCGCCGTAGATGATGCCGGGGTAGATCATCACCTTGCCCTCGGCGAGCAGCCGCTGGCAGAACTCGCTGGCCGGCAGGCCCACCACCGATACGTCGGCATAGACGTAGAAGGCGCCCTGCGGCTCGGCATAGGGAATGCCCAGTGCATCAAGACCCTCGCACATGGCCTTGCGGCGCTCGTCATAGGTCAGGCGCATCTCTTCGACGCATTCCTGCGGGCCGGTCAGTGCGGCGAGCGCGGCGTGCTGGCTGACCGAAGCGACGGAAATGGCGAAGGCATGGTTGATCTCGGCCATGGCCACGATCAGCTCGCGCGGACCGGCGAAGTAGCCGACGCGCCAGCCGGTCATGGCATAGGCCTTGGAGAAGCCCGACAGCGTGATGGTGCGCTCGCGCATGCCCGGGAGCGATGCGACCGGCTGGATGCGCTGGTTGCCATAGGTCAGGCGCGCATAGATCTCGTCCGAAATCACGATCAGATCGTGCTCGATGGCGAGCTTGGCGATCTTCTCGACCTCGTCCGGTGCCGTCACGGTGCCGGTCGGGTTGTTCGGGTTGATCAGCACCAGCACCTTGGACTTGGGCGTGATGTGCTTCTTCACCATCTCTGCGGTGAGGGTGAAGTTGGTCGACATGTCCATGCGGACCGGCACAACCGTGGCGTCGGCGAGTTCGGCCGCCTGGCCATAGGGGTTGTAGCCGGGGCACGGCACGATGATTTCGTCGCCTGGGTTCAGCAGCGAGAGCGCAATGATGAACATGGCGTGCTGGCCACCAGGGGTGACCACGATTTCATCGATCGCATAGTCGGCGCCGCCATGGGCCTTGATGTTGGCGGCAATGGCCGTGCGCAGGGCCGGAAGCCCGAGCGGGTGGCCATAATGGGTCTCACCACGACCCAGCGCATCCTGGCCGGCCTTGACGATATGGGCAGGCGTGTCGAGATCGGGATCGCCGCGGCCGAGACGGATCACGTCGGTCAGGCCTTCGGCAATGTTCGCCATCTTGGTGATGACGTGCTCTTCCTTGAGCTTGATACGATCCGCCAGGCGATTGGCGTGCAGGCTTGAAAGTTCCATTTTGTCCTCTCTTAGAGCCCGTAGATCTCGGAGTATTTTTTGTTGAGGTACGAGATGTACGGCTCCGGATCGAGCTTGCGGCCGGTGGTGCGGACCAAAAGCTCGTCGCGTGTATAGCGGCGGCCATGCTGGTGGATGTTCTCCACCATGAAGTGGCGCAGCGGATCGTAGTCGCCGGTCGCCAGACCCTGGGCGATGCCAGCGTCCTTGCTGGCGGTTTCGAACAGCTGGCCGGCCATGACGTTGCCGATGGTGTAGTTGCAGAAGGTGCCGATCTGGCCGGACGACCAGTGGACGTCCTGCAGAACGCCCTGCGCATCATTGGGAACGTCGAGACCGAGATATTCCTTGATCTTGGCGTTCCAGGCTTCGGGCAGGTCCTTGACCGAGAGCGAACCGTCGATCAGCGCCGCTTCGATGTCGGTGCGCAGCATGACGTGGAAGTCATAGGTCAGCTCGTCAGCCTCGACGCGGATGAAGCCCGGGCGGACGCGGTTGATGGCGCGCCAGAATTCGTCGACGGAAACGTTAGCCAGCTGCTCTGGGAAGTAGCTCTTGGCGACGTCGAAATTGTTTTCCCAGAAGGCCTTGGCGCGGCCGACATGGTTTTCCCACAGGCGCGACTGCGATTCATGGGCGCCGAAGCTGACGCCACTGACGGCATAGAGACCGACAAGATCGGTGGCGAATGGTGTGCGGACATAGGCCGGGTCGGAGCCCTGCTCGTAGAGCGCGTGGCCAGCCTCATGCAGGGCACCGAAAAGGCTCGCCGGCATGTAGTTTTCATAAAAGCGCGTCGTGATACGCACGTCGTTGCGGGTGAACGACACTTCAAACGGATGCAGCGTGGTGTCGAGGCGACCGCGGTTGAGGTCGTAGCCAACCTTGGAGGACATCTCCAGCGCCAGCGCATGCTGCTTGTCGACCGGATAGATGCGCTCAAGGAAGTCAAAGCGCGGAGCGGGCTTTTCCGCAATGGCCTTGACCAGCGGCAGCAGGCCTTCGCGCAGACGAGCAAACAGCGGCTTCAGCGAAGCGACGGTTTCGCCGGGCTCAAAGCGGTACATCAGGGCATCATAAGGATGCTCGGAATAGCCGATGCATTCGGCCATTTCGCGGTTCAGCTCGACCGTCTGCTCCATCAGTGGAGCAAAATGGGCATAGTCATTCTCTGCACGCGCCTTGGCCCAGATGGCATGGCCGATCGAGCCCAGTTCTGCGCGGCGACGGGTCAGGTCTGCAGGAATCGCCTGATGGTAGTCGATGGCTTCGCGAACCTGCTGGACCATCCCTTTTTCCACAGAGGATGCGTCAAAAGCGGCGACTTCGCTCTCGGCCTTGTCGAGCAGCGAGCGGGTTTCGTCCGAGACAAGCAGATCGCGCGTCAAAACTGACAGCGTCGCCAACTGCTTGCTACGCGTCTCATGCCCGCCGTGCGGCATCATCGTCCGCGCATCCCAGCTGAGGATGGACTGAGCGTTCAGCATGTCGTTGACCTGCCCAATGCGCTCCATGAGCTTCACATAACTCATTGACCGAAAATACCTTTCTTCCCCCAGCAGGTCTTCTGCTGCTTTTCTCACCAGGTGCTTGACGCCGCCCGTTCCGTATGTACTGAATGTCACATATTAGATTGTCGACAATCAGACGAGCTAATGTTGGACAGGGAATTGAACGGTTGTCAAGCAATGAGAAAAACTAGCTCTGCAAAAACGGCGAGTGCTCAATGAGCACCGAAAATACGAGCGTCACCTCCAATGCAGACCGGCTGGTCGCCATGGCCGTGTGCGGCTATGTCAGCACGCCATCCGTGCGCCCCGGCGCCTATCTCCACCACCCGGACGGCAAGGGAATCATGCTGCCCGGCATGTTCGGCGTGACCTATAATGCGCGCGCCGGAGACCGTGCTTTCGGCTGGGCCGGCGACCATGTCGAACCCGGCGTTTCCATTGCCCACCCCAATGAATCGGCTGACTTCGCTCTTCACTACCTGACCTGCGTTGGCAATGTGGCGACCGTCACCTCGGGCCTGGCCAAGGGTGCCAAGGGCGTTGTCACCGGCGAGCATGCGCGACTTCTTGTGGATTTCCCCGATGAAGTGAACGAGCTGCTCAATATCGGCGACCAGATTCAGATCGAGGCCATCGGCCGCGGCATCGAACTCGATGGCTATCCCGGCGTTGAGTTCAAGAAGACCAGCCCGCGCCTGCTCGAAGCCCTCGGCATCACCCGCCAGCCTAACGGCCAGCTTAAGGTGAAAGCCGCCATGGAGCTGCCGATCGAGATCATGGGTTCGGGTGCAGAACTCAATTCCGAATATGTCGACCAGGACCTGATGAGCGGCGACCGCCAGCTCATGGCCGATCTCGGCATTGACCAGATGCGCCTTGGCGACGTCATCGCCATCCGCCACGCAGACCACCATTTTGGCCGGTCCTACCGCGAGGGCTCGGTTTCCATCGCGCTCTGCATCCACGGCGATTCCATCATGACCGGCCACGGCCCGGGCATCATGACAATCATGACCGCCACCGACGGCAGCCTCGATTTCGAAATCGACCCCAAAGCCAATATCGCCAACTTCTTCGGAATCGGACAGGCCAAATGACCATTTCCGTCAATGCAAACGACCTCGTATCCGTCTCGCTGGGCGGGGCCATCGCCCATCCGGGTTTCGCTGGCCTGCCGGCAGAACCCTATCGCCTCGCCGCTGACGGCAAGCCGTTCCTCCTCCCCACCTGGGGCGGCATTGTCTACAACGTCTCGGTTGGCGACACCGCCTTCGGCTGGGCTGCGGACTGCATCCATCCCGGCGTCTCGATCAAGGGCAGCGACGACCTCAAGAACCGCGGCCTGAACATCTATGCCTGCCTCGGCAACACTGCCGTGGTCATGACCGGCCGCGCCCAGGGCGCCAAGGGCGTCGTCACCGGCAAGTCCGGTCGCTTTTCCGAGCAGCTGATCATCCACTTCCCCAAGTCGGTTCGCGCCGACATGGCAGTGGGCGACCAGATCCTCATCCGATCGCTCGGCACCGGCATGGCTGTTGATGGCCACCCCGAAGTCGCGCTCAAGGGTCTTGGCCCGAACCTCTTTGAAGCCCTGCCCAAGAAGGTCGTCGACGGTCGTCTCGAAATCGGCGTCGTTGCCAAGGTTCCGGCCCACCTCATCGGTGCCGGTCTCGGCCTCACCTCGGAAGGCGGTAGCCTGCACATGCAGTCGACCGACCGCGCGGCCCTCAAGGAAGCCGGTCTCGACCAGCTCCGTCTGGGCGATCTCGTGGCCTTCGAGAACACCGACAGCCGCTACAACCATGGGTATCTGCGCGGCGCGATCTCGATCGGCGTCGTCGGCCAGACCGATGGTCCGCGCGCCGGTTACGGCCCGGGCGTCACCATCATCATGACCGCTCCGAAGGGCGAGCTCGGCTGCTTCATCGCACCCGACACCAACCTCAAGTCCCTCCTGAGCCTGGAAGACTAAGCATGTCGATCTCCCTGACCAGCGTTACCCGCCCGAGCCTGCAGACCTTCATGGTCGAGGGGTTTGAAAAACTTGGCCTGTCGGCCGAGGACGCGGCCATTTTTGCCGATGCCCTGATCTTCTCCGAGCTGCGCTTCCACCCTGGCCATGGCCAGGGGGTTCGCCGGCTGCGGCGCTATCAGGAACGCATCGGTCAGAAACTGGTCGATCCGGCGGCGCCCTGGGAGATCGTCAAGGAAAGCCCGGCCCTCGCCCTGGTCGATGCCCATAACGGCATCGGCACAGTGGCGGCGGCCAAGGCCATGCGCCTCGCCATCCAGAAGGCCAAGGTCAGCGGCATCGGCCAGGTGCTCGTGCGCAATTCGACGCACTACGGCTCTTCGGCCGTCCATGCCTGCCAGGCCATGGAAGCCGGTTGCATCGGCATGGCCATTACCAATGCCGGCCCGGAAATGGCTCCTTGGGGCGCGCGCGAAGGCGCAACCGGCACCAATCCATGGGGCATTGCCGCCCCGACCAATCTCGGCTTCCCCGCCGTGATGGACTTCGCCCTCACCACGGCCGGCAAGGGCATGATGCTCTGGCACGCCCGCGAGGGCAAAAAGATGCCGCTCGACTGGGCCCTCACGCCCGACGGCGAAATCACCGATGACCCCAATGCCGCCATGAACGGCCCCCTCCTCGCCATCGGCGAATACAAGGGGTACGGGCTCGCCTTCATGACCGATGTCATGACCGGCGTTCTCGGCGGCGGCGGCTTCGGCCTCACCCCCTACTCCGATCCCAAGAAGCTCGACGTCTCGCACACGCTGACCGCCATCGACATCGAGTGGTTCATGCCGCTCGAGACCTTCAAGGAGCGCATGGGCGAGTTCTCAGAGATGATGAAATCGCGAAAAACCCGTCCCGGCTTCACCGAAGTGCTCATCCCCGGCGAGCAGGAAGCCCGTCGCGTCGAGCGCAAGTCTCAGGCCGGCGTGCCGCTTGATGACGAAGTGCTCGAAGACATGGTCGCGCTGGGCAAGGAGCTTGGCCTCAAGTCCGAGCTCGAGGTTGTCGGCCCCGATGAGGAGAGCCGGCTGTGACCAGCCTCACCCGGGAGCGCAAGCCCGTCCGTCCGATCGGCCTCGATTTTCGCGTCAGCGTGCAGGATCGAATCCGCGCGCTGGCGGCGGAGCGTGGCCTCGACGGCGTTCTGCTGCTGACGCCCGCCAATGTCTTTTACGCCTGCGGCTTCCACTTCTCGGTCAATGAGCGCCCCATCGCGCTCTACATTCCGCTCAACGGCAAGCCGACGCTGTTCGTGCCGCTGCTCGAACTGGAAAACGCCGAGCCGGTTGAAGGCGTTGACCTCAAGATCTACGAGGAATTCCCCGGCGTCGTTCATCCCGTCGTCTGGATGGTCAAGGAATCCGGCGCCCGCAAGATCGCCATCGACCTGCTCGATGCCCGTCTCGTCGGCCCCATCGAGGCGATGGTGGAAAGCCTCGTGCTCGAAGATTTCGCGGCCCCCTGCCGCTACATAAAGACGGCCGAGGAGCTGGAACTCACCCGCATCGCGGCGACCTATGCGGATCTCTGCCTTGAGCGTCTGCTGCTCAACGGCGGGGACATCATCTCCCAGGGCGGCACCGAGCTCGACCTCTATGCCGACAGCACCAGCTTCGCGCTGGCGGAACTGAAAAAGAACTACGGCGAGGCTTTTGCCGGCACCAAGCTGGGCATTTCCTCGTCCGTCCACACCGGCCCACGCGGGGCCCTGCCCCATGGCGCGATCGGCCACAGCAAGCCGCAGCGCGGCCACACGCTGATCTCCGGCGTCGGCTGCTCGCTGGGCGGCTATCACGCCGAAAGCGGCATCACCTATGTCGTCGGCGAGATGTCCGCAGAACAGCGCCGCATCATGGAGGCCCTCGAAGCGTGCGACGCCGCCGGCGTTGCTGCGCTGAAACCCGGCGCCCTCTGCCAGGACGTCAACGTCGCTGCCCTCGCTGCCCTCAAGGATGCGGGTCTCAGCGACACCATCCGCCATCGCATTGGCCATGGCATGGGCGTCGAAGGCCATGAAGCTCCGTGGCTCGCACCGGGCGACACCACTGTCGTTGCGCCCGGCATGGTCTTTTCCAACGAGCCGGGCGTCTACCGGCCGGGGATCGACGGCTACCGCACCATCAACACCATGATCGTCCACGCCGACCGGGTCGAAATCCCCAGCCGGCTCCAGGCCGATCATCCCATCGAAACACGCATAATCAGTCTCTAAAGGGGGGACGTGACATGGCTGAACCGCCGTTCTGGCACTACACCAAGATCATCAAGCCGATGTTCGACAACAAGCCGGTCGATCAGATCGTGCTCGGCCGTATCATCACGGCAGTTGGCGATGAAGTCATCGAAGACGGCTTCATTGAAGTTCGTGGCGGCAAGATCACGCGCGTGGGGGCGCGGTCTGATCTTGGTACGCCCGAGGCTGGCCTCGCGGTCCGCGACACCGGCGGCAAGACATTGCTCCCCGGCCTCATCCAGTCGCATGGCCATCTGAGCTGGGACGGCATCCACGAGCTGTCTTTCCAGTCCATGTATGACAGCCCGGAAATCCGCGCCTATAAGGCCGCGGGCAATATGCTCAAGTCGCTCCGCGCGGGTATCACCCTTGTTCGCGACCTTGGCGTGCACAATGCCAATCTCTTCACCAAGCAGGCTGTCGCCCAGGGCATTGTTCCCGGCCCGCGCCTTCTGGTCAGCGGCGAGTCCATCATTCAGACAGGCGGCCACACCTATTGGGTCTGCCGCGAGGCTTCCGGCGCCGACGAAATGCGCCGCGCAGTCCGCGATCAGGTCAAGGGCGGCGCCGATCTGATCAAGATCATGGCCTGCCACGACACGCTCGAATTCACCGATGCCGAGCTCGAAGCCCTGATCGACGAAGCGCACCGCAACAAGCTGCCCGTCACCGCCCACGCCACCTATGACGCCTGCATCCGTCGCGTGGCCGAATTCGGTGTCGACTGCGTCGAACACGGCGGCTCGATGAGCGACGAGACCATCCAGATCCTCCTCGACAAGAAGATCCCGATCGTCACCACCTTCTCGGCGCTGGTCCTCCAGGCCAAGCCGGAAATCGCTCGCGCCTATGGCATCCCTGAGTGGAAGATCGAAGAGCGTCAGCGCGCCGTTGGCGACAAGACCCGCTTCGACGGTCTCATCCGCGCTGCCAAGGCCGGCGTGCCGATCGTCTTCGGCACCGACGCCGGCAGCCCGGCCGTCGAGCACGACAAGCTCGCTCCTGAACTCGAGTTCATGGTCGAAGTGGGCGTTTGCCCCAACCGTCTCGACGCTATCCGCGCCGCCACCATCCGTGCGGCACAGCTGTCCAAGCTCGACGCCAAGATCGGCTCGCTCGAAGTGGGCAAGGAAGCAGACTTCATCATCGTCGACGGCAAGCCTGACGAGGACCTCTACGCCCTCGAGCATGTCAACGAGACCTATATCGCCGGAAAGAGAATGCACTGATGAGCGCCATCGCAAGCAAGCTGACAAACCGTATCGTCGAGGAAGATCTCTCCTTCCGCTCGCGTATGATGGAAATCGCGGCCGGCATGAACAATGTCATCGCCATGGGCCGCGGCGATCCGGACTTCCACACGCCCAAGCACATTGCCGAGGCGGCCAAGAAGGCCATCGACGAGAACCAGCACCACTATACCGGCCCGACCGGTATTCCCGCGCTGCGCCAGGCCATCGCCGAGCACCTCACGGACGTCTACAACCTCGACCATACCGCTGACGAGATCATCGTCACCGCCGGCGTCCAGGAGTCGATCACCCTGCTCATGCTGGCGCTGATCAATCCGGGCGATGAGGTGCTCATCACCTCGCCGCGCTTCATGACCTATGACACCGCCGTCAACTTTGCCGGTGGCGTGCCCGTCCCCGTTCCGACCTTCCAGAAGGACGATTTCGCGCTCGACATCAACGAGATCGAAAAGCGCATCACGCCCAAGACGCGCATGTTCGTGCTGGTTTCGCCGAACAACCCGACCGGCGCCGTCACCCCTCCGGCCGTGATCCGGCAGATTGCCGAGCTGGCCATCAAGCACGATATCATCATCGTCTCGGACGAGATCTACGCCCAGATCATCTATGACGGTAATGAGCACCTCTCCATCGGCACCCTGCCGGGGATGAAGGAGCGCACCATCACGCTCAACGGCTTCTCTAAGACCTTCGCGATGACCGGCTGGCGCGTCGGCTATCTCGCCGCTCCCGCTGATTTCGTGACCAAGGTCACCGAGATGCGTCACACGCTCTCGATCAACACCTGCACAGTCTCGCAGTACGCCGCCCTTGCGGCGCTGACCGGCCCGATGGAGCCGATCCAGGCGATGATCGACGCCTATACCGAACGCCGCGCCTTCCTCCTGCCGGCGCTCGACGAAATGGGCCTGACCTACGGCAATCCCGGCGGCGCCTTCTACGTCTACATCAACGTGTCCGGCACCGGCATGTCGACCCCGGATTTCTGCGAAAAGCTGCTGCGCGAAACCGGTGTCATGATGTTCCCCGGCACCATGTTCGGCGACCATGACCCCAGCTACATCCGCCTGTCTTTCCTCCAGCCGCTGGAGGTCATCAAGGACGCTGTTGAACGCATGAAGGGCTTTATGGCCCGTCACGGAAAGGCCGCCTGACCATGAACAAGCCTAACCCCGCCGAAAAGTTTGTCGGCATTCAGGTCAGCCCGATCAGCTTCCTCGATGAAGGCGTAGACACCGTCCTCGACACCCTCAAGGACCGCGTCGGCGTCAACGTGCTGATGCTGGGCACTGTGTCCTGGCTCGGCCTCAAGACCGGTCGCTCCATCTCGCACCAGCTCGATGGCTGGCCCGACCATGGCGTACCCGAACCCTTCGCCATGAAGGGCGGCGCCTATTTCAACCCCAATCCCGCCTATTACAACGGCACCTTCATTAAGGACTACCGCGCCCGCGACCCAGAGTTCGAGGGCAAGGACATCCTCAAGATGGTGATCCCGGAGGCCCATGAACGCGGCCAGAAGGTCTACATCGAGCTGATGGAGCCCTTCTTCAAATATACCGGCCACGGCTCCACCAATACGGTCGACATCCCGAACCTGGCCCAGGCCATGGAAGTCGACATCTTTGGCCGCCTCACCGGCGATCCCTCGACCAGCCATCCGGACTATCGCAACTGGATCCTCTCGATGATCGAGGACCAGGTGCGCAATTACGACCTCGATGGCGTGATGTGGTGCAATGAGCGCAATTCGCCGCTCGACACCCTCATCCAGGGCGGCGCACCGGGCGATTTCTCGACCCATGCCCGTCGTGAAGCCATGGAACGCGGCATCGACGTCGAGTCCTGCCGCCGCGCCATGCTGAACCTTTATGATTTCATGCAGGAAGCAGCGGCCGGCAAGTCGTTCGCGGACGGTGCCTTCATCACCTTCATCCGCAAGCTGCTCGAAAATCCGGAAGCCCTGATCTGGGAACGCTTCTGGCTGGAGCGGAACAAGGATCTCGACCGCGAGCTCTATGGCCTCGTCAAGTGGTGCAAGCCCGGTATGCCGTTCGGTCTCAACGTCTGGAACCGCAACCACTTCAACATCTTCCGTCGCGCCCAGTGGCCGTGGGAAGAGCAGACCCGCTACGCCGACTTCGTCAAGCCGATCACCTACCAGCACCAGGCTGGCGAGGTGTTCACCAAGGAACTGGGCTTCTTCCAGAAGACCATCCTGCGTGATTTCTCGGCCGATGAGGCGACTGCCGTGCTCTACCGCGTCCTTGGTCTCAAGGAAGCACCGCACAGCCAGGTTATCGCTGCGGGCATGGATCCGGACACCTATGTCTATGGCCAGTGCGAAGATGCCGTCCGCGGCGTCGAGGGCAAGGCCAAGGTCTATATGGGTCTCGGCGTCGACGCGCCGCGCACCAAGCCGGAAACGGCCAAGATGACCAAGGACATCGCTTATCGCTCCGTCATGGCCACCTACCGCGCGGGCGGTCATGGTGTCGTTCTGGCGCCCAACTACGCCTCGATGCACCTCAGCCATCTCGATGGTGTGGCCGATGCACTGACCGAGCTGGGACTGAAATAGTGGCCAATTACGACTCGATCATCCGCAATGCCGCGGTCCTCACCCCATCGGGGCTTGTGGAACTCGATGTTGCAATTTCATCTGGCCAGATCGCTGCGCTCCTCCCCCGTGGGGAGGGCGCAGCTGCGTCCATTATCGATGGCTCCGGCAAGCATGTGCTGCCGGGTGCCATCGACATCCATTTTCATATCCGCGCGCCCGCCTATCCGGATCGCGGCACCGTAGAGACCGAAACGCGCGCAGCATCGGCTGGTGGCATCACCACGCTGTTCGAAATGCCGATCAGCAAGCCCTGCTGCAATTCGGCCGAGCAGATCGAGATGCGTCGGGACCATTTTGCCGAGCACGCCTTTATCAATTTTGGTCTCTATGCCGCGCCGGGCGATCTGACTGACGCCAGTGTCGCGGCCATGAAGGCCGCCGGCATCATCGGCTACAAGATCTTCACCACCCCTGCCCCCGAAGGCCGGGATGATGAGTTCTTCGGCCTTTCCTTCCCGGACGAAGCCGACCAGCTGCGCGCCCTCAAGGCCGTCGCCAAGACCGGCCTGCCGGTCGTCATCCACGCCGAAAGCGCCCAGCTGCTCGCTCAGGCGGAACGCGACCTCGCCGGCGCCGATCTCTCTCTTGCCTCCAGCCACCTCGCCGCCCGCCCAGCCATCTGCGAATCCGTCGCCGTGGCCAAGCTGCTGGCGATGAATATCCAGGCCCAGGCAAAGCTGCACATCGCCCATGTGACCAGCGCCGAGACGATCAAGATCCTCCGCGCCTTCGCCGGTACGTCCGATTTTACCGCCGAGACCTGCCCGCACTATCTCACCCGCACCAATGATGACGTCGCTCGGGCCGGCGTCTTTGCCAAGATCAATCCGCCGGTCCGCACCCAGGCCGATCAGGATGCGCTCTGGCAGGCGATTACCGACGGGGTGATCACCCACGTCACCACCGACCACGCCGCCTTCAGCCATGCCGAAAAACTGGCCAAGAAGGACAATTTCGTCGACGCCCCGCCAGGCTCCCCCGGCTCCGAAGTGCTGGTCCCGGCCATGCTCGACGCCGTCAGTCGCGGCAAGATCAGTCTTGAGAAAGCGGTTGAACTTTTGTCGGCAAATGCCGCAAAACGCTTTAGCCTTGCGAGCAAGGGCCGTATCGAGGAAGGCGCTGATGCCGATTTGATGCTGGTCGATCTGAGCGCCGTGACCGAGATCGTTCCGGACACGCTGCACACCTTCGCCAAGGACGTCGCCCAGCTCTACTACGGCGCCCGCTACAATGGTCGAATTGTCCGAACCATCGTCAACGGCCAAACCGTCTATGACGGATCCATCGTCGGTGCCCCCGGCTGGGGGCGCTATACCTCGCCAACCGGAACCTCCGCCCTGAACAGAATGAGCGCATGACATGAGTGTTTCGCCTCCAACACAAACTGCCAACGCCGGGACGCAAGGGGCTCCCCTGCTCGAGGTGGATGATCTGCAGACCACCTTCCTCGTCGGGGAAGGCCAGACCGTTCGCGCCGTCGACGGCGTGAGCTTCACCGTCAAGGCGGGTGAAACGCTCGCCATCGTGGGCGAGTCCGGCTCCGGCAAGTCGGTGACCAGCCTCTCGATCATGCGGCTCCTGCCCAAGAAGATCGGCCAGATCTCCCGCGGCGAGATCCGCCTGCGCGGCAAGGACCTGGCCAAGCTCTCCGAAAAGGAAATGCGCGGCATCCGCGGCAACGACATCGGCATGATCTTCCAGGAGCCGATGACCTCGCTCAATCCGGTGCACACCATCGGCCAGCAGATCGCCGAAGTGGTCATCGAGCACCAGAAGGTCTCCAAGGCCGAGGCCAACAAGCGCGCCATCGAAATGCTGCAGATCGTGGGCATTCCCGAACCGGCCCGCCGCGCCAGCCAGTTCCCGCACGAAATGTCCGGCGGCATGCGCCAGCGTGCAATGATCGCCATGGCGCTCGCCTGCGAGCCCAGCGTGCTCATCGCCGACGAGCCGACCACCGCGCTCGACGTGACCATCCAGGCCCAGATCCTCGACCTCATGCGCAATCTGCAGGAGCGTCTGGGCATGGCCATCGTGTTCATCACCCACGATCTGGGCGTGGTGGCTGAAATGGCCCAGCGCGTCGTCGTCATGTACGCCGGCCAGGTCGTCGAAACCGGCACGGTGGAAGAGCTCTTCAGCCAGCCGCTGATGCCCTATACGGCAGGTCTGATGCAGTCGATCCCGCGCATGGGCGCCGAGGAGAAGACCCGTCTCCAGGCCATCCCCGGCTATGTCCCACTTCTCACCAAACTCCCCAGCGGTTGCCGCTTCCGCACGCGCTGCGCCTATGCAGAAGACCGCTGCGCCGCCGCCGAGCCGCCACTCGAGGAAATCGAAGGCGGCCGCAGCGTGCGCTGCATCCGCTGGAAGGAACTCAACCTGCCGACGAGGGCAAGCGCATGAGCGTCAATCCTAAGCCAAATCCTGCCCCGGCCGGGGATCTGCTGCAGATCACCAATCTGCAGAAATACTTCCCCATCAAGGGCGGCATCCTCAATCGCGTGGTCAACAATGTCCGCGCCGTTTCGGACGTCTCCTTCTCCATCAAGCGCGGTGAGGTCATTGGCCTTGTCGGCGAGTCCGGCTCGGGCAAGACCACGGTCGGCCGCACGCTGCTCAAGCTCGTCGAGCCCACCGGCGGCAAGATCGAGTTCGACGGCTACGACATTACCAAGCTGAGCACCGCCGAGATGCGGCCGTTCCGCAAGCGGATGCAGATCGTCTTCCAGGACCCCTATGCCAGCCTCAATCCGCGCGAAAAGATCCGCACGGTCCTCGGCCATGCCCTGGCGGTCCACAATATCGGCGCCTCCTCCGAGCGCGAAGACCGCATCGTAAAGCTGCTCGAGCAGGTCGGCCTTTCGGGCGACTATCTCGACCGCTTCCCGCATGAGTTCTCGGGCGGCCAGCGCCAGCGTATCGGTATTGCCCGCGCGCTCGCGGTAGAGCCGGAATTCGTCGTCGCCGACGAACCGGTTTCCGCGCTCGACGTGTCGATCCAGGCGCAGGTGGTCAATCTTCTTGAGGACCTCAAGGAGCAGTACAACCTCACCATGCTGTTCATCGCCCACGACCTTGCTGTGGTGGAGCACATCAGCGACCGAGTGATCGTGATGTATCTGGGCCGCGTCATGGAAATCGCGCCCACCCGAAAACTCTACTCGACGCCGAACCATCCCTACACCAAGGCCCTGCTCTCGGCCGTGCCCGATCCGGACAAGCGCCATCGGCCGGACCGCGTCATCCTCACCGGTGACATTCCGAGCCCGATCAATCCGCCCTCCGGCTGCGTCTTCCGCACGCGTTGTCCGCTGGCCATCGAGGATTGCGCCAAGGTGGTGCCTGAACCCGTGGAAATCTCGCCGGGCCATTTCAGCGCCTGTATCCGTACCGCCCCGCAGGGCAATGCCGCGCCCGTCGCGCTTTAGGAACTGTCATGACCGACTTGGACGTCCACTTCGATCGCTACTACACCTATGCCGAAATGACCGCTGCACTGGAGCGGCTGGTCGCGGCGCATCCGAACCTTGCCACCATGTCGTCGCTGGCCAAGTCCTTCGAGGGCCGCGACGTCTGGCTTATCGAGATCGGCAACAAGGAAACCCGGCCGCTCGACGAAAAACCCGGCTACTACATCGACGGCCAGATCCACGCCGAGGAGCACGCCACGAGCGCGACCGCGCTCTACGCCGTGTTCCACCTGCTCACCCAGTATGGCAAGGACGAGGAGGTCACCCGCCTCGTCGACACCCAGACCTTCTATATCCTGCCGCGCATCAATCCGGACGGGGCCGAGCTGTCACTGGTCTCGCCCTACTATAACTGGTGCGGCAATGGCCGTTTCATGCCCGGTGCAGATCGCATCGAAGGCCTGATCCCCGAAGATATCGATGGCGATGGCTTCATCGTCTGGATGCGCGTGCCCGATCCCAAGGGCGAGTGGAAGAAGGACGCCAACAACCCGGACATCATGGTCCAGCGGGCTCCGGGCGAGGAAGGCGGCCAGTACTTCCGCATGTATCCGGAAGGCACGATCCGCAATTACAACGGCGTCAATGTGCCGGTCGAAAAGCCTTTCGACGGCAATATGAACCGCAACTTCCCCACCAATTGGTCGCACCAGGAATATGGCGCGGGCGAGCACCCGCTCTCCGAGCCAGAGGCCTTCGGCATGGCCAAGTTCATCCTGGCCCATCCCAATATCTGCGGCATGTGCGCCTATCACACCCATGGCGGCATCATCCTGCGCCCGTCCATGACCAAGCCGGACAGCGCCATGAGCGCCCGCGACATGAATCTCTACAAGGAGATCGGCAAGGTCGGCACCGAGCTCACCGGCTACCCCACCGTCTCGATCTATGAAGAGTTCACGCCCGACAAATCGGTCGTGCGTCGCGGCGGCCTCATGGACTGGACCTATGAGGAGATGGGCATCATCTCCTTCGGCACGGAACTGTGGGACCTCGAGCGCACCGCCGGCGTGCCCAAGGAAGGCTATTACAACCTTTACCCGCGCAATTCCGAGATCCAGCAGAAGGTCTACGACTACGTCAAGGCCAACATGGCCGAGAAGGGCTGGCGCGACTGGAAGAGCTTTGACCACCCGCAGCTGGGCAAGGTCGAAATCGGCGGCATGGTCAATATCTGGACCTACCGCAATCCCCCCGGCAATCTGCTCGAGGAAATCTGCCGCCAGAACGTGCTGTTCAATCTCAAGCACGCCGCTGCCGCACCCCAGGTCAAGATCGAAGACCTTTCGATCACCCCCATGGGCGCCGACCTCTACAAGGTGCGCGCCGTGGTCGGCAATTTCGGCTATCTGCCAACCAACCTCTCCGACGTGGCCATCACCAACAAGGTTGCCAAGCCGGTTGTCGCCTCGATCACCGTCGAAGGCGGCGAGCTGGCCATGAACCCGGAGAAGGTCGAACTCGGAAATCTCGCGGGCCGCAATGAGCGCCTCTACCCCTGGTCTCCCTGGGGCCAGCAGTGGACCGCCAATGCCAAGCCGGTCGAATGGTTGGTTCGCGCCCCTGCCGGCGCCACCATCACGGTCACCAGCAAGTCCGAAAAGGGCGGCACCCAGCGCGCCGTTCACACGATTTCATAAGGCATTTCCAACCAAAGCGTTTTCCCGTCCCACTTGCCCCGGACTTCGGTCCGGGGCTTTTTTTGTCCAGGGATGGAGACACAGCGCAGTCAATACTCCCCCCTCTTCCGTACTCTGCCACAGGGGATCATCAACGACCGGCCGACGCACAAAAAAAGGGACCCCGAAGGGTCCCCCAAGTCTCCCATGGAGTAGGAGTTATTCTTTGCTCAGCTCGACCACGAGGTCCCATGCCTTGATGCGCTGATCATGCATGCCGGTGGCGTCCTGAAGGGCCAGATGAACAAAGGCCGGCGCCAGCTCGATCGGGTCCTTCCAGATCTTGCGCATTTCTTCCGGATAGGTGGTCTCGCTCATCGGCGTGTGCATCGGGTGACCGGGGGTCACGATATTCACCGACACATTGAAGCGCTCGAATTCCTTGGCCAAGGCACGAGACAGGCCTTCGATACCGAACTTGGACGCGCAATAGGTCGACTCGTCGATGTCCCCCACGACGCCGGCATTGCTCGACACATTGATGATAGCGCCCGACTTGCGGGCCTTCATCGACGGGGCAACCGCCTTCACGCAAAGGAATGCACCCTTGAGGTTGACGCCAAGCAGGCGATCCCAGTCCTCGATGCTCACATCTTCCACGGGTTTGTAGAAGATGATGCCTGCGTTGTTCACCAGCACGTCGACCGGACCGGCCTCTGCTTCGATGGCGGCAAAAACGGGCCCGATCGATGGACCGTCGGTGAGGTCGAGACGGCGCGGACGGATATCGCCCGGCAGGTCCTTGAGGGGCGCCAGTTCGTCCACGAGCACGTCGAGCGCGTAAACGATCGCGCCTTCCGCTGCATAGAGCTGGGCGATGGCGCGGCCAAGGCCACGCGCTGCACCGGTGACGACAGTGATTTTACCCGAAAGTTTGCCGCTCATGTCGCGATCCTTCCTCCGTCGATGACGAGGCCAATGCCGGTCACGAAAGACGATTGCTTGGAAGCGAGGAACAGAACCGCCTCGCCGATTTCAGTACCCGTGCCCATGCGCCCCAGAGGGGTGATCGAGCGCCACTTCTGCTCGACCGCTTCCTTGTCGACAGCGAGGTCGAGGTTGCGGCGGTTCATGCTGGTGTCGATCACGCCGGGGTTGATGGCGTTGCAGCGAATATTGCGATCCGCATATTCAATAGCGATTACGCGCGTCATCGACATGATGCCGCCCTTGGAAGCGGCATAGGACAGATTGCCGCCGACATTGGCGAAGGCGCTGACCGAGGAATTGTTGACGATGGTGCCGCCGCCATTGCGCAGCAGCGCCGGAAGGGCGTGCTTGCAGCCAAAGAAGCAGCCCTTGAGGTTGATATCGATGACCCGTTCGAACAGCTCTTCGCTGATCTGGTCGGACGGGGTCACCGGCTGTTCAATCCCGGCATTGTTGAAGATCGTGTCGAGCTTGCCGTAACGGCTTTCCGCCAGCGCGACGAGCGCCGCAACGTCAGCTTCTACCGACACGTCGGTGCGCTGGAACGCGGCCTTGCCGCCCGCAGCTTCGACTTCCGCGACCAGCGAAGCGCCGCCGTCCAGGTCAACGTCGCCAACAACGACGGATGCCCCTTCTTTAGCAAAAAGCAGCGCCGTATCGCGCCCCATGCCGCTCGCGCCACCGGTGATGATGGCGACCATGCCGTTCAATCTCAAGGCAGTTTTCCTTCCAAAGCGTCTCTCGCCGACATTCCCAGTAAGATAGTCTACTGTATACTTGTATTACAAACGCAAAATGATCACACTGCACCGGGAACGGGTGCCGACCTATGTGCCGGCACCCGGTTTTGATCAAGCGTGGCGGGTCGCCACGATGTGGTCAGCGGTTCTGAGGGCAAGGGCCTGCGCTGTCGCCGTCGGGTTGATCGCTGCGGAAGTGACGAAGACGCTGGCGTCGGCCAGGTAGAGATTGGGGACGTCGTGACAACGACCGAAGGGATCCACCACAGAAGTCTTGGCGTCCTCGCCCATGCGCGCGGTGCCCATGATGTGGAATCCGGCTTCTGCCCTGAGCTGTGTCTCAAAGATCTCGGTCGCCCCGGCCAGCCGCAACACCTCCTCCGCCCGCTCCATCCCGAAATCGAGGATCTTTCGCGAGTTTTCGGAGAGCGTGTAGGTCATCTTCGGGGCCGGCAGGCCATCGCTGTCCTTGAGCACACTGGACAGCGTGATGGTGTTGTGAAGCTCGGCAAGGTCCTCGGCACAAACAGTGAAGCCGCAGACATGGTCGAAGCGCTTCTCGAACGCCTCGTGGTGCCCTGCTCCCCAGGGCAGCGCCTCGCCGTAGACCGCGCCCTTCGCCAGCGCGAGCGGGCCAGGCCCTCCGGTCAGCTGCAGTTTGAGACCGCGCTTGAAATCATGCTCAGGTCGCGTGGCGTAGAACTCGAACGAGACCAACCCCGCCTTCTCCCCGCTCACCCAGGCACCGACCGGCTCCTCGAAGTGACCGTCGACGCGCGCATAGGGATGCAGCATCAGATTGCGGCCGACGAGGCCCGAGCTGTTGGCGAGACCGTCCGGGAACATCTCGGAGGCCGACAGCAGAAGCAGGCGCGGCGTACCCATGCCATTGCCGCTGATGACGAAGCGTTTTCCAGTGACACGAAATTCACCAATTTCGCTTTTGCACAGCGCCGACGTTACCAGTCTGTTAGCATTGTGCTCGAGTTTGATAACGCGTGTGCCCGTCAAAAAGCGCGCGCCTGCGACGACAGCCTCCCTTGCAAAAGCCCGGTCAGCGCCCGAGCGCACACGGCTCGGACAGCCCAGATCGCAAGGTCCGATATGGGTACAATGGCCGTTCTCGGGCGCATCGCCATCCCGGCCGACGACCAGATCGACCGGCCACCAGTGCCAGCCCAACTGATTGAACACCTTGGCGATTTTAGTCCCGTGCGCACCGATCGTCGGCAGCGTCAGGGCATGTTCGGCATGCGGCGCAGCCGAGGGGTCACCCGGATACGACGCCACGCCCCAACGGTCTTCATTGAGCTGGTAATAGGCCGCGAGGTCCTCATAGGAGACCGGCCAGTCGTCACCCACGCCATCGAGCATGTTGACCCGGAAATCCTCAGGCCGGAACCGCGGAACATGGGCCGACCAGTACACCGAGCTCCCGCCAATACCGTTGCCGATCATAGGTTTAATGGGCGTGTCGACGTCATCGACCGGATAGTCATAGGCGCCCCGACGCACGTTCGGATTGGAGTGCAGGACGCTCCCCCGACGCCCCTCCCAATCCGCCGCATCCCGACCGATGGCCTCGTAGTCGAACCACTCCCCACGATCGATGCAGATCACATCCACACCCTGACTGGCCAGTCTCCACGCGACGGCAGCGCCTGTCGGCCCGGCTCCGATGATCACCACGTCTGCACTCAAATCACGCATGAAAATTCTCTATCAAAATGGAAAACCTATGACGGGAATACATAATCAAATCACAGATTTCAACACGTCAGATATAGCAATTCTCCATGCAGAACTCATTCCAGGCTGCACGAATACTGACAGCTATACTGCCATGTCACCTTCATATCTGAATGAGCTGGCGACGAAGATTTCAGACGCGGAAAAAGATGCCATATCGGCGCTGCTGGAAGCCTTGTCCTCAGCGGCGAGTGGCTCCCGTCCCGCGCTGATCGCAGCGTTCGAGGCGGATCATCCGGCGCTGTTCAAGCGCCTCTACGGCGACCTCATCACCTTCTTCTACAGCACCGAAGAAGCCCAGAAACGCATCCACGCTCTCGCCAACGCAGCACCGCGTGAGGCGTCAGCAAATTTCGATCCGGCGCTTCTCGACGCCGTCATTGCCAATCAATCCGGAAAGCGGAGACTTTGAAAATGTCCAATGAAATCATCCTCACCAGCCCGCCGGACGTGTTTCCGGCAGCCAATTACGAGCACGTCTCCATTGCCGGGGACTTCGCCTATGTCGCCGGTCAGGTGGCCCGCGACGAGAACGGTCAGTGGGTCGGCATCGGTGATGCCGGTGCTCAGGCCACGCAGGTCTACAAGAACATCGGCCGCATCCTCGCCCATATCGGGGCGACACCCAAGGATGTGGTCAAGATCATGGTTTTCCTCACAGATCGGGCCGACGCTCCGGCCGTCAGTGCAGCGCGCAAGGCGTTCTTCGGCGACCATCGCCCGCCCCACAGCGGCATCATCATCGGCGGTCTTGGCTCGCCAGAGGTGAAGGTCGAGATCGAAGTCATCGCATATGTTCCAGGCAGGAAGTGATGGCAGTTCCATTCCACAATCATCAGCGCCTCTATAAGCGCCGGAAGCCTGAAATCGACGCCGCGATCGCGCGCGTGATCGCCAGTGGTCGGTTCGACTGGGGTGATGAAGTGCCCGCCTTCGAGGCCGAATTCGCCGCCTGGCTGGGCGCGAACCATGCGGTCTGCGTCAATTCCGGCACAGCCGCCCTCAAGGTCGCTCTCCTCGCCCTCGACATTGGGCCGGGTGACGAGGTGATCACCGTCGGCAATACCGACATAGCCTCCTCTTCGTCCATTCACCACACCGGCGCCCGCCCGGTCTGGGGGGAAATCGATGCGATCAGCAAGTGCATGGATGTGTCGGCGCTGCGCGCTGCCATTACCCCGCGCACCAGGGCCATCCTGCCCGTCGACCTCTATGGGCACCCGGCGGACATGAAGGCGATCATGGCCATCGCGCGCGAACACAATCTCGTCGTGGTGGAAGATGCGTGCCTCAGCCTCGGCGCAACCATCGATGGCCAGAAAATCGGGACATTCGCTGACATCACCTGTTTCAGCTTTGCCCCGTCAAAACATCTGGGCAGCTTCGGCAGCGGCGGGGCAGCCATCACGCAAAGTGCCGAGCTGGCAGAGAAAATGCGCAAGCTTTCCGCCTATGGCCAGGAGCGGGCCCGCCATTACACCATGCATGGGCCAGGCGGCATGAGCGCCCTCCATCACGAGACGCACGGGCTCAACGAGCGGCTGGACGAAATGCAGGCCGCGATCCTGCGCGCCAAGCTGCCAGATCTGGACAATATGCTGGCTGACCGCCGTGCCCAGGCAACGCGCTATAGCGAGGGTCTGGCCGGGACGGGTCTAGATCTGCCGCAAACCCTGCCGGGGTATGGCCATGCATGGCGCAATTACGTCATTGAGGCTGACGATCGCGACGGCCTCGCCAACCGGCTCGCCCAGCGCGGAATTGCGACCAATCTGACCTATGCTCCGCCCATGCACCTGCAGCCGGTCTTCGCCGATTACGGGGTCAGCATCGGCAGCTATCCGGTTACGGAACGCGCCGCGGTGCGCCTGCTCGGCCTGCCCATTGGGCCACAATTGACGATGGACGAAATCGACGAGGCCATCTCAGCAATAAGGGCGGTGGCATAAGCCACCGCCCCTTTTCAGTCTCTGCCGGGTGCTTGTCCTCTACCCCTGGAGGGCAAGCGCCTGTTCCACACGAGCAGCGCCATAGTCGCGCTCTGCCGCAGCGCGGCTGACTTTCTCTTCGCGAAGATCCCTTGCAATATCCTCGAGCGCCCGCTCGCTTGGATCGCCATAGCCGCCACCGCCGAGTGTCTCGACGCGGATCACCTCGCCAACCGACAGGGTCAGGCCATTGGCTTTGGAATGAAGGATTTCCTCATTCGGCTGGCTCGGATTGCGCAGGATGCGGGTGGTATTGGAGGACTTGCCCCCAAACACACCCGGAGCCGGGATGACGTGCGCATCCGAGCGTGCGGAGAACGTGGTGTTGTCCTCGCGTATGCGGATCTGGCGCACCATGCCCATGCCGCCACGATGACGGCCAGCGCCACCGGAATCGGTCACGAGGGCATATTCATCAAGTATCAGCGGATATTCGAGCTCCAGCGCTTCGGCCGGAAGATTGGTCGAGTTCACTGTGTGGACGTGCACGCCATCCATGCCGTCACGGTCGGAGAAGGCACCTGCCCCGCCGCCCATGCTCTCGGGATAGACGTAAGTTGCCTGACGTTCATTGTGCCAGCCGGACACCGAGACCGCTGAGGTGGAGTCATTGCACGAGGCCATGACCCGGTCAGCCGGCATCGCCTGGTAGAGCGCGCCGAACACGGCGCCACAGAGACGGTTCGAAGTCACTGCACGGGCAGCCACGGCGGCAGGCGCCTTGGGGTTCACGATCGTTCCAAGCGGCGCCGAGATGGCGATCGGATCGATGATCCCCTGGTTGGGCATCAGGCCCGGATCGAGGACGGCTTTCACACAGTAATAGATGGAGGCCTTGAGCGCGCTGTCGGGCAAATTGATTGCGCCGCGCGCCTGCGGGCCAGACCCGTCAAAGGAGAAGGACAGGCGATCGCCATCTACCGTCGCCGTGCAGACGATCGGCACGGGCTCACCGGGGAAACCATCGTCGTCCATCGACCGCTCGAACGTATAAACACCATCCGGCAGGGCCGCGACGCGATTGCGCAGCCGACGCCGCGTATAGGTCAGAATATCTTCGATCGCCTGTTCGACAGCCGGCCAGCCCATGCGCTCGATCAGCTGAACGAGCATGGCGCCGCCGCGAACATTAGTGCCGACCTGCGTGCGCAGATCGAGCAGGCGCTCTTCGGGATCGCGGGTGTTGTGGGCGATCAGCTCGAGCAGATCCTCGTCGATCTCGCCTGCACGGGCAATACGGATGATGGGCAGGCGAATGCCTTCCTCGAAGATCGAGCGGGACGCGCCCGATGTCGAGCCCGGCGTCTTGCCACCCACGTCGGCGTGGTGGGCAATGTTGCCGCAGAAGAAGCGCACCTTGCCGTCCTGGTGCACCGGCGTGATGATGGAAATATCCGGCAGATGGCTGCCGCCGGCCAGATAAGGGTCATTGGCGATATAGGCATCGCCGGGCTGCATGGACTCCAGCGGATAGCGCTTGAGCATGGCTTCCACGGCGCCGATCATTGCACCGAGATGGATCGGGATGTGGTCAGCCTGCGTAATCAGCCGCCCATGTGCATCGAAGAGCGCCGTCGAACAATCGCGACGCTCCTTGATGTTGGACGAGAAGGACGAGCGGATCAGGATCGACCCCATATCCTCGGCAATCGCCAGCAGACGGTTGGAGAAAACCTCCATCTGGATGGGGTCTTCGATGTGGTCCTGGTTCGCGCTCATGCGTCGGTCCTCACGACAAGGTTGCCCCAGATATCCGCGCGGACGATTTGGCCCGGCAGGATGAGGCTGGTCGCACTCATTTCATTGACGATGGCGGGACCCACGAGGTCCTGCTCGGAAGGCAGGTCGCCACGATTGTAGATGGGCGTATCGAGCCAGCCGTGGCGAGCGTCGAAATAGACTTTGCGCGAGCCGGTCTGGGCGGCTTCAAAAGATGCTCCGCCCTTCACCTCGGATTGCGGGGCCTTGTCGACATCGCCGATGGCCTGCAGACGCGCGGACACCAGCTGGATCGGTCGGTAATCGATGGCGTAGCCGTACTCCTTGGTGTGCGCAGCGTGGAACCGCTCGACGAGGCCGGCGAGATCGCCTTCAACGAGGCCATCGCAATCGACCTTCACCTCAAAATTCTGGCCGCGATAGCGGGCGTCGAGGATGCGCTTGAACCGGCGCTGGGATGGCGGGACACCTTCCTTGTCCAGCCAGTCGTCCCCTTCGGCTTCCATCGCCGCAAAGAGGGTGAGCACATGTGCCCAGTTCTCTTCGGTCGCGTCCGCAAAATAGCTGCGTACATAGTCCGAGGAGAGATTGGTGAGGAGCATGCCGCGGGCACAGAGCGTGCCGGGCTCACGGGGCAGCAGCACATGCGGCAAGCCGCATTCCACAGCCACTTCCGTCGCGTGCAGAGGACCAGCGCCGCCAAACGCGCAAAGCGCGAAGTCGGACATGTCGTAGCCCTTCTCGACCGAAACCGAGCGAATGGCGCGGCTCATATTGGCATTGGCGATCTGGATGATGCCGTGTGCCGCCTCTTCGAGGGAAATGCCGAGAGGCTCGGCGATCTTCTCGCGGATCACCGTACGCGCGGCTTCGAGATCAATCTCCATCCGACCGCCGAGCAGGGTTTTCGCGTCGAGACGGCCGAGGCAGAGATTAGCGTCGGTGATGGTCGGCTCAGTGCCGCCCCGACCATAGGCAACCGGACCCGGCGCTGCGCCGGCAGAGCGCGGACCAACCTTGAGCGAACCAGCGTCGTCGATAGCGGCAATCGAGCCGCCACCGGCGCCGATGACGTGAATGTCGAGCATCGGTGTCTTGACCGGATAGCCGGCGACGAGGCGCGAATTGGTAAAGAGCGGCGTACCGTTGTCGATCAGCGAAACGTCCGTGGACGTGCCTCCGACGTCAAAAGTGATAAGATTGGGCAGACCGGCAACGCGGCCGATTTCAGCAGCACCCACCACACCAGCGGCCGGACCGGACACGCAGGTGCGGACCGGGTTTGCATAGACCGTGTCAATCGACATCAGCCCACCGTTGGAGTGAATGGTATAGGGCTCGGCGCCGATCCCCACGTCCTTGACGCGATCGCGGAAGCGCTTGAGATAATTGCCCATCTTCGGGCCGACGAAGGCGTTGACCGCCGTGGTCGACATGCGCTCGAATTCGCGGAATTCCGGAAGAATTTCGCTCGAGAGCGTGATGTAGGCGTCCGGCAGCAGGCGCTCGATGACGGCCTTGGCCTTCCCTTCGTGCTCAGGGCGTCGGTAGCTGTGGAGGAAGCAGACGGCAACGCTTTCAACGCCGAGTTCGGCGAGGCGAGCAACCGCAGATTCGAGGGAAGCTTCGTCGAGCTCCTGCAGGACTTCGCCCGCAGGTCCGATGCGCTCCTCAACCTCGACGCGGCGGTCGCGCGTGATCAGAACCGGTGGCTTTTCGACCCGATAGTCATAGATCGAAGGACGCGCCTGGCGCCCCAGTTCGAGCACGTCGCGAAAACCCTTGGTCGTGACCAGGCCGGTGCGCGCACCGCGGCGCTCGATGACGATATTGGTGGCGACCGTGGTGCCGTGCCCAAGATAGCTGACCTCGGCCGCGTCATACCCCAGGAGCCCGAGCATGCCGCGAAGGCCCTGCTCTATCGCTTCCGAAGGATCATGCGGCGTCGATGGCGTCTTGTAAAAATGCACCTCGCCAGAGGCGTCATTGTGGAGGGTAAAATCGGTGAACGTTCCACCGACGTCGACGCCTATTCGATACATCGCAAGTCCTAGTCCGAGGGGTCGCGTGCCGCGACTTCGGGATGCCACTCATCCCTCGGACAGAACCTTGTCAT
The DNA here is from genome assembly GCF_029201565.1 of Devosia sp. SD17-2. Lineage (GTDB taxonomy): Bacteria > Pseudomonadota > Alphaproteobacteria > Rhizobiales > Devosiaceae > Devosia. The sequence continues at coordinate 2,654,378 of NZ_CP104002.1, forward strand.
ACAGTATACAATTAGGCAACACGCTTGCGCGTTGTCAGCTCTTGATCGAAATGTCGCCGGCCCGCTTGCGGGCAATGAGCAGCATATGGTCCTCGAGCGCGCGCTGGATATCCCGGAAATCCGTCTCCGGCTTGGCGATTTCGGTCAAAATCCAGTCCCGGAACTGCTCGTGCTGCCGCGGGACAGCATCAAGATCCTCGTCGCGAAAACGCTCAAAATTGAAGACGATCAGAACGTGACGCGCGATCGTGTCCCAAAGCGTGCCGACAATCGCATTATCGGCCGCATCGCGGATGGCTCGGTGGAATTCCAGGTCGGCAATCAGCGAGTTCCGCATGCTTCCCGAGCGCGCAGAGATTCGCATCTGGTCGATGGCCGCGTCGAGCACTGAAGGGCTGCCTTTGCCCGCCCGCCAGTTCACAATGGCATCGCGCAGCATGAAGGTTTCGAGCGACAGCCGCACCTCCATGACCTGCTGGGTCACCTGCGGATCGAACGCAGTTACCCTGTAACCCTTGTGCCCGCCACCGCTGATAATCCCTTGAGCATGCAGGACTTTTAGCCCCTCGCGGATGGGAACACGGCTCACACCGAGCTTTTCGACCAAGGTCGTTTCGATGATCCGTTCGCCCGGCGCTATCACGCGGGTCGCGATCGCCTCGGCGATCGTATCGGCCACACTTTCAGACAGGGACAACCGTTTGGGTTGGGGCAAAAGACCCAAGTCGACACCAGCCAAATCGGCCTCCTAAGCGCCCAAAATTGTGTCCTGCTTAGCCGGACAAGCATAAGTCAGCAAGTGGTCATGCTTGATGCATAAGAATCATCACCCGACAATTGGGCGGAAGTAGCATCTGTTTGCCGGCGTGCGCTTTTCCTAGCGCTTGAACAAAACCCCACCGAGCCAGCCCGTCAGCAAAGCCAAAAGGATGGTCGCAAAACCATAGAGTGCTGGGTTCATCCGGGCGGTGTCGGCGACGAAGCGCTCAAAACCTTGGGTGCGCACGGTAAATCGCGTTGTCGCCTCGCCGACAATCTGGCCATTGGAAAAGACGAGCGCCCGCGCGAGATAAAGCCCATTAGTGACGTCGGAGGCCAGCGGCACTCTTACCGAGAAGGCCGTGGGGGACAGCATGTTGACCCCGCGCTCCTCTTCGACGAACCGGCCCGAGCGACGCATGAGCCGCACGAATTCAGCGTCGAAATCTTCGGCCCCCTCATCGCTTCGGGCGAGAACGGCCATGCCGGGAAGGCTCAGTCGCGGCTGGCCGATGATCTCGGGATCGGCGATCTGCGCGAGAGGACTGCTGGAGAGGATAGCGTAATAGCTCGGAGTGGCGGCGTAGTGCGCCGAACCGCTGTTGAGGAAGAGCCCGAACTGCCGCTCTTTTTCGCGCACCACCCAGTCTGACGATGGGCCTTGTACGAGGACCACCACTGAATAGGGACCGCTCGGCGCGCCGGCTGTCGGCTCGATATTGCCGAACAGCGTAATCGCCTGCCCGCGGAAGTTGGAGTGTACGGCCACGACCGGGTCCGAATTGACGAACACCACCTCGACCTGGTCCTGTGCGAACGCCGCAGAAACCAAAGCGAAAAAGGCGAGGATCACGCACTGGAAATGCCGCATCAGACTTCTCCGAACCCGAGCTTTGTCAGCGTGAAAGGATCGTCCGGAGAGATCAGGACGCCGAGCCCGAAACGGATGGCAATGGCGAGAATCAATATTGCCAGCAGCACGCGCAATTTCTCCCCGGGCAGGTGCTGCCCCGCCGAAGCGCCGAACTGCGCCCCGGCCACGCTGCCGACCATGAGGCAGAAGGCAAGGATGGTGTCGACCGACTGGGTCTGCAGGGCATGGAGAAAGCACGTAACAGCCATGACGGCGAGGAGGTGAAGCAGCGAGGTGCCCACGACCACCTTGCCGGGAACGCGCAGGATATACACCAGCGCCGGAACGAGCACGAAGCCACCACCAATGCCCAGCAGGGCCCCGATAATGCCGATAACAAAGCCGATCAACACAACGGGGATGACCGAGATATAGAGCTGGGATTTGCGAAAGCGGGTCCGGAGCGGCAGGCGCTGCACCCACGAAACCTGCCCACGCGGCCGCTGGCTGACGGCAGATTTGCCGCTTCGGCTCTTGAGCAGCGCCCGAACCGACTCGATGAACATCATCGTGCCCACCGATCCGAGGAGGATGAGGTAGCCGAGGGACAAGAAGAGATCAACCTGCCCCCAGGCATTGAAAAGGCCGAAAAGCCAGACGCCAAGGGCTGAGCCGAATACACCCCCGAGGATGAGGAAGCCCCCCATCTTGGCGTCCATCGCGCCACGGCGGAAATAGGACAGCGCGCCCGATGTCGATGATGCCACAACCTGCGCTGTGACAGAGGCGACAGCCACTGGTGCCGGAACGCCGGTGAAGAGCAGCATGGGCGTCAGCAGGAACCCGCCACCGACCCCGAAAATTCCAGAAATGAATCCGATGGCCGCGCCGATCCCGAGGAGGAAAAACAGGTCGACTGAAAGCTCGGCGATCGGCAGATAGATGGGCATTGACGCGCCCTTTAAGTACAGTGCTGTCCGCCTGGGCGGACATGGGAAGATCAGGTCGTTGAGGGGCTAGAGATCGTAAGCAACGCGGAAGCCTGCATTGCTCGCGGCGCTATCGGGGCTCAGGGCCATACGTGCCGCTATACGATAGCGATAGCAATAGGAAATGTGGCACAGGAACGATCCGCCCTTGAGCACTTTTTCCTGATGCTTCAGCGCTTCGCTGTTGCGCAGCTTCGCCTGCTTGGAGAGTGAGCGGACACGAAAGCTGTCGCGGGTCCATTCCCATACATTTCCAGACATCGCGTAAAAGCCAAGCTCGTTCGGAGCAAAGCTTCGCGCTGGAGCGGTCCGCTCAAAACCATCGAGAGCCGTGTTCTGTCGGGGGAATGCGCCCTGCCAGATATTGGCGTGGATCACTTGATCATTGGGCTCTCCCTCGCCCCAGGGGAATCGCCTGCGTACAGCTCCGCCGCGCGCCGCATGCTCCCATTCTGCCTCGGTCGGCAATCGCCCGCCAACCCAGGCAGCGAAGGCCTGTGCATCGGCCCAGGAGATTTGAGTGACTGGATGGTCGAGGCGCTCATCGATGGCGCTTCCGGGCCCCTCGGGCTGACGCCAATTCGCGCCATCGATCTTGTGCCACCATGGCAGGCCCGAGCCCACTGACGCCGCTGCCGCGAGATGTTCTGCGTCGCTGAAAAACACTGCCGACCAGCCAAAGCGCTCGGCTTCGGTGACATAGCCGGTTGCATCCACAAAGGCGGCGAAGCGAGCGACGGTTACCGTCTCTGCTTCCAGCCCAAAGTCGGCAAGGATGACCTCGCGTTCCGGGCCCTCCCCATCCTGGGGAATTTCGGGCGAATTGGTGCCGACAAAACTTCGGCCGCCGCGCACCTTGATCATATTGTGGGGAGCGCCAACCGAAGTCGGCGCGCCCAGTGGAGAGGAGGCTGAAAGCGCCTCCCCTGCCGTCAGTGCGGATCGGGACGAACCGCAGCAATTGCTCATGGCCGCATCTCTATCACAGTGCTCCACTCGACTTCGGCGGTCAGAACGGGCGTATCGGCATCCGTCGCCACGATCAACTTGTATGCGCCGGGAGCCGCCACCCACAATTGCCGTTCCACATCGAAATAGGCGAAGGCGCGGGCGTCGAGGTCCAGCGTGGCGCGACGGCTTTCGCCCGCCTGCAGTTCCAGCTTGGCGAACGCCTTGAGTTCCTTGGCAGGCCGATCGACCGGCGCTGCCGTGGGAGCCACATAAAGCTGGACCACGGCCGAGCCTTTTCTGTCACCCAGATTGCGGACATCAAGGCTAACGCTGACGGCGCCGTCGGTCTCAAATCGGCTACTGTCCACCGACAGGTTTTCGTAGCCAAAGCGCGTGTAGCTGAGCCCAAAACCGAAGGGGAACAGCGTGCTGATGCCGTGCTTGTCATAGTGGCGATAGCCGATATTGAGGCCTTCGCGATATTCCACCTGGCCATCAATGCCGGGGTAGACCAGCGGATCCTGGCTGAACGCCGGATTGTCGGACCAGCGGATCGGGAAACTCTGCGGCAAGCGGCCACCAGGCTCTTCCTTGCCCGTGAGAACATCGGCAATCGCGTTGCCGGTTTCCTGACCGGGGTACCAGGCCTGCAGCAGGCCGGCGACCTGATCGAGCCATGGCATTTCAACGGGACCACCGGTTTGCAGCACGACGATCGTGTTGGCATTGGCGCCGGCGACTGCCGCCACGAGTTCGTTCTGGCGACCAGGCAGTTCGATGGCAGGCAGATCGCTGCCCTCCGTGTCCCATTCGCCATTGCGGCCGACAAACACCAGCGCCACATCAGCGTCCGCCGCGAGGCGTGCAGCATCTGCGATGTGTTCGCTCCCCAGCGGCAGGCCGATGCCCATGCGGAAGGCGGCGACGCCAAGCACAGAAAAGTCTTTCGCGGCAAATTCGATGACGATTTCCGCCGGCTGACCGGCCTCGAGTGGCAGTTCGCCCACCACTTCGTCGCAACCTTCCTCAAAGAAGGTGTGGCCCTTGGACCAATTCGTCCATGCGTCAGCAACGAGGAGGCCATTGACGTAGACACGCGACAGCCCGGCAGAGGCGATGCCGACGCGATAGGTACCCGTGTGTTCCGGCACGAATTGAGCCGTCAGGCGTGCTGAAAAATCGCTCGCCGGCAGCTTTCCGGCTGCAACACGGCCCACCCAGAAGGCTTCGGCACCCTGCATCTTCTCGGTATGAACGACTTCGCCGCCGAGCTTCCGGTCGCCAAAGAACTCCACTGTCAGCTCAGACGGGAGCAATGGTTCATAGCGCGTGTTGCCGCAGCCTTGCGCGTAGGTCAGTTGCTCTTCACCGCAAGCAGCAACGAGCCCTTCCCATGGAGAAACGCGGTAGTGCGGATTGATCTGGGAGGAGCCGCCACCCATGATCTGGGCAACCTTGGCGTTGGGACCGATGACGGCGATGCGCTGCCCGGGCTTAAGCGGCAGGACGTTATCGTTCTTGAGCAGCACTGCGCCTTCGGCACCGGCGCGACGGATCAGTGCACGGTTTTCGGGGCGATCTTCGGCCCGCTCTTCGAAGGGACGGAAATCGGAAATCGCTCCAGTCCATTCCATGACGGAGAGCACAGAGCGGACGCGCTCACGGACGGTTTCGCGAGAGACGTCACCGGCTTCCACGGCGGCGACCAGCTTGGCGCCACGATCGCGAGCGGGGCCCGGCATCTCGAGATCGAGACCAGCATTGACCGTGGGCGCAGTGGAATGGGAGCCGAACCAGTCGGACATGACGATGCCGTCAAAGCCCCATTCGCCGCGCAGAACGTCGGTCAACAGCCAGTTATGCTCGGAAGCAAAGGTGCCGTTGATCTTGTTGTAGGCGGTCATGACGCCCTTGGTGCCCGCCTTTTTGACCGCCCACTCGAAGGGGATCAGATAGATTTCGCGCAGGCTTCGCTCGTCGATGACCGAGCTCATCGTGGTGCGCTCGATCTCGGACTCATTGCCGGCAAAATGCTTGATCGTGGCCGAAATGCCGTTTTCCTGCAGGCCGATGATGTAGGCCGAGGCCAGTTCGGCGGTGAGGATCGGGTCCTCGGAATAGCATTCGAAGTTGCGGCCATTGGTGACCGAGCGCTGGATGTTGACCGTGGGGGCCAGCAGCATATGCGCGTTTTTGGATTTCACCTCACCCGCAAGAGCAGCGCCAACCTCATGGAGAAGCTCAACATTCCAGGTTGCCCCGAGGCCGATGCCGACGGGGAATGCCGCCGCCTTGACGCCGCCCAGCAGGCCGCCGCCACCGCGGGCACCATTGGGGCCGTCCGAGACGCGCAGCTTGCCGATGCCGAGCCGCTCGATGGAAGGCAGGGACCAGAAGTCCTCGCCCGAGAGCAGGGAGACCTGCTCCTCGAGAGTCATCGCATCCAGGAGGGCTTCGATTTTCTGGTTCAAATTGGTCATCGGTCAGGCTGCCAGGCTGGACAGCACTGCGGCGCTGTCGTGTTCAGGAATGTCACCAATCTCGGCCATCTTCTGATCGAGCTGAGACAACATATGTTTGAAAACAGAGGCATAGGCGGGATCGTTGGCAAGGTTGACCAGCTCGTGCGGGTCGCTCTCACAGTCGAACAGCTCCCACTCGGGGGCCGCGCCATTGGGGCGGGCGCCGAGCTGTCCGAGGTCGTCATTGTACCAATAGATCAGCTTGTAACGGGGATCGCGCACACCGTAATGGGCCCAGCACTCGTGGATTTCGTCGTTATGCATCCAGTAGCGGTGGTAGGTAAGTTGCTGCCACTGCTCAGGAGTTTTCCCCTCCAGCACCGGGCGCATGGAACGGCCCTGCATGTAGTTGGGGACCGGCAGTCCGGCATAGTCGAGGAAGGTGGGCGCGAAGTCGACATTGCAGGAAATGTCGCTGCTGACCGACCCTGCCGGGATGGCGTTCGGGTAGCGGACGAGGAACGGCATCTGCAGCGATTCCTCGTACATGAAGCGCTTGTCGAACCAGCCGTGCTCGCCCAGGAAGAAGCCCTGGTCCGAGGTGTAGATGACTATCGTATTGTCGGCCAAGCCCTTTTCGTCGAGATAGTCGAGCAGTCGCCCGACGTTCTCGTCAATGGACTGGACCGTCCGCAGATAGCGCTTCATGTAGCGCTGGTATTTGAACTCGGCGAATTTGTCCGGGTCGTCGAAGGTGAAGTTCTCGCCGGTTGAGGCGCAGATGACCGTGGTGGTCTGGCCGGGCAGAAGCTCGGGGATCTTGCGCATCCACGGGATGAAGTCGAGCATCAGTGGGCCGACTTTTTCCGCAGGGCCAGAAGGGGTTACGAGACCAAGGTCCTCGTAGTTCATGTCCGAGCGGATGCGCATCTTGGCCGCGGCGGCGGCTGCGGCGCGGTTGGAATAGTCGTCGTTGAAGGTTTCGGGGAGCGGGATGTCCTCATCTGCCCAGAGGTGATTGTACTTCGGGTGCGGCTCGAAATTGCGGTGCGGGGCCTTGTGATGACACATCAGGAAGAACGGCTGATCGTCTGATTTCTTAATGAAATCAAGGCTCAAGTCGGTGATGATGTCCGTGGCATATCCCGGGATGCGGCGGCTGCCATCGGGGAAGATAAATTTCGGGTCCCAGTAGTCGCCCTGCCCCGGCAACACCGCCCAGTCGTCGAAGCCGGTGGGATTGTGGGCCTTGCCCTCGCCCATATGCCACTTGCCGAACATGCCGGTGCGATAGCCGCCCTGCCGCAAGTGCTTGGCGACATTGGGCAATCTGTTGTCGATCTCGGTGTAGAGCGTGGTCACGCAGTTGACGTGATTATAGGTGCCGGTGAGGATCGCCGCCCGGCTGGGGGTGCAGATCGAGTTGGTGACGTAGGTTGCGTCGTGGCGCATGCCTTCGTTGGCCAATCGATCGATGTTGGGCGTTGAATTCAGCCCCGCGCCATAGGCGGAAATGGCCCGCGCGGCGTGGTCGTCGCTCATGATGAAGATGATATTCGGACGCATGGTAACTTCCTGAATTCAAACGCTATTCTGCTGCAACTGCGCCCTGGAGCGCGTGCTCCAGACTGTCCAGTCGGGCCTTGTCGAGGTGGGGGACCATGCCGGCAATTTCGAGCAGGGTCTTGTCGCGGAAGATGGGCGGAATGGTGCCGCTGGACAGCGATGGCAACGCGTTCACCAACACCGCCTTGGTGTCACTATTTGCTAGCAGACTGTTGACGTTGAGGGTCGCAATCAGCGCATTTGGTGAGAACTCGTCGACATTTGGCGCGTGGCGCTGTCCCGCCTCGACCTGAGCCCATTGTTTGTCGATGAGCAGATGCTCTTCGGTGACCGGGCCGGTGGTGGGCAGACCCAGACGTTCGTACTGGCTGGGCGGGGCATCGTTCTCGCGCATGAGGCGGACGAGCATGTCGGCCATGCGCAATTCAAGCGCAGCGTCACGAAGGGGTGTGGTCTGGCCCGGGTCGGTTTCGAGGTCGTAGAGCAGCGTGCCGAATTCGGCGGGGCCGCGCATGGTCCAGCCGGTCATGCGCATGACCGGAGCGCCCTTGGTGAAGGAGAAGCCGGGGTGCATCCCGACGTCCTTGAACTCGCTGGGTTCAAAACGGGTGCGCATGTGTGTGGGCATGAGCGTGTGTTCGAGGAGCGGCGTATTGGCCGGTTCGGCGGAGGCGCGCATATAGACATAGCGCCCGTCGGTGACACTGACATGGCCGCCGAAGATGCCGAAGAGGCCCCCTTCGCGCACAGGCGTGTCGTTGGCGACAGTGTCCTTGAGCGGACGGCCCAGCATGTCGGGCGTCGGCTGGAGGCCGAAGAAGTCGAGTAGTGTCGGCGCGATGTCGATGGTCTGCACCAGCGACTGGCGGCGTTCACCGGCGACGCGGGAACGCGGGTCCCAGACGAAGAACGGGGTGTGGATGGTCTCGTCATACCAGGGCATGACGGACTTGCCCCACCAGCCGCGCTCGCCCAGCATATAGCCGTGGTCGGTGCAGACGATGAGCATGGTGTCGTCCCACATGTTCTTTTCGTCCATGAGGTCGAGGACGCGCCCGAGATTGGCGTCGCACATGGAAAGCAGCGCGAGGTAACGCCGCTTGGCGTGTTCGATGGTCGAGCCGGATTCGGTGACCCGTGCATAAGGCGGCCAATCGAAATCATCGCCATTATCGAGCGGACTGTCCGGATAGAGCCGGTGGTACTGGTCGTAGCTGAAGAAAGGCTCGTGCGGATCGAAGGTTTCGAGCTGCAGCATCCAGTTGTCAGCGGCGGCATTGGTCTCGATGAATTCGAGGCCGGCATTAAAGGTCAGCGTCTGGGGATGATCGGCCTCGTCTGACAGATAGGTCCGGTTGATCCCGTCCTGGGTCTGCATGCGATAGAGGATATCCTTGAGGCGGGAGCTGTCGTTCTTGTCGACCACACCCTTCCAGAGATCGCCTTCCTGCCCGCGGAAGAACTCATAGCTCGAATAGCGGTTGTGATAGGTGGCGCCGCCATCTTCCCAATAGTGCTGATGGTCGGTGACCATGTGGGTGTAGACGCCGTTCCTGGAGAGGATCTCCGGCGCGGAATCGTCGAAGGGCTCGATGGGACCCCAGGAGCGGTGCAGGAAATTATAGCGGCCGGTGTGCAGCTCGCGACGCGCGGGCATGCAGGGCATGGAGCCGGCATAGCTGTTGTCGAAGGTCGCCGTGCGTTCGGCCAGCCGGGTGAAGTTGGGTGCGTGGGTCAGGACATCGCCATAGGGCGGCAGGAGGCGCCGGTTCAGGCTGTCAAACATTACTACGATGGCACGCATAGATCAGGCTCCGGCAGTAAGGGCACGAAAGGCAGCGCGGCGCTCGGCCTGACGCACGGGGTCGGCCACGGGGGCGGCCAGCAGCAGGCGACGGGTATAGTCGTGCTGGGGATGGGCAGTGACCTGATCGCACTCGCCGAACTCGACGATCTCCCCGCCCCGCATGACGGCGACACGGTGGGAGATGTGGCGGACCACCGACAGGTCGTGGCTAACGAAGAGATAGGCGACGCCGGTGCGCTCCTGGATCTCGACGAAGAGATCGAGCACGCGGGCCTGGGTCGAGAGATCGAGCGCCGAGACCGGCTCATCGCAGACGATCAGCTTTGGCGAGAGCGCCAGGGCCCGGGCGATCGCGACACGCTGGCGCTGGCCGCCGGAAAATTCCCGCGGGTAGCGATGGGCGGCGTCGCTCGGCAGGTTCACCTGATCGAGCAGGCCGCGCACGCGGGCCGTGGCGTCGGCCTTGCTGGCCTGACCACGGGCGACGATGGGCTCGACCAGAATATCCTCAATGGTCATCGAGGGATTGAGCGAGGTGTACGGGTCCTGGAACACAGCCTGAATGGAGGCCGCGTCGCCCTTGCGATCGCGCGGGGCGATGCCGGCGATCTCCTGGCCTTCAAAGCGGATACGCCCCGAGGTGACCGGACCAATGCCGAGGATGGCGCGACCCAGCGTGGTCTTGCCCGAACCGCTCTCGCCCACGAGGCCGACGGTTTCACCCGGACGGACGGTGAGGTTGATGTTCTTGAGGACGTGATGGTTGCCAAAGTGGGTGTTCACGTCGATGCATTCGACAATCAGATCGCTCATGCCGAGACTTCCTTGGCTTGGTGCGGCCGGTAGACACGCGGCGTGACATCGTCGAGCACGGCCGCAAGCAGCATCTTGGTGTAGTCGTGCTGTGGATCGTGGAAGAGCGAGACCACATCGCTGGTTTCGACAACGCGCCCGTCGCGCATGACCGAAACCCGGTGGCAGATGTCGGCCACGACACCGAAGTTGTGGGTGACGAGAACCACCGACATGTTGAGCTCTGTCTGCAGGTCGCGCATCAGCTCGAGCACTTCGGCCTGGACGGTGACGTCGAGCGCCGTGGTCGGCTCATCGGCGATCAGCAGGTCGGGGCTGCAGGAGATGGCGCGGGCGATCAGCACGCGCTGGGCCATGCCGCCGGATATCTGGTGGGGATAGGCGTTGAAGGTCCGCTTGGGGTCCGGCATGCCGACGCGGGCAAGAAGCTTGAGCGCACGCGCCTTGGCTTCGGCCTTGGAGATGCCCAGCACGGTGACCATGGGCTCGGTCAGCTGGTAGCCGATGCGGAAGGCCGGATCGAGATTGCTCATCGGCTCCTGCGGCACATAGGCGATGCGCTTGCCGCGCAGTTTGCGCATCTCGTCTTCGGGCAGATTGGCGATGTCGCGGCCATCAAACCAGATCGAGCCCGAGAGAATGCGGCCACCGGTGGAGAGCAGGCCGAGGACGGCGAAGGCCGTCTGGGTCTTGCCCGAGCCGCTTTCGCCGACGAGGCCGAGGACTTCGCCACGGCGCAGCTGCAGGGACACACCCTTGACCACTTGGGTCCATCCCGTCTTGGTCGGATAGCCGACGACGAGATCGCGGATGTCGAGGAGGATGTCCGTGTCCGCAGGCGGGTTGCCGGCGGGCTTGGCGACGACCGGGAGCTCCGGAGCCGCGGCAACACGGTTGCCCTGCTGCAGGCGGTCGCGAATGGCGTTGGCAAGCAGCACGAAGGAGGCGACCGTCACCGAGATGGCGAGGCCCGGCCAGAGAATGGCGGTGGGCACGACGAACATGTTGCCGAACGCATCCTGCAGCATGCCGCCCCATGTGGGCACAGAGGGATCACCGAGGCCGAGGAATTCGAGGCCCGCCTGAATGACGATGGAAACGCCCGCGACGATGGAGATCTGGATGATCACCGGGGCGCGGATGACGAGCAGGATATGGCGCGCGATGATGCGCATGTCCGAGAGGCCAGACACGCGAGCCGCATCGACATAGAGCTCGTGCTTGACGCCGTTCACCAGGTTTCGCGTCAGGCGATAGAAGCCGGGCGCCAGCATGATGCCGAAGATGACCATCGACACCTGGATCGAGGAGCCGAGCGAGCGGTAGAAGGCCAGCAGAACGATGAGGGACGGCAGGGCCATGAGGGCATCGGACACCCAGCTCATCACCATTTCGCGGCGGCCACCGAAATAGCCGGCGAAAAGACCCGCCGTGACGCCGACAAAGGCGGCAACCGAGATGGCGATCAGGGCGCCGATCAGCGTGTTGCGGGCGCCATAGACGAGACGCGAGAAGATATCGCGACCCGAGCCGTCGCCACCGAGCAAATAGCCGTCGCCCGGCGGGGCGTTGATCTTGAAGATCTGCAGCTCACCCGGTCCAAAGGGGGCGATCTGCGGCGCAAAGACAGCAGCGCCGATGATGACGACCAGAAGGATGGAAGCGAGAAGGCCGAGCGGATTGGTGAGCACCGAGCGCAGGAGGCTTTCGCGCGGCGCAGCAGGCGCCAGAGCGGGCGTTGGGGATGGGGCAGCGGACATCAGAGCCTCACCTTCGGGTTAACCCATGCATTGATCAGGTCGATGACGATGTTCACGAGCACGACGAGAATGATCATGGTGACGACGACACCCATGAGGACGGGAATGTCGCCAGTGAGTGCGGACTGGACGGTGATCGAGCCAAGGCCGGGAATGGCGAAGACGCGCTCGATGATGGCAGCGCCGCCAAGGAGGGCGATGAACTGCACCGAGAGCACTGTCAGCGCCGCCGGCATGGCGTTGCGCAGGGCATGGCGGAAGAGAACCGAGGCGGGACTGATGCCCCCTGCCCGCAGCGTGCGGACATAATCCTGACGAAGCGCGTCGATCATGGCGCCGCGCACCTGCTGGGAGGCGGAGGCAACCCCCGAGAGCACCAGCGCGGCAACCGGCAGGGCCAGAGACGCTGCCCAGCCAATGGGCGAGGTGGTGAAATCGACATAGCCGGTAGCCGGCAGCCAGCGCAGATTGAGCGCAAAGACGACGACGAGGATGAGGCCCAGCCAGAAGTTTGGCAGGGAAAAGCCGACGACGCTGATCACCTGGATGATGCGATCGGCCCAACCCCCACGCACTGCGGCCAGAATGCCGAGCAGCGCAGAGACGATGGTGATGGCCACGATAGCGAGGGTGACCATGGAGAGGGTCACCGGAAGGCGACCGGCGAGGATCTTGGAGACGCTCTCGCCCATGGTCCAGGACATGCCAAGATCGCCGCGCACGGCCTTGGCGACCCAGGCGCCGTATTGCTCGTGCAGCGGCTTGTCGATGCCCATGCGAGCTTCGAGTTCGGCGATCTGCTGATCGGTAGCGTTATCGCCCAGGATATTCTGGGCCACGTTGTCGGCGCCACCGAAAACGAGGGCGAAGGTCAGCGTGGTGACGAGGGCGAGAAGAAAGAGGCTCGAAACGAGGCGCTTGGACACATAGCTAAGCACGGGAAGGCTTCCTTTCGGCAAGGAGAGCGACTGGGAGGCGGTTGCCCCCCTCGGCGCGGCGGCCGGTGATGATCATGATTGATGACCTCCTCATCGCCCGCGCCTCGTGGGCCTGCGGGTCGTTCTTGCGCTGGTGATAGCAGTTGAAGCGATGCACCGAAAATGCAAAAACTGCCATGAGCGATAAGTAGGATGCATAAGTAATGCTCGACCAGATCACCCATCTTTTTCGGCTGCGCACCATCCTCGAGGAAGGCAGCCTGCGCCGCGCCTCCGAGAAGCTGAACGTGACGCAGCCGGCGCTGTCGCGCTCGCTGGCCCAGCTCGAGGCCTATTTCGGCCAGCAACTGGTCAAGCGCCATGCGCGCGGGGTGGTGGCGACGCCATTCGGGGCGAAGGTGCTGTCGGTTTCAAACAGAATCGAGCGCTATTGGGAGATCGCGGAGCAGGAATTGCGCAGCGATGTCAGCGACGAAAAGACGGTGTTCCGCATTGCCGGCGGGCCGGTGTGGCGCTCGGGCGTGCTGGCGGGCGTGCTGGCAGAACTGCAGAACCGGCATCCGAACATCCTGATCGAATTCACCGCAATCAGCGTCGCCAAGTCATTGGACGATCTGCACGAAGGGCGGCTGGATGTGGTGTTTACCGGCGTGTCCTTCGACAGCGGCCCGAGCCGGCGGCTGTCGCGGGTAAAGCTCACCGATGTCGCCAACCATGTGATGGCGCGGGAGGACCACCCCCTGCTCCGCGATGGGCAGCCATTCGAGATGGAACGGCTGCTGGACTATCCCTGGATCGTCTATTCCGAATTGCCGGCCTATCGCGAGATCACCCAGCACATGATCTCCCAGCATCTGGGGGCGGCGCCGTCGGTGCGCTTTGTCTGCCAGAGCCTGCTTTCGGTGCTTACGCTGCTGCAGCAGAGCGATTGCCTCTGTGTGCTGCCGCATCTGGCGGTGGAGTTCGTCAACTCGCCGCGCATCGTGCCGATCGACCTGCCGCTGCAGCGGAACACGGCTGAGGTCGGGTTGATGTTCCGCAGCGAACTGGGCGACTGGGCGCCGCTGCAGACGCTTGTGGCGATGTCGCGGGAGAAGTTTGGCCTGGCCGAGGAGCCGAACTAGCCGCTCTCGCCGGGCTGCGAAACTGAGTCCGCACACCGCCGCTACACATTGAAATCAAAACAATAAAGGCGGCCATTGACTGGCCGCCCCTGCACGAATGTCTTGGGAGGACTATTCGGCTTTTGAGTAGTTCCGGATCGGCGACACAACGTTGGTCGACTGCAGGTCCACCTTAACCTCCTTGTTGGTGAGGTAGATGGTGTCGCGGCGATACATGGGCGCGTAGAAGGCGTTCTCGACCATGTAGGCGTTGAGGTCCTTGTAGAGCTGAACCTGGGCGTCGCCAGTGGCGTAGAGCGTCTTGTCCAGCATCTCGAGGAAAGCCGGATCGGCAACCTTGGAGGTGTTCCACGGGGAATCCGGGAAGCCGAACTTGCGGTATTCGGACCATTCGCCCTGATAGCCGAACTGGAACACATAGGCCGGGAAGCGGCCCGAGCGCAGCTCGGTGATGGTGGCGTTCGGAGCGACCTTTTCCCACTTCACCGTGATGCCGACATCATTGAGGAATTTCTCGATGATCGGGTGGAAGGCGGTAAAGGCGTTGGTTTCGGGCATGAACAGCTCAAAACCATCGGGATAGCCGGCTTCGGCCAGCAGGGCCTTGGCGGCTTCAGGATCGTAGGAATAGACCTCGTCCAGTTCCTCGACATAAGCCTGGCTGGTGGCGGGGAAGATCTGGTCGGACAGACGGCCATAGCCGAGTTCGACGAATTCAAGGATCGACTTGGCGTCGAAGGCCATGTTCAGCGCCTTGCGGACGCGCACATCGGCCAGAGCGGGCGTGATCTTGCCTTCGCGGTCGGCGATGATGAGGCCGAACCAGTCGACGTCAATGCGGTTGACCGTCAGGCCATTGGCCTCGGCATCGGCAACGGCACGGGCTTCGCTCATGCCGGCGTCAATCTGGCCGGACTTAAGCGCGTTCAGGCGGGCAACGCCGTCACTGATCGGGGTGATGGTGACGCGCTCAAACGGGAAGGCCTCGGCGTTCCAGTAGTCGGCATTGCGATTGAAGACGTACTGACGACCAATGGAGGAATTGTCCACGTCGTAGACATAGGGGCCCGAGCCGATCGGATTATTGGCAGAACCTTCGACACCCAGGATTGCCGGGGAAGCCATGGCGCCACCAACGACAGCCAAGTTCTGCAGCAGGCTCGGGTCAGGCTCGCCGAGGTGCAGGTTCACCTCGAAATCGGAGATGATTTCGACCTGGGAAATCGGGGCTGCCATGAAGCTGTTCTGGCCAGCGCCGGTCTTGAGATATTCGATATTGGCCTTGACGGCTTCAGCATTGAAGGGCGTGCCATCGGTGAAGCTGACGCCTTCGCGCAGCTTGAGATTGAGCACACTGGCGTCGGCATTGTACGACCACTCGGTGGCCAGGTTCGGACCGATCTCGCCATTGGGCTCCCGCACCAGCAGCGTGTCGAATACAGGCGACCAGAACTGCATCTGGTTGCCGATCATCAGCTGGGCGCGATCGAAACTGTTGTTGTCCAGGGTTGCCGCCAAGGCGAGCGTATCCGCATCGTTCGCAACCTGTGCAAGAACCGAGGGTGCCGCACTGACCATAAGGGCTGCTGCAAGCATGGCCGACATGAGCCGCTTCTTCATCGCTTATCCTCCCGTGGCCGTCTTGGGTTGCGGCCAGACTTCGTCCGACTCCTGTGCCGGATAGTGCAGGAGGTATCAGCGTCAGACATAAACGAGAAATGCAATTAGCCGCACGGGTGATAGGTTTTTGTTATAACTCACAGTGAAATCGATACCGGGATCACACAGTGCCCTGGAGGGATCATTGAACATGATATTTTGTCTGTAGCCGGGCCGCTTCCCAGCAAAAATTACCACAGGTTAACGTTTGGCCGATGGTTTCTCCCAAAAGGCAACTGGCAGACAGAACCCGCGTTTGAACGGGGCCAGACAAACTGGCTTTCCAAAGGAGGAAATGGAATGAACGTGAGATCTGTTTTGTCGATCGCCGCCCTCGTTTCCGCAATGTCCCTGCCCGGTTTTGCCGTGGCACAGGACGCCCACATGATCAGCGGCAAGGATGTGCCAGCCGATCAGGTGACGGCTGTTCAGGAAAAATGCGACGAGCTGCGCAAGACCGAAGCCGAACAGGACGCTGCTGCAACCGATGAGAGCACAAGTGCTCCTGCTGCAGACGCTTCCACCACCGCCGGCTGGAACGCCGACGCAACCATGATTGATCTCGAGGCTCTGACTGTCTCGATGTGCGACGAAGGCAATTTCGCCGCGAGCGCAATGTAATACAGTTTTGGCCCCGCCTCCGCCGGCAGGGCCAGTTGCATCAAAAAGGGCAGAGGCCAGAGGCCTCTGCCCTTTTCTGTGTCAGGCTTCCGCGCCCTCGGCAGTGACGAGGCCCCTGCCCTCGAGCAAGGCCTGAACTTCGGGCGGGCGCCCGCGGAACAGGCGATAGGCTTCAGCAAAGTCGCGTTTGCCTCCCGCCGAATAAATATAGTCGTAGAGGCGCTTGGCGGTATCGGGATCAAAGGGATCGCCGGCTTCCTTGAAGGCGCCGAAGCCGTCAGCGTCGAGCACCTCGCTCCAGAGGTAGCTGTAATAGCCGGCCGCATAACCATCGCCCGAGAACAGGTGGAGGAAGTGCGTGCTGGCGTGGCGCAGCGCGATCACCTTGGGCATGGAGATGCTGTCCAGCACCTTGGCCTCGAATTCGGCAACAGAACCATTCATCGGACCGGAATGGTAATCCATGTCCAGAATGGCCGAAGAGACGAACTCCACGGTTTCAAAACCGGAATTGGCCGTGCGTGCGGCGCGCATCCGCTCGAGGAGAGCCTCCGGTATGGCCTCCCCGGTTTCCACATGGGTGAGACGGGCTAGAACCGGCGCTTCTTCCAGCCAGTGCTCGAAGATCTGGCTGGGCAGTTCGACGAAATCGCGCACCACGCTGGTGCCGGAAATGCGCGGATAGGTGACGTCGGACAGGAGGCCATGCAGGCCGTGGCCCATTTCGTGGAAGACAGTGCGGGCCTCGTCGAGCGAGAGCAGCGCCTTCTGGCCTTCGGGCGGTTTGACGAAATTGCAGGTGTTGACGATGAACGGGATCTGCACGCCGTCGAGTTTCGACTGATCGCGGAACGAGGTCATCCAGGCGCCGGAGCGCTTGCCGGGGCGAGCGTAATAATCGCCGTAGAAGAGGCCGATGACGGCACCGCCGCGGATCACTTCCCAGACGCGAACGTCCGGGTGATAGCCCGGAATGTCCTCGCGCGGCACGAAGGTGAGGCCGAACAGTTTTTCGGCGACGAAGAAGGCAGCGTCGACGACATTGTCGAGCTGCAGATAGGGTTTGAGTTCGTTTTCGTCGAAATCGTAGCGGGCGACGCGGAGCTTTTCGGCAAAGTAACGCCAGTCCCATGCTTCGAGCGGCTCGGCCTGGCCTTCGGACCGGGCGAGGTCCTGCAGGGCCTCGCGATCGGCTTCGGCACGCTTGCGGCCACCTTCCCAGACCTGTTCGAGCAGAGCACGGGCGGCTTCGGGGGAGCCGGCCATGCTGTCGGCGAGTTTGTAGGCGGCGTAGCTGTCGTAGCCTAGGAGTTTTGCCTGTTCGGCGCGCAGGGCGACGATCTCCTCGATGAGGGCAGAATTGTCGTTCTTGTTGGCATTGGCGCCGCGCTTGACGAAGGCGCGCCAGATTTTCTCGCGCACGCCGCGATCCCGGGCGAAGTGCAGGATCGGCTCGACGCTGGAGCGCGATGGCGTGACGGCGAAGGGGGCATTGAGCTTGCGGTCACGTGCGGTCTCGGCCGCTGCGGCGCGGGCAAAGTCCGGAAGGCCCTCCATTTCGGCTTTGCTGAGGGTGAAGACCGTCTCCTGCTCGTCGGCGAGCACATTCTGGCCGAACTGGGTGCCGAGAGTGGCGAGGCGCTCGGAAATGGCTGCGTAGCGGTCGCGCTCAGCGTCAGTCAGGCGCGCGCCGGAGCGGACAAAATCGAGATGGTAGCGCTCAAGAACGCGCAGGGCTTCGGGATCAAGGCCAAGGCTGTCGCGGCGGGCATAGAGATCATCGATGCGGGCAAAGAGCTTTGCATCGAGGAAGATGGCGTTCCAGTGGCGCGTGACGAGGACGACGATCTCGCGCTCGACTTCCTGAAGAACCTCGCTGGTGGCGGCCGAGGTCAGCTGGTTGAAGACCATCTCGACGCGGCGGAGCGCGCGGCCGGATCGCTCGAGGGCGGCAATGGTGTTGTCGAAAGTCGGCGTTTCGGCATTGGCGCCGATGGCGTCGATCTCGGCGCGGTGCTGTTCCAGCGCGGCGATGAAGGCCGGCTTGAAATGGGCGGTTTCGATGGCATCGAAGGGCGGCGCCTCATAAGGCGTCTCCCAAGTGGTGAAGAACGGATTGGTCACGGGTCGAATCCCTTGGAACAGGCACGAGGTGGCGGAGCCTAACCAAGGCGGACCCATTGCGACAGGGCCGCGGGGTCTATTTTACCGGAGTGTCTGCCGCCAGTGGCAGGGTGATGTCGAATACGGCCCCACCGCGGTCATTGCTGCTGACCGAGACGTCGCCGCCGTGTCGGCGCACGATATCGCTGACCAGGCTAAGGCCCAGCCCTGCCCCATGCTGGAGCGGGGCCAGCCGGTGGAAGGGCCAAAAAATCTCTTCGCGGTTTTCAGGTTTGATGCCGGGGCCGGTGTCGGACACGCGCACCCTGCCGGTGGCGGACACACTGACGTCGATGGTGATGTTGGGGCCGCCATGGGTCATGGCATTCTGGACGAGATTGGTGATGGCGCGCGACAGGGCCCCGGCATCGCCCCGCACCTGGACCCGTTTTGCATCCGCCGAGAAGGAGAGCTCCGTGCCCGCCGAGATGGCGAGCGGGGCTATGTCGGCGGTGACTTCGGAAGCGATCTCGACGAGATCGACGAGCTGCGGGCTCGCGGGAGAGAGATCCATCCGGTGCAGGTCGAGCAGCTGATTGGCCATGCCGGAGAGACGGGCCACGTCGAGCTCGAGCTGGGCGCGCTGCTCGCCGGGGGGCAGCATATCGAGACGGGTCTGGAGAATGGCGATGGGCGTGCGCAATTCGTGCGCGGCATCGGCCATGAAGCGCTGCTGGCGTTCGACGCCGTCATCGATCCGGCCAAGCGCGGTGTTGAAGGCATGAACAAGCGGCTGGAGTTCGCTGGGCACGCTCTGATCGGAAAGGCGCACGCCGGGCTTGTTGACGTCGATATCCTCCGCCTCCTCGGCAACCCCTTCGACGCCGCGCAACGTCCGCCGGATCAGGACGGGGATGCTGATGAGCGTGACCGAGGTCAGCAGCAAGACGAGGCCGACGAAAACCGGATTAGAAAAGGCCACCCGGATCAGCCCGAGGCCGATCTGAGGCCCGCCGGTGGAGACGATCCAGATCGGGCCATCGTCGATGGTTCGTTTACGGATAATCGCTTCCGCGCTGCCGTTGAAGCCGGTGTCGCTGAGGTTCGCGGAGGAGATGTGGGTCAGCGCCGAAGTCATCAGATAGACCTGCACCGGCACGGTACCAAGAGAAACCGAATAACCATTGGCATCAACGGCGTAGAACATGAAGTTCGGATATTGGTCGCGCACTCTCTGGAGCGCGGGCGTGGCGTGCAGTTCGAGGCCGCCATCAGTGCTGCGGGAGATGGAACGCGCGATATGGTCCATCACACTGTCGTCCAGCCCCTGATTGCGCGACAGGACATTGATGATCGGCAGGGTCGCGGCGAAGGTGAACGAGACCAGCACGAGGATCTGGATCAGGATCAGGCCGCGCGTCAGGACGGAGCGCAGCGAGCGCGACTTGGCAGGTTTTGTCACTGGATAGCCCGGAGGAGATAGCCGACGCCGCGGATGCCATGGATTTCCACATTGGCCGGGGCAATCTTGCGGCGGAGGCGGGAGATGTGGGCGTCCAGCGTGTTGGAGGCGATCTCGTCATCAAAGCCGTAGACGGCTTCTTCGAGGGCGGAGCGCGCGACGGTGCGGCCGGCGCGGCGCACGAGAAGCTCGAGTGCGAGCAGTTCGCGCCGCGTCAGGGTGAGCGGCTCATCGCCAATGGTGGCGGCGCGCTCGTTGAGATTGAAGCGCAGAAGGCCGACGGTGACGATCTGTTCCTCGACAAGGCTGGGGCGGCGCATCACGGCGCGGATGCGGGCAAGGAGTTCGTCGACGGAAAAGGGTTTTGCGAGATAGTCGTCGGCCCCGGTATCCAGCCCGGCCACGCGGTCATCGGGCGAGCCAAGGGCGGAGAGGACGATAATCGGCAGGCCGACCTGGCTGCGGCGCAGCACGGGAATGAGCGTAAGCCCGTCGCCATCGGGCAGTTTGCGATCGAGGATCACGGCCGCATGGACACCCGAAAGCGCGGCCTCTTCGGCCAGGGCAAGCGTGTCGACATGGTCCACGAGAATGTCGTGGCGGGCCAACGCGGCAGTCAGCGCCTTGGCCATTCCCAACTCATCTTCAACCAGCAAGATACGCAATTGGACTTCCCGAGTTTTCGCGAGCCTATTCGCTCAAGATTGCTCCAGCATTACGCTGCACGGACATGGCGGAAGCGTGGAGCGGATGACGATTTCGTTATCGATCGACCGCTCTATTGTTACGCAACTTTGGCACAATGCAGGCGGAGCAAGGTGGCGTTGTTCACGAGAAAGGAACAACGAATATGAAAAAGTTCACTCTTGCTGCCGTTATGGTTGCTGCAGGCCTCGCCGCTGTACCCGGCATTGCAATGGCTGGCGATAGCTCCGACTCGATTTTCGGCCGCTCGGAAATGGCTCTCGAAGCCGCGCTGAAGTCGCAGGGCGTTGACGTCGCCGGCGTTGAAGAATGGGGTCATTATGTCCGCGCCTGGGTCAACACCGGCAACGGCACGACCACCATGCAGTTCTTCGATCCCGATACCCTCGAGTCCGTCACCCCGTAATCGGGTGCTGTTCACGAGATGACAAAAGCTGCGGGCAAATTGCCTGCAGCTTTTTTTTGTTCAGTGCCCCCTGCCGGTGGCGGCCAGTTCGTCGCCATAGCGCCATTCGAGCGCGGTCTTGAGGACGAGGGTGACGAGTGCGAGCAGCGCCAGAAGCGATGCCAGGGCGAAGGCGGCGGTGGCGTTGTATTCGTTGTAGAACATTTCCACCTGCAGCGGGATGGTGGTGGTTTCGCCGCGAATTTTTCCGGACACCACCGCCACCGCGCCGAACTCGCCCATGGCGCGGGCATTGCAGAGCAGAACGCCGTAGAGCAGGCCCCATTTGATGTTTGGCAGGGTGACGCGCCAAAAGGTCTGCCAGCCGGAGGCGCCGAGAGAGAGCGCGGCTTCCTCGTCGCCTGTGCCCTGATCCTGCATCAGCGGAATCAACTCCCGGGCGACGAAGGGGAAGGTGACGAAGATCGTGGCCAGCACGGTGCCCGGGACGGCGAAGAGGATTTCGATGCCGTAGGATTTGAGCCAGGGGCCGAGCAATGAGCCGGAGCCGAAGAGCAGGACATAGACGAGGCCCGAAATGACCGGCGAGACCGAGAATGGCAGGTCGATGAGGGTGATAAGGAAGGCCTTGCCCTTGAACTCGAACTTGGCGATGGCCCAGGAGGCGCAGATGCCGAAGACGATGTTGAGCGGCACGGCGATGGCGGCGACCAACAGGGTGAGCCGGATCGCCGATTGCGCATCCTTGGTACCGAGCGCTGTCCAGAAGGCATTCCAGCCGAGGCGGAAGGCTTCGGCGAAGACCGCATAGAGCGGCAGCACCAGAAACAGCGCCATGAAGGCGAGGCAAACGGCAATCAGCAGCCAGCGGACCGAGGTTGGTTCGTCGGTGGGCGATGTGCGGTGACTATGCGCCATAGCCATACCTCCTCCGGCTCCAGGCCTGAATGAGATTGATCAGGAACAGCATGAGGAAGGAGATCAGCAGCATCACCGTGGCGATGACGGCGGCACCGGAATAGTTGAATTCCTCGAGGCGGATGACGATCAGCAGCGGGGCAATCTCCGAGACGAAGGGGATGTTGCCGGCGATGAAGATGACCGAGCCATATTCCCCCCCCGCGCGGGCGAAAGCGAGCGCGAAGCCGGTGAGGATGGCCGGGGTGAGGCTGGGCAGCAGCACGCGGAAAATGGTCTGGAAGCGGTTGGCGCCAAGGGTAGCGGAGGCTTCCTCGACCTCCTTGCTGGTCTCTTCGAGAATGGGCTGGATGGTGCGGACGACGAAGGGCAGGCCGATGAAGATCATGGCGACGACAATGCCGATCGGGGTGTAGGCAATGCGGATGCCGAGGGGGGCAACGAGCTGGCCGACAAAGCCATTGGGCGCGTAGATGGCGGTGAGCGCGATCCCCGCGACTGCGGTCGGGAGGGCAAAGGGCAGATCGACCATGGCGTCGAAGATGCGCCGGCCGGGGAAGCGGTAGCGCACAAGCACCCAGGCGATCATCGTGCCGAAGACGACGTTTATGCCGGCGGCAATCAGCGCCGTGATGAAGCTCGTCCGCAGGGCGCCGAGGACGCGTGCGTCCGTGGCGGCCGCCCAGAACCCGCCCCAGCCAAGGCCTGCCGAGCGCAGGACCAGGGCGATGAGCGGGATGAGGATGATCAGCGAGAAATAGGCGATGGTGAAACCGAAGGTCAGCCCAAAGCCGGGAATGATACTGGGTCGTCGGAAGCCGCCGAGGCGCGTCATGGGCGCCCTCCCCGCTGCGCACCGAGGCGCCGGTCTTCTCGTGCCATGATTGCGTCTCCTGTGTCAGGCGCAGCAAGTCTGGCAACCCTAGCGGGGCAGTCGAGTTTCTCAAGGCGCACGCCCGGTCAGTTGGGCGCGAAAAATAGAAAATCCTTCTGTGTTCCAGGCTCCCGCTGGAAGCCGGGCCTTATCAGGCCTCGACGACCTCGCCGACGAGGAGCGCGCGCGCCACAGAAGCGCATTGGACGCGAATATCGGGCACGGCTTCGATCTCGAAATAGCGGCCACGCGTCAGCGGGCCGACGACCCGCAGGCGGGACGACACATGACCATCCGCGGCGACCACGGCGCATTTGCCGTCGACATCGAGGCCGATATTCATGCTGTCGGCTCGCGCCGCACCGGTCTGGACGAGATGGCGGATCAACGGATTGCCGCTGGCGCGCACATCGACGCTGACGCCACCGCAATCATAGACGCGGGCAATATCCATGGTCACCCGGTCGCTGCCACCGCGCGGGCGAATAGTGGCGCGGACGCCATCGGCAGTCTTCTCGATGCCGGTGAATTCGGCGGCGACGAGGCGGACTTGTCCGCTGGCAATGGCCTTCACAAGCCCTTCATGCAGGTCGGGCGGCAGACGATGGCGGTGGACATTCCACCAGGGGCGCAGATGACGCAGGAAGCGGCGTTTTTCCTTGTCTGGCCAGCTCTGCCAGAGGCGCTGATTGTAGGGGCGGAGGCCATCGACGACGCTGCGCCAGTCCCCGCCCCGCGCCATGGTGTTGGCGATGAGGGCGCGGAACCACCGCGTCAGCGCGCGAACGCCGACGCCAAATGGCACATCGGCGGCATCGATCTGCAGGGGCGGCACATCACGATGGGCAGTGGGCAGGAGGCCATTGCGCGAGACGACGGTGACCGGGCCGCTGTGACGGGCCTCGGACAGCGAGACCCAGGCATCGACCATGCTGAGGCCGGAGCCGAGGATCATGACATGGGCTTCAGGGTCCAGCGGGGTATCGGCATCCGAGCCGACGCGGACGGCAATGCCGCGACCGCGGGCCGGCTGGGTTTCGTGGCCAACGGCGAGAACGGCAGCGCGACCGTAGAGCGTGGTGCCATTGCCGAGGAGGACTTCGACGCCATCGGGCTTTTCGGTGAGGGCCATGGCTTCTTCGGCGAGGACCCGGAGGCGCCCCGGTATACGCTCGCCGGCCTGACGCAGCACATCTTCAAGATAGGTGCCATAAAGCCGCCGGGCGACGAAGACCCAGGAGGTGTCATATTTGCCGGGGAATTTCTGCTGCAGCCAGCGCCAGAAATGCTCGGGATCATCGGGATAGGCGCTCATGCCGCGGGAGGGGACATTGACGCGATGGTCGCGGTGCCGCGCCGAATAGGCCAGGCCCTGGCCGAACTGGCCCTGACGCTCAAGCACCGTGACCTTCAGCTCAGGATCGGGATCGCGCAGCAATTGGGAGGCGATGAGAACGCCGCTGGCGCCGCCACCGATAATGACAAAGTGCTTTGCCGAGGGGCCGGTAAAACTCATCGCGCATCCTTCCAGCCGATTGCCTTGGACCGTGCCGCAGCACGCAAGAGCGCAAGGCGGCGGGACGACGCAAGTAGAGCGCCGCGATACTCCTTGTCACATATTTGGGGCGATGACCGGAAGCCTTCGAGCCTGCGGCAATCTCACAACCCACATTATAACGAGCATTCCGTTTCGTCAGGGAGACGAAAAGCCCTCGTTTTTTCTCATCTGCGGGTCAGAAGGGCAAAAATCTCGTCAGGTCGCTGGAGAACGTGTGCTCCTGGAGGCGCGGCCGATCGTCGTTCTGCGGGTCCGGCGCCTTGCCGCTGAGCCAGGCATTGTCATCTTCCAGCGCGGTGGGCCGCGCGTCGCTGTCGCCACCGCCGAAAAAATTGGCCTTGGCGGGCGCCTCGACACTGGCGCGACGTGCCAGCTCACCCGGATGGAAAATTCCGAAAAAGGCTATCATCGCAGTTCTCCTCTTTCACTGAGCGGTGTGGCCGGTCCACAGAGACCGGCCAATTGTCGTGTCAGGGAGCGGCGTAGATCTGGTCGAAGGTGCCGCCATCGCCGAAGAACTTTGGCTGGGCTTCGCGCCAGCCACCAAAATCCTCGATGGTGACGAGATTGACTTCACCGAAGCGGGCAATGTCCTCGGGGGCCGCCGCATCCGGGCGGACCGGGCGGTAGTAGTGTTTGGCGGCGATGGCCTGGCCTTCATCGGAATAGAGATAGTCGAGATAGGCCTGGGCGAGATCGAGATTGCCCTTCTTCTCGGCATTGACCGGAACGAGCGCGACGGGCGGCTCGGCCAGAATGGAGATGGACGGGGTGACGATGTCGAAGGCGTCGGGGCCGAGTTCTTCAAGGGCGAGGTAGGCTTCGTTTTCCCAGGCGAGCAGGACGTCGCCAATGCCGCGCTGGACGAAAGTGGTGGTGGAGCCTCGGGCGCCGGTGTCGAGCACGGGGACGTGGCGGAAGAGTTCGCCAACAAATTCCTGCGCTTTGGCTTCGTCATTGCCATATTCGGCACGAGCCCAGGCCCAGGCGGCGAGGAGGTTCCAGCGCGCTCCTCCCGAGGTTTTTGGATTTGGCGTGATCACCTCGACGCCATCGGCAATCAGATCGCCCCAATCCTGGATGGCTTTGGGATTGCCCTTGCGGACGAGGAAAACGATGGTCGAGATGTATGGCGCATTGTTGTTTTCGAGTGTGCCGCGCCAGTCATCGGGGATGAGATCGGTGGCATCGGCGATTGCGTTGATGTCGCTTTCGAGCGCCAGGGTGACGACATCGGCCTCGAGCCCGTCGATGACGGTGCGTGCCTGTGAACCGGAGCCGCCATGAGTGACCTGGATGGCGACAGCCTCGCCCTTTTCCTGCTGCCAGTGGGCAACAAAGGCGTCGTTGAACTCGCGATAGAGTTCACGCGTCGGATCATAGGACACGTTGATCAGTGTGCGGTCCTGCGCATGGGCGGTGACAGCGAAGCCCAGGGTCAGGGACGCGGCAAGGGCGGTATAGGCGAGTAACCGAGAAGCACGTTTCATTGGGAACTCCCGAGATCTGATATGAAAACCCTATCAACTCAGTCGTGTTTGGAAAGGCGCAGGCTTGCCGGCATTTTCGACGGCGGAGAAAATATTTCTCGATGAGGGCCGGCTGACGATAAAGTCAGCAAGCTCGCTCCAGTTCCGCCGTCCTCTCTTGTGCGCTATCGCGTGGAGATTATGACAGCGCGGCACCATTGGTGGTGAGGTAGACCGCGTAGATGGAAGAGGTCGCGGCGATATAGAGGCGATTGCCCTTGGGGCCGCCGAAGGTGAGATTGGCGACGCGCTCGGGTGTCAGGATTTTTCCGATGAGGGTGCCGTCCGGGGCAAAGCAGTGCACGCCGTCACCGGCGCTGGTCCAGAGATTGCCGTCAATGTCGAAGCGGAAGCCATCCGGCAGGCCGGGATCGACCGTGCAGAAGACGCGGCCATTGGCCAGGGTGCGGCCAGCAACGACGTCGAAAACGCGGATGTGGCGGGGAGAGCCGGAGTCGGCGACATAGAGCTTTGTTTCGTCCGGCGAGAAGGCGAGGCCATTGGGCTGGACGAAATCGCGGACCATCGCCTCGATCGCGCCGGTCTGCGGATCGACGCGATAGACGTTGTTGGTCTCCTGCTCCGGGGTGGCCTTGTGGCCCTCATAGTCGGACTGGATGCCGTAGGTGGGGTCGGTGAACCAGATGCTGCCATCGCTGTGGACCACGACATCATTGGGGGAATTGAGGCGCTTGCCCTCAAAGCTGTCGGCGATGACGGTTATGGAGCCGTCGATCTCGGTGCGGGTGACGCGGCGCGCGCCATGCTCGCAGGTGACCAGACGGCCCTGCCGATCGCGGGTGTTGCCATTGGAATAGCGGGCATCGGCGCGATAGACGGAGACGCCGCCATCAGGGATGTAGCGCATCATGCGGTTGTTGGGGATGTCGCTCCAGAGGAGATAATTGCCATCCTTGAACCAGACCGGTCCTTCGGACCAGCGGCAGCCGGTGTGGATCAGATCGAGCGCGGCACTGCCGTTGAACAATGCGCGGAAACGATCGTCGATGATCTCGTAGATGCCATCAGCCATGGCGGGTTCCCCTCCCCTGTGCGGGCGTTAACACTTTTGCCCCGAGCTTGCCGCAAAGCGCCGCGACAAGGCTCTTCCAGAACCATAATGGCCGAGGCCGGGACCAGCAATGCAGGATCGCGGCATTAACCGGGATGAAGGCGCAGGCTGCCATTATCCCCCTCCCCGGCCCCAACCGGACAGTAAGGAACACCATGAAGAAGACTGCCACGCGTCTGACCGCCGCCTCGCTCGCCGTTCTGGCGGCGATTTCCATTGCCGGCTGCTCGATGATGGCGCCGGCAAGTTCGCCCGGTGGCCTTGCTCCGGGGCTGACGGCGCGCATGGACCAGCCGGGCGCCACGCTCGACCGGGTGCAGGCGATCAATCTCATCAACGCCTATCGCGCGACGCGGGGCGTTGCCCCGCTGACCCTGGACGCCGGGCTCGATGGCACGGCGCAGGCGCTGGCGACGCAATATGCCCAGTCGGGCCAGGCGCCTTCGACGCCACAGGGGCTTGTGGCGATGAAGATGAGCGCCGGCTATCCGACATTTGCCGAGACGTTCTCGGGCTGGCGCAACAATGCGGCTGACGCGCAGGCGATGGCGGCCAATGCGACCAAGGCCGGCGTGGCGATGAGCTACAACGCCTCCTCTGCCTATGGCATTCACTGGGTTCTTGTTCTTGGAAACTGAGACGCAGCGGATCGACGCCAGGGGGCTCAAATGCCCCCTGCCCGTCCTGAAACTCGAAAAACGACTTGAAGCGCTGGCTTCGGGCGACGCGCTCGAAGTGCTGGCGACCGATCCGATGGCCCGGATCGATATTCCGCTCTATTGCCGCCAGAAGGGGCACGCGTGTGCCGTGTCCGAGGACAATGGAGTTTTGCGGTTTCTGGTGCTGGTGGGGTAGCTCGCCCATCTGCTTCGTGCCTGTGGCACCACCCCACCCCGGCCCTCCCCATCAAGGGGAGGGAGCCGATCGAGTGTGGGGCGAAGGGCGGTTCTTAGGCTCTTCTTGCCGGCACTATCTCTTCCCCGTGCTTTCCGCTCTTTCGTCATCACCCGACTTGTTTGGGTGATCCATGCTGCCGAAATGGATTGCCCGGACAAGCAACCGTGGACATCACTGTTGGAATGCCGGTTCCTGTCGGGCGATGGCGTTGAGGATTGTGATGAGTTTTCTCACCGTTGCGATCATGGCGAGTTTGAAGGGTTTTCCGCGCAGGCGCAGTCTTTGATAGAAGCCGCCGAGAACGGGGTCTTTCACCTTGATGGCGCTGAGCACGGCCATGTAGGCGATATCGCGCAGATGTTTTCGTCCGCCAAGACAGCGGCCGTTGCGATCCGATGCGCCCGATTGGCGGGCATAAGGGGCAACGCCGATGAGTGCTGCGGCCACCTTGGCGGAGACCTTGCCGAGCTCGGGCATGTCGGCCAGTAAGGCGATCGCCAGAACCGGACCGACGCCGGTCACCTGCCGCAGCCGCGCCTGGCGCTGCTGGAGCTGGCGATTGTCGGCGAGAAGGGCAGTGATGGCCGCTTCGATGCGTTTGATCTCCAGGGCGATGGCCGCCAGACGCTCCTCGATCAGGCTGCGCACAAGCGGCTCGTCGATGGTATCGAGCTGACTGACAAGGCCGCTCTTTTCCGCAACGATCCGCCGCCGATGGGCTGTGAACGCGCTCAGCCTTTGTCGGATCGGATCAGACACATAAGGGGTCAAGCTGGCGCGCACGGCCTGCAGATAACGCGCGATCAGAGCGGCATCGATCTTGTCGGTTTTGGCCAATTGGCCGATACCCCGCGCGTAACTGCGGATCCGCGCCGGGGCTAGAACATGCACTTCAAGGCCAGCGGCATGCAGGCTCTCGGCCACGCGGGCTTCATAGCCTCCCGAGGCTTCGAGCCCGATGGCCAACGGCCCCAGTCTGGCCAGGCGCTGCGTCAGCTCGGCGAGCGCCTCCGGTCCAGTGCTGCAACGCCAGGATTTGCCAGCGGGATGGGTATGAACGTCCAGATGCGTCTTGGAAACGTCGATGCCAACGAAGAGGGTGTCGTGTATCATGACCTTGCTCCCAGGCTTGTGGTGCGGGCAACAGCCCGATCAACCGTTCGGGGTCAAAGGGAGCAGACAGGGCCTTGCTCGTCCTCGGCTGTGACAAACCAGCCGGACAAAACGGCCTCCTGACTGCATCAGCCGGGATGCGCAACCCGGCTGATGCCACCACTAAAGCACAGATCCTCCACACAAGCCGGGCAATGACGGTGGGTGGGATAGATAGGCGCATCGTCACGCGTCGAGTAAGCGAAGAACCCCTATGGCAGCGACGACCCGGGTTTGCTGCGCCGCCCTACTGCATGAATGCGGGGCGTGGGCGGGGGAATGGCACGCTGCTGCTGCCGCCGGTGGAGGCGAGGCTGGGGCGCAGGGTGGTTTCGAGGGAGATGTCAGCGACGGCGGGGGCCTCTGCGAACATCGGCGTATGGGCCGGACGCGGACGCGGGATGGGAATGCCGGTGCGGATGCGGCCGAGGTCGACGGCGGTATATTCACGCAGGGCGACCTGATCATTGAGGTAGCTCGGCTGGTCCTTGAGGCCCATCGGGAATGCCGCTTCGCGCGCCTTCACATAGGTGGCGGCGTCCTTGCCGCAGATGTTGGGGCGCATGTCGACCGGCGGGCGGCCGACGGCATTGGCGAGGTTTAGCACGCTCTGGCCGGTGGGCTGCGCTGCGCCGGAAAGCCCCTTGAGCAGGAGTTCGGCGGCACGTTCATTGCGCTCACGGCCGGAGGAGCCGCCGAGAACGACGGCCATCAGGCGGCGGCCATTGCGATCGATCGAACCAACCAGATTGAGCCCCGAGGCACAGATATAGCCGGTCTTCATGCCGACGGCGCCGGAGAGGCCCTTGAGCAGGCCATTCTGCGATTCGAGACGCGTCTTGCCGAGGCGGACAACGCCGGTCGAGAACATGGGCATGTAGCTCGGAAAGCTCTGCTCGATGTAGAGCGAGAGAATGGCCATGTCGCGGGCACTGGTGACCTGCGCCGGATTATGCAGGCCATGGGAATTGGCGAAATTGGTGGCGGTCAGGCCCATGCGCTGGGCGACGTCGTTCATCTTGGCGACGAAACGCGGCTCATCCCCGGCAATGGTCTCGGCGATGGCCATGGCGATGTCATTGGCCGATTTGACGATGAGGATATAGAGCGCGTCCTTCATCGACACCGAAGCGCCCACCGCCAGACCCGACTTGGCCGGCGCGAGATTGAACGCCGCCTTGGAAACGGTGACCGGTGTGTCGAGGGTGATCGTGCCCTTGGCGATTTCCTCGAAGGCTACATAGGCGGTCATCAGCTTGGTCAGCGAGGCAGGGTGCCAGGGCTGGCCCGCTTCCTCGGCGTAGAGCACCTGCAGCGTGTCACGGTCGACCAGCAGCATGGGCATCGCCGCGACCGGCAGCAGGCCGGCGGTGACGAAGGCAAGGGCAAGGACGAGGCGACGCAGCAAGGACAAGGCAATACTCCGGGGATTGTTTTTCCAGTTTGTGATGCGGCTTGGGCAGCCGGAACTGGCAGGCATTCTCGAGGGCGGCATCATAGGCAAGAGTCTGTCGCGCTTCGATGACCGTCCTCTTAGCAGTCGAGACGCCGGGCCTCAAGCAAAGCGGGGACTGTTTGACGGGCATGTGAAGCTGCTGACGCAGGCTGACAGGAGGGCGGCCCAGAACCGGGGCAACGCATAAGGAGTTTTGCCATGCCGACCATCGTGACCATTCTGACCTCGGGCTATGCAGATTGGGAGACAGCGCTGCTCAATGCCGGGGCACGGCAGTATTATCGGATCGAAACAATGTTTGCCTCGCCGCGTGGCGAAGAGGTGACTTCGGCCGGCGGGCTCAAGGTGACCCCGCAGATGGCCGTTGAGGATATCGACCTCGATGCAGTCGACGCCATTGTCGTCAATGGCGGCTCGATCTGGAGCTCACCGGACGCGCCTGATATTTCCGACCTGCTGGTGCGGGCGCGGGACGCGGGCAAGACGGTGGGCGGGATCTGCGATGGCACGCTGGACCTGGCGCGGGCGGGTATTCTCGATGATGTCGCGCACACGTCCAATGGCCCGGAGAGCCTGCCGGATACTGGTTATGGCGGTGTGGCGCGGTATCAGGATCAGCCACGCGCCGTGCTCGACCGGAAGATCGTCACCGCTCCGGGCACGGCCCCGGTCAGCTTCATGGGCGCGGTCCTCGAGTCGATGGGCTACCGCAATGGCGACCTCGATTTTTACCTCAATCTCTATGCTGCCGAGCACACGCATGGCTGATGCGCAGGGGCGGTAACAAAAAGTCACTGGTATCTCTTAGTAACCATGGCTATATACGGTGCCTGTGACGCAAGACGAAAGGCCAACCCATGTCCCTGACCGACACATCGAAATCAGCCAATTGCCTGGCAATGTCGGACGTTCTCAATCGCATCGGCGACAAGTGGAGCGTTATGGTGGTGGGCATGCTTGGGCGTCATGGCACGCTGCGCTTCAACGAGCTCAAGCGCCTGATCAACGGTGTATCGCAGCGCATGCTGACGCTCACCCTGCGCAATCTCGAGCGTGATGGTCTGGTCAGCCGCACCATCTATCCCGAGGTGCCACCGCGCGTGGAATACAACCTCACCGAGATGGGCAAGACGCTGCAGGAGCCGATCGACGAGCTTTGGAACTGGTCGGCCGAGCATCACATGGCTATCCTCGATGCCCGCGCCATCTATGACGCACGGGAAAACATCACGGCAGCCGACCAGCCGCGCAAGATCGCCTACGCGCGCGGCTAGTCGGGGTACCCTGCCCCGCCTTCAATTCTATTTTATCAAGAGCGCCTAGCCGTCAGTCTGGGCCAGCGTCCGGCTGTCCGCGTCGCTGGCCCCTTCGGCTTTGCGACTGTCCGCGCGCGCAGACGCCTGTCGCTCCGGCAGGTTGAGCGCGGCGACGAGGGCGCGATATTCCTGGCGGGCGCTGAGGTGTGACGAGGTTGGCATCCCGCCCAGCAATTCATCGTCAAGGGGATCGAACACCGTCATGCCGGTGGCAAAGAGCGAGCGGAAGATGACGCGCTCGGCGATGCCGTCCGCCAGCCTGCAGCCAAGGCGCAGGGCGATCTTTTCCAGCGTCAGCTGAACCTGCCGCATATTTCGCGACGACAGCATGGAGATGCGGTTGCGCACCAGCACCCAGTCGATATTGCGGCCGTCGATGGCAAGGCGCTCGGAACGGGCGCGCTGGACCAGCCGCGCATAATGGCTGAGCTCGCGCGGCTCGCCGGAGCTCGGGTCGATCTGGGCCATGACGTTGAGGTCGATGAGGCTGTCGTTGACCGGGGTAATGAGCGTGTCGGCCAGAGAATGGGCCAGTCGCGTCAGATTGGTGTCAAAGCCGGGCGTGTCGATGACGACGAAATCGGCCTTGTGCTCGACCTCGACGACGGCCTGACGGAAGAGGTCGAATTCGACCTTGTGGTTTTCCCGGACAGAATCGCCACGCGCCACCGGCAGGTGGAAATGCGTCGTGTGCGGCAGCGTCAGGGCTTTTTCACGAGCCCAGTTGCGCCGGTTGCGGACATAGTGGGTCATCGTCTGCTGGCGGCCGTCTACGTCGATGGATGCGACGCTATAGCCCTGGTAAAGCAGATGGATGGCAAGATGAAAGGCAGTCGTGGACTTGCCAGACCCGCCCTTTTCATTCCCCACGACAATGACATGCGCGCCTTGTCGCACTATCGATCCCCCAAATCACTTTGGTAAGTCTCATGTTTTCTGAGGCACCGCACAAGCGGGTTTATGCTGAGGCGAATGGTAACGGCTCTCTACAACAAACCGAGCTTTGCAAGTTCAGCGGCCAGCTCGTGGGAATTGCCTGAGTCGTTGGCAGCCATATCGGGCGGCGCATCCTCGGGCTTGAAATAGCGCCAGCCTTGGAACGGGCGCTTCGGATAAGGAATGGTGCGGGTCAGATCGGGCGCCATGATAATGTCGCAGTAATCCTTGCCCTCGGCATCCTTATAGGGGGCGAGGCGAAGGATCGGCTGGCGGCAGACGATCTGTCCCCCGATCACCCAGTAGATCGAGGACAGGCCCTCCATTTCGGCGGCGCGCTTGGGCATCATGCGGGTACGATGGACATGCACGTCCTCGCCGTAGTCGGCGCCCCACCAATGGGCGCGCTGGTCGCGGTAGCTTTCCAGTTCCTCGAAACTGGAAATGCCGACGCAGAGTTTGACCATGTGGATCATGCCAGCGTCCCCGGAGCGACGCGGCCCTGGATGACGTCGATTTCGTCGTCATCGACGATCCACGGCTCGCGCAAGGCCTGGCTCAGCCAGTCCTGGAAGGCCGGCAGGGCGTAGATGGCTTCGACATAAGCCGCGGCCTGGTCGGAGACCGGCAGGGCATAGGTTCGCAAGCGCGTGGCGAGAGGCGCGAACATGGCGTCGGCGGCGGTGAATTCTCCGAACAGGTATGGCCCACCCGAGCGGGACAGGTGGTCGCCCCAGAGGCGCTCGATGCGCAGGAGATCGCCGCGCACGGCGTCGACGTCGACCTTGCCGGGATGAGAGGCGCGCAGGTTCATCGGCGCATGATTGCGAAGGGCAGAGAAGCCGCCATGCATCTCGGCAGCTGCGGCGCGGGCCAGCGCCCGGTCGCGGAAATCACGCGGCCAGATGGGCAGCTCAGGAAAGCGATCGGCCAGATATTCGATGATGGCGATGGTCTCGGGGATAATGAGGTCGCCGTCGACCAGCACCGGCACTTTGCCGGTCGGCGAGCGCTCGGCGATGAGTTCGCGCCAGCGCGGTCCCGACAGCTGCAGGACTTCGTCCTCGAAGGGAATCTCGAAATGGCGCAGCACCAGCCAGGGGCGCAACGACCAGGTGGAATAATTGCGGTTGCCGATCAGCAGTTTCATCGCGTCATCCGTTCAGAGAACAGGAAGGGCGCCCTGTGGCAGGGGCGCCCTTCTCCAATTTGTATCAGTGACGAACTCTAGCGCTTCAGACGCCAGCAATCACGGAGAAAACCAGCCCCATCGAGAGGAGGCATACCAGGGCCCAGCTCGTGGCCTGCCAGGCATTGGACTTCGGTTGACTGCGCATGTTCGCTCCTTGTCAGCCGTTCACGCTGGCCGCCCAAGGGCAGAGCCCCCCGGCCAGTGTCAAATCGTTAACCGTGCCAAAACGGCAATGCAAGCGACCAAACTGCAACAGTTGACAAGCGGTTCGGGATGTCGGGGTGCGGCCTAGAACAGGCCGAACCAGAGCCCGGCAATGCCCAAAAAGGCAAAGAAGCCAACGACATCGGTGATTGTGGTGACGAACACCGCCGACGCAATGGCGGGGTCGGCCTTTACCTTGTCGAGACCGAGCGGAATGAGAATTCCGACTGTGCCGGCGACGATCATGTTGATCACCATGGCCGAAGCGATCACTGCACCGAGCTCGATGCTGTCGTAACGCACCCAGGTCACGATGCCGATGAGAATCGCGAAGATCACGCCGTTGAGGAAGCCAACGACCATTTCGCGGCGAATGAGCCGCTTGAGGCGCTGCCCATCAAGCTCGCGCATCGCCAGGGCGCGCACGGTGACGGTCATGGTCTGCGCGCCGGCATTGCCGCCCATGGAGGCGACGATGGGCATCAGGACAGCGAGGGCGACCATCTGTTCGATGGTGGCGTTGAAAAAGCCGATGACATAAGAGACCATCAGCGCGGTAAAGAGGTTCACCACCAGCCAGGGCACGCGGCTTCTGACGGTATCGACCGTGCGGTCGGAAACGTCTTCGTCGCCCACGCCGGCGAGGAGCTTGATGTCCTCATCGGCTTCTTCCGTGATGACGTCGACCATGTCGTCGATGGTCAGCACGCCGACAAGGCGCCCGCTCTCGTCCACGACGCCGACCTCGACAAGATCATAGCGCTCGAAGGGACGCGCGGCCTCTTCCTGGTCCTCGTTGGCGTTCACCAGGACCAAAGTGGTGTTCATGATGGAATCGATCTTGGTGCTGCGCTGCGCGCGAAGCACACGATCCAGCGGAACGGTGCCGACCACCTTATAGGCCGCGTCGACGACGTAGAGCTGGTAGAATTCGTCCGGCAGGTCCTTGTCGGCGCGCAGATAGTCGATCGTCTGCCCGACCGTCCAGAACGGCGGGATGGCGATGAACTCGGTCTGCATGCGTCGGCCGGCAGAGTCCTCGGGAAAATCGAGGCTGCGCTTGAGGCTCAGACGCTCGAAAGCCGGCAGGGCCGAGAGAATCTCGTCCCGGTCATCCTGTTCGAGATCTTCAAGAATGAAGACTGCGTCGTCGCTGTCGAGGCCGGACACGCCGCGGGCGATTTCGGCGTTGGGCAAGGCGTCCATGAGCTCGACGCGGACGCTCTCGTCCACCTCAGTCAGCGCCGAATAGTCGAAGCGATCACCGAGGAGGCGAATGAGCGCAAGCCGTTCGGCCGGCTCCAGCCGCTCGATCACGTCGCCCTCATCGGCGGTGTGGAGCGGCTCCATCAGCTCGGCAATGGCGTCCGTGTCCTGCGCAAACAGGAGCGCGCGCAACCGATCGAGCCAATCCTGGCTGATACGGTCTTCCGAATTGCGGAACACGTTCGTCTCCAACCCGGCACCCGTGCCAGGCTCAGTCTCGAATTCGCTGCTCATAGGGAGCCCTTTTCGTGTCCTGGGGGTTTCTGGGGCGTGGCAAGCTGTAGCCAATCGTGGCGGAACGCGCCAGACTGGCACAAAAAGTTTTCTCGCCGACCACGGGCGGGTTCGAGGAGGGAACAATGGGTGAAACAGACGGGCGCGATAAAAGTTTCGAACGAATCCATCGACTGGCCGAGCAGCGGGCGCTGGCAGAGGTCGATCGCGCGAGCAGCGACGGGACGCCGGCACTGACGGTTCGGGGCGTCGCCTTCGTGAGACTGCTCGATGCCGAAACAATGGTGCTGCACTGCCCGCTGGAGCAGAAGATCCTGCTGATGGAAATTTCTCCCGACATCTATTTCGACACCGACGACTATGTCGGCCAGGAAGTGGTGCTGGTGCATCTCGGTGCCATAAGCGACGAGGAACTGTCCCTGCGCCTCGAGGACGCCTGGCACTTCCGGGCGCCGGGCCAGCCCGCGCAAAATCCGAGCTGACGCATACGCACCTGAACTCTAGTCAACCCCAGGACTTCTCATGGCCACGACGACCGAGCTCTCCTGTACCTGTGGGGCCTTTGCGCTGGAACTGACGGGCGAGCCCTTCATCACCACGGAATGCCATTGCACGAGCTGCAGGACGGCAGGAGCAAAGCTTGAAGCCCTGCCCCTCTCCCGCCCCATGCGGAGCGAGAATTTGGGGACGCCCTTCGTTCTCTATCGCAAGGACCGGGTGCGCTTCCTCAGGGGCGCAGAAAACCTTGCCGAGTTTCGCCTGAACGAGAAGACAGCCACGCGACGGGTGGTGACAAGTTGCTGCAAGACGCCGGTGTTCGTCGAATTCAAGGGCGGGCACTGGCTGAGCCTTTATGCCTCGCTCTGGCCCGAGGGCGCATCGCCCCAGCCGACGATCCGCACGATGGTGGGCGACAGGCCCGAGAGCGCCCCCCTGCCCGACGACCTTCCCTCGGGAAAGCTGGTCACGGCCAAATTTTTCGCAAAGCTCCTCGGTGTATGGATCGCAATGGGATTCAAGGCCCCGGAAATCGAGATCGCCCAGAAGTTAGAGATTTGAGGCTGGCGAACCCTCGGGACGGAAATGCGTTGAGGCGGCAGGAGAACCGCCATGGACGCAGCCTGGACTATCGAACGCCGCCTCTGGCTTGAAGGCGCAGCAGCCTATGAGGACCACCTCGCCGAGGAGTGCCTCATGGCCTTCGGGCCGATGGGCATCATGAACCGTCGCGATATCATCGAGAGCCTTGCCGGAGGCCCGCGCTGGACGCGCGTGGAGATAAGCGATCAGCGCTTCGCAGTGCCGGAGGACAGCGCTGTCGTCGTGCTTGCCTATAGAGCAGAAGCGCAAAGGGATGATGCCCCGCCCTACCGGGCGCTCTGCACCTCGACCTATCTCATCACCGGGGGAAATCTGAAACTGATCCAGCACCAGCAGACGCCGCTGTGATGCAGACAACAAAAAAGCCGCCCTGGGGCAGCTTTTTGTTTCTCCTCCCCGAAGGGAGAGAATGGTGCGGTCGAGAAGACTCGAACTTCCACGTCTTGCGACACAGCGACCTCAACGCTGCGCGTCTACCAATTCCGCCACGACCGCACTGTGTGGTAGAAGCTTCGTTTCTTTCGTCCCGAAGCGAGTGGGGATTTAGCAAGGCTTCCCCGGAACCTCAAGTGGTTAGATCGCAAATTCTTTTTTCGCCTGTGGAGAATTTTGCGCCCGGGCGGGATTTCACCCTCCCCGGAGGCTCACCCAGACAGGCAAAAGGGCCGCAACCCCTCGGTTTACGGCCCTTTTCACAGTGGTCGCCGAAAATCTCTTCCGGCGCGAAATAATTTTGGGTGATCAGGCGACCTTGAACACCTTCTCGGTGACCTGCACCCGCAGGTGCCCGTCTTCGACATTCACCTCGCCTTTGGCGATCAGCGTGTTGTTGGCATATATGTTGAGCGGATCGTGCTCGGTGGCATCCAGCTCGATGACGGCACCACGGCCCATGCGCAGAAGATGATGGATAGGCATCTTGGTCGCGCCGAGTTCGACGATGATATCGACTTCAATATGGTCCAGTGTGCTCATAGGTATGTTCTGAGGTCCGTTGTGCCCGATATCGGCGGATTCGTTAAATTAAGGATTGCTCAGGCTTGGTTATGGAAGTCTTAACGCCCGACGCCGAAGCGTGCCAAATTCGATCGAAACTGCATCGCGATGATGCAGAAGCGGTCGAATGGCGCATATTTGACGGTGCCCAGGACTATCCGGCGACGCTGGCCGCCATGGAGGAGCGCGCCGCGCTGGTCGCTGCTGGTGAAGCCCCCGAGGCGGTGTGGCTGCTGGAGCACCCTGCCCTATACACCGCGGGCACCTCGGCGCGGGCCGAGGATCTCCTCACCCAGCGCTTTCCCGTTTATCCCGCCGGCCGCGGCGGGCAATACACCTATCACGGCCCTGGACAGCGCGTGGCCTATGTCATGCTCGACCTGACCAAGCGGGGGCGCGATATCCGCTGCCTCGTCAAAGGCCTTGAGCAATGGGTGATCGATACGCTGGCCAGCCATAATATTGTCGGCGAGCGCCGCGAAGGCCGCGTCGGCGTCTGGGTTCAGCGTCCGGACAAGGGTTTTGGGCGCGAGGACAAGATCGCGGCCATCGGCGTGCGCGTGCGCAAGTGGGTGACCTTCTACGGCATTTCCTTGAACATCGACCCGGATCTAGGCCATTACGACGGCATCGTGCCCTGCGGGATCACCGACCAGGGCGTCACCAGTTTTGAAGATCTGGGGCAGCTGGTGACGATGCCGGAGGTCGATTCTGTGCTGCGGGCGCGTTTTGAAGACATATTCGGGGCGACAAAAGAGGCCGCGCCCGGCCTTGCCATACCGGCCCCGTCTGGCCAATTTGCCTGACACGCTCGAATCGAGGAGCCCGCAATGACACTGGACGATCTCAAACG
The DNA here is from genome assembly GCF_029201565.1 of Devosia sp. SD17-2. Classification (GTDB taxonomy): domain Bacteria; phylum Pseudomonadota; class Alphaproteobacteria; order Rhizobiales; family Devosiaceae; genus Devosia. Next base: position 2,692,910 of record NZ_CP104002.1, read on the forward strand.
CCTGTTTACCCGCCAGACATTGTTCCGGCTCGACGCAATCCTGTCGCCCCGGCTCGTGCCGATTCTCTATGCGCTGGGTCTCGCTGGCATCCTGCTGTGGGCGATCAATCACTTCTTCTATCGGTTCGGCATGGGTTTCGGGAACGGGCTCTGGGGCCTTCTCGAGATCCTGGTGTTCGGCCTAATCGCCCTTGTCGGGCTGCGGATCGGCTGCGAAGCGCTGATCGTGTGGTTCAAGGCACATGAGAGCACGGGCGAGACGGTGAACCGCACACGCTTCTCGGCATCGCTGCTCGATGAGGTGCGGGACGCCATTCGCGACCTCGCCGAAGAGGGCAGCGAAAGCGACTATGCGGAAGCGGACGAATATTTTACGCCGGCGACCGAGCCTGCGCCGCATGTCGCAAAGCCGCGGCGCGAGCCATCGGTAACACCAGGCAAACCCTATTCGAACAGCTGAGGGTGGGATCGCGGCGGTTTTCAGCTGCCGCCCGGACATGAAAAGGCCGCCACGGATCGCTCCGGGCGGCCTTTTTGATTCCCGTCGGGAATTGCTTACTTCTTGTCGACTGCCCAGGCGCCGGGACCGGCGAACACAAGGTAGAGGAAGACAAAGCAGAAGAGGATGGCGGCGTCGCCACCGTTGTTCACCGGGAACATGTTGGCGGGCGCATGAGCCATCCAATAGGCCACTGCCATGGTGCCAGAAGCGAGGAAGGCGGCCGGACGGGTGAACAGGCCAATGGCGATCAGCACGCCGGTGACAATTTCGATGATGCCAGCGAACCAGAAGATCGAGAACATCGGCGGTGCAAATTCGGCGGCCGGAAAGCCAAGAATCTTCTGCGTGCCGTGAGCGAGGAACAGCAGAGCTGCGATGATGCGGAGGGCCGCGAGGGCCTTTGGTGCATGGACGGAAAGGCGATCGAACAAGGTCTGTCTCCAGATAAGGCGTCCAGGGGGCGGGACTTCGATCCCTTTGGCAGACGCTTCTAATTGTCCCCGACAGTGAGGACGCCGTCGGGCAAACCCAAGCTAGCCCAACATGGGTTAAGGCAAAACCGGGAGTCTGGCGGACGCACTGTTCAACAATGCTTGATGTTCAATCCGAGGTGTTCACCGCTGGGATCAGGCCTGCCCCGCACAGATTGAAGGGGCAGTAACATTGCGTAACCGGGGTCATATGCTGTATGACGCGGCCAACTTCCTTCAATTCGGACCTTTGAACGCGCATGACTCAGGCGCCTAAAATCGGCCTTGTCAGCCTCGGCTGCCCCAAGGCCCTCGTGGACAGCGAGCGGATCATGACCACGCTGCGGGCCCAGGGCTATTCGTTTAGCCGGGACTATGCGGGCGCCGACATCGTCCTCGTGAACACCTGCGGCTTTCTCGACAGTGCCAAGCAGGAAAGCCTCGAGGCGATCGGCGAAGCTCTCAATGAAAACGGCAAGGTGATCGTCACCGGCTGCCTCGGCGTCGAGGAAGGCCTGATCCGCGAAACGCACCCCAGCGTTCTCGCCATCACCGGCCCGCATCAGTATGAGAGCGTCGTTGCCGCCGTTCACGACCATCTGCCGCCCGTGCCCAACCGTTTCGTCGACCTCGTGCCCGAGAGCGGGCTCAAGCTGACGCCGCGCCACTACGCCTATCTGAAGATTTCCGAGGGCTGCAACAATCGCTGCTCGTTCTGCATCATCCCGCAGATTCGAGGCGATCTGGCTTCGCGTCCGGCTGCCGGCATTCTCTCGGAAGCCGAGGGCCTCATTCGCTCCGGCGTCAAAGAACTGCTGGTGATCAGCCAGGACACCAGCGCCTACGGCCTCGACCTCAAATATGCGACGAGCAAGTATCGCGGCCGCGAGGTGAAGGCGAAGTTCTATGACCTCGCCAAGGAACTGGGTGAACTCGGGGCATGGGTGCGTCTGCACTATGTCTACCCCTACCCCCATGTCGATCCGGTGATGGAACTGATGGCCGAAGGCCTCGTCCTGCCCTATCTCGACATTCCGTTCCAGCACGCCTCGCCGAACGTGCTCAAGGCCATGCGCCGCCCGGCCCACCAGGAAAAGACGCTCAACCGCATTCTCGACTGGAAGCGACAGGTGCCTGACCTCACCGTGCGCTCGAACTTCATCGTCGGCTTCCCCGGCGAGACGGAAGAAGATTTCGAAATGCTGCTCGATTTCATCGAGGAAGCCGAAATCGATCGCGCCGGGTGCTTCAAATATGAGCCGGTGACCGGCGCGACGGCCAATGAGCTCGAGGGCGTCGTGCCCGACGAGGTCAAGGAAGAGCGTTTCGCCCAGCTGATGGAAGTGGCCCAGAACGTCTCCTTCGGCCAGCTGCAGAAGAAGGTCGGCCGCACCATTGACGTGATTGTCGACGACGTGCGCCCCGAAGAGAACCGCGTGATCGCGCGTTCGAAGTGGGATGCGCCGGAGATCGACGGCCAGGTGATCGTCGACAATGCCGACGGCATCAAGATCGGCGACATTGTCTCGGTGACCGTTACCGACAACGACGAATATGATCTCTTCGCCACCCCGGCGAAGGTCTGATCCCACGAATGCGGTGGATCAGTCGATGCGCCGCGCGCGTCGACTGATCCACCGCATCAGCCTCGCGCCATGCGCCCTACTGCGTCCGTTTCGCATTGGGCCGAGGGCAGGTTTTCCAGCACATAGCCGAGACGTTCGGGCGACTGGGCCTTGGCAAAGTACCAGCCCTGGAGAGAATCGCAGCCGAGCTCACGCAGCAGGTCCACCTGCGCGCGCGTTTCGACGCCCTCGGCCGTCACCAGCTTGCCCATGCCATGAGAGATGTCGATGATGCCGCGTACGATCGCGAGGTCAGCGCTGCTCTGGGTCAGATTGGCGACAAACACCTGATCGATCTTGACCCGGTCAATCGGCATGCGGCGCAAATGGGTGAGACTGGCGAAGCCGGTGCCGAAATCGTCGAGCGCCACTTCGACGCCCGCATCGTGCAGACGACAGATTCGGCGTTCCACCTCGGCAAAGTCGCGACCAAGGAAGACGCCCTCGGTGACTTCGATGCAGAAGGCGCTGGGCGGGAGCGCGGCCCGCTCGGTCAGCGCGAAGAATTTGTTGGTGAAGAGGTCCGAGCGGAAATCTGCATTGGTGACATTGATGGCGATACGCCCCACCGGCAGGCCCTGCAGCTTCATCGCCTTCATGTCCTGAACCGCGCGCTCGACCACGAGCATGCCCAGCTCGGCGAAGAGGCCGGGATCGCGCAGATCGCTGAGGAAGCTGCCCGGCGCCACCATGCCATTGGTCGGGTGCTGCCAGCGCAAGAGACCTTCCACAGACAAACCACCGCCATCGGCAACCGGCACAACCGGTTGGTAATGCAGCAGGAATTGACCACGCCCAAGGCCATCCTCGATGGCGCGTGTCAGCTCGCTGCGCTGGCGTGAGACGTCGCCAAGCCGGTGCTCATAGGTGCTGGCGCGATCGCGGCCAAGCTCCTTGGCGCGATAGAGCGCCAGATCGGCGTTCTTGAAAATATCCTCGGCCGTCAGCCCGTCGCGGGGGAACATTGCGACGCCGATGCTGGCCGTGCACCGCCGCGTGACATCCCCGAGCAGGATCGGCCGCCGGATGGCGCCGAGCACCTTGCCGACGAGGGCGCGAACTTCGCTCTCGCTCTGGCCGGTGAGAACAATGCCGAACTCGTCGCCGCCAAGGCGGGCCACGAAATAATCGTCGTGCCCCAGCGCGCTCAGCCGCTCGCCGATGATGCGCAACAGCCGGTCGCCAACGTCGTGGCCGAACCAGTCGTTGATTTCCTTGAATGTATCGAGATCAAGGAGCGCGAGATGGACAGTCTTGGCCCCTACCCCGGCCTGGCGCAGCGCGTCCTCGAGATATTCCTGAAAATGCCGGCGATTGGGAATGCCGGTCATCGGGTCAATATTGACCACCTTGCGCAATTCGCTCTGCGCCTGCTGGCGAGCGGTAATATCGAAACGGATGGCTGTGTAGCTGTCGACTTTTCCCGATGCCCCGACATGCGGCACTATAGTGGTATCCACCCAGTAGCGCTCACCATCCTTGCGGCGGTTGCATATTTCGCCGTGCCAGACCTTGCCGCTGGCGATGACGCGATACATCTCCCGGAAGAACTCCGGCCCGTGAACGCCAGAATGAAGAAGACGGTGGTTGGCCCCGATCAGCTCTTCGCGAGAGTATCCGCTGATCTCGCTGAACTTGTTGTTGACCAGGGTTATTGTGCCTTTGACATCCGTCATTGCCACGATAGCTGCGCTGTCCAGCGCATATCTGACAAATTCCATTTCATCTTGAAATGGAGTGTCCGATCTATCAGTCATTGAACCACCCAATACAGAATTCATGCGTCATGAGGCCCGTCACCCACGGACGGAAAAATGCCATTTTGATTTGGATAAAGTATTGAGCGGTAAAGATTAATTTCCAGCGCACCCAGACACATAAAGTTCCGCTGGGGTCACCGCGCGCAGCGCCATCCGCGCGCGGCATGAAGAAGCGATCAGCGCGAAAAGGCGTTGAACGGGTTATCGTGGGTGAGCCGCGTGATGGTCGTTTCATCGACACCGGCCTGCCGCAGGGCGGGCAGGAAGCTATCCACAAGGTGGGTATAGGGCTGCGGCGTGCCACCGCCCGGCAGCGCCGGATCATACCAGCCGCGGTCATGGCTGAGCATCAGGCGCTCGCCATGCCCCGCCTCAAGGGCGCGGGTCACCAGCGGCACCACCTCGGCGTCGGGCACGCGCCCGATATGGTCGAATTCGAGCCAGGCGCCCCGATCGAAGACTTCCCGATGGAGGCCAAAATCCTTCTCCTCCTGTGTGTGGATAGAGATGAAGCGCTCGGCCGAGCCGCCCTCCTCGGCGATGATGTCGAGCTGGTCGAGCACCACGCGCCCCTTGATGGTGTGCGAACCGATGATGGCGCCGGTGCGGGCAGAAGCCCGCGCGGCGGCGCGCAGGATGCGCGTTTCGAGCGGGGTTATGCCATCATCGCCGGCGCTGACCTTGATCCAGGCGGCGACGACCCCAGTGTCGCCGATACCGTCGGTGAGTTCGCCCACCATCCACTCTTCCAGCGCCTCAAGGCTCGCGTCAGCCACCCAGTCGGGGATCCACGGCTCGCGATAATTGCCGGTCGGCACCACGATGGGCATGCCGGTGGCTTGGGAGACGGCGAGGTCGATATCGACACGCAGACCGACGCCGCCGGTTGAACACTCGACCACCGCGGTGACGCCCTGGGCCTTGATCGCCTCGATCTCTGGCGCCATCAGCCGGATCACGTCAGCCGGATCGGCCTCGGCATAGCCTGGCTGGTCCGGGGTCCGCAGATCCACGAAGACGTGCTCATGCGGCAGGATCAGTCCAAGCTGGTCCCGGTGAAAGCGCCCCAAGGTTGTAATCAATTGTCGCATGGATATTCCCCCTCCTGGTCCAAGTGTGCGCGTCTGGAGGGCGATGTAAACCCGGTGCACGCTGCGTATTGTGTTTTCCCGGCACTGTGCCACGCTCACCACGTTACAGACTCAGCGCTAGGAGGAAGCAAATGGGTTTTGACGGAGTGGGCTGGATCGCTGCCATCCTGATCGGTGGCGTCGCCGGATGGCTCGCAAGCATGTTCATGAATGCCGGTGGAGGCGTGCTCAAGAACGTCCTTCTCGGAATTGTCGGCGCGATTATCGCCAGCCTGGTCTTCGGGCTTCTTGGCATTTCCTTCGGCGGTTGGGTCGGCTATCTCATCGCCGGCTTCATCGGCGCCTGCATCATCATCTTCATCGGCAGGGCTGTGTCCAAATAGGATTCTGCCGGCCGCCGCTGGCGGCCGGCTACACTGCAGGCAGGAAGAAATTGTCGCCGGACGGGTGCGCAGCGCAACGGCGTTTCGTGCGCCGCAAGGCCGGTAAATTACTCATCCGAACCAGCGTTTTAGCGCTTTACCCTTACGGAACGCCGTCGCATCACCAGTGCCAACACCTTCTTAAGTGCTGGAAAAGCGTCATGAACAAGCTGGTTACCACCGCCGCACTGGCCTTCGCCATCGGCAGCACCCCTGCCCTGGCTCAGCCGACCGATCTGCTCAATGTCTCCTATGACATTGCCCGTGAGCTCTACGAGGCGGTCAATCTGGACTTCGTGCCGCACTACAAGGCCGAGCACGGCGTCGACCTCACGGTCAACCAGTCCCACGCCGGCTCTTCGGCGCAGGCACGCGCCATTCTCGAAGGCCTGCAGGCTGATCTCGTGACCTTCAACCAGGTTACCGATATCCAGAAGCTGGCCGATGAGGGCTTTGTGTCGGCCAACTGGAAGGAAGAGTTCCCCAACAATGCCTCGCCCTATTATTCGCTGCCGGCCTTCCTCGTACGCGCCGACAATCCCAAGAACATCGCCGGCTGGGCCGACCTCGCCCGTGACGACGTGGCCGTGATCTTCCCGAACCCGAAGACTTCGGGCAATGCGCGCTACACTTATCTCGCCGCCCGCGCATGGGCCAATGAGGAATTCGCCGGCGACGAAGCGCAGGTTGAAGCCTATCTCACCAAAGTGTTCTCCAATGTGCCGGTGTTCGAGACCGGGGGCCGTGGCGCGACCACCGCCTTCACCGAGCGCGAGCTGGGCGATGTGCTGATCACCTTCGAGGCCGAAGTGCACGGCATCCGCAAGCTCCTGGGCGAAGACAAGTATGACGCTGTGGTTCCGGAAGTGAGCCTGCTCGCCGAGTTCCCGGTAGCCGTCGTCGACAAGGTCGCCGATGCCCGCGGCAGCCAGGAAATCGCCACCGAATACCTCAACTACCTCTATTCGCCAGCCGGCCAGGAAATCCTCGCTACCTTCTTTAATCGCGTCCATGACGAGGGCGTCGTCGCCGCTCATGCCGAGAGCTTCCCGGAAGTGCGCCTGCTGACCGTCGAAGACGCGTTCGGCGGCTGGGACAAGGTTTCGGCCGAGCACTTTGCCGAGGGCGGCCTGCTCGACAAGGTTTTCATCAACCAGTAGGCGGACACCCCCTCCCGCCCCCCTGATAGGGGGAGGAGCCGGCCGGTGGAACACCACGCTCACAACAAGCTCGATAGGTCCCTCCCCCTGCCAAGGGGAGGCTAGGTGGGGGTCTTTACCTCTCCACCGATCCCATCGCTAGAACTACCACGACGGCGGGCCTTGGCCCGCCTAAAGGCATAAGGGCCAATGGCGAACAAACGCAGCAAACATCTGCTGCCCGGTTTCGGGCTGACCATGGGCGTGTCCCTGTTCTATCTCACGCTCATCATCGTGCTGCCGCTGGCCGCCATGCTGCTGAAAGTGGCCGGCATGGGATTTCCCGAGTTCTGGCGCATCATCACCTCGAACCGCGCCCTCGCCGCCTATCGCATCACCTTCAGCTCGGCTTTCGTCGCCACGCTGATCAATGGCGTGCTGGGACTGCTGCTGGCCTGGGTGTTGACGCGCTACCGGTTCCCGGGCCGGCGCGTTCTCGACGCGTTAGTCGACCTGCCCTTCGCCCTGCCCACCGCCGTGGCGGGCCTCGTGCTGGTCACCCTCTTTGCCAAGACTGGCTGGTATGGCCAGTTCCTCGAGCCCAATGGGCTCAAGGTCAACTACACCCAACTCGGCATCATCGCGGCGATGACCTTCACGTCCATTCCCTTCGTGGTGCGGGCGGTCCAGCCGGTGCTCGAAGAGGTCGACGCTGATCTCGAAAATGCGGCGCGCACTCTTGGCGCGAGCCGCTGGCAGATTTTTGCGCGGGTGATCTGGCCGACGATCATGCCGGCCTTCATCGGCGGATGCGTGCTGTCCTTTGCCCGCTCGCTGGGCGAGTTCGGCGCGGTGGTCTTCATCGCCGGCAATCTCCCGGGGGTGACTGAAATCGTCTCGCTGCTGATCTACATCCGGCTCGACGAATATAATTACGAAGCTGCCGCCGCGCTGGCCTTCGTGCTGCTGGTCGTTGCCTTCCTCACCATGGCCAGCACCAATATGCTTGCCGCCTGGCAGACGCGTTATGCCGAGCGGAGAAGCTGAGATGGCCAATCGCTCGGTCGGGGAAATCGCCCTCATCTCCACCGCGATCGTGGCTGCGGCCGTCACCCTGGCGGTGCCGCTTGCTGTCATCTTCGCCTTCGCGCTGCGCGAGGGCCTTGGCGTCTATCTCGCCAATATCAGCCAGCCTCATACGCTGCACGCGATCTGGCTGACCGTGGTCACCGCGCTCATCGTGGTGCCGATCAATATGGCGGTCGGCGTCGCGCTGGCGTGGCTGGTGACCCGCTTCCGCTTTCGCGGCCGGAATCTGCTGGTGACGATCGTCGAGCTGCCCGCGGCAGTCAGCCCGATCGTGGCTGGTGTGGTCTATCTCTTCCTCTATGGCGGCCAGGGCCTTTTGGGTCCAACCCTGCAGGCTGCGGGGATGCAGATCATGTTCACGACGCTCGCCATTGTGCTGGTCAGCCTTTTTGTCACCGCCCCCTATGTGGCACGCGAGCTCATTCCCATGATGCGCCAGCAAGGCACCGAGGACGAAGAGGCAGCGTTGTCGCTGGGGGCCAATGGCTGGCAGATGTTCTGGCACGTCACCCTGCCGAATATCCGCTGGGGGCTGATCTATGGCGCGATTCTCACCAATGCGCGGGTGATGGGCGAGTTCGGGGCCGTGTCGGTGGTGTCGGGCGCCATTCGCGGGCAGACCAATACGCTGCCGCTGCAGATCAATCTGCTGTTCAACGATTTCAACGTGACCGGTGCGTTCGCTGCGGCCTCGACGCTGGCACTGATCGCGGTGTTGACGCTGGTGCTGAAGTCGGCGCTGGAGGCGTGGGAGGAGCGGTAGGTCGTCTGCGTGACGCAGGACACGAGATACCCCCTCCTAACCTCCCCTGATAAGGGGAGGGATACTTCCGAGTCGACTCCACCGCTGGTGAGCCACTGGCCGCCCCTCCCCAATCGGGGGGAGTCCGGGTGGGGGTAAGGGCGCGAACGCTGCCATAACCATGTCATGCTCCCCTCGCCTTTTCGGCTCCCGCCCGCTATGCCAAGCCCATTCCGGAGTGAAAGCCATGCACAGCAGCCACACAATCGCCCCTGCCAATCGACCACCGCTGGTGCTGGGGCGGCGCGCCCTGGTGATGGGTATTCTCAATGTGACGCCGGACAGCTTTTCCGATGGCGGGCAGCACGACCAGATCGAAGCGGCGGTTTCCCATGCCCGCGCCATGCTTGCCGACGGGGCCGACATCATCGATGTGGGCGGGGAAAGCACGCGGCCCGGCGGAGCACCGGTAGGCGTTCAGGAAGAACTCGATCGGGTTGTGCCGGTCATCCAGGCGCTGCGGGCAGCTGGAATCGCGGCGCCGATTTCCATCGACACCTACAAGCCCCTCGTCGCCGATCAGGCCATTCAGGCCGGCGCTGATATCATCAATGACGTCAATGGGCTGCAGGGCCCGCCGGAAATGGCAGAGATTGCCGCGCTCTATCAGGCGCCGGTGATTGCCATGCACTGGGACCGGAGCTGGACGGAAGAGACCGAGCCCGTTCCGGCCATGGCGGACTATTTCCATTCCACCGTCACCATTGCAAAGCGGGCGGGGCTGGCGCGCGACAAACTCGTGCTCGACCCGGGGTTCGGCTTTGCCAAGAGCCTCAAGCAGAACTACACGATCCTCCGGCAACTGGCTGATTTCAGATTCGATTTTCCAGATCTGGCGGTGCTGGTCGGCACCTCGCGAAAATCGATGATCGGCAAACTGCTGGACAATCAGCCCTCCGAGCGACTACCGGGGACGCTTGCCACCACCGCGCTCGGCTATGCAGCGGGTGGCCATATTTTTCGCGTGCACGACGTGCGCGCTAATCGCGATGCACTTCGGGTCGCCGAGGCGACACTCTACGGGCCGCCGGACACAGGAACAGTTTGACATGACCACCGCTTTTTCCGGCGACCGCATCATCCTTCGCGATCTTGGCTTCTACGGCTATCACGGGGTCTTCGAGGAGGAAAAGAAGCTCGGCCAGCGCTTTTTCATTGACCTCGAATGCGGCCTCGACCTGTCGGCTCCGGCTAGCAGCGACGCGCTGGGCCATACGATCTCCTACGCCGATATTTTTGACGTGGTGAAAGCGACGTTCGACGGCAAGCGCACCAAGCTGATCGAGGCACTCGGCCAGAATATCGTTACGGCGCTGTTCGAGAGCTTTGAGGAGATCAACTGGATCATCATCCGGGTCCGCAAGCCGGAAGCGCCGATTGCCATGGTGCGCGGCGAAGCGGCGATCGAACTCCACCGCGTGAGGCCGCAATAATGGCACGCGCCTGGCTCAGCCTCGGGGCCAATATCGGCGACCCGGCGGCGCAACTGGTCGAAGCGATCAAGCGGCTGGATGCCCATGCAGATATTTCGGTGACGCGGCAATCCTCGGTGATCCGCACCGCGCCCTGGGGCAAGACCGATCAGCCCGATTTCGCCAATATGGCGGCCGAGGTCGAGACCGATCTGGAGCCGGTGGACCTGCTCCATGTCTGTCTCGATATCGAGCGGGATATGGGTCGGGTGCGGCACGAGGTGTGGGGGCCGCGGCTGATCGACATCGACGTTATCGCCTATGAGCGGGTCGAGATGCACACAGGCCGGCTGACCCTGCCCCATCCGTTCGCGCATGAGCGCGAGTTCGTCCTCGGGCCGCTGCGGGAAATTGCTCCCGAGACGGCCGACTGGATCGTGGGCATTCGCAGCTGAACGTCGCGAATGCTAATAGTCTGCGAGCAACAAGCCCTTATTTGAGAGCTTCGACGACGGCAACGGCGATGTCGAATTCGACCCGGCGCTTGGCGCGGCGCTCGCTGGCTTCCTCGTCTTCACCCCACAGGCGGATCTGGTGATCCTCATCCACATGGGCGGCTGTCCAGACCTGATCGGGCGTGAACAGGCCATGCAGCAGGCCGATGGCAAGCAGGCCGGAACCGGTGATGCCGGTGATCGAGACCAGCGCCGTCAGCGACAAAAGCCCTTCATTTTCAAGGGCCAGGTCAAGCTTCCTCAGCGTCTCCGCAGGTTGCTCCTGATGGATAATGCCGATGGTCGGCTGGAAGGCGACGTCAAACTTGCGCGCAAGGGCGATGAGTGCACCGTCCCATTCGCGCTCCTGATCGGCGACCAGTTCCTGCGGGCTATCGGCCCGATAGAGCAGGAGATCGCCGGCCGCGAATTTTCCCACTTCGGCCCGGAATTCGGGGATTTTTTCATCGCCGCTCTCGACCGCCGAATTGATCAGGCGGACCATGGGCATGGTCGCCGGGTTGATGAATTCGCCCTGCGCCGCCCACTCCGCCGCCAGCGTCTGGGCGATGCTGAGGGCCGGAACGAAGATCGGGATCTTGTGGCCGGGTGTGCGTACCTGGCGGCCATCGAGCGTCACTGCATAGCCGTCGTCGACGCGGGCAACGTCGACTTCCTTATAGAAGCGCTTGGGAAGTTCGACCTTGTTGAGGTGCTGGGCGCGGCCGTAGCCGTCGTTCATATGCTTGTGGGCGTCTTCCAACTGGTCGCGCATGTCAGGCCTCCAATAGGGCGTCGATAGCGGCCGGCAGCTCGTGGTAGCTCTCCACCAGCACATCGGCTCCAGCGGCGATCAGCTCTTCGGGCTGGTGGTAGCCCCAAGTGACGCCAATCGCCCGGGTTCCGGCCGCTTTGCCCATTTCTATATCGAATGTCGTGTCGCCGATGATCACAGTGTCACGTGCCTCGGCGCCGGTCTCTGCCATGGCGCGGAGCATCATGCCCGGGTGGGGCTTGGACGGATTGTGATCCGGCGTCTGCAGGGTGACGAAGTGATCGGCGATATTGTGCATCGCGGTGAGACGGTGCACGCCATTGAGCCCCTTGCCGGTGGCGATGCCGAGGAGCGTGTCCGCCCGCGACCGCAAGAGGTTGAGGGTCTCGAGCGCGCCGGGGAAGAGCCCTTCCCGGCCTTCGTCGGTGAGGATGGCGGCGCGGTAATGCGCGCGGTAGTCATCAGCCAGACGATTGGCGAGATCGGTGTCGTCCGAGCCGAGCAGGCGGGCCATGGCGACAGGAAGGGACAACCCGATCACCCGGCGCGACTGCGCCGGGGTGGGTGGCGTCAGACCGGCCGAGGTGAAGGTCACCGTCATGTGCTCGGTGATGAGCGCCTCGGTGTCGATCAGCGTCCCGTCCATGTCGAACATGACAAGTTTCACGGAGCGTCCTCGGGATCGGTCGTCTGGACGTCGTAGCGGTCTGCTTCGAAGCCAAGGGCTTCAAAACTCTCGCGCATGTGTGGCGGCAAGGGAGCCGAAATGTCGAGACGCTTGCCGTTGCGCAGCGGCAGCGACAGGCGACGGGCATGAAGGTGCAGACCTTCGCCTAGGCCTGGGGCAGCCTGCCAGTTCTCGATGTTAAAGTAGCGCGGATCGCCGATGATGGGCGTGCCGAGCTGGGCCATGTGGACGCGCAGCTGATGGGTGCGGCCGGTGACAGGCTTGAGGGTGACCCAGGCAAAGCGCCGGCTGGCGGTGTCTGTGGTCGAGTAATAGCTCGAGGAGTGCTGGGCGCCGTGCGTGCCATTGCGCACGACGACCATCTGTTCCCCGTCTTCGGTCACCTGCTTGGCGAGGAAGCAGGAGATTTCGCCCTGACGGGGCGTCGGGTTACCGGCGACGATGGCCCAGTAAATCTTGCGGGCAGAGCGCGACCGGAACACCGAGCCGAAATGCTTGGCGGCAGCGGCAGTCTTGGCGACGATGATGCAACCGGAGGTATCGCGGTCGAGGCGATGCACGAGGCGTGGCGCTTCGCCTTGGGCGTTCGGAATGCTCTTCATGATGCCATCAAGGTGGCGCGTGGTGCCGCTGCCACCCTGTACGGCAAGGCCGTGGGGCTTGTTGAAGACGATGACGTCATCATCCTCGTAGAGGGTGATATCGCGCAGGAAGCGCACGTCTTCTTCATTGACCCGAAGCGGCTTGACCGTGCCGGGATCATCGATGGGCGGGACGCGGACGATCTGGCCGGCGGTTACGCGCGTGCTGGTCTGCGCGCGTGCCTTGTCGACCCGCACGTCGCCGTTGCGGATAAGCTTCTGCAGACGCCCAAAACCCAGCTGCGGGAAATTGCGCGCGAACCAGCGGTCGAGGCGCATGCCGTCTTCGTCTGGGGTGACTTCTTTATGTTGGACCGCGCTCATGCCGCTCCGCCTTTACTGATCAAGAGCCCGAGATATAGCCCGGCGAGGCAAACCACAACCGACAAGGCGACATAGAACAGTGCGTTTGCCAATTCGCCGCGCTCAAGAAGTGTAATGGCGTCGAGCGAAAAGGCCGAAAAGGTGGTGAAGCCACCCAAAACCCCGACAGCGAGGAAAAGGCGGGCCGCCTCCTGCCAGGGCGGCATGAACCGTGACAAAAGGCCGATGACGAGGCCCATGGCGAGCGAGCCCAGGATGTTGATCAGCAAGGTCGCGAGGGGGAAAGTCGTGGCGAAGTGGCGGCTGAATAAAAGGCCGAACCCATAGCGTGCCATGGCCCCGATGGCGCCCCCTGCCCCTACGAGAAGCACGCTGGCCATGGCTAATCTTCCCCTAACCAAGTGCGCGCAAAGCGCGACAATTTGTTTGCGCCATTCTCATTCCTCATCTCTAAGGTTCGATCAAATCTCAGGTATCGGAATTCTTGGCGCATGAACCGTCTGTTGAAATTCTCTGTCATCATGACTGTGGCCATCGCCTTGGGTGCCTGTTCCTTCGTGGCGCCGAAACGCGCGGCGATCCCCGCGGCCCTGGCCGACACCGCCAGCGTAGGCACTACGGCCAAGCTGCGCTATTGGGGCGACGACCCCGAGTTTGCCTTCAGCCATACGCGCGTTAAGCCGGGTTCGGACGGACGCGTTGATTTTCTTACCCTGTCTGGTGGTGGAATCAACGGTGCCTATGGCGCCGGGTTCCTCGTTGGCTGGTCGCAAAGCGGCAAGCGGCCGGAGTTTGAAGTCGTCACCGGAATCAGCGTGGGCGCGATCATTGCCCCCCTCGCCTTCCTCGGCACGCCCTATGACGAGCGGCTGAAGGTGGTTTTCTCGTCGCTGACCGAAGCCACCAATCCGGCGGCGGATTTCCTGTCGGCGGTGTTCGGCGCGCCGTCCATCCTCAGCAATGCACCGCTGCAGTCGGCGATCGCCACCGTGGTGGACGCGAACGTGCTCAACGATATCGCCAAGGCACACCGCGAGGGCCGGCGCCTTTATATCGGCACGACCAATCTCGACGCGCAGCGGCCGGTGGTCTGGGATATCGGCGCCATTGCCAACAGCACGCTGCCCAACCGTCTTCAGCTGGTCCACAGCATCATTCTGGCTTCGGCCGCCGTGCCCGGGGTTTTCCCGCCCGTGCTGGTGGATGTTGCCGCCCAGGGGCAGGCGTTCAACGAGCTGCATGTCGACGGCGGCGTGACCCAGCAGGTGCTGCTGATGCCCGGCGGCTATGGCAATCGCGGCAATGGCTCGGCCAAGCTCTATGTGATCTTCAACGGCGTGGTTGAGCCGACCCGCGAGACGGTGCAGATTTCGAGCGTGAACCTGTTGCAGCGCGCCGTGCCGACCATGCTGAAATATCTCGGTCGCGCCAATCTGGCCGAACTGGCCCATTCGGCGCGGGACAGCGGCGTCAGCTACCGCGTGACGGCAATCCCGGCTGAATTCCCCGAGAGCAGCAGCCTCTTCGGATCCCCACAATGGCTCAGCATGCTGTATGATTACGGCCTGCAAAGCGGCAAGGTCGGTGCGTGGCACCACAGCAACTGACCAGAAGAACGCCACTGGCCCCGGCCGGTGCGTTTTTCTTTTATGGGATCGCGATCGGCCGGATCAGGATAATGCAGACCGGACCCAAGGGGGATAACTAGTCCCTCGGCTTTGATTTCTCAGCACGAAGTCGGGCGAAATAGTCCATGCGCTTGCGCAGGTCGCGCTCGAAGCCCCGCTCCACGGGCTGATAGAAATTCTGCCGGCCGAGCTTTTCTGGGAAATATTCCTGACCGGAGAAGGCTTCGGGCGTGTCGTGGTCATAGATGTAGCCGCCGCCATAGCCTTCGCCCTTCATCAGCTTGGTCGGGGCGTTGAGAATGACCATTGGCGGCATCGGCGAACCCGTTGATTTCGCAAGGGAAACCGCAGCCTTGTAGGCGGTGTAGACCGCGTTCGACTTGGGTGCGAGCGCAAGGTAGACGACGACCTGCGCAAGGGACAGCTCGCCCTCGGGGGAGCCGAGCATCTGATAGGCGTCGCGACCGGCGATCGCCAGCTGCAGCGCCTGCGGGTCAGCCAAGCCAATGTCTTCAGAAGCCATACGGATCAAGCGCCTAGCGAGGAAAAGCGGATCCTCGCCGGCATCGAGCATGCGGGCAAAATAGTAGAGCGCGGCATCGGGATCGGAGCCGCGGATGGTCTTGTGCAGGGCCGAAATCAGATTGTAATGGCCGTCCTGCGCCTTGTCGTAAATCGGTGCCCTGCGCTGCACTATTGTTAGCAGACTGTTAGCATCGAGCGTCTCGTCCTGCGTAACAGAGGCGAGGATTTCCTCGACGAGCCCGAGCATCGCGCGACCATCGCCATCAGCGAGACCGAGCAGGGTCTGGCGGGCGTCCTCGGTGAGCGGCAGGGTCTGCCCGAGCAGGGTTTCGGCGCGGCCGATCAGCTTTTCGAGATCCTCCGGCCCAAGCGACTGGAATCGCAGCACCTGGGCGCGCGAGAGCATGGCGGCGTTGAGCTCAAAGGACGGGTTTTCCGTGGTGGCGCCCACGAGGACGATGGTGCCGTCTTCCATGACGGGCAGGAAACTGTCGAGCTGGGCGCGATTGAAGCGATGGATCTCATCCACGAAGAGCAGCGTGCGGTGGCCCGAGAGGCGTTCGAAGCGCGCTTTCTCGAAAACCTTCTTGAGGTCGGCAACGCCCGAGAAGATGGCCGAGATCTGTTCGAACTTGAAGCCGATCTGATCGGCGAGGAGCCGCGCGACAGTGGTCTTGCCGGTGCCGGGCGGGCCCCAGAGGATCAGCGAGCCCAGACGGCCGGACGACAGCATGCGGCGCAGCGTGCCACTGGGGCCAAGCAGATGCTCCTGGCCAATGACTTCGTCCAGCGTGCGCGGCCGCAGCTGGTCGGCCAGCGGGCGGGCCTTGTCGGTTTCTTGGGGATCGGCAGAAAAGAGATCGGACATGAGAGCGTATTAGCAGAGAGCGTCGGGGTTCGCACTATCTGCGGATGGCTACCGAAGCCCCTAGCCTTGATCCCTCCCCCACGAGGGGGAGGAAGACGAGGGAGCCGAAGGAGCCGAAGGGCTTGAGAGAGTCCGAGATTTTCAGCTTTTAGATTCAAGGACTTATAATCGATGTCCGAGAGATTGAATCTGGTTTAACTCTGGCCCGCCCTGCGAGCATAGCTCTTCGGGCCTGACGACCTAAATTCGCTCCACTGGAGCGAATTTGCCCGAAGGGCCGGATTGCCCGCCCTGCGAGCATAGCTCTTCGGGCCTGACAGCCTAAGATCGCTCCACTGGAGCGATCTTTCCCCTTTGGGGCACGGCTGTCAGCCACTTACAATCGAGCGGGTGACGCGGCCGTTGCGCTGGAGGATGATCTGCCAGGTGCGGACGCGCTGGGAGGCGATCTGCTGGAAGGTGCTGGCGCTGGAGAGATCGATGTCGTTGAGGGAGAGGATGACGTCATCAACGCGCAGCCCCATGCCCTCGGCGGGCGAGCCAGGAGAAACCTCGGTGATGATGACGCCGGTGGCGTCATAGGGAAGCCCCTTGGCCTCGGAGAGGGCGGGATCGAGCTGGCGGACGGTCACACCGGAAAAGCGGGAATTGCCCGAGATGCTGGCGATAGCGTCGTCGCCGGCGGCAGGCGCGGCTTCGACGGTGAAATCAAGTGTCTCGACCGAACCGCTGCGCAGGCGCTCGAGCTTTGCAACCTGGCCTATGGGTTTTGTAGCCAAACGGAAGTTGAAGGCGCTGGGATCATCGACGCGCTGGCCATCGACGGAGATGACGACATCGCCCGAGCGGAAGCCGGCACGTTCGGCCGGGCCGCCGGCGGCGATATCGGTCAGGAGGGCACCATGGGGCGCGTCCATGCCCAGGCTTCGGGCAATGTCGGCATCGACGGTCTGCATCTTGGCGCCGAACCAGGGGCGGACGATCTCGCCGCCACTGACACCGGCTTCGGCGACGAGGCGCGCCATATTGGCGGGAATGGCGAAGCCAATGCCGACCGAGCCGCCGGACTGGGAAAAGATAGCGGTGTTGATGCCCACCAGGCGGCCGTCGAGATCGACCAGGGCGCCACCCGAATTGCCCGGATTGATGGCGGCGTCGGTCTGGATGAAGAATTCATACTCGGAGGCTTCGACGCCGGTGCGCGCCAAGGCGGATACAATGCCGCTGGTGACAGTCTGGCCGACGCCGAAGGGATTGCCGATGGCGAGGACAAGGTCGCCGACGAGCAGCCCATCGCTGTCGGCAAAGGTGATGGCGGGAAAACTCGTGCCTTTGGGATCGCGGACGCGGAGTACCGCCAGATCGGTCTGCTTGTCCTCGACGACGATATTGACGGCGAACTCGCGCCCATCGCTGAGGGCGATGCGGACATCGTTGGCGCCATTAATGACGTGGCTGTTGGTGAGGATGACGCCGGAGCCTTCGACGATCACGCCCGAGCCGAGCGAACGGGATTCGCGGGGACGGGTCTGAAAATACTGCTCGCCGAAGAAACGGGAGAAGAAGGGATCGCTGGCAAAGGGGGAGACGGCGCGCGACTCGATCCGCGTGGCGTAGACATTGACCACGGAGGGCGAAACGGCCTTCACCACCGGGGCAAAACTGAGCTTGATCTGGCCGTCACTGGCGGGGACGACGCGATCGCTGCCCTCGGGCGAAGACAATTGCAACTGAACCTGAGCGAAGGCCGGCGCGTTGACTGGTGAGAGAACCAGAGCGGCCCCAAGCCCCAAGGTGGCCAAAGCGACACCCGAAAACATAAGCGTTCTTAATGACATGGCTCAATTCCCATTCACTCATACCAGGCCGCGGAGAGGCGTTGCCCAAGCCCCACGAAAACCTCCGAAATCTGTCACGAAAATGACGCGTGAACATTGTTGTTTCCAGGGGCAAATAATCGTTTGCGCCGGGGGGCACACAGCCCTATATGCAGCGCTCATTTCGATGCGTTACCGGCAAAATACGAGGGACAGATTTTCCCCGGTAGCACAGCACTTTCCCCGCACTTCCTCCAGCCCCGAAAGGCCTGTTGTCCAATGACCGACGAGCCGAAAACCGTCTATCCCAACACTTCCGCACTGATTGCTGCGGAAGCGCCGGACTATCCCTCGTTCCTGTTCTCGGAGCGGGAGTTTCATCGCGCCATCAAGGTGTTCCGGAAGGGCTTTGACGGGCTGCTGACCTATGCGGTGAAGTGTAACCCCTCCCCGCACATCATTGCGCAGCTGCACGCCGAAGGGCTCAAGGCGTTTGACGTGGCGTCCAACCGCGAAATGGAACTGGTGCGCGACTACGCGCCGGGCGCAGTGATGCACTACAACAACCCGATCAAGAACAAGCGCGAAATCGAGCGCGCTTATGAAGAGTTCGGCGTTCGCAGCTTCACCATCGACCATCCCCAGCAGCTCGACCAGCTGGCGTCCGTCGTGTCGCCCAGCCGCGATGTGGAAGTGACCACCCGTTTCAAGGCCGGCAAGGCACTGAAGTCCTATGACTTCGGCATCAAGTTCGGCGTGATGGAACAGGGCGCGGCTGAAATCGTCACCGCTGTCGAGAAGATGGGCTATACGCCCAGCCTCTGCTTCCACGTCGGTTCGCAGTGCGAAGACGCCTATGCCTATGAGCGTCATATCGCGGCCGCTGCGCGTATCGTCGAAGAAGCCGGCATCGAGCTCAAGCGCCTCAATATCGGTGGTGGCTATCCGGCCCCCTACCCGACCAGCGAAGCGCCGCCGATGGACCACTATTTCGAGACCATCGGCAATGCCGTCGAAGACCATTTCGGCAAGCGCAAGCCCGAGCTGATCATCGAACCCGGCCGCGCAATCGTCACGTCTTCGACCTCGCTGCTGCTGCGCGTAAAGCATCAGCGCGGCGGCCAGGCCGTCTACGTCAATGACGGTGCCTATGGCGCGCTGATGGAAGCGAAGTTCATGCACTTCACCCCGCCGGTGCGTGTGTGGCGCGGTCCGCGCATCCACGACAACAATGCTGAATTCAGCGAGTTCACACTGTGGGGCCCGACCTGCGACAGCTATGACGTGCTGCCCCAGGTGTTCACCCTGCCGGCCGATATCGATGAGGACGACTGGATCGAGTTCGGTCTGATGGGTGCCTATACCCAGGCCTCGCTGACGCCGTTCAACGGTTTTGACCGCCGCGACCAGTACTGGGTCGACGAGGTCTACACCGGCAAGGACATGGCGCCGGCTGAGTAAGGCGCACTTCTATTTGAGGGGGCGGGGATGAGAGATCATTCCCGCCCTTTTTTGTTTTTTGGGGGTCAGCGTTCTGAGTTCGGAAGAGGCCCCCCTCCTAGCCTCCCCCTGGTAGGGGGAGGGACGCATCGAGTGTGCTGAGGGGATGGTTGAGCCTCGGCGGGCTCCTCCCCCTATCAGGGGGAGGTTGGGTGGGGGTATGCCGGCCGCAAAGTCTGCGTTTGTGGCTCCACCCCACCCCGGCCCTCCCCATCCAGGGGAGGGAGGAGATCGTGCAAGGCCTGTCTCAACGCCCCTGGAAAACCGAGCGGTCGGCCAGGGGGCCGGTGATTTCGCTGACTTTTATGGCGCGGCCTTCCTGGACGGATTTGACCGCGGCCTCGGCAAGAGCAAGCGCGATGAGGCCGTCAACGCCGCTGGGCGAGGCCGGAGATTTTGATCCCACGAAATCGATGAAGCTCCTGATTTCGTTGGCATAAGCCTCGGTGTAGCGGGTCATGAAGAAGTCGTGCAGCGGAGGGCGGGTATAGCCGGAGGCATTGGCGATCTCGATGGAAACCGGACGCTGGTTCTCGGCGGCGACGGCACCCTTGGAGCCATGCACCTCGATACGCTGATCGTAGCCATAGGTGGCGCGGCGGGAGTTGGAGATGGTAGCGTGCTTGCCCGAAGCGGTGGCGAGCATGACCGAGACGCTGTCGTAATCGCCGGCGGTGCCGATGGCCTTGTCGACCAGAACGGATGCCTGGGCACTGACCGTGTCGATCTCCTCGCCGAGGAGATATCGCGCCATGTCGAAATCATGGATGGTCATGTCGCGAAAAATACCGCCGGAGCGCTTGATATAGTCAACCGGCGGGGCGCCGGGGTCGCGCGAGACGATGGTGACCATTTCGACGTCGCCGATCTGGCCTTCGTCGATGGCCTTGCGCACGGCCTGGAAATGCGGGTCAAAACGGCGGTTGAAGCCGACCATCAGCGTGCCGCCAACTTCATCCACGATTTTGAGGCAGGATTTTACCTGCTCGACGTCAAGGTCGATCGGCTTTTCGCAGAAGATGGCTTTTCCGGCCCGGGCAAAGCGCTCGATCAGATCGGCATGGGTATCGGTGGGCGTGCAGATGACGACGGCGTCGATATCAGCGGCCGCTTCGATCGCTTCGATGGTGCGCACTTCGGCGCCATACTGGCTGGCGAGGTCCGTGGCGGCCTGGGGGAAGGCGTCGGCCACGGCGACGAGCCGGGCCTTGGGATTGGCCGTCACGGCCCTGGCGTGAACCTTGCCGATGCGCCCCGCGCCGAGCAGGCCAAAACGAATAGACATGCGAAACTCTCCACCCTCTTGGCCGGCATCAGCGCCGGCCGAACCTTGGCGGAATGATTAAGCGATTTTCGCCAGAAATGAAACGGAAATTCCGTATGCAATAGAGGTGTCTCGCGAGGGGAGACTCGGGCTCTCTGTTAGGGCCCCTCACCCCACCCCTCTCCCCGGAGGGGCCAGAGGGCGATGAAGCCGAGGGATCGTTGTCTTTGCGATAGACTCAGTGTTCGCGGGCGCGCTCGAGGATGCGTTTGCACTCGAGCAGCTCGCGAAGAACCTCGGAGAGCTTGTTGCGTGATTCCTCGTCGAGGGAGGGACTGGCCTCCATCAACGCCTCTTCGACGACGGCTTCATCAGCCGCATTCTCGGCATCTTCTATGAGCGGCAGGATTTCATCGACCGGCCTGCCCTCGCCAACGGCGATGACATAGCGGGGCCCCTGCTCCTTGAGGATGCGCTGGACGCCCTTGATGGTGAAGCCCTGATCGTACAGTAGATGGCGGATGCCACGCAGAAGCATGACATCCTCGGGCCGATAATAGCGGCGGCCGCCGCCGCGCTTCAGCGGCTTGATCGTCGCGAAGCGAGTCTCCCAGAACCGGAGAACATGCTGAGGAAGGTCAAGCTCCTCAGCGGCCTCAGAAATGGTCCGGAATGCGTCTGGAGACTTGTCCAAGCCGCTAACTCCTTCAGTAAGAAAACCTTACTTTTCAGAGCCGACCATAGACTTGTTAATCTTCGACTTCAACACGTTGCTGGGTTTGAACACAAGAACCTGCCGGGGGAGGATCGGCACCTCCTCGCCGGTCTTGGGATTGCGCCCCACACGTTCATTCTTGGAGCGGACCTGGAACGACCCGAAGGACGACAGCTTGACGTTTGCTCCCGTGACCAAGGCCTCGGTGATGAGCTCGAGCACGCGCTCCACCAGTTCCGCCGACTCAGTGCGGGACAAGCCCACTGTGCCGTAAACTGCTTCGGAAAGGTCGGCCCGTGTAACCGTCTTCTGCGCCATAAGCACCCCCATTGCTGTTGATGAATGATTTTCCGGCGAGAGCGCGCAGAACCCTCAAGCCCGTTGCCGAGCCAACTGCGCTACAGGAAAACCGCTCAACCGACGCCGCCGGGACTTTCTTGGTCCGGCTTCAGCGCCAGGCTCCTCCACCCGGAAATACACTAACGCCCTGAAACGCTTAAGGTCAATGCGGGTGGAGAAAGGTTACCAACGGATGAGAGATGCGCCCCAGGTGAAGCCGCCGCCCATGGCTTCGAGCATGACGAGATCGCCCTGCTTGATGCGGCCATCGGCCGTGGCGACGCTCAAAGCCAACGGCACGGAGGCAGCCGAGGTATTGGCGTGCACATCAACAGTGATGACGACTTTTTCGGGCGGAAGACCGAGCTTGGCCCCAGCTCCGTCGATGATGCGGCGGTTGGCCTGGTGGGGCACGAACCAGTCGAGGTCCTCGACAGTGTAGCCGGTCTTTTCGAGCGTGGAGTAGACCACGTCGGTGATCTTGCCGACGGCGTGGCGGAAGACTTCCTTGCCCTGCATGT
Organism: Devosia sp. SD17-2; assembly: GCF_029201565.1. Taxonomy (GTDB): domain Bacteria; phylum Pseudomonadota; class Alphaproteobacteria; order Rhizobiales; family Devosiaceae; genus Devosia. The sequence continues at coordinate 2,715,321 of NZ_CP104002.1, forward strand.
GGACGTGACCGGTGGTGCCAGTGGTGGACGGGCCGCCATCGACATAGAGCTTGTCCCAGTGCTGGCCGTCGGAGCGGAGGGCCGAAGCCAGAACGCCGCGCTCGGGCTCGCCCTCGGCCAGTTCGACCTTTTCGAGGATCATCGCGCCGGCGCCATCGCCGAACAGCACGCAGGTGGTCCGGTCGGTCCAGTCGAGGAGGCGCGAGAAGGTCTCGGCTCCGATCACCAGGGCGCGGGTGCCGAGGCCGTTCTTGATGTAGCTGTCCGCCGTGGCGACGGCGTAGACGAAGCCCGAGCAGACGGCCTGGACGTCGAACGCCATGCCGTGCTGGATGCCGAGCTTCATCTGCACGAGGGTCGCGGCAGCGGGGAATGTGTAATCGGGCGTGGTCGTGGCGACGATAATGAGATCGATGTCGTCGGGCGTCAGGCCGGCATTGGCCAGCGCGTTTTTGGCTGCGGCTACGGCTAGGTCGGACGTAAACTCGCCCTCGGCGGCGATATGGCGCTCCTTGATGCCGACCCGCTGCTGGATCCACTCGTCGGTCGTATCGACCGTTTTGGCGAGCTCTTCATTGGTCAGCACTCTTTGGGGCAGGTATGCACCGACCCCACGCACGATTGAACGAATCCTGGTCACGCCGAATTGGCCTCAGTATCGGAGGGCGATTTGGGCACCTCCCTGTTGACGGGGAAGCGCTGCATGCTGTCGCCGATCTTGTCGATCAGACGGCTGCGCGCCATTTCATATGCAAGGCCCAGGGCGCTGTTATAGCCGACTTCGTCGGTGCCACCGTGGGATTTGATGACGATGCCATTGAGGCCCATGAAGACGCCGCCATTGACGGTACGCGGGTCCATCTTGCGCTTGAGGGCATTGAGCGCAGAGCTGGCGAACAGCGCGCCCAGCTTGCTCATCCAGTTGGCCATCAAGGCGTTGCGGAGATAGGTCGCGACCTGGCGAGCCGTGCCTTCGGCGGTCTTGAGGGCGATGTTGCCGACAAAGCCTTCAGTGACGACGACGTCGACCGTGCCCTTGCCGATGTCATTGCCTTCCACGAAGCCGTGGTAGGTGAAGCCGGCGCCGCTGGCCTGCTGCAGGATTTTGCCGGCGTCCTTGATGTAGTCGAGCCCCTTCACTTCCTCGGTGCCGACATTAAGGAGGCCCACGGTCGGGGCTTCCGAATCAAAGAGGGCACGCGCGAGGGCGGAGCCGAGAATGGCGTAGTCGACCAGCTGGCGCGCGTCGGCGCCAATGGTGGCGCCCATGTCGAGCACGATGATATCGCTGCGCGTGGTCGGCCAGATGGCGGCGATGCCCGGGCGGGAAATGCCCTCCATCGGGCGCAGGCAGAAAGTTGCCATGGCCATCAGCGCGCCGGTGTTACCACCGGAGATCGCGACGTCGGCTTCGCCATCCTTGACCGCCTGGATGGTCATCCACATCGAGGACGTGCCCTTGCCCTTGCGCAAGGCCTGGCTGGGCTTTTCGTCCATGGCGATGACGGTTTCGCAATGGCGGACGGTCGAGACGGGCTTGAGTCGCGGGAACTCCTCGAGAAGCGGATTGATCTGCTCCTCGCGGCCGTGGAAAATGAACTTGGTATTCTTGTGCTCGCGCAGGGCCAAATCGGCGCCGTGAATGACGGCACGCGGCGCGTGATCGCCACCCATGGCATCCACGGAAATCGTTATTGTATCGGTCATTTCAGCCCGTGTTTCGGCCCGCTTGGGCAGGCATGCAAACATATCCCATCACTGGGTGGGTGCAAGCCCCGACCCGACGGGCAAGGAATGCGACGATCCAGGATCATACAGCATTCCCACGCGAACGATCGCGCCAGACCAAAAGGCCCCGCAGCGATCAGTCTTCGTCCTTCTTACCAGCCTTAAGCCGTGCAAGGGCGGCGAACGGCCCTTCTTCCCCGTCTTTGGCATCGAGACCAAGCGCGTCGAGGCTTTCGCCCGGCGCGCGCGGGTAAGGATCGATCTCGAGACCCAGTGTTTCCAGCAAAAGCGCGCTCAGATCAACTTCCGGACCATCGATATGGTCTGGAAAATCGTCATCTTCGAGGTCGATGAACACTTCCGAGCCGGGCCCCGGCAGTTCCTTGCCGCTGGCGGGCAGGAAAACACGATCGATATCAGCTGCTATATCCTGGAAAACAGGCTCAAACGTGACGACCGATGGCTGTTCGATATGGGCCTTGAGCCATCCCTGGGCCCGCAGACCACCGCGCAGGGGCACGATGGTCAGCTCCGCCTGGAAGCGGGTGACGGCGGTGACCTTCATGGCCTCGGCGATGGCAGCGCGCGTTGTGGCGTCGGCTTCGACCTTGAGGGAGCGGCCAGCGGCCGGCAGCTTGTCGATACGGACGACGGCGTCGAAAAGAGGCTCCGCCTTATGCGTCATGCAGTTTCTCCGAAGGCGATCTCACCCTTGACGATGGAATCGGCCGACTGGTTGTGAAGGAAAGCGTCCTGGGCAATGACATAGGCGGCCAGCGCCTGGGCATGCTCGGATGCTTCGCCTTCGAAAATGTTTCGCGAAAGAACCCCGGCGAGGGTCTCCGCATCATTGCGATCAAGCGCTTCGTTCATGGCGGCGAGCAGACCAAAGAAGATGTTGCCCATCTTCTGGATCTTCTTGGGAACGCCGAGATCGGTGACACCCATTTCGCGGAGGGACCGGTCCATGTCTTTGAAGAAAAGGTCGAACACGGCCTGGCTGAAATCCTTGGTAGCGTCGGCGCGCAGACGCCGGAACAGCAGCGCCATGTGCACGCTGATCATATCGAACCGACCAGTCACCGTATCGGGGACGCCCCAATCCGCATAGAATTGCGGCTGTCGGGATTGCGCCACAATAGCTCGGTAGACGGCATAAACCGCGTCAGTTGCTGTGTTCTTGCGGAACAAGGACAGGATCATGGGATTGCGCTCAGCCTCGGGATCGGTCAAACACATGATTAGCGCGCCGGGCTGCTTGCCAGCTTGCCAGATCAGGGTGTTGACAGCTACACATTCCGGCGGTCATTGGGCACGCGCCTTGTTGTCACGCCTATAGTCGAGAGCCATCGGGAAAGTCAAATTCATGCTCCTGCGTAATGCCTCCGCTCCTATCGCGCCGATCGCGGCAGCAGCCGTCATGGCACTGGCCCTTGTCGCCTGCACAAGCAGCACGTCGGTTGTTACCAGCCGCACGCAGGGTTACGAGATTTCCGACTCGGCGATGCAGCAGATCCGCGTCGGCCAGAGCCAGGACCTGGTTCGCGTGGTTCTGGGGTCGCCCCAGTCCACGAACAGCTTCGGCGACCAGAGCGCCTGGTACTATGTCGAGACCAAGGTCCAGCAGACCGCGTTCGGCCTGTCCATGGTGCAGGAACGCACGGTGCTGGCCGTCTACTTCGACAAGAACAAGCGCGTTTCGGACAAGGCCGTCTACGGCCTGACCGACGGCAAGGTCGTCACGATCGAGCAGCGCCGGACCCAGTCCTTCGGCGAAGACCGCACCTTCATCGACTCGATCCTGCAGTCGTTCTGATCGGTTCAAGCTCAGAGTTTTGGAAGCCCCGGTTCGCCGGGGCTTTTTTTTGTGTTCTCTTGAGGGGGGGCGCGGGCGGTCACCCCCTCCGAGCGACGCTACGGCCGGACGGGGCCTAGCTTTGCTTGCCTCCCCCTTCAGAAGGGGAGGTGAAGGGGTTGCGGCTTGCCCATCCCCTGCTCCACAAACAAAAATCCCCGCACATGGCGGGGATTTTTTAGAAGCGTTGCGGGAGGCTTCGGTCAGAGCTCGGCGCCGGCGGCGCGGGCGATGGTGTCGAGAGCGGCGTTGACGAGGCCGGAAGCGTCGTCTTCGTAGAAGGCCCGGGCGACATCGACATATTCGGTGATGACCACCTTGGCCGGAATGTCCTTGCGGCGCAGCAGTTCGAAGGCAGCGGCGCGCAGGATGGCGCGAAGGGTCGCGTCAACGCGCTCCATCGGCCAGCCATCAGCCAGCGCCTGATCGACGGCGGGGTCGATTTCGAGCTGGTGCTTGGCAACGCCCTGCACGATCTGGCGGAAGAAATCGGCATCGGCGGGGAGATATTGCTCACCCTCGATCTCGCGGCCGAGATGGAAGGCACCGAACTGGGCCAGCGTGTCTTCCAGGGTCTGACGGCCCACGTCCATCTGGTAGAGCGCCTGCACGGCAGCAAGACGGGCTGCGCCGCGCTGGTTTGCCGGTCGATGGACCTGCGAGTCTCGTTTGGGAATATCTGTCATTTCTATGCGTTCAACTTTGCCTTAAGCGCTGCCAGGGCCAATGCGGCACGAGCGGCGTCGCCACCCCGGTCCTGCTCACTCTTGCGCGCGCGGACCCAGGCCTGCCCTTCATTTTCAACGGTCAGAATGCCGATACCCAGCGGAAGGGCATCGACGACCGCCAACTCGGCAAGCGCACGAATGCTCTCGCCGGCGACGGCCTCATAGTGATTTGTGTGGCCGCGCATGACGCAGCCCAGGGCGATAAACCCGTCATAGTCCCCGGCTTCGATCGCCATGGCGACGGCGACCGGAACTTCCATGGCGCTCGGCACGGCGATGACGTCGTGCGTGGCACCGGCCGCCTCGAGGGCGGCAACAGCGCCGCCGCGCATCTCATCAGCGATGCCCGGATAGGAGCGTCCCTCGACGATCAGGAAATGCTGACCGGCTGCTGAATTGGCTTCGATCGGGAAACGCTCGCCGTAGGAGTCCATGTCTCGAAACCTTTGTGTTGCGCGCGATCCGCCAAATCGGAGCGCGCGAGCTCGTCCCAACCCTTAATCCGGCGCGGCTGGGTCTGCAACAGGTGCAGATCAGTCCTCGTCCTGGAAGGTCTGGTCCCCGCCCTGCGCCAGCTCGGCCAAAAAGTCCCGGAAGTCGTCGGCAGAAGAGAAATTCTTGTAGACGGAGGCGAAGCGGACGAAGGCCACATCGTCGAGGCCCTTGAGCCCCTCCATCACATATTCGCCGATCTGGTCGGAGGTGATTTCGACGTCGCCCAGGCTTTCCAGCTGACGGACGATGCCCGAAATCAGCCGCTCGGCGCGCTCGGCCTCGACAGAACGCTTGCGCAAGGCGGTATAGACCGAACGGGAGAGCTTTTCGCGGTCGAAGGGCACTTTCCGGCCGCTCTTCTTGACCACGGTGAGGTCGCGCAGCTGCACGCGCTCAAACGTGGTGAAGCGACCGCCGCAGGCATTGCACACGCGGCGGCGGCGGATAGCGCCCGAATCTTCAGTCGGGCGGCTATCCTTCACCTGGGTGTCGTCGTTGCCACAATAGGGGCAGCGCATGGGATACCCTTAGTTTGCGTAGATCGGGAAGCGAGAGGTCAGTGCGATGACCTTCTCACGCACAGCGCCTTCGACAGCGCTGTTGTTGTCTTCGCCGTTTGCCTTGAGGCCGTCGAGCACTTCGATGATGAGCTCGCCAACTTCACGGAACTCTTCCGTGCCGAAACCGCGGGTGGTGCCGGCGGGCGTGCCGAGGCGAATGCCCGAGGTGATTGCCGGCTTTTCCGGATCGAACGGAACAGCGTTCTTGTTGCAGGTGATGTAGGCGCGGCCGAGAGCTGCCTCAGTGGCCTTGCCGGTGAGGCCCTTGGGGCGCAGATCAACCAGCATCAGATGATTGTCGGTGCCGCCCGAGACGATGTCGACGCCGCCCTTGACGAGGGTTTCGGCGAGCATCTGGGCGTTTTCGACGACCTGCTTGGCATAGAGCTTGAAGCTCGGGTCGAGCGCTTCCTTGAAGGCAACGGCCTTGGCGGCGATGACATGCATCAGCGGCCCGCCCTGGATGCCCGGGAAGATGGCCGAGTTGATCTTCTTGGCGATGGCTTCATCGTTGGTGAGGATCAGGCCGCCGCGCGGACCGCGAAGGGTCTTGTGGGTGGTGGTGGTGGCGACATGGGCGTGCGGGAACGGGCTGGGGTACTGGCCACCAGCCACGAGACCGGCAACGTGGGCCATGTCGACAAAAAGGATTGCCCCGACTTCGTCCGCGATGGCGCGGAATTCTGCCCAGTCCATGACGCGCGAATAGGCCGAGAAGCCTGCGACGATCATCTTGGGCTTATGCTCGCGGGCGAGCTGGCGGACCTGGTCCATGTCGACGCGGCCGTCCTGCTTGCGCAGGCCGTACTGGATGGCATTGAACCACTTGCCGGACTGGTTGGGCTTGGCGCCATGGGTCAGGTGACCACCGGCGTCGAGCGACATGCCGAGGATGGTGTCGCCGGGCTGGACCAGCGCCTGATAGACGCCCTGATTGGCCTGCGAGCCGGAATTGGGCTGCACATTGGCGAACTCGACGCCGAAAAGCTGCTTGGCCCGCTCGATGGCGAGGCTTTCGGCGATATCGACGAACTCACAGCCGCCGTAGTAGCGCTTGCCCGGATAGCCTTCGGCATATTTGTTGGTCAGCACGGAGCCCTGGGCTTCCAGAACAGCGCGCGAAACGATGTTCTCCGAGGCGATCAGCTCGATTTCATGCTGCTGGCGGCCGAGCTCCTTGCCGATCGCGGCAGCGAGCTCGGGATCGGTCTGGGCAACGGAATTGGTGAAGAACTGCGGAAACAGCGAGGACGATGGAGTGCTCATGAGAAAATTACCTCGCGTGAGACGGAAGAGATTTGATTGGACGTGCTCATATCATGGCGCTGAGCGCGATTCCAAGGCCGGGTGGACAATGCTGACAGCATAGGGCTCCCCTGGTTGCGGTTGGGTGCCCAGGCGAGCGGCTTCATGAGGTTCGCGTTCCCCGATGGTTACCCATCTCATCTCGCCAGTTGCGCGAACGGAGGCGAATATGGCGTAAGCCCGACTAAAAGTGAAGAGCCAAAGGGCGCGACGCAATGCCCGGCCACGCTTAAAATGCAAGGCGATGCAGCAAGCGGGCGTTCACCGCACGAGGCAACGCTTCCTAGAGAGATCGAGCGCAAACTACGTTCAGGAAACAAAAAATCTCTGGAAGGTCCCAATGAACACGTTTGTCACGAAGTTTACCGCAATAGCGCTCACCGGCATCATGGCCCTGTCCAGCATCGCACCGGTTCAGGCGCAGGACCATTCGCTGAATGCCGAACAGCGCAAGCAGGTGGTGCAGGCCTATTGCCAGAAGTATCCGCAGGACCCCGATTGCAACGGCTGGTGGTTCTGGAGCGCGCGTGACTACGACGCCTATTACTACCGCAATCGCAACGACCTCGAGCCGCTGATCGCGGGCATTTTCGGTCTCGCCATCGGCGCAATCATCGCCGGCGCCATTTCCAACAGCAACAAGCCGGCCCCTGCCCCGGCAGCGCGGAACACTTTCGACGCCGAGCACGTGGCGCGCTGCGCGTCTCGCTATAAATCCTATGACGCGCGCACCGACACCTTCCTCGGCAATGACGGTCTGCGACACGCCTGCAAGCTCTGAACGCAGCGGATTGTCGGCTGGGGCGGTATCCGTCCCGGCCATCGGCCGCACAATGGTTACACAAATGTGCCGACTTGAATGCCCAACGGTGACGACTAGATAGTAGGTTATCTTTCGTAACTGCTGGGCATATCATGACCGATTACGGGCATAGCCTGCGCTTTGGCACCTTCATCACCCCGTCTGCCCAGAAGGTGGATGCCGTGGTGGCGCTGGCGCAGGAGACCGAGGCTTATGGACTCGATCTCGTCACCTTCCAGGATCATCCCTACCAGTCCAACTTCGTCGATACCTGGACGCTGCTGTCTTATGTGGCGGCCAAGACCAGTCGCGTGAGCCTGTCTGGGAACGTGCTGAACCTGCCGTTGCGCCAGCCCGCCGTGCTGGCGCGGGCGGTGGCCAGTCTCGACCTCTTGTCAAAGGGGCGCGTTGAACTCGGGCTCGGCGCCGGCGCATTCTGGGATGGCATAGAGGCCATGGGCGAGGACAAGCTCAGCCCCGGACAGTCCGTCGACGCGCTGGATGAGGGCATCGGCATCATCCGCGGCATCTGGGACGCCGGGGCTGCCGGTGGCGTCAGGGTCGACGGGACCTATCACAAGGCGCGGGGTGCCCGACGCGGACCCCTGCCCCATCATCAGATCGGGATCTGGCTGGGCGCCTACAAGCCGCGCATGCTTAAGCTGATCGGGCGCAAGGCCGATGGCTGGCTGCCCTCGCAGGGCTATATCAAATCGCCCGATCTCGTCGAATCCAACGCCATCATCGACGAAGCCGCGATTGAGGCCGGGCGGGATCCGCGCGACATCCGGCGGCTCCTCAATATCGGCGGCCGGCTGACGACGACCGATGACGTCAATGCCATGATCGAGCAATTGACGGCGCTGGCGCTGGAGCAAGGGTTTTCGACCTTCATCCTGCCTGCGGACGCCTCCGGCCCGATCGAGCTGTTTGGCACGCGGGTGGCACCGGCGGTGCGCGAAAAGGTGGCGGCGGCGCGTGCGGCACTGGGCACGCAGACGGCGTCAACGCGCTCGTCGAGCGCCCTCGCCCAGCGTCGCCCCGGCATTGACTATGACGGCATTCCCAAAGATCTGGCGCCGCAGGCCGTCGAGCCGGGCGACCACGATTTTCCGAAATTCCGCTCGACCTACATCCACAAGGGCAATCCCGGGCTCGTGCTGCGGCCGAAAAAGGCTGAGGAGGTCTCTGAAGCGGTCGCCTATGCCGCGCGGCAAAGCGTGCCGCTGGCGGTGCGCAGTGGCGGGCACGGCATTTCGGGACGGGCCACCAATGACGGCGGCATTGTCATCGATCTGGGGCAGATGAATGCGATCAAACTGCTCGATGAAAAGAGCGGTCTGTTTCGTGTCGGGCCTGGTGCACGCTGGGGTGAGGTTGCCGCGGCCCTGGCGCCGCATGGGCTCGGCATGAGCTCGGGCGACTATGGTGGCGTGGGTGTTGGCGGTCTCGCGACGGCGGGCGGCATAGGCTATTTCACGCGCAAGCATGGGCTGACGCTGGATCATGTGCAGGCGGCGGACGTGGTGCTCGCTGACGGTTCGATGGTGCGGGCGGATCGGGAGAACAACGCCGATCTCTTCTGGGCGCTGCGCGGCGCCGGTGGCAATTTCGGCGTGGTGACCGCGTTCGAAATGGACGCCTATCCAGTGGGTAATGTGGTGTTCGCCCAGATCACCTATGATCTCAGCGATGCCCAGAGCGTGTTGCCGCGCTGGGCAGAGGCGGTCGAAAAATCGCCGCGGGAGGTGACGAGCTTCCTCTCCATGGTGCCGGGACGGGCCGGCAACCAGCCCATCGCACAGGCGAGCGTCGTGATCATGAGCAATGATCCAGAATTCGCCGAACCGCTGCTGCAGCCGTTCCTCGCCGTCGGGCCGATCCTCGGCAGCCAGGCCTATATCATTCCTTATGCGTCGCTAGTGGAGAGCAGTTTTGACTGTCATGACGGGGCAGGAAAGCTCGTGGGCCACTCGGGCCTGCTGACCACACTGACACCGGACATCGCGCGGTTCCAATACCGCCAGCGGCGTGAGCGGAGGTGACTGGGAAGCGAAAAGAAGGCCCCTCACCTTAGCCCTCACCCCGAAGGGGCAAGGGGAGGCAGGAGCCGGATCTGAGGAGCGTAGAATTGCCAGACATACCCGAGCTTGATGATCTTGGCCGCCGGATCGTGATTCTCGGGCCGACCAATGCGGGTAAATCGACGCTCGCGGTTGCGATCGGAAAAAAGATCGGCGTCCCCGCCCGTCACGTCGATCTCTTTCGGCATATGCCGAATACGGACTGGGTGCAGCGGCCGGATGAGGAGTTTCACGCTCTTCATGCCGAGGCAGTGGCCGAGCCGGAATGGGTGATGGACGGGAATTATTCGGTCATCCTCCCGCTCCGGTTTTCCCGCGCGACGGGCGTCATTGCCCTCGACGAGCCGCTTTGGCGGCGGTACTGGCGCTATTTCACCCGCACGCTCAACCGAAACCGGGCGGGAGCGCTGGAGGGCAATCGCGACTCGATCAAGTGGGACATGATCCACTGGCTCTGGATCACCCGCGACGCGGCCGACAAGTATATTGCCGTAGCGAAAGCGACCGGATTGCCGGTCGTCGTGTGCCGCAACCAGCGCGAACTACAGGCGCTCTATCGGCGCTGGGGGCTTACCTTCCCGGTTTAGGCTTTACCAGGTTGAAGCGGATCAGGCTGTCGGCCGCGCTGAGGACGGCTTCCTCGACCGTGAAATAGGGGCGGCCCAGAAGACGCTCGCCTTTCGACCCGTCAAAATGCTTTTCATTGCCGATATCGTTGATGATCTGGCGGACAGGACCACCCGTGAGCGCAACGAGCCGCATGATCCAGTCGGGCACGGATTTGAGCGTCACAGGATAATCGGGATAGGCCCGGCGCAGGATGCCCGCGACCTCGTCAAAGCGCGTATATGGCGCGGTGCAGAGATAGCGCTGGCCGATGCTCTGGGGCGTCTGCAGCGCAGCCAGATGCATGGCGGCGACATCGCGGACATCGCTGATGGCAAAGCCGATGCGGGGCATGGCCGGTGTTGACCCATCGAGGAGCCCGCTGACGAGCCCAAGTGAGATGCTGGTCTGGGGATCAGTCGCCGGACCGAGAATGGCCCCCGGGTGGATGGTGGTCAGCTGCATATCCCTGCTGCGAGCGTAGGCCCAGGCGGCCTGTTCGGCCCGCGTCTTGCCGATGCAATAGGCCCAGGGGTGGCGCATGTTTTCAAGATTGGTGTAATCGGCCTCGGTATAGGTTCGGACGCCGCTGTCGTGGCCATGACCATAACCGACCGTGGAAATGGAGGAGGTCATCACCACGCGCCTGATGCCGCTGGCAAGGGCAAACCGCAGGATGCGCTCAGTGCCTTCAACGGCGGGGCGAATGACGATGGACGCGTCCTTCGGCTCTTCGGCGACGATTACCGTGGCCACATGCATGACCGCAGCACAACCAGCCATGGCGGCGGACCAGCCGGCGTCTTCGAGGAGGTCCGCCTCGACGATTTCAAGATGCTGTTCGCGACCGGGAGCGAGCTCGGCAATCGCATCTTTGATGCCGGAAAGGCGGGCGCGGCTGCGGACCGTGCCACGCACCTGATAGCCGGCGCGCAGCAGCTCTCCAATGATGTGCTTGGCAACGAAGCCCGAGGCCCCCGTGACGAGAATGCGATCCATGCTGTCCCCCGACAAGGCCTTCATGGGTACACGGCAAGGGGAAAAGGGAAAGCGAGAAAAATCAGGAACGGCGATCGCGACGCGCTCAGTCTGAGTCCCGCCATCTCACTCGTCTAGTCTGGACGGCAAAAACACCCGCCGGATTAATGAGGAGACGAAAATGGAATATCTCGTCGCGATCCACCTGCCCGACGACTACGACCCGTCCAAGGAAGACAGCCAGCTGATGAGCGATATCTCCGCGCTCAATGAGGAGATGATTGCCAAGGGTGTGCGCAATTTCGTCGGCGGCCTGCAGCCCCCTGCCCGCGCCAAGACCATCCGCGCCGATCGCAATGGCGGCACCATGGTCACCGACGGCCCCTTCATCGAGGCAAAGGAGCATGTCGGCGGCTTCTGGGTGCTCGAATGCGAGAGCCTCGAGGAAGCGGTCGAATGGGGGAAAAAAGCGACAGTGGCCTGCAGGGCACCGGTTGAGGTGCGGGCGTTCAACGCTGTGCCACCGGAACGGCTGAAGGCCAGGGCCGAAGCGCGGTGACAGGCAAAAACAAAAAGGGCGACCACTGGGGCCGCCCTTTTGAAGCTTTGTGCTGAAGCGCTCTTATGCGGCTTCGGCTTCGTCGTCCTGTGCGAAGGACGGACCGGAGTCCTGGCCCTTGGCATTGACGTCACGATCGACGAACTCGATCACGGCCAGCGGCGCGTTGTCGCCATAGCGGAAACCGGCCTTCAGGATGCGGATGTAGCCGCCCTGACGCTCAGCATAACGCGGGCCGAGGACTGCGAAGAGCTTCGCAACCATGGCTTCGTCGCGGATCTGGGCGATCGCCTGACGACGAGCGTGCAGGTCGCCGCGCTTGCCGAGGGTGATCAGCTTCTCGACGATCGGACGCAGGTCCTTGGCCTTGGGAAGCGTAGTAACGATCTGCTCGTGCTTGATCAGCGCAGCAGACATATTGGCGAACATCGCCTTACGGTGAGAAGCGGTACGGCTGAATTTGCGGCCGCGATTACCGTGTCGCATGGGTTATCTCCTAAAAGTCTTGGCCTGCGCCGGATCAGTAGTGATCTTCGTAGCGCTTGGCGAGGTCATCGATATTCTCGGGCGGCCAGTTGTTAACGTCCATTCCGAGATGAAGCCCCATCTGTGCCAGGACTTCCTTGATTTCATTGAGCGACTTGCGGCCGAAATTCGGAGTCCGCAGCATCTCGGCTTCCGTCTTCTGGATAAGGTCGCCGATATAGACGATGTTGTCGTTCTTGAGGCAGTTGGCCGAACGCACGGAGAGTTCGAGCTCGTCCACCTTCTTGAGCAGAGCCGGATTGAAGGCCAGTTCGGGAACGGCATCCTGTGCCTTTTCCTTGCTGGGCTCTTCGAAGTTCACGAAGACCGACAGCTGGTCCTGGAGAATGCGCGCAGCATAAGCCACGGCATCTTCCGGCGACACGGCGCCATTGGTCTCGACCTGCAGGGTGAGCTTGTCCTTGTCCAAGCTTTCGCCAGCGCGGGTCGCGTCAACCTTGTAGCTCACGCGGCGAACCGGCGAGAACAGGGCGTCGACCGGAATATAGCCGATGGGGGCATCTTCCGGACGGTTCTTGTCGGCCGGGACATAGCCCTTGCCGGTATTGACGGTGAACTCGATGTTGATTTCGGCACCATCGTCGAGATGGCAGATCACGAGTTCGGGATTGAGCACTTCGATGTCGCCCGACACCTTGATGTCGCCGGCCGTCACAGAACCTGGGCCCTGACGGGTCAGTGTGAGACGCTTCGGACCTTCGCCACCCATCTTGATGGCGATTTCCTTAACGTTCAGCACCAGGTCGGTGATGTCCTCACGCACGCCGGGCAGAGACGAGAATTCGTGCAGAATGCCGTCGATCTGAATCGCGGTGACTGCGGCGCCCTGAAGCGACGACAGCAGAACGCGACGCAGCGCATTGCCCAAGGTAAGGCCGTAGCCGCGCTCGAGAGGCTCGGCGATAACCGAAGCCTGGCGCGTATCGACGCCATCCGAAACAATCTCCAGCTTGGTCGGCTTGATGAGTTCCTGCCAGTTCCTCTGGATCGTCACGGTATTGTCCTTTCAAATTCGCGGCCCGTGAAGGCCGCTCCGCCGCAAACACAATAGGACTCCCGGCCCTTGCAGCCGGGAGTTTACCAAGTGGTCTAGTTGTTAGACGCGGCGCCGCTTACGCGGACGGCAACCGTTGTGCGGAATCGAAGTCACGTCGCGGATCGAGGTGACGTTGAAGCCTGCAGCCTGAAGGGCGCGGAGCGCCGATTCGCGGCCTGAACCCGGACCACGAACTTCGACCTCGAGGGTCTTCATGCCGTGTTCCTGAGCCTTCTTTGCTGCGTCTTCCGCGGCAACCTGGGCAGCATAAGGGGTCGACTTGCGCGAACCCTTGAAACCCATCACGCCCGAGGACGACCACGAGATCGTGTTGCCCTGCATGTCCGCGATGGTGATCATGGTGTTGTTGAAGGAGGCGTTCACGTGAGCAACGCCGGAAGTGATATTCTTGCGCTCCTTGCGACGGACGCGCGCGACTTCGTTCTTAGCCATAAAGGTCCTCTTGGGTATCGGCGCTGCCGTAATGCCAGCAGCTCCACCACGGAAGAAACGGACTAGGTCCAGGAGCCATATGGCCCTGCAGGATCAACCCCGCCACTTCCGATAAAACACCGCCCCGCCCTAGCGGGTGCGGAAATTACTTCTTCTTGCCAGCGATCGGCTTCGCCGGACCCTTGCGGGTACGAGCGTTGGTGTGGGTGCGCTGACCGCGGACCGGAAGGCCACGACGATGACGCAGACCACGATAGTTACCGAGGTCCATCAGGCGCTTGATGTTCATCGCAACGTTACGACGAAGATCACCCTCAACAACGTAATCGCTGTCGATTGCTTCACGGATCTGGATCACTTCAGCGTCGGTCAGTTCGTTGACGCGACGCTCTGCCGGGATACCAACCTTGTCGGTGATGTCCTTGGCAAACTTTTCGCCGATGCCGTGAATATACTGCAGCGCGATAACAACGCGCTTGTTCGTCGGGATATTGACGCCAGCAATACGAGCCACGTCTGCTCTCCTTCATTAAACACGCGCCATCCCGGCGGGTGTCCTTAAACAACAAGGGACCGGATCTCGACCCCCAACCATGGTTGAGAACCGAATCCAGCCCAAAAATCCATGAGACTGATGCGGTTCTTTAAGGATTCGACCGGGCGGAGTCAACAGGCTCCGCCCTATCAAATTACTTGGTAATCGCTGCCTTGATGGCAGTGGTCACTTCGTTCACAGGCGCCATACCATCCACAGGGCACAAGAGACCCTTGTCGGAGTAGTACGAGACCAGAGGCGCTGTCTGCTCTGCATAGACACCAAGGCGCTTGCGCAGCACTTCCTCGTTGTCGTCAGCGCGAGCGCCGCCTGATTCCTTGGCGCGATTGATAACACGCTGAACGAGAATGTCGGCATCTGCCTTGATCTCGATTACGGCGTCGAGCGCAATGCCCTTCTCCGCCAGCATGACATCCAGAGCTTCAGCCTGGGCGATAGTCCGCGGGAAGCCGTCGAGGATGAAGCCAGGCTTGCAATCCTCGGCGTCAAGCCGCTCCGACACGATACCGTTGACGATGGCATCCGAGACGAGGTCACCACGATCAACGATCGCCTTGGCCTCAACCCCGAGTGGGGTCTGGGCAGCAATCGCTGCACGCAGAATATCGCCAGTGGAGAGCTGGGGGATGCCGTAGGCTTCGACCAAAATCTTGGCCTGTGTGCCCTTGCCTGCCCCCGGCGGTCCCAAAAGGATCAACCTCATCGACGCTTGCCCCCTCCAAGTCGGGATTTCTTCAACAGCCCTTCGTATTGTTGGGCAACTAGATGGCTCTGGATCTGACTGACCGTATCAAGGGTCACCGTCACCATGATCAGCAGCGAGGTACCGCCAATAAACTGGCTGACCGCGAGCTGGCTGAACATAACTTCCGGAATCAGTGCCACCACCGTGAGGTATATAGCACCGGCAACGGTAATGCGCGTCAGCACATAGTCGATGTGCTGGGCGGTCCGCTCACCCGGACGGATGCCCGGAATGAAGCCGCCGGAGCGCTTGAGGTTATCCGCCGTCTCCGTGGGATTGAACACGATGGCCGTGTAGAAGAAGGCGAAAAAGATAATGAAGAACGCAAACAGCGCCAGATAGAGCGGCTGCCCGCGGCCGAGAAGAGCCGTGACGGTGGTCAGCCAGCCCGGAGCATTCCCCTGCGCTGCAAAGGACGCAATGGTCGCCGGCAGCAGCAGAAGCGACGAGCCGAAGATCACCGGGATAACGCCGGCGGTGTTCAGCTTGAGCGGCAGATGCGAGGTATCCCCCTGGAACATCTTATTGCCGACCTGGCGCTTCGGATACTGGATCAGCAAGCGGCGCTGAGCGCGTTCGAAGAACACGATGACCGCAATGACCACGAGAGCCAGAATGATCATGCCGAGGGCTGCAAAGCCCGGGATGGCACCAGTACGGCTGAGCTCGAGGGTCTGAGCGATGGTCGCGGGCAGATTGGCCACGATACCGGCAAAGATGATCAGCGAAATGCCGTTACCGACACCACGCGCCGTGATCTGCTCGCCCAGCCACATCAGGAACATCGTGCCACCAACCAGGGTGATCACGGTGGAGATGCGGAAGAACCAGCCCGGATTGAGAACCACGCCCTGGCTGCCTTCCAGACCCACGGCAATGCCGTATGCCTGAACCGCGCAGAACAGCACGGCAAGGTAGCGGGTGTACTGGTTCATCTTGCGACGGCCAGCCTCACCCTCTTTCTTGAGGGCTTCGAGGCGCGGAGACGCCGTCGAGACCACCTGCACGACGATGGACGCCGTAATGTAGGGAATCAGGTTGAGAGCAAAAATCGCCATGCGTTCAACGGCGCCACCGGAGAACATGTTAAACATGCCGATGATGCCCTGCTGGCTCTGCTCGAAAGTGGCACGGAATGCATCAGGATCGATGCCCGGAACCGGAATGAATGTGCCCAAACGATAAACAAGCAGCGCGCCCAGCGTGAACCAGATGCGCTGCTGAAGGGCTTTCGCCTTAGAAAAGGTCGAAAAAGAAAGATTGCGAGCTAGTTGCTCGGCTGCGGACGCCATACTTCGCTCCCTAAGGCTTCAAGGCCAGGCGCGGTCAAAGCGCCTGAGGAGCATATAGTCCTGCCACCCTGGCGCAACAAACCAAAAAGCGCACCCAACCCCCAGGTCGGGTGCGCCAGTGCCAGATTACTTGGCTTCGTAAGGAGTCTTTTTCCAGGTCTCCTTGACCGGGATCAGGTCAAGCTTGCCGCCGGCAGCCTCGATGGCAGCAGCAGCACCCTTGGTGGCGTAGTCAACCTTGAAGGTAACCTTCTTGGCCGAGAAGCCTTCCGAACCGATCAGACGCACGCCGTCCTTGGGACGACGGATGACGCCGGCTGCGACGAGAGCGGCGGAGTCAACCACGCCCTTGATGTCGAGCTTGCCGCTGTCGATGTAGGCCTGGATGCGGTCGAGGCGCACTTCGTTCCAATCCTTGGGGTTCCAAGCATTGAAGCCACGCTTCGGCATACGCATGTGAAGGGGCATCTGGCCGCCTTCAAAGCCATTGATCGCAACGCCGGAACGGGCAGTCTGGCCCTTGCCGCCGCGGCCGCCGGTCTTGCCGACGCCCGAACCGATACCACGGCCGACGCGAACGCGGACCTTGTTGGCACCTGGATTATCGCGAAGTTCGTTCAAACGAGTCATTTGTACGGACCCTTCCTTACTCGCCGACAACGCGGACGAGGTGCGGGACCTTGTTGATCATGCCACGAACTTCGGGCGTATCAACCAGCTCGCGCTGCTTGTTCATCTTGTTGAGCCCGAGACCGATGAGGGTCGCGCGCTGGCTCTTTTCACGGCGGATCGGCGAACCGACCTGCTGCACGGTGATAGTTTTCTTGTCAGCCATTTTGCTTCTCCGTCCTTACGGTCAAGCTTCGACGGCAGTTTCGCCGCGGCGAGCCTGCAGTTCGGAGACCTTCAGGCCGCGACGAGAAGCCACCGCACGGGGGCTATCAACGCGCTTGAGCGCATCGAATGTGGCGCGAACCATGTTGTAGGGGTTTGCAGTGCCCTGCGACTTGGCAACGATATCGTTGATGCCAAGCGTTTCGAACACGGCGCGCATCGGACCACCGGCAATGATACCAGTACCCGGAACGGCGGCACGCAGGATCACCTTGCCAGCGCCGTGACGACCGGTCACGTCGTGGTGAAGGGTACGTGCATCGCGGAGCGGCACGCGGATCATCTGGCGCTTGGCCTGTTCAGTGGCCTTGCGGATTGCCTCAGGAACTTCACGGGCCTTACCGTGACCGAAACCGACGCGACCCTTCTGGTCACCAACAACGACGAGTGCTGCGAAACCGAAGCGACGGCCGCCCTTCACAACCTTGGCCACACGATTGATGTGGACCAGGCGATCGACGAATTCGCTTTCGCGCTCTTGAACGTCTCTGCTCATTTTATCTCTTCCTCGCCGTGGTTAGAACTGCAGACCGCCCTCACGGGCAGCGTCTGCAAGGGCCTTAACACGGCCGTGATAGATGTAGGCGCCACGGTCGAACACAACCTCGCCAACGCCAGCCTTCACGCCGCGTTCGGCGATCAGCTTGCCGACGGTCGCAGCAGCCTCGGCGGTCGAACCGCTCTTGAGGCTCGAACGCAGGTCCTTGTCGAGGGACGAAGCGGCAGCCAGCGTACGACCAGTGGTGTCGTCGATGATCTGTGCGTAGATATTCTTCTCTGAACGGAAAACCGACAGACGCGGACGACCGAAGGCACGAGCCTTGAGCGCCTTGCGGACACGGGCCTTGCGGCGGTCCACACCTTTTGCAGTGATAGCCATTGCAGGCGCTCCTTACTTCTTCTTGCCTTCTTTGCGATACACGGTCTCGTTCGAGTACCGCACGCCCTTGCCCTTGTAGGGTTCGGGGGGACGCCAGCTGCGGATCTCCGCCGCCACCTGACCCACAGCCTGCTTGTCGATACCGGTCACAATGATCTCGGTCGGAGCCGGAACTGCCAGGGTGATGCCCTGGGGAGCCTGGTATACAACTTCATGGCTGAAGCCGAGAGACAGCTTCACATCTTTGCCCTGCATCGCGGCGCGATAACCCACGCCCTGGATCGCAAGCTTCTTTTCGAAGCCGGCGCTGACACCGGTGACCATGTTCTGGATGAGGGCGCGGGTGGTGCCCCAAGCCGCGCGGGCTTCACGGCTGTCGTTGGCTGGCGAGACGACAAGACCGTCCTCACCCTGCTCGACGTTCACCACATCCATGAGCGCAATGCTCAGTTCGCCCTTCGGGCCCTTAGCCGAGACGGTACGACCATTGATCGTTACCGTGACGCCGCTTACCGGGGCCACCGGTTTCTTGCCAGTACGTGACATTTCTTATCCTTGAGTAATCGTCTTACCGCGCGATGCGAGCAAGTGACTGGAATGCGGGGGACCCCGCATTCCAGGCTCACATCTTAGAAGACGCGGCAGAGTACCTCGCCACCAACGTTGGCAGCCTTGGCTTCGTGGTCGGCCATAACACCCTTTGGGGTGGAAAGGATAGACACACCGAGGCCATTCGCCACCTGCGGAATATTCTTTACCGACGCGTACACGCGGCGGCCGGGACGGGAAACGCGCTCGATGGTGCGGATCACGCCTTCGTTTTCGGAGTACTTGAGTTCAATCTCGTACTCGGATGCACCGTTCTCGAACTTGGTCTCGGAGTAGCCGCGGATGAAACCCTCGGACTGGAGAACGTCCAGCACGCGACCGCGAAGGGTCGATGCCGGTGTCGAAACGGAAGACTTGCGACGCTCCTGAGCGTTGCGGATGCGGGTCAGCATATCGCCGATGGGATCGGAAAAGCTCATTGTCTTCTCTCCTTACCAGCTCGACTTGACCAGACCCGGGATCTGACCCAGGTTGCCCAGCTGACGCAGGGCGATACGGCTCATCTTGAGCTTGCGATAGTAACCACGCGGACGACCCGAGACCTCGCAACGGTTGCGCACGCGCACCTTTGCCGAGTTGCGGGGAAGTTCTGCGAGCTTGAGCGTTGCGTTGAAGCGCTCTTCAATGGACAGATTCTGGTCCTTGATGGTTGCCTTGAGAGCAGAACGCTTGTTAGCATACTGCTTGGCCAGGGCGGCGCGCTTGTTGTTCTTTTCGATGGAGCTGGTCTTTGCCATGTCCTGATCCTTTATCCCTTCCCTGCCCGCTTACTGGCGGAACGGGAAGTTGAAAGCCCGCAGAAGCGCGCGTGCTTCATCATCCGTCTTGGCCGTCGTGGCAATCACGATGTCCATGCCCCAAACCTGATCGATCTGATCATAGTTGATTTCGGGGAAGATGATGTGTTCCTTGATGCCCATGGCATAGTTGCCACGGCCGTCGAAGGAATTCGGATTAAGGCCACGGAAGTCACGAACGCGCGGCAGGGCGATGTTCACCAGGCGGTCCAGGAATTCGTACATGCGCACGCCGCGCAGGGTGACCTTGACGCCGAGCGGCATCTCTTCGCGGACCTTGAAGCCAGCGATCGACTTGCGCGCATGGGTGATGACCGGCTTCTGACCAGCAATCTTTTCCATTTCGCCAGCAGCGGACTTCACCTTCTTGGTGTCGGCCACTGCTTCACCAACGCCCATGTTCAGCACGATCTTGTCGATCTTGGGCAGCTGCATGACGTTCGTGTAGTTGAACTGCTTGGTCAGTTCAGCCTTGATGGTCTCTTCATAGACCGTGCGCAGGCGCGGAATATAAGCGGTCTCAGCCATCGATCGCATCTCCGGTGGTCTTGGCGACGCGGGACTTCACGCCGTCCTTGATCTGGAAACCGACGCGGGTCGGCTTGCCATTGGCATCAGCAACGGCGAGATTGGACAGATGGATCGGCGCTTCCTTGGTGAAGATGCCGGCATCGGTCGACGCAGTCTGCTTGGTGTGGCGACGGATCAGGTTGATGCCCTGAACGAGCGCGCGAGTTTCGCTGGGGATAACCTGCAGGACCTGACCGGTCTTGCCCTTGTCCTTACCAGCGAGGACGACGACTTTGTCGCCCTTCTTGATCTTGGAGGCCATTACAGCACCTCTGGGGCGAGCGAGATGATCTTCATGTGGTTCTTAGCGCGGAGTTCACGCGGAACAGGTCCGAAGATACGGGTGCCGATAGGTTCTTTCTGATTGTTGATCAGAACCGCGGCGTTCTTGTCAAAACGGATGACGGTGCCATCGGGACGGCGGATGTCGGTTGCGGTGCGAACCACCACGGCCTTCATCACCTGGCCCTTTTTAACGCGGCCACGCGGAATAGCGTCCTTGACCGAAACGACAATAATGTCGCCGACCGAGGCGTACTTGCGATGCGAACCGCCCAGCACCTTGATGCACATGACTCGCTTGGCGCCGGAATTATCGGCGACATCGAGATTGGACTGCATCTGGATCATAACTGGATGCCTTCTAGTTGAACCGGCTGCACCGTCATCCGGCTCGCCGACCTAATATCAAAAATTCTCTTACGCTGACGGAACAAGCGTCCAACGCTTGTTCTTACTGATCGGCGCAGTTTCCTCGATCCAAACAGTCTGCCCGACCTTGGCCACATTGGCTTCGTCATGGGCATGGTACTTCTTGGAACGACGCACGGTCTTCTTGAGAAGGGGGTGCGTGAAACGGCGCTCGACACGGACAACGATTGTCTTGTCATTGGCGTCGGAGACAACAGTCCCCTGCAGAACGCGCTTTGGCATGGGATCGATTCCTTACTTAGCTGCGCTCTTTTGGCCGAGGATCGTCTTGATCCGCGCGATATCACGGCGGACCTGCTTGACCTGGGCCGGCTTTTCCAGCTGCTGGGTAGCACGCTGGAAACGCAGGTTGAACTGTTCTTTCTTGAGGTCGACGAGCTGATCTTTCAGTTCGTCTGCGGTTTTGCTCCGCACATCACTGGCTTTCATGCTCGTGTCCCTTAGTCGACAATGCGCTGTACGATGCGCGTGGTGATCGGCAACTTCATTGCTCCGAGGCGAAGGGCCTCCTTTGCAACGTCTTCGGGTACGCCGTCAATCTCAAAAACGATGCGACCAGGTTTTACCCGTGCGGCCCAGAACTCCACGGAGCCCTTACCCTTACCCATTCGGACTTCGGTAGGCTTCTTGGAAACCGGCAGATCCGGGAAAATCCGGATCCAGACGCGACCCTGACGCTTCATCTCGCGAGTGATCGCGCGACGGGCTGCCTCGATCTGGCGGGCAGTAACGCGTTCCGGCTCGGTGGCCTTCAGTGCGTACTGGCCGAATGCCAGCTCGGTGCCACCCTTGGCCTGGCCATGGATGCGGCCCTTGTGGGCCTTGCGGAACTTAGTTCTCTTCGGTTGCAGCATAGTCGTTCAACCTTCTTATGCGCGTTCGCGGTCGCGATCGCCACGCTCACGGCGCGGTTCGCGCTCGCTACGCTGGCCACCTTCACTACCTTCGGTAGCGCGACGCTCATGAGCGGACGGATCATGCTCAAGGACTTCGCCCTTGAAGATCCACACCTTGATGCCGATGATGCCATACGTGGTTTCGGCTTCGGCAGTGCCGTAGTCGATGTCCGCACGCAGGGTGTGCAGCGGCACGCGGCCTTCGCGGTACCATTCGGTACGAGCGATGTCGGCACCACCAAGACGACCACCAACATTGACGCGGATACCACCGGCGCCCATGCGGATTGCAGTCTGCACGGCACGCTTCATGGCGCGACGGAATGCCACACGGCGTTCCAGCTGCTGAGCGATGCCCTGAGCGACCAAGGTCGCGTCAGTCTCGGGCTTGCGCACTTCAACGATGTTGATGTGCACTTCCGAGTCGGTGAACTTCTTCACCTTGGCGCGGATCTTGTCGATGTCAGCGCCCTTCTTGCCGATCACGATGCCCGGACGGGCAGTGTGGATCGACACGCGGCACTTACGGTGCGGACGCTCGATGACGATCTTGGAGACGGCAGCCGCCTTCAGATCCTTCATCAGCATGGTGCGGATCTTCAGGTCTTCCTGAAGCAGCGAACCATACTCGCCCTTGTTTGCGTACCAGCGGCTGTCCCAGGTGCGGTTGATGCCCAGGCGGAAGCCGATTGGATTGATCTTCTGACCCATTATGCGGCCTCCTCAACTTGCCGGACGATGATCGTCAGATGCGAGAAAGGCTTCTCGATCCGCGACGATTTACCGCGACCGCGAGCCATGAAACGCTTCATGACGAGCGAATTGCCCACGAAGGCTTCTGCAACGACGAGGGCGTCGGTGTCCAAGCCATGGTTGTTCTCGGCGTTGGCGATGGCGCTCTCGAGCACCTTCTTCACCTGGCCAGAGATGCGCTTGTGGCTGAATTCGAGATCGGCCAGGGCCTTCTCAACCTTCTTGCCACGGATCAACTGCGCGACGAGGTTCAGCTTCTGAGGGCTGATGCGCAGCATGCGCAGAACAGCCTTAGCCTCGTTGTCCTTGAGAGCGCGCTCAGTCTTTGGCTTGCCCATCTTACTTCCTCTTGGCCTTCTTGTCGGCGGCGTGACCGTAATAGGTACGGGTCGGCGCGAACTCGCCAAACTTGTGGCCGATCATGTCTTCAGTGACGCTGACCGGAACGTGCTTCTGGCCGTTGTGCACGCCGAACGTGATACCCACGAACTGCGGCAGAATGGTCGAGCGACGGCTCCAGATCTTGACCACATCGTTGCGGCCGGATGCCAAGGCCTTTTCAGCCTTCTTGAGCATGTAGCCGTCGACAAACGGGCCCTTCCAAATCGAACGGGTCATGGCTTACCTGCCCTTCTTAACGTGACGGCTGCGAACGATGAACTTGTCCGTTGCCTTGTTGCTACGCGTACGCTTGCCCTTGGTCGGCTTGCCCCACGGCGAAACCGGGTGACGGCCACCAGAGGTACGGCCTTCACCACCACCATGCGGGTGATCGACCGGGTTCATGGTCACACCACGGTTGACCGGCTTGCGGCCGAGCCAACGGTTGCGACCGGCTTTGCCGAGCGAGGTGTTGGCGTGGTCTTGGTTGGACACGGCACCGACGGTTGCAAGGCAAGTGCCATGCACACGACGCTGCTCACCCGAGTTCAGGCGCAGGATGGCCCAACCAGCGTCACGACCGACGTACTGGGCATAGGCACCAGCCGAACGAGCGACCTGGCCGCCCTTGCGGGGCTTGAGCTCGACGTTGTGGACGATGGTACCGACCGGCATACGCTCGAGCGGCATGGCATTGCCCGGCTTCACGTCGAGAGCCGACATGGACGAGATGACCTTGTCGCCAGCAGCCAGACGCTGCGGAGCAACGATGTAGGCGAGCTCGCCGTCTTCGTACTTGATCAGAGCGATCCAGGCCGTGCGGTTCGGATCGTATTCGAGACGTTCTACGGTCCCGACGACGTCAAACTTGGCACGCTTGAAATCAATCATGCGGTACGTACGCTTGTGACCGCCACCACGGTGGAACGCAGTGATGCGACCACGGTTGTTACGACCACCGGATTTGCTGAGGCCTTCGGTCAGAGCCTTGACCGGGGCACCCTTCCAGAGCTGCGAACGGTCGGTCGTAACGAGAGTACGACGGCCTTCGGAGGTGGGATTATAAGTCTTTAGAGCCATTTTGCTGTCTCTTGTCCCTTAGAGGCCGGTCGAAATATCGATCGACTGGCCGTCGACGAGGGTCACAACGGCCTTCTTCACGTCGTTCCGGTGACCGATGCGGCCGCGGAAGCGCTTCACCTTGCCCTTGCGGACGAGGGTGTTCACTGCCTTGACCTTGACCGAGAAGAGCTGCTCGACAGCAGCCTTGATCTCGGGCTTGGATGCATCGATGGCCACGTCGAAAACGACCTGGTTGTTTTCCGAAGCCATCGTGGACTTTTCAGTCACGACGGGGTTACGGACGATATCGTAAGCGGCAAGCTTGTTCATGCGAACCTCGCTTCCAGCGCCTCAAGCGCTGCCTTGGTCAGGACGAGCTTGTCACGCTTAAGGATCGAAACAACGTTGATCCCCTGCACCGGCAGCACGTCGATATTCGGGATGTTGCGCGCGGCAAGAGCGAAGTTCTGGTCGACAGTTGCACCGTCGATGATCAGAGCGTTTGCCCAGGCGAGCTTGCCAAAAGTGGTGCGCAGAGCTGCAGTCTTGGCTTCCGCCTGTGCAACGCTTTCCAGCACGATCAGCGAGCCTGCAGCGGCCTTGGCCGACAGAGCATGCTTGAGTGCCAGTGCGCGGACCTTCTTGGGAAGATCGATCGCGTGGCTACGCGGGGTCGGACCGAATGCACGGCCACCACCACGGAACTGCGGAGCCTTACGGTCGCCGTGACGAGCGCCGCCCGAACCCTTCTGCTTCACGAACTTCTTGCCCGTGCGCACGCCTTCGGAGCGGTTCTTGACGTCATGCGTACCAGCCATAGCCTTAAGCTGCTGGTAGCGAACCATACGGTGCAGGATGTCGGGGCGAACCTCGAGACCGAACACGTCGTCCGCGAGGGCGACAGTACCGGCCGACTTACCGTCGAGAGTAGTTACCTGGAGTTCCATTTACTTCGCTTCTCCCGCAGCTGCGGCCTCGAACGAACCCGGCAGGGCAGCGTTCGCGGGAGCCGGCTTCTTGACGGCGTCCTTGATCGTGATCCAAGCACCCTTGGAGCCCGGAACCGAACCCTGGATGAGGATCAGGCCACGTTCCACGTCGGTCTTGACGACCTTGACGTTCTGGGTGGTGATGCGACGGTCACCCATGTGGCCGGGCATCTTCTTGTTCTTGAAGGTCTTACCGGGGTCCTGACGACCACCAGTCGAACCGATGGAGCGGTGAGACACGGAAACACCGTGCGAGGCGCGCAGACCACCAAAGTTCCAGCGCTTCATACCACCGGCAAAACCCTTACCGATGGACGTTCCGGTCACATCGACGAGCTGGCCTTCAGCGAAGTGGTCCGCCTTAAGAGTGGCGCCAACCTCGATGAGGTTCTCTGCATCGACGCGGAATTCGGTCACGTGACGCTTGGGTTCGACCTTGGCAGCGGCGAAGTGGCCGCGCTCTGCCTTGGAGGTGTTCTTTGCCTTAGCCTGGCCTGCGCCAAGCTGCAGGGCGACGTAGCCGTCCTTCTCCACGGTCTTCTGGGCTACCACCTGGCAGTTTTCCAGACTCAGAACTGTCACAGGGACGTGCGAGCCGTCCTCTGCGAAGATGCGAGTCATCCCCAGCTTCTGTGCGATCAATCCAGAACGCATCGGTTATACCTTCTTGTTGGCGCTCTGCCGGGTCATGGTTTCAGAGGACCCCTTTAGCGGCAGGCGCGGAATTTGTTTTATTCTTTAGAGCTTGATTTCGACGTCGACGCCGGCGGCGAGGTCAAGCTTCATCAGTGCATCCACCGTCTGAGGGGTCGGGTCCACAATGTCAAGCAAACGCTTGTGGGTCCGGATCTCAAACTGCTCGCGAGCCTTCTTATCGATGTGCGGCGAGCGGTTGACGGTGAACTTGTCGATGCGGGTCGGCAGCGGAATGGGACCGCGAACCTGTGCACCCGTGCGCTTGGCGGTGTTGACGATCTCGCGGGTCGACGTATCGAGCACGCGATGGTCAAACGCCTTGAGGCGGATGCGGATATTCTGACCGTTCATCTTCTCAAATCCTGACAAAATTGATCGCGGCGCGCGATCATCCGCGCGCCGCGAATGTCTAAGAGGCTTACTTCAGGATCGTAGCAACGACGCCCGAACCAACCGTACGGCCACCTTCACGGATAGCGAAGCGGAGCTTCTCTTCCATGGCGATCGGAACGATCAGCTGAACGTTGATGTTCAGGTTGTCGCCCGGCATCACCATTTCGGTGCCTTCGGGAAGCGTCACGATGCCGGTCACGTCCGTGGTACGGAAGTAGAACTGCGGACGGTAGTTGCCGAAGAACGGAGTGTGACGGCCGCCTTCTTCCTTGGTGAGGATGTACACCTCAGCAGTGAAGTCGGTGTGCGGGGTCACGGAACCGGGCTTGCAGAGAACCTGGCCGCGCTCAACCTGAGTGCGGTCGATACCACGGATCAGGGCACCAACGTTGTCGCCAGCCTGGCCCGAATCGAGCAGCTTGCGGAACATTTCGACACCGGTGACGGTGGTCTTCTGGGTTGCCTTGATGCCGACGATTTCGACTTCTTCGCCAACCTTGACGATGCCGCGTTCAACGCGACCGGTCACAACCGTACCACGACCCGAGATCGAGAACACGTCTTCGATCGGGAGCAGGAAGGGCTGGTCAACCGGACGTTCTGGCTGCGGGATGTACGCGTCAACAGCGGCCATCAGCTCCATCACGGCGTCGTGGCCGAGCTTCTTGTCGGAATCTTCAAGAGCGGCGAGAGCCGAACCCTTGATGATCGGGATATCGTCGCCCGGGAACTCGTACGAGGACAGCAGTTCACGAACTTCGAGTTCGACGAGCTCGAGGAGCTCGGCGTCGTCGACCATGTCGCACTTGTTCAGGAACACGACCAGTGCCGGCACGCCAACCTGACGAGCGAGCAGGATGTGCTCACGGGTCTGGGGCATCGGGCCGTCAGCGGCGGACACGACCAGGATCGCGCCGTCCATCTGGGCAGCACCGGTGATCATGTTCTTCACATAGTCAGCGTGGCCCGGGCAGTCGACGTGTGCGTAGTGACGGTTTTCCGTCTCGTACTCGACGTGCGAGGTGTTGATGGTGATGCCGCGTGCCTTTTCTTCAGGCGCGCTATCGATCGACGCATAGTCGCGGGCAGTAGCGCCACCAGCTTCAGCCAGCACCTTGGTGATAGCCGCGGTCAGCGAGGTCTTGCCATGGTCAACGTGGCCAATGGTGCCAATGTTGCAATGCGGCTTGGAGCGGGAAAACTTTTCCTTACCCATCTTTTTTCTCCAAAATCGTCAGCGCAATCGCCGACTTTCAGTTTGAGTTTATAGCTTGCGCTGGTGTTTAGGCGTACTTGGCCTGGACTTCGTCGGCAACAGCCTGCGGAACCTGCTCGTAATGGTCGAACGTCATCGTGTACTGAGCACGACCCTGGCTCATCGAGCGCAGCGAGTTCACATAACCGAACATGTTTGCAAGCGGCACGAACGCATTCACGACCTGGACAACACCACGGCTTTCAGTGCCCTGGATCTGCCCACGACGCGAGTTGAGGTCGCCGATGACGTCACCCATGTAGTCGTCTGGCGTGACAACTTCAACCTTCATGATTGGCTCGAGAATTTTCGGGCCAGCTTCACGAATGGCTTCACGGAAGCCTGCACGACCTGCGATTTCGAAGGCGAGGACCGAGGAGTCCACGTCATGGTATGCACCATCGACGAGGGTGACCTTCACGTCGACCACCGGGAAGCCGATCAGCGGGCCTGCGCCCATGACCGATTCGACACCCTTCGACACGCCCGGGACGTATTCCTTCGGAACAGCGCCGCCGACGATGGCGTTGACGAATTCGAGACCCTTACCGGCTTCACCCGGCTCGACAACGATCTTGATGCGGGCGAACTGACCCGAACCACCAGACTGTTTCTTGTGGGTGTAGTCTTTTTCGGTCTTGCGGGTGATCGTCTCACGGTAAGCCACCTGCGGCTGACCGATATTGGCTTCCACCTTGAATTCACGACGCATACGGTCGACGAGAATGTCGAGGTGAAGTTCACCCATGCCCGAAATGATGGTCTGGCCGGATTCTTCGTCGGTCTTGACGCGGAACGACGGATCTTCAGCAGCCAGGCGGTTCAGGGCGAGGCCCATCTTTTCCTGGTCGGCCTTGGACTTCGGCTCGACGGAGATGTCGATAACCGGATCCGGGAAGATCATGCGCTCGAGGATAACCTGCGAGTTGGTCGGCGCCAGGGTATCACCAGTGGTGGTGTCCTTGAGGCCCACGATTGCCACGATGTCACCAGCAAAAGCTTCGGTGATCTGCTCACGGCTGTTCGAGTGCATCTGGAACATGCGGCCAACGCGTTCGCGCTTGCCCTTCACGGTGTTTTCCAGGTTGATGCCGGCCTCGAGGTGACCCGAGTAGATGCGGCAGAACGTCAGCGTACCCATGTGCGGGTCGTTGGCGATCTTGAATGCCAGCATCGAGAGCGGCTCGTTGTCGTCAGCGTGACGCTCGATCGGCTCTTCGGTCTTGGCGTCGATGCCCTTGATGGCCGGAATGTCGGTCGGCGCAGGCAGGAAGTCGATAACGCCGTCGAGCAGGGGCTGAACGCCCTTGTTCTTGAACGCGGAACCGCAATAGACGAGGAAGAACTTGGTATCCAGAACGCCCTTGCGCAGCAGACGACGAATGGTGTCGTTGTTGGGCATTTCGCCGTTCAGGTACGCTTCCATCGCGTCGTCGTCCATTTCGACGGCGGCTTCGATCATGCGCTCACGGAACTTCTCGGCAGTTGCCTTGAGGTCTTCCGGAATCTCGACGACATCCCACTGAGCGCCCAGCTCTTCGTTGTGCCAGATCAGAGCATTCATCTCGATCAGGTCAACGACGCCCTTGAACTCAGTCTCGGCACCGACGGGGATCTGCACAGGGATGCCCTTGGCACCCAGGCGCGAGCCGATCATGTCGACGCAGCGGAAGAAGTCCGCACCGATCTTGTCCATCTTGTTGACGAAGATCAGACGCGGAACGTCGTACTTGTCAGCCTGGCGCCAGACGGTTTCGGTCTGCGGCTCAACGCCGGCATTGGCGTCGAGCAGCGCAACGGCACCGTCGAGCACGCGAAGGGAGCGCTCAACCTCGATGGTGAAGTCCACGTGACCGGGCGTGTCGATGATGTTGAAGCGATGCTGCACACCGTCACGCGACTTCCACGACGTCGTCGTGGCAGCCGAGGTAATGGTGATACCGCGTTCCTGCTCCTGCTCCATCCAATCCATGGTGGAAGCACCATCATGGGTCTCGCCCATCTTATGGTTCTTGCCGGTATAGTACAGGATACGCTCGGTCGTGGTGGTCTTGCCAGCATCAATGTGAGCCATGATGCCGAAGTTACGATAGAGGTTGATCGGGATTTCGCGTGCCATAAGGTACTCCTACTACCAGCGGTAGTGCGAGAAGGCACGGTTGGCATCAGCCATACGGTGCGTGTCTTCGCGTTTCTTGACGGCCTGACCACGGCCATTGATGGCGTCCATGAGCTCGCCGGACAGACGTTCGCGCATGGTGTTCTCGCCGCGCTTGCGGGCGCTGTCGATCAGCCAGCGAATGGCAAGAGCCTGCTGACGGTCAACACGAACTTCCACCGGCACCTGGTAGGTAGCACCGCCAACGCGGCGCGACCGGACTTCAACGGCCGGGCGAATGTTGTCCAAAGCACCATGGAACACGGTGATCGGGTCCTGCTTGAGCTTGGCTTCGACAATGTCGAAAGCGCCATAGACGATGGATTCGGCAGCAGACTTCTTGCCGTCCCTCATCAGGGAGTTCATGAACTTGGTGAGCACCAGATCGCCAAACTTGGCATCTGGAATAACGTCACGCTTTTCTGCGCGGTGGCGACGGGACATGACTCAGGATCTCCTTACTTCGGACGCTTCGCGCCATACTTGGACCGGCGCTGCTTGCGGTCCTTCACACTCTGGGTGTCGAGGACACCGCGCAGGATGTGATAGCGAACACCGGGAAGGTCGCGAACGCGGCCGCCACGGATCAGCACCACGGAGTGTTCCTGCAGGTTGTGCCCCTCGCCGGGGATGTAGGAAATCACTTCACGCTGGTTGGTGAGACGAACCTTGGCCACCTTACGGAGAGCGGAGTTCGGCTTCTTGGGGGTCGTGGTGTACACACGAGAGCAAACGCCGCGCTTTTGCGGGTTAGCTTCCATGGCCGGAACTTTGTTCCGCTTTGGCTTGCTGGCGCGTGGCTTGCGGATCAGCTGATTAATGGTGGGCATTGCGCTCTTTCCATTGGTCCAAAAATATACGGTCTACACAAACAAACCAAAGTGGCGCTCACCCGAACCCTTTCAGGATCGGCAGCGCCTCTATTGCAGCGGACCACACACCTTTTCAGGCGGCAGTCATGCGCACATGGATTTGCTTCGTCTAGTTACCCGACAGTGTGTTTGGTTGTCCTGGATTCCCGCGCTAGATGGCAGGGACCCGGTGTGACGACCACGACCGACCGCTAAGGTAGGCGCTGTTTAGAACTGATGACTCGTTCCGTCAAGGATTCTTTCGTGAAAAAACCGAAGGAGAGCCTTGCGTTTTTGAGTGTTCGGGACACCCTGGGGTCCAAACCCGAACTGGACGAAGGTGGAACAAACCGTTCGGCAGCGTCCCAGACCGGGACAGGTGCCGAGTGATCGTCAAAGGTCAATCCACCTTTGTTCCGCGTGGCTTTGCGCCGTTGCATGGACGCAGCGTTCGATCTCCAAACCCGCATCGAAGTCGACGACACGGCCTTCCCTTCCCTCGATGGCGGAGAGCAGCTCCCGGCATTCGATGGCTTTCAAATCATTAAAACCCAATCCATGCCCTGGGGCGGGAATGAACCGATCGTAAGGGAAATGACCTGGCCCGGCGAGAATCGTTGTGTAGCCGCTCTGGGCCCCCTGCCCGGCTTTGTAGATCTGGAGCTCGTTCATCCGCTCCTGATCATAGACAATGCTTCCCGTCGACCCGAAGATCTGGATGGCGATGCGCCCCTTGCGCCCCCAAGCTGAGCGATTGACGGCGAGGACACCGCTGATCCCACCCAATTCGAAGAGCACATTGGCGATATCAAAGGTTTCAACTCGTCGCCTGCCACCGTCCTGTGTCGGCCTGTCATCGTAGGGGCGGGACATATGCGCGAATACGCGCGTTGGTGTGCCGAACAGCACCTGCAGGATGCTGAGGGGGTGAACCGCGAAGTCATCGAGGGCGCCGTAGCCCGAGCTTGCTTCACTCTTCCAATAGAACAGCGCGTCGGGGTCGGCCATGAAATCTTCGTCCATCTCGATGCGGACGTGGTTGATCTCACCGATCTCGCGCTCGTCTATCATATGGCCGATCTGCCGGATCAGCGGGTTCTGGATATAGTTGTAGCCGAGGATGGCGACCTTGCCGCTTTTGCGGGCTGCGTCCGCCATTCGGGTAGCATCCGCGAAGCCAACCGCCATCGGCTTTTCACACCAGACATGCTTGCCCGCTTCCAGCGCTGCCACGGCCATTTCAGCGTGAAAGGCGTTGGGGGTGGTGATGGAGACAACTTCGATCTCGCGGTCGGTGATCAGCGACCGCCAATCGGCCGTTGAACGCTCGAAGCCAAACTGGTGGGCCCGCGACCGGGCCAGATCGGCGTCGACCTCGGCCAGCCCCACAAGCCGCGGACGGGGACAATCACCAAACACAGGCAGCACCGCGTTCCAGGCTAGGGCATGGCATTTGCCCATGTATCCCGTGCCGATGAGGCCAACCCCGATCGTATCCATCCCCAGCCCCCTCAGCTATTTGCTTATACCGTGCCACCGAGCGAGCCACTGAGCTCTGCCAGTTCGGCGCCGCCCGCCATCATATCTTGCAGTTCCTCGGGCTTAAGTTCACCCTTTACCGCAGTCCCCAGTGTCTTGCCGCGATTGAGGACGGTAAAGCGGTCCCCCACGGCCATGGCATGACGAACGTTGTGGGTGATGAAGACAATGCCAATGCCGGTCTTTCGCACGCGATCAATGGTGGCAAGGACATTGGCAGTCTGGCGCACACCCAGGGCGGAAGTGGGCTCATCAAGAATCAGGACCTTGGCGCCGAAATAGACCGCGCGAGCAATGGCGACGGTCTGGCGCTCGCCACCTGAGAGCGTGCCGACGGCCTGGTCCGGCTCACGCAGGCTGATGCCCATGCGGCGCATTTCCTCGAGGGTGACCTGGTTGGACTGGTCCATATCGAGGAACCGGAATGGTCCCCAGCCCTTGCGGGGTTCGCGCCCCATCCAGAAGTTCCGGGTGACTGACATGAGCGGGATCATGGCGAGGTCCTGATAGACTGTCGCCACCCCTGCGGTCATCGCGTCACGTGGATTGGCGAACTCCACCTTCTTGCCGCCCATTCGGATCTCGCCGCTGGTTGGCTTGTGGACCCCGGCCATGGTCTTGATGAAGGTCGACTTGCCAGCGCCATTGTCGCCGAGCAGGCAATGGCATTCGCCTGGCATGACCGAGACAGAGACGCCATTGAGCGCAATGACCGGGCCAAACTGCTTCTTGATATCGATGAGTTCGATGAGTGGTGCAGTGGACATGGCTCAGCGCTCCCCGGTGATGAGGCGGCGGATGTAGGTATTGAGGATGACGGCGAGGAGCAGGATCACGCCGAGGAAGACGCGAAACAGCGAGCTCTCGACCCCTGCAAAGAAGAGGCCTTGCTGAACGACACCGAAGATCAGTGCGCCAAGGGCAGCACCGATCACCGAGCCATAGCCGCCGGTGAGCAGCGCCCCGCCAATCACCACGGCGATGATGGCCTCAAACTCCTTGAGCAGGCCACGGTCGGCGGCCGCCGAGCCGAACTCCATGACCTGACACGTCGCGAATACGGTGGCGCAGAAAGCCGAGAAGACAAACATGGCGATCTTCACCCGATCGACCGGTACGCCGACATAGCGGGCCGCCTTGGCATCGCCACCGGCAGCGTAGATCCAGTTGCCGAACCGGGTGCGGGTCAAGAGGATATGGGCAAAGACGATCAGGATGACGGCCCAGACCATGAGCATGGGAATGCCGTCGACGACCGGCTGCCCGGCCTTGTTGCCGGCCTGGAAGGTCGCGATCATCCCCATGTCCGCCATCCAATAGAAGACGAAGCCGAGGACCTTGCCGCCGAACACCGCGGCCAGCCAATCGCCCTGGGCCGCATCCCGGACGCCGCCGATAATGGTCTGGCGCGTGGTGGAGATCGACAGGTAGATGGTGAGGCCCCGCAGGATATAAAGCGAGGCCAGGGTG
Source organism: Devosia sp. SD17-2 (assembly GCF_029201565.1). Classification (GTDB taxonomy): domain Bacteria; phylum Pseudomonadota; class Alphaproteobacteria; order Rhizobiales; family Devosiaceae; genus Devosia. The sequence goes on from NZ_CP104002.1 coordinate 2,748,553, forward strand.
ACGATGAAGGACGGCAGGCCGGTCTTGATAACCAGATAGCCATTGGCGGCGCCAATCAGCATGGCGACGATGAAAGCGGCGATGATGGAGGCCCACATGGGCCAGCCCATATGCACGCTGAGCAAGGCAATGACGATGCCGGCAAAGCCGATCATCGAGCCCACCGAGAGGTCAAATTCGCCGGCGATCATCAGGAGGCAGGCGCCGACCGCGATGATGACGAACTGGGCCGACACCACGCCCCAGTTCATCATCCCGTCTGCGGCGAACATTCCGGTGCCACCAGCCACAATGGCGAAATAGCAGAACACCAGTACTGTGCCCGCCATAGCCCCGAGTTCAGGGCGCATGAAGGCCCGGCGGAATGTAGACTGTCGCTGGATACGTTCGTCCAGCGCCGGCGTCCCTGTGGACTGGCCAACCATCTTCATGTCTCCGAATTTGGGAATTGGCGCTCAGCGCCGGTCCTGGCTTCCATCCGGGGCGGCACAGCGGCCACCCCGGGCGGGAGGATGGTCAGCGGTACTGACCAGCGTATTGCTCGACGAGAGCAATATTGTCGTTGGTGATGAAACCCGGGCCGGAGTTGATCGAGTTGCCGGGAACGACGCCGTAACGGGCGAGATTGGTCAGAACCACAACCGGCAGATAGCCCTGCAGGAACGGCTGCTGGTCGATGGCGAAGTTGATCGTTCCGTCCTTGATGGCCGTGGCGATTTCGCCGGACAGGTCGAAGGTGCCGAAGAAGATGGCGCCAGCCTGGCCATTAGAGTTCAGGGCCGCGATCGTGGGATGGGCAGAGGTCGGCCCGAGCGTGAGAATGCCGTTGGTGTCCGGATTGGTCTGGAGATAGGCGCTGACCTTGGACTGGATTTCGCCCGGGTCCTGCCCTGCGTCGATCATCTGGTTGCCCAGCTCGGTGCCAATGGCATCAGCAAAACCCTGGCAGCGTTCGACGGACGCCGGATTGGTAATGTAGTGATTGACGCACAGGAAGTTGGTGACACCAGCCGCCTTGGCCTTCTCACCGGCACCGAAGCCGGCATCATATTCCGGCTGGCCGACATGGAGCAGCGCGCCGATTTCCTTGGATTGCTCGATCGTTCCGGAATTGATGGTGATGACCGGAATACCGCGGCTGACAGCGTCAGAGAGCGGGCCCGACAGCACATCATAGTCGGCGATTGTCGAGATAATGCCATTGGGGCTCGACGCAGCGGCCTGCTCGATGATGCGCGCCATATCGGCGAGATCACCGGTGGGAGGATTGCGGTATTCCACGGTGACGCCCATCTGCTCCCCGGCCAGGGTGATGGCGTTCTTGATTGTGTTCCACCAGCTGTCGGAGTCCGGGGCGTGCGAAACGAGCACGAACCGCTCGCCTTCAGCCAGTGCCGGGGCAATGGTGGCCGGCAGGGTAATGGCGGCCAGAGCGACGGCTGCGAGCCGTTTGGTAAGTCTGTTCATCGATTTCCTCCCTCGTGAACCGCAATCCGAAATAGCTCATCCATTCTATTTTGGAAGGCAGGCGCAACAAACATTCCATTTTTGGCACGTGCCGTCAAGCGGCACCGTTCGGCGCGCGAGAAAGCCCGCGGCGCGAGGCCCCGCAAATGCGAATGATGTCCATTTCAGAAGGAAGAGGTGGCCGCGAGCGAGCGCGGTGCCGCGCTCATAGTCAGAGCGGCGGAAAAGAAAAAGGGGCCCGAAGGCCCCTTCCCTATTCAGATTGTGCCCAAGTCTTACTTGGGAGCAGCGAGCTGCACCGTTTCGGCCTGACGACGACGTTCCTCGAGGATGAGGTCGTCGCGCTTGGTCGCGATGAGCTTGGCCTTGGACTGGCCAGCACCGGTACCGGCCGGGATCAGGCGACCAACGATGACGTTTTCCTTGAGGCCTTCGAGCAGGTCGGCCTTGCCGGAAACTGCCGCCTCGGTGAGGACGCGGGTGGTTTCCTGGAAGGAAGCAGCCGAGATGAACGAACGGGTCTGCAGCGACGCCTTGGTGATGCCGAGCAGCACCGGATTGGCCGTAGCAGGCTTCTTGCCTTCGCTGACCAGCTGGTCGTTGAGCTCGTCAAAGTCCAGCTTGTCGAGCTGCTCGTCCTTGAGCAGGCCAGACTCGCCTGGATCCACGATTTCGACCTTCTGCAGCATCTGGCGAACGATCACTTCGATGTGCTTGTCGTTAATCAACACGCCCTGCAGGCGGTACACTTCCTGGATCTCGTTGACGAGGTAGCGTGCCAGTTCCTCGACGCCCTTGATGGCAAGGATGTCGTGCGGAGCAGGATTGCCGTCCAGGATGTATTCGCCCTTCTCGATGGTGTCGCCTTCCTGAAGATGGAATGGCTTGCCCTTCGGGATCAGGTACTCGACCGGATCTGCACCGTCCTCGGTCGGCTCGATGATGACGCGACGCTTGTTCTTGTAGTCGCGGCCGAAGCGGATGGTACCATCGATCTCGGCGATGATGGCGTGATCCTTCGGACGACGGGCTTCGAACAGCTCGGCCACACGCGGCAGACCGCCGGTGATGTCCTTGGTCTTGGCGCTTTCGAGCGGAATACGCGCGAGAACGTCACCGGGGACAACCTTTTCACCGGGCTCAACGGCAATAACCGCATCCACCGACAGCAAGTAGCGCGCTTCGCCACCACGGTCGACCTTGGCCACAGCACCACCACGAGCAATGGCGAGAGCAGGCTTGAGGCCTTCACCGCGCTGATTGCCGCGCCAGTCGATGACAACGCGCTTGGTGAAGCCGGTGGCCTCGTCGGTGTTTTCCGCAACGGAAGCACCATCGAGCAGGTCTTCGAACAGGACCTCGCCTTCGACTTCGGCCAGAACCGGACGGGTGTACGGGTCCCATTCGGCCAGACGCTGGCCACGACGAACGCTGTCGCCTTCCTTGACGAGGAGCTTGGAGCCGTAGGTCACCTTGTGCGTGGCGCGTTCCTTGCCTTCGTCATCGAGGATGACGAGTGCAACGTTACGGGCCATGACCACCTGCTTGCCACCCTCGACATTGGCGAGGTTCGGATTGCGGACGGTGATCTTGCCTTCAGCGCCGGATTCGAGGAACGAGCTGTCGACCACCTGTGCCGTACCACCAATGTGGAACGTGCGCATGGTGAGCTGGGTACCGGGTTCACCGATCGACTGAGCGGCGATAACGCCGACAGCTTCACCGATGTTGACCGGAGTACCGCGCGCCAGGTCACGACCGTAGCACGAAGCGCAGCAGCCCTGGCGGAGATCGCAGGTCAGCGGCGAACGGATACGGATCGACTGGATACGAGCCTCTTCGATCACGTCGATGTGCTTTTCCTCGAGCAGAGTGCCCTTGGGAGCAATCAGATCGCCCGTCAGCGGGTGGAACACATCGTCCGCAGTCGTACGACCGAGAACGCGCTGGCCGAGCGAAGCCACGATCTGGCCAGCATCGACGATCGGTTCCATGGTCAGGCCGCGCTCGGTGCCGCAATCCTCGGTGACGATGATTGCGTCCTGGGCCACGTCGACGAGACGACGCGTCAGGTAACCGGAGTTAGCGGTCTTCAGAGCGGTATCGGCCAGACCCTTACGGGCACCGTGGGTCGAGTTGAAGTACTCGAGAACGTTCAGGCCTTCCTTGAAGTTCGCGGTAATCGGCGTCTCGATGATCGAGCCGTCGGGCTTGGCCATAAGGCCGCGCATACCAGCGAGCTGCTTCATCTGTGCCGGTGAACCACGAGCACCGGAGTGGCTCATCATGTAAACCGAGTTGATCGGCTTCTGACGACCGGTCTCCTGATCGATCTGAACGGCAGCAATGCCCTTCATCATCTCTTCGGCGATCTTGTCACCGCACTTTGCCCAAGCGTCGACGACCTTGTTGTACTTTTCGCCCTGAGTGATCAGGCCGTCATTGTACTGCTGCTCGAATTCTTCGACCAGCTTACGGGTCTCATCCACGATCGTGTACTTGGACGCAGGGATAACCATGTCGTCCTTGCCGAACGAGATGCCGGCGTCACAGGCGTTCTTGAAGCCGAGCTGCATGACACGGTCACAGAAAATGACCGTCTCCTTCTGACCGCAACCGCGATACACGGTGTCGATCATCTTGGAAATCATCTTCTTGGTCATCAGCTGGTTGGCCGTCGAGAACGGCACAGCCGGGCTCAGCGGCAGGATCTGGCCGATGAGCATGCGACCCGGGGTCGTTTCCACGATCTCGGTGATCTGCTTGCCATCTGCATCCCAGCCCGGAACGCGAGCCTTGATCTTGGTGTGCAGGGTGACGACCTTGTTGTCGAGCGCGTGCTCAAGCTCGGCATAAGACCCGAAAGCCATGCCTTCGCCCGGCTCACCCTCTGCCATGATCGACAGATAGTAGAGACCCAGAACGATGTCCTGCGACGGCACGATGATCGGCTGACCATTCGCGGGGTGCAGGATGTTGTTGGTCGACATCATCAGCACGCGCGCTTCCAGCTGCGCTTCGAGCGACAGCGGAACGTGCACAGCCATCTGGTCACCGTCGAAGTCGGCGTTGAAGGCCGAGCAGACGAGCGGGTGCAGACGGATGGCCTTGCCTTCGATGAGGATCGGCTCGAACGCCTGGATACCAAGACGGTGCAGCGTAGGCGCACGGTTCAGCAGAACCGGGTGCTCGCGGATGACTTCGTCAAGGATATCCCAGACTTCGGGCTTTTCCTTCTCGACCAGCTTCTTGGCCTGCTTGACCGTGGACGACAGGCCCTTGGCTTCGAGGCGCGAGTAGATGAAGGGCTTGAAGAGCTCAAGCGCCATCTTCTTGGGCAGGCCGCACTGGTGCAGCTTGAGGTACGGACCCACGGTGATAACCGAACGACCCGAATAGTCGACGCGCTTGCCGAGCAGGTTCTGACGGAAGCGGCCCTGCTTGCCCTTGAGCATGTCGGACAGCGACTTCAGCGGACGCTTGTTGGCACCGGTGATGGTGCGGCCACGGCGCCCGTTGTCGAACAGGGCGTCAACAGCTTCCTGCAGCATGCGCTTTTCGTTGCGGATAATGATATCCGGCGCACGCAGCTCGATGAGGCGCTTCAGGCGGTTGTTGCGGTTGATCACGCGACGGTAGAGGTCGTTGAGATCGGAGGTCGCAAAGCGGCCGCCATCCAGCGGAACCAGCGGACGCAGTTCGGGCGGGATGACCGGAATGATCGTCATGATCATCCACTCGGGCTTGTTGCCCGAAACGATGAACTGCTCGACGATCTTGAGGCGCTTGGCCAGCTTCTTGGGCTTCAGCTCGGTGGTCGACTCGGCGATTTCCACGCGCAGGTCGGCCGCGATCTTTTCGAGATCGAGGGCGAGCAGGATGTCGCGGATAGCCTCGGCGCCGATCTTGGCGGTGAAGCTGTCAGCACCGTATTCGTCCTGGGCGTCGAGGTACTGTTCTTCGGTCAGCAGCTCATGCTGGGTGAACGGGGTCAGACCCGGATCCAGAACGGCATAGTTTTCGAAGTAGAGGATACGCTCGATATCCTTGAGGGTCATGTCGAGCAGCAGGGCGATGCGGCTCGGCAGCGACTTCAGGAACCAGATGTGGGCAACCGGAGCTGCGAGTTCGATGTGACCCATGCGCTCGCGACGGACGCGGCTCAGGGTGACTTCAACACCGCACTTCTCGCAGATGACGCCCTTGAACTTCATGCGCTTGTACTTGCCGCAAAGACATTCGTAGTCCTTCACGGGGCCAAAGATACGCGCGCAGAACAGCCCGTCACGCTCAGGCTTGAACGTACGGTAGTTGATGGTCTCGGGCTTTTTGATCTCGCCGTAGGACCAAGACAGGATCTTCTCGGGCGACGCGATCGAGATTTTCATCTGATCAAAGGTCTGCACCGGGACGGCCGGGTTGAACGGGTCCATGACGTGGGAATGATGGTTCATCAATTTTCTCCTCTATCCGTTCGGGCGACGCGCTGAGGGCGCACCCGAACGGAGGATGAATGGGGGTGGAAGAGCCGGATTATTCCGCCGCTTCCTGAGGAGGTGCGAGTTCGCCTTCCGCTTGGCCGGGGACGTCCTGCTCGCGCATGTCGAGTTCGACATTGAGACCGAGCGAACGGATTTCCTTGACCAGAACGTTGAAGCTCTCAGGGATACCCGCTTCGAAGGTGTCGTCACCGCGCACGATGGCTTCGTAGACCTTGGTACGGCCTGCCACGTCGTCCGACTTGATGGTGAGCATTTCCTGCAGCGTGTAGGCGGCGCCATACGCTTCAAGAGCCCACACTTCCATCTCGCCGAAGCGCTGACCACCGAACTGGGCCTTACCACCGAGCGGCTGCTGGGTGACGAGGGAGTACGGGCCGATCGAACGCGCGTGGATCTTGTTGTCCACAAGGTGGTCGAGCTTGAGCATGTAGATGTAGCCGACAGTCACCTGGCGGTCGAACTGCTCACCCGAGCGGCCGTCAAAGACGGTCGACTGGCCGGAGGACTTGAGGCCCGCCTTTTCCAGCATGACCACGATGTCAGCTTCCTTGGCACCGTCGAACACCGGAGTGGCGATCGGAACACCCTTGGAGAGGTGCTCGCCGAGGCGGACCATGCCGTCGTCATCGAGATCGGTGATGGCAGTGTCGCCGGCAAAGAGGTCCTGGACTTCCAGACGAAGCGGCTTGAGGTCGCCCGACTTCTGGTAGGCCCGGAGCATCTTGTCGATCTTCTTGCCCATGCCTGCGCAAGCCCAACCCAGATGGGTCTCGAGGATCTGACCAACGTTCATGCGCGAAGGCACGCCGAGCGGGTTCAGCACGATATCCACCGAGGTACCGTCTTCAAGGTACGGCATGTCTTCGACCGGAACAATGCGCGAAACCACGCCCTTGTTCCCGTGACGACCGGCCATCTTGTCGCCCGGCTGGATCTTGCGCTTGGTTGCGATGAAGACCTTGACCATCTTCATCACGCCCGGAGGCAGTTCGTCACCGCGCTGGAGCTTGTCGACCTTGTCGATAAAGCGCTGCTCGAGCAGACGACGGCTCTCTTCGTACTGTCCGTGAAGAGCTTCCATCTCGGTCATGACCTTGTCGTCATCAACCGCAAACTGCCACCACTTGGAGCGCGGCTGCGCTTCGAAGATAGAGTCATTGAGCTTGGTGCCGACGACATAGCCCTTCGGACCTGCAGTCGCGGCCTTGCCGAACAGCATTTCCTTGAGACGGGCATAGACGTTACGGTCGAGGATCGACTGTTCGTCGTCACGGTCCTTGGCGAGGCGTTCGATTTCCTCGCGCTCGATGGCCATGGCGCGCTCGTCCTTGTCGATGCCGTGGCGGTTGAACACGCGCACTTCAACGACAGTACCAGCATCGCCCGGCGGCACGCGCAGGGAGGTATCGCGAACGTCAGAGGCCTTTTCACCGAAGATGGCGCGCAGGAGCTTTTCTTCCGGCGTCATCGGGCTTTCGCCCTTGGGGGTGATCTTGCCGACCAGGATGTCGCCCGGCTGCACTTCTGCACCGATGTGGACGATACCGGCTTCGTCGAGGTTCTTCAGCGCTTCTTCCGAAACGTTCGGAATGTCGCGGGTGATTTCTTCCGGACCAAGCTTGGTGTCGCGGGCCATCACTTCATATTCCTCGATATGGATCGAGGTGAAGACGTCCTGCATGGCGATCTTCTCGGAGAGCAGGATGGAGTCTTCGAAGTTGTAGCCATTCCACGGCATGAAGGCGACGAGCACGTTGCGGCCGAGGGCGAGATCGCCCAGTTCGGTCGACGGGCCGTCAGCGATGATGTCGCCGGCGTTGACATGGTCGCCAACAACGACCAGCGGGCGCTGGTTGATGCAGGTCGACTGGTTCGAACGCTGGAACTTCATCAGATTGTAGATGTCGACGCCCGACTTCGACGCATCGGTTTCTTCCGTTGCGCGAATAACGATACGGGTCGCGTCCACCTGGTCAACGACGCCCTTGCGCTTTGCCACGATGGCGGCGCCGGAGTCACGGGCCACGACGGGTTCCATGCCGGTACCGACGAACGGGGCTTCGGCGCGCAGCAGCGGCACAGCCTGACGCTGCATGTTCGAGCCCATGAGAGCGCGGTTGGCGTCGTCGTTTTCAAGGAACGGGATCAGCGAGGCGGCGACGGACACCATCTGCTTGGGAGAAACGTCCATAAGGTCGACGTTTTCCTTGGGCGTCAGGCCGTTGTCACCGGCATGGCGAGCCACAACCAGGTCGTGCTTCAGCGTGCCGTCCTCGTTGATCTCGACGTTTGCTTGGGCAACGTAGTGCTTGGCCTCTTCCATGGCGGAGAGATAGACCACCTCTTCGGTGACCTTGCCGTCCACGATCTTGCGGTACGGGGTCTCGATGAAACCGTACTTGTTGACGCGGGCGAAGGTCGACAGCGAGTTGATCAGACCGATGTTCGGGCCTTCCGGCGTTTCAATCGGGCAGATACGGCCATAGTGGGTCGGATGCACGTCGCGGACTTCGAAGCCAGCGCGCTCGCGGGTCAGACCACCAGGTCCAAGAGCCGAAAGACGGCGCTTGTGGGTGATTTCGGAGAGCGGGTTGGTCTGGTCCATGAACTGCGACAGCTGGGACGAGCCAAAGAACTCGCGCACAGCGGCGGCAGCCGGCTTGGCGTTGATCAGATCCTGCGGCATGACCGTGTCGATTTCGACCGAGCTCATGCGCTCCTTGATGGCGCGTTCCATGCGGAGCAGGCCAAGTCGATAGGAGTTTTCCATGAGTTCGCCGACGGAGCGAACGCGACGGTTGCCGAGGTTGTCGATGTCGTCGATTTCGCCGCGGCCATCGCGGAGGTCGACGAGCGTACGCACGACTTCGACGATGTCTTCCTTGCGCAGGGTGCGCATGGTGTCCGGAGCGTCGAGCTCAAGGCGCATGTTCATCTTGACGCGACCAACGGCCGACAGGTCATAGCGCTCGCTGTCAAAGAACAGCGACTGGAACATGGCTTCGGCGGTATCGACGGTCGGCGGCTCACCCGGACGCATGACGCGGTAGATGTCGAACAGCGCGTCTTCACGCGACTCGTTCTTGTCCACGGCCAGCGTGTTGCGGATGTAGGCACCGATGGTGATGTGGTCGATGTCGAGGATCGGGAGCTCGTCAAAGCCCTTGTCGACGAGGCTGGTGAGCAGCTTTTCGTCGAGCTCGTCGCCAGCTTCGGCGTAGATTTCACCAGTCTTGAGGTTGACGATATCCTCGGCGATGTAGGTGCCGTAGAGGTCTTCGTCGACCGCGAGCAGGTGCGTGAGGCCGTTCTCGGCAAGCTTCTTGGCCTGACGAGCGGAGAGCTTCTTGCCAGCTTCGTGCACGACGTCGCCAGTGGTGGCGTCGATCAGGTCGTGGCTGGGCTTTGCGCCCTTCCACTTCTCGGCGTCATACGGCACGCGCCAGCCCTTATCGGACTTTTCGTAGTTGAGCGTGGCGTAATAAGTGCGCAGAATTTCTTCCGCGTCCATGCCGAGGGCCTTGAGCAGCGAGGTGACCGGGATCTTGCGACGACGGTCGATACGCGCATAGACGATGTCCTTGGCGTCGAATTCGATATCGAGCCAGGAACCGCGGTACGGGATGATGCGGCCAGCAAACAGCAGCTTGCCAGACGAGTGCGTCTTGCCCTTGTCGTGATCGAAGAACACGCCAGGCGAACGGTGCATCTGCGAGACGATAACGCGCTCGGTGCCGTTGACGATGAAGGTGCCGTTCGACGTCATGAAGGGCATGTCGCCCATGTAGACGTCCTGCTCCTTGATGTCCTTGACGGACTTGGCGCCGGTTTCTTCGTCCACTTCGAAGACGATCAGCCGCAGTGTCACCTTGAGCGGGGCAGCAAACGTGATGTCGCGCGCACGGCACTCGTCGATGTCATACTTGGGCTGCTCGAATTCGTAGCGCACGAATTCCAGGCTGGCAGTATTGGAGAAGTCAGTGATCGGGAAAACCGACCGGAAGACGGACTGAAGCCCCTCATCGCCACGACCACCCTTGGGCTCGTTGACCATGAGAAACTGATCATAGGAAGCCTTTTGGACTTCGATCAGGTTGGGCATCTCCGTGACTTCGCGGATGGAGCCGAAGGATTTGCGAACCTTGCGGCGGCCGTTAAACGTGGTAGCCATGAAAGCTCCTGTTTCTATAGCGATTGTCTCGGAGGCAGATATCCAAAGAGCCGACTATCAGCCGTCGGAGCTCGGGATATATGCCCAGCAGTTCAGTTTCGCCCCGGCCTTGCGACCAAAAGGGCTGGGATAACCGAAACTACCTCCACAGAGGTCACACGGGGTTTCCACCCAGCAGCGGTCATCCAATTCTCAATTTCAGTGGGAACGCCAGCGACCCATCCAATCGGCCACGGCGAATCGTCTCGTTGCAGAAACGACAAAAGCGAAATGGCACATAAAGCGCCATTTCGCGTTTTTCAAGGCAAAAAGCGAACTTACTTGAGTTCGACCTTTGCACCAGCTTCTTCAAGCTTCTTCTTGATGTCTTCGGCTTCAGCCTTCGAGACGCCTTCCTTGAGGGCCTTCGGAGCAGCTTCAACCAGAGCCTTGGCTTCGCCGAGACCCAGACCGGTGATGGCGCGGACTTCCTTGATGACGTTGATCTTGTTGTCGCCGAAGGAGGCGAGGATCACGTCGAATTCGGTCTTTTCTTCAGCGGCAGCAGCCGGAGCGCCAGCAGCGGCAGCAACAGCAACCGGAGCAGCGGCGGAAACGCCCCACTTTTCTTCGAGCATCTTGGACAGCTCGGAAGCTTCCAGAACGGTCAGGGCGGACAGGTCGTCGACGATTTTGGCGAGATCGGCCATTTGATAAATCTCTCTTTTAAGGTGTTCAGTTCAAACCGGCCCCAGAATGGGACCATGGGATTACGCTGCTTCGTTGCTCTTTTCCGCATGAGCGGCCAACACGCGCGCGATACCACCAGCCGGTGCAACGATGACGGACGCGATACGCGTTGCAGGCTGCTTGAGCATCCCGGCGAGCGTGGCGCGCAGTTCATCGAGCGAGGGCATGGTCGACAACGCCTTGACGCTATTCGCGTCGAGTGCGGTCTTGCCCATGACGCCGCCGAGAACGACATACTTGGCGTTCTTGTCAGCAAACTTCTGCGCCAGCTTTGGCGCAGTCATAGGGTCAGCCGCGTAGGCGATGACGATCGGACCTGTGAACAGGTCCGAAATGTCCGCGTGATCGGTTTCTTTAAGAGCAAGCTTGGCAAGACGGTTTTTAGCGATCTTGACGTAACCACCGGCACCCTTCACCTCACGGCGAAGCGACTCCAGGTTGGCCACGGTCAGACCGGTATTCTGCGCAAGGACGATCGATCCAGCGCCCGCGAGGGCTGACTGAAGCGATGCGACAAGCTCACGCTTTTCCGCTCTTTCCACTGCTAGTCTCCACATTGAGCCCGGCACAAATCATCCGGGCCATTGCCAATTGCTGCCCTCCGACCTCCCCGAAGGGAGGAGAGAGACAACGGTTACATGCCTGTCAACCGTGATGCCCGCGAGGGCAACTGGCCTGGTTCGAACCGGAACACCCTGCCCTTTCGGGCGGAAATCCTGGTTGTCACCCCATCTATGCTGGCGCCTTGCAGCTTTAAGCCAACCCAGATTGATTGGCACCGGCAGTCTCGGACAGGACTTTTGCCTTCTTGCGAAGGCAATACCGGGCGGCGAACCGCCCGGAATCTTGAATTCTTAGATAGCCGAAGCCGGCTCAACATGGACGCCAGGGCCCATGGTCGAGGAAACGGCAACCTTCTTGACGTAGGTGCCCTTGGCGCCAGCAGGCTTGGACTTCACGACGGCGTCGGTGAAGGCCTTGATGTTTTCGAGCAGAGCTTCCTCGGAGAAGGAAACCTTGCCGATACCGGCGTGGATGATACCAGCCTTCTCGACGCGGTACTCAACAGCACCACCCTTGGCAGCGGCGACAGCACCCTTGACGTCCATGGTCACGGTGCCGACCTTCGGGTTCGGCATCAGGTTGCGCGGGCCGAGGATCTTACCGAGACGACCAACGATAGGCATCATGTCCGGAGTGGCAATGCAACGATCGAAGTCGATCTTGCCGCCCTGGATGATTTCCAGCAGGTCTTCAGCGCCGACGATGTCCGCACCAGCAGCCTTGGCTTCGTCAGCCTTGCCGCCACGGGCGAAAACAGCGACGCGAACGGTCTTGCCGGTGCCGTTGGGCAGGGACACGACGCCGCGGACCATCTGGTCAGCGTGACGCGGGTCAACGCCCAGGTTCATCGCGATCTCGATGGTCTCGTCGAACTTGGCCGAAGCCTTCGACTTCACCATCTTCACAGCTTCTTCGAGCTTGTAGAGCTTGTTGCGGTCGATGCCTTCGCGGCCGGCGGCAACCTTCTTTGCAATCTTTGCCATAGTGATCAGCCCTCGACCTGAATGCCCATGGAACGGGCGGAGCCGGCGATCATCGACACAGCGGCGTCGAGATTGTCGGCGTTGAGATCCTTCATCTTCTTCTCGGCGATTTCACGCAGCTGAGCTGTCGTGATCGTGCCAGCCGATTCCTTGCCCGGAAGCTTGGAGCCGGACTTGAGGTTGACGGCCTTCTTGATGAAGTAGGTCACCGGCGGCTGCTTCATCGCAAAGGTGAAGCTCTTGTCGGCGTAAGCGGTGATCACGACCGGGATCGGAGCACCCTTTTCGATCTCCTGCGTGGCCGCATTGAAGGCCTTGCAGAATTCCATGATGTTCAGGCCGCGCTGACCCAGAGCCGGGCCAATCGGGGGAGACGGGGTGGCGGAGCCAGCCGGCACCTGCAGCTTTACGTAGCCAGTAATCTTCTTTGCCATTTTCTATCCTCTTAGTGCCGAAACCGGCAGTTGAGCCGTGGTGCGGAGTTGATAGACGGCTTGGCGACCGCCATCCCCTTCCACGGGTTTCGAGACACGATCGTGTCCCGGTTTCACGCAGCGAAGCTGCGATGGAGCGCTTCTGACTTCCGCCAAAGCGCTGGGAACCATTTTGGCTTGCGCCAAAAGGCAGGCGCGATTTTGGCTGAGGCCAAAACGCTGGGATCAGACCTTTTCGACCTGACCGTATTCGAGCTCCACCGGAGTGGGGCGCCCGAAAATCGAAACTTCCACCTTGAGGCGGGAGCGCTCTTCGTCGACTTCCTCGACAATGCCGTTGAAGCTGGCAAAGGGGCCGTCGGAGACGCGAACGCTTTCGCCAACCTCGAAGCTGACGGAAGGCTTGGGATGCTCAACGCCTTCCTGCACCTGCTGCAGGATCGACATGGCTTCCTTTTCGGAGATCGGCATGGGCTTGTTATCTGCGCCCAGGAAACCGGTCACCTTTGGGGTGTTCTTGATCAGATGGAATGTCTGATCGGTAAGATCCATCTTCACCAGGACGTAGCCGGGGAAGAACTTGCGCTCGGTATCGACCTTGCGGCCGCGACGCACTTCCACGACCTTCTCAGTCGGCACGATGACGTCCTCGAACAAATGCTCGAGCTTGGTCTGTGCGACCTTTTCCTTGATCGCATCTGCGACCTTGCGCTCGAAATTCGAATACGCCTGAACAATGTACCAGCGCTTGGCCATGCCGCCTCGCCGCTCCTCGTTAGTCGTGGGATCCGCTTAGCGGATCGAAAGCATCAAAGATACCAGCCAGGAGATAATCTGATCCGCCAAAAGGAAGAACACACTGGCAAAGGCAACGAGCACCAGGACCATGATCGTCGAAATCACGACCTCATTACGGCCCGGCCAGGTGACCTTGGAAACTTCCGAGCGGACCTGCTGGAAGAACGTGATCGGGTTGGTACGAGCCATAAGCGAATCTATTCCGGTTATCTTGGTGCAAAACCAAAGGCCGCGCAGGACTCCCGCACGGCTGGAGTTGGCTATCTAGTGAATCTACCGGCCAATTGCAACATGCAATCTCGCAGGGCCAGCCTGGCCCCGGCCGGTCTGGCGAAGGAAGCCAGTAATCATAAGGGGATTAATCCCAAGAAGTCACTTGTCTTCTGTCACGCCATGGAATTGGATCAAACTGAGACGAATTCGCGGCAGGGGTGGGAGGCTTCCCGGTGTCGTTTGAAATCAAGTCGTGCCAGATTCTGTATTTCGGGCCGCACAAGTCCGTTCCTGGGCGGGTGCTCGAGGCCGTACGGGTGCGCATCTGTGAGATATTCATGGGCAATGTCACCACTTATTCGCTCGACCTCAAGGTCAAAGCGGATGTGGGCAGTGTCAGCTCCGAGGCGGTTCAGCGCGCTCTTCTGGCCCATGCGGCGCGACAGCTGAACAAGCTCAAGGCCCGCCACCAACCGATTCTGGCAGCGGAGTAGCTATCAGCTTAAGGCGCACTGGTGCCCTGCCCTGCGCTCTCGCTGTTCGGGCGGTGTTTCAACTGACCGACGCAAAAACCCAAAAGGGGCCGCCTGAGGCAGCCTCTTTCCACTTATTCGTCAGACGTACCAGATGCCGTCGGAGATTTCGGGGGCGGTCTGGGCGCGGTTCTCAGGGCTGTCAGCGAAGGACAGGAGCAAGTCAGCGCGATCTCGACGGCCGCTGTTGAGCTCGTCGTTCCAGAAGTTGAACCCACCCTGGTCGAGGGAACGCCCCAGCGCGTTGAGATACAGCAGCTCGATGTAGCGTGCGTTGCTGACGGTCGCGGGCGTCCCATACTTGCTGATGAACTCAGGAGAGTTCAGGAAGAAGTTGGCCATGCTGTCCGTGGACTGCGTGCCTGCGTCGAGTGACTTTATCCAGAAGCCAAGGCCGCCTGCATCAGGATCACGGGCGAAGGCGGCCTGATAGACACGGTACCCCATGCCAGCGTTGCCATCGACGTCGAAGGCGCGGACGCCATCAGAGAAGGCGACACGTTCAACATTAGCGATGTTGGAGTTGATGCCTTCGGCGTTGTTCCAGAACTGCCAGCCCTCGGCCGTCTTGGACTGGCCATAGGTACCGCCACGGCCGGGCATGTAGACGACGTCAAAACCGGTGCCGCCGTCGACATAGGTGCTACCGCGGCTCAGGGTGATCGTATCGTTACCGGCGCCCGCATAAACCTGATCGGTCCCACCACCGGCCGTGAACGAGTCGTCGCCATCGTGGCCACCCAGACGATCGTTGCCGCTGGACGCGAAGATGGTGTCGCGACCCTGCTGGATCGAGCGCATGAGGCCGGCGTGGTCGCCCCAGCTGAGGTGCTGACCGACAGTCCCGCCCCAGACAGACATATTGTCGATGGTGCCCCGGAGCTGTTCGCCCTGGAAATATTGGATCTTGGTGACCGTGCCACCAGTCAAACGGCCATCAAACGAATAGGTGAGGTTGTACCCTTCGATCCGCGCGGCGTTGTAGCCATCCGTCAGGGTCGTCTGGTTGCTGCCCACGAAGGACGGGCGTCCGGTCCAAGCAGCAGGATCGAAGGTGTTGAAACCAGCGGTGGCAGTGATACGAGCCATCTCAGTACTCCTCAGCGGCTGGCGCGAAAGGGAAACGCGCTGCAATATGGTGGGCAAGGTGGTGAGCCATTGCGGGGGCAATGTGTCACGGCGGGCGTGAACGCTGCATGAATGGAAACAGCGTTAAAAAAGACGACACCTGCGACGGCAGTGCGCCGCAGGTGTCGTGAACTTCGAGGTCAAAGCCCCGGGGCATGCTGGGTCGTTAGCCCAGGAAGCCCATGAACCAGAGAATCAGAATGATGGGGATCGGGATACCGATCATCCAGAGAAGACCGCCTTTGAGCATGTTCTTGCCTCCATATTTGATGTGGAGGGAAAACGAGGGTTTTGGCCCACAGGTTCCAATTCAATCGACAGTTCAGGCGCTTTGCGACTTCTGAAGAGCCAATCCGGCACCACAGCGATCAAAATCAGCGCCCCGCGCCCCTGCACAGCACCGCCCCAAGATTCACACCGGAGAAGAATAGACCAATCTATCTATAGTCTTGGACGGGCCCGCAAAATATCCAAAACTATCGGATATTATGGGGATCTGAGATGCCGCTACACTTCATCGTATCGTCACAGGCCAAACTCGCCATAGGCGCCGGCTCCAAGATCGCCTGGAATGGCCAGAGCGGCGCAGAAATTGACGCCTGGCGTAGCGCCCAGCCAAGCAGCGCGGAATTTATCGCCGTGCCGCATGGAGAGATCGCCGCGGCACTCGCGGCCGGGGTCATCGACATCTACGTGACCCCCTATCGGAGCGTTGCCGATCTGGCCGTGTCGGATATGGGAACGGCCTATATATACGATGGCAGCGGCGGCCTGCTCTATTCGAGTGACCAGGGCGGCGACCCAGTTTCTCCGATTGACCCGACGGACCCCACCCCCGTACCCGGCTATGTGCAAAACGTCGCCCTGCTCTACGAGGCCTGCCTCGCCCGCGAGGCCGATCTGGGCGGGCTGAACTACTGGATCGACCGCCATCAGGATGGACTGGATCTGATCACGATGGCCGGACATTTTCTCGAGAGCGCAGAGTTCACGCAGCGCTTCGGCGACGACGATGTGATGTCCCCTGCCCAGTTCGTTGACCTGCTCTATCGCAACGTGCTGGACAGGCCCGGGGAAGCCGGAGGCGTGGCGTTCTGGGAGCAACAGTTGGCTCTGGGCGCTTCGAAGGAACGGGTGTTGCTGGAGTTCGCGGTCAGCCCCGAAAACGTCGCGGGCAGCACCGTCGGGCAGCTGACGGAAGTTGCGCCCGGCGAATGGATATTCGGATAGCCTGCGTCAGGCGACAAACGGCAGCCGAGGCATCGTCGCGATTTCATTGAGATTTTTGGAGCGGGTAACGGGAATCGAACCCGTGTATTCAGCTTGGAAGGCTGCTGCTCTACCATTGAGCTATACCCGCCCGGAGCGCCGAGGCGTACGATGGCTTAGCGTAGACGGGGCGTGAAATGCAAGACCGGGCCTGTGGATGAGATGGGTTTTTTCATCCGTTGCGCGATTTCTTTTGGGTAGACGCTTCAAGGGTGTTGACACTCTTGCGACGGGCAACCATAAACCGCCCAACGAAACGCAAATGCGCTTCGGGTCCTACCCGGAAATGTGGAGGGGTGGGAGAGTGGTTAAATCCATCAGACTGTAAATCTGACCGCTTAGCGTACACTGGTTCGAATCCAGTCCCCTCCACCACCGGCCTCCCTCTGGGAGGCTTTTTTCTTTTCCACAACAGCGCTTCCAGTGCCCGCAGCGCGCTGAGATATTCGACCGTGTTGTGGAACCAGTCTCAAAACAGAAAAAACGTTTCCGACTAACCCATGTTGTCGATGGATCGGGATGGCCCCGGTATCGTTAGGGCTCAAGCGGTGACTGAAGGTCCGCCGGCCGGATCAGCCACCATTCCTGACGAGCAATGACAATTGGGACGGACATGGATTTCCGAGGCAAACGCATTCTGGTCGTTGAGGACGACTATTTTCTCGCCAACGAAGTTTGTGAGTACTTTCGGCGGCACGACGCGACGATTCTGGGGCCGGCGCCGACTCCCTTTTATGCAGCGAATCTATTGAGCCGCAGAGTGGATGGTGCGGTTCTCGACGTGCGGCTGCATTCGGAGACGGTGTTTGACCTGGCGGACCTGCTGCTGGAACGCGGCACGCCGCTGATTTTCGCCACTGCCATGGGCAGCGAGCACATCCCCGAACGATTCCGCGGCATGCCCTATGTGCAAAAACCCTATCTGTGCGACGAACTGGTCACGGAGATGGACCGGCTGGTCTCATCCCCGCGACATCTCGACAGGCCAATCGTCGTGGATGCGGCTGCCAGAGAGCCGAACGACGGCCAAGACCGCCTGTCGCGTCTGCTCCTCAAGATGATGCGGATGCGACTGGCAAAGCTGGCAGATCAAGGTACGACGATTTGAAGCCACCGATTTCGGCCAATTTGGCCGTATCGAGGACGCGCAGATAACGCCCTTGAGTCTCGATCAGATTCTCTCGACGGAGCGCCTGCAGGGTGCGGTTGACGTGGACGCTCGAGAGGCAGAGATAGTCGGCCAAGCGTGTCTGGCTCAGAGGAAACTCGATCAGCCCGTCCGCGCCTCCCCGAGGGCCGGAGAAGCGCTGTTGCAGCTCGCAGATGAGGTGAGCCATCCGCGCCAGGGCGTTTCGAGAGCCGATGGAAATCAAATGTTCGTCGGAGACTGCCCTCTCGCGTGCCAGCCCAGCCATAACGGCTGCGATGACCTCGGCGTGCTTTTCTCCTAACGCTAAAAAGTCAGCTGCCGGCAGGCTCCACACCGTCGCAGGCGTCAGGGCCATCAGCACAGTATCGGTGGGCTCGCTCAGCAGGACCCCATAGCCGCAGATTTCTCCGGGGAGAAACAGCGCCAGAAGTTGGTCTCGCCCCATAACAGAACTGCGGTGGCGTCCGATCCACCCGGCGCCGATGATCGCCAAGCGGTTTTGCAACACAATCGGTGCTCGGTTTGCCAGATCCTGCCGCGTCCACGGCAGTGCTGCAATCGCCTCGCCCGATATCCCACCCAAGGTCCCGCGTTCGGAAAGCCTGGCGAGGAAATCGCCGCCTCGGTCGTTCCGGTATAATTTCATGTCTACTCCCAGTGGCATTTCCCAGCTGCCAATGTGAACAGAACGCAAGAGCAGGCTTTCGGTCTCACCTGCTGATCGAGATGAGCGAAGATCAGAAATCGCAACCGCGTCCGGGATTTAGCTGAAAAGCCGAATGAATTGAGCATTCCCGGGCACTTTTAGACTGAGGCTCTACGGAAATCCCCACAAAAGCTGGGCCTAAATTTGGGAGAAAGAATGCCCGGCTTCGGAATGGCTTTAACCCAGGTTAGGAATTGCCGTTGGAAGTCTGAGACCCACGGTGAGCGGCGGCTGTTCTTCCGGATTGTGCCCGTCCCCAACCACGATCCGCCGTGGTATTTTTCCACCTCACTGGACGCCGCCCAGGCGCAATTGGCTGCCTGCACCTGCCGGACTTGCTGGAACTTCCACGCATTTTCTGTGTTGAAGAAGTGCAAAACTGCGGAGGCTCCCATACAGAAATCGGAAAAAGAGCAGACATCACCCACGACGACTGAACGCACCGAACAGCGCCCGCTGGCCGGACCTCATGCGCGCAAGGAGCTGACCGACACGGACAAAACTCCGGGAACCGGTTCGTTACCAGAAGGCAGCAAGGTTGAGAGCGATGTGGGCCCCGACTAGCGTGAACGCGCCGCAAATCCGCCGCACAGGGGGATTGAATCGCCGTGCAGTGCACTTAGTATGGGTGATGAAACCTGCCCAATGTATCGATCACGGGGAGGCTCGGGATGAAAGAGCTTAGCGGGCGGCGAATTCTCGTCGCAGAGGACGAATATCTGATCGCCATGGACCTGGTAGAGGCTCTCGAAAGCCTCGGCGCAGAAGTCATTGGTCCGGTGGGTACCGTGTCCCAGGGCAGCAAAATGATCGCTGACAAACAGATTCATGCCGCCGTGCTGGACGTCAATCTGCAGGGGGAACTGGTGTTTCCACTGGCGGATGAACTTGCCCATCAGTCTATCCCGTTCGTCTTTGCGACCGGTTACAACGACGGTTCCATTCCCGAGCGTTTCGATCATATCGAGCGGTTCGGCAAGCCATGTTCGCGGAATGAAATGCAACGGCTGGTCGAGGTGATTACGCAGTCGGGCGGCGTGGTGTAAATCTAGCCGCCTCCGCGTGCGACCAAAAAAAGCGGCCCGCTCGAGGCGGGCCTTTTATCTAGTGGTGATGCTCGGGCATCTCCATGAGCTGATCCTTGGTCCAGCTGGTTACGGCGTGGACCGCGCCATGCTCATCACGCATGAAATCCAGATCGCTGAGCGGCACCGCGACGGGCTTGGCGCCAGTCCCGAGAAAACCACCGACATCAATGATGGCAGTGCTCGAGGCTCCTACACCATGGACGTGGTCGACCTTGCCGATCTTATGGTCGTCTGCGCCGTAGATAGTCGCGTTCGTCAGGACATCCGGCGTGAGTTCAGCAGCGCCGAGGCGCACGTGGTTGCTGTGATCCATTGTAACGATCCCTTTGTTGGTGGTGTCAGAAGGGACAATCCAGACGGGATGACAGCGTTCCCCTCTTCACGGGGTGGTGTACTGGACAGGGCGCACGCGCCCTGCCCGGTATTTCTGTATCAGGCGAAGAGCGTTTCCGCTCCCGAGCCCACGAGGCGGATATGATCGAACTGCATCGCGCTGGCTTCGCCAGAGGCGGCAAAGCCCAGAGCGATCTCGGTACGATCGACGCCAGCGTCGATCTGTCCGAGCCAGAAGCTGGCGCCGTCATCGTCGCGAGCGCGATTGAACATCTGCAGGTAGAGCATGTCGATGAAATCGGTGTTGGACAGCGCTCCGCCGACGGCATCAAATTCACCGCTGGCGACAAATGAGCGGGCGATAGCCCCGACCCCGGCGCCCTCCTCCGCCTGCGCCACCCAATAGGCGAGCCCATTGAAGTCTGCTGCACGACCGAGGATGAAGTCATAGAGCTTGGCCACCTCGGCCTGCACCGCATTGGCGGCGAGCACCAGAATGTCGCTCGCGCCTTGACCGAACTCGACGAACTCAACACCGGTCGCCAGCACGAGGTCATTGCCGTCCCGGTGCGTCAGGGAGACAGCACCTGCGTTGGAGACGATTTGATATTGATCTAACGCGTCTGCCAGCATCAGACGATCGAAGCCGCGGCCGCCGTCAATTTCGCCAGCGGTGGCCTGCGCCGTATCATTGCCGCGCCCCAGGATGGCAGTGCCGCCGGTGCTGGTGAGCGTAACGAGGTCGGCACCGTCGCCAGTGAAGATGGTCCCGATATTTGTGCCGGCAGTGATGGTCATATCAGTGCCGACGATGTTGGCCTTTCCAGTCCCCAGATTGACTGTGACGGCATCGGTAACCGCGGCGAGATTGAGCGTGTGCGTACCGGTAGAATTGGTCAGCGTCGTGCGGGATGGATCGTCCGCTGCAACCAAGGCGAAGTCGTTGGTATAGATGTAGGTCTGATCGACGCTGTCTTCCGCCCCGTAAGCGCGCAAGGCCAGATTGTGGACAACGCCGGTGTTGCCCAGCTTTTGGTCCGCGATTCGGAGCGTCCATGTTCCAGTGCTCGACTCGCCAAAGAAGTCGTTGCTGGTAAGCGTGTGGATGACCTGCGTGTTGTCGAACGTTCCCCCCTTGGATTCATAGACAGCGCGGGTCAGCTCCGTGGCACGGCCATCCGTAATACGGTACAACAGCATCGAGCTCGTCCCCTCGGGGGATATTAGCTCAATGACCAGATCGCCCATCTCAGCATGGGTGATGTCGAAATCCAGCTCGACGGTTTCAACGCTAACGCCGCCGGACAGCTGGAACTGGTATTCTATGACACCGCCATCCACGATCTGCGTTTCGGTGCTGTCGCTGTCGGAGACCACCTTCTCATTGGCGTAAGTGCTCTGCTTGTGCCAGGTCTCCGCCAGGCGAACCGCAGCTGTGGCGTCGACCATGCCGAAGCCATAGTTGTCGTTAGTCAGCAGGCCTCCACCATTGTGATTGCTGGCGCCATTGACCATCCAGGACGGGTCGTCCTGGTCGTTGAGACGGGCAGAATAGGCCAGGATTTCCTTGACGTCGCGATAGCCCAGCAGGGGGTTCGCCTCGAGCATCAGCGCGACCACACCGCTGACAACAGGCGCTGCAAAAGACGTGCCAGAGTTCTTAACGGCAAGGTCGGTGCCGTAGCCATGAGGGCCCGTCACGTTTGTCGAAAAAACGCCGGTTCCAGGTGCCGATATCAGCACGGGAGCGCCGGGCGTGCTGTAACCCAGCGCGTCTTCACCGTCGGCATAAGTGCCGTCCCGATCGAGCGCCGCTACAGTGATCGAGAACCGCGAGTTCTGATAGCTTGAACCATTGGCATCCGCCAACGAGTACTCACCCGACCACGTATAGCCAATGTCTTCGAGCAGCTTGGCAAAGCTATAGGCGTTGCCGGCGGCGAAAACGATGTTGAGCCCTAAGCCATCCCGCCCGTGCTCCACAGCATGGGTCATGCTCGCCTCGCCAAGAGGGTCACTGTGGAAAATGGACAGGAACGGCAGGTCCGCACCCCAACTGTTATTCATGACATCGAAGCCTTCATCCGCGGCACGAGCGAAGGCCGTCTTGGAGAGCGGTCCATTGAAGTCCGCATAGGCACTGAACTTGGACCCAAAGGCGACGCCGAGCAGTCCCACTTCCGCGCCGTCCGCCGCAATCAGGCCGGAAACGAACGTTCCGTGCCAATGAGGGGCCTTCTGATCGAGATAGTTGGCGCCAGGGCTATTAGTCGAAAAGTTATATGCGTAGTCCGGCAGGAAGTTACCGACCAGATCGGGATGGCGCGCATCAATGCCTGTGTCGAAAACGACGACCTTCACGCCCTCGCCCGTATAATCCTCCCACACGGGCAAGACATTGATATCTATGCCGGGATTTCCGTTTTCGCCTTGGTTGTGAAGATGCCACAGCGCGGGCCTGAGGTAAAAGTCCGTCGGCAGTTTGCTCATTTCGCTCTCTCACTCCCCAAAAAAATGTCACGCTACCAGAGGCTTGCGCAGGCGATTCGAGGGTATTTGCCTGCTGGTAAACAGATTCTGAAGCCGGTAATTCAAGACCAAACAGTCTGAGCGTTCGAGAGGCGCACCAGAGAAATCCCTATCCGGGCGCACTAGCCGGGGAAAACGTCGATCCCTCTTGCGCCGGCGAATTTTTGCGATTAGACACAGCCTCGCCTGAAGGGGTTTAGCTCAGTTGGTAGAGCATCGGTCTCCAAAACCGAGGGTCGTGGGTTCGAGTCCCCCAGCCCCTGCCAGGCAATAATCAGACATCGTTGTGGTTGCGCACCGCGGGGCATTGCCGCCGTGCGCAAAAGGCGCTACGCGCTTTGCATGAGCCGCAACAAATTTCCGCCCAAGCCCAAATACGACCCCGACGAGGGTCCCGTTTATCTTTATGGCCTGCACACTGTGCGGGCGGCGCTGGACAATCCAGGCCGCACCAAAAAGGAGCTGCTGGCCACGCCCAATGGTCTGAACCGCCTCAAGGAGAGCGGGGAGATTGGCCGCGTCAGCGTGCGCGAGACCACGCCAAAGGACCTTGATCGCCTGCTAGGCGGAGAGGCCGTGCACCAGGGCGTCGCCCTGGAAGTGGACCCCGTCAGCCGTTTTGGCCTCGATGACATCCATGCCCTCAAGCTGGTTGTCGTCCTTGACCAGGTGACTGATCCCCATAATGTCGGCGCGATCCTGCGTACCGCCTGCGCGTTTGGCGCCGATGCCGTCATTACCACTGCCCGCCACTCACCGCGCGAAACCGGCGTAATGGCCAAGTCCGCCTCGGGTGCGCTCGACCTCGTGCCAATGATCGAAGTGCGCAATCTGGCCGACGCTCTGGAAAAACTCAAAGACCGCGGCATGACCGTCCTCGGTTTTGATTCGGAAGCCCCTGGCCCGCTCAAGCCGCGCACCGACGCCACACCGCTGGCCGTAGTGCTCGGCGCCGAAGGCAAGGGCCTGCGCCAGCGCACACGCGAACTGTGCGACGAGATGGTGCGGCTGGACATGCCAGGGCCGATCAAATCGCTCAACGTGTCGAACGCTGCGGCGATTGCCCTGTTTGCCGCGACGGCCGGGAGGAGCTGATGAGCGATTTTGAGCCCTTCGCCATGGCCCTTCGCCTGTCCGGGGTCACGCTGGAGCTGGAGGCGCTGGAAACGGCCCTCAAGCAGCTGACCTCACGCTATGAGGCAGAAGACGCCGACGGCAGCTTCTATGCGCAGGTAGACGTGGCTGTGGACCAGCCGGTGCGGGCGATTCTCGAACTGGCCGAACGGTCCGGGCCGACGATCGCCGCTATGCTGGAAGATCGCCGCCTTGGCCGCGCCGTTCTCGACATGGCCTTCGACTATCCGCCACATGGCGAGGCCATGTCGGCGCGGCTGCCCGCCCATGCTGTCGCTGCGATTGCGGGCTTCGGCATCGATATCGAATTTTCGGTCTATCTGACCGATGTCGAGGAAGATGAGGACTAGGCTGTTCCTGCCGTTCCGAAAAAGAATAAGGCGCCCGGTGGGCGCCTTTTTTCTTGGTCAGAGCTGCTCGGCATTCCCCTGGGCCATACCCGCCGTGATGAGATCACGGCCGAAGATATTGCCGTTGCGCGGGACGAGCCGCACGACAGTGTAGCCCTTCCTGGCCAGCTGATCGAGAAAGGCAGGGAGCATGTCCACGGTGCGCTGATGGATGTCGTGGAAGAGGATAATGCCACTGCCACGGGCATCGAGACGCGAAATGGTGCGCTGGGCGACCACGGCGGCGCTGTCGCGATAATAATCCTTGCTGTCGATGTCGACGTCGAGCACGACCGCGCCGCTCTGCAGCAGATTGGTCCGCAGGAAACCGGTCTGGCTGAGATAGGGGAATCGGAAGAAGGGGGCAGCCGCCTTTCCCGAGCCCGCAAGCGCTGCCGCGACGGCTTCTTCACCCTTAACGATCTCGTTGATCGCTTCCTGGCGCGTGAGCTTGGACAGGTCGACGTGGCCATAGGTATGGCTGCCGACGGTGTGTCCGCCCTCGGCAACCTTGCGAGCAAGGCGCGGATTGGCTTCCGCCGCCGAGCCGAGCATCAGGAATGTAGCCTTCACACCGTAATCCTCGAGCGTATCGAGAATGGCGGGCGTCTTGCCGGGGCGCGGCCCATCATCAAATGTCAGGACGACTTCACCGGGCTTGAGGACGATGTCGCTGGTGGTGGCGACAGCAAGCGTGCGGCCCGAGATATTGCGGGGCGTGAAAATTTCCACTGGCAAGGGCTGCTCCATACGGGCAACTGCGGGGCTGACATAGGCCGAGGTGGTGATCGGATCCGGCCGGGCGGTATCGGTGAGGCGCGGTTCCGGACTGACCGGCTTTGCACATCCACCCAACAAGGCGCCGGCAACCACAAGAGATAAAACAAGACGTGAAACCGACACGGCGCAAACCCGGATGAAGCAAACTTGAGCCCCAGAATTTGCGATTATGGTTAATTTTCCACTCGCGAAAGATTAATAAAGTCTTGTTTTGGCGGGCTTTTTGGCATTCAGCAGGCAGATTGGCGACGCTGTCACCGCCGAGCTTTCCAAGCGACCAGCCTGTCTCTAGCCTGACGTCCGCATATTCGGGGGAATCGGGATGAACGAGAGCGCAGCGACTGTGACGGCGGCAAGACGCGATCTGCTCCAGCCGATCTTGGCGGGAGGCCTCGCCGCCATTGTTGGCTACGCCAGCACGTTCACCCTGGTTCTTGCCGCACTGACGGCGGCAGGCGCGTCACCGCAGCAGGCCGGGTCTGGCCTTTTCTCGGTTTGCATCGCCATCGGCATTCTCAACATCGTCGTCGCAGCACGGGTGAAGACACCGATCAGCTTTGCCTGGTCCACGCCGGGCGTTGCGTTCCTTCTGACAGTCGGAGAACCGGTGGGCTCCTTCCCCGCCGCTGCAGGTGCATTCCTCGTCGCGGCTTTGCTTATCGTCGTTACGGGGCTGGTGAAGCCCCTTGGACGCGCCATCGCCGCGATTCCGTCGGCATTAGCCAACGCCATGCTCGCCGGAATGCTGCTGACACTGTGCCTCGCGCCGATCACTGCAGTGGCTGAAATACCGATGCTCGCCCTGCCGATACTCCTCGCCTGGATGATCGCGTTGAAATTCGCGCGGCGTTATGCGGTGCCGGTGGCAGTCGTGGTGACCGGCATCATCCTCGCCACGACCACGAATTTGCCCGCAGGCGCAATGGACAGGGCCTGGCCGGCGCTGGTGCCGGTGATGCCGGTATTCACCTGGGACGCCATCGTGCGGATCGGCCTGCCCCTTTATGTGGTGACGATGGCTTCGCAGAACCTTCCGGGGATCGCGGTGATGAAAGCCAATGGTTTCGATATCCGCCCGGCCCCATTGTTCGTGCTGACCGGGGCTGCAAGTGCGGTCACCGCCTTCTTTGGCGGACACACCAGCAATCTCGCCGCCATTACCGCTGCGATCTGTGCCGGCCCGGAGGCGCATCCAAATCGGGATCGGCGCTGGCCGGCCCCGGTTGCGGCGGGCGTGGTCTATCTGATCCTTGGCCCAGCCGCGAGCGTTGCAGCAGCCTTTATTGCGGCGTCGCCGCCCGTGCTGATCCAGGCGGTGGCTGGACTTGCCCTGCTGTCCAGCCTGGCCGCGGCGCTGTCCGGCGCGTTGGCAGAAGAAAACATGCGACTGCCGGCAATCCTGACCTTTGTCGCGACAGCGTCCGGTGTCACAATCCTCGGGGTCGGAGCCCCCTTCTGGGGCCTCGTGGGAGGCATTGTCCTGCTGCTCATGCTGCGCACAAAGAAACCAGCGTGACCATCCACGCCGTCATCCTTGCCGGCGGGCTCGGCTCACGGCTGGGACATGTGCGCAAGGCCGACCTCCTGATCGGAGGGCAACGCCTCATCAACCGCGTGGCGGATCGCCTCGAGGCGGTCAACGGTGCGCTGCTGGTGTCGACGGGCAGCCATCGGGGCACGCAGCTTCCCAAGAGCGCTGTCGGTGTTCCGGATAGGGAAATGGAATCGCAGGGACCACTGGCAGGAATCGCCGCTGCGGCAGACTATCTCCGAGAGGTGGGCTCGGCGCATGACAGTCTTGTCAGTGTCGCAGTGGACTCGCCATTTCTTCCTGAAGACTATTTCGCTCGCATGACCGCGGGCCTCGAACGGGCCGCCTATGCAGCCTTCGGCGCGGATTTTTATCCAACGAATGCCCACTGGCCACTTGGGGCACTTTGGGACGCGCTCGGAAAGCACGAGCCAGATGCGGGCCCGAGAGCCATCTTGTCGGCGCTCGACGCAAGGCGCGTCGACTGGAGCCCGATGCTCTCGGAGAATCCATTTGCAAGCCTCAACAGCTTGTCTGACCTCATAGGCCTGCAAATGAGAGCCCGACAGGCCTGACAATGCGGGTCCCACTACCAAGGCTGCATGTGAGAGAAATCGAGCAAGGCACCGGGAGCATTGACGTTTCTGAATTTTATTCACAGACAGATGCAAAGGGGACTTGGCAAACCAAATCAGCCGGGGTACATGGACCACGCCTTCAGCGCGAAGGCAAACCGAAAGGCCCCAACCAAAGGCCTTACCGAAAAGTGTTCCGCGATAGCTCAGTTGGTAGAGCGTTCGACTGTTAATCGAATGGTCGCTGGTTCGAGTCCAGCTCGCGGAGCCATTCGGGGTTCAAGCCCTGCAAATTACCAAAATATTGGCACGGCAAGTCTACCGGGGCGAGAGCCTCACGCCTTCGATCCGAAGGCAAAACGAAAGGCCCCAACCAAAGGCCTTATCGAAAAGTGTTCCGCGATAGCTCAGTTGGTAGAGCGTTCGACTGTTAATCGAATGGTCGCTGGTTCGAGTCCAGCTCGCGGAGCCAATCGGCTCTTCTGATCTTACCCTCCCCACATGATGAATTCGCGCGCACGAAAGCGCCGCGGTGATTGCCCTTGTGCGCAAGCCGGGTTAGGAGGAGCAATTCCTCCAGGGACAATTCTGACATGAGTGCGAATACCGGGCCCGCGACCGCGTCGGGGCAGACCACAGCCTTGAGCATCATCTTCGCGGTGAGCGGCGCGCATCTGCTCAATGACCTGCTGCAGTTCCTGCTGCCGGCCCTCTATCCGCTCCTCAAAGAGACATATGACCTCAACTACCTGCAGATTGGCCTGTTGACGTTGGGGCAGCAGATTACGGCCTGTATTCTGCAACCGCTTTTCGGCCTGCAGGGCGACCTCAAGCCGAAACCGTTGTGGCTGCCGCTGTCCCTGGCCATCGTCAGCGTCGGCGTCGTCGCACTGGCCACAGCCAATGGCTTCGCACTGCTGCTCGTTGCCTCCGTTGTCCTTGGCATCGGCTCGGCGCTTTTCCACCCTGAAGCGTCGCGCCTCGCGCGGCTGGCCTCTGGCGGCAAGCTGGGCTTTGCGCAGTCGCTGTTCCAGGTGGGCGGCAATCTCGGCACTGCACTCGGCCCGCTTGCCGCTGCGCTGATCCTCCTGCCGCTTGGCCAGTTCACCACCCTCTGGTTCGTCCTGGCGGGTTTCGCCGGTGTTGCCCTCTTGAGCTATGTCGCCCGATGGTATGCAGAGCACCAGCGGCAGCTCTCCACGCGCCCCGCCGTGGCGACGCGCAAGCCGGCACTGTCGCGCGACCGCCTGATCATGGCGTTTGCCGTGATCGGTGCGCTGCTGCTCAGCAAGTTCATCTATATCGAGACGCTGAAAAGCTATTATTCGTTCTTCCTGATCGAGAAGTTCGATCTGTCTGCGCAGGACGCGCAGCTTTACCTCTTCCTGTTCCTCGGCGCAGTGGCCGCCGGCACCTTCATCGGCGGACCCGTGGGCGACCGCTACGGGCGTCTTGCCGTAATCTGGGTGTCGATCCTGGGCTCCCTGCCCTTTACCCTGCTCATGCCCTATCTCGACCTCTTCTGGACGGCGACGATGAGCGTGATGACCGGGCTGATCCTTTCCTCGGCGTTTTCGGCGATGGTGGTCTATGCCCAGGAACTGGTGCCCGGAAAGGTCGGCATGATTGCCGGCTTCGTCTTCGGCTTCGCCTTCGGAGTCGGCGCCCTCGGCGCTGCCGCAATGGGCGCGCTGGCCGACTGGATCGGCATTGTCGCGGTCTTCCAGATCTGCGCCTTCTTGCCCGCCCTCGGATTCCTGACCATCCTGCTGCCTCGGACAGCTGAACTTTATCCTGAAAGCCGGGAGAAACTGGCATGAGCGACCCAACCCAGATCGATAGCGACAGCCAGATCACGCTGACGCGCAATATCAGCGCCAATATCAGCGACGTATTTTCCGCCTGGACCGACCCTGCGCTGATCGAGCAGTGGCAGGTGGACGAAGCCGAATTCGACGCCTTTGAAGGCGGCACCTACCGCTTCGTCACCTTCGGCGAAGAGGATGACGAAGCCGATCACGAGGTGACCGGCGAAATCCTCCAATTCGTCGAAGACGAAAAACTGGTCATGAGCTGGGTGCATCGTGACGAGGAGGACGACAGCGAATTTCTCTTCGTCATCGAAGTGACGTTCAAGGCCATCGACGACGACAATACGGCAGTGACGCTGGTCGAGCGCGGCCTTCCCCATGCCGATGCACAGACACGCATTTTTTCCATGGAAGCGTGGAGCTCGGCGCTGGAGCAACTTGCCGAGCTAATGGAATAGGCTGTGGGGCGAACCGGGCGGCGCCATAACGCGTATAGCGTTGCGCCCCCGGAGACCTGCCCGTGACCGAATATCCCACTGCCCTTGTCTGGCTCCGCAACGATTTGCGCCTGGCCGACAATCCCGCCCTCCTCGCCGCAGCTCAGTCGGCACGGCAGGTAACCGCCCTCTACATTCATGAGACAGACCCAAGCCTGCGCCCCACCGGGGCGGCAGCGCGCTGGTGGCTGCATCAAAGCCTTGTGCGTCTCGAAAAGGCGCTGGCCGGCGTGGGGATCAGGCTGGTGGCGCGGACTGGACTGGCCGGAGACGTTGTGCGCGAGACGCTGACCGAGATCGGCGCGGAGGCGTTGCACTGGAACCGGCGCTATGGCCCGGCCGAACGCGATATCGACAGCGCGATCAAGGCAGGACTGCGCGATTCAGGCGTAACGGTCGTGTCGCATGCCGGCAATCTTCTGGCCGAACCTTGGACGATCAAAACTGGACAGGGAAAGCCCTATTCGGTGTTCACGCCGTTCTGGAAAATGCTGCGAGACACGCAGATCGCGCGGCCGCTGCCTCCTCCCGAACCCATTGACGCCGTCGTCTCGACCGAGGGCGCCGACGGCACTTACGTGGAGCCGCATTGGGCGGAAAAACTGCATTCGCATTGTAATGCGGG
Organism: Devosia sp. SD17-2; assembly: GCF_029201565.1. Lineage (GTDB taxonomy): Bacteria > Pseudomonadota > Alphaproteobacteria > Rhizobiales > Devosiaceae > Devosia. Next base: position 2,778,492 of record NZ_CP104002.1, read on the forward strand.
TGAAGACGCAGCCAGGGAACGGCTCGCCGATTTTCTCGATGGCATGGTGGCGGCCTATCCCGGCGACCGGGACATTCCGGCCAAGGATGGCACCTCGCGCCTCTCGCCGCACCTGCGCTTCGGCGAGATCAGTCCGCGCCAGATCTGGCACGCGGCACGGTTGAGGGCCGAACTGGAGCCAGAACTCGCGGGAGGAATAGAAAAATTCCTGTCCGAATTGGCCTGGCGGGATTTCAGCTACTGCCAGCTCTATCACCGTGAAGACATCTCCCGGGCGCCAATGCAGCTGAAATTCTCCGGATTGGCATGGCGCGAGGCACCCGAGGAGCTCGGGCGCTGGCAACGCGGGCAAACCGGCCTTCCCATCATCGATGCGGGCATGCGCGAGCTCTGGGAGACTGGCTACATGCACAACCGCGTTCGCATGCTGGTGGCCTCGCTACTCACAAAAAACCTCCAGATTGACTGGCGGCTTGGCGAAACCTGGTTCTGGGATTGCCTTGTCGACGCCGACGTCGCCAATAATCCCGCAAGCTGGCAATGGGTGGCCGGCAGCGGGCTCGATGCGGCTCCCTATTTCAGGATTTTTAACCCGGTGACGCAGGGCGAAAGGTTTGATCCAGCGGGTGACTATGTTCGCCGCTGGGTCCCGGAGATCGCCGACCTTCCCGACAAATGGGTTCACAAGCCATTCGCGGCACCTGAAGCGATTCTGAAAGCAGCGCGAATTACCCTTGGCCAGACCTATCCTCACTCTGTGGTCGACCTCGCCGCATCGCGGCTGAGGGCGCTTGAGGGCTTTGCGCAACTGGGGAATGAATTTGCCCCTTAGGGCCAAGGACGACGGCCATCTACTCCCAACGGGGAACGAACCGGAATGTCGTGCTGTTAGAGATGTTTGAGGCTTGTTCCGCCCCCGAGCCCCCCCTAAAACTGTCGCAAAGCAAAACAAAAGATCTGACATGGCCAGCAAGCACGACGACCTCATCTCCGCCATCGGCAATACACCGCTTATCCGCCTCAATCGCGTCTCGGCACTGACCGGCTGCGACATCTGGGGCAAGGCGGAGTTTTTGAACCCCGGCCAGTCGGTGAAGGATCGTGCAGCGCTGTTCATCATTCATGACGCCGTCAAGTCGGGCGCACTGAAGCCTGGCGGCACAATTGTCGAGGGTACGGCAGGCAATACCGGGATCGGGTTGACGCTTGTCGCCAATTCGCTCGGCTTCAAATCGGTGATTGTCATCCCCGAGACCCAAAGCCAGGAAAAGAAGGACGCGCTGCGCCTTTTCGGTGCCGAGCTTATCGAGGTCCCGGCCAAGCCGTATAAGGACCCGAACAACTACATCAAGATTTCCGGACGACTGGCGGAAAAGCTCAATCGGGAACTGCCGAACGGGGCGGTCTGGGCCAATCAGTTCGACAATGTGTCCAACAAGCGCGCGCATATCGAAACGACCGGCCCCGAAATCTGGCAGCAGACCAACGGCCGAATCGACGGCTTTATCTGCGCGGTGGGTTCGGGCGGGACGCTGGCCGGCGTTGCCGAGGCGCTGCGCGCGCGCAGCGAGGACGTCAAGATCGGACTCGCTGATCCGGAAGGTGCGGCGCTCTATAATTTCTATGCCAATGGCGTGCTGAGCTCGACCGGCAATTCGATCACCGAAGGGATCGGCCAGGGCCGCATTACGGCTAATCTCGAAGGCCTCACGATCGACAATCCCTACCAGATTTCCGATGCCGAGGCCCTGCCCTACGTCTTCGATCTGCTCGAGCACGAGGGGCTGTGCCTGGGTGGTTCGAGCGCGATCAATATTGCGGGCGCAGTGCGCATGGCGCGCGATCTCGGACCGGGCAAGACAATCGTCACCATCCTCTGCGACTACGGCAATCGCTACGCCAGCAAGCTTTTCAACCCGACCTTCCTGCGCGAACGGAGCCTTCCTGTCCCAGCGTGGATGGAAGACAGGGCGCCGATCGATATTTCGAGCGTGATCGTTTCCGAATAGCATTGCACCTGAGCCTCCCGTCCCCATTTGAGGACGGGATTGCGGCGCGCACTCTGACTGATAGAGTGCGCTTGTGATGCGCGAGGGGGCAAGTTGTTCGGAATAGACGATATCCTGCGCGCCATCATCGCAGATTTGCACCTCGTGGCCGCGATCATGGCCGCGATTTATCTCCTCGCCTTCATCTGCGCGGTCCGCGAGATTCTGAATTCACGGACCTCCCAGGGATCGATCGCCTGGCTCCTGTCCCTGGCGCTGCTGCCCTTCCCGACCGTATTTCTCTACATGATCTTCGGCTGGAAGTTCTTTGACGACTATGCCACCGACCGGATCAAGAATGGCCGCGCCGACCGTCCTCTGCGCGCCCGGGACCTTGCCCTGATCGACCGGGAAACCACCGACAAATGGCCGGTGCAGGCTCAAGTGTCGGAGTTGCCGTTTCTTCACGGCAATCACGTTGACCTCCTGATCGACGGCAAGGCTACCTTCGACTCCATCTTTGAGGGGATCGACGCGGCGGAAGAATATCTGTTCGTGCAGTTTTACATCGTGCGTGACGATGATCTGGGCCAACAACTGGCGGAGCGGCTGATCGCCAAGGCTCGGGCCGGCGTGCAGGTACGCCTGCTTTATGATGATGTTGGCAGCACCGGCATGCCCAAGCGATTTCGGACGCAATTGCGCGATGCCGGCGTCAAGGTGGCCGGCTTCAACCAGCGCCACAAATTCCTGCGGGTCTATGGCCCCACCCGGATCAACTACCGCAATCATCGAAAGATCGTGGTGGCCGACGGCAAGCATGCCTGGGTCGGCGGGCACAATGTGGGCGACGAGTATCTCGGCAAGGATCCCAGATATGGGCACTGGCGGGATACGCATGTGCGCGTCTCGGGGCCGGCGGCACTGGGCTGCGCGCTGCTCTTCCGGGAGGACTGGGAGTGGGCCACCGGCGAAAGACTGTCGTCAAATCCGCCCAAGGAACTCGAGAGCCCGGGCGATCAGTCCGTGCTGGTGATGGGCAGCGGCCCAGCTGACAAGCTCGAGGAATGCGCCATCGCCTATGTCGACATGATCGGGCGGGCGCGGGAGCGCCTCTGGATCGTCAGCCCCTATTTCGTACCCGACACCGATATCCGCACAGCGCTCTTTGCCGCGCGGCTACGCGGGGTGGATGTGCGGATCATGCTGCCTGACAACCCGGACCATGCCCTCGTCTGGCTGGCGAGCATGGCTCATGCCGACGCCATGGTGGAGCATGGCATCGCGGTCTACCGTTACACCGACGGCTTCCTGCACCAGAAAGTGGTGCTCATGGACGATGAGATTGCCACTGTTGGCAGCGTCAACTTTGACAACCGTTCCTTTGCGATCAATTTCGAGATCACGCTGTGGTTCACCGATCGCAAGACCATCGATGCGGTGGAGGCGATGCTGCTGACGGATTTCAAATCCTGTCGTGAAGTGAGTTCGTCCGAACTCAAGGCCCGCCCATTCCACCTCTATTTCCTGACTCAGGCGGCGCGGCTGCTCTCGCCGCTGCTTTAGCACCGATCTAGCGAATGGGCGGGGCGTAAAGCAGGCCGCCATTGCTCCAGAGGGCATTCTGACCGCGCAGCATGGCGGCGCCGGTCTGAGCGCCGAAATGGCGGTCGTAGAGCTCGCCGTAATTGCCGACCGCCCGGATGGCGTCGCTCATGAAGCTGCGCGAGAGGTCGAGAGGCGCGCCGAAATCTCCCTCTACGCCAAGCAGGCGGCGAACCGCGGCCGTGCGGGCGGCCGAGAGGGAATCAATGTTGAGGCTGGTCACCCCGACTTCTTCGGCATTGATCAGCGCGAACACAGTCCAGCGAATGATGTTGAACCACTGGTCATCGCCCTGACGGATCACCGGGCCGAGCATTTCCTTGGAGATACGCTCGGGCAGAACACGGTGTTGGGGCGGATCGGGGAGATCGCGGCGAATGGCCTGAAGCTGACGGCCCGGGGCCGACACGACCTGGCAGAGCCCGGCGCGATAGGCGACCGCCAAATCGGCCACGTCCTCGTAGACCACTTCCTGGAAACCGGTCTGGTTGGCGAAGAAGAAATCATCGAGAGCCTTGAGCTCGCCGAAACTGTCGGCGACGCAGATGCTGACATTGTCCAACTCATAAGCCGATACAACGCCGAGCGACTGCGGCACAAGAAACGCCTGGCCATCGAAAAAACTCGTGGTGACATAGCGCGCGCCATAGCGGGTGTCGCGGCCTGCAGTCCAGGCGCCGTTGCGCATGAGCACATCGACAGTGCCCGTCTGGAGCGGCGCAAATCGCGCCTCACCGCGATAGGAGCGGAATTCGATAAGGTCGGGATTGGAAAAGATCGCTGCCGCCAGCGCTCGGCAGAGGTCGACGTCGAAGCCGGACCAGCGCCCGTCGGCATCCTGCTGGGCGAACCCTGCGAGGGAGCTGCTCGAGCCGCAGATGAGAAAACCGCGTTCGCGCACGGCGTCCAGCGTCTGGGCCGTGGCCGGGAGGCTCGCCAGGCCGACGAAGGCCGTCAGCGCACAGAGCAATGGCTTCAAAAAATGTCTCACGACGCCAACTTCTTTTGCAACAGCTTGGCATATTGGCAGGCGGGAGGAAGGGGTCAAGCGGCAGGCGCGCCTGACCCCAGGAGTTTATGCCAGAACGACTTAGTGCAGGATCTGGCTGAGGAAGAGCTTGGTGCGCTCGTGCTCGGGATTGGAGAAGAAATTCTCCGGGTCATTCTGCTCGATGATCTGGCCCTGATCCATGAAGATCACCCGGTTTGCCACCTGGCGGGCAAAGCCCATTTCATGGGTGACGCAGATCATGGTCATGCCGTCTTCGGCCAGGGTGATCATCACCTCGAGCACCTCCTTGACCATTTCGGGGTCAAGCGCCGAGGTCGGCTCGTCAAACAGCATGATCTTCGGCTGCATGCAGAGCGAACGCGCAATGGCGACACGCTGCTGCTGGCCACCCGAGAGCTGGCCGGGGAATTTATTGGCCTGCTCAGGGATTTTCACCCGTTCCAGATAATGCATGGCCGTGGCTTCCGCCTCGGCCTTGGGGGTGCCGCGCACCCAGATGGGCGCGAGGGTCAGGTTCTGCAGGATGGTCAGGTGGGGGAACAGGTTGAAGTGCTGAAACACCATCCCCACCTCGCGCCGGACTTCGTCGATCCGCTTGAGGTCGGCCGTGAGTTCGGTCCCGTTGACGATAATCTGGCCCTGCTGATGCTCCTCGAGCCGATTGATGCAGCGGATCAGCGTCGACTTTCCAGAGCCCGAAGGCCCGGCAATGACGATACGTTCGCCCCGCATAACCTTGAGGTCGATGTCGCGAAGAACGTGGAAGTCCCCATACCATTTGTGCATGCCGATGACATCGATGGCGACGTCGGTATCGGACACGGTCATGTTGCTGGTGTCGATGGCGCGATCTGCGCCGTTGGTCATGTCGCTCATCGCGTTACCTCTTGTGGCCCGTGTCCAGGCGCCGCTCCATGAAAATGGAATAGCGGGACATGGCGAAGCAGAAAATCCAGAAAACCAACCCGGCGAACAGATAGCCGGTGATAGCCTGGGTTGGTGACGACCAGTTGATGTCCGAACTGGCCGCCTGCACCGTGTTGAGCAGGTCGAAAATGCCCACGATGGATACGAGCGAGGTATCCTTGAACAGGGCAATGAAGCTGTTCACGATGCCGGGGATGACGTGCTTGATGGCCTGGGGCAGGATCACCAGCCCCATGGACTTCCAGTAGCTCAGCCCCAGGGCCGACGCAGCCTCATATTGTCCCCGTGGCAATGCCTGTAGCCCACCGCGCACAACCTCAGCCAGATAGGCCGAGGAGAACAGGGTGACGCCGACAAGCGCGCGCAGCAGCTTATCCACTGTCGTGCCCTGAGGCATGAACAGTGGCAGCATGATCGAGGCCATGAACAGCACAGTGATCAGCGGCACTGCGCGCCAAAGTTCGATGAACATGACGCAGAGCGTCTTGATGATCGGCAGCTTTGACTGCCGCCCCAGCGCCAGGAGTATCCCGAGCGGAATGGAGCAGATGATGCCCACCATGGAGATCACCAGGGTGACAAGCAGGCCACCCCATTGTTCCGTCGGCACTGGCCGCAAGCCGAATGCGCCGCCATTGAGCAGGAAGAAGCAGACGATCGGATAGACGACGAAGAAGAGGATGGCGTTGAGACGCTTGAACGGCACCCTGGGGATCAGGAGCGGCGCAATCAGCAAGGCGCCGAACAGGAACACCAGATTGGGCCGCCAATATTCTTCCGGCGGATAGAAGCCGTAGATGAAGAAACTCATGCGGGCTTCGATATAGGCCCAGCATGCCCCTGCCCCCAAGACACGGCAGTCTTCAACCGTGCCGCCGGGCGGAACGGCCTGTCCGCCCAGGAAATTGGGCATGACGAAGCCGTAGATGGGCGGAATCGCCCAGAGCAGGAGGAGTACCGCCAGGATGGACAGCAGGGCGTCCCCCGGCGTGGCGAAGAGATTGCGCCTTAACCAGGCGATGGGCCCGGCGCTGTTGTTGGGCGCCGGTTGCGGAGCAACCATCTGACTGCGAACAAAGGTGACTGACATTTGCCGCTCCTACCGTTCGACCAGCGCAACGCGCGCATTGTACCAGTTCATGAAAGCCGAGGTGCTCAACGACAGGGTGAGGTAGACCGCCATGGTGATGGCGATCACCTCGATGGCCTTGCCAGTCTGATTGAGCGTGGTGCCCATGAAGACGTTGACGAGTTCGGGGTAGCCGATGGCCGCACCGAGCGACGAGTTCTTGGTCAGGTTGAGATACTGGCTCGTCAGCGGCGGGATGATGACGCGCATGGCCTGTGGGATCACCACGAGGCGAAGGCGATCGCCCTCACGAAGACCGAGAGATGCGGCAGCCTCGGTCTGGCCCTTGTTGACGGCCTGAATACCGCTTCGCACGTTTTCGGCGATGAACGCTGCCGTATAGATGGTGAGGCCCAGAACAAGAGCCACCATTTCAGGGACGAGCTGCAAGCCACCCTTGAAATTGAACCGCTCAAGCAGCGGCATTTCGAAGGCGAGTGAGGCGCCGGTGATCCAGTAGATCAGGGCCGGAACCGCGATGATGATCAGCACAGGCAAGGCCAGCGGGAACTTGCTGTCGCGTGCGGCTGGTCGACGATCCGTACCGAGCATGGTCCAGGCGTAACCCAGAGCCAGAAGCCCCGAGAAGCCGACGACGGCTAGTTCGGGCAGGAAGCCGAACATGCCCCCGAGTGCAAAACGCGCAATGGCCCAGGCAATGGCAAAGCCGATAAAGGCCCGGCTATAGACACTCATCGGTGTCAGGCTGAGCGCAGCCAGAGCCGCACCACCGATCAACGGCAGGAACGGAATGCTCCCCAGTGCCGGCACAACGCTGCCCAGCAGGGCTAGAGCGAGGTAGCCGAAGAGGAAGGTGACGACGAGGCCGGCAATCTGCGAGCCCATCTTGACGAATGAGGGGTAATGGCCGGTCTGGGCACGGACACTGATCGCCCAACGCACCAGCGCAATCGCACCGATTATGGCGATGATCGCAGCAACCACCACCCAGGTGATCTCGGCGTCCGGCATGGGACGCGGAACAATGATACCGCGCTGGTTGACGAAAATGCCAAGCGGCAGCTCGAAGGATTCCCGTACGGCCGGCATGGCCTTGAGCACGGCGAAATACCAGAAGAACAACTGCAGCAGCAGCGGCACGTTGCGGATGATTTCGATGTAGACGGTTGCGAAACGGGCGATGAGCCAGTTCGACGACAGTCGCGCCACGCCGAGCACAAAACCCAGAATGGTCGAGAAGAAAATGCCGATCGCCGCCACCAGCAAGGTATTGAGCAGGCCGACGAGGAAGGCTTCCCAGTAATAGGATGAACGGTCAAACGGGATCAGCGAGAAGCTGATGCCGAAACCGGAGGTCTGGAACAGGAAGTCGAAACCGGTCGACTTGTTCTGCGCTGCCAGATTGGCAGCGGTGTTCATGATGATCCAGACGAAAAAGGCGACCACGGCTGCGGCGACCAGAACCTGGTAGAGAATGCCGCGAATGACGGGGTCGTTGTAGAACGCTGTTCGCGGCGGGGCCGCGAGATTGTGTTGGACAGCCATTGGCGAATGTCCCCTTCAAAAAGGGTCGCACGCGCGTTGCGCCGACACCGGAATCGGGAACGGCCGACATCCTCGCCCTGCCTCAGGCAGGAGGGACGCGAAGTTTCCGTATGGTGACGAGCTCACTCATTGCGCGCATGCGCCTTAACGAACTGGCGCCCCAACGATGGGGCGCCAGCACTGTTTCGCCTTAGCGGATCGGCATCGCGTACTGCAGACCGCCATCGGTCCACAGAGCGTTCAGGCCGCGGGCCAGACCGATTTCGGTATCCGGGCCAACGTGGCGATCGTAGGATTCGCCATAGTTACCGATGTGCTTGATGATGCGGTATGCCCAGTCAGCGGTGAGGCCGAGAGGCGTACCAAAGTCGCCTTCGACACCAAGCAGACGCTTGATCGAGGGGTTATCCGAGCCGAGCATTTCGTCGACATTGGCCTGGGTGATCCCCTGCTCTTCAGCTTCGAGCAGTGCGAAATAGGTCCAGCGAGCAATGTTGAACCATACCGGGTCGCCCTGACGGACCACGGGACCAAGCGGCTCCTTGGAGATGATTTCGGGCAGGATGATGTAATCATCCGGAACCGCGAACTTGGAGCGCTCTGCGGCCAGGGCCGAAGCGTCAGTGGTGTAGACGTCGCAACGGCCATCTTCGAAGGCCTTCACAACTTCGTCCTGGTCGGTGAACACGACCGGCGAATACTCCATGCCATTGGCTTCGAAATAGTCGGCAGCGTTGAGTTCGGTCGTGGTGCCCGATTCGATGCAGATCGCAGCGCCCGAGAGATCGGTTGCCGATTCAATGCCGTCAGCACCGCGGACCATGAAGCCCTGACCGTCATAATACATGGTGCCGATGAAGGAGATACCGAGGTCGGTATCGCGGCTCATGGTCCATGTCGTGGTACGCGACAGGATGTCGATTTCGCCGGCGGACAGGGCGGCAAAGCGCTCCTGCGATGTCAGCGGGGTATAACGCACCTTGTCGGCGTCATCGAAAATGGCTGCAGCGACAGCGCGGCAGAAGTCGACTTCCAGACCCGACCAGTTGTTATTCGCGTCCGGCGCAGAAAAACCCGGCACACCCCCGGTCACGCCGCACTGCACATATCCCTTTGCCTTGACGTCTTCCAGCGTCGCGGCATGAGCTGCGACAGCTACAAGGCTGATCGCTGCGGACACTGCGAGTGTTGCAAGCTTGTTTTGCATATTTATTACCTTTGTTCCCTGACCCTCTAACCCCGAACAACAAGTCGCTGTTTGCCCAACGACTATCCGGGTGCACCACCATCCTTTGTATGACGGTTGCGATGCTGTTAAGCATGCAATCGTCTCTTGACCGTAACGTCAAGGGTAGAAGGTGAATTGAGGCAACAAGTCTGTCTCTTTTTTCGCCAAAGTAAAATTGTGATCCGAATTTGAGCAGCGCACCCATGACTGACACTCCAGCCTCCTCCACCGGCCAGATGGCTATCGAAACCATTCTGACCCATGAAGGCCGGTCGCCGGAGGATCAGTTCGGCTTCGTCAACACGCCCGTCTATCGCGGCTCGACTGTATTGTTCAAAACCCTGTCGGATCTGGAGGACCAGACCCAGCGCTTTCTCTATGGCCGCGCAGGGAACCCAACGACGGAGAGCGTTGAGGCCGTCATCACCAGGCTGGAGGGCGCACACGCGACCAAGCTTGTCCCATCCGGCCTAGCCGCCATCACCATCGCCCTCCTGGCCTGCCTCAAGAGTGGCGACGATCTGTTGATCAGTGACAGCGCTTATGAACCGGGACGGGTCTTCGCCGACGGTTTCCTGACCCGGATGGGCATCACAACCCGCTACTTCGACCCGCGAATCGGCGCAGGCATTGCCGAGCTGATGCTCCCCAATACGCGGGCTGTGCTGGCGGAGAGCCCTGGGTCCCTGACGTTCGAAGTGCAGGATATTCCGGCCCTGGCTGCAGCTGCAAAAGCCAATGGCGCGCGCCTGATCGTCGACAACAGCTGGGCCAGCCCGCTGTACCACCAGCCGCTGAAGCTGGGCGCCGACATTGTGGTGCATGCGGCCACGAAAATGTTCGTGGGCCATTCCGACGTGCTGGCCGGTACAGTTTCGGCCACCGAGGAAGCCTGGGCCGATGTCGCCAGCACGCGTACCCTGCTGGGTTTTTTCACCTCTGGCGATGATGCCTATCTGGTGGCGCGCGGACTAAGGACGCTCTCCATCCGCATGGAGGCACACCAGCAGCGGGCGCTCGACATCGCCCGTTGGCTCGAGGCCCAGGATGAGGTCGCAGAGGTGATCCACCCTGCCCTGCCAAGCCACCCTGACCACGCGCTCTGGAAGCGCGATTTCACGGGCTCGGGCAGCCTGTTCGCTTTCGTCCTCAAGCCCGCCCCCCGCGCATCGGTGGCGGCGTTTGTCGATCAGATGCAGATTTTCTCGATGGGGTATTCCTGGGGCGGCTACGAGAGCCTCTGCCTGCCGGTAAAGCCCGGCAAGGCGCGATCCGCAAAGCCGTGGAGCCACGAGGGCAACCTCTTCCGCATCCATGTCGGGCTCGAGGACGTCGATGACCTCAAGCGCGACCTGGCGGATGGGCTGGAGCGCTACGCGCGATCGCGCTGAAGCAATTGGCGATAGGCCACCAGCGGCTTGCGGACGATCTTGCCGTCCGGCTGCTGGTGGAACAGCCAGCCCTTTTTGGCGAACAGATTACGCACCAGATAGGCTCCCAGCATGCCGACGATGCAGCCGGCGAACACGTCCGTCGGGTAGTGCATGCCGACCGGCACGCGGGAAACGGCCACAACCAGCCCGATGATCAGCAGGGGCAAAAAGGTGCGCGGCCAGATAAAGCCAATCGTAAAGGCAACGCCGAGCGCGGTGGCCGAGTGGCCGCTCGGAAAACTCTGAAAAGTCCAGTCGTTGAAAATGTTCTGGAATGAGAACGGACCGACCTCCTCGTAGACGGCCGGACGGCCGCGGCCGATTAGGCGTTTGAGGAGATTGGTCAGAAGCCCTGGAATTGCGACGCCGAAGAAGATGAAGGCGGATACCCATGCGGTCTCCGCCGAAATGGACCTGCTGGAGCCTTTGAGCGGAAACATCGCGAGGCGCGCCAGGATCATGATCACAAGGCTGGGGATAAGTACCCATTCGGAAAGTCCGTAATCGGTGATGAAGAAAAACGGCGCGCGCCAGGCTTCCGGCCAGCCAATTGCCCCGCGAGAGGCGCTTTCATCGATCACAGCCAGGGCCGCGAGGATAACGAGCACGGCCACGAGAAAGATAGGCCAGTTGCGGCGGCTGAGGCCCAGCGGCCAAGGCTTTGTGAGATCGATCATGCCCTGTTGTCCACACCCCAGAGGCAAGCGTCAAGAGTTCGTGGTATCCGTTTGATTGCACTTGCTCTTTGCAAAGGGACACGCTAACTGAGTGGCAACGTCGGAGTGTAGCTCAGCCTGGTAGAGCACCGGTTTTGGGAACCGGGGGTCCAAAGTTCGAATCTTTGTACTCCGACCATTTTCTTTTTCTGGATCGCTGTAGCGACCAGGGTTTTTCTTAAGGCGTGCGCCATAGGCGCCCTTGAGGAAGTTCAAGCCCCAGAAGAAACACATCCCACATCGCAGTTTTTGCGCATTACCCAAATCATTGAGCCGACCGGATCCGAAACCCATGTCCTGGTGCAGGTTGGCAAAACAAGCATCGTTGTCCTGACCCGCGACCGGTTGGCCGCGGCGCCCGGATCGTCCCTCAGCCTCCGTCCCGACGTGACCAAGATGCAGCTCTTCGACGCCACCAGCGGCGAGCGGATCTGACCGACACCTCCGTCAGGACGCAAAGGGAATATGGGGCGCTCGCGCGCCCCACGCCGTTACCAGTTGGTCAGGGAGCCGTCCTCACGATAAAAGATCGGCAGGTTCTCGTGCTTGAAGGGATAGCGGGCGAGGCCGTCCCAGTCGACTTCGAGGCCAAGGCCCGGTTCGTCGGACACATGGAGCCAACCATCTTCCCAGCTGTGCTTGCTGGTGATGACATCGCCCAGACTCTCACCCGGACGACGCGGCAGTTCCTGAACCAGCATGTTCGGCGTCGCGATGTTGAAGTGCAGGCAGGCTGCGGTCGAGACCGGGCCGATGGGATTATGGACGGCGATGTCGATGTAGTGGGTCTCACACCAGCCAGCGATCTTGCGCGACTCCGTAAAGCCGGCTGCGATACACATGTCGATACGGGCGTAATCGACCAGTTCTTCCTCGATCAGGGCGCGGAACTGCCACTTGGTGCCGAGCTGCTCACCGGCCGCAATCGGCACGGCCGTCTGCTGACGCAGACGGCGATAGGACTCCGGATTTTCGATGCGCAGCGGATCTTCGATGAAGAGTGGGCGATAATCTTCAACGCCGCGGCAGAGGCGCACGGCGTCGGCGACGCTGGTGCGGGTGTGCGCATCAAACGCCATCTCGATCTTCGGACCAAGTTCGGTCCGCAGCAGGCGGAAAGCTTCGATTGACCAGTCCACGGCATGGTTCGGGTCGTAGACCGCCTGGCTCTTGAACGGACCACTGTCCCAGCGGATGACGTTCCAGCCTTCGGCCACCCGCTGCTTGGCAACGCCCAGCAACTCCTCCGGGGTATCCGCCGCCATGTGGCAATAGGTGTTGACCTTGTCGCGAACCTTACCGCCGAGGAGCTGATAGACGGGCACGCCAAGCGCCTTGCCCTTGATGTCCCACAGCGCGATGTCGATGGCGGCGATAGCGCAGGTCAGGACCTGGTTGGAGGGGTGGAAGCCGCTCCGCCACATCAGCTGCCAGAGATGCTCGCTGCGCATCGGATCGGCGCCGACCAGCAGCGGCGTCAGGGCCTCGAGGATGCCGACAACGCCCTGCTCGCGCGAGGTAAGGCCCGCCTCGCCGATCCCGACGATCCCCTCGTCCGTCTCGACTTTGACGAACAGCATGGTACGCCACTCTTTGAGCAGGTACGGCGTGATTTTTGTAATCTTCATTCCGAAATACTCTTTAATGTAAGCTGTTGACTGCATCACCAGTGGGTGACCGAGCCATCCCTGCGGGCCAGTCGCGGCGAAAGCCAGTAACGGAAGTCCTGCTTGGCTAGCAGAACTTCATTCACCTCACTTCCGGGGCCTTGCCCATCAGTGACGTGTTAGACCGCGCCGTCAAGACTTTGGGGCACTGGGAAAAAGTGAAATCTGGTCCGGCGGCACGGCGACCGATGGCGCCATTGGTCTCCTCGAGGCGATACCGGCGAAAACCTGGCTTTGAACGCAGGCAGAGCCATTCGGACTGGTCCGAAACCGCGTCTGATCGAGCGCTGGCAGAGTTTGTGCCTTCCGGCTTTGAGCGGTCACGAATCGCGCTAGCTTGCTCCCGAGGGAGAAGCGCCATGGCCGGGTTGATCGAAGTGCGGAACGTGTCCAAGCGTTTCCGGCAGCATAAGCGTTTCCCCGGTCTTCTGGGGGCGTTCAAGACCCTGGTCACGACGGAATATACCGAAGTTACTGCAGTCTCGGACATCAGCATCGACATCGCCGCCGGCGAGGCGGTCGGCTATCTGGGGCCGAATGGCGCCGGCAAATCAACGATGATCAAGATGATGACCGGCATCCTTGTTCCCAGTGAGGGGACGCTCTCGGTGCTGGGTCGCACGCCGCATACCGAGCGGATGACCAATGCACGCCAGATTGGTGTGGTCTTCGGACAGCGCAGCCAGCTCTGGTGGGATCTGCCGCTGATCGACAGCTTTACGCTGCACCAGGCCATCTACGATATCCCGCCCGCCCGCTACGCGGACAACCTCAAGCGTTTCAGCGAACTGCTTGATCTCACGCCCTTTCTCGACCGTGCGGTGCGCCAGCTCAGCCTGGGCCAGCGCATGCGCGCCGAGATCGTCATGTCACTGTTGCACGACCCGGAAATCCTCTTTCTCGATGAGCCGACGATCGGCCTCGACGTGGTCGCCAAGGACGCCGTGCGGCGGTTCCTCGCGGAGATCAATCGCGAACGTGGCGTCACCATCGTTCTCACGACCCATGACCTGCAGGACATTGAAACGATCTGCCCGCGGCTGATCATGGTGGACCATGCCAGGCTGATCTTTGATGGCGAACTCAGTCGCCTGCGTTCAGCTCTCGGCTCGTCCCGGCGGCTGACCCTTGAATTTGCCAGTGATCCCGGCCCTATAGCTCTCGACAGCGCGCGGTTGACGGCCGACGAAGGGCTGCGAAAGCACTTTCTGCTCGATCGAGAGGACGTTTCGCTTGTGACGGTGCTCTCCGAGCTCGGCGGCGACCGCGGACTTACCGACATCACCCTGCATGAACCGGATATCGAAGAGGTGATCCGGACATTTTACCAGCGGCGCAATGCAGCGGCGCTCGCCTCATGAGCGCCTATACCGCGTTTACCCGGTCCTCCTTCCTGTCCGAACTAGCCTATCGAAACGAGGTCTGGGCCAATATTTTCGGCAAGCTGGTGCAGGTGTTTGCCCGGGTTGCCATATGGCTGGCGATCTATGCCGGCGTTGGCGCCACAACGGTCGATGGGATTTCGGTGGAGCAGATGGTGACCTATGCACTGCTCGGCGGCGCCGTGATGGGCGCCATGCGTCCCGAGAGAGTCATCAACGAGATCGGTCGGTCCCTCAAGACAGGCGATATCGCGGTCTGGTTGCTGAAACCGCTGTCCTACCCGCTCTATCTCTTTGCCAATGAGACCGGCAGTTTCCTCTATCGCCTGCTGACCCAGGTTATTCCCACTGTTGCCTTCACTGCGCTTGTCTATGGCATGTTGCCGCCGGAGAGCTTCTTCCACGGTGTGATGTTCCTGGTGTTCTGGGTCGTGGCGTTCGTGCTGCTGTTCCTGATGTCGGCGTTCTGCGGACTGATGGCCTTCTGGCTGATGACCAGCTTTTCGCTCGACTGGACCTTCGGCGCCCTGCTCCATCTCTTCTCGGGCCTGCTGGTGCCGTTCTGGTTCTATCCGGAACCGCTGGCCACACTGGCGCGGCACCTGCCGTTTGGATGGGTGGTCTATTATCCTAACGCGGTTTATCTCGGCCGCCTCTCGGTGCCGGAAACATGGCTCTATCTGGGCATGGGGCTCGGCTGGACTGCGCTCTTTTTCCTCGGCGTCCTCTGGCTCTGGGGCAAAGCCTCGAGGCGCGTCACCGTGCAGGGGGGCTGAGCATGATCCGGCAGCTGCGCATCCTCCTGCTCCTCGTCAAAATGCACATCCGTTCGCAGATGGAATATCGCGGCGCGTTCTGGCTCGACCGCTTCGCGCAGATCCTTTCCTATGGCAGCGTCTTCGCCACCATCGCGATATTGCTGGCCCGGTTTGAAACCCTTGGCGGGTGGAATTTTCCCGAGCTGGCGCTGCTGTTCAGCTTCCAGCTCCTCACCTATTCGCTTGGGGCGGCGATGAGTTTCGTGCAGCTGCGCAATATCGAACTTCTGGTTCGGCTCGGGACCTATGACACACTGCTGGTCAAGCCCTTCAGCCCCTGGGCCTATATCGTCTTCTCCGGCCTGAACATTGGCTATGTCGGCCATATCATTCTCGCCGGGGCGCTGATGGCCTGGGCCGTCGCGGCCGTCGATTTCTCGTGGTCGGTCAGTGCTGCGCTCTATCTGGTTGGGGCAGTGATCAGCGCCACCCTGCTTACTGCGGCTATCATCACCATGATCGGGGCGACGGCGCTGATCTGGGTGCGGTCCAATCATCTGTTCTCGATATTCTTCGGCTTCTGGGAGCTGACCCGCTACCCGCTCAACATCTTGCCCGGCGGTATCCAGATTATCCTCATCACTGCCGTGCCTCTAGCCCTGACAAGCTCGGTTCCGGTCGGCGCCATGCTGGGCAAGCCTATTCCCATATTGGGGGACTGGGCCGGACCCGTCGCCCTCCTGGCCGGCCCGGCCTGGGTTCTGCTCGCGATGGCGCACTGGCGTTATGCCACCGGCAAATATCAGGGTGCGGGCGGCTGAGTTGTCGCTCAGTTCGGGGGTGTGTGATTGGACGGAATGGCGTGCTGGATGGCTGCCGGAAACCATTTTGTACTTCCCCCGCGCGCGCCGGCAAACTATAGGTTTGGAACCTATTTTCGACCGCAGGGATTCCGGAGGAACAAGTGCTCCGGAGCGCTTGTCGTAATTCGATGTCGCATCGTTTAGAGGACTTTGCATGACCGCCCGCATCTACCGCCCTTCCCGTAACGTGATGCAATCTGGCCGGGGCAAATCCAAGAGCTGGGTTCTTGTCCATGAGGCTGCGGCTCCCCGCAGCATCGACCCGCTCATGGGCTATACCAGTAGCGCCGACACGACCCAGCAGGTCCGCCTGTCGTTCGACAGCCAGGAAGAAGCCGAGGCCTATGCCCAGCGCAATGGCATCGAATACACCGTGCAGCCTGCGCATGACACGACGCCCAAGAAGGTCAGCTATCCGGACAATTTCCGGTCCGACCGCCGGACGCCCTGGACACATTAAGTCCCTTACAGATTGAATCCGACAAGCGCTGCAAGTGATTGCGGCGCTTTTTGTTTTCGCCTTCTTTCTGCTTTCAACGCGACTATGATCGGAAGACCCTAAGGCTCATACCTCCGGAGCGCTCCCGATGAACTTTCGTCCGCTGCTTGTCGCACTCGCCCTCGCCGGTATCGCTGCCGCCCCTGCCCATGCGGCCCCCGTCCTCTGGAAAGTCAGCGACGCGGACAGCTCCATCTGGCTGTTCGGCTCCATCCATCTGCTGCCCGAGGACACGGAGTGGCGCACCGACACGCTTAACAAGCTGCTGACCAAGGCGGACCGGGTCTATTTTGAAACCGACCTCGGGCCCGTGGCGCAGCCGGAGATCATGGCGCTGACCATGGAGCATGGCTTTGCGACGGACGGCCGATTGCTCAATGCCAGGATCGACGCCGAGCTGATGCAGAAGGTCCGGGATGCGGCCGAGCTCTACGGGGTGCCAGTGCCGACCCTTCTGGCCATGCGCCCCTGGCTGGCGGCGAGCACGATCTCGGTGACGGCGCTGATGCAGGCCGGGTACGATCCTAATCTGGGGGTAGATCTCGTTCTGCAACAAGAGGTTGAGCGCGAGCGACAGGGCTATCTCGAGACGGCGGCGGAGCAGATCGGCTTCCTCGCGGGCGAGGATGAGACCAGCGAAGTGGAGATGCTGGCCGGAACGCTAGCGGAGGCAGATCGCCTGGTCGAGATGCTCGACGAGATGATGGCCGCCTGGGTGACGGGCAACCCCGAGGAACTGGCGGATCTTTTCATGGCCGACGCCGGGGCCTATGGCGTGGCCTTCATCGACATCCTCATCAACCAGCGCAATGAGAACTGGACGGCGGAGATCGAGACCATGCTGACCGAGAACGAGGAGGCCCTGCTGGTGGTCGGCGCAGGCCACCTCCTGGGGGAGATGAGCGTTGTTAAGCAATTGGAAGATAAGGGTTTTACTGCAGAACGCGTGCAGTAAACAGCCGCCCGACCAAGGGCCGGGCGGCATAGAGATCAGACCTCGCTGAAGCGGGTCCAGCGGCTGTCGTTCTGGCTGGACTTCACCGAGGCGGCGATGAACTGCATGCCTTCGACGCCGTCGGCCATGGTGGGCAGAAGGGCTTCATAGTCGGCGCCATCGCCGCGGATGACGGCGGCAAACTGCGAGTAGATGGTCGCGAACGCTTCGAGATAGCCTTCCGGGTGACCGGTAGGGATACGCACGTTCATCGAGGCAGCCGGAGCGCTGGAGATCGAGCCACCACGGGTCAGCAGCTGCTTGGGCTTACCGAATTCGGTGAACCACATGTAGTTCGGATTGTCCTGACGCCACTCGAGACCACCCTTTTCGCCATAGAGGCGCAACTGCAGGCCGTTTTCGCAACCCGGAGCCACCTGGCTGGCCCAGAGCATACCCTTCGCCCCCCCCTCGAAGCGGAGCATGATGTGTACGTTATCATCAAGCTGGCGGCCGGGGACAAATGCAGTCAAGTCCGCTGCAACTGCTTCGGTTTTCAGGCCGGTGACGAAGCGGGCAAGGTTGTAGGCGTGGGTGCCGATATCGCCGATGCAGCCGCCAGCGCCGGACCGGGCTGGGTCGGTGCGCCAGGCTGCCTGCTTGTTATCGTCACCGGTTGGCTCGGTGAGCCATTCCTGCGGGTACTCGGCCTGGACGACACGGATCTTGCCGAGGGCGCCGGCAGCGATCATGTCTCGGGCCTGACGGATCAGCGGATAGCCGGTGTAGTTGTGGGTGAGTAGGAATTTCGCGCCGTTTTTCGGCTGGATTTCCAGGAGCTTACGGGCATCCTCGATGGTCGAGGTGATCGGCTTGTCGCAGATCACATGGATGCCGGCTTCGAGAAAGGCCTTGGCGGGACCGAAGTGCATGTGGTTGGGCGTGACGATGGAAACCGCCTGGATACCGTCCGGGCGAGCCGCCTCGGCGCGGGCCATTTCCTCGTAGGAGGTATAGATGCGATCTTCAGCGAGGCCGAGATTTTTCCCTGATTCCAGAGCCACTTCCGGGCGGGAGGACAGGGCGCCGGCGACGAGTTCATAGTCTCCGTCAAGCCGCGCTGCGATGCGGTGGACGTAGCCGATGAAGGCTCCCGTGCCGCCGCCGACCATGCCAAGGCGAATGCGCTTTGCGCCGTTTTCAGCCATTTTGCGTGTCCTTAATGCTGCAATTGGGTAGCAGACTGTTAGCATCGAGCAGGCCTGCGACGAGAATACGTCACAGACCTGCTAACGGCTCAGCTCAGGCCGAGCATCTTGCGGTTGGCCGCCTGATCGGTGCCGCCGCTGGCGAAATCGTCGAAGGCCTTTTCCGTGACGCGGATGATGTAGCTCTTGATGAACTCGGCACCCTCGCGCGCACCGTCTTCGGGGTGCTTGATGGCGCATTCCCATTCGAGCACCGCCCAGCCGTCGAAATCATTGGCGGTCAGCTTGGCGAAGATGGCTGGGAAATCGACCTGACCATCGCCGATCGAGCGGAAGCGCCCTGCCCGGTCTACCCAGGACTGGAAGCCACCATAGACGCCCTGACGGCCGGTGGGGTTGAACTCGGCATCCTTGACGTGGAACGCCTTGATGCGGTCCTTGTAGATGTCGATGAAGTCGAGATAGTTCAGCTGCTGCAGAACGAAATGGCTGGGATCGTAGAGGATGTTGGCGCGCGGGTGGTTGTTCACGCGCTCGAGGAACATTTCGAAGGAAATGCCATCGTGCAGGTCCTCTCCGGGGTGGATTTCGTAGCAGACGTCGACGCCGGCATCATCAAAGGCATTCAGGATCGGCGTCCAGCGGCGGGCCAGTTCATCGAAGGCTTCTTCGACGAGGCCTGCGGGGCGCTGCGGCCACGGATAGACATAGGGCCATGCAAGGGCGCCGGAGAAGGTGGCGTGGGCCTTGAGGCCGAGGTTCTGGGAAGCCTTGGCGGCGTTCTTGAGCGTCTGGACGGCCCATTCCTGACGGGCCTTGGGATTGCCATGCACAGCGGCCGGGGCGAAACCATCGAATGCGGTGTCATAGGCCGGATGAACGGCGACGAGCTGGCCCTGAAGGTGGGTGGAAAGCTCGGTGATCTCGAGACCGTGGCTATTGACGATGCCCTTGATCTCGTCCGCATAGGTCTTTGAATTGGCGGCCTTTTCGAGATCGATAAAGCTCGAGACCCAGGTCGGGATCTGAACGCCCTTGTAGCCGAGGCCGGCAGCCCAGCGGCAGATATTGTCCAGAGTGTCGAACGGCGCAGTGTCGCCGGCAAACTGGGCCAGAAAAATTGCGGGCCCCTTGATGGTGCGCATGAATTTTCTCCTCTCTACGGCCCGTCGGCAGTGGCGCCGCAGACCTTATCCTCAGCGCGGGTCTGATGCCCGCATAGACGAAAACGGGCGGCGGATTCCCGCCGCCCGGTTCAATTCAACTCACTCTTGACCAGTGCTTTGCACGTGTCAATGAGGTACGTCCATCAGGCCTTTAGCAGTGCCCGTGCCTCGTCAGGACCGAGCGCCAGCGGACGCTCGCAGGTGGTGGTCAGGGTGAGAACTTCACCGCTTGCACCGGCCCGCAGCAGACCGTCGAGCACTTCAATGACGTGCAGCGCGACATCAAGACCGCAGCGCGCGGGCGCCCCGGTTTCAATGGACGCCATCATGTCGGCAAGACCTGCAGCGCGATAATTGGCGCGCGGCACCGGCTTGTCGAGGTCCTGGTTGGCCTTGCCGAACGGATGCTCCCAAGGGGTGACCGGGGTCCGGGTGCCGTCGATGCTGGCGGTGATGAGATCGCCGCCGAAGAAGTTCGGATCGGGCACAAAGATGGAGCCATCGGTGCCGTAGAGCTCGATGTTGTGGTGGCCGTGAGCCGCCACGTCCCAGCTGGCGCCGACAGTGACGATAGCGCCGTTGTGGAATTCGAGAACGCCATGGATCGTCGTGGGCGTGCCGACCTTGATGACGCTGCCCTTGAACGGGCCATCAGCGGTGACCGTGCGCTCGGCACGGGCCATGTTGGTGAAGGCCGAGAGGCGCTTGACCGGGCCGAGCAGATGGATCAGCTCGGTGACATAATAGGGGCCGAGATCGAGGATCGGGCCGCCGCCGGGCTGGAAGAAGAAGTCCGGATTGGGGTGCCAGTGCTCCATGCCGCGGCTCATCACGTGGGTGGTGCCGCTCATGATCTTGCCGAGCTTGCCACTGTCGATGATGTCGCGCGCCTGCTGGTGGGCGCCGCCGAGGAAGGTATCGGGAGCCGAACCGACCTTGAGGCCACGCTCGTCGGCTGCCTTCTTGAGAGCAAGGCCCTCTTCAACCGAAAGCACGAACGGCTTTTCGGAATAGGCGTGCTTGCCGGCCGAGATGATGTCGGAGGACACGGAATAATGGGTGGCCGGGATGGTGAGATTGACGATGACGTCGATCTCGCTGTTCTTGAGCAGCTCATCCGGGGTCTGGGCGGCAACGCCGAACTCGTCGGCGCGCAGCTTGGCGGCTTCCGGGCGGATGTCCGCAACGGCGCGAACCTCGAGCCCCTTGAACAGGGGCGCGAGGCGCAGATAGGCACCAGAAATATTGCCGGCACCCATGATGCCGACGCCATAGGTCTTTGCCATGGCTTAGACTCCGAAGCTCTTGAGGGTGTCCATCGAACGGCGCGCGAAGCGGATCGCGTCGGCGGGCTTGTCGTGCTCGAGAACGAAATAGCGGGCCTTGGTCTTGGACTGAACCTGACCGATCAGGGTCTTCCAGTCGAGCGTGCCGTGACCGACGTCGGCCCAGCCGTCTTCATCGGCGTTCTCGCCGGCAGGGGCAATGTCCTTGACGTGGACGGCAGTGATGCGGCTGCCCAGCTTGTCGAGCCAGAAGAGCGGGTCTTCATTGGCCTTGACCACCCAGGCGAGGTCCATTTCCCACTGCGTGTCCGGGGAGGCGTCGAGGATCAGCTCCATCGGCGTCTTGCCATTGGCATCCCTGGAGAATTCCCAATGGTGGTTGTGATAGCCAAAGCCCTTGCCGGCTGCCTTGAAGGCAGCGGCGACCTTGGCCAGGCCCTCGGCGAAATGCTGCCAGTCGCCCATGCCGATACGGAAGGCTTCGGACGGCGGCGCCGGGCAGTAGACGGTGTCGATGCCAACGGTCTCAACGATGCGCAGGGCCTCGTCGGTGTTTTCCAGCTGAGCGAAGCCCATGTGGGCGGTCGGCATGGTGAGGCCGGCATTCTTGAGGCTCTGGGCCAGCGCGGCGGGGTCGGCAAACTGACCACCCCAACCTTCGACCTGGGTATAGCCGAGACCGCTGAGGGTCTTGAGAGTGTCATCCAGCGACGCCTCATTGCGTGCACTGTAAAGCTGATAAGAGAAGTCCATCGTTGGCCCCGTCCAATAATTAAAATGCGGCCTCGCATCGCGGGGAGAGTTCTATGCCAGGCACAAAACCATGTCCTGCCGAAATGCCAGACCGATTACCGCAAAGGTAAGGATTTGCCGCCGAAGCGGCAGTGCGGCGCCCTGGTGGACGCCGCACGGTTTGAAAAATCAGAGACGGTTTTCCGTCTGTGCATCGAACAGCGAACCGCGCGCGATATCGAAGCCGAGCGTGACCTCGTCGCCGACGTTGAGTTCGATGTCGCTCGAGCAGCGGAAGGTGACCGAGACGCCGGCAACCTTGGTCCAGGCGAGGGTCTCCGAGCCCATGGGCTCGACGATCTCGATCTCGGCCTGGGTGGTGAACGGCGAGCCCTGCGCGGCCTCTCCAAGGAAGATGTGCTCGGGGCGAACGCCGAGAACGGCCTTGGTCGGCCCCTTTACACCCACTGCGAACTCATAGGAGCCGACCGGGATGCTGGTGCCATCTTCAGCGGTGAAGGTGGCGCCATCCAGCGTGCCGTTGATGAAGTTCATCGACGGCGAACCGATGAAGCCCGCCACGTAGAGATTGACCGGCTTGTTGTAGATAGTGTGCGGATCAGCCAGCTGCTGGATCACACCATTCTTCATGATGGCGATGCGGTCAGCGAGCGTCAGCGCCTCGATCTGGTCGTGAGTGACGTAGATCATGGTGTTCTTCAGGCGCTGGTGAAGGCGCTTGATTTCAACACGCAGGTCGCTGCGCAGCTTGGCGTCGAGGTTGGACAGCGGCTCGTCGAAGAGGAAGACATCCACGTCGCGCACAAGGGCACGGCCGATGGCGACGCGCTGTCGCTGGCCACCGGAGAGGTTGGCCGGCTTGCGCTGCAGCAGCGGCTCGATCTGCAGGATTTCGGCGGCGCGCTTGACGCGCTTTTCGATCTCGTCCTTGGCCATGCCGGCGACGCGGAGGCCAAAGGAGAGGTTCCGCTCGACCGTCATCTGCGGATAGAGCGCATAGGACTGGAACACCATGCCGATGCCGCGGTCCTTGGGCTCTTCCCAGGTGACATTCTTGCCGTTGATGAAGATCTGCCCGTCGGACACTTCGAGCAGGCCGGCAATGCAGTTGAGCAGGGTCGACTTGCCACAGCCGGACGGCCCGAGCAGCACGATGAACTCACCCTGGGCGATGTCGAGATTGAGGTTCTCGAGCACCTTCACATTGCCGAAATTGAGCGAGAGATCTTTGATGGAAACGCTGGGTTGCATGGTGGTTTATCCCTTCACGGCGCCAGCGGCCACGCCGCGAACGAACAGCTTGCCGGAGACAAAGTAGACAATCAGGGGCACGAGGCCGGTGAGCACGGTTGCCGCCATGTTGACGTTGTACTCGGGGGTGCCCTGGGCAGAGTTGACGATGTTGTTAAGCTGGACCGTCATCGGCTGGTTGTGCGTGCCGGCAAAGACGGCGCCGAACAGGAAGTCGTTCCAGATGCCGGTGATCTGCAGGATCAGCGCAACCACGAAGATCGGCAGCGACATGGGCAGCATGATCTCGAAGAAAATGCGCCAGAACCCTGCCCCATCGACGCGCGCAGCCTTGAACAGCTCCTGCGGCAGCGATGCAAAGTAATTGCGGAACAGCAGGGTCAGAATGGGCATGCCGAAAATGGTGTGGATGAGGATGACGGCTTCGAGCTTGCCGAAGATGCCGAGCTCACGGGTGATCATCACCAGCGGATAGAGCATCACCTGATAGGGGATGAACGAGCCGAAGATGAGGATGGCAAAGAAGATTTCCGAGCCCTTGAAGCGCCAGTTGACCAGGGCATAGCCGTTGATCGCGGCGATGAAGATCGAGACGATCGTGGACGGAATGGTGATCCTGACCGAGTTCCAGAAACCTGGGGCCAGACCATTACAGGTCAGGCCGGTACAGGCGCTGGTCCAGGCTCGCGTCCAGGCGTCGAAATTGATCTGGTTCGGCAGCGCGAAAATCGAGCCGAAACGGATTTCCGGCATGGTCTTGAACGAGGTCGAGACCATCACATAGAGCGGGAACAGGAAGTAGAGCGAGAAGAAGATCAGGGTGGAGTAGATCATGATCTTCTTCGGGGTGAAGAAGGGCTTTGGCCTGGGGCCACGCGGCTCAACGGCCTGGCCCGGTGCGACAGGCGCAGAACCGGTCATGGTTGCGGTCGTGCTCATGCGCGTTTGCCCTTTCCGCCGAATTCAAGATAAGCCCACGGGATCATGATGATCATCACCGTCAGCAGCATCATGGTGGCAGCGGCCAGCGCCTGGCCGATATTGCCGCCGGAGAACATGTAGTTGACGACGTATTTGGCCGGCACTTCGGACGAGATGCCCGGGCCGCCATTGGTGAGCGCCACGACCAGATCGTAGAGACGGACAATGCCCGAGCCGATCAGCACCACGGCGGTGACGAGCACGCCGCGCATCATCGGCAGGACGATGGAGAGATAGGTGCGCCAGGTGGGGATGCCGTCAACGCGTGCGGCCTTCCAGATTTCTTCATCAACGCCGCGAAGACCGGCGAGCATCAGGATCATGCAGAAGCCGACGCCTTGCCATAGACCGGCAATGAGCAGCGCAAACAGCACCATGCGCGGATTGGA
This sequence comes from Devosia sp. SD17-2, assembly GCF_029201565.1. GTDB lineage: Bacteria > Pseudomonadota > Alphaproteobacteria > Rhizobiales > Devosiaceae > Devosia. The sequence goes on from NZ_CP104002.1 coordinate 2,803,173, forward strand.
AATCCAGTCGAAGGTGAAGCTTTCCCAGCCCAGATTGCGCATCGCACCCTGAAGGCCGAGCGTCGGGTTCATGATCCACTGCCAGACAAGGCCGGTGACGATGAACGAGAGGGCAAAGGGGTAGAGCATGATGGTGCGGAAGGCGCTTTCGAAGCGGATCTTCTGGTCCATCAGCACGGCAAGCAGGAAGCCCAGACCCAGCGTCAACACCAGGCTCATGGCGCCATAGGTGATCAGATTGGTGACCGAGATGTTCCAGCGATTGGTGGTGAACAGCCGCTCATACTGGTCGAAACCGACGAACTTGCCGGTCGGCAGGAGCTTGGAGTTGGTGAAGGAGTAATAGATCGTCCAGATCGTGCACCCGACGAAGACGACGAGAACAGTCGCCATCATGGGCAGCGCCGCGATTTTGGCGGGCAGGTTTTTCAGGAAGGTTTTTTGCAGGAGGCCAGGCCGAGCGACGTCGCGAGCCTCCTCCCCCGATTTAACGGCAATGTCCGCCATAAACTTCTCTCCATTGAGAAGGTGGTCGATCTCCGGGGAGACCGACCACCGCTTTTTGGAATGAGAACTGAGCCTCATTCAACCCAGGCTAAATCAGTCAGCCTGAGCGATGATCTCGGCGCGGCGCTCGATGTAGTCATCAACGGTGACGTTTTCGTCAGCGAAGAACTCGAGATCGAGATCCTGGAGCTGCTGCTGGGTGTCGCTCGAGAGCGAGGAGTCACCCGATGGCAGCAGGCCGTTGCCGAGCAGATCAAGAGCCTTGGTCATGCAGGCATTGGCGCCCGACAGGTCGATGTCGGTGCGGATCGGCATGGAGCCCTTGACCATGTTGAACTTGAGCTGGGCTTCCGGCGAGATCAGGATACGGGCAAGATCAGCCTGAGCCTGAAGCACGGCCGGATCTGTGCCTTCCGGAAGCTTGGGGAAGTAGAAGCTGTCGCCACCGCCGGTCAGCTGATCGCCAACGCCGAGTGCCGGCAGACATTCATAGTCTTCGCCCGGGACGCCGCCTGCAATCTGCAGGTCGCCAGCAAGCCAGTCGCCGTGGATGTTGGCGGCGGCAGTGCCTTCGAGCAGCTGGGTACCAACGTCACCGAAGGACGGCACCATGGTCTCAGGCGAAGTCACCTTGCGCAGGGCGTCGAGAGCTTCTGCAACCTTGCGGAATTCCGGCCCGCGAACGGCTTCCGGATCCTTGTCGGTGTTGATGCGCTTGACGAGGTCGGCGCCGCCGATGCCGTTCATGAGAACGCCCGGGATGCCGTTGATCGGCCAGCCGGTGGCGAGACCGAACGGCAGGATGCCGGCTTCCTGCAGAGCAGGCCAGGAGGCTACATACTCATCCCAATTGGTCGGGACGGGCTGGCCGATCTTTTCATAGGCAGCAGTGGAGAGCCACAGCCAGTCCCACGAGTGGATGTTGATCGGCAGGCAGTAGAGACCGCCTTCGTAGCGGCACGGGTCGAGCAGGGACTGGTCAACGTAGAAGCTGTCGATGTCGAGATCGGCAACAACGTCGGTCAGGTCGCGCATGAGGCCGGCCTGGATGAGTTCTTCGGCGTCGCGGCCGGTATTCATCTGCGTGGCACCCATCGGGTTGCCACCAATGATGCGGCTGATGATGACGGGGTTCGCGCCAGTGCCCGAGCCGGCCAGGGCGCTGTCGACCCAGGTATTGCCGGTTTCGGCTTCGAAGATCTTGGCGAATTCGGCGATAGCGGCAGCTTCACCAGCAGACGTCCACCAGTGGGTCACTTCGAGATCGACTGCATAGGCTGAAGTCGAGCCGAGCAGCGCAGTTGCCATGGCGGCAACTACTGCAAACTTCTTCATAGATATGTCCTCCCAACGAACACGTAGGGGCCTCCGCCCCAGTCATGCCGCCAGCCGCGAGGTTGCCTTCTTTGATCGAGACATCCCAGGCCGGCCGCGTGTAATCGATTGCAATTGACCAAAAAGCCCAGTGCAATCGATTTCAGGAGTTTCATACAGGACTTGCGGACCTGTCAAGATCGTTTTAGACCCTTTGAAGAATTGACAGCGAATGGGGGCGCTGGCTCACGTGCAAGAACCAAGAAAAACGCCGACAATCCAAGACGTTGCGCGTTTTGCGAAAGTCTCTACAGCAACAGTGAGCCGCGCCCTGTCCGCCCCCGGCAAGGTGAGCGAGGCAACGCGCGCCCGGGTTTCAGAAGCCGTTCGTGTAACCGGTTACACCCTCAACCAGACCGCCCGCTCGCTACGACGGCGCAGTGCCAAGGCGATCCTTGTCGCCCTGCCCGACATCCGCAATCCGTTCTTCTCGTCCATCCTCGACGCGATCGAACGCGAGGCGGCTTCGCGCGGCTATGGCGTGCTGGTGATCAACCTTTATTTCGGCCGCCAAACCATCGCACGGCTGCAGGATTTCCTGCTTTCAAACCGGGCTGACGGGCTGCTTTTGCTCGATGGCTCGATCGAGGCGGCGCAGTTGCAATTGCTGCGCGACCAGGCGGCCGTGGTGCCGGTGGTCCTGGCCTGCGAGGAAATCCCGAAATCGGGTTTTCACATGGTGCTGACCGACAATATCGAAGCGGCTGAGCGGGCGACTCGCCACCTCATAGACCTCGGCCATACCCGAATCGGCCACCTGCTCGGACCGGAGCAGAATATTGTTTCGCGAGAGCGTCATAGCGGTTTCAACCGGGCGCTCGAAAAGGCCGGACTCGTGCAGCGTCCCGACTGGTGCCTGCGCGGCAATTTCGAGATGGAAACGGGCTATGCGGCAGCGGCGCAATTCCTGTCGCTGCCCGATCGGCCCACGGCATTTTTTGCGGCCAATGATGAATCAGCGATCGGGTTTCTCTCCGGCCTGCGCCAGCACGGCGTCAGTTGTCCGCGCGATATTTCCATCATCGGCTTCGACGATCTGGGCGTGACCCCGCATATCGATCCGCCGCTCACCACCATGCGACAGCCGCGCGAAATGCTTGGGCGGATGGCTGCCGAGGCGCTGATCGACATGATCGAGGGACCGGCAAACCGGGAAAAGCCGCTGCGCGTGGTGCTGCGGAGCGAGCTGGTGGTGCGCGAAAGCACGGGACGCCCACGGACAGTGAACGCGGAAACAGCTCCCCTGCCCTGACCCAATGCACTGGATTTTCCGTGCGAAACGGAAGGTGTTAATGCGCCTCTCTTTGTCGCGTTTTTGGGGCGCAAAACCGTTTCCCCTTTTGAGGGAAACGCTCTAAAGGGAGGGCACGCGGTCCCGTAGCTCAGCTGGATAGAGCAGCAGCCTTCTAAGCTGTTGGTCACAGGTTCGAATCCTGTCGGGATCGCCAAATGTTTTCAAGCACTTACACGTCAAACGCCGCTACCACGCTTCCTGCCCTTTCGCTTCAGGGTAACACAAGGGTAACCATCGGCGACGAGAATCGTCCTATCGGCCTGAGTTCCCGCCGATATGCCCAGGCATCCAAAAGCGACGCCACGTTGCGCGCTTATGGCGCTGCGCTGCGCTCCTTTGAGGCCTGGTGCAAGGGGTTTGATCTGGTGGCCCTGCCTGCTGAAATCTCCACCGTCGCGGACTTCCTTTCAGCTGAGGCTGACAACGGGCTTAGCGTTTCCACCATAGCCCAAAAGGCTGCGGCGATCCGATGGGCGCACAAGACCGCTGGCCTACCCTCCCCGACTGAGGCAGAAGCTGTCCAGAACGTCATGCGGGGCATTCGACGGTCCGTCGGCGTGGCGCCGAGGCAGAAAGCCCCGGCGACCGCAGAGTGCATCCTGACCATCCTGGCGCACGTTCCTGCCACGACACTGGTAGGCAAGCGCGACCGCGCCCTCTTGCTCCTCGGTTTTGCCGGCGCCTTCCGGCGCAGCGAGATCGCCAGCCTGATGGTCGAGGATCTTGCCTTCGGAGAGAATGGCGTCGACGTGACGATCCGCAAGAGCAAAACGGACCAGGAAGGCCGTGGCCAGGCCGTCGCCATCCCACATGGTGTGCACCTCAAGCCCGTTGAAGCGCTGCAGGCATGGCTCGCTGCGTCTGGCATAAAGAGCGGCCCGGTATACCGCGCCGTCAGCCGTGGCGACAAGATGGGCAGAGAAGCCATTACCGGCCATACCGTCGCCAACGTGGTCAAGCGCTACGCTGGCAAGGCAGGGCTAGCCGTGGCTGATTTCAGCGGACATTCGTTGCGCGCCGGCTTTGTGACCTCGGCAGCCGATCGCGGCGCCGACCTCAACCGGATCATGGACGTATCGCGCCATGTGGACCCGCGCACCGTCCGCACCTACATTCGCCGAGCTGATCGGTACAAGGATCACGCTGGCAGCAGCTTTCTTTGACGTAACATGACTATCGCCTTCGACTGAGAATCGAATAGCCATTGCTTAGCTGGGAGGAGCTGCATGACTATTTGCGTCGGCGTGAAGGTCAACGACTGCATTGTTTTCGTGACCGACAGCGCATCATCTATGCTCACCAAAAATGAGGCAGGCCAGGACACTGTTGTGCGCGTGTACAACCATGGCGACAAGATATTCAACCTTTTCCGCGGCTTGCCCATCGTCGCGATGACTTGCGGCCTGGGTAATTTTGGACGGCAGTCGATCAGCACTGTGGTTAAAGGCATTCGCGCCGAAATGATGCAGCCAGAGTCTGGAGTGTCGCCAGACAACTATACGATCGAGCAGGTCTCTACCTTCGTGTACGAGAGGTTCCTCGCCAAGTTCGAGTTGCTCGACGAGCGGGTTCGCAACGAAGCGTCGTTCGAATTCTTCATTGGGGGCTATTCTGCCAATGCAGACGAAAGCGAGATATGGAAGTTCCAGTTCTCTCTGGGCACCATCAGCGCACCTCAATGCATTCTTGGCGCTGGGTTGAGCGACGTCGTATGGGCTGGCCAGCCTGAAGCCTGCATCCGGCTGGTGCTAGGCGTGTCGTCCGCAACTTTCGGCGCTCTCAAAGACGCTGGCCTTACTGACGAGCAAGCCCATGCACTGCAGCAAAACATCATGCGTAACTCTGCCGCAATTGTCATAGAGCCCGCTATGCCTGTACGTGACGCCATCGATCTTGGACGATTCCTGGCCCAGACGACGGTTTCGTTTACCAAATTCTTACCTGGCGTTGCGACCGTGGGTGGAGAATTGGACATCGCGACTGTAACCAAATTCGAAGGCTTCCGTTGGATAAAGCGAAAGCACTTCTATCCGCGTGACCTCAATCAGGAGACTGACCATGTCGGGCAAAGCTAGTGATACCAAACTGGAAGCGAAGCCGTTCCAGCCTACGCGAATGCCAGCACTGCAGTATCAAACTCCGATAAAGGCACCTCAGGGGCTGAACTCAGCTTCTGCCTCTCAGGCCCAGCGAACGCCGAACCTGGACCTTTCAAACGTGGTTCTCAACCTGAACTGAAGCTGCCAAACCCTAATCTTTATTTTCGATAAACGTCATTATCGAAATTTTGTCACTGCCCTGCAGGTAGTCCACCAAAGCGCGAAGGTTGCTTTGCAATTACCTCGTCATCCATCTTGCGCTTGTAAAGCGCATAGGCGATGCATCAGGAAAAGCGTTTTTGGGGGAATTGGCATGCGCATCGGTGCTTTGGTCTTGTTCGGAGCATTAGCATTGTCGCAGAACGCGAGCGCAGCGCCGGTAACGGTAGCTTGCAGCCTAGTCGACACTTCGACATACGCCACGCGCTACATCGAGGTGGACCAGATTGTGTTCGACGTAGAGGCGCAGTTAGTCGATATGAGGTCCGCGAAAACGGTCGGAACAAGCGACTTCGTCAACTGGATATTCACCACTCGTAAACACGGTCCGTTCGATGATCTTTTCACGATGCGAGGTGGCGCAAACTGGTTTACCGGCGGTGGTGTCTCTAATTCGACGCCGTACGCGATGAAGCTAACGCAGGATGGCCTTTTTGTGATGACCTATGTCTATCGCGGCGGCACTGAGGTCCTTCGATGGCAGTGCGCCGGCTAAATCACCATGAGCTAACGCGGGCAGCAAGACACCTGAACTTCGGATCCGCCCACGTGCTTTGTCAACGCATCTAGCCCATGTGCAGCGCCGAAAGCTGGCCTAACGAGAGTCCAGGAAGCTGGTTTCTGCCGCCCTGATCCAAGTCGTCATGCCGCTAGCGCCCCGTCATTGCGGCCTCTGCGCTATTCGAACAATCGTATTTGCTCCATAATGACGGCTGGCGGCGTCCGGCGGTCCTTCTCCGCCTCATAGACCGCCAGCAGCACATGCTCGGCCAGCTGCTCTCCCGGCGAGTTGCAGAGCAGCCTGAGCTGCTCCGCCTCCTCAATCAACTGTGCATCTGGCAGGGACCGAATGCCGTCTCTGGCCGCCTTGATCGTTTCGTCGAGGCGCTGCGCTGGCCAAGTGAAGAATGGCTGCTTCATGGGCCTGCTCCGAAGAGCACCATGGCGGCGCTGAAGATGAGGCCAGTAGCGGCAGCCAGTCCCCATGCCAGTTCGGTGAGGATGTGCTGGACGCGATACCGAGAGAGCTTGGCCCGGATCATTCTGCACCTCGATCGGCTCGCTGCTGGGCAGCCAATGCCCTAGCCTCTTCTTTCGTGATCCTGAATGTCGGGCCACCGTAGAGCCCCAGGCACTTGTGCACCGCCATAATCTCGTCAGCAGGGACAGCATAGGTGCGCGGCGGGTTATGCGCCTCCAAGAGCACCACTGGCGGCATCGGGTCTCCCTGCGTCCAAAACTCCGAGGGAACCCATCCTTCCGGCAACGGCGTCACCAGCCGTTTGATCATCGCCTGTCGATGGGAATGCCGCGTCAGGTCAGGCTTTCGATACACAGCCACATAATCGCCCGGCTCTGCGGCATCGATGGCCGTCATGTGGAATCGCGCACCATGTGGATACACTGGCTCCAGGCACCTCCCGTCGCCCGTTACGCAATACTGATCGGGCAAGTCGTCAAGCCCCACGGTATCAAGGCCCGGCCCCTCCATCCCGGTGTCAGGCCACAATGCCTCGATGGGACGGCCGCACTCATGCCCCAGGTAGCCGACCACGCGGCCAAGGAGTTTGGCGCGGAGCCCCTCGAGGGGATACGGGCCGTCCACCAGGACCATCCTTTCATTGCCCATGACTTGGCTATGACCGCCGCCGGCGGGGACAACGAACCACGATCCGTGCTTCTCCCGAGCACCGATGATGCTGGGGGGAAGGACTTCATCCCATTGCACCAGATAATCACCGCCATGCACAGGCGTGGTGTCGGCAGGGTCGACAATGACGAACATGCCTCTGAGATAAACGCTGCCCTGATGGGCGCGCCTGACCTGCGCTGCGCGGTATCCCTCTGGGATGGTCGTGAACAGGCGCAGAGCCGAAGTCAGGGACTGGATGGAGACAGGCGCGGTCATGCTGCACCTCCATCGGTGAGCTGCTGAACAAAGACGCTGGCATTTTCCGGTGTGGTTTTGACGTCCCTGACAACCAGAAGGAATTGATGACCTTCACCCTGGCACGCCGCTGTGCGCCACTTGCCGGGGCTGGCCTCACAGAGAGCCTCAGCGAGCTTTTGCTGGTGATAGTTTGCCCGTTCGATCGCCGGCAGTCTTTTCAGCCAGGCCTCGAGGTCGAACGGCGCGGGTGTGCGCAGCAGGGTGATGGCCTTCCGAACATCACTGGTCGGCATCAGCATCGCTAAGGGGCGATCTTCCTTGCTGGGGCCAATGACGGCGGTGAAGGTGCCCATCAGCTCGGTGTCGAGGATCTCGGCAATCTCCTGCATGAGGCGATCCAGGCGGGTGTTGTTTTCCTCTACGGCAGTGGCGCTGGCAACGGGGATGGCCATCGCGGCGCCCACCATGGGAAAGGCGCGGATCAATGCTCGGCGCGTGATACCGGGCTCGACCGTCCGGCTGTCGCCGGGCTGGCGTTGTAAGTCTGCCTTGGCGTGGCTATTCTTCTGCTCAGTCATAGCTCGATCCCTTCTTGATCGGGTCTTGATCAGGCTCGGCAGGGGATGGCCGTCCCTTGCCGGGCCGCTTTGTTCAGGCGTATTCAGGAACCTTGGCTGCGGCGCCGCCGGCCAAGACGGGCTTGGGCGATGCTGGCACTGCGAAGGATGCGCCGCTGTCGCGCTCACCGCGGGCCAGGAAAGCGGATACCGCAGGGTTGCGGGCGATCTGGGAGAGATGGAGGGTCTTGCGCATGGAGATTTCCCGTTGCTGTCTTTTGCTTACAGGTGTATGTATCACATACGCTTGTTAGCAGCGTCAACAGGAAAAGATACACTTGTATGCAAAATGTTGATCAGCCAGTTCTCACACCAGAGGCCAACCGCGCGGCCCGCGCCATTCTGAAGTGGTCAGTTCGCGAACTTGCCGAGAAGGCCGGAATAGCTTTCACGACCGTCCACAGGTTCGAGACCAGCGGCCAAGCTACAGATGGGACTAAGGCCAAGATGATTGCTGCCTTTGCCGGCGAGGGTGTGCAGATCATCGACGAAGGTGGGACAGGAGCCATTCTTGTGCCCGGGCGGCGAGATGAGGGGACAGACGATGGACGACCCTAAAGCCTATTTCGCAGCCCTAGCCGCTGACTACGCCAAGCTGCAGGCTGATACGCGCGCTTTTACCCTCGTCGGAGCTTTCATCGGGCATTTTGCTCTATTGGAAGAAAGCCTGGGCGATGCGCTGGGACAGGCACTCGGCGTGGAAAAGGCGCGCCTGTGGATCGTCACCCGGAACATGACCTTTGACGACAAGGTCAAGACGATGCGCACTTTAGTCGACCGTTTCGTGATCAAGGAAGAGCGCGCCAAACACATCGACAGCCTTTGTTTGCGCGCTAGGAAGTTTGGAGAGATGCGCAATATCATCGCGCATTCTCCCTTCCGAGCAAGCCTTCAGAGCGACGGCGTCGAGTTTCTTGTCATGAGCGCCAATAGCAAACTGAAATTCCCGGAAATGGACTGGGAATTGGCGAAGTTCGTAGAGGTCCTCCACGACCTCAACGCCCTGGACGATGAGTTCCGTGCTCTCGAGGTCATCAGTGACCTCGATCGGATAGCATATCAACTCGCAGCCGCCCCTGCATCGTCCGAGGCTGGAATAACGGGAGTGATATTGAGCCAGCCCACGGACTGACTTTGGCGCGCCATACTTTCGATATTTCCGCTTATCGAAGCCAGCGCGGTGAAAGGCTAGCAACGCCTTCTCGACACCCCCTGCTATTCCATGTGAAATGGATTGCCTATTGGCGGGGGACACAATGCAGGGAATAGGAAAACGCTTCCGAACGGCGCTGGCCGCGACTGTAGCGGCCGTAGTTCTTTCGGGATGCGTCGACATGCGACAAGATTTGACGGTAGCAGAGGATGGTTCCGCCACCCTGGCGATCGAGATTTCCGTCGACGCGGCAATGCTCGCTTTGGCTAACCAGAGCAACCCCAGCAACGACTTCTGCAACAGTTCCACCTTCCCTGAGGCCGAAGGCGTATCGACCTCCATGACGAAGTCGACAGAACGCGGTGACTTTATCTGCACCGTCGCGATGACAGGCACAGTGGATGCCCTCGGCAGTATGTGGGCCAGCGCGGCCGAGAAGGCGGCGCAAGCGCCCGGAGCGGTCGGCCAGATGACGATGGCCCTCTTCGAGGAAGGCGACTACCACCGATTTGAGATGACTTGGCCGCTCAGCACAATGGCGCCAGAGAAGCCCGCCAGCGGCGGGATAGACACTTCCGGCATGATGACAGCGATGTTCGCCGGCCGATCGATCTCGATGGGCGTCACGGCGCCGAAGATAATCGAAACGAGCGGTGATCTCTCGGCAGATGGTCGCAGTGCAAGCTATTCATTCCCACTGGCAATGGCAATTCAACGAGGACAGCCAGACCTCAAATTCTACGCTGTTTTCGCCGCGGGCAGAGCCAAGCTGTTTGGCATTTTCTAGCTAGGGCCGATCGTATCGCCGATCTTGGCCTGTGCATCGGCAATATCTTTGGTCGTGGGTGCGGCGGAAACTGATCTTCGGGCACATTCGCCACACGGATGGCCTGCTTGGCCTGATGGGTGGAAAGCCCCGCATCGGAGGCAGCGCACGACCGAGACAAACTAGGGTGGGCGTCCTCCCTAGTTTCGGAGGGCCTGCCACCCTTGCTCGGCTCGATCGGCTTGAGCAACTCCCCTGTGTGACAATTTCCATGTACCCCTACGATCAAAGCGGCTTGATTTTGTACGTCCTCTATTGTCACTCTGACACTATCGAGGGAGAGAAAACTTGCGATTCAATATAGCTGCACTGGCGATGGTAGTATTATCCCTAGCGGCGTGCTCGCCAACGGCGCAAAGCACCCAGAAATTCATCAGCGAGAAGTTCGTCACGCCCTACGCCGAAATCCCGGTCAGCAAAAGCGAGCAGGGTTATATTGATAAGGTGATGGTCGACACCCTCAGAGATCCAAACAGCGTCCAATATCGGAGCGTGAGGGCTACTCGAGCGCAGATGCGATCAGGACCTGTCTCCACTGTTATCTGTGGGATGGTAAATGCCACCAATGGGTTTGGCGGCTATACCGGATTCCAGCCTTTCTTCATTGAAGTGATCGACGGCAAGACTAGCTGGCAGCACAACAATTCCGACATCTACACGGTTTGTCAGGGTGCTGGCATACCGATCGGATAAGGTCACATTGAGGGAGGGGCCGAATATGAATTTTGCTATGGAAGCAACATTCCCGCCAGGGGTTCTTTTGGGAACGAGAGGTGTTCATCGGGAGGTCACCGAGCAAGAGTTCGTTCTGGTGCTGAGCGGCGATAACGCTCTCGCAGTCGATCTCATCAAACGCGCCGTGGGTGAAAAGGCCGCTCAGCGCCATTTCGCGTACAATGTTGAGGACGCCGATCGCTGGTTCCGAGAAACAAGTGTGACTGGAAACGGTGAGGTCCAACAGTTCATCGACACCCTGGCATCTACCCAGCGCCAACTCGGATCGGTTCGCATCACCGGCGCAATTCTCCGATTTAAGTCGTTTCAACTTGCCAGCTTCTGGATTGAGACTGCGGAAGGCGACCGTGCTCGCGTTCTAACTGGGGAGAGCGAAGAGGGCGGGAGTGGATTCTATCCGTACGGTCCTAACTGGCAATTCAGGCCCGTCGACATAGCGTCGGCGATCTTCGCGCACCATTGACCAAAACAAGCCGTCCTAACCGAGGAGAACCCAGCCATCATGGCAGACAAGATCCGGAAAACGATGGTCACTTTCGAGGTGCCAGCGCACACTTCGCCGGCACCGGGTGATTTGCCCCCTGGCAAATACAGGGGCACTAAAGTTGAGCGGGGTGTGCACATGCTCGGAGGGCTTAGCTGGACCGCCCCAACATACAAATTGGAGGTTCCTCAGCAAACGCTGGCAAAGATCGCTGGGATGGAAGACCTGCTCGGGCTGGAGATGGATGTGACAGCTGAAGTCAGAGCCGGAGAGATCTTAGTAGTCGGAGACTGAGCCCTTCTCACCCATCCAGAACCGCGCCGAACAGATCGTCCCGGCACAGCGTCACGGCCACCTTCTGCAGCAGTTCTGACAAATCCATGCCGCGGCGCTTTGCTTCGGCCGCTAGTGCCGTCCTGTGCTTTGCTGCCAACGGCACCGGCACATCGGCATAGGACCGGCGCGTATCGCTGCTACCGGCTTGAATGCCCCATACCCAAATCATATGCGCGATCTGGCTCGGGGTGCTGCCGTCGCTGATCTCCGCCGCGATTGCGGGGGCGGAATAGCCCTTGGCGGCCAGTGCAGCGACCCTCGCGACCTTTCTGTTGGGCCATACGTCCGCATATGGCGGGGTGCCGGGCTTGCCATTGCGGGGAGAGACATTGGGCGCGGCGATATCGGTCAACTTAGCCTCCGGGTAATGTTGGGCAGAGTGCTGGCCGGTCCTAGCCGTCCAGCACGGCATCGAACAGCTCATCCCGACAGATCGTCGCTGTCATCTTGGCAATGAGCTCAGGCATTTCCAGCCCTCTGCGCTGGGCTTCATCGGCAAGCCGGGTGCGATGCATGCCGGTCAGTTCCACCGGCACCGCCACATACGAGTGGCGGCTACCCTTTTGCTTCAGTCCCCAGTCCGACAGCATGGCTGTCACGTCATTTGCTGTGGTGCCGTCTGACATGCTGGAGGCGATGCTCTTCGCAGTGTATCCGGCAGCTGCCATACTGGCGATACGCACGCACTTCGCGTTGCTCCATTGATCGCGGTAAAGTGGGGCGCCGATGCGCCCACGCGGCTGAAGGACGGTCACATTGTTGGCTGCTGCTGCGGTCATTGGGTTAACCTCGCTTAGCTGATCAGTTGGGGAGGAATGGGCAGCCCGGATCGAGGGGAGAAGTCAGGCGCCTTCTGGTGGATATCCCAGTGAACCACCAAGCCGGTCTCGGCCTCATAGTCCTTCGCCATCTGCTCGGCATCGTGCCAGGCAGCGACGGCCACATCGCACCCTTGGCAATAGACGATGCTGTCGCGGCTCGGAACCGCGTCCCTGAAATAGAAGCGCCGGGAATCGCACTCGTTACATTTCATGTTCGCTTCAGACATCAGCTTGCCTTCCTCTTCTTGGCCTGGGACTCGGCGGCCCGGCGCTGTTGACGTGACATTGGACGGCCAGCGATCGAGCTGATGTTGGCCGGAGCCTGCAGGTTCAGCTTCTGGCCGATCCGGTCATTCCAGTTGTGGATTTGCTCGGTGACGATATGGCCAGGCCGCAGGACGGTGTGTTCAACAGCGCCGCCGACCACGGAAAACTCCGTGTCTCCGCTCTTGTGGCGGAGGCCTTCCATTAAGGTCGGCCCCATAGCGCGGACGCCGCCGCGCTCGACGATCTGCTGCCGGACACGCTCGTAAAACAAGGCGCCGCACGATACGCCCACGTCCGTCGCGTGGAGCTCGAATGCCTCCATTCCCGCCAGCGGCATGGTGGAGCCGAAGTGGATGATGGGGCCTTTCGTCTCCGAGAAGCCGGCGATCATCACTTCAAATTTCGAGGCAAAGGTGTCGAAAGTGCCTTCCCTCTCCAGGTTCCGCAGAACCATCCCGATCACGGTGCTGGCCTTGTCGAAATCGTGGAACTGATCGAGGCAGGATTCGACCATCTCCTTGACCTTCTCGCCCATGCCGACGCCGCCACGGGTGACAATCGCGACGTTGTGCCGAGGCAGCGCGTGGACCTTGCGCTGGAAGCCGCGAACGACGCCCTTCTGGTCATACTGTGCGGTGTCGGTGAGGATCTCGATCCGGTCCTCGAGGCAGAGCCCGATGTATGCTGTCATTGGACTTCTCCGAATGCGCTGATGTCTTCAATCGCTCCGTCAAAGCAATCCTCAAGGGACGCCCCAACGGTCTTCTGCAGCTCTGTGGCCATGTTTCGAGCCGACTCCTTGGTCTGGTCCTCAAGGCGCCGGACGCCCATCTCGGAGGCCTTGAAGAGGTCGGCAATCTCGTCTTGCACCGCCTGGCGCTGGAAATCGTCCAAGGCGTCCCCGTATCGGGCGAACGCCGCTGCAAGGGCTTCCGCCTCCCGCCGCGCGTACTCGCCGGGGAACATCGATTCTGCGAGCTTGTCAGCCGTGGAGATGAGGTCATTAAGCGCCGTATTGGCCTCACCCGCAGCGCCGGCCAAACCGCTGCCAGCACCGCCGGTGCCGATACCGGCACCGAGTTCGCCGGCCAGGCCCGCAATCCCGCCTGCGGCTCCTTCAGCACTGCCCCACATTTTGCCAAGAGCGTCGGAAACGCCGTCGAACATGCCGCCGAGGTAATCGACCTGACTATCCTTAAAGGCGCCTGTCACGGCCCCGCCCAGAGTGGCTGCAATGTCCTTCGAGCTGACCTCGACGTCATGCTTGAAATTGGTCAGGTCGAGCTTAATCAGGTCGAACACTTCGCCGGTAAGTGGATTGGTCCACTTGACGGCTGCCCCTTCGAAGCCGGACAAAAATGAGTTCCACGCTTCTTTGCCCAGCGCCGCCATGAACTGCGGAAAGATGCCCCAGGCAGCCGATACGGCCTTCACCGCGCCGACCATGGCGCCAATGATCCAGTTGGCCCCAGTGCGGAACACCTCGACCACATCAACGCCGATCGACTGCTTGATTTCGTCTCGGAAGGTGAAGGCTGCGGTGACGGCCAAGGCGAGGCCGCCGATGAGCAAACCGAGAGGATTGGCCATCATTGCCAGTCCAATCGCTTTGATGCCGCCCACGACCGCGCCTAGCGCTGGGACGAGGCCTGTCACAATAGCTGTGGTCGCGGCTCCGATCCCAGCGATCAGCGTCGGCCCGGCGAAATAGCCTAGCAGAGCTGCCCCCGCCACGGTCGCCACCTGGCCGATCATTTCGATATTGCTGCCCAGCACCTCGAAGGCGGGGCCCAGAAGAGAGCCGATGATGTTGCCCACGCGGATGACCACATCGGCCGTCTCACGGAAGGCCATGGCCAGCTCGATTGCCTTTTCGGCCAAGGTGCTGGTTACGCCCCAGGCTTGGTCGATGCGCCCAACCCATTCGGTAAACACATTGTTCCAGATCACCCCGGCGTCCGCCAGTGTCGCAGACATGTTCCCGGCCTCATCCCGCAAGGCCTCGAGGTTGCCGATGAGCGCTTTCGCGATCACGTCTGCGGTGATCCGACCTTCGCTGGCCAGGCCACGAAGTTGTCCTTGTGCAACGCCGAGCTGCTGGGCCAATGCCTCGGCCACTCGACCGCCGTTTGTCAGGACGGACTCAAGGCCCTCGCCAGACAGCTTCCCGGTCGCCATCGCTTTCGCCAAGGCATTTTGGACCGATGCTGCCTGCTCACCGCGCGTTGCCGTGATGACCAGGCTGTGGTTGAGGGCTTCTGTAAAATCCGCCGCGCCTTGGGCGCTGATGCCCAAATCCCGAAGAACGCCTACGTTTCTAGAGTACGCATCGACGGTTTGAGAGAGCGGAGAATATGAAGCATTCGCGATGTCGGTCATGCGCTGCATCAGCGCTGGTGCCGCATCCATGTCCTTCACCGCCGCGCCGACCTTGCTCTGTAGGTCTGACCACTGATCAGCGTACGCCTTGAGAGCACCGACGCTCAGCGCCGCCGCCACACCCAAGGCCGCCACCTTCATAAGGTTCAGCGCCCTCGTAGCAACGCCAGCTCCGCGCGCCGCCTTGACGAAATTGTCGTTTGCCGCAGAGCCCAAGCGGCCCGTGCTCTGCTCTGCCTTTTTGGCGAGATCGGCCATTTCGTTGAGATCGCGCTTGACCACACGGGCGCCGGCCTGCGCCTGGGTAGGATCAACCTTGATCGCGATTGTGCGAGTCGTCATAGGGCGGTCCTCCACCAGAAAGAAGAAAGGCGGGGACTGTCGGCAGCCCCGCCCGCCTTGCCATCGGGCAGCAAGACGTTTTCGTTAATCACGGTTCTCGCAAAGTCAGGCATTGGCTCGCTCCCTCAGGGTGGTCATCAGATCGGCTGTGCTAATCCCAAGGATTCGTGCCGTCGCCTCAGCGAGGGATTCCCCGGAGCGCTGGCCACCCCCATGGCTGACAAGGGTGGCCAGCATCTCCCGAGCACCCCCGGCTGCAGGGAAGGACGAATCCACAGCCCGGCGGGTTTGCTCGACGCGTGTCAGGCGAGTGCTAAAGCTGCTCATGCCGGGCACCGCCCTATGTCGAGGATGGCTTGCAGTCGCCCCATTTGGTCGAGTGAAAGGCCGTCGACTGCCCGGGCGAATTTCGCACGCCACAGGGAGAGCCCGACTTCCCGCATGCTGATCTGCAAAGGTGTCATGACCATTCATCCGGGTTGAGGCCCATGGTCACCCATATCGCCATCATGTCCGCCCGCTCATCGTCAGCGATATCGACGATGATTTCCGGCAGGCGCCGGTCATCAGTTGCTGGGTCATCCGCGGCATACTTGAGGAATATCTCTTCGAAGCGGTCCAGCTGGGCATCTGATAAAAGGGTAAGGTGTTCATCCCAGAACGCTTTCTGCTCCGCCGGTGTCGACGCTGCTCGCGCTCGCGTCTGTTCAAGGCGGGATAGACGGGTGCTAATGCTCATCTGGCTAGCCTTTCCTCGAGAGCCTTCAGGCGGGCTTCGTGTTCGGTGGCCTCCACGGCTTTGACATAGCGATCCACGATCGCCGTCAGGTCGCCGGCTTCGTCTGCTGTGATGTCCCCTTCGGCTACGGACTGCATGATGAAGGCCACCACGCCTGGCACATCGCCAACCGACGTCAGCTTGGGCATGTCAGGGAGCGACATAGGACGGCCACGGCGGGCGGGAATGATCCGTTCGATGCAAAGGCGCAAGGCGGTGGAATCACCCTTCTTGGCCAGCGCTATGGCCTTCTTGGTAATCGCCTCGGCATCACCATCGAGCAGGGCTTCGATCGCGAGCGTCGTCTTGTGCCTGGCACCGCGAGGGCGGCCCGGATTGCCAGGTCCGAACTGGCCTTTCTCTGTCCTGCCTGCGGTTGCTGACTTCGACATTGCTGATTTATCCGCGCGCCAGCATTCGCTGATTGTCGTTGGCTTCTGCGGGCAACACCGTCTTGGCAAACCGGGAGGAGTAGTCGCCCACGCCGCTATCGACGGCCTGTTCTGCCGTGTTCATCACCCGCGCGAGATCGTGCTGCCGCTCATAGAAGTTCTTGAGAACGTCCATTACCGGTGCACTGTTGAAATAGCCCATCCCCGCCGGCATGACGGCCCCCGCCTCTCGCACCAGCCTTGCCGCCTCGTTGGTCAAAGCAGCTGCACTGCCCTGGACCTCTTGCAAGGAGGAGACGCCAGCAAGAAAGCCTGTCCAGCCGTCCACCAACTGCGCCACCGCGGCGCTGGCCTTCTCTGCCAGGTCGGCATGTTGCTTCGCGAGGGCATCGGTCGCCAGCGTGGCTTCTCGCTTAATGACTTCTGGAAGCTCAGTTTCAAGGGCAGTGCGCTCGACCCGGAGCCGACGCGCTACGCGCTGGGCTTCGAGATGCGAAGCCTCGATGGCATCCACATCGCCATGCGCCCGCATCACCGCAGCCAGTTCGCCATCGAAGTCGCGGGCATCATGGGCTGCCTGCTCGCGCTTGATGGTGGCGAGCCGGGTGCGGATCTGGTCCGCTGTCATCTCTGAAATGGTGTTCATGGATCAATCCGCCGCCGGTAGCTGGTAACTGCCACGGGTGCGTGCCATGGACTCGCGCACTTCGCGGATATGGCGAGGCACCGCAGCGTTTCGGATCGCCTCAGCCTTCGCGCGAATGCTGCCTTCGAATGGCTTGATCGCATCGGCAACCATCTTGTCGATGATGCCCGGCTTGAGCACTTCCTTGACGCGATCCGCCAAGTCATCGACCTGGCTCGCGAGCTGGGCAAAGGCGGCATCGTTAGACGCTTCATTGTGCACGTGACTGGCAAGCATTCTGGTAGGGCTGGTTGTCACAAAGGTTCGCATCTGGTCTCTCGTGCTTTTCGTTAAGTGTGTTTATCGGCGACTAGCCCGCCTGCCGGGCGGAGCCGGCGGCGTGGTTGTCGTTGCTGATTTGAATGTCGCCTGGTTCGAAGAGGCCATCGAAGCTGATGCCGCGCTGGGCAAGCCGTTCTGCGGCTGCGCGAAACACGACTTCGCTCATGGATTGGCCGGAGCGATTGCTTTCGGTGATCAGGGCTTGGACAAAGCCCTCGCGAACATTACCGCCGCGAAGGGGTAGGCTGCGCGTCTGGTGTGCCATGGTGATCATCTCCGTTTATGGAGAGAAGACCACGGCACCAGTCGCAAGAGCAGTTGCCATAGGTGGTCATAAGTGGCCACGGATGGACATGATGGGAGGGCGGATAAATCAGCCCCCCCTTTAGGCTGCCAGCACGGCCTCGATAAATGGCCGCACCAGATCGTGGTCGCGCTCACCTGCCGCATAGAGGTCGAGCGCCTGGCTGTCACCTACCCGATACATCAGCGTGGCGGGCAGGCTCAATTCGATGCGGCCGCCGCCGATCGCCTGCCGTCCAATGCGCGGATCATCCCGGAACCAGCGCCTTAGCGTTCGCTCCTCTCTGTCGATCAGCGCCACGGCTTGCTTGATCCCAACAAATTCACCTGGGCGGAGAATGTCTGCAATCATGCGGCATCACCGTTTTCGCGCCGTTATTTCGGAATCGGCCACCATCATGCAGCATCCCCCTGTCTGTCGAGCCGAGGCTTGCTGCGCTGGTGTGCAACAGCATCAGCAAAGTGGTCACCTTCCGCGGTTGCCACGCTCAATGGGAAGCCCTGAGCCTGCAGCCTGCCGATCAGCCGGTTGCGTTCGGTGCGGAGATACTTGGTCGCCAGGCGATCATCTCGGGCATCCATGGCGCGCGCTACGCGGCGCACATGCGCCACCAGACGATTGGCCGGGAAAGGCACGGTTGAGCAGTCTTTCGCCATTGGACCGTTGACAGATTTATCATCGGTCCGCTTGAGGGCCACGACCTTGGGCAGCACCTGTTCGGGTGCCTTCTTGGCAACGCTGATCGCCGGAGCGCTTCCTGGAAAGAGATCGAGTTGTTCTGGTTTCATGCCACTTTCCTCGCTGGTTCCTCGAATGTTCCGACCTGTGAGACAAGTCCGTCGCTATTCGTATTAATTACAGTGACCGGCGACACACCTGTCTCACGGCCCTTTAGTCGGTAATATTTGGCCCGGCTCATCTCCAGCGTCTCCCACGGCTTCTGGGCTGACAGTGAGCTCTCCAGGTATGTTTGCCGGTCGACGCGCCCTTCGGCGCGACGCCTCTCCGCCTGCCGTTGTTTATCCCTCTCTCGTTTGGCATCCGCGGCTGTGGCCAAACGCTGTTCTTTGGTCACGTCATATGCACCGATCGTGCGCAGCCCGAGCGCTTGACGCTCGGCGGCTGACACGTAGATCATGGTGGCCACATGGTCGGCGCCCGCTGGCTTTTGGCGCCATCCCTCCTGCAACACGATCCGGTCAATTTCGGCGGCTGGTGCCCACGGCATCCAGCGCCGCGACCAGTGCACCAGATCCTGTGGTGTTTTCGATGCCTCCACCGCTCTGGCGTAAGCGAGGCACATGTCGACATCGTCGGTGTCGTATGGGTCTGGGATCAGCTTTCCATGCCGAGAGGTTATCACCCATTCGATCTCTCGGAGCCGCAGGAGCGGTAACGAGAACTGCCACTGGCTTTCGAACCGGTGTACGTCTTGGATGATCACGCTGCCGTACATTACGCGACCAGTGGTGATCCCTTCCCGCCGCTGGTCGTAGCGCCTTTGCAGCTGCTCCCTCATGAGGCCTGGGCCTCCATGCTGCGGCTGTAGAGGAACCGGCGCGCCGCCGGCAGTGTGGTCTCGGTGGCGAGATAGACGCCATCGGCGCCGAACATCTCAAAGCCCTTGGTGGTCTCATTGATGCTGCCGAGTGTGCGCGTGCCGACCGATACGGTTTCGGCCACGCGATGCACTGGTCTATTTGCTATCGGCCCCCGACGGGCTTTATATGAGCTTCGCATATCGCTTTCCTTTTCCGGATTCGGTGTGCAGGCATCGGGGACAGGACGCCAATCATGCTCCCCGATGCCGTTCCGTTGATTTCCATTTTCATGCTGCTGCCCTTTCGGCCTCCCAGGCGACTATCTCTCGCTCGAGGAAGAGCCGGCGCCTGTTGACGACCATCGGCTTCGGAAAGCTGAGCTTCGGGTCCTGCAGCCACCGCCACAAAGTCATGTCAGAAATGCCGCCAAATCGGGCACGGACCTGATGCGCAGTAAGGTAACGACTCGCCTGAGTTTCCATGACCATCATGGTTAGATCGACCTCCTTTTCTTGGGAATAGAAAGAGCATTGGTCGATTTGCCGAAATGGGCAAGGCGAAAATGTTAGCCCTAGTAAGACGTTGTTATATAGAGATATTTCACCTCTAAGTTACAAGTCGCTTAAAAATCACCAGAGCCAAAGACGATCAGATCGACCTTCTATGGTCCGCCAGCGAAACAACGTGAGGCGAAGATCGATCAGCAGCTGCCAATACATAACTCGCCCAGGCAGTCAAGGCATGTTGCTTCTCGTCGAGATATTCAAACCGATTGTACGTTCGGGCAACGCCCCGAACGATTCCGGTGCGATGGTTCAATACCGCCTCGATCACGTGCGGCGATTGCCGAAGGCTCGCCAAGCCCGTTGCGCAGGTCCGGCGCAGGTCGTGCAAAGTCCATGGCGTCAACGCCTCGATCGGCTTCTTCCCTTCGCTCTCCGCCTCGCTCCGGGCCTCCTCCAACATCAGCGCATCGAGAACCGCCTTTGATTTGCTCCACCCGGCGCTGGGCACCTCACCATCGGTCGTAAATACAAACCGACTGGCATTGACCGGGGAAAGGGAGGCAAGCTCGCCAACGGCAGCCTGCGACAAGGGTACGGCATGCTCGCTGCCGTTCTTCACCCTGGCAGGCGGGATCGTCCAAAGCGGTGTCGAGGCGTCCAGGGCGAGCTCTGGCCATTCCATGCCACCCACCTCCATGCGTCGCTGCCCAGTGAGCAGAAGCAGCCGGGCGCACACACCGAACCGCCCCGCCCTGCCCGTCGCTCGCCAGAACCATCGCAATTCATCATTGCTTAGCACCCGATCGCGTGTCCCTTCGTCGGCAGGCTTTCGCATGCCTATTGCTGGGCTCTGCTCGATCACCTCGGCCTCATCTACGCACCAGCGCAGAAACAGACGCGCCAGCGAGAACACCCGGTTCGCCTGCACCGGGGCGCCGCGGTCGAGAATGCCGTTGACCAGCGCCTTGACGTCGGCGCGCGTGATGGTCTCGATCCTGCGCTTTCCCCATGCAGGACGGAGTTCGGTTTCGATCTGCTGTTTCATCAGTCGACTGGTCGAGGCCTTCTTGGCACCGACATGATGTTTGATGAACCTGGTGAGCAGCGCGTCTACATCGCGGGTCACGTCTGCAGCACGCGCCTTCGCAGCGCGGCGATCCTCGGCAGGGTCAGTGCCGCGCCGAATGTCTTGGCGCAAATCATTGGCTGTCTCGCGGGCTGTGGCCAGTGAGAATGTCGGATAGGTGCCGATCGTGAACTTCTTTGGCTTGCCGGTGATCGGTGAGCGATAACGAAAGCTCCACGACATCACGCCCGACGGTTGCACCACCAGGTAAAGGCCGGGCGCACTTCCGTCTGGCAACTCTAACCGTTTGTCTTGGGGTTTGAGGGCCTCTATGCCTCGAACTGTGAGCGGCTTCGCCATTCGCACTTCTCCATCTGGGGTAACGGCAGGGTAACCCACCGCACCGATAGAGAGTGATATTAACGATTAATATCGATGGCAAACATAAAGAGAACAGGCTTAGTTTTTATAGCCTCTCGACAAGCATTCATTGTTATGATGTGTTATGCCGAGTTACATGGAGACAGCAGCCTTCTAAGCTGTTGGTCACAGGTTCGAATCCTGTCGGGATCGCCAACTCTCTCCTTTAGTGCACGTCGCCAGACCTGATGCTGGCGTAGGTCAGACAAACCAGATCCCGTTGCTCACTTCATCGGCCACATTGGCCTTGTTCTCCCCGCTTTCGGAGAACCCGATCAACATGTCGGCTCTTGAGAGCCCTTCGCTGAGCTGTCCTACCCAGTAGACATAGCCTTCGGCATCCGCATCGCGATTGAGCACGTTCGCATAAAGCAAGTCGGTGAATTCCCTGTCTGATGCAGTGGCGCCATAAAGGGAGCGGAATTCGGACGAGCCAATGAAATTGCGGGCGATCTCCTGAAGCGTCGACCCACCGTCCTTTTCTACAATCCAGTAGCCCAGGCCGCTGACATCCGGCGCCCGGTCAAAGGCTGCCTGATAGAGCCGGTATGCCTGACCGGCATTTCCGTCGATATCGAAGGCCAGTGTTCCGTCGAGCAGCCGGACACGCTCAATATCGGTCAGCGTGAGACACTCGACGTTGCCGAACTGCAGGGTGATGGAGTCGCCATAAAAGGACAGATCGACAAGATCGAACTTTCTATAGCCACGCTCGACCGTATCGAGGCCATCGGCCGATCCAGCCATAGTGTTGACGACACCAGTGAAATCGGATGAGGGATCAAGGAACTGATCCTGCGAGGAAGCGCCCCAGAATGTGCCGGAGAGCTTGTCGCCGCTCAAGGCCAGCGGCTTGAAAGACTGGCTGGAAATATCAAACTCGACCACTGAGCGATTGTAGAAACCGAACAGGTCGGTCGCCGTCTTTGCCAGGCCAAAAAGGCTATTCGGGGTACCATCGAACGTTGTTGACTGCCCCCCACCATGCAAGTTCAGCGTTACAAGATCGCCGTTGTTCGCCGAGACAATGACATCGTCTCGAAAGACATAGATGTCACCGGCAGAGGTCGAGGAAAACCGACCAACCACACTGGTGGACTGGCTGGCGATATCGATCTGATAGAGATTACTGCCACCGGCCGCAAACAACCGTCCATCGCCTGAAAACTCAAGCGCGTTAATGTTTGACGCCGAGAAGCCCAGCACCAGATTTTCGGCAACAGAATTTTCGCTGAGCGTCAGCCTGTAAAGGCCACTGAACGTTGATCCGTAAATTGCGCCGGAAGGATCGACAGCAATATCGGTGTAGGTATTTCGGGTCCTTGATATGACATCAACAACGCCCGTGTTCAGATTTACCGTACCCAACTCGCCTGCGGACGAAACAAAATACGCAATCAAGCTGACCCCTCCCATACAAATCCAACAGGAACTCTCCTGCCTTCAGTTACCTCTGACAATCCTTGCAGAATAGCGCCCGCAATCCCTGTAATGTAATTATTGACTTTAATGAATTTTCGACCAAAAGGTCCGACAGGCCAAGGGATTTCCGCCTTAGATTTCGAAGATCCATCTGGAAAGCAGATTGCCGCCTGCGTTCCTGTCCTTGGCCGCCTGGACGATTGCCGTTCCTTGATCGGCACCGTTACGCGACCTTGGGGTCGCTCTCACCACGGCCTGTTTCACCACCCCATCGCGGAACGGATTGCTCCCCTTACCGCGCTCGCGCCCGGTTTGAGCAAGTTCATTCTATTTCAGCCGGGCTCAAGAGCGGGGTTTTCCAAGAATCTGGGCAAGATTGGGGCGCCATGCGGCGAAAGCTCGACTGAAGCGATCTAGTATCAGGCAACCTTCGTCAGGAGTTTTCAATGCGTTTCGCACCGATCTTCGCCGCTGCCGTCATGGTTGTCGCAGCCCCCGTCCTTGCCGTTGCGCAGGACGCCACGCCCCTCGTTACCGCCGAGTGGCTGAAGGCGCAGGCCGGTAACGAAAACCTCAAGATCATCGATATCCGTGACAATATCGAAGGCACCGATCTCGGCGACCTTCCCTATATCGCCAATGCTGCCGTGGCTCCCTATGCATCTGCCGGCTGGCGCGTCGAGGTTCAGGGCGTTCCGGCCCAGATCCCGGCGCCCGAGCAGATTGCCGAGCTGATCGGCAGCCTCGGCGTTGACGGCGACGACCACGTGGTGATCGTGCCATGGGGCACGGACTCCTCGGAGTTTGGTGGCGCGACCCGCGTCTACTGGACTTTCAAATATCTCGGCCATGACGCCGTTTCCATTCTCGACGGGGGCTGGCGCCAGTATGACGCCCAGGGCGGCGAGCGCGTTGCCGAACGGGCAGCCGTGGCTGCGGCTGAATTCCCGGTGACGCTGCGTCCCGAGCTGCGCGCCACTACGGCGGATGTGGAAGCCGCGCTGGCCTCCGGCGTCAAGCTCGTCGACGGTCGCCCCGAAGCGCAGTTCCTCGGCCAGTCCAAGAGCCCGATCGTGCGCATCGAAGGCACCATTCCGGGCGCCGTCAACCTGCCCCACTCCACCGTTTACAGCGCCGAATACGCCAGCTTTGCGCTGCCGGAAACCGTTGCGACCCTGACCCAGGCGCTTGGCCTTGCCGCCGATGAAGAAAACATCGTTTTCTGCAACACCGGCCACTGGGCATCGATCATCTGGTTTGCCCTGCATGAAGTCGGCGGCAACGAGAAGACTGCCATGTACGATGGCTCGATGGCCGAATGGGCCGCCGATCCGTCCCGCCCGATCCAGTAATTATCAGCCACAAGCATTTGTCATGATCCCGGCTTTCGCGTTAACTCGCGACAGCCGGGGTTTTCATTGAGCCTAGATCCATATGACCGATATATCTGCCGCTGCTCCCAAATTTTTACCGCCGGCCATTCCTGACCGGCTTCCGCTCATCGTCACTGCCGCCTTCCTGCTGCTGGGCTTTTTCGCTATCACCTGGCTGGTCGACCTGCGTCAGGGCGGGCTGTTCCTGATTGGTGGCGCCATGGGCGCGACGCTCTATCACGGCTCGTTCGGCTTTACCGGCGGCTGGAAGCGCATGGTGGTCGAGAAGCGCGGCCGTGGCATGCGGGCACAGATGCTGACCATCGGCGTCGCAGCCCTTGCCATGATCCCGCTGGTGGCGGCTGGCAATATCGGTGGCCAGTCGATGGTCGCGGCCGCAGGCCCTGTCGGTGTCTCGGTGCTGCTGGGCGCGGCGATCTTCGGGCTCGGCATGCAACTGGGCGGCGGTTGTGGCTCGGGCACGCTGTTCACCGTTGGCGGCGGCTCAGCCCGCATGCTGGTGACGCTGGTGTTCTTCATTATCGGTGCGCTGGTTGGCACGGCGCATCTGCCGTTCTGGCTCGAGCAGCCCAATATCGGCACGGTGAGCATTGGTGCTGAACTCGGCGTCGGTTTTGCCATTGCCGTCACCATTGCGGGTCTGGCGCTCGTGGCGCTGATCACCGCGCTGATTGAAAAGCGTGTGCACGGCAATATCGAGGCCGAGCCTGCTCCAGCGCGTCCAGGCTGGACCTGGATCCTCCGCGGCCCCTGGCCGCTGGTCGGCGCCGGTCTGATGCTGGCGCTGCTCAATGTCGCCACGCTGCTGCTGGCCGGCCATCCGTGGTCGATCACCTATGGCTTTGGCCTCTGGGGCGCCAAGATTGCCCAGGCTGTCGGCGTCGATGTCGCCAGCTGGGAATTCTGGACCTGGCCGGCCCAGGCGCAGGCGCTCAATTCGAGCGTGCTGGTCGACACGGTGTCGGTGATGGATTTTGGTCTGGTTCTTGGTGCGGCGCTGGCTGCGGCTATTGCCGGCAAATTCGCCCCGAAAGCCAAGCTGCCGCTTGGCTCGCTGCTCGCCGCCGTGGTCGGTGGCCTCCTGATGGGCTATGGCGCCCGCCTGTCGTTCGGCTGCAATATCGGCGCGCTGTTCTCGGGCATCGCTACGGGGAGCCTGCATGGGTGGCTGTGGTTTGCTGCCGCCTTCGTCGGTTCGTTCGGCGGCGTCGCCCTGCGTCCCGTTTTCGGTCTTGATGGATTTGCCAAGAAATGAGCCAGCGCAACACTCTTCTTTTCGGCGCTGCTCTGCTCGTCACCACTGCCGCCGTTGTCTATGACACCGTCGCCAATCCGATCCCGCCGCGCCCCGTCGCGCAGGCCCAGGCCGCTGCCGGCGGCGGCTCGCCCTGCTCTGCCGGTGCGTCGCCGTGTTCGGCAGGCGCATCCCCATGCGCGGCCGGTGCACCGGTTCGCGCCGCTCCGCCCCCACCGCCAGCCGCTGCCCCATGTGCAGCGGGCGCTCCGGCCCTCGCAGCTCCGCCGCCGCCCCCGGCGCAGCGGGCCGCTCCACCACCACCGCCGGCACAGCGTCCGGCTCCCGCCGCAGAAGCTCCGGCACTGCAGCCACCGCCGCCGCCGCCAGCGGTAAAGCCGGCTGGGCAGGAAGCGCCCGATCTGGTGGTCGCGCCCTGATGACACAGGCGGCAGAGCGTGCACGGGCGGAAATGGCATTTTGCGAGGCAGTGCTCGCCAAGGACGGGCTAAGCGTCCTCAGCGAGACCCTGCGGGGCGCAGAGACCATCGATGCCTGGGCACACTATCCGCCCGAGGACGTGTTCGATCCGGCCAGCAATGCGCAGTGGTATTATCATTGCCACCCCGCAGAAGAGGGCAGTGTCGAACACGGCCATTTTCACTGCTTCCTGCGGCCAGAGGGGCCTACCGGCCCCATCCACCATCTCGCCGCGGTCGGCGTCGACGCCATGGGACGCCTGTTGCGGATTTTTACCGTCAACCAATGGGTGGTGGGCGACGAATGGGCGGCGGCCGACACGACAATCGCGGCCCTTGAACGGTTCGACGTGCAGATGCCGCGGCCAAACTATCTGGTCAATCGCTGGCTGACGGCGGTGATCGTCGCCCATGAAGCCGAAATTGCGGAACTCATCCGGGAACGCGACCGGGTGCTCGATGCGCATGTATCGGCGACTGGTGTCCCGGCCCGCGAAGACCGCAGCCTTGAAGTGACCTCCGAACTGCAGATTGCCGGCGCGTAAGCATCAGGCTGGCACGTCGATAGCTTAGTTGTTCCCAAGCGTTTCGGTGCGCGTGGATGTGCCGGGCGGCAGGAGCGCGTCGATGAGCGCCTGTTCCAGCCATTCGGCATAAGCACTGGGGGTGACCGCCTCGACCTGGGTCATCAGCAGGAACAGCTCGGGGCTGGCCAGGCGCCACATCAGCGTCGTGGCCGCGTCCGCATCCATGCCATTTCGCAAGGGGCCGTGCTCGCCGAGGGATCTGGCGACGAAGGCGAGATTGCGGCGGCGGCCCGCATGCAGGTCGCGGTACATGACGGCGAGGTCGGCGTCGCTTGTCGCAGCCATCCGGACGACGGCCATCAGTTCGGCAACACTGCCCAAGACTTCGGTTATACCCTGACAGAACAGCGCAATCTGGGTCCGCTGGTCGGTCGCTGCGGCGACGGCCTGGGGTCCCTGCTGGTCGAGCAATGGCACTTCGGGCGCCGTGCGGCGCACCGCGCGCTCCAAAACGGCGCGCAGCAGGGCCTGCTTGTTGCCGAAGACCGCGTAAATCGTCTCGGCAGAAACACCAGCGGCGCGGGCGACGCCTGCAATGGTGGTGCCCTGCCACCCCGCGCTGATGAACATGGCGCGGGCGGCCGCTATCACCGCTTCACGGGTTTCCGCCGCCTGCCCGGCGCGGCGGGTGGAAGCATATTTGCGCTTTGGCTTGACAGGCTCAGACAATTGGATACATCATTGCTGTACTGAATGCGCCATTAGTTTACCCGTGCAATCGTGAGCCGCAAGGCCCATGCGTGGAGTACATCATGACCAATGCCTTCCTCACCTCGTCCCAGATCCTCGCCTTGCTGCTTGTCGGGCTGGTTGCCGGAAGCATGTTCGGGATCTGGCGCGGGTATGACGTCACGTCCTACTCGGCTCAAACCTTTGTCGAAGTGCATCAGGGCGCGGTCCGCGGGCTGAACCTGTTGTTGCCGGCAATGGCCGCTGCGTCGCTGGCGATCGTTCTCGTGCTCGCCGCAGTATCGCGCCAACGGCCCGCTGTCTTGTCACTGTACGTGGCGGCAGCGCTGGCTATCGCCGTCGGCGGCATTATCACGCGCTTTCTCAACCAGCCGATCAATGATCAGGTCATGGGGTGGAGCGCGGCGGCCATGCCGGACAATTGGGGCGTGCTGCGGGACAGCTGGTGGAACTGGCACATTGCCCGTCTCGCTGCCATGCTGATGGCTGAGCTGCTGCTGATCCTTGCAGTGTTCGCAGATCGCGGCGCTTAGCCGGGCATGGCTGTTCGGGGCGCTGGCAACGGGCCGAGCGGCGCCGTCTTAGCGTCTAGAGACTGGCGCCCGGGCCTTCCTTGGCGAGGAAGGGCGGGGTTTCCAGAAGTCCGGGGATGGTGTGGCGGCGGGAAATGGTCTGGAGGATCTCGATAAGGCCCTTGTAGGGCTCGGCGTGCCGGTATTGCGAGGGAATGAGGGCCGCGATTTTGCGGGCGGGTGCATACACGCGATAGAGCCGCAGGTTCTCGGCGCGGTCATGCTGCTGGAGCGTCGTCAGACCCGGCGCGAGGCAGACGCCGGCCCCTGCCCGGACAAGTCCGATGGCCGTGTCGTAGCTGCGGCATTTGGCAATGATCCGGTTCTGGGGCAGCATGCTGTCATACCACTCGCCCACGCGCTGGGCCTGCTGGCTGGCGAAGATGAACTGGATCGAGCGATTGAGCACCGCCAGCTGCTCGGGCGGCAGCTCTTTTTCCGGATCAACCACGCCGTCGAGGATCAGGTCTTCGGGCACCGCCAGGACATAGGGGTCTTCGACCAGCGGGATCTGGACAAAGCCGACGCTGGATTGGGCCACTGAATTGGTTGCCAGAAGACCGAGATTGACCCTCCGGCCATAGAGCATGTCGAGAATTTCAGCGGGTGCGCTTTCCTGCAGGTCAAAATCTACGCCCGGATAGCGCTCCTGCATCAGCGTTATCGCCTCGGGCATCAGGACCCGCAGCACCGAATTGATCCCGGCGATGCGCAGGGTCAGCCGGTCGCCGCCGCTGAACTGGGCGAGGCCATCTTCGACATCGGCGATGTTGCGGAGCACCTGTTCGACCTTGGGCAGCAGGAAGTGACCGGCCTCGGTCAGCTCCATTTCGTTGGAGCGCCGGTGAAACAGCAGCGTGCCGACATTGGCCTCGAGCTTGCCGAGCTGTTGGGACAGCGAGGGTTGGGCAAGGCCAAGTTGCTTGGCGGCGCGGGTCAGAGTCTCCGAATGGGCCACGGCCCAGAAGATTCGCAACTGATGCAGGGTGAGGTCGCTGGCCTTCAGCTGGAGCCGTCCCACAGCCCGTGTGTCGCCCAGATCCGTCCCCTTATTGTCTCGCGCCATGCCCAAACTCTCCCGGCGCCAAATGGGCACCTCCCGTCCCCTGTTCTAGCGCAAAACCTCGAAAGCGGAAGTCCACTCGCTTTATTTTCAATACCTTACTGACGCCGTTGGTTTTTCCTATCGCACCGATAGGCGCCGCACTGCTTGTGCGCCCGACACCCGTAGGCGAATGTCTCATCATATTACAAAGAGATTTTTCATGTCACTTGAGCGGGCGGAAACACCGCTGATCAGCGAGGCCCGGAGCAGCCGGCCAGTCAAGACCACCCCTGCGCTCCCGGCTCAGGTCATCAGGGCCAGACGGCAGCGTAGCCTCGAAAGCGGCGGCATCTTCGCAGCACAGATCCTCATCGGACTGGGCCTGCTTGCGGGCATGTATGCGCTCAACGCGGTCGGCGGCAATCTCTTGATGCCCAGCCCCACCGACGTGGCCGAAGAAAGCATCATCATGTGGTCGGATGGCACGATGCTGAGAGGCCTCGGGCAATCGCTGACGGTGATCGTGCTCGGTTTCCTGCTGTCTGCCAGCACCGGGATCGTGCTTGGTGTGCTGCTGGGCGGGTTTCGCATTCTCGGTCGGGTCCTCGATCCATTCGTCAATGCGATGAATTCGACGCCCGGCGCCGCCTTTATCCCGCTGATCATCGTCTGGTTCGGCCTCTATACCGAAGCCAAGGTCGTGGTCGTGTGGAACGCGGCATTCTTCCCGATCCTGATCAACACCACCGCCGGCATTGCCAATGCCAATAAAGACCTCGTCGAAATGGCGCGGGCCTTCGGTGCCAAGCGTGCGACGCTGTTCTGGAAGGTCATGGTGCCGGACGCCCTGCCCTCGATCCTCAGCGGCCTGCGCATCGGGGCAGCCATCTGCACCGTCGGCACTGTGATTGCGGAACTGACCATGGCGCAATCGGGCCTTGGTGGCCTTTTGGCAGCTGCCGGCAACCGCTTCCAGATGGATCGCTATTTCGCTGTGGTGATCGTGCTGATGGCCCTCGGCACCGGGATTACCGCCCTGTTGCGCTTTGCAGAGCGCCGCCTCGCTCGCTGGCGCGTTAGCCTGGCGAATGGACGATGATCATGGACCAGAGCATCAAGCCCATCATTTCGCTCCGCAATGTCGGAAAGTCATTCAAGGACGGCCAGGTGCGCGCGCTCGAGGATATTTCCTTTGACGTGAACCCTGGAGAATTCGTCAGCCTGGTCGGTCCCAGCGGTTGCGGCAAAACAACCTTGCTACGGCTTATCAACGGACTTATCCCGGCCGACGAAGGCGAGATCCGCGTGCTAGGTGTTGCCCCCGAACCGGGCCCGGATCTCGCCATGGTTTTCCAGTCGGCAAGACTTTTGCCGTGGCTGACTGTTGCCGGAAACATCGAGTTCGTCCTCCAGCTCAAGGGCCTGTCGGGAAGTGAACGCCCGGCTCGCGCCCGGGCCCTGCTCGGTGCGGTTGGCCTTCGCGATTTTGCCGAGGCCTTTCCGCACGAGCTGTCGGGCGGCATGCAGCAGCGCGTCGGGCTTGCCCGTGCCCTGGCGGTGGAGCCCAAGGTTCTGCTGATGGATGAGCCGTTCGCCGCACTCGACGCGATGACGCGCGAAGTGCTGCGCAAGGAGCTGCTGCAACTGTGGTCGCGGCGCGGAATCGCCATCGTGTTTGTCACGCACGACATCGATGAGGCGGTGCTGCTGTCGCAACGCGTAGTGCTTCTGCGGCCGCGCCCGGGACGAGTCGATGACATCGTCGAGGTCAGTTTTCCCGAGCCGCGCTGGCAGCATGATCCGCGCACCCTGCCGGAGTTCAAGCAGATGCGCGAGCATCTCTGGGGACGCATCCACGACATGGTTCGTGACGGTGCCGAGCTCGAGGAACTGGCGGGCGCATTCGGCGCCACGAGCCTTGCTTCCTGATCCCCAGCCAACGCCGCACAGGTCATATGTCACTTCTATTTCGCGGGGAAACCGTGTCGACTGGATCCAGCACAATCGAAAATCTGTCGCCGATCAGCGCCTCTGAGTGGTCCTATGAGCGCGCCGCCCATCTGCTCGAACGCGCAGGGTTTGGCGGCACGCCAAAGGACATCGAGCGCCTGGCACGCCTGTCGCCGGACGAGGCTGTCGCCAGCCTCGTCGACTACAAGCAGATCGACACCTCCCATCTGCCCGCCTTCGAGGAATCCGGCTTCTGGGAGCCATCCTTCAAGGATTTCCCGGTCAGCCGGCCGGCAGCGACCGAACTGGCGGAGCGGACCGGCGAGGCCATGGGTGTTCGCGTAAAGCCGGCGGGTGACCGGCCGCTGCAGCCAGTGACCAATCGGTTCTTCTATTGGCTGCGCGCCACCGTTCTGGAAACGCGGCGCCTTGCGTTCTGGTGGCTCGACCGCATGGTCAGAACCAATAGGCCGCTTGAAGAAAAGATGACGCTGTTCTGGCATGGGCACTTTGCCACCAGCGAAGAAAAGCTCCGCGATTACCGCAAGATAGAGTTGCAGCTCAAGGCGCTGCGCGAAGGCGCGACAGGCAATTTCGGTGACCTGCTGGTCGCCATTGCCAAGGATCCGGCGATGCTGGTGTTTCTCGATGCCGCGCAGAATGTGAAGGGCGCCCCGAACGAGAACTTTGGCCGCGAGGTCATGGAACTTTTCACCATGGGCGTCGGCAATTATTCCGAAGACGACATTCGCGAGGCGGCGCGCGCCTTCACCGGCTGGGGCAATGACGACCTGACCTTTATCGTCGATCCCGACAAGCACGACACCGGCATCAAACGCTTCCTCGGTCATGAGGGCAATTTTGCCGGCGAAGACATTCTGCGCATTATCCTCGAGCAGAAGCAGACGGCGACCTATATCGCCAGCAAGCTCTATCGCTTCCTCGTGCGTGACCAGATCAGCCCGGACTTTGCCGAGAAGCTGGGGAACCTGCTGCGCGACAATGGCTACGAGATCGCGCCATTCCTGCGGACGATCTTTCTCTCCGAAGATTTCTACTCAGAGGCTTCGGTCGGCACCCATATCAAGTCGCCAACCGAACTTCTGGTCTCCACCTATCGCAAGCTGGGGCTGCATGTGCTGCCCGGCATTCCCGACCCGCACACGGTCTGCAAGACGCTGGGGCAGATCCTGCTCTATCCGCCAACCGTTGCCGGTTGGGGCGAAGGACGATCGTGGATCACTCCCGGGCTTCTGTTCGAGCGGGCCAATTTCGCCCGCGAAGTGATGTTCCCCAACATCATCGAATTCCGCGACCCCAACCACAATCCGGGCGGGGAAGTGCGACGGGTCAATCGCAACATCATTGCCGGCATGGAAATCACCGCCGCAACGCTGGAAGACGGCGCTGCGCCGAGCAATACGGCCGGCATCCAGGAAACGTTCAACACCCGCTACGCAAGCCTCATCGGCTATTCGGAAGCGCTGCGCAAACTCAAGCCCCTGCCCCGCGCAGCGGCGCAGTTCAACCTGACCGATGTGGTGACCGAGGCTGGTGCAACGACTACGGCCGAGGCGGTCGACGTGCTGCTGCGCCAATTGCTGCGTGTGCCTCTGGCCCCGCCGGCACGCGAGGCACTTGTCAAAACGCTGACCGAACAGCTTGGCACTGCCGAATTGGCGCCAGCCGAGACTTATCTCGAGCATCCCCTGCGCTCGGTCGCCCATCTCATCATGAGTTCACCCCAGTTCCAGCTCGCCTGACCGCCGCGGAGGAAACAAGAATGGCAAAGACACCCAAGCTTACCAGCGGCGAACGCGAAAACCTGATCCGGTCCGGCTTCGGCTCCATGGTGCTCGAAGGCGCCGGCGGGGTCGCGACGTCACCGGTCTGGTCGAAAGTCGCCAAGGCCCAGGCTGACCAGAACGAACGCATCCTCGTGATCGTTGAATTGTCTGGCGGCAATGACGGGCTCAATACCGTCATCCCCTATGCCGACGACGCCTATTACAACGCACGACCGAACCTGGGCATTCGCCGGGACAAACTGCTCAAGATCGACGATCACTTTGGTTTCCAGAAGACCATGGGTGGCTTCGAGCGGCTCTACAAGGACGGCGCCATGGGGATTGTCCATGGCGTTGGATACGACCAGCCGTCGTTCTCGCACTTCTCGTCCATGGCCTTCTGGCAGACCGGCGCGCCGAACAGCGGCGAGGCCTATGGCTGGCTGGGCCGCATGGCCGACGCGATGGACCCGCTTGGGCACCGGAGCAATTTCCTCGTCAATATCGACGACAGCCAGTCGCTCGCCGTGCGCGCCATGAACCATGTGCCGCTGGTGTTCAACGACCCGGACAATTTTACCCGCCACATGTTCCACGAGCAGCAGGAGGCCATTGCGGCCATCGATGCGCGCGGCAATGGCAGCGCCAACCCGTCGCAGGATTTCCTGTTCGATATCGCGGCCAGCGCCACGAACTCCGAGCAGCTGGTGCGTGACGCGTGGAATTCATACAGCACGCCCGTTGACTACGGGCTTGCCCGGTTCGGGCTGGAGCGCGTTGCCGCTCTGATCGCTGCGGATTTTCCGACAAAGGTCTATTACGTCCCCTATCGCAACAACGCCTTTGACACCCATGTGTATCAAGGGGATCTGCACGCCCGGCTCTGGTCCTACACGTCGGATCATATCTCCGCCTTTGTGAAGGATATCGAACGGCTGGGCCGCGCTGATGACGTGGTGGTCATGGTGTTCAGCGAGTTTGGTCGCCGCGTCGCTGAGAACACCAGCCTTGGTACCGATCACGGCACGGCGGGCCCGGCCTTCATCATCGGCAAGGGCGTGAGTGGCGGCCAGTATGGCGCGCCCCCGAGCCTCACAGATCTCGACGACGGCAACCTCAAATACACCACCGATTACAGGCGGATCTACTCGACGCTGATCCAGGGCTGGATGGGACACGAACAGTCGTCGGCCATCCTGCGCAACGAGTTCAGTCCCCTTCCCATCTTCGGGCGGGGCACCTGACACGCCTCGCATGGACGCACGCGGGGTCATGTGACCCCGCGCATGGCTCCATTTCAGCCGACGGCCTCGGGAATCCAGACGACCATCGAGCCCTGGTTGCGATTGGCCCAGAGGTAGTAGGGGATGGCCGTCAGCGTCGAGGAGGTCTCCGTTGGCGGGGCGGTTCGATAGAGTTCTGAGAAGTCTGCCTCCTCGATTGCCCGGCCATCGGCATGCAGCTTCACGATGCCGCCGAAGAGGTTTTTGTCCGTCTCGGCGCGCAGCTCGGCACTGCGCGGGAGTTTGAGGCGCTGGACCCTGCCCTCGCCATTGTCGGCTTCTTCCAGACAATAGACCAGCGGCCCACGCTTGAGCGCAACGCGGCCGGCATCCATGATGACGCCGGGATGGGCATAAAGGCGCACCGGCGGCATGGGAAGCGTCAGGGTGACGACGTCGCCCGTGGTCCACAGACGGTTGATGGTGACATAGCCCGCCATGGCCGATGACACATCTACCGCCTCGCCATTGACCGCCAGCTTTGCGTCAGAGCACCAGCCGGGAATGCGCAGTTTGACGTCGAAGGTTTTGGGCGTTTCGGGATCGACATGAATGGTGATGTCGCCGGACCAGGGATAGTTGGAGACTTCCCTGAGGCTCACCCTGGTGCCTGAAATCTCCACATCCGAGGCGATGCCCCCGTAGAGGTGGAAGGCGACGCCATCGGCGGCGGTAGAGAGAAAATAGCCGCCGACCGAGGCGACGAGGCGCGAGACATTCATGGTGCAGCAGGGGCAGGTGTGCCAGTCCCAGCGGGTCGGCGTACCATCGCTTTCGAGCGGGTTGGCATAGAAATAATGCTCGCCGTCGCGGCTGAGGCCGGAGAGCGCGCCGTTGTACATGGCGAGCTCGAGGATATCGGCATATTTGCCATCAAGATCGAGATGGAGCATGCGCTGGGCCCAGAAGATCAGGGCGACGGAGGCGCAGGTTTCGGCATAGGCGGTCTGGTTGGGCAGATCGAAATCGTGGGTGAAGCCCTCGTTGTGTGCCGAGGGGCCGAGGCCAGCGGTCACATACATCTTGGTGTGCATGACGTCGTCCCAGAGGACTTCGCAGGCACGCTTGAGATCGGCGTCGCCAAGCTCGGCGGCGAGATCGGCCATGGCGGTATAGAGATACATGGCGCGCACGGCGTGGCCGACGACCTTGTCCTGCTCGCGGACGGGTTTATGGCTCTGGGAATATTCGTAATTGCCGAAGACATAGCGCTGGCTGGCGTCGCCGCCCTCGCGTTGGTCACGCTCCCAGTCGAAATAATGTGGCGGCTGGCGGCCGCGCTCATTGATGAGATAGGTGGCGAAGTCGAGGTGCTTCTTCTCGCCGGTGAGGTAATAGAGCTTCATCAGCGCGAGCTCGATTTCCTCGTGACCATCATAGCCGCGGCGCTGGCCCGGACCGGTGCCGAACTCGGCGTAGATATGGTCGAGATAGCGCTCCATGATGTCGAGGAAGCGCCGGCGGCCGGTAACCTGGAAATAGGCCACAGCGCCTTCGAGCAGGTGGCCGGTATTATACATCTCGTGATTGTCGCGCAGATTGGTCCAGCGTTTTTCGGGCTCGCGACCGAGGTACCAGCAATTGAGATAGCCGTCGGGCGCCTGGGCCTTTTCGAGATCGTCGATGGCAGCTTCTATCTTGGCTTCGATATCGGCATCGCGCCGATGGGCGAGCGCATAGCTGGCCGCCTCGATCCACTTGCCGACATCGCTGTCCCAGAACACCTGGACGGTAAAGCCATTGGGGTGACGCGGAAAGCGCAGCGGCGGCGGCGGGTTGGGGAGTTTGAGACTGTCGAGAATGCCGTATTCGCCGAGCTTTTTATGCTGACTGGGGACGGTGCGGTCGAGGACCGTGTCGAGCCGTTCATGCCAGAACTGGCCTTCCAGCTTGACCGACGGGAACGGGACGGGAGCGTAACGAGACATATTTTGGCCCTTAGAGTGCGACGCCGGTTTGCGGATCGAAGAGGTGGATATTTTCGGGCGCGATGGAGAGGCCGATGCGATCGCCTGGCTTGAGGCTCGAGCGCTCGGACTGCACCAGCTGGAAGGCGCCATCGGGTGAGGTCAGATAGGTGGCAGAACCGGTGGATTCGATGACACCGATTTCAAGATGGAAGGTGGCATCGCTGGCGGCGGGCTGGAGGTGTTCGGGGCGCATGCCGACGACCACCGCCCTGCCCGGCTCGAGGCTGCGCGCCAGGGGCAATTCACCGGCGCCGTCAGCCAGGACAACCGATCTGCCAGCCTCGGCAATGCGGCCATCGATGAAATTCATGGCTGGGGAGCCGATGAAGCCCGCGACGAAGCGATTGACCGGCTTGTCATAGAGGTCGAGGGGGCGGCCCTGCTGCTCGATGATGCCATCGCGCATGACGACGACCCAGTCGGCCATGGTCATGGCTTCGATCTGGTCGTGGGTGACATAGACCGATGTGGCGCCGAGACGATCGTGAAGCGCACGGATCTCCTTGCGCATCTGGACGCGGAGAGCCGCGTCCAGATTGGAGAGCGGCTCGTCAAAGAGGAAGGCTTTTGGATTGCGGATGATGGCCCGGCCCATGGCGACGCGCTGGCGCTGGCCGCCAGACAGCTGGCGGGGATAACGGCCGAGGAGCTGGGAGAGACCGGTGGTGGCCGCGACTTCGGCGGCCTTCGCCTTTGCCTCGGCCTTTCCTACGCCATGGAGGCGCAGGGAATAGGTGAGGTTTTCCTCAACCGTCATATGCGGATAGAGCGCATAGGACTGGAACACCATGGCGATGTCGCGGTGGCGCGGGGGCACGCCGGTCATGGTCTTTCCGGCGATCTTGAGCTCGCCCGCGGTAATGGTTTCGAGCCCGGCGATGGAGCGCAGCAGCGTGGACTTGCCACAGCCGGACGGGCCAACCAGGGCGACGAAACTGCCCTTGTCGATGGTGAGCGAGACATTCTTGAGGGCGTGGAAGACCCCATAGTGCTTGTCGATGCCGTTGAGCTCGATCTGTGCGGTCATTTGAGGGCTCCCGAGGTAAGGCCGGAGACAATGCGGCGCTGCAGAATGACGAAGGCGAGAAGGATCGGCGTCACATAGATGGCCGAATAGGCCATAATCGAACTCCAGTCGGTGGAGTTGGGACCGAGGAAGCCTGACAGGCCAACGCTTGCCGGCTGCTGGCTCGGGCTCTGGATGATCGACTTGGAGTAGATGTATTCGCCGAAGGCACTCATGAAGGTGAGGATGGCGCAGACGAGAATGCCATTTCGCGCCAGCGGCAGGACGATGGAGAAAAAGGCCCCGATGCGCGAATTGCCATCCACTAGAGCGGCTTCCTCGAGTTCGCGCGGGACACTCATGAAGGTCGCGCGCACCAGCACGACGAAGAACGGCATGGCCTTGGCGGCCGCAGCCAGCACCACTGCGGTGCGCGGATAGTTGAGGAGGCCAATCTGGTTGAAGCCGACAAAGAGCGGCGTCACCATGACCGATGCCGGCAGGACCTGCAGCATCAGCACGCAGAAGAGCCCGACATCGATCCAGACATTGCGGTAGCGCGCGAGCACATAGGCGCAACCGGTGCCGAGAATGACGGTGATGGCGGTGACGCCACCGGCGATGAGCACCGAATTGGTGAGAAAGGTCGGCATGGCGCGCCGGGCCCAGACTTCGGGGTAAATCCCGGGGTTGGGGTTGTTGGGCCAGAAGGTCGGCGGATTGGCGAACATCTCCGAGCCGGTCTTGAGGCTGGTGACGTACATCCAATAGAGCGGGAAGAGATAGACAGCTGCCAGCGCCAGGGCGACGACGAGCAGGAACCAGGGTGTGTAGGTCTTGGTCATCCGCGCACCTCGTGGCGCGTCGAGCGCACATAGACGACGGAGGCAAAGAGCACGAGCAGGAACATCATGACCGAGACAGTTGCGCCCTTGGCAAAGTCATAGAGCTGGAAGCTCAATTGCCAGGACCAGAAGCCAGCGACGTTGGAGGTGTTTGCCGGACCGCCCTCGGTGAGTGCGGGGAACAGATCGAATTGCTGGAGCGTGCCGATCAGGCCCAGCGAGAGCACTGCACCAATGGTGGGGCGCATCATCGGCAGGGTGATGGTCCAGAAGCGCTGGAAGGCATTGGCGCCATCGAGCTCGGCGGCCTCGTAGAGGTCCTTGGGGATTGCCGCGAGACCCACGGAGAGCAGCAGCATGTTGAAGGCGAGGCCGAGCCAGATGTTGGCGATAATGACGGCCCAGATGGAGAAATTCGGGTCTGACTTCCAGAAGATGTTGGACTGGATGATGCCAAGGCTCTTGAGGATGACATTGAGCACACCGAAATCGCCGGCGAGGATCCAGCTCCAGATGGCGCCGACCACAAGGCCGGGCATGACCCAGGAGACGAGGAACAGGCCGCGGATGGTGGAGGCGCCAGGGAAATTCTGGGCGAAGAACAGCGCCAGGGCGAAGCCGAGGACGAACTGTCCGGTCATCGAACCGAAGACGAAGATCAGCGTGTTGCGCGTGACCAGCCAGAATTCGGGC
This sequence comes from Devosia sp. SD17-2, assembly GCF_029201565.1. Lineage (GTDB taxonomy): Bacteria > Pseudomonadota > Alphaproteobacteria > Rhizobiales > Devosiaceae > Devosia. The sequence continues at coordinate 2,841,448 of NZ_CP104002.1, forward strand.
TGGCGCACCACGGCGACATAGTTGTCGAAGCCGACAAAGGGCCGGAACAGCACGCCAAGGGTGAACATGTCCACCTGCTGGAAGCTCATCAGCACATTGTAGATGAGCGGTGCGCCGGCCAGGGCGACAAGGAAAAGCAGAGCGGCGCCCACGAGAAGGATGTCGAACCCTACCCCGTCTCGCAGCCAATTGAGAAATCGCGACACCGGATCCTCCAGGACTTATGGAAAAAAGCCGGCCAGAGAGCGCTCCGGCCGGCCAGTGGTCGGGAGGACTATTTTCCGAAGATAGTGTCGATGGTGGCCTGGGCCTGGTTGAGCGCGTCCATGGCGGACATCTGACCGGTCAGCGCCTGCTGCTCGGCGTCATAGATGGCCTTGGAGATCTTCTGCCATTCCGGATGCGGGCCACGCGGCTGAGCGAACTGCAGCTGCTCCTGGAATACCTTGAGAGCCGCGTCCTTTTTCTCAATGCCGGTGACCGGCAGCTCGATATCGCCACGCGCCGGCAGATTGCCGAATTCGGGGAAGATGCGGTCTTCCTGATCTACGAAATATTCGAGCAGGCGGAAGGCTTCATCAGGATGCTGGGTGTTGGCCATGATGCCCCAGTTGAAGCCGCCGAGCGCGGAAGAGCGCTCATCATCTGCTTCGATGGTGGGCAGAAGGGCGACGCCCCAGTCGAACTGGGCGTCCTCGACCATGCGGTCGATTTCCCACGGACCGGAGATGGCCATGGCGGCATTGCCCGAATTGAACACGCCGGTGGAATCCCACTGCCCGAGGCTGAGCACGTCGCGGCTGGCGTAGCCGTTGTCGATCAGGCTCTTCCAGATATCGAGGACCTTTGCGGCACCCTCGGTATTGACCATGTCGGCGCCACCGCCGGACATCTGGATGACGGGCAGGAACTGGAAAGTGCCTTCTTCACCGGCGCGGGCCGAGAAGGTGATGCCATAGACATTGCTGGCGGGGTCGGTCAGCTTGGCGGCGTATTCGGCCACTTCGTCCCAGGTCTTGGGTGGCTCGGTCAACCCGGCCTTGGCGAAGAGATCCTTGTTGTAGAAGATGCCGATGGTGTCGGTGTATTTGGGCAGGCCGAACAGCTTGCCATCCCAGGTGACCGAATTGAGCGGACCGGCGAAATATTCGGCCTTGCTGATGATGTCGGAGGCAGCGACGCGATCGGTGATGTCGAGCATTGCCCCGCGCGAGGAGAAGAGCGCAAAATCGGGATTGTCGAAGGAGACGATGTCGGGCGCATTGCCGGTGGCGAAGGCGCGCAGGGTCTCGTTGACGATCTCATCGAAAGGAACGGCGCGATATTCGACAACGATATCCTCGTTGGCGTCATCGAATTCCTTGGAATAGGTATCGGCAATGCCCGGACGATCGACACCGTCGATGGACCAGACCTTGAGCGTTACCTGTGCGTAAGCGGGCGTTGCGGCGATCAATGCGCCGAAGGCGAGACCGGCCAATAGACCGAGCTTGGTAAACTGCATTATATCCTCCCTTGCGGCCTCGGCCGCGATCCGTGCCGCATCGGGTTTCCTCTTCCCGAGCGGTACTTTCCTCGCTGCCATGGGCACGCCAATGCCTGTGGCAGCACTCCCTATGCCTCGTGCGTCACCCTCCCTTGCGCTTGCGCGGCGAAGATTTCGCAGCCGCAGGATTGGCGGACGACGAGTTTGCATGGCAGCGTGCGGATGCCCGGCTCGACCGGCTTGCCCTCGGCAAGTTCCAGGATCAGGCGTCCAGCCTCGCGGCCGAGTTCCTTCAAGTTCATGTCGATGGTGGTGAGCGGCGGGCGCGTGGCCGCCGAGACGATTTCCCAATTATCAAAGCCGATGACCGATACGTCCTCCGGCACCGGGACGCCCCGCTCGCGCAGGGCATCGACGACGCCGCGGGCGATCTGGTCGTTGCCGCAGAAAATGCCGTCCGGAACGTCACTACCAGACCAGAGCCGGTCAATCGCCTCGTGTCCCCAGGCCTCGGACCATGGGCCATGCAGCACGGACGCGCCCGCCCCCGCCAGAGTGCGGAAGGCCGTTGAGCGGGCGGACACCGAGGCGAAACTCTCCGGGCCGGTGATATGAACGAGCTTGCGACGGCCACGGTCAAGCAGATGCTCGGTGGCGAGGTGCGCGCCAAGAGCGTCATCAGACACAAGGGTCACCGCGTCGTCCGGGCCTTGGGTGAAGGCATAGACGACGGGCACCGGCAGATTGGAGAGATCCACCGGCAGGCGGCGGTCGATGCGCTTGCCGGTGGCGATGATGCCGTCGACCTGTTTGTCGAGCATGGCGTCGACGTGGATTTTTCCCAGAGCCGCATCGTCTTCGATACCGCACAGAAACACCGACACGCCCTGATCGATCAGCGCTTCATTGATCCCGGCCATCACCGGGAGGGTGAAGCGGCCATAGGTATCATTGGTGAGCAGCCCGATGGTGAAGCTGCGCTGGCTGGTCAGCGCCCGCGCCATGGCGTTGGGCCGAAAGCCCAGGCTGGCCGCCGTTTCTTTGACTCGAGCGCGGGTCTCCTCGGTCATCCGGCCGGTGTCGTTGAGGGCTTTCGAGGCAGTCGCAACGCTGACGCCGGCCATGCGGGCGACGTCATAGATGCGAATGCGTTCTGCCTTGACCACGTCCCGATACCTCAAAGGAAAACCCTTTTCTCAGGTTAGGTAAAACGGTTTCTCAACTTCCGTCAATAGTCATACTAATTCTTATGCGCTGACGAAATCGGCGCCGCGCGCTGCCTTGAGATGATTGAGCCCATGCACCTGCCCGGTCATCTCCAGCGCATCGCGATAGACCGGGTCATGCCAGCCCTCGATGTCGATGGAACCCGACCAGCCGGCGAGGCGCAGTTCGGAAATAATGTCGGCCCAATTGCTGTCGCCGAAGCCCGGCGTGCGCATGAAGACGAAGGGATGCTTGCCGAAAATGCCGTGTTCCCGGATCACGTCCCAGCGGATAGTGGCGTCCTTGCCGTGCACGTGGAAAATCTTGTGCGCCCATTTGCGGATCTGCGGCAGCGGGTCGATGAGATAGACCATCTGGTGGCAGGGCTCCCACTCGAGCCCGATATTGTCCTGCGGCGTTTCGTTGAACATCAGTTCCCAGGCGTCGGGATTATGCGCGATGTTCCAGTCGCCAGTCTGCCAATTGCCCTCCATCGAGCAGTTTTCGAAGGCAATGCGGATGCCCTTGTCGGCGGCGCGCTGGGCCAGTTCGGTCCAGACCTTCTTGTATTGCGGCAGGCTATCGGTCAGCACTTTGTTACGGATGCGACCGGTAAAGCCAGCGACGCAGGTGGCGCCGAAATGGTGGGCGTTGTCGATGCAGTCCTTCCAGCCCTGCAGGGTCTGGCGGTCCATCTCCTGATCTTCGAGCACATTGCCGAACATGCCGAGGGTGGAGATGGTGATATCGCGATCGCCGATGGCATCACGGCAGCGCTTGCCAAGCTCGGCCAGATCCTGGCCGTTGGTGGTTTGCCAGAAGAACGGCTCAAAACTCTCGAAGCCCAGATCGGCGATTTCGCCGATGCGCTCGGCGGCCTTGCCGGCGGATGCGGAAACCATGGTGCCGATGCGAATGGATTTTGCGGGGTCGCTCAAAGTGCTGTTCCTAGAGTTCGATGGCCACGCGCTGTCCCTTGCGCGCGCTTTCAATCGCGGCAAAGACCATGGCGAGGCTCTTGATGTTGTCGGATGAAACGGTTTCCGGCTGGCGGCCGGTTTCTATGGCGGCGAGGAAGTCGGCGATGACACTGGCGTGGCCATGTGTCTGGCCCTCATCGGCTGGTGGCGGGATGTCGATGGCTGCGAGATCGCGGAAGAAGCCGGTGTCGCCTGAGGCGATCTTCGCCTCAAAGGCGTCGGCACCATCCCAGAGCACGGTGCCCTTGCTGCCAACAATGCGCCAGGCACTTTCCCAGGAGGTATTGGCCCCCTCGGCAGCCCAGGAGCCGCGATAGTTGAAGACCACATTGTCCTCGAGCTCGAAGATCGCATTGGCGGCGGCGCCGTGGCGATACCAGGAGCCCGGTGGATTGGTCTCGAGGCAATAGACGGCCTTTGGGGTTTTGCCGGACATGAAACGGGCGGCGTCCAGCGTGTGGATCGCCATGTCGAGCAGCAGCACGTTTTCCATTTCATCGCGAAAACCGCCGAAATGGGCACCGATGAAGAAATCGCAATTGAGGCTGGCCAGCTCGCCGATGGCGCCGCTTTCGATGAGACGGCGGATGCGCCGGACACCGGGGATGAAGCGACGGTTCTGCACCACCGCGTGAATGCGAGAGGCGGCCTTCGCCTCGGCGAGCAGATGTTGCGCCTCGGTGAGGCTCGCGGCCATCGGCTTTTCGCTGAGCACGTGGCAGCCGTGGCGCAGTCCGGTCTCGACAACGCCGGCACGCGCCGGGGGAACGACGACGTCGAAAAGAAGATCGGGCCTGGTTTCGGCCAGTACCGCGCCGAGATCGGAACCGATGGTGGCCGCGGAGAGGCCGAACTCGGCGGCGCGCGCCGATGCGACTGCAGGATCGAGGTCGACGAGGCCGACAATCTCCACCCTGCCCCTGAGCAGATCATGCTCATGAATGGCCGTCAGCCAACCTTTGGACATGGCGCCGCAACCGGCCAAAACCGCTCTGAATACCAAGGCAACCTCCCAACGGACCGCTCGCATCGCTGCCGTATTCGGCATTTTCGAAACTGGCCCGTAAACGTTTACGACGCTATTATTTGAACCGCAGACGTGTCAATGGGGAATCGTAAACGTTTCTGGAGCCAGCCAGAGCGCGGGGAGGAAGCCAGCAAGCATGACCGGTATCAGACGCCTGGCGGAGCAGCTCAACATTTCTATCGGCACCGTCTCCCGCGCGCTCAATGGCAAGCCGGATGTGAACGAGGCGACGCGCCAGCGCGTGCTCGAGGCGGCGACGGCCATGGGTTATGTGCCCAATCAGGCGGGTCGCGCCTTGCGAAAAGGGTCGACCGGAGTGGTCGGCTTCATGATGCAGACCGGGTCCGACATTACCGGCGAAGGCGATGTGTTTTTCATGAGCGTCTTCGACGGGGTGCAGACCGTCTTTGCGCGCCATCAGCTCGATCTCGTCGCCCTGCTCTGCTCGTCCGAGGAAGATCCGGACGCTTATATGCAGCGCATCGTGGCGCGCGGTTTTGCCGACGCGCTGATCATTTCGGCCACCAAGCGCAGCGACCACCGCATTGATTTTCTTGCCGGCCGCAAGATCCCGTTCATCGCGCTGGGGCGCTCGGAAACGGACGCGGGCCACCCCTGGCTCGATCTCGATTTTGAAGGCATGGCCGAGGTTGGAGTGTCGCGGCTGGTGGCCAAGGGGCATCGGCGGATCGGCGTGTTCGCGCCGCGCGACGACACCAATCTGGGCTTCGTGTTTCTCGACGCCTACCGCGACGCTCTTGCCCGGCATGGCATCGAATACGACGATGCGCTCGTGTTCCGCACATCGCCAAATGAGCGCGAAGGGCACCAGATCGCCACGACAATAGCGGACATGCCGCCGAACCGACGGCCGACGGCATTCATCCTGACCAACGAGAAGATGTCGCTCGGCCTCTACAACGGGTTCTATGAGGCCGGGCTGGTGCCCGGAAAGGACATCGCCATTATTGGGCGGGACAGTCCGCAGGCCCATTTCCTCGTGCCGCGCCTCACCTGCTTCCGGCTGTCGCTGCGCGATCTCGGCATTTCACTGGCCGAGGCGCTGCTGGCCAATATGGCTGACTATCGCGAGCACTATCCGCTCGGGGTGGTGCGAAAAGTCGTGCCGCTGGAGCTGGTTGAAGGCGACAGCGACATGTCGCTTCCCACATAGGTGAGGGTCAGGGCTGTTGATTTTCCGGCCGTGACTGGCCATGTCCATGGCGGAACCCAATCCGGAGAGCGCGCGTGAAGGTCGTTCTGACACAGCCCAAGGCCAGACTGGCCGATGGAACCGATATCGGTCGGGCGGCCAAAACGCTCAAACGACACGGTTTCAAGGGGGAGGCCGGGGACGTCATCCTGCTGCCCGAAGTCATTGGCGAGGGATATTCGTCGAGTGAATATGCCTTGGCCGTGGCCGAGATGGCGCGGGCGTTCGGTTGCCACGTAGTGGGCGGGAGCCATTTCGACAGCTCCCAAACCCTGCCGGCCAACCAGGGCATTGTGGTCGATCCCACAGGCGACATCATTGCACACTACCAGAAGGCCAATCCCTATGGCCGCGAACGCCAGTTTGCCCGGGCCGGGGAGCGGGCAGGCGCAAGTTTTCGCATCGGCACGGTGGAGTGCTTCGTTTCTGTCTGCGCTGATTTCTTCCATGCGGAAACCTATCGGTCGCTGGAGGTTGCGCCGGATCTGATCCTCGTCCCGGCCCTTTCCGTGAGCCGCAAGAGCAGCCCGGACATGGCGCGGGCGCGCTGGCGCCATGCGATGATTGCGCGAGCCTTCGAACAGGCCGCCTTCGTCGGGGTGAGCGACTGGGCCTATCCGGTCCGAACCGGCGGCGACCTGCCAAGCTCGGGCATTGCCGGGCTGGCCCATCCGGATCCCGAGAGCAGCAGGCAGTTGCTCCAGACCCTTGGGCGCAGCCAGGTCCGCGTGTTTGATATCGATCTCAATGCGGCGCGGGCCTTGCGCGCTGACCAGAGGGAACGCGGATTTGAAATCGCCCGCGCCCGGCAGGAGCAGATATGAGCCTTCGCGACAAACAGATCCTGCTGATCGTCTCGGGCGGCATTGCGGCCTACAAGAGCCCGGACCTGGTGCGACGCCTGCGCGAGCAGGGTGCGCGGGTTCGGTGCGTCATCACCGAGGCGGCGAACAATTTCATCACGCCAACCACACTGGCTGCCGTCAGCGGCGTGCCGGTGGCGACCGACTTGTTCGAGCCGATTGCGGGGGCCGATGTGGGGCATATCCGGATCGCACGGGAGGCGGACCTCATCATCGTGGCGCCGGCGACGGGAGACCTGATCGGGCGCATGGCACTCGGGTTGGCCAGCGATCTCGCAACCGCGATCCTTCTGGCGCGCAGCAGCCCAGTGCTGATCGCCCCGGCGATGAACCCCAAGATGTGGGCTAATCCCGCGACCCAGCGCAATCTGGCGACATTGCGGGCCGATGGCATTGCTTTTGTCGGTCCGGAAACCGGGGAAATGGCGGAAAGCGGTGAAGCAGGGCTTGGAAGAATGTCCGAGCCGCTGGCTATTGTGGCGGCGGCTCAGGACCTGCTGGCACCGACAAGAAAGCGGCTTGAGGGGCTGTCGTTTCTCGTGACGTCGGGGCCGACCGAAGAGCCGATTGACCCCGTGCGGTTCATCTCCAACCGGTCATCCGGGAAGCAGGGCCACGCGATTGCGGCGGCGCTGGCTGCCGAGGGCGCTGCGGTGACCCTTATCTCGGGCCCCACCGCCCTCCCCGACCCCGCCGGCGTAGAGATCACGCGCGTCAAAACGGCGGTGGAGATGCTGGAGGTCGCGACCTCTGCCCTGCCCGTTGATGGGGCGATCTTCGTTGCCGCCGTCGCCGACTGGCGGGCGGCCAGCGTGGCGTCGAGCAAGATCAAGAAGCGCGGCGGGGACGACGAGGAGCTCTCCATCAGCCTCGTGCGCAATCCAGACATCCTAAGAACCATCGGGCACCACGCTGAGCGGCCAAAGTTGGTTGTTGGTTTTGCGGCGGAGACTGATGATCTCTTGCGCAATGCCGGGGACAAGCTGAGGTCAAAAGGCGCCGACTGGATCCTTGCCAATGACGTCTCGCCCGGCAGTGGCGTGTTCGGCGGCGAACGCAATCACATCATGCTGGTTGCGAAGGACGGCGTCAGCGATCTTGGTGAGGGGAGCAAGCAGGAGCTGGCGGACCGCATCGTCGCGCGCATTGCCAAGTACTTCGGGCGCGACTGAACTGGTCAACCCGCTCAGGGCAAGACCACGGCCGGGAACATGGTCTCGGGGCGCGGCAGGGCATTCCATTTGTTCTGAAGCTGAAGGTCTAGGATCGACCTGTTGAGCGCCTCGATATCGGTCTGGAATTTCTGACGCTCGGCATCCTGCGCCAGCTGTTGCTGGATGCAGAGGAGACGCTCCCCATGGGCGCGGATTTCCTCAGCGGTACTGCCGGCCGGCGGTGGTGGGCACGCTGCCAGGGCCGGCTGGAGCGCCACCACGATCAATCCCAGAGCGAGCGTCAGTTTGCGTATCATGTTATTTATGTGGGCCTGCAACACGCTGCATGCAAATCACAAGTGGGTTTGGCACGGTGATCATCGCCGCGGCGGCGCGAGAAGTGCCGCGGTACCCATCAGCCTGGGCGTCGCTACCGCCAACGCACCGGTCATGACGATTGCGTCCTCGACGAGGCCGGTGGCGGTCTGCCCATAACGCTCCATGGCGGCGCAGCGCATGCGCCAGCCGATGTAGGACGAGGCGAGCGCTGTCCCCACCGCGATGGCGGCACCCAATGGTCGCTGCCCCTTGGGCGCCAGTGCGGCTCCGGCATAAGCGGCGGTGACGCTGCGCACCGCCAGCCCGATCGGCACGATCCTGTCAGGCGCCGATTTCATCTTGTCGCCGGCCATCTCGGCCACGGCAAAGGCGGTGGCGCCGGCGGTAACCACATGGTTACGGAAGAGGCGCTGAAAGGGAAGCTCGGGCCAGAGTTCGCGCCGGTAAGTGGCGAGCGCTATGGCTGCGAGCGGTGTGATCCCGCGCTGGCCGGCCGCAAGGCCGATGAGGAATGAGCGCAGCATGAGGTGTCTCCAGAGATTGTTTCGCCGGGGGATACGCTCGAAACGGCGGGCCGGAAGAAACGATCCGCCGACAAACATGGAGGCGTCCCCGGGCAGCGGGCGGAACCAGCCATGCTGCGAGGCGTTACGGCCGAGGGCCTGACAGACGGGGGAAGCGTCGGACGTCGGCCAATCATCATCAGAAAAAGGGATGGTCCAGGCCATGGTTGACGCCAAATCCGCAGTCCATGCGCTCGCAGCGCTGGTTCTCATGACAGGCACGGCCTCGGCCCAGGTGGTCGTGTCGTCCAAGATCGACACCGAGGGCGGGGTTCTCGGCAACATCATAAAGCAGGTGCTGGAGGCCAATGAGATCCCGGTGGAAGACCGGATCCAGCTTGGCGCGACACCGATCATGCGCGAAGCCATTATTGCCGGCGAGATCGACATCTATCCCGAGTATACCGGCAATGGCGCCTTCTTCTTTGACCGGGCGGATGAGCCGATCTGGAACGATGCCGCCGAGGCTTACAATACGGTGGCCGGGCTCGACTATGACGCCAACAAGATCGTCTGGCTGACGCCTTCGCCGGCCAATAACACCTGGGCGGTGGCCCTGCGCAGTGAGGTCGCTGAAGACAATGGCCTCACCACTTTCTCGGAATTCGGGGCGTGGGTGGCCGGTGGCGGCACGGTCAAACTGGCGGCCTCGTCCGAATTCGTCAATTCGCCTCCTGCCCTGCCGAAATTCCAGGAGATCTATGGCTTTACACTGACGCCGGACCAATTGGTGGTGCTGTCGGGTGGCGACACCGCCGCGACCATCGCGGCTGCGGCGCAGCAGACCAATGGGGTCAATGCAGCAATGGTCTATGGCACTGACGGCGGGATCAGCGCGTCCGGGCTCGTCGTGCTCGAGGACGACAAGGGCGTGCAGCCGGTCTATCAGCCAACCCCGATCATCCGAGAGGAAGTGCTTCAGGAATATCCGCTGATCGAAGAGCTGCTGAAGCCGGTGTTCGAAGGCCTGAGCCTTGAAGTGCTTCAGGACCTCAATGGCCGCGTGCAGCTCGGCGGGGAGCCGGCAGCGGCGGTGGCGACGGACTACCTGACCCAGAATGGCTTTCTTGACTAGCGCTGTTGGCGGGCGCACCGCGTCGGGGCAGCGATGAACTCCGCAAGTGCCGCCGTTCAGGACAGCCGGGGTTGGCTGCGTCTTGATCCGCTGGGCGTGCTGATCGCGGTAATAGCGGGGGCAGGATCTTTCCTGCCCTTTGCCGTGTTCAAGGCCAATCGGATCGTGCCGGGCGATGGGGTGTTCCTGTGGGACGCCCTGCCCCCGCCCGCCGTGGTGGCTTTTGTGATAGCGGTTGGTGCGGCGCTCGCGGCGGCGCTGACCAGGGCACCGGCAGTGGCCAAGCTTTGGACCAGCGCGGTGGCGCTGGTCACCGTGATGATCTCGGTCGGGCTTGCCGCGAACGCGCTTGCTCAGCCGGATCAAAGCTATGCCAGGGTATCCATCGGGGGCGGCTTCTGGCTTGTTGGCTTCGCCCTTGCGCTCATGCTGACCGACGCGTTGGCGCGGCGGAAACTGCTGCCGACACAGCGTCTCGGTCTTCTGGCGGTTTCGCTCACCCTCGTCGCGGCCTTGCTGTGGAGCGGGGCCTGGAACGAGCTCTCGATCCTCAAGGAATATCAGAGCCGGGCGCCGGCGTTCTGGCAGGAAGCGCGAACGCATGTGTTGCTCGCCCTCTCGTCTGTTGCTGTGGCGGTGGCGATTGGCGTGCCGCTGGGTATTGTCGGCTACAAAATCGAACGAATACGGCGCGGCACGCTGGGATTGCTCAATGTCATCCAGACCATTCCCTCGATTGCCCTGTTCGGCATGTTGATCGTGCCGCTCGCCTGGGTGGCGGCCACTGTGCCGGGCGCAAGAGCGGCCGGGATATCTGGCATTGGCACGGCGCCAGCCATGGTGGCGCTGGTCGCCTATGCGCTGCTGCCTGTTGTCGCCAATACGCTGGTTGGGCTGACGGGCCTGCCCGCTGCGACAGTCGAAGCCGCGCGCGGGATGGGGATGAGCAGCCCGCAAAGGCTGATGCAGGTGGAACTGCCGCTGGCCCTGCCAGTGATCCTCACCGGCATCCGCATCGTACTGGTCCAGAACATCGGGCTGGCCACGATCGCCGCGCTGATCGGCGGCGGCGGCTTCGGCGTGTTTGTCTTCCAGGGCATCGGCCAGACGGCGGCTGATCTGGTGCTGCTGGGGGCAGTGCCAACGGTGGTGCTGGCCTTTGTCGCCGCTGTCATTCTCGACAGCCTCATTGAAATCTCTGCCGGAAGGATGGCCCGGGCGTGATCGAGATCGAAAATGTGGTCAAAGCCTATTCGGGCACGCGCGCGGTCGATGGCGTAAGCCTTGTGGTGGAGCCGCACAGTATCTGCGCGCTGGTGGGCACTTCCGGGTCGGGAAAGACGACGCTGCTGCGCATGGTCAATCGGCTGGTGGAGCCGAGCGCCGGCGATATCCGGGTCGACGGGCGCAGTATCAGAAGCGTGCCCGCCTACGAATTGCGGCGGCACATGGGATATGTGATCCAGGGAAACGGGCTGTTTCCGCATTGGACCATTGCGCAGAATGTCGGCACCGTGCCGCGACTTCTGGGATGGAGCAAAGGCAAAATCGCGAGTCGTGTCGACGAGTTGCTGGCGCTTTTTCAACTCGATCCCGAACTGTTCCGGGACCGGATGCCGCATCAATTGTCCGGCGGGCAGCGACAGCGCGTCGGTGTAGCGCGTGCTCTCGCCGCCGAGCCCGACATTCTGCTCATGGACGAACCCTTCGGAGCGCTGGACCCGGTGACGCGCAGCAAGGCACAGGAGGATCTGGCGCTCATACAGTCCAAATTCGGCACGACGATCATGCTCGTCACCCATGACATGGAAGAGGCCATCCAGCTGGGCGACCGCATTGCGGTGATGGACAAGGGCAAGCTTCTGCAATGCGAGCCGCCGGCCGAGATCATCGCCAATCCCGCGACTGATTATGTGCGCGAGCTGGTCGGCACCACCGACCGGGCGTTCCGCCTGCTGTCGCTGTCCCGGCTTGCCGATCATGTCGAACCCGGCACTGCTGAAGGCGACGCTTTCAATGCGGGTATGACGCTGCGCAATGCCTACTCGGAACTGCTGTGGGCGCGCCGCAGCGCGGCACCGGTGGAGCAGAACGGCAAGATCATCGGCGTGATCACGCTCGAAAGGCTTGGCGCACTGGCGGCCCGGCCGTGAGTAGAGCCGGTCTCCTCATTCGCCTTGCTGCACTGGTGCTGCTGGCCTGGGTTATTATCAAGCCGGAGGATTTCGGCTTTTTCTTCGCGATGTTCGCCCGTCCGGGGCAGACCCCGGTCTATAGCCAGGGCAGTCTCCTCACGCTGACCTTGAGCCATCTGGCGATCGTCTTCGCAGCCATCACGGCTTCGGCGCTGCTGGCGGTGGGGCTTGCTATACTCGTGACGCGGCCCTTCGGCGCAGAATTCCTGCCGGTCGCAAGGGCCATCGCCAATATTGGCCAGACCTTTCCGCCTGTCGCCGTGCTGGCGCTGTGCGTGCCGATATTAGGTTTCGGCACCACGCCGACGCTGGTCGCTCTGTTCCTTTATGGCCTGCTGCCGATCTTCGAGAATTCCCTGACCGGACTGACCGGCGTGCCGCCCGCGGTCACGGAAGCTGCCAAGGGCATGGGGATGACGCCGCTTCAGCGGTTGATGCGGATCGAGCTGCCGCTCGCCCTGCCCCTTATTCTCTCCGGACTTAGGCTCTCGACGACAATCGCCCTGTCCACCGCCACCATCGGTTCGACCGTTGCCGCGCAGACGCTTGGCGAGGTGATCATTGCCGGGCTGCAGTCCGGCAACACGGCGTTCGTTGTTCAGGGCGGGCTGATTGTCGGCGCGCTGGCGCTCTTGATCCATGATGGGTTTATGGCGCTCGAGCGCTGGCGGCGGAACGCCACCGGCGGCGGCGAGCTACAGGGATAATTTGGTAACCCAAAATTCAATCGGAATACACACGCCTTGGCCTATCCGCTCTAGGCGCCAAGCCCGTTGAACTTTCGGTTATGATTTTAAAGCACTGATGGGCATGAATTTATTTTATACCATTGGAATTTTTGATCATGGCAAGCATTCAGGGCATTTATGTCGCCCTCTTTGGCCGTCCAGCAGACCCCGCGGGGCTCGCCTTTTGGAACGGCGTCACCAATCAGGGCGCGGATTTGTCCGGCCTGATTGGTACCCTGACCGGGACACCCGAATATCTCGACCGCTTCGAGAGCCAGACACCAAGCGAAATTGTCAGTTCGATCTATCTTGCCCTCTTCGGTCGCGCGCCGGATCCGGAGGGCCTCGCCTTCTTTACGGCGGCGCTCGACAGCGGCGCCCAGACCATCGAAACCATTACCATCAATATTTTCGATGGCGCGCAGAACGACGATCAGGACACCGTAACTGCCAAGATGGAGGCCGCCGATGCCTTCACGGCCAGCCTCGATACGCCTGAGGAGATCGCGGCCTACAACGGCGCGGACGCAGCCGCGCTTGCCCGCAAATTCCTCGAGGCGATTGACCGGGACAATCCGTTCACGCCCTCGCCAGACGAAGATCTGGCGGCAAAGGTCCTTACTCCGCCGGCCGGAGCCGACAGCAGCGGCGGCGATAGTTCCCCAACCCCAGCGCCGGGCTATACGATCTCGGTTTCCACCGCCTCCGCAGTGGAAGGCAGCGGATCGACAATCACCTATACGGTCACGCGAACCGGCTCGACGGATGCCGCCACCATTGCTGTCGCGCTGACCGGCACGGCGACGCTCAACACCGACTACTCGACGACATTGCAGCACGGAGAGCTGAGTTTTGCCGAAAACGTCGCCACCGCAAGTTTCCAGATCACGCTGATCGATGATGTCGTGGTCGAGGGCAACGAGACCATAACCGCGACCATCTCGAACCCGACCGACGGCATTGCGATCAAAACGGCCAGTGCCACAGCGACGATCGTGGATGATGAAACCATCACCAACCTCACCGCGCATGCGACAGGTTATGCGGGCTCAATGGCGGGACAGATGTCGATCGACGGAAGTGTCATTGCCTTCGCAAGTCTGTCTCGCGGCATCGACCCGAACGTGACGGAGACAAACGAGATCATGGACGTCTTCGTCCTTCGGGACGGGACCTATACGAACATCACGGCTGGCGGGGCAGCCAACAGCTTCTTCCCCGAAATTTCAGGGGACGGCAGCACCGTTGTTTTTGGAAGTAGCGCACAAAATCTCATCGCAGACGCTCAAGAGACCAACGGATACGAGAATATCTTCGTCTATCGCGCGGGGGCTCTGACCAACATCACGGCACATGCCAACGGGTCGAGCTCGGGGCCAGGTGTGTCAGCGGATGGCAGTACCATCGTGTTCACGAGCGAAGCCACCGATCTTACCGCAAGCGCAGATGAGAACGGCGTCAGGGATATTTTCGTTTCCAAGAATGGCACGCTGACCAACATCACCGCGCACGGCAACGGTCTCAGCGGCGGCGCCAAAATCTCAGCCGATGGCAGCACAATTGTCTTTTACAGCGAGGCTACCAATCTGGTTGCGGGACAGGATGACACCAACGGCAAGGCAGACATTTTTGTCTATCGCGACGGCGTCATTACCAACCTCACGCTCAATGCCGATGGCGACAGCGATCATGTGACCGTTTCGGCCGATGGCAGTACCATCGCCTTCAAGACCGCAGCGACCAATCTCACCGGGGCGGTGGACGATAATGGCGTTGATGACATCATCATCTACCGCGACGGCGTTTTCACCAACATCACTGCACATGGAGACCGTGCGAGCGAGGCCCCAATCCTATCAGCCGATGGTAATACGATCCTGTTTAACAGCAGGGCCACCAACCTCGTCGATGGCACCAATAGCGACTTCGACATCTATATCTATCGCGATAGCACGCTCACCAATCTCAGGCTCCATGGAGACGGCTTCACCAGTAGCGCCCGGCTGTCTCCCGATGGCAATAAAATCCTGTTCGTGAGCAGCGCCACCAACCTCGTGCCAGGTGTTGCAGATACGAACAGGATTGCGGACCTGTTCCTCTACGAAATGCTGTAGCGGACATCGCGCTCCCGGCGCCGCCAGGGAGCGCGCGGGGCCTCTGCTTTGTCAGGGGCCCGAAAGCGTATCCGGATTGGCGACGAGCGCCGCCTTGCGGCGGGCGGTGGTGAGACCGAGGTCGATGAAGGTTCTGGCGTGGTTGGCGAGGTCGACATTGTCGTCCCAGAGATTGCGCCAGATGCCGGTGGCGATAGAGAGCTTTTCGTCGACGATCTCCGACGAGAAGCTTTCGAAGGTGACCCAGTCGTCATAGCCGATGGCGATCAGCGCATCGAAGATGGCGGCGAAGTCGATGTTGCCGGTACCCAGATAGCCGCGATGGCTTTCCCCGATATGGACATAGCCGATCTTGTTGGCGGCGTTGCGGATGGCAAGGCCGATGTCCGCCTCCTCGATGTTCATGTGAAAACTGTCGAGGTGGAGAAACACATTGTCCGCGCCGGTGGCCTCGATGAAGGCGAGGCCTTGGGCGGCGGTGTTGAGCAGATTGCTCTCGAAGCGATTGACGATTTCGAGGTTGAGGGTGACGCCTGCGCCAGCCGCAATTTCAGCGGCGCGGGCAACGGCGCCGACACTGCGCTTCCAGCTTTCAAGGGTGGGCGCGTGCACCTGCTTGCCATGGGCGGATGAGAGAATTCCGGCGAGCTTGGTGCCGCCGAGATCGCGGGTCAGCGCGATGGCGCCGGAGAGAATCTCGAGGCCGCGATTGACCGTCTCCGGGTCGGCACTCGAAACATCGCCCTCGGCCGGCAGGCCCATGCTGATGGAGACGTCGAGCCCATGGTCCTTGATCCGGCCAGCGAGCCAAGGAACGTCGACCAGCGTGGGGTCGAGGTAGGAAAACTCTATCAGTTTGAATCCGGTAGCCCGGGTATTCTCGAGTGCCGTCTCAAGGTCGGTCTGGCTCGAACCGGCGCTCCAGACAAAAGAATGTATGCCCAGCTTGCTCATGTGTCCCCTCAGGCAAAGACAGTAACGGCGCGGCCCTTGGGGGCCACGCCGCATCTCGATTGACTTAGCGGACGGCCGTCCAGCCCTGGTAGGAGTCCAGGTTTTCCGAGGTGATCAGCTCTGGTTCGAGCAGGATGGTGTCCTCGGCAGGCTTTTCACCCTTGAGTACGGCAACGCCCATTTCGAGCGCCTGACCGGCCATGACATAGGGGTCCTGAGAAGCGGACGCCTTGATCATGGATGTCCCGCTCTTGAGGGCTTCCTCGATATCGGGAGCGCCATCGACAGCGGTGATGATGAAATCGGTGCGGTTGAGCTGCTTGGCGGCGAGCTCGGCACCAATGCCTGTCGGATCATTGATGGCAAAGACGGCGTCGATGTCATCGAAGCGGGTGAGCAGGCCCTGCATCACCGCGAGGCCTCCCTCGCGAGAGCCCTGACCGTTCTGGTCGTCGGAGAGAATGGTGATGCCCGGGTTCTGGGCGAAGACATTCTTGCAGCCCTGGACGCGGTCGATGATCGAGGACGAGGCGGGGCCATTGATGATGATGACGTTGCCCTCGCCGTTGAGTTCATCGACGATGTACTGGCAGGCCTTCTCGCCGGCGCTGACATTGTTGGTCATGACGGTAACGTCGGCGCCGGGCGCGGACACGTCGAAGGCAGCGACGACGACACCGGCGTCACGGGCCTTCTGCACAGCCGGGGCAATGGCGCTGGCGTCAACGGCATTGAGCATGATGATGTCCACGCCCGCAGCGATGAAGCTGTCGATCTGGGACACCTGCTTGTTGAGGTCATAGTCGGCGGAAACCGAGGTTACGCGGACGTCGGGATTGATCTCGCGGGCCTTGTCCTCAATGCCCTTGATGGTGGCCACGAAGAAGGGATTGCCCAGAAGGCCGACAGAAATGCCGACATTGGTCAGTTCCTTCTCCTGGGCCATGGCTCCGCCGAGGGCGAAGGCCGAAAGTGCAACACCAGTCAGCAGCTTTGGTAGAAAGTTCATTGTAGTCCTCCCTATTGAGTGGCCGCTGGAGCGCGCCACAGTTGCCGGAATTCCGGTTGATCAGGTCCTCGCGCCGCCGGCGAGACGATAGCGATCGAGCGCTACGGCGGCGATGATGACCAGTCCCTTGATGATGTATTGCCAGATGTCAGACACACCCGTGAGGATGAGCCCATTGGACAGGACGGCGATGATCAGTGCGCCGATCAGCGTGCCCCAGATGGAGCCGACGCCACCGACGAAGCTGGTGCCGCCGAGGATGACGGCGGCTATTGCGTCCAGCTCATAGGCCTGGCCCAGTTGCAGGCCATTGGCTGCGTAGAGGCGCGCCGCGGACATGACGCCGCCAAGGCCCGCCATGAGGCCGGAGAAGCAATAGACGAAGAGCAGCACCAGCGGCACGTTGATGCCGGTGAGGCGCGCCGCATCCGGATTGCCGCCCACCGCATAGATCTGGGTTCCAAGTACGGTGCGCTTGAGCACGAACCAGGACATGACCACGACGAGGAAGGCGATGATCACCAGCCACGGCACGCCGAAGACGCTGCCATTGCCGATGAACTGGAACGGCAGGTTTGGATTGAAGACGGTGGTATCGGCGCCCAGCAGGCGGGCAAGACCGCGCACGGCGGTCAGCGAGCCCAAGGTGACGATGAAGGGCGGCAGCTTCATGTATGCGATGAGCATTCCATTGGCGAGGCCACAGGCCAGACCCATGGCAAGCCCCGCCAGGATGCCGAGCATGCCGATGTCGGGAAAGAGCGAGACGATCACTGCCACCATTGCGGATGCGGCCAGGATCGAGCCGACCGACAGATCGATACCGCCGGTGAGAATGACCAGTGTCATGCCCGCCGCCAGGACTGTGTTGATGGAGGCCTGCTGCATGACAATCGAGAGATTGTTCGGGTTCATGAAGCGGCCGCTGAGCAGCTGAAAGCCCACCGCGAGGATGATCAGGACCGGCAACATGCCAAGCGCGGCCAACATGGCGCGAACGCGTTGGCGCTGGGCGATTGGGCTCACAGGGGCGTCAGTCATGGTCCTGCCTAGGGTTGAAAATTGTGGGTCGGGGTCACGCTGCGGTTTCGCGCAGAGCGCCGGTTGAGAAATTCATGATGGTTTCCTGGTCGATCGGCTTGTCCGGCGTGGGACGGACTTCCCCCGCAATACGGCCTTCGCGCATCACGAGGACGCGGTCGGCGATGCCGATGATTTCCGGAAGCTCGCTCGAAATGACGAGGACGGCGATATCGCGCTTGGCCAGTTCGTCGATGAGCCGATAGATCTCCGACTTGGCGCCGACGTCGACGCCTCGCGTGGGCTCATCGAGGATGATGACTTTCGGGTCCTTCTGGAGGAGCCGGGCCAGCAGCACTTTTTGCTGATTGCCGCCAGACAGCGAGCCGGCGCTGATGGCAGTGCCTGCGGCGCGGATGGACAGGTCTTTCACGGCCTTCTCGGCGCGGGTCCGCGCTGCGGACCGATCGAGAAGAGTGCCGCCGCTGGCATCGTCCCCCAGAACGCTGATGGAGATGTTGTCAGCGATGGACATGTCGAGGAAGAGGCCGAGCACTTTGCGGTCCTCGGTGAGATAGGCAATGCCGGCGTCGATAGCGTCGCGGGGCCCTGAAATGTCGAGCTTTTGACCCTCCAGAGTGACAGTGCCGGATTTTTTCTTGTCGGCGCCGAAAATCAAACGGGCCAATTCGGTGCGGCCCGAGCCGACGAGGCCAGCCAGGCCCAGAACCTCGCCCTTGTGCAGGTCAAAGCTGCAGCCGTGGACGCGCACATCATCGGCGACATCGCGCACCGACAGGGCGATCTGGCGGTCGAGCGCCGGGGTGCGGTGTTCCTTCTTGTAGAACGAGGAGAGATCACGCCCCACCATCATCGAGACGAGCCTGGATGCGGAGAGCTCTGAGCGATCCAGCGTGCCGACATAGGAAGAGTCGCGCAGCACGCTGACGCGATCGGCGAGCTGGTAGATCTCCTCCATGCGATGGCTGATGTAGATGATGGCGATGCCCTGCGCCTTGAGAGACTCGATGACGCCGAACAGCTTGTCTGTCTCGCGCGAGGTCAGCGAGGTGGTGGGCTCGTCCATGACGATGATGCGCGCGTCGGTCGACAGAGCCCGGGCGATTTCCACCATCTGCCGCTCGCCGAGCGAAAGGGTGCGCACAATGGTCCGCGGCGAAAAGCCGATGCCGAGACGGTCGAGAATGGGCTTGGCGGATTTTTCGGTCGCCCTGTTGTCCACGAGGCCGAAGCGGGAGGGTTGATTGCCGAGATAGATGTTCTGCGCCACAGTCAGGTTCGGCGCGAGGCTGAGTTCCTGATAGATCACGGAAATGCCGCTTGCCCGGGCCTTGATCGGGTCGCCGAGCGCTACCGGATGGCCATCGAGCAGAATTTCGCCGCCGGGATCAGGCCGGTAGGCTCCCGAGAGAACTTTCATCAGGGTCGACTTGCCGGCGCCGTTCTCGCCCATGACGGCGTGGACTTCACCGGGATAGACCGTCAGCGAGACATTGCTCAGGGCGCGGACCGGGCCGAATGTCTTGCTGATATTGCGCATTTCGAGGACGGGCTTGCCCGGGGCGGTGCTGTGAGCCATCTCACTCATGCCACGTCCTCCCTCTGTTCTGCGGCGATGTGTTCGCGCCAGGTCTTGCGGTAGGCCTCAAGCCCCGCGAGGGCCAAAGGCTGGCTGCGCGTGAGTTCACCAACGGCCGCGTGGACATCGAAATCCTCCATGGCGAGAGCTGCTGCTCCGAGCGCACTGCCCTCGACCTCCCGGCAGGAGAGTATTTTCTGGCTGTGGCGCAATTGCGCCAGGAGTGGTCCGTAAAGACCGGTTTTGACGAGGCCGCCATCGACCACCAGATCATTGCTGGACTGGACAAGATCGAGGGACAGATCGGTCATCAGGGCGACATAGAGCAGCGCCGCCGCACCCCGCTCTTCCGGCGTTGGCTGAGGGCCGATGAGGCGACCCTGCAATCCCTGGAAGGGCCCGCCCGGCGCAAAGGACGGCAGGGCGAAAATCGACTTGTTTATGACGCTTTCGAGCGCCGCGAGGGAAATGGGAGCCGTCCACCCCTGGCTGATCAGATCATATTCGCGACCGCCCATGAAGCGGATGGTGGCGACGGGATGTCGGTCGACCGTCACATTGGCCAGCATGTCGCGACGCTCATCTAGCGCCTGCAATGGGCAGGCAGTGTTAAAGATGATCACCCAGGTGCCGCTCGAGACAAGGGTAAAATCCTCAAGGCCCAGGGCGCGGTAGAGATAGAGCGCTGAATTGCTGTCGTGGACGCCGTTATGAACCACCAGCTGCCGATCGCCGGTGGAGGTCTTGAGTGGGTAAGAGCCAAGAGGTGCGCCGGCACGGGCAAAGGGCGGCATCTTCTCTTCCCAGCCCTGGGCTTTGACCAGATCGCTGAAATCATCGGCCAGTGGCGCCCAGAGATGGGAGTGACAGCCGAGATAGGAGACTTCCGAGCGGGCCGCGCCACTGAAGCGCCAGCTCCAGAACTGCGGATAGCTCAGGATCCATTCGGCTTTTAAAACGGCGTCTGGTTCGACCGCGGCCAGCCAGAGCAGATGGCGGCCGTAGTTGAAGCCCAGCGGCAGGGCCGGAGAGAAGGTTTCGCTGAAGGGAGGAATGTCCGCGTCGATCGCTGCGGCGATATCAAGGGGCGGATCCTGTTCGTAGTCAAGGACGGGATGGGTGAGCCCCTCGGGCCGGACAAGGGCGAAGGTGCAGCCATGGCCCGAAAACATGACGCCGGTGACGTCATGCCGATCGGCGATTTCGGCGAGGGATGCATTCATCCAGTTGAAGAGATGGGCATCGTCGAGCACGCGGCGCCCATGGTGATCGATCCAGACCGGCTTTGTGCGGCTCTGATGGAGGATGGCCCCGTCGCGAGCGAGAACGAACATTTTTGAATTCGTCTTGCCGAGATCAAAGACCGCCAGGCTCATTGTTCAGCGCCCCCGCTTCCGGCGATGAGAACGGTGACGCCATTATCCTCCAGTTCCTTGGCGGTCGCATCGGGCAGGTCTTCGTCGGTCACCAAAGTGCCGATGCGCGATAGAGGCAGCACGACATTGCGGGGGCGGATCTTGAATTTCCGGCTATCGGCGAGGACCACCACCTCGTCAGCCCAGTCACTCAGTTCGCTGACAACCCTGACTAGAAGGGGATGGGATTCCAGCGTCCCCTCGCCGCTGATGCCCTGCGCCCCCACAAAGAAACGGGAGGCATAAAACGGGGCTGTGCTGTTGGTAGGCGAAGCTAGAATGCCCGGCTCGCGATGCAGCTCGCCGCCCGGCAGGACCAGCTGGCAGGAGCCGCTGTCGCCGAGATGGGCCGCAAGGGGCATGGAATTGGTGTAAACGCGCAGGCTGCGTTGGGCGAGAATGGCCCCGAGGTGAAAGCAAGTCGAGCCGGCGTTGATGATGATGGAGTCGCCGTCCCGCACCAGGGTGGCCGCGAGGCGCGCTATGGAACGCTTGGCATCTACGGCGATATCGCGGTTTTCATCATAGGGGCGCGCGGAGCTGGCCTTGCCGGCGCTGCCTTCGCGGGCCGAAATGCCGCCGTAGACTTTGCGCGCCTGCCCCTGCTGATGCAGTTTTTCGATGTCGCGACGGATCGTAGCGGCGGATACGCCCAGAGCATCCTGAAGATCGCGCACCGAGACAAAGGGGCGATCCTTCAAAATGTCGGCGATCTGCTGGTGACGATCCGAGTCGATCACGCGGCTATCCCTCCCTGGGCAATTTATTGCCTCATTGGAGCCATCGTATTCACAACTCGCTCACCCTTGCAAGGGGTTGATGATCAAAGTTCATCATGCTTGACGAAAGTTCCTCAGGTGGCCTAGACCATATGGGATGGCGAAAGACGCCAATCGAAAGGGAGGGCCCGATGGCGGCGGATCAGCAGAGCACGCAGGCGCTTGCGGCCCTCAGTGCCTTTTCCGCCAGGCTCGGGCGCGACATCACCCGCACACAGGGTGCTGGCGGCAATACTTCGATCAAGATCGGCGATGTGATGTGGGTGAAGGCCTCCGGCACATGGCTGGCGCATGCGCTCGAGCGCGACATCATGGTGCCGCTCGAAACCGCCCCGCTGGTGGAAGCGCTCGACGCCGGTGATCCGCGCGCCGAGAAAGCGACCGACTTCGTTGTCGCAGACCTCAATGTTTCAGGCCTTCGACCATCAATCGAAGCGAGCGTGCATGCCTCGATCCCGCAGCGCGTCGTTGCCCATTTCCATTGCGTCAACACGCTGGCCCATGCTGTGTGCACCGACGCCGAGGACGAGCTGACGCAGATCTTTGCCGATCGGCTACCCCATTTGAGCTGGGCGCTGATCCCCTATCGCCGTCCTGGGACGCCACTGGCGCGGGCCATCGCTGCGGTCCGCGACCGCGCGCCGGATGTGCTGGTTCTGGCCAATCACGGGCTGGTGGTCTGCGGCGACACCGTTGAGGAAACAGCGGCCCGGGTGGAAGAGGTGACTGCTGCCCTCGCCCTGCCGCGCAGAACAACAGCGCTGGCAGATTTTTCCCGGCTTCAGGCTGAGGCAGAGACGCTTGGTGACTATGCTCTTCCGGACGACAAGGAGTGCCACGATATCGCGCTCGACCCGATCGCGCTGACCCATGCGCGCGGCGGCTCGCTCTATCCGGACCATGTCATCTTCCTCGGCACCGAACTCGGAACGCTCGATGAACCTGGCAATCTCGCTGCCACAGTGTCGGCCGAAGAGCCCAAGCTTGTTGTGCTCCCCGGACAGGGAGTACTCGTGCGCAAGGGGCTGACTGCGGGTGGGCAGGCCATGGTCCGATGCCTTGCCGAAGTGGTTACCCGCATCCCGGAGGGCCGCAGGCTCAATTACCTGACGGCGGATCAGGAATATGAGCTCACCCATTGGGAGGCCGAGAAATACAGGCAGTCCCTCGATCGACAGGCCACACAGGGATGAAACGGGCGGCCGCCGTCGGCATTGACCTCGGAACATCAGGCATTCGCGCAGCGGCGATCGATGACGACGGACGCTCCCTTGGCTTAGGCGCCTACGGGTTTACCGGGGCGGAGGCCGCGCGGGATCCCAGCCAATGGATCGCGGGCGTTGAAAGCTGTTTTGTCCAATTGCGGGCAGAAGTGGACCTCTCCGGCGCCATCGCGGTTTCTGTAGACGGGACATCAGGCACGGTCTTGGCGCTGGACCACAGCGGCGCCCCAATCGAGCCGGCCGCACTTTACAATGCACCAGTCCCCTCCGCGGACATCCTTGCGAGCATTGATGAGCACGCGCCGCACTCCAGTCCGGCGCGGGGGGCGAGTTCGCCGCTCGGAAAGGCCATCGATTTTCATCAGCGACTTTCTCCCGCACGGATTGTGCATCAGGCGGACTGGCTGGCGATGCAGCTCGGGGATGGAACGGCCCTCAGCGACGAGAACAACGCGCTCAAAACCGGATATGATCTCGAGAGTGGCAGCTGGCCGGAGTGGATCGCGCGGGCCGGCCTGCCGCTGGACCTGCTGCCGGCGGTGCGTCCTGCGGGAAGCCCCGTGTGCACCACCAGCTCCTGGGCGCGGGCGCTCGGCCTGCCGGAAGCGTGCCAGGTCCATGTGGGCACGACGGATGGCTGCGCCTCCTTTCTCGCCACGGGCGCGTCGGAGATCGGCGACGGCGTGACCGCGCTGGGCTCGTCGCTGGTCCTCAAGCTTTTGTCGGCGAAACGGATCGACGCCCCGCAATTCGGTATCTACAGCCACCGCGTCAACGGGATGTGGCTGGCGGGGGGCGCGTCCAACACCGGCGGCGCGGTGATCAAGGCGCTGTTGCCGGACGCAGACCTCGATGCGCTGAGCGCTGGGATCGACCCGGAGACGCCGACCGGCCTCTCCTACTATCCATTGGCCAGACCGGGGGAGCGCTTTCCGGTCAGCGCTCCCGACCTGCAGCCGAGAGTGTTGCCACGCCCTGATGACGATGCGGTCTATTTCCAGGGGTTGCTTGAGGGGATCTCCGATATCGAGGCGCGCGGCTACGATATCCTCGAACAACTGGGCGGCCCAGCGCTTGCCTCTGTCCGCACCGTGGGCGGCGGCGCGGCGAACCATGCGTGGGAACGCCTCCGCATGAGGAGACTGGGCGTACCCTTTCTGCCAGCACAGTCGGTAGAGGCCGCTGTCGGCGTGGCGCGTCTGGCACTCGGGAGGGCGCATCATGGCCAAGCTTGAGCCAATTGTCTCGCTGCAGCAAATTGCCGAGGCTTACGAGTTCTTTTTCGTCGATCAGTTCGGCGTGCTGCTGGATGGCGCCATTCCATACGCCGGCGCCATCGAGGCCCTCAACTATCTCAAATCGCGCGGAAAAACCGTCATCATCCTCTCCAACTCAGGACGCGCGGGCGATTACAACGGCAGGCGGCTCGCCAAGCTCGGCATCGGGCCCGATCTCTATGATCATCTCGTCACTTCCGGGGACGTCGCCTTCGAATTGGTCAGAAGCGGCGGATTTGGCATGCCCCTCGCGGCGGCGACCTGCCTCACCATTTCGAGCGGCGATGACACCAATCTGGCTGACCGCCTGCAGCTTGAGAGCGTGCCTGCGAGCGAGGTCGCCGACCTCATTGTCATCTCAGGCAGCGAGGCCGACAAGATATCGCTCGTCGCCTACCGGGAACTATTGCGGCCCGCGGCGGCCCGGGGTGTCCCGGCCATCTGCACCAATCCAGACATGGAAATGCTCACCGGTGACGGAACAGCGCCTGGAGCGGGTGCCATTGCACGGGTCTACGAGGAATTGGGGGGTACTGTCCGCTGGATCGGCAAGCCTTTCAACGACATCTACGCGCACGCCTTTCAGCTCTGCGGCACGCCAGCGAAGGATAACGTCGTTGCGATCGGCGACAGCATCGAACACGACATCGCCGGCGCCACCCAATTCGGCATCGCTGCGGCGCTGGTCCGAACCGGGATCCATTCCGGCCTGCCCGATCCTGAGCTGGCGGAGATGCTCGAAACAGGCGGCCCATTCCGGCCGATGATCCTGCCCGCGTTTACTCTCGACGAGGTGCCAGACGCGAACAAGTGAAGCGGGCAGTTACTGTTGCGCTTCGGGAGAGCATCACAGGCGCGAAAAAACCTGCTAGTCTTGATGCGGTATATCCTTGGGACGAGGGCTATGCAGTTCCAAATAGTGGCGGCGGCTTACGATGCGGCGCGTCAATATCTGCACTATACGGTGAGCGGGAAGAAGGGCGCGCGCTCCTTCACCATTTCCTCGAAGGTAAAGTGTCTCAAAAATCCGGAGACACCGGAACGCCTGCACATGGTCGTTCTCCTCGCCATCACGGACCATTTCAATCACCCCAGCCCGTCAGGTCATCCCTGGTAAGCCGCTTGGGCGCGCCTCCGTGCTGGAAGTGCCGTATTGTCGCACAAGCTTCATGACGCCTGAGATCAGCGGATATCGCGCTTGCGGCGCCGGGCCGCGACATGATCAAATCGGCGACAGACATTTCGGATTCGGATCGTCCCGCCCAGGAGTCTTTCCTGTGGGCCAGCAGTCTGCCTTCCTCGGACGGATTGACGCGCCGTGCGGGGTCCACGCAGCAGACTGGCAACATCATATGACTGAGATCATCGTTTTGGGCGCCGGCATGGTCGGCGTTTCGACCGCCTTGGCGCTGCAGGCCAAGGGCCATTCGGTGACGCTGCTGGACCGGCGCGGGCCGGGCGAAGAAACCAGTTATGGCAATGCCGGGATGATCCAGGCTGAGGCTGTCGAGCCCTATCCACTGCCGCTCGACGTCAAGACGCTCTGGTCGATCGCCACCGGGCGCACCAATGATGTGGTCTGGCGGTTCAAGGATCTGCCCAGCTGGCTGGTGCCGCTGCTGGGCTATGCGCGCAGCTCTCTGCCGACGGGATACAAGGCCAATATCGCGCCGGTGTGGTCGAAGATGATCCTCAGCGCGACCGATGATCATGCGCCCCTGATCGCCGCATCGGGCGCCGAGGCGATCATCTCGCGGCGCGGATATCGCAAGGCGTATCGGACCGAGGAGGGCCTTGCCAAAGCCGTGGCCACGGCGGAGCGCTATCGTGCCCAGTATGGCGTTCCCTCAACGGTCATGACGGGCAGCGAGCTGTCCCAAGCCGAGCCGAACCTCAAAACCCAACTGGCCGGCGCCGTTCACTGGACGGGATCGTGGTTCTGCGAGGACCCGGGCGGCCTCGTGCGGCGCTATGCGGATCTCTTCATGGCGCGCGGCGGCTCAATGGTGCTGGGCGATGCCATGAGCCTTGAGCGCGCGGGCGCCGGGTGGAAAGTGCAATCGAATAACGGCCCGCTGACGGCCGGGCGCGTGGTCGTCTGCCTGGGACCGTGGTCACCTGCGCTGTTGGCGCGTTTCGGCCATGCCATCCCGATGGTGCTCAAGCGCGGCTACCACCGCCACTTCCAGATTGAGAACGGCCCGGACCTGCCGCTTTATGACGTCGAGACGGGGACCTTCCTGTCGCCGATGCGCCGGGGGCTGCGGGTTCTGACCGGCGCCGAACTGACCACACTCGACGGCCCGCCCAGCATGCGGCAGATGGATCGGTCGACAGCAGCGGCCCGCGAATTGTTTGCACTGGGTGAGCCGGTGGAAGCCGATGCCTGGCGCGGCACACGGCCGTTCCTGCCCGGCATGCTGCCCATGATCGGCCCATCGGACAAGAACCCCGGCATGTGGTTCAACTTCGGCCACGGCCATCAGGGCTTTACGCTTGGGCCCACCAGCGCCCGCATCCTCGCTGCGCAAATGGTCCGATAGGCCGGCGTCAGCCCGCCTCTGCGGGCGCGACTTCAACTTTCGGCTGGCGGCGAAACAACATGTCCTTTGCCGCCACGACGGCACCAAGCGTGATCAGCACGCAGGCGATGACGATGATCATGCTGAATTCGGCATAGCCGGAAACGATCAGCAGCAAGGTCGAGAGCAGCGGCGCGAGGTAGGATGCGGCGCCGAGGATCTGGATGTCCCCCTGCTTGACGCCGATGTCCCAGACGTAAAAGGCGAGCCCCACCGGCGCGAGGCCGAGACTAACGATCGCCGCCCACTGCCAGGGCGAACTCGGCCAGACCGTCGTTTCGAGCGCCAGATGGGACAGCCATGCCAGCAGCGCCACGACGAGGCAAAAGCCGGCGATGGCTTCGCTCGGCACCTTGGCCATGCGGCGCGAGAGAATGGAGTAGCTCGACCAGGCGTAAGCTGCGAACAGCGCGGCGGCATAGCCCAGCGCATATTGTCCATCGAGAACGAGGCCCTGCCCCCGCGTCACCACGAGACCCGCGCCGCCCAGGGCCAGAATACACCCGGCGATGTGGTTCCAGCGCAGCTTTTCGCCGGGCAGCATGGCCGACATCACCACGATCAGCACCGGCCAGAAATAATTGATCAGGCTGGCTTCGACCGGCGGCGCATTCTTGAGGGCAAAGAAATAGGCGAAGTGGTAGCCCGCGAGCCCAATAACCCCGACCAGCCACACCGAGAGCGGCTGGCGCATGGCCTTTATCGCGCCGGGCCGCACGACCATCAGGCAAAGACCGCCAATGCCGAAGGTAATGGCTGTCAACTGTAGCGAGGGCATGTCCCCGCTCGCCGCCGTCAGCGTCGCCAAAAGCGACCAGAGCAGCACGGCCAAAAAGCCAATAAGGGTTGCGGCGGAACGGGAAAGGGCGCGGGACATCCCGCAGCTTTATGGGCAAAGCCTCTGGCGGGGAAGAGCGAAAGCGCCCCTCCCCGTATATCATCAATATTTGGCTGTAGCGTCGCTGGCCGGAAACGTCTCGTCGACGCTCTCGTCGACTTCGTCCCACTTGCGAGGCGGCTGTTCCTGGGCCTCGCTGCCCGCATCACGAACCTGCACGGGCGCATCCTTGGGGCCGGGCTTCTTGCCGTCCTGCATGGCCGCGGCTTCATCAGTCTTGCTTGGGGTCTTTGTCATCTTCATCACCTCCGACAAGCAAAACGGCGCACCGCCATCGCGGTTGCACCGTTACGCCTCTTGAAAGGATTTTCCGGGGACCAGGCCCATGGCAGTACGGCGGTTCTGCGCCGACATGCCGGTGAACAACGCGATGCTCATGCTTGCCAAGCCGCGGGTTCTTGCTCACTAGATGGGCACCTGGAAAATTCGGACTAACTTTTCTACAAACGGGGTGAGATGATGATGAAACTCGTGTTGGGCCGCCGTGGCTTCGTTTCTGTCATGGCTGCAGGCGTGGCACTGGCCATGTCGGGCACCGCCATCGCGCAGGAAGCGTTGAAGGTCGCCGCAATCTGGACCGTGCCGGTCGAGCAGCAGTGGGCAAGCCGCCTGCACAATGCGCTCGTGGCCGCCGATGCCGCTGGCACCATTGAGTATGTCTATTCCGAGAACATCTCCAACACCGACTACGAGCGCGTGATGCGCGAGTATTCCGAGCAGGGCAACAAGCTGATCATTGGCGAGGCCTTCGGTGTCGAGCAGCCCTCGCGCGCTGTCGCCGAAGAATATCCCGAAATCATGTACCTGATGGGCTCGTCGCTGCCGCCGGTGGAGCCGAACTACGCCACCTTCGACAATTTCATCCAGGAGCCGAGCTACCTCACCGGCATGATCGCTGGCCTCAAGACCGAGACCAACCAGATCGGCATGATCGGTGGCTACGCCATTCCGGAAGTGAACCGCCTGATGAACGCCTTCATGGATGGCGCTCTTGCGGTCAATCCGGACGTAAAGTTCTCGGTGAGCTTCATCAACTCCTGGTACGATCCCCCGAAGGCCAAGGAATCCGCCTTCGCCATGATCGATGCGGGGGCCGACATTCTCTATGCCGAGCGTTTTGGCGTGTCTGACGCTGCCAAGGAGCGCGGTATCCTCGCCATCGGCAATGTGATCGACACCGCTGCTGACTATCCGGGCACCATTCTGGCGTCCGCGCTGTGGCACGGTGAGCCGATGATCAACAAGGCGATCGAAGACGTTGCGGGCGGCACGTTCACCGCGTCCGACTACGGCATCTATGCCTTCATGGGTCACGGTGGCTCGAGCCTCGTCGTCGACGAAGCCCTCGCCGGCGCAGACGCCGTTGCCGCTGCCAAGGCAAAGGAAGCCGAGATCCTGGCTGGCACGTTCACTGTCGAAATCAACGACAACGAACCCAAGTCCAACTAAGACGGACACTCGGGAGCCGGACCACGGCTCCCCTCCTCATTGCTCCTTCCCGCATAGGGGAGGAGCATAATGCTGTTGGGGTGCACGCTATGACCCATGTGGTTCTGCCCCTATAACGGATTGTCTTGATAGGGTGACTGACGTCGCATCTATCTCCCTTTCGCCAAACGGAAGCGACCGATGACCGACCAGCCATCATCCGCCCCCCTGCTCTCCCTTGAGCATATCACCAAACGTTTCGGCCCCTTGGTCGCCAATGACGACATCTCCCTCACCCTGCACACGGGCGAGATCCTGGCTTTGCTGGGGGAGAATGGCGCGGGCAAGACCACGCTGATGAACATCCTCTTCGGCCATTATGTGCAGGACGAGGGACAGGTGCGCGTGGCGGTTAATGGCGAGATGGTCACCTTGCCCAGCGGCTCGCCCGGTGCAGCGCTCAATGCCGGCGTCGGCATGGTGCACCAGCATTTCACCTTGGCGGAGAACCTCTCGGGCCTCGCCAATATTCGTCTCGGCACGGAGAAGCTCCTGTCCTTCGGCCGCGCCTCGGCAGCGCGCAGCAAGGTCGAAAAGATCATCGCCGAGAGCGGCCTTGATGTTGATCTCGACTGCCGCGTGGCCGATCTCACCGTGGGCGAGAAGCAGCGCATCGAAATTCTCAAAGCGCTCTATCGCGATGCGCGGGTGCTCATTCTCGACGAACCGACGGCAGTGCTGACGCCGCAGGAGGCGGATGGCCTCTTCACCGTGCTACGCAGGCTGGCCGCCAATGGGCTCGGCGTTATTTTCATCTCCCACAAGCTGGGGGAAGTGCTGGCTATTTCCAACCGCATCCTCGTGCTGCGTGGCGGCAAGAAGGCGGGCGAATTGGACGCCGCCAAAGCCGACCGCCGCGCCATTGCCGATCTCATGGTCGGCAAGGCCGTTGCCGAGATCAAGCGCACACCCGCCACGCCGGGCGAGGCGCTTGTGCACTTTGAGGGCGTCGGCCTGCGCGAAGGTGCCGGCAAGCAGGCCCTCACCGATGTCAATTTCGTCCTGCGCCGGGGCGAGATCGTCGGCCTCGCCGGGGTTTCGGGCAATGGACAATCGGGAATCGCAGCGCTGATTTCCGGCCTCGCCGTGCCCACCGAAGGCGCGCTGAAGCTTTATGGCGAACCCGTGCACACCGCCGATCCGCGCGCGCTCGTCGCAGCCGGCGTGGCCCGCATGCCCGAAGATCGCCAGCATGACGGCGTGGTCGGCACGATGAGTGTTGCGGACAATATTGCCATTGAGGATGTGCGAAGCCCCGAATTTTCTCGGGCCGGCTGGCTCAACCGCGACGCCATGCGCGCCCGCGCCGAAAGCGCCATCGCCGCCTATGACGTGCGCTGCCCCGGTCCGGAAGCCGAGGCACGGCTCCTTTCCGGTGGTAATGTGCAAAAGCTCATTCTGGCGCGGGTGCTCGAACGCGAACCGAAGGTGATCCTCGCCAATCAGCCGACGCGCGGCCTCGATGTCGGAGCGCAGGCCGAAGTGCACCGCCGCATCATCGCCGCCCGCGATCGTGGCGCGGCCGTCCTCGTCATTTCCGAAGACCTCGACGAGCTCTTTGCGCTCGCCGACCGGTTCCTCGTCGTGCACGCCGGCATGGTCACCGATGCCGGCCCATCGGAAAACCTCGACCGTGGCACGATCGGCCTGTTGATGGCCGGACAGCATGTTCAGACTGCAGGGGTTGCATCATGAGTTTTCGTCTCGAACCCCGAACCGACGCCAGTATCGGCCTCAAGCTGGCCGTATCGCTTGGCGCTGGTATCGTCGCGCTGCTGCTGGTCGCGATTCCCGTGCTCTTCGCCGGCGGCTCGCCGCTCACCGCTTATGGATTGATGATCCAGGGGGCCTTCGGCTCCACCTTTGCGCTGAGCGAGACGCTCAACCGCGCCACCCCGCTCATTCTGACCGGCCTTGCCGCCGCGGTCGCCTTCCGCGCCAAGCTCTGGAATATCGGCGCCGAGGGCCAGCTTTATATCGGTGCGCTCGCCGCCGTTCTGGTGGGCAGCAGCATGGTGCAGATGCCACCCGCAATCGCCATTCCGGCTGTGATGATCGCTGGCTTCGTCGCAGGCGGGTTAATGATGGTGGTCCCCACCATCTTCAAGCAGAAGTTTGGCGCGGACGAGGTGGTCATCACCCTGCTGCTCAACTTCATCATCATCCTCTTCATCCAGATGCTGATCGAAGGCCCGATCAAGGACCCGCTGGCCATGGGCTGGCCGCAATCGGTGCCGATCGCCGCCGAAGCCAAGCTGCCAAAACTCCTGCCGCGCCTGCGCATGCATTGGGGCCTGATCGTGGGCGTTGTCGCCGCGATCGCACTCTGGATCGTTGTGCGCAAGACAGTGCTCGGGTTTGAAATCCGCGCCGTGGGCGAGAACAAGGCGGCGGCCCGTTTTGCCGGTATCCCGGTCAATGCCACCATGCTCAAGGTGGCGCTGATCTCCGGCGGCCTCGCGGGTCTTGCCGGTGTCAGCGAAGTGGCAGGCGTAAAGGGCTATCTCTCGGCTGATCTGTCGCCGGGCTTTGGCTATTCGGGCATTGTCGTGGCCATGCTCGCGGGGCTTTCGCCCATCGGAACGGTCATTGCCGCCGTGTTCGTGGCGGCTGTGTTCGTCGGCGCCGACTCCATGAGCCGCGCCACAGGCATTTCCAACTATATTGCGGACCTTGTGGTGGCCCTGTCGCTGCTCTGCGTGCTGGTCGGCAGCTTCTTCCTGCGCTTCCGCCTGCGCTACGAAAACAAGAGCGTGGAGGCCTGAGCATGGACGTCCTGTTTGAAATCCTCGGCTCCGCGAATTTCTGGGCCGCCTCCCTGCGCATCGCCACCCCGCTGATTTTCGGTGTGCTCGGCGCCCTGCTCTGCGAACGGGCTGGCGTGCTGAACCTTGGCATTGAGGGCATTTTCGTCGCCGGGGCGATGGCGGGGTGGCTCGCGGTCTATCTTGGCCTTGGCCTCTGGGGCGGTGTGCTCGTCGCGGCCTGCGCCGGTGCCTTCTTCGGGCTCATCCACGCCATCCTGACGGTGGTTCTGGGGCTCTCCCAGCACGTCTCGGGCATCGGCATTACCCTGCTCGCGACCAGCGCCAGCTATTTCACCTATCGCACCGCCCTGCCCGACGTCTCTACGCCGCCGCGCATCGCCGCCTTCCAGCCGCTCAATATTCCGGGCCTGTCGGATCTGCCGTTCATCGGACCGGCACTGTTCCAGCAGACGCCGCTGACCTTCCTGGCTCTGGCCTTCGTGGTGCTCATCGCCATTGTGCTCTATCGCACCCCGCTGGGCCTTGCCATTCGCGCCGTGGGCGACAATCCGGCCTCGGTCGAGGCGCAAGGGCTCTCCGTCCGCGGCCTCCGCATCGGCGCTGTGGTCGCCGGTTCGGCGCTGATGGCGCTGGGCGGCGCGTTCCTCACCATGTCCGCGTTCGACGCATTCTTCTTCGGCATGGTCAACGGCCGCGGCTGGATCTGTATCGCGCTTGTTGTTTTCGCCTCCTGGCAGCCCGGCAAGGCCCTGCTCGGCGCGCTCCTCTTCGGCGCCTTCGACGCCTTCCAGATCCGCCTCCAGGCGCAGATCGGCCAGGTTGTGCCGGGCCAGATCTTCCTCATGCTGCCCTATCTTTTGTCCATCGTCGCCCTGATCCTTGTGGCGCGGCGGGCAGACTACCCGCGCGCCCTGCTCCAGCCCTGGACCAAGGGACAGCGCCACTAAGACTGGTTCCGGCACAAGCTGGACACACTAAATTTCGTCACCACCGGGCCCGTCCCGGTGGCCCCTTCGGCCATCTGCCGGAGTGTTCGGACAAACCGGACGCTGACGACCAACAAGACGACTGGAAATGCCAATGTTCGATCTGAAAATCACCAATGCCAATTTGCCCGATGGCCGAAACGGCGTGGACATCGGCGTCCGCGACGGGCGCATTGCGGCCATCGAACCCAATCTAGCCGGTGACGCCGGCGAGACCATCGACGCTGGCGGCCAGCTGGTCGCGCCGCCCTTCGTCGATGTGCACTTCCACATGGATGCGACGCTTTCGCTCGGCCTGCCGCGCCACAATGAGAGCGGCCTGCTGCTCGACGGCATCAAGATCTGGGGCGAGCTCAAGCCGCTTCTTACTCAGGAAGCGGTCGTTGAGCGCGCCCTCGCCTATTGCGATCTGGCCGTGTCGCAGGGTCTCCTCGCCATCCGCACCCATGTCGACATCTGCGATGATCGCCTGCTGGGCGTCGAGGCCCTGCTTGAGGTCAAGAAGCGCGTTGCGCCCTATATCGACCTGCAGCTCGTCGCCTTCCCGCAGGACGGCTACTACCGCTATCCCGGCGCAGTCGAACTGCTCGACCGTGCGCTCGACATGGGCGTCGAGGTCGTCGGCGGCATTCCGCATTTCGAGCGCACCATGGCCGATGGCGCCTCGAGCCTCAAGGCACTGCTCGAAATCGCCGCGGATCGCGGTTTACTCGTCGACATCCATTGCGACGAGACCGACGACCCGATGAGCCGCCACATCGAGGCGCTGGCCTATGAAACCCAGCGTCTGGGGCTCGGCGGGCGCGTCAACGCCTCCCACCTGACCTCCATGCACTCCATGGACAATTACTACGTCTCAAAGCTCCTGCCACTCATGGTCGAGGCTGGCGTCAGCGCCACCGCCAATCCGCTGATCAACATTGTCATCCAGGGCCGTCACGACAGCTATCCCAAGCGCCGGGGCATGACGCGCATCCCCGAGATGCTGAACTATGGCATCGACTGCGCCTTTGGCCATGACTGCGTCATGGACCCCTGGTATTCGCTCGGCCAGGGCGACATGCTGGAAGTGGCCTTCATGGGCCTGCACGTCGCGCAGATGACCAGCCGCGAAGCCATGCGCAAGTGCTTTGACCTCGTCACCAAGGGCCCGGCCAAGATCATGCATCTTGAGGGCTATGGTGTGGACGTTGGCTGCAAGGCCGACATGGTGCTGCTGCAGGCCAAGGACACTATCGACGCCCTCCGCCTAAAGCCGACGCGCCTGGCTGTCATCAAGGGTGGCAAGGTGATCTCTCGCACGCCCGCTCGCCAGAGCGCGCTGAGCCTTGATGGCCGCCCTGGCCTGATCGACCCGGCCCGCGTCGGGCCGCAGTGGTAAGACTGGCAAATTTAGGGGGTGGTCCATTCCTGATGGAGCACCCCCACCTAACCTCCCCCTCTTAGGGGGACGGACCCATCGAGTAGGTGGAGAGGTCTAGGTGCCACCGGCGGATTCCTCCCTCGTCTTCAGGGGGAGGTTAGGCGGGGTCATCACACACCCCACCATCAGAAAACAGAAAAGGCGGGGATCACTCCCCGCCTTTTCTGCATTCTCAGGCCTTCTGCTCGACGAGCACTTCGTGCTCATCGTCATGTGGCGCCTTGGGCGTGAAGCGCCCGATGAAGCGGCTGAAGCTGTCGATATAGGTCAGCAGCACCGGCACCACGAGGAGCGTCAACGCGGTCGAGGAGATCAGGCCCCCGATCACTGCGTGGGCCATTGGCGCGTTCTGCCCGCTGCCTTCATGCAGGCTGAGTGCCAGCGGCAGCATGCCGAAGATCATGGCGAGGGTCGTCATGATGATGGGACGGAAACGGGTGACACCCGCTTCCACCAGCGCTTCATAGAGGTTCATGCCGCCCCTGACGTGCTGGTTGGCATTGTCGACGAGCAGGATGGCGTTCTTCACCACCAGACCCATCAACATGATGAAGCCAATGGCCGA
This sequence comes from Devosia sp. SD17-2, assembly GCF_029201565.1. Lineage (GTDB taxonomy): Bacteria > Pseudomonadota > Alphaproteobacteria > Rhizobiales > Devosiaceae > Devosia. Next base: position 2,876,378 of record NZ_CP104002.1, read on the forward strand.
GAACATGTTGAGCGTCGACCCACCCACAAGCAGGCCCACCATCACGCCGATCAGGGCCAGCGGCAGCGAGCCCATGATGGCCAGAGGCTGCAAGAAGCTGCCGAACTGGGATGCCAGCACGAGGTAGATGAAGATCACCGCCAGCAGCAGGGCCGAGCCCACCGAACCCATGGTGTCAGCGATCTGCTCGGCTTCACCGCCGAAACCGCTGCGATACCCAACAGGGAAGTCGATGCGGGCAATGGCTTCCTGCAACTGCGGGATGACCGTGCCCAGCTCGACCCCTTCAAGGTTGGCCGTGATGGTCACGCCACGCTGCAGGTCCTGGCGGTTGATCGTGGCCGGACCGTTGCTCTCGACGACTTCGGCAATTTGACCGAGCGTGATCATGTCCTGCGTACCGGTACCGGTCTGGGCGATCGGCAGGTTGCCGATGGCTTCGATATCGTTGCGCAGGCTTTCCGGCAGACGCACGACGACCTTGTAGACCTGACCATTGGGGGCAACCCAATCGGACACGTCCTCACCCGAGATCAGCGGGCTCAGGGTGGCCGCGATCTGCCCCAGAGACACGCCGAGGCTGTCCGCCAGTTCGCGGTTGATCTGGATACCGACAACAGGCTGCGCTTCGTCGAGCGATGACGAAATATCGATCAGTCCGTTGATGTTGCGGAGGTCCGCCATCAGGCCATCGGCCAGATTCTCCAGAACTTCGAAGCTGTCGCCATAGAGCGTCACTGAAACCGGCGCGGTGCTCGGGCCCATCATCGAGGCCACGGCGACCTCGAACTTGCTGCCCGGGATCGCCTGGAGGTCACGACGCACTTTCGGCATGAAATCAGCAACGCTGATATCACGTTCTGCCTGGCCGACCAGCGTCACCGTCATGGTGCCAACATTGGCGCCGTCCGCGGACATGCCACCGGCGATGGTGGAATAGGTGCGTTCGACTTCCGGATATTGACGCACGATCAGTTCGGCCTGGCGCAACTTGCTTTCCGTGTACTCCTTGGACGAGCCCGAGGGTGTTTCTACCTTCACGGTGAAAATGCCGTTGTCGGTCGCCGGCACAAATTCGACGCCAACGCGCGGGAACAGGGCCAGCGCGCCAACCATCGAGAGCAGAGCGATCAGCAGCACCGTCTTGCGGAACTTCAGACCCCAGCGGATGAGGTGGCGATAGCCTTCGGTGACCCATTCGAAGAAGCGGTCGAACTGCTGGATCAGCCGCCCGATCGGGCCGCGCTTTGCGTTGGGGTTGGACGCCGGATCGTACCAGACGCTCGACATCATGGGGTCGAGGGTGAAGGCCACGAAGAGGGAGATCAACACTGCAACCGAGACGGTGACGCCGAACTGCAGGAAGAACTTGCCCATGATGCCGTCCATGAAGGCAACCGGCAGGAACACGGCAACGATGGAGAGCGTGGTGGCTAGAACCGCCAGCCCGATTTCATTGGTGCCGTCAAAAGCCGCCTGACGGTGGGACTTGCCCATGTGCAGGTGGCGGGTGATGTTTTCACGCACCACGATGGCGTCGTCGATGAGGATACCCACGGCCAGCGACAGGGCCAGCAGGGTCATGGTGTTGAGCGAGAACCCAAGGAAGCTGAGCGCCACCATGGTGCCGATGATCGAAATCGGCAGGGTCAGGCCCGTGATGATGGTCGAGCGCCAGGAATTGAGGAACAGGAACACGATGACAACCGCGAGCACGGCGCCTTCGATGAGCATGTTCTGCACGGCGTGGAACGAGTCCTCGACGGGCTTGGCGTTGTCGACCACGACTTCGATATTGACCTGACCGGCCGGAAGTTCGGTCCGCAGCAGACGATCGATGGTCTGGCGAATTTCCTTGGCCACGCCAACGGTATTGGCGCCCTGGGTCTTGAGGATATTGATGGCCAGGGCCGGTTCGCCATTGAGGATGGCGAGAGACTCGGTTTCGCCCGTACCGTCCTCGATGGTGGCGACATCGCGCAGCGTGACCGGCTGGCCACCCTGGTTGCCCACAGTGATGTCGTAATAGTCCTGCTGATCCTCGATGCGTCCGAGAACCTGGATCGAGCGCACGATGCTGTTCTCGGTGATCGCGCCGGCGGCAAGGTCCTTGTTGGAGGCCTTGAGCGCGTTGATCACAGCGGCAGGGCTGATGTTGTAGGCGTTGAGCAGATCAGGATCGATCTGGATGTTGAGCTGGCGCGGCGTGCCACCCACAACGGTCGCCGAGCCGACGCCATTGATATTGGAGAGGCGCTTGACGATGATTTCCTCGGTCAGCGCTGTCAGGTCGCGTGCGGACAGCGTGTCCGAGCTCACGGCCAGCGACAGCACGGGCAGCGCCGACGGGTCAAAGCGCAGCACCTGCGGGTCCATCGCTGCGGCCGGGAAATTCGCCTTGATCGGGTCGATCTTGTCGCGAACGTCTTGGGCCTTCTGCTGCGAGTTCGCCTCGAGGTCGAACATCATGATGACCATGGCGCGGCCAGGCTGGGCGATCGACTGAACCGTATCGAGACCGGCGATGGTATTCACCGCGTCTTCGATCGGCTCGATGATGTCCTGCTCGACTGCCTCAGGCGAGGCGCCCGGATAGGCAACGACGATAGCAACGACCGGAAGGTCGATGTCGGGCAGCTGTTCAACCGGAAGTCGGGAATAGGAGAAAATGCCAAACACCATGATTGCCACCATGATCATGGTGGCAAACACGGGATTGTTGACGCTGATGCGTGTCAAAAACATATTTTAGTTCCCAACGATTTCGTAGGCGTCGCCAGCCGAAAGCTCGCTTAGCGCACCGGCAATGACCGTCTCGCCAACGGCAACACCGGTCACTTCCACGGTGCGGCCACGATCCCACTGGGCGCCAAGCTCAACAGCCTTGCGTTCCAGCGTGCCGTCGTTGAGGGCAAGCACATACTGGCCCTCCGCGTCCTCGCGCACGGCAGTGGTCGGAATTGCGATCGCTTCGGTCTTTTCGACAACGGTGACATTGCCCACGGCGAACATGCCGCCGCGCAGCATGCCATCGACATTGTCGATAGCGATGTACATCGGCACGGTACGGGTCCCGGTGGTCGCGACCGGATTGACGCGCACGACCTCGCCTTCAAAGGTCTGGCCGTCGACGCCATTGACGGTGACGTCAACCTTCTGGCCGGACTTCACCAAGGCGCTGGAATTGACCGAGGCCGATGCCTGGAATTCCATTTCGTCGAGATTGACGACGGTAAAGAGCGGCGTGCCAGCAGAAATGGTCTGGCCTGGCTCGACCGAACGGACCGACACCACGCCCGACAGCGGCGAGCGAACAGTGGCGTTGGCGAGGGCGATTTCAGCGCCCGAGACACCATTTTCAAGCGCGGCGAGATTGGATTCCAGTGCAGCGGTGGACGAACGCGCCGCTTCAAGATTTGAAGGGCTGGTCAGGCCCTGACGGGCCAGTTCTTCGGTGCGTTCGAGCTGCTGGCGGCTATTGGCCAGCTGGATACGGGTGGCTTCCGCCGTTGCCCGCTGCTGGTTGAGCTGGAGCTCGAGCGTCGCACGATCGATCTCAGCGAGGACAGCGCCCTCCTCGACCGTATCACCCGGGCTGACAAGAACCGACAACACGCGCCCGGACGCCTGCGAGGCGATGCTCGACAGATGGCCCGGTACCAGCGAGCCCGTGACCTTGACGGTCTGGCGCAGTGTCATCGGTGCGATCTCGGCTGTTTCGCTTCGCAGGATCTGCTTGACCACGGCGGTCTCCTCGACCGCTGCAACGGGCTCGGGTGCCGGCGGCTGAAGGAACATGAAGGCGCCAGCGCCGATCACCAGCACCCCCAGCACAATCCATGGGCCAATCCGACGCTTCGGCTTCAAGCCCTGTGCTACGCGGAGCGCGTTCGCCTTCTCGCGCTTGCTCTGGGCCCATTCGGGTTTATCGTTGGTGGCGGTCATTGCTTTTTATCCTGAAGCGAAGCTTTTCCCTGCAGCAATACCGTCGCCCAATTGCCCAGGAATTGCGAAGAGTCTCGATAGAAGGCTGAAAGCTCCGTCACCCGACGCGCCGCACCTTCCGATTCTGATTCAATTTCTATAGCGCAAGCCTCTGTAACGCTTGCGTATTTCTCCAGTCGCCCTGCCATTTCCTGGAGCATTTGCACATAGCTGGCAGACGACAATTCGTAATAGTCCTGGCGATCACCCGAATGGGTCTTCAGGCGAACCAAGCCGCGGGCAGCCAATTGCCTTGCATTGGTACTGACACTGGCCCGACTGACGCGCAGCCGTTCGCTAATCTGGTTCAGACTCAGCTCCCGGCCCTCGGCAATCAGCAGTCCCATAATCCGCCCTGCAATTCGGGGTCCACCGTCCTGCTGCGCGATAAGGCCCATTTCTTCGATAAAGCGATCAATCGCAGCGGTGGTCACAACAACTCGTCAGATCTAGTTCACTTTGTTCAATTTAGACTAAACGATCTGAATGCGATAGAGATTCGCCATGCGTCACCTGAAAGGCAGGGTTGCACCAGTGGAAAGAAAGCGTCGGGTTTAAGGCGCAATCACTGATGGAAGGGTTAGCGAGAACCGTCTGATTTTAGGTGGTTTTCCTTCACCCGGGTTAAGGTTGCGGTCAAGGAATCCATGCGCATCCGGCACTTGGCCGGGTTGCACACTCTGGTGAAAATCCCTGTTTTGGGTTGTGCAGCGGACAAAATTGGGTCAGTTTCCGGGCATCAGGGGGTAGTGACGCTGGATTCCAAACTGACACCGCCGACCATCGTACTTTTCGATCTCGATGGAACGCTGGTACATCACGTCAATCCGCGGGTACTGCAAGCACTCGAGTTCCTGGACGATTGTTCGCACAGGGCCGGCCGCTTGGTTGCTCGGTTTCGTCTGGCTCGCCGTCATCGCACGGCCGAGGCCAAGGCGCCTAAATTGCTGGTTCACCGGGCGATCCATCGTGTTCGTCGCAAGTCGGTGGAACAGATGCTGCAGCCGTGCGCCGCGCTTCGCGCTACCCTCGAACAGCTTCAAAGCAATGGTGTGGTGCTCGGCCTCGTGAGCAACGGCCTTGGCCGTGGCTATGGCCACGACGTGCTCGAAGCCTTCGATCTCAAGAAGTATTTTACCGCCAGCGTGTTCCGCGAAGACGTCATCCGCGGCAAGCCCTGGCCGGATCCGCTGGTCACTGCCCTCAAGGGCATCGGACGGGATGTGCGTCGCCGTGACGTCATCTGGTATGTCGGCGACCAGCGCAAGGACATTACCGCGGCTCTCGCGGCATCAGAGGTTATTGGCCACCAGATCGTGCCCGTAGCGCTTGGCGCGCGCGCGGCTATGGCGGCGGTCGAGATCTGCGCGGACAAGGCCCACATCATGTGGTCGGCTACCGAATTTTGCCGCTCCGTGGATGCTGTGTTCGGCGGTGAGGACGCCCCTGCCCTCGAGACGCTCCCGCTCGCGCCCGTCTGACGAGTTAGCCGTCAGGCCGTTTTTTTAGAAATCAAAACCCATCTGGCTGATGCTGGGCGTCGGCGCCGGTAGAACAGCATTGTCTTCGACAGAGGCTGCGGGCGGCTCTGCTGCCTTCGGAGCGGTAATCTTGGCTGTCTTCGGGGCCGCTTTTTTGGCGGATTTCAGCTTGGGCTTTTCAACGATGACTTCGGGCGCGGCATCCGCGACGGCAGCCTCTCGGGGGGCTGCCATCAGCTCGATCCAGGCGCGGGCGCGTTCCAGCTTTGCGGGCTTGAAGGCATAAAGATTCTCGCGACCCTTCTTCACCTCGGCCACAAGACCTGCGGTCTTGAGCACGCGCAGATGGCGAGAAATGGCGGGGCGGCTGATGGAGAAAGCATCGGCAAGCTTGTGCACCGGAATTGGGCCGGTCTGCAGGATTGTCAGGATCTTGCAGCGGGTTGCGTCGGCGAGGGCCGAGTAGATCTGAACCGGTGGCTTTGTCGACTTGCTCATGCTCGCTGCGTACGTAACGACAGCGTTACCCGTCAAGCGAGCACACAACTTGTTCACCAGATAAGTTGGATCGCCATTCACGATGGCACACAATAGCCGCAACTGATCAATAGTCTGGTCATTATCCGTAGCCCAAGCTGGGTTTAACCAAGGGAGACGGAGATGACGCGCAGAAGCGCTGGCGCCGTGACATATTCATGGTGGAGCCGAGAACAGCGGCCCTATTCGACTTCAGAGATGATCGCCGACGCGGCGGTCCATATTTTCGGCCTGGTCATCGCCATTGCGGCGGGCTCGTCGCTGCTGGCCCTCGCCCTGCTGCACACCGCACCCGAGGCCTTCCCTGCGCTGCTCGTCTATGTCGCGACGCTGATCCTCGTACTCGGCGTGTCGCTGGCCTATAATCTGTGGCCGGTATCTCCGGTTAAAAAGCATCTGGCGCGCCTCGATCAGGCGGCAATTTTCCTTTTCATTGCAGGGTCCTATACGCCGTTCCTCGCCGTCATCGGCGGCACGCCGATGGGCGCCATCATGACGAGCTTTGTCTGGGGCGCCTCATTGGTCGGGGTGGCGCTCAAACTCATCGTCCCGGAGAAATTCGGGCGCATGGCGATCGCGCTTTATCTGGCCATTGGCTGGAGCGGTATTCTGGTGTTCCAGTCGCTGGCGCAGACACTGCCGGATTCCACGCTCTGGCTGCTGCTGGCCGGCGGGGTGACCTATTCGGCCGGGATCATTTTCCACCTCTGGGAAAAGCTCAAATTCCAGAATGCCTTATGGCATGTGTTTGTGGTGGCGGGTGCGAGCCTGCACCTCCTGGCGGTGCTCGACTGCATGGTGTTTGCGCGGCTCTAGTTGGCGGCCTTGATCCGCGCATGCTCGACGGTGTCGCCGGGCTCGATACCCAGTTCCGTGCTGCGACCGCCTGGGATCTCCAGCACGAACTGCACCGGCACCTGCGAGGGGATGGACGTCGGATCATGCGGGATGGCGTTCACATGGATGGTGCGGATCACACCGTCGGAGCTAATGAACAGCATATCCAGCGGGACAAAGGTGTTCCGCATCCAGAACGAGACCGGACGTTCCTCCTGGAAATCGAACAGCATGCCAGCGTCATCGGCCAGTTCCTGACGATACATCAGGCCCTGCGCCCGGCTCTCCGGCGTGTCCACCAGCTCGACGGTGAAGACATGGCTTTCGCCGTCGCTCTGGATAACCAGGCGGCTGTCATCGCTGCAGGCAGCCAACGGCAGGCTGACAGCAAGGACCGCAGCAGCAGCCAGCGCGTTTCGCATCGATGACGCCAAGCTTAGCATAATGATACCTTTTGGACGGGCCTAGTGAGACGACGGAGCGTCGCCCCAACCATCGGGTCGGATTTCGGCGACCATAAGGCCCTTGGGTCCGTTTCCGTAGCGCACGAGCACGTATTGACCCGGCCGCAATTCGGTGATGCCGAAGCGGCGCAATGTCTCCATATGCACGAAGATATCGGGCGTCCCCTCCCCTGCGGAGAGAAACCCAAAACCGCGGATGCGGTTAAACCATTTCACCTCGAGGCGAACCATGGACGAGGACGGCTCGACCACGACATGGGTGCGCGGCGCCGGCATCTGCGCGGGATGGCGCGCAGTGCTCTCATCCATGGAGACGATCCGGAACGCCTGCAGGCCGCCCGGACGATTGAGCGCCTCGACAACGATGCGGGCGCCTTCATAAGCTGTCTGGTAGCCGTCGCGGCGCAGGCAGGTCACGTGCAGCAGCACATCAGCCATGCCATTGTCCGGAACGATGAACCCAAAACCCTTGCCGGCATCGAACCATTTGATCGCACCGGCGATTTCGATGACATCCAGCGTTGGCTGCGCAGCCGAGGCGGCATGATCTTCGCGTCCGTCCACACCACTTGTCGTGTGTGGATTCGCGCCGTCTCCGCTGTCGTCGATGCCCTTAACCCCCATGCCCCAACGCCTTTTTCTCATCCTCGCCCCAGCGAGGTACTCCGACAATACTGCGCCAGTCTGTCCGATTCAGGGGGAAAAGTTAAGAAGGTGTTGCGAAATAGTTGACGGACTGTCCCAGGCCGCGGTTGCCGGGCCAGACCCGGCTTGTTACCCAAGCGGTCGAAAACCTTCAGGGAGACCGAAATGCAATATCTTCACACCATGGTCCGCGTGACCAATGTCGAGGACAGCCTGCGCTTTTATTGCGAAGGGCTGGGCCTTGAAGAAGTGCGGCGCACCGAGAATGAAAAGGGCCGGTTCACCCTCATCTTCCTCAGCGCGCCCGGCGACGCCGGCGGCCAGGTCGAGCTGACCTATAACTGGGATCCGGAGGAATATACCGGCGGCCGCAATTTCGGCCACCTGGCCTATCGGGTTAAGGACATCTATGCCCTGTGCCAGCATCTGATGGACATGGGCGTCACCATCAACCGCCCGCCCCGCGATGGCCACATGGCCTTCGTAAAGTCCCCGGACGGCATTTCCGTCGAGCTGATCCAGGACGGCACGCTGCCGCCGCAGGAGCCATGGGCTTCGATGCCGAACACCGGCAGCTGGTAAGATCGACTTAAGGTTTCGCTAACCTTTTGCCTTAGCGGGGGGTTAGCGAAACCGCTCTAATTTTAGCGACTGAACTGTTCGGCCCATTGCCTGTTGCCCGCCGGCAACATCAGCCAATCGGGAAAGTCGCCATGCCCCGCCTCGCCTATAAAATCTTCGCCCTTTTCGGGATGCTTGTTGCGCTCAGTGCCTGCGTGCCCATGGCCATGTTCGCCAATGGGAGCGGCTCCGGCTACAACGGCCTGAGATCCGACTGGGGCACCTATGTTGCCTCCAAATCGGTCAATGCGTTCTGCATCACGCCCAAGCTGCGCTTCCTGATCTGGGAGTTCGAGGGCCATTTCGGCAAGAAGGTGGTGATGCACTCCGGCTATCGGGACAACCACAACAATTCCGCCGCCGGCGGCGCGGACAATTCCTACCACAAGAAATGCATGGCCGCGGACATCTCCATCCCTGGCGTCGACAAGGCCCGCATGATCCAGTTTGCCATGCGTACACAGGGCGTTGGCGGGCTCGGATGCTACCCGGGCCGGGCCTTCATCCACGTCGACGTGCGCGACCGGCCGCGCGGTTACAACCGCCCCGTAACCTTCTCAGGCTGTTGATAACTCGGTCTTTTTTGAAAAAAGCTGAAATTCGTTTCGGAGGGGGTTGCCACGGCGAAAAGCTCCCTCTATACGACACCCAGCGTTGAGACGCGCCCTTCGTCTATCGGTTAGGACGGCACCCTTTCACGGTGCAGAGAGGGGTTCGATTCCCCTAGGGCGTACCACGCTTCCCCCGTTTTACGGGACTGTGCTTAGACACCACAGTGACTTTTTAGACTTGCGCCCATCGTCTAGCGGTCAGGACACCGCCCTCTCACGGCGGGAACAGGGGTTCGATTCCCCTTGGGCGTACCAAATTTATGCGTAGTTACGCGCCCTTCGTCTATCGGTTAGGACGGCACCCTTTCACGGTGCAGAGAGGGGTTCGATTCCCCTAGGGCGTACCACGCTTCCCCATTTCGCGGAAAATGTGATCAGACACCACCAGTTGGTGGACTTTGGCATGCGCGCCATACCGGCATTGTCAGAGACTTAGCCTCGCCCCTTCCCCCGGCGAAGCGAAAGACACTCACCACCGATCCGGTTGTCCAGGGCATTACTCCAAGTCCCGATCAGGTTCTGATAACCAGTTTCCAGCAAGCGCCCGCCTCCCGCGCGTTATTCCTTGCAAAACACCCACAATCGCTGAAGACTATAGGCCAGTCCTATCCGTGGGAACTATTTGGGGGCAAATAGTGACAATATTCCGCACACTGGGTCGCGCCATCACAACCGCGATCGCATGTATTACTTTCTCTCTTCCGGCGACAGCCGATACCGCAAATCTTGGCGCATTTGAGGGGTTCGTCGCCAACGGGAAATATAGAGACGCGAATTTCTATCTGGCGAATGGATTTCTTACGGCCAGCGAGATCGATACGAGTCAGCTCTTCTATTCCGTCCTGCATTCTCGCTTTGGCGACGACATCCGTCGAAATGCCAGGGGGATCGACGAGCTCTACAACTATCTGACCCCGCTTGGGAGCATCGACCTAAATCGCCCATTCGCCTGCGGCCGGGACGACGAAGATCTTTGCCTCCTCGTCAACGACCTCGTCAGAAAAGGCGTCCGGCCCAACGAACTGACTTGGTTCGTGGCGCGCGGCCTCGACATGAACAAGCGCGATGTCGAGTTTGTTCCGGCCACACTGCCACTGATGGCGCGGTTCGGCTCGCACTACAGCCTCAATGAACTCAACTGGTTCTCTTCCAACGGGATGGTGCTGGGCGACGAGAGCTACACGATCGAGGAACTGGTCAATTATCGAGACAGCTTTATCTGGCATCAGCGCTCCTACGCGCTGAAAGTTCCTTCGAATTTCCTCAATCTGGGTGACCAGAATTTCCTCGATGTGCTGGTCATGGTGCTGGCAAGCGACATGGACCTGAACGATCTGCAGCAGAGCCGTCGGCGCGAGGCGCTATGCAATTTCATCACCTATGCCGCTGCGTCCTATGCGCCGTCATATGACTATCTTCAGCACGTTCTCGATGAAGTGACGCAGTTCCGTGGCGGCAATATCGGCCAGCAGGTGCGGGCAAACGGCGGCATCTATGCGCCCTTCCCGAGCGCCTGTGTCTCTCTGGTTCAGGCCATGGCGGTCAGCCATGCCCGCCTCAATGAAGTCATCGACAATTTTGCCAGGTCCGGAGACGTGAATACCGCCGGCTGGCTCCTATCCCTGATGCAGGTGAACACCCAATGAGCCCGATTACAAACGCGCACAGGATCATTCCTTTCATCTGCCTGGCCTCACTCCCCTTGGTACCGGCTCCAGCCGTGGCACAGCAGCGCCTCGTCGAGGGTATATTCGCGCTGGGCGGCGCAATGATCCTCAATGAGATGAACGAACGTAATCGGGGGCAAAACACCGCGCCGCGCCGGACGCAACAGGTTGATCCGGCAACAGCCCAAAGGGCTGCCGAGGAACGCGAACAGATGCGTCTTGTCCAGGTCCGTCTCAATACGCTGGGATTTGACGCCGGCTCGCCGGATGGCCTCTCCGGCCCCAAGACCAGGCGCGCCATTTCCGATTTCCAGGCCAGTATCGGCATGGCGCCAACGGGCAAGCTCACGCATGAGCAGATTGCGGTGCTCTATCAGCAATCTGCCGGCATTGGCGGCGGACACGTCGGAGGCCCCCAGCCCGTATATCCGCCGAGCGGCGCATTTCCGGCTTTGGTAACGCCGGCCGCCCCACCGATGGCAGCGACACCGGCATTCCCTTCGCTCGGCACCCCAGCAACCCCCACGGCCGTTGCCCCCGGGGCCTTCCCTGCTCTCGGAGGGGCGCCAACACCCCCTGCCCCGGCGGGCAATTTCCCTGCCCTGGCGGCAACCGCACAACCCGTTGGCGTACCGGCGTTCCCCACCATCGGCACGCCTGTCGCCGTCGCAACGCCGACAAACCCGCTTGTCGCGGGCAGCGCCCAGACGAGTCAGGCCTTGCCGACTGCGACCAGCCTAGCCGAAGAAATCATCAAGACCCCCTTCGTATCGGCCGACAAGCAACCCGCCATACTTGGCGTTACCCTTGGCTCGACCGCCGAAGACTTTACGTTAATGCTCGGTGAAAACGCCTTCGGCAACTGCACCGGCGCACCCGGTGCCCAGCAATGCAGCCGACAGACGGCAACCCTGTCGGACGTCGTCAAAGGCTGGGTCGCGGCGGACGGCCAGCTTTGGGCGATGGCTAGGCTAATCCAGTTCAACGAACCGGTTCCTGCCGATTTCATCCACGGCCAGTTCACCCAGACTTATCCCGAACTAATGGCAGCTCCTGGCGGACTGGTATCGTCTGGCGAAGCCTGCGAAGTGAATGCGCAATCCGTTCCGGCACTGGCGGCAGTCTTCGATCAGCGCGCCGGCGTGCCAGAGGCGACCGAAGTCCCCAGCGCCCTGCTCGATATGGCGGTGCAATGTCCGCTCGCCTATTCGCTGGCCTTCAACGAAGGCAATGGGCATGTCGCCGCCGTGCAGGTGCTTTTCTTTGACGGCACGAGCGTCGTGCGCCAGCACGTCGCGGCGCATGAGGCACTCCAGACCCAGCTTGGTGCTGATCTGAAATTCTAGGCCGACAAAGCTGGAACCAATTAATGCGGCCCCACTCATCTGAGCGGGGCCGTTGGCGTCTTCAGTACCTCATCGCAGAGTGACCAGCCTCAGTTCACCTGAGCTTGGGCTTGCGCAACGATGTCCATGCCGACGAGGTCGCTCCAGGCTTCCAGGAGGCGTTTGGTAATGGGGCCGACCTGGCCGTCGCCGACTGTGAGATTATTGAACTTGGTGGACGGCATGATGCAGTAGGGCGTCGAGGTGAAGAACATCTCGTCGGCTGTCGCCAGATCATAGGGCAGCAGCGCGGTTTCCTCGGTGGGGATGCCGAGCTTTCTGGCCAGTTCGAGCGCCGTGGCCCGGCTGACCCCGGCGAGACAATTGACCGTGGACGGGGTGCGCAGGACACCATTGGTGACACAGAAGATATTGCCACCCTTGTTCTCGGCCACGTGGCCATTCATGTCGAGGATGACGCTCTGGGCGGCGGGGTCGACCTGCTTTACTTCCATCTCGGCCAGCGTATAGGCCAGACGGCTGCGGTTCTTGATGCGCGGATCGAGCGACTGGCTCGGCACCATGCGGCTCACCGGCGTCACACCATGGCAACCTTCGGTGTAAAAGCGCGCCCAGGGCTTGAGTTCCATGAACTGGGTGAAGATCATCACCGTTGCCGAACCGGCCTGAACGGTGGGGTCGGCGCCAGCGATGGCGAGGCCGCGCGAGATATTGTGGACGATCCAGCAGTCATCGTCCGGGCCGTAATTGTGCTCATTGGCTTCAAACACCTCGAGCGTGGTGCGCAGCATGTCTTCCGCGCTCATGCCGGGATCAATGCGCGTCAGCTTGAGGGACTGGTAGAGGCGCTCGATGTGCTGCTCGAGCTTGAATGGCTTGTGGCGGAATGTGCGCGTCGATTCCGTGACCGTGTCGGCCAGCATGATGGCGCTGTCGAAGATCGAGATCTTCGCGTCCGCCTCGGCAACCATCTTGCCGGAAATATAAACCTGTCTACCCAAAATGCTTTCCTCCCAAAATTCTTTTTCGAGGGAGTGGGCCACAGCGCAGGCGTGCCTGCCGCAAGAGTAACCCCCCCACACCCTCAAAGATTTTGTTATAAGGATAACATTATAACCGTCAAGGATAGGGTCAGCGACCTATTCGCATGGGACGATATCGTCTCCCCAAGACCAGGGAACTCGGCTAACGATAAAAAACGCCCCGGACGGAGTGTCCGGGGCGTTTGACAGCCAGATCTCAGGCGGCAAAAGGACCGGGGTCCGGATCGTCGTCCGTTCCGGCTTCAACCCCGGCGGGCGTATTGGCGACCTTTAGGACCTTGAGCCTTTGCATGGTGCCGTCTGTTTCAAGCCAGCTCATGACATGGTCCGGTCGGAGGCCGAGCAGTGCTGCACCATGGCTGGACGTGACCGAAAGGCGATAGGAGCCGCTGCGGTCGACATGCTCGGGCATCACCAGCTTGACCGTGCGCTCCTCCCCCGGGATAGGCTTGTAGCGCACCACGCTGCCGATCCGCACCACGTCGGACGGCAGAAGGCCGTCCTTGACGATGCGGGCACGGTCCAGCTCATAGAGCAGGAAATCCATGCGTTCTGCGCTCTGGCCGATATCGGTGAGCGCGGCCACTGTCAGCCGGCGATGCTCTTCCTCGCCGATGACGATATCGGGCGACTGGGTCCATTCAGACAGGGAAATCGTCGTCATCCTTGCACCTGCGGTTTGGGGAGCTTCTCGGGGCTGGGAGCGCCCGATCGCTCATAAATGGAAAAGAGATGTTCAGGCTTGGACACCGCGCCCTCATAGGGGCGCTGGCACCAGGGACAGCGGCGTGCGGCCCGGGGTCTCGGGCCGGCACAGGAGCGGCAATAGCGCAGGGCTGGCATTCATGACTCCATCAGGACAGAGGATTTTGGGCGTAGGTTTCGAGGATACGCTTGCGGTCATCGAGCGAGCGCAGGCGGACCGTCATGGTCTCGGTCTTGATCGGGGTCTGGTACGGCAGGCTGTATGCCACCTCTGGCAAATGCGCCTCTGCCCAACTCCGGAAGCGGCCCAGCTTGTGGCTGCCGGTGATGGGAAGGGTGACGGAATATTTGAAAGTCATCGCGATGGCCTCATGCGGACATGTGCAAACACCACGCGCGAAGGCGTGGCGGGCAGATCAGAGTGTTTTGGTGATTGGTTCGAAGATCCTGGTGCCGCTCTTGCCGTGACGGCAGGTAGCAACACCAGGCAATCAGCCTGCCTGGCGAAGACCGTGTATGAACAAACGTGTGGCGACAAAAACTGTGTTCATACGGCCATCATGGCCATATTGCCCGCTTTGTCAAATCGGCCGGAAAACCCCGCAAACCGGGTGGCGGCTACGCCTCAGACGGGGCGACGATACTGGTAGATACCGACGTCGATGACGCCTTCAGCAAAGCCCGCCTCGCAATAGGAGAGGTAGTAGACCCACTTGCGCCTGAACTGCTCGTCATAGCCGAGCGGGGTGATCATCGGCCAACGCTCCAGGAAGCGCTCACGCCACAGCCGCAGCGTCCTGGCATAGGACTGGCCAAAGGTTTCGACGTTTTCGAGCACCAAGCCGTATTTCTCTCCGAACTCGGCCATGACCGTCTTGGTCAGAAGCATGCCGCCGGGAAAAATGTAGCGCTGGATGAAATCGGGGCCGCTGCGATAGCCGTCAAAATCCGCCTCGTCGATGGTGATGGCCTGGATCGATGCGGTGCCACCGGGCTTCAGCCTGTCATGCACAGTCTGGAAATAGCTTGGCCAATTGTCCTCGCCCACGGCTTCGATCATCTCGATCGAGCAGACGTGGTCGAACTGGCCTTCGGTGTGGCGATAGTCTTCGAAGACAAGAGTAGCGAGCGCGTCGAGCCCCTGCCGGGCCAGCCGCTCCTTGCCGAATTTGAGCTGTTCGGCCGAAAGTGTGATGCCGCGGAGATGAGCCTTGTAGTCGCGCGCGACAGTTTCAGCAAAGCCGCCCCAGCCGCAGCCGATTTCGAGAACGGACGCGCCGGGCGTGACCCCCGCCATATCAGCGACGCGGTGATATTTGGCCAGCTGCGCAGCCTCGAGGCTCTGGTCGCCCGAGGTGAACACAGCCGATGAATAGGTCATCGAGGGATCAAGCCAGAGACCATAGAAATCATTGCCGAGGTCATAGTGCTCGGCGATGTTTTTCTTGGAGCCCTCGAGCGTGTTGCGCCGCGACAGGTGATAGTGGAGGTCGGCGGCAGCGCGGCGGAAAAAGCCGGGATTGGCCTTCTCGAACATCGCGCGGTTCTGCAGGAAGAAGCGGAACAGCGCGGTGAGATTGTCCACCTCGATATCGCCGTTCATATAGGCCGCCGCGAAGCCGACGGTGCCGCGCTTCATTGCCTCGCCGATCACGTTGAAATTCTTCAGCCGCAGCACGGAATGCTCGCCGGTCTGCGGACTGCCCAGCGTCCGGGTACGGTCATTGGGCAGGATAACGGTAATCGCGCCGTGGGTCGGCTTACCGATCAGGGCAACGCCGATCCGCTCGACCAGCCTTGAGGCAAATCGGGTCCAGAGCGTAACGCCGGTTTGGGAGTGGTCGACAACGGATTTGCTCATCGAATACTAAATCCACAAGCGCCGAAAGGCAGGCGAGACGAATTCAATGGTCTTTGGCAAGGATCGCCGAGCCGTCACGCGCCTACGCAGACCAAGCCTTCGATCTATGTCTACCAGTACCTTAACGGCCAATATTGGATATGCAAGCAGCAGTTTGCGCCCAATAGATGGCAGACCGTGGTGATCAGCGCGCCGGGCGGGCGATGTCGGTGAGGCGGAACTGGACCTGTTCACGGCCCTGGTAATGATCAATGGAAAGGCCCCCGGCGAAGTGCAAAGGCGCTTCGGTATCGCGCAGCAGCACATCGCCGAGCGGGGTGCCGGCTGCACGAAAGGCAATGGCTTTCAATCGCGCGCCGTCGTCGGAAGCGAGGGAGAAGCTGACATGTCCGCCCTTGCCGACGATCTGTGCGAACCGCGCGCGATGGGCGGGAAAAACGAAAACCGGATTGGGATTGCCCGAGCCGAATGGGCCGGCCTTTTCGATGGTGTGGAGGAGGTCGACACTGGCGCCACGAGCGGTCAGCGCCGCATCCACTTTCAGGGCGGAGGCCGCCCGCGCAGCCTCGACGCTCGACACCAGTTTTTCAGCGAGAAAAGAGCGGAAGGCGCCGATTTCGCCGGGACGCAGAGTGACGCCCGCCGCCATGGCGTGACCACCACCCTTGGGGATGAGCCCGCTGTCCACGGCAGCAATCACCGCCGAGCCGAGGTCGACGCCGGGCACAGAGCGCCCGGAGCCGGTGCCATGACCGTCGGGATGGAGCGCGATGGCAAAAGCCGGACGATCGAACCGCTCCTTGAGACGCGCGGCGATCAGGCCGACAATACCGGGGTGCCAGCTTTCCGAAGCGAGAACGAGCACAGGCGGCCCCTCCCCCGCACCGATTTCGGCAGCCGCGACGGCGGTCGCTTCCTCCACCGCTTCGACCTCGATGCGCTGGCGTTCGGTGTTGAGTTCATCGAGGCGCGCGGCAATCACCATGGCCTGATGCTCATCGTCCAGCGCCAGCAATTGCGTGCCGAGCGCGGCATTGCCGATGCGGCCGCCGGCATTGATACGCGGGCCGATGAGAAAGCCGAGGTGGTAGGGGTTGAGCGGCCCTGAAACGCGCGAAGCCAGCGCCAGGGCAGCCATGCCCGGATTGTCGCCGCGGCGCGCCACTTCGAGGCCGCGCAGCACGAAGGCGCGGTTCAGCCCGACCAGCGGGACCACGTCGCAGACCGTGCCCAGCGCCACGATATCGAGGAGGCGCATCAGGTCCGGCAGGCCGGCGGCGCCCTGCTGGCGCAGCGCACGATTGACTGCCACCAGCACCATGAAGGTGACGCCGGCAGCGCAAAGATAGCCGAGCCCGGAAATGTCGTCCGGACGGTTGGGATTGACCAGCGCATTGGCCGGCGGCAGATCGTGGTCGGCCAGATGGTGATCGATGACCAGCACATCCACGCCACGGCCGCGCGCATGCCGGATTGGGGCGTCGCTGGTGGTGCCGCAATCGAGCGTGATGATGAGGCTGGCGCCGGCGTCGATCAACTTGTCCATGGCCGCAATATTAGGGCCATAGCCTTCAAAGATGCGGTCGGGAATATGCACCTGCGGGTTCAGCCCGAAATGGCCGAGAAAACGCACCATCAGCGCGCAGGAAGAAGCGCCGTCGACGTCGTAATCTCCAAAGAGCGCGATGGCTTCCTTATCGGTGACAGCCTTAGCGATCCGCTCGGCCAGCGCGTCCATGTCGGTGAGCGTGGATGGGTCCGGCATCAAGGCGCGGATCGTCGGCTCGAGATAGAGGCCGGCGCCATCGAGATCGACGTTTCGACCGGCAAGAATGCGCGCGAGAATATCGGAGACGCCCGTCTTCTGGGCTATGGCCCCGGCCAGCCGCGTGCCAGCACTGTCGAGCCGATCAACCCACGAGCGGCCGGAGACCGACTGGGTAACATCCAGAAAATTGCGCCGTGTTTCCAGCATGCCCCGGTGTTAGGCGATTTGGCGCGGGAGAGGAAGGGGGTGTGGAACCAAGCGCTACAAATGCAGCTCTGAGTTCGCCCGCGTTACCCCCTCCTGACCTCCCCCTGATAGGGGGAGGGATAGATCGAGGACGCTGAAATTTCGAGAGCCGCAGTGCGCTCCTCCCCCTATCAGGGGGAGGTCGGGTGGGGGTATGGGAGCCAGCCCCTACCGCGAATGGCGGGCCTTGATCCAGCGGGTGGTCTGGCTCCAGGAGCGCATGACGATGGTGCTGGTTTCGACATTGGTCCGACGCAGCCGAACGCCCTCGAGCAACGTGCCGTCGGTAATGCCGGTGGCGGCGAACAATACGTCACCGGAGGCGAGATCACCAACCGTATAGATGCGATTGGGGTCGGCGATGCCCATCTCATGAGCGCGCTGGCGCTTGGTGGGCGTGTCGAGGATAAGCTTGCCCTCCATGTGACCGCCAATGCAGCGCAGCGCTGCCGCAGCGAGCACGCCTTCGGGGGCACCACCGGAGCCGAGATAGATATCAACGCCTGTGTCCGCCGTGTTCACGGCGTGGATGACCCCGGCAATGTCGCCATCGCTGAGGAGCTTTACCGAAACGCCGGCGGTGCGCAGTTCCTCGATCAGCCCCGCATGGCGCGGCCGGTCGAGCACGATTGCGGTGATCTCGGCCAGCGGCACCTGCTTGGCCTTGGCGAGCGAACGCACATTTTCCGTTGCCGACCAATCGACATGCACGGTCTCGGGCGCATAGTCGGCGCCGATGGCGATCTTGTGCATGTAGACGTTACGGGCGACGTTGAGCAGCCCGCCGCGCTCAGCCATGGCCAGGACGACGATGGAATCAGGCTGGTTCTTGGCGCAGAGGGTGACGCCTTCGAGCGGGTCGACGGCAATGTCGACCTCGGGCCCCTGTCCCGTACCAACCGGCTGGCCGATATAGAGATTGTCGCACTCGTGCTCTTCGCCCTCACCGATGACGATGCGGCCAGAGATGGCCACATTGTCGAGTTCGGACTTCATGGCGGCGACAGCGGCGTCATCAGCCGCCTTCTCGTCGCCCTTGCCGCGCCATTCGGCAGCGGCAATGGCGGCGCGTTCGGTCACCCGCACCATTTCAAGCGTCAGCGAGCGGTGCAGATTGGTTGGGCTCTTGCCGTCTTCGACCTTGCTGAGCTTCATGTTTCCCCCGGGAGCACGATCTGCCCTGATCGGGGGATCAGAGCCGTTCGATGCGGATCAATTGCGGTTCGCCGACAATGAAACCGTCAGCGGCGATCTGTGCAAGCGCTTCGCGCACCGATGATTCCAAAGTCTGTTGGGTAATCATCACTACCGTGCGGGCCGGCGAGCCATCGGGGGCCACTGCCTTGGCTCCCAGATCGGAACGCTGAATGACCGAATCGATGGAAATCGACTTGTCGCCCATGCGCGTCGCAATGGCCGCGAGCGCACCCGGGACATCCTTGGCACTGAGGCGGATGTAGAAGCCGCCTTCATGTGCGCGCATCGGCGCCTCGACATAGGGCAGCAGCTCGTCGCTCGGCACGCCCAGCGGCGGCACGCGCGTGCCACGGGCAATGTCGAGAATATCGGACAGAACCGATGAGGCGGTCGGCGGGCCACCGGCGCCGGGACCGGCAAGCAGCAGTTCGTGCACATGGTCGGTTTCGAGCGCGACCGCGTTCATCACCCCATCGACACCGGCAATGGCGCTGCCCTTGGGCACGAAGGTGGGGTGGACGCGCTGCTCGATGCCGCTTTCCGTGCGCTCGGCAATGCCGAGCAGCTTGATCTTGTAGCCGAGGTCGGCCGCGACCTGGATGTCGTGCTGGGTGATCGAAGAGATACCCTCGACGCGCATCTTGTCCGGGGCGATCTCGTAGCCAAAGCAGAGCGTGGCGAGGATCGAGAGCTTGTGGGCGGTGTCGTAACCCTCGACGTCGAAGGTCGGGTCAGTTTCGGCATAGCCCAGCGCCTGCGCATCCTTGAGGCAATCGGCAAAGCTGATGCCCTCATTGCCCATGCGGGTGAGGATATAGTTGCAGGTTCCGTTCATGATGCCGAACACCTTGGCGATACGGGCCGAACCGAGGCCCTCGCGCAGCGTCTTGATGACGGGAATGCCACCCGCAACAGCGGCTTCAAAACCGAGCTGGGCGCCAGATTCTTCGGCCATGCGGGCCAGCGCCACGCCATGCTTGGCGAGCAGCGCCTTGTTGGCGGTGACCACCGGGCGGCCAATCTCGAGGGCAGCTTTGACAGCGGCAAAGGCCGGGCCGTCTTCACCACCGATGAGCTCGACGAACAGGTCGATACCGTCCGACTTGGCGAGCGCGACGGGATCGTCGAACCACTCGATGCCAGAAATATCAATGCCGCGGTCGCGGGAACGCGAGCGCGCGGCAACGGCCGTCACCTGCAATTGCCGGCCCAGTTTCTTGTTCAGCTCATTGCCGTCCTTTTGCAGGATACGGACAAGGGTAGCGCCAACATTGCCCAGCCCCGCCACGCCAATGCGCAGGGGCGTCTGGGTTTCTGTGTCGCCGAATTCGGCCATGGCCTTGAGGATGCGCGCACGCGTCTCGGTGCGCGGCTCGCGACCGTCCCGGAGGTCAAATACAAACAGGGGATCGCCGGCAACAATTCGACCGAAACGGGTGGGTGTCCAGCCGCGGGAAGAGATGAAGGATTCGACGGATTGGCGGAAAGATTGGATATCGCTCATGGTGGCGCCATCTGCATAGGAATTCGCCTAGTCGTCAATAGGAGTTTGTCCCCGACCACCGGCTTTCGGGACAAAATTACCGCTGAACGCCTATTGCGCTGGGTGGCGTGTCAGCAGAACCATCGCTTCGTAGTGGTCGGTCTGGGGAAACATATCGAAAAGCCGGATGCGCTCGGGCCTATAGGAAGGCAGGGCAGCGATGTCGCGGGCGAGCGTGACCGCGTTGCAGCTCGAATAGATGATGGTCGCAACGCCGGTCGCTTCGAGCGTTTCGCAGAGCTGGTCACCAAGGCCGCGGCGTGGCGGGTTGACGATTACGACGTCGGGCGGGTTGCCGGCCCCAAGAGCGGTAGCATCGCCGACGGCGAAGGACACGTCGGTGAGGCCGGCCTCGGATGCACTCAGCTGCGCCGACGCGACGGCGGGCGCGCTGATCTCTATGCCATGAACGCGACGACCCGGCGCTGCCACATGGAGGGCGAAGCCCCCTACTCCGCAATAAAGGTCCCAGATCGATCGTGCGCCGCGCTCATCGACCCAGTCCCGCGCCTGGTGATAAAGTCCGATGGCGATGTCGGTATTGGTCTGGAAAAAACTTGCCGGCCGGAGATGAAGGACAATGTCGCCCAGCCGCATCGGCAGGGTTTCGCTACCGGCGAGGAGGATTTCCTCATCCCCTTCCAGCACGGCCTTGTGCTCGGGCAGGAGGTTTGCGGTGACCACGACCAGCTGCGGCAAGGCCGCCAGCAGTTCGGCGAGGTGCTTTTGCATCCGGCCGACAGGCTCGGTGGAGCGCAGCACAAAGCGCAGCATCAGCGCGCCATCGGCAGATTCGGTCAGGAGCACGTGCTTGAGCTCGCCGCGGCGGCTCGGAACATCATAGGGCGCTATGCGGGCGCGCGCGATGAAACGCTTGATCGGCTCGAAGGCCACCCGCAGCCCGTCCGCGAGGATGCCACAACCAGTGAGATCGACCCCATGCTGGGTCGGATCGAGAATACCGAGAGTGGGCGCGTCGGCCGTGCCGCCCACCACCATTTTCGCCTTGTTCCGAAAACCTTCGGGTCGGCTGACCATCGGCGGGAGCCAGACGGCGTCCGGCCAGGCAGCCAGCAGATCTTTGGCGTGCGCCGTCTTGGCGGCGATCTGGTCGTCATAGGGCGTGCCCATAAGGGTGCACGAGCGGCAGACGCCCCGATCGAAGTAGTCGCAGTGCATAACCGTGCTGAGACCTGTTTTCACCCGTCCATCCCACGGTGTCGAAGGAGGCGGCGCGCCGCCCCCTTCAGACGCATAATTTTACTTCGTGCCACCAGCGAGCGGCACCACGTTGCCCTGGTCGCCCTTGGAGCCCAGCAGCTTCTTGATGTTGCGCGCGGCCTGACGGATGCGCTGCTCGTTCTCGACGAAAGCGAGGCGGATGTACTGGTCGCCATATTCGCCAAAGCCGACGCCCGGAGCCACGGCCACACCGGTTTCCTGAACCAGCATCTTGGCAAATTCGAGCGAGCCGAGGTGGGCGAACTGGGCAGGGATCGGCGCCCAGGCAAACATGGTGGCCTTGGGAACCGGAATATCCCAGCCGACGCGACCAAAGCTTTCCACCATGACGTCGCGACGGTGCTTATAGACCTTGCGGACTTCCTCGATGACATCATCGGAGCCATTGAGCGCAGCGACGGCCGCAACCTGGATCGGCGTGAAAGCACCGTAGTCGAGGTAGGATTTCACGCGCGCCAGAGCGGCGATCAGGCGCTCGTTGCCGACGGCAAAGCCAACGCGCCAGCCCGGCATGGAATAGGTCTTCGACATCGAGGTGAACTCCACCGAAATGTCGATCGCGCCCGGCACCTGCAGGATCGACGGCGGCGGCTCCTTCTCGTCGAAATAGATCTCGGAATAGGCGAGATCGGACAGGATCAGGATGTCGTTGGCCTTACAGTACTTGACCACCTCGGTGTAGAAATCGAGGTCGGCCGTGTAGGCGGTCGGGTTGGCCGGGTAGTTCAGCACCAGCGCGATGGGCTTGGGGATCGAGTGACGGACGCCACGATCGAGCGCGCGCATGAAGTCTTCACCCGGCTCAGCCGGCATGGAGCGAACAACGCCGCCCGACATGATGAAGCCGAACGAATGGATCGGATAGGTCGGATTTGGCACCAGCACCACGTCGCCGGGGGCGGTGATGGCCGAAGCCATGTTGGCGAAGCCTTCCTTGGAGCCGAGCGTCGCCACGACCTGCGTGTCGGGGTTCAGCTTCACGCCAAAGCGGCGACCGTAATAACTGGCCTGGGCCTTGCGGAGACCGGAAATGCCACGCGAAGTGGAATAGCGATGGGTGCGACCGTCCTTGACCGTTTCCTGCAGCTTTTCGACGATGTGGTCGGGCGTCGGCATGTCCGGATTGCCCATGCCGAGGTCGATGATATCGACTCCCTCAGCGCGCGCCTTGGCCTTGATCGGGTCGATATGGGCAAAAACATAAGGCGGGAGGCGACGGATACGGTGGAAAACTTCGCTCATGTGATTCCTCGGCGGGCCTCTCAGAGACCCTGATCTTGCCGCGACGCGCTCGGGCGCCAAACCTCGATTATGGGAGGCTGATTATCGCGGAATTATGGTTGCAGACGGGTTAAATCGCCCGGTCCGATTGGGGTTTGCGCTGTATTCGGCTCTTCCCGGCCACGAGCATGGCCATGTGGGAAGAGCTAGCGGGCGCTTGCCGCGTTGGCGGCCGCGGCAACCGCCATCACCTTGCCGGCGAGCTGGGCTCCAACCTTTGCAACAGTGAACGGAGACAGCATGTCTCTTGCCCTTCGGAAGTCATTTTTGTAAGGAAAGCAACGATCGACAGGCTGTTCTTAAATCGTCCTCCGGGTCTTGTAAATGGGCCGCGGGGTTCCGAAGTTCGGAACCGAACGGCGTTAGGTGAGGTTCGAACTTGAAGCGTATTGCCCTGGTGACGATCGGCACGCAAGGCGACGTTCAGCCCTATCTCGCCCTGGCCATTGCGCTTCAGGAGCGCGGATATACGGTTGCACTCGGCGCGACCGAAGAATTCGAGGATCTGGTCACCGGCTACGGGCTTGAGTTCCACTCGCTTGGACCCTCGATCCAGTCCTTCCTCAAGGAATCACGGTTTGAAAGCGCGATGAGCACTTCCATGCTCATCAATGGCCCATCCCTCTTGCGCCAGGGCCAGCAGATCGTCGATACCGCGGCGCGCTCGGCCTGGCGCATGTGCCAGGGCGCTGACGCCATCATCGTCAACATGAACACCAGCTTCGGCATCGACATCGCCGAGGCGCTGAAGATCCCGGCGATCATGACGGCGCTGCAGCCGCTCAACTCGACCAGCGAGTTTCCGCTGTCGATGTATTATGTCGCCGATGACCTCGGCCCCACGCTCAACAAGCTCTCCTATACCGCCGCCACCATGCAGCAGGCCTATTGGAACCTGCCGCGCAATCGCCTGCGCCGCGAGTTGATGGGGCTCGATGCGCGCAATATGGGCGGCGTCTTCACCAATACCGATGGTTCGGCACTCACCACGCTCTACGCCTATTCCACGGCCGTCAGCCCGCGTCCGCGCGACTGGCCCAAGACTGCGCTCGTCACCGGCTACTGGAACCTTCGCGATCGCAGCGGCTGGGAGCCGACGCCGGAATTTGAAGCTTTCCTCTCGGCAGGCGAAGCGCCGGTTTATATCGGATTTGGCTCCATGCCCTTTGGCGCCGAGCGCAATACGCGCATCCTCAAGGAAGCCATGGCGCTCTGGGGCGGCCGCGCCGTCGTCGCACGCGGCTGGGGCGGCATCGATCCACGGGACCTGCCCGATACGATCTTTGCCATCGAAAAAGCACCGCACGACCGTCTGTTCCGCTATGTCAGCGCCGTGGTGCACCATGGCGGTGCCGGCACGACCTCGGCGGGCCTCCACCTCGGGCGCCCGACCTTTGTGGTCCCGCAGGCCATGGACCAGCCATACTGGGGTCGTCGCGTCTATGAGCTGGGCTGCGGCCCCAAACCCATTCGCCTGCGCAAGCTGACGGCAGAAACGCTGGCCCAGTCGCTGACAGATCTCACCAGCAACGAAGCCTATCGCCGCAATGCCGCCGAACTGGCCGAAAAGCTGCGCAGCGAGGATGGTGTCGATCGGGCGATCAAGGTGATCGAGCGTGTCATGGCCAATTTCGTGCCCCGCGCCGCTAAGGTCGAGCGCAAGAAGACCAAGGCCAAAAAGCTCTCACTCAAGAAAGCCGTATAGGGCGACCCGCGTGTCGCCCTCTCTTTTACGCCTGGCCCTGACGGGACAGGCGATAGCTGTAGTACGTGCCGATCAAGAGCGGCCCGAAAATGCAGATGGCGACAATGGCGAGCAGCCAGCTCGTATCCGCAATCAGCACGGCCGCCAGGGCCATACCGCCCCCGCCCACCATCATCAGCATGCCGGAAAGACGGTTTGTCGCCTGCCAGTTTGCCGGATTCTTCATGGTCCAGGGCAAACGCATGCCGGCAAAACCGTTCGGCTGCGACTTGGGCAGGATATTGCCCATCGCGATGAACAGCGCGCCCAGGCCGAAGACGATCACCCGAACCATCTCGAGATTGGAGCCCAGTGTGATGGCAATGGCCCCCGCCTGGATTACCGACATCAGCAGGGTGAAGCCGGCGAAGGCCGTCCGCAGACCTGCGAGGGCCCGTTCACCCTGCGGCCCCCGCTGCAGCACGATCTGAAAGATCACACCCATGACAGCGATCAGCCCGATTGGCATCAGCGGAGCCCAATCGCGCATGAGATAGGCGTCAGCCTTGCCGTCCGGCCCCCAGTGGACCGGCATTTGGGCTTCGGCCGGCACCAGTAGATAGCCGATGATGGTGATGACGATGAGCAACGCCACGCCCGCCAGGACAGATGGACTGACAATATTGGCTTTCTTCATTTCTCTTCCCCCAGCGAAAGCACATCGGCCAGTGCCTGTTCCAGCACCGACGTATTGAGATGGTAGATGAGGCTCGTCCCCTGTCGCTCCACGGCCACGAGCTCCGCTTCCTTGAGCTTGGCAAAGTGGACCGAAAGCGTGGGCCGGCTGATCTCGAAATGATCGGCAAGCTCGCCGGCGCTCATCGGTCCAGTCTTGAGCAGCGCCAGAACCTTGCGCCGCACCGGATGCGAGAGCGCCTCGAAGACGGCGTTGATACCCAAGAACCTCTCCTATTTCGATGCCGCGCTAATTAGCGTTTTGCCTAATTAGCGTCAAGGCGAAATATATATGCAAAAAAGGGGAGGCTTGCGCCTCCCCCAGTACGGAGATGGGGATTTCTTATTCCGCCGGCACCGCGTTGGGTTCAATATCGAGCGCTTCGATGCTCTCGCCGCGGTCGTATGTGGCCTGGTCGAGAATGCCCTCGCGCTTGGCGACGATGGTCGGCACGAGCGCCTGGCCGGCGACGTTGACTGCGGTGCGGCCCATATCGAGGATCGGGTCGACGGCGAGCAAGAGGCCGACGCCTTCAAGCGGCAGACCGAGGGTCGACAGCGTCAGGGTGAGCATGACAGTCGCGCCGGTGAGGCCGGCCGTGGCTGCCGAGCCGATGACCGAGACGAAGACGATCAGCAGATAGTGCTCGATGCCAAGGCTGATGCCGAAGAACTGGGCGACGAAAATCGCCGAGATCGCCGGATAGATGGCCGCGCAACCGTCCATCTTCGTGGTCGCACCAAGCGGCACGGCAAAGGAGGCATATTCGCGCGGCACGCCGAGGTTCTTCTCAGTGATGCGTTCGGTGACCGGCAGCGTGCCGATGGAGGAACGCGACACGAAGGCGAGCTGAATCGCCGGCCAGGCGCTCTGGAAATAGCGGATGGGGTTGAGGCCATTGGCCTGCAACAGCACCGGGTAGACAACGAAGAGCACGAGGGCGAGGCCGATATAGATGGCGGCCGAATACCACCCCAGCTGCGCCAGCGCATCCCAGCCATAGACGGCGACGGCATTGCCCAGGAGGCCGATGGTGCCGATCGGCGTCAGGCGAATGACCCACCACAGGATCTTGTGGACGATCTTGAGGAAGGAGCGGTTGAAGGCGAGGAACGGATCGGCGGCCGGACCAACGCGCAGGGCGGCGATGCCGACAACGATGGAGATCACGAGGATCTGCAGCACGTTGAAGTTGAGGCTGGTCGTAGCGCCGCTATCGGTCACGCGGGTCGACGCCTGCAGACCAAAGATGTTGGACGGAATCAGCCCCTTGAGGAAATCGAGCCAGGACCCGGTCGAGGACGGCGCGCGGGCAGCGGCTTCGGTGACGGCGGTGTTGATCCCCGGCTGAATGATGAGGCCGAGCGCAATGCCGATGGCCACGGCGATCAGCGCAGTGATGGCGAACCAGAGCAGTGTCTGCCAGACGAGCTTGGCCGCATTGTTGAGTTCGCGCAGATTGGCGATCGAGGCGACAATGGCGGTAAAGACCAGCACCGGCACCAGCGCACGCAGCAGCGAGACGAAGGACGAGCCGATGGTCGACAACGTCTGGGTGAGCCAGTTGGCGTTGCCGGCGGCATCGGGACCGATATTGCGGGCGATGAAGCCAAGGATCAGGCCGACCACCATGGCCGCGAGGACCTGGAAGCCAAAGCTTGCGTAAAAGGGCTTGGGAGCACGCGGCGCTCGCGCCGCCGAAACGGTTGTGGGAGACATGAAAGGTGACCTTTGAGCTGACAGGCCAGCGCGTTCTCTGACGCTCGCCTGCGGGTTGCCCAAAACTTACGCCTGCCCTCCACCGAAAGCAGCGCATGGCATTCCATTTCCTTCCAAACGCGAGGAAATTCCTAATGCCGGCGCAATGGATTGGAGATCGAACGTCTCAGAGGGGCCGCGTGACGAGACTCACGAGCCCGGCCAGCAAAGGCAACAGCAGCAGGCTGAGGGCGTATGACGTCACCAATACGCCCAGCCCCGGATCGGCCCAGGCGAGCACAGCAAGCCCCATACCGGCAAGGAAAGTCGCGACGCCCGTCACGCGATGAACGATAACCCATGCCCGGTCGGACGGCACCGGCCAGGGCAGGCGCAATCCACCATAGGAGTGGCGTTCGGCACCATAGAGCACGATCCCCAGCAGCATCAAAACGGCGCCAAGGCCGAAGCCGGCAAAGCGAATGAGGTCGAGGTCGGAGCCGATCCCCGCGAACAGCAGGCCAAGCTGGCAAAAGGACGGCACGGCGAGCAGCAGGGTCAGGGCCGGATCGAGGATATGGCGGGTCTTGGCGAGGTGGTTTTTCGTCAAGGCGCGCCCCAGCAGGTAAAACACCGCGATCAGCCCGACTTCTATCAGCGGCGCCGCGGCCAGCGCCAAATCGCGCGGCCAGACCCAGTCGGCCACGCTGCCGCTCCAGTGCGCTACAAAGGCGAAGCTTTCCGGCACATGGAGGAGCGCCACACCCGTGGTCGCGAGGGTGACGAAAAAAATGAGGAGATGAAAGCGGGTAACGAGGCTGGGCATGGACGGGCTCTATCGGCAGTACCCATATGGAGAGCGCTGGGCGGCTTGACCAGCCTGTCGGGCAAGGAAATTGCGCCCTCCCCGCACACCCTCCAAAAACAAAGGGGCCGGTTTCCCGACCCCTCTGCAAATCTGGCAAGTTCGAAAAGCTTAGCGCTTCGAGAACTGGAACGAACGACGGGCCTTGGCCTTGCCGTACTTCTTGCGTTCCACGACGCGGCTGTCGCGGGTCAGGAAGCCGCCCTTCTTCAGAACCGGACGCAGGGTCGGTTCGAAGTAGGTCAGTGCCTTGGAGATGCCGTGGCGGATCGCACCGGCCTGGCCGGACAGACCACCACCAGCAACGGTGACGTTGACGTCATACTGGTCGAGGCGCTCGGAAGCGACGATCGGCTGCTTGACGATCAGCTGCAGAACCGGACGAGCGAAGTACTTCGCAAATTCACGGCCGTTGACGGTGACCTTGCCCTTGCCGGGCTTGATCCAGACGCGAGCGACGGCGTTCTTGCGCTTGCCGGTGGCATAGGCGCGGCCGAGGCTGTCGAGCTTCTGTTCGTGAACGGGAGCAGCGTTGACGGCGGGTGCGCCGGCAGCAGTGCCGAGATCTTCGAGAGAGTTGATGGTGTCGGCCATGTTACTTCACCCGGACGTTCTTGGGGTTCATCGCGCCGACGTCGAGAGCGGTCGGGTTCTGTGCGACATGGGGGTGCTCGGAACCGGCATAGACGCGCAGGTTCTTGAGCTGGGCGCGGGTCAGCGGGCCACCGGGCATCATGCGACGCACGGCGTTTTCCAGCACGCGGTTCGGGAAACGACCCTCGAGCAGTTCGCGCGCGGTACGGTCCTTGATGCCGCCGGGGTAACCGGTGTGCCAGTAGAAGCGGTGCTGGTCGAGCTTGCGACCGGTCAGCTTCACCTTGTCAGCATTGATGACGATGATATTGTCACCCATGTCCATGTGAGGCGTAAAAGTCGCCTTGTGCTTGCCGCGCAGACGCGAGGCAATGATCGAAGCAAGACGACCCACCACCAGCCCTTCGGCGTCGATGAGGATCCACTGCTTTTCGATCTCGCTCGGTTTTGCCGAGTAAGTGCTCATAATCGAAATCCCTAAGATTCAGGCAGTCGATCCACAGGGAACCGACCAGTTCGGTGGGGTCTTTAGGAGGGATTCGACACGCCGTCAACCCCACCTAAAAAGTCATTTAAAAACAACAGCTTACAAATGCGGTATTATTTTACCGTACCGAGAGCGTGTGTTTTCGTCATATCGGCCAGATACGCCGCGATTGCGGAGGCCAGAATGAAGGCGAGACCCTGGTGCGCGACCGCCAGATCGATATTGATCTTGGAGAGCAGCGTCGCGATGCCGAGGGCAACCTGGGCCACGACCAGAGCCATGATCACCACCAGCCAGCGATGCACACCCGAGAAGCCATGGTTCCGGGCCTGCAGCCACACCATCACCGCCGCATAGATGGTGATGAGATAGGCCAGCATGCGGTGGTTGAACTGCACCGTCAGACCGTCTTCGAAATGGCTTAACCACGCCGGATCATGGGCATAAAGACCATCGGGAATGAACTTGCCTTCCATCAGCGGCCAGGTGTTGAAGCCCATGCCCGCCTGGATACCGGCGACAAAGGCACCAGCGGCGATCTGGATTACGAGCAGCCCGAGAAGGATGGCCGCGGCCCATTTGTTGAAGCTGGTGACGGTATTCTCTACCGGCTCGGGCCGCATTCGTCGGGCCACCCAGATCAATGCCAACAACAGGATCAAGGCCGCTGTCAGATGGGTCGCCAGGCGATATTGCGACACAGAGGTCAATTCGGTGAGGCCGGACGAGACCATCCACCAGCCCAGAAAGCCCTGAAAACCACCCAGAATGAAAAGACCGGCCAGCGGCAGGGTCATGTCCGACGTCAGGCGGCGCTGGAACAGGAAGACAAGGAAGGGAATGGCGAAGGCAAAGCCGATGATCCGGCCGAGGAACCGATGGCCCCACTCCCACCAGAAAATGCCCTTGAAGTCCTCAAGGGTCATCCAGTGATTGTAGACCTCATACTGCGGGATCAGCTTGTAGCCTTCGAACTCGGCCTGCCAGTCCGCCTGGGTCAGCGGCGGGATGATGCCCGATATGGGCTTCCAGGTGGTGATCGACAGGCCCGAACCGGTGAGGCGGGTCATTCCCCCCACCATCACCATGGCGAGAACCATCGCGGCCATAATATAAAGCCAGATCCGCACGGGGCGGAGGCGGTCACCAACAATACTCACTTTGCCGGGTGCGGCATCCTGCAAGGTCGTCACAGCGATCTTTCTGGTATCGAAGAAACTGGCGCAGTGGTAATCCCGGGGGCATGTTCCCGCAACAGTCCAGATGCCGCACATGACCCAGCGTAATCGCAAATTGATCGGCGCGTTCCTGATCGTCGCCTCAATCGTGGCGTGGTCGGTCTTGGCGACATCGATCTACCTTGCCCTGCCGGAGGGCCTGCCCGGGCTCGTCCTGATCCTCTACTTCATCATTGCCGCCATGGGCTGGCTGCTTCCGGCCATGTGGCTGGTGCGTTGGATGGCGCGACCGGACGCGGAGCGCCGGGCCGGCTAAAGGACCCTACCCCATCACCCGACCCATCTGGGTGAAGAGGCCACCGCTGGCAAAAATGTCGACATAGCGCCGCTGCTGGAAAAGCCCGTTCAGCGAAATGCGCGGCAGGGCGGTGAGACTAGCGAGGTGGGCGGGATAGAGCCCTCCCGGGCGCGTCGTCACCGCGGTGCGGAACCCAAGCTCGGTCGCCAGCGCGAATTCCCGCGGCCCGCACGAGAGCGGCCCACCGAGCGGATAGGAAAAGTGCATCGGCCGTTGGCCGAGCTTCGCTTCCAGGATTTCGGCGGATCGCGCCATTTCCGAACGCGCTTCCTCGGCGGGCAGTTTTGCCAGTTCGTAGTGGTTCACCGTATGCGCGCCGATGGTGCAGAGCGGATCGCTCGCCACCGTCATCAACTCCTGCCAGTCCATGATCAGATCGCGGCACTGCTGCGCGAGATCATAGCCATAGTTTTCGGTGAATTGGGCGAGCAGATGCCGGCGCTCCGGCTCTGGCAGTTTTCGCATGCGCCAGTAGATCCGGTCGAATGCCTCGCTCTTCTGCGCCGCGGTCCGTATATCAAGGTATTCGGTCTCGCCGTTCTCCGAGAAGGCGACAGCCTCCTGGCGGGCGATGATATCTTCGATGGCCTGCCACCACAGCTGACCGGTCCCATCGACGAAGGCGGTCGGAACATAGAGCGTGAAGGGGGCTGCGTGCTTTCTCAGCACCGGCAGGGCATGGACGAGATTGTCACGATAGGCATCGTCGAAGGTGAGGACGACAAACCTGCGCCCCGCAGTCTTCGCGGCGAGCCGGTCGACGGCCTCATCGAGCGTGACAATATCCATGTCGAGCCCCCGCACGCGCTCGACGACGTAGTCGAGAAAGCCCGGCTCGATCTGCAGAATGGCATTGGGCGAGAACGCCGCGGGCTTGTTCGGCAGCACGCGGTGGAGGGTGAAGATCACCCCGCGTGATGCTGACAGGGCGCGGGAAAGTTGCGGCAGCCGCGCCAACCACAAGGCTTCAAAGGCAGCACGAATTGCGGTGTATTTTAGCGACATCGCTATCCGACCGGCTAGGCGGCCAGATCGGCCAGAGCGGCGATCTCAACCTTGGGCAAGCCGGCATCGAGCAATTGGCGTCGAATGTCATTGGCCTCATCGGTCTCTTCCGAATTGGCAGCCACCAGCACGACGCGACCACCAAGATCGGCAAAGAGCGGCAGGCTGGAACGCCCGGCAACCCGCCCCGTCAGCACCACCACAACCTCATAGATGTCGCCCAAGGCCTCAACGAGGGTGATCGGACGGGCGGAATTGCGGTCGATGGCGTCCCCCTGCCCCCAGGCGATCTCGGCAAAACTGCTGGAGGCCGATTTCTGCACGATATCGCCAAAGCTCACGGCGCCGGCGCTGAGGTCGGACAGACCGGGGATCGGGCCAACCCGGCCGCTACCGGCGTCGACGAGTGCCACGCTGAGCCCCTTGGACAGGGCATCGTTGATCAGTTCGCGCGCCAGGGTTTCGCTGGGCAAGTCGCGGCCATAGTCGGCCAGCAACAGAAGATGGGTGCGCCCGAGCACCAGATCGGCCGCGAGGTCGGCGTAGCGCACCATGCCCGGAACGCTTTGGCGCGGCGGAGCGGGTGGCGGTGGCACGGCCTCTTCCGGAGGCGCAGCGCGTTCGCGGCGTTCGGTCAGTTCCTTGAGGAGCGCGCGGGTATCGCTCGAAGCAATGTCCGCCACGTCGCTGGCATCGCGGGACAGGAGGCTCTGCGGCTCGGTGCGGAGAGACGGCTCGTCTTCGCTCGCAGCCTCGGGCTGCGGTGGGGTTTCGACCACGGGCAGCTGGGTTTCAACCGCAGCAGCCGGGACGACAGAAGCAACAGGAGCCACGGGCTCAACAGGATCGGCCACGGCAACCGGAGCCGCCGGAGCAAAGCCGTGAACGGGCCGGAGTGCGCGGCCGGACAGCAGTTCGCTGAAAATGGCGACGCCAACCTGGCCTGCCAGCGCCACAAAACCGACAGCCGCAAGGATCAGCGCGGTCTTGGGCGACGCCGGCACGACGGAGGGCGCAGCTTCGGTTACGACACGCACGTCTGGCAGCGTCGAATTGGTATCGACGCGCGATGAGGCTTCCGTATAGCGCAGGAGATAGGCCTCGAGCAGGTCGCGCTGGGCCTTGGCTTCGCGCTCAAGCCCGTCGAGCGCCACTGTGTCGCGGGTGGCCGTCGAGGCGGTCTGCTTAAGCCGGTCGAGATCGGCTGTGAGCGTAGCTTCAAGATTGCCCTCGACCTTACCCTCGGCTTCCAGCGTCTCGGCAACGCGCATGCCTTCCTGACGGATCTGGGTTTCGAGCTCGCGCAGCTGGGAATCGATGGCGCGGATGGTGGGATGATTGGGCAGCAGCGTCGCCGACAGCTGGGCGCGCTCACCCTGCAGGCGGACCTTCTCCTGGCTCAGCTGCTGAACGACGGCGGAGGCGCGCACATCGGTCACCCCATCAATGGGCTGGCCGCTGAGCAAGAGGTCGCGGATCAGCGCGGCGCGGCCGAGCGCAGTATTCTTGCGCTCCTGAGCCGTGGCGATCTGGGTGGAGATGGTCGAAAGCTGCTGGTCGAGCAGGCTGGTGCTGTTGGCGCCGACATAAAGATCATTGTCGACCTTGAACTGGGCCACGGCGGATTCGGCCTGTTCCACCGAAATGCGCAGGCGGGCGATTTCCTCATTGAGCCAGCCGGAGGCGTCGGCGGTGTCGGAGAGCGAGAGCTGCGCCCGGCGCACCACATGGGCGCGCGCCACCGCATTGGCGATATCGGCGGCAAGCTGCGGATCGGTCGAACGCACCAGCACGCTGATAATGCGCGAGTCGCGCTCCTGCACCACGGTCATGCGATCATAGAGCGTATTGAGCACTGTTTCGTCGATGCTGACGGGCCGGTTGCTGCGGCCCAGCAGCTGCATCAGCACGCCCATCGGCGAAAAGCCCGACTGCGAGCCGTTGAATTCGGCCTTGGAGCGCAGGTCGAGTTCATCGATGACTCGCAGCAGTGTATCGCGTGATTTGATCAGCTCGATCTGGCTGGAAACAACGCCGGTATCGGCCCCGCCGGCGCTGGGCATCTGCTCGTTGGAGGCGCGCACGAAGGCGTTGGACCGCGGCTCCACCAGAATAGAGGCAGATGATTCATAGAGCTTGGGCATGAACATCAGCACGACAAAAGTCGCTGCCAGCAGCACCAGAGTAACCAGGATAATTCGGGGCAGTTTCCGCCCCAGCGCACCCATCACCGCTGCAATGTCAATTCGCGCATCGCGCATGCTGGGCGCATCCAGAGTCATGTCAGGTCCTCACCGAGACCAGAGTTATCACCCTGCGTAGTCAAGATTACGTTAATCGGCCCCGCAAAACGGGCTGCACCGCAAGGGCATAAGGGAAATCTTAACCATAAAGAACAACACTGTGGCCAACTCGAACGCGCGGGATTCCCAATGCGCTGGCTACCCATTCTCGCTGTTACACTGCTGATGCCGCTGGCGGCATGCTCCACGACGTCCTCTCTGCCCTCGACCTATACGGTCGAGACCAAGGGCGTCTATTCGCTCGACACCGGCGATGTAGTGCGAGTGTCCGTCTATGGCGATGCCGAGTTGACCAATACCTATCGCGTCAATGACGCCGGCGCGATTGCTTTCCCGCTTGTCGGCGCTGTGCAGGTGCGCGGCCAGACCACCAGCGTCGCGGCTTCGCGTATCGCGGCCGCGCTGGCCAATGGCTTCATGCGCAATCCCAATGTGGCCGTGGAAGTTGCCGAATACCGCCCCTTCTTCATCCAGGGTGAAGTGCGCACCTCAGGTCAGTTCCCCTATGTCTATGGCATGACCGCCCGCGCCGCGATCAGCACGGCTGGTGGCTTCAACGACACCGCGGACCGCAGCAAGGTCACGGTCTATCGCCGCAAGGGCAATGAGATGGTCAAGGGCACGGTCGAGCTCGACTTCCCGCTCTCCCCCGGCGACACCATCGTCGTCAACGAGCGCTGGTTCTAAACCCCTTGTCGCAGCTCGGCGCGAACAGCCAACTACGCGTCCTCCAGATCATGCGCGCGCCCGTCGGCGGGCTTTTTCGCCATGTCGCCGATCTGACGCGCGCGCTCGACGGCATGGGTCATGACGTCGGCATCGTCGTTGACAGCCTCGCCAGCGACGCCCAGACTGAGACCCGCCTCGCCGCCCTCGTGCCGCATGCCAGGCTCGGCATTCATCGCCTGCCGATGCCGCGCCTCCTTGGCCCGGGCGATCTCACTACGCCGTTGGCCGTGCGCAGCCTCGCCAAAAAGCTCGAGATCGACATTCTGCATGGCCATGGCGCGAAAGGCGGCTTTTATGCCCGCCTCGCCCGCATCGGCAATGCCAAGGCCCGCGCTCTCTATACGCCCCATGGCGGGGTGCTGCATTTTTCCGCCAGCTCCGCATCGGGAAAACTGTTTCACCGGCTCGAACGCGGGCTGATGCCGCAAACCGCGGCAATCATCTTTGAGAGCGCCTACGCTAGAACAACATACTCTCGCCTCATCGGCCCGCCCACCTGCCCGGTCGCTGTCATCCACAATGGCGTGGCGCCGGAAGAATTCGTGCCGGTTGCGACCGATGTGGATGCCGCCGATTTCGTCTTTGTCGGCGAACTGCGCGATCTCAAGGGCATCTTCCCGCTGGTCGAGGCGATGACCGGCCTCACCCGGCCCGATGGCACTCCCGCAACCCTTATCATGGCCGGCGACGGCCCGGATCGCGCCGCGCTCGAAACAAGGCTCGCCGAGCTCAACCTCACGACCCGCGTCAGCCTCGTCGGTGCCCAACCCGCCCGGGCCATGTTCGCGCGCGGCAAGACGGTGGTCGTGCCATCGCTGGCCGAGTCCCTGCCCTACATTGTTCTGGAAGCTGCAGCGGCCGGGAAGCCGCTGATCACCACCAATGTCGGCGGCATTCCAGAGATCTTTGCCGGCGAGACCGATCTCCTGCTTGCCCCCTGCGACGTCGGATCACTGTCGCACGCAATGCAGTCAACACTGGACACCCCTGCCGTGACGCGGGCCCAGGCCGAACAGCGACGCGAGGGGATCGCGGCCCAATTCGCAGTGGCCCCGATGAGCACTGCCATAGAACAGCTCTACCGGACTGCGCTGTCGCAATCCTAGGAGACGATTTCACTGAACATAAAGGTCTGTGACGCAGTATCGGTCATCTAGTGTATTGAGTACTGGTGCCACTGATGTTTCGTGTCGACCCAAAGCAGGCCATTTCCGGCCATGCCTCGCGCGAGGCCAATCCCGGCACCCCACTGTCCGTCCCCGCCGAAGAGATCATCGCGCGCCCGGTTGAGCGCACCTATTCGGGCAATGTCATCTCCGGCGTGGCCCAGCTGGTGGAAGCAGGTCTGCTGATCGCCCTTGGCTTTGGCATCCAGGCCGCCTATGTGCCGCCGGGCGACGAGACGCTCTATACAATCCTCATTGTCGTTGCGGCCTTCCTCAACAATATCGGGCTCAATGCCCTGCGCACCCACCGCGTGCCGGCCTATCGCCGCGTTGTCGGCCAGGTGGGTCGCGTCCTTGCAGTCTGGGCCTCGGTGATGGCCATCCTCACCGCCGTCATCTTCTTCCTCAAGGCCGGCGACATGGTGTCCCGCGTCTGGCTGATGACCTGGTTCATTGCCGGAGCGGTCCTGCTGATCTGCTACCGCATGCTGCTGCATACGCTGGTGCAGCACTGGACCCGCCAGGGCCGGCTCAAGCGCCGCACGGTCATTGTCGGTGGCGGCAAGGATGCCGAAGTGCTGATCGAGCAGATCAATGCCGGTGCGGACAAGGACATAAACCTCCTCGGCCTCTTCGATGATCGCATCGATGAGCGTTCGCCTGACGAGGTGGCTGGCTACTACAAGCTGGGCAAGGTCTCGAGCCTCATCGAATTTGCCCGCCGCACGCCGGTCGATCTCGTCATCGTCTCCATGCCGCTCTCGGCTGAAAAGCGGGTCCTCGACATGCTAACCCAGCTCTGGGTGCTGCCGGTCGACATCCGCCTCTCCGCCCACATGAGCAAGCTCAAATTCACCGACAAGGCCTATTCCTATATCGGTGGCGTCGCCGTCCTCGACATGGCCGACCGCCCGATCTCGGACTGGAACCTCGTGTTCAAATGGGGGTTCGACAAGCTGGTCGCCGTCACGGCGCTGGTCTTGCTCTCGCCGATCATGCTGGCCGCGGCCATCGCCATCAAGCTCGAGAGCAAGGGCCCGGTGTTCTTCGTGCAGAAGCGCCATGGCTTTAACAACCAGCTGATCAATATCTACAAGTTCCGCTCCATGCGGACCGACACGCTCGATGCCAATGCGGCCAAGCTCGTGACCAAGGACGATCCGCGCGTTACCCGCGTCGGCAAGTTCATCCGCAAGACCTCGATCGACGAGCTGCCGCAGCTGTTCAACGTGCTCAAGGGCGAGCTGTCCATTGTCGGCCCCCGCCCCCACGCGCTTCAGGCCAAGGCCGAGAACCAGCTCTATTACGAGGCGGTGGAAGGCTATTTCGCGCGGCATCGCGTCAAGCCGGGCATGACCGGCTGGGCCCAGATCAATGGCTGGCGCGGCGAGACCGACACGATCGACAAGATCATGCAGCGCGTGAACCACGACCTCTACTACATCGAGAACTGGTCGCTGCTGCTCGATCTCTATATCGTCGCGATGACCCCGGTATCCCTTTTTGCCAAGAGCGAGAACGCCTATTGAGCCTGTCTGCCCCCTTCGATACCGCCTTCGTCGGTTCGAAAGAGGCGGCGCAGGCTTTTGTGCGCAAGAAGGCCCAGCGCCTCCTCGACGTGATGGTGGCACTGTGGATCTTTGCGGGCGGCATCGTCCTTATCGAGCCCTCGCCCTATGAGTTGATGTTCGTGCTGGTCCTGCCCGTCGCCGTCATGGCGGGGGTTGGGCTCTACCGATCGACGCTCGGCCTGCTGGCGATCATCCTGGGGTTCATCCCCTTTGCGCTGATTGCCGTCTTCCAGGTCCAGTTCACACCGCTCACAGACGCGCTGATCTTCACTCTGGTGACGATCTTTCTCCTCAGCACCTCCTATTTCGCCGCCAATTACGTCGCGGAGGACACGATCCGCCGGATGCGGCTGATCATGGCCGCTTATACCGCCATCGCCGTGCTCCTCGCCATCATCGGCACGCTGGCCTATCTGCGGCTCATGCCCGGCGCCGACCTCTTCCTGCGCTATGGACGCGCCAAGGCGACGTTCAAGGATCCAAACGTCTTTGCGCCCTTCCTGATCCTGCCCGCCATGTTTGCCCTGCAGCGCGTGCTGCTGTTGCGCGGCTGGCCCGCGATCATCGCCGGTGGCGTCTACCTCGTGCTCTTCGTTGGAGTGTTCGTCAGCTTCTCCCGCGCCGGATGGGGGCATTTTGCGGCCTCATCGATCATCACGCTCGTCCTCGTCTTCGTCCTGGAAGCAGGCGCGCGCGACAAGGTGCGGATCATGATGATGTCGCTGGTCGGGGCCGCAATGCTTGTGGTGGCGCTCGGGGGCCTGCTCTCGATCCCCGCCGTTTACAAGCTCTTTGAAACCCGCTTCGCCACCCAAAGCTACGACACCGGCGAAACCGGTCGCTTCGGCCGCCAGGGCTATGCCTTCGAGCTGGCACTCGACCATCCCAGGGGACTGGGGCCAGGAGAGTTCCGCAATTTGCGCATCATCGAGGAGCCACACAATGTCTATGTTTCAGTGCTCCATAATTACGGCTGGGGCGGCGGTGTCCTCTTCTACCTGCTGATCGGCGTCACACTCTGGAAGGGATTTACGTCGATCCTGCGTCCCTCGCCTTACCGGCTGCTCGCCATACCGCTCCTTGCGACATTTTCAATGCTGGCTGCCGAGTCGTTGATCATCGACTCCGACCACTGGCGGCATCTGTTCCTGCTGATCGGTCTGGTCTGGGGCGTCTCAAGCGCCATCGACAACGATCCACGCACCAACGTCCGCCGCGAAGAGGCTCTCATTTAGGACAGCCTTCTTATAGGATACCTTTCTGACGCAGGCCCCTCGCCTCCATCGCCCCTCGCCCCTCAGGGGAGAGGGTCAGGGTGAGGGGTGAAGACTTCAGAGTGGGCACAGACCAGCGATCTCACCGTACCTTCGTCATCACCCGGCTCATCCTGGTGATCCACGGCGCGACGACATGGCACCTTAAGCCCCTAACCCCAGATCGGCCCGCGTATGAAGCGTTCGGCGAGATCGGCGCTGCCTTCGGCATAGCCGTCCATATGGGTCTGGGCGAGATTGGTCTCAGCATGCGAGCCAATCCAGGCCAAGAGGGCCATGCGCCGCAACATCACCATGGCGTCGAGCATGGCGATATCTTCACCGCTGAGCGCCCGCACACTCTGATAGCCTTCCACCCACGCTGCCTTCAGCGCCGGAATATTGGCCTGCGTCTCATGGAAAGAGACCGCGGCAGCAAAGTCATAGGCGAACCAGCAAAAGCCGCTGTCGTCGAAATCGATCAGGCTGATGTGGCTGCCTTCGACCAGCAGATTTCCAAGCCGCATGTCGGCATGGATCAAGCCATAGCGATCCGCGCCAGTACCATAGTCCGCCAGCCGCTGCGCGAGATCGACACAGAGCCGGTCGAGCACCTCCCGCACCCGGGCATCCACCCCCGGCGTGACGCGCCAATCGCCCCAGAGCCCGTCGACATCAAGGATGGTGGCGGCGTTCCACACCTGCCGCTCAAAGCCGGCCGGCGGTGTCCAGCTCATGACATGAAGGTGCATCCGCGCGGCATAGGTGCCGAGTGTGCGGAACAGCGGGACGAGATCCTCGTCCGGTCCGGGCTCACGCCCGGCGATAAAGCGGAACAACACGCCACGGCGCTGCTCGCCAGCGGGCGTCTCGAAATTCTGCAGCAGCGCGCCATCGCGACCCGCGACCGGCTCGCTGATAGGCAGGTCCGTGTCGCGGCGGAGCGCCGCAAGCCAGGCCAGCTCGCTGTTTATTGAAATTTCGGTCTGATATTCGGGCCGATTCACGCGCAGCATGAACGGCTCACCGCCGTCGCAATCGATGCGAAAGGTCTCGTTTTCAGAGTGATTGACGAGGTGTGCGTCGCGGACATGGCCAGCAAGCTGCGGCCAGAGCGAGAAGGCGGGCTCGATGTCGCTTTTCGTCAGCGCCATTTTTCCCCCAGTCAGCCCCGACAGGACTGCCGGACATTGCCGCGTATGATTTTGGAAAATGGTCGGAGCGGCCGGATTTGAACCGACGACCCTTTGTCCCCCAGACAAATGCGCTACCAGGCTGCGCTACGCCCCGACTGCGCGGAGACATAGAGAAGCTGCGCTTGGCGTGCAACCTAAAAATTCGTGGGCTGGGGAGCAAAGTGACAATTCCACAGCTAAACGCCTACCGGGCCGGAATGTCCGGCTCGCCAGTGTCGATCACGTCTTCCTCGGGCTCTCAAACGGGAATGCCCTCAGCTGGGCACAGTCTCAGCACGGCCGCTGTTTGGCACAAAATCGGCCTGCCTCCCAGGCAAGGCGTCATAAAACCCGGCAAGGGCTGGCTCGACTGACATTGCCAGCTCACGGCAAGTCGCGAGTGCTTCGGCAGTCCCCTCCCCGGCGGCAAGCAGCGTCAGTAGCGTCCCGTGCGCTTCGGCAAGGCTGGAGAAGGCGACGCTGTCCCTGACGTTCTCATCTCCAACAAGAATGAGAATCGGCTCGCGCTCGCTCATGCCCTTGAGTTCCACCCTGCCGGCGTCGAGAAAGGCCAGCTCCGACGCCGCGGCAGCCGTCGGCGCGCTGACAATGATCTCATGCCCCACCGCCCTGCACATGCTTTCGAGCCGCGCCGCGACATTGACCGTGTCGCCGACACAAGAATAGTCGAACCGCTCGGCAAACCCCATGTTGCCGACCAGCGCTGGACCGCTGGCTATGCCGATGCCGATATTGATCTGTTCGCCGCCCTCGGTATTGAGCGCGTCCAGCGCCTTGCGCATGGCCAGCGCGGCCCGGCAGGCTAAGAGCGCATGCCGCTCGATCCGCACCGGCGCATTCCAGAACGCCATCACCGCGTCGCCCATGAATTTGTCGATCGTTCCCTTATGGTCGACAATGGCGTGACCGAGCGCGCCGAACAGCCGGTTGAGAATGCCCACCAGTTCATCGGGCGCAACGCGCTCGCCCAGGGCGGAGAAATTGCGCACGTCCGAGAACATCACCGTCAGCTCGCGCACCTCCCCGCCGAGGCGCAGCAGTTTTTCGTCCGCTTCGATCTGCGTCAGCAACGAGGGCTCGACATAGTGGGCGAAGGCCCGCCTTATGCGCCGCCGGTCCGCATCGGTGGTGGCAAAGCGATAGACCACCATGGCCGCAAACAGCGTCAGAATACCGAGAAGCGGAAAACTCGGATCGATCAAGAGGCGCGCGCCGGAAAAGGCAAACCAGCTTCCTGCCGTCACCGCCGCCACCGTGGCCAGCGATACCACCAGACCCACCATTGGCCCGGTCCACACCACGCTGCCGACGATAAGCAGGCCCGCGGTGACAAAGATCAGCACCTCCAGCCCCGCTACCCAATCGGCGCGATCAAGGAAGGCCCCCGTCATCATCTGCTCGAGCACCTGCAGGTGGATGGTCACCCCCGGCACATCCTCGCCCAGCGCGCTGGAGCGAATATCGAGGAGCCCCGTCGCCGAGGTGCCGATGAGCACGATCTTGCCGGCGATGCGCTCGGTCAGCGCCGTATAGTCATCCCCCAAAATCCCCACCGCGGAGGTGTAAACGTCATCGCCGAGGGGGCGATAGTAGATCCAGAAATCCCCCTCCGGCCCGGTGGGCACGGTGAGGTCGCCAATGCGCAGCTGATCCACATGCCCGCCGCTGTCGCCCAGCACCACAAGGGTGGAAACGCCCATGGCCACGCGCATGGCCTCGGCGGCGAGGGTCGGAAAAATCTTGCCGTCGCTGTTCCAGAGCAGTGGCAGCCGACGCGCCACCCCGCCCCCGCCGCGCTCGAGGCTGGCGACCCCGAGGCCCGAGGCTTCCGCCGCCAGTTCCGGCAGGGGCTGCGCGACCCCGCCCAGCATCGGCAGGTTTTCCAGCGGGTCGACACCGGTCACCGCCAGCCCGCCTTTCGGCGCGAGGCGCGTGGGCACCGCCCGAGGGCTTTGCGCCATGGCGAGCACGGTCGGCCCGCCCGCCAGTGCCGCGGCCAGCCGGCCGTCATTGCTCAGCCCGGCCTCCGTTCCAGCCGGTCCCATGCGGTCGGGCTCGCTGAACAGGAGATCGAGCGTCACCGCCGCCGCCCCCATTTCGAGCAGGCGCTGGGTCAGCAGGGCAAAGACGTCCCGCGGCCACGGCCATTGTCCGATCGCGGCCAGCGCGGCCTCATCGATATCGACGATATGGACGGGCAGCGGGCCCGCCACCGGGCGCGGCAGCATCTGCTGATAACTGTCAAAGCTGGTCTCGCGCGCCACCTGCAGCGGATAGGGATCGGCCAGCCGCAACAGGGTCAGAGCTGCGATCACCGCGACGCCGAACACGACCGCGATCCATTTTCTCCTGTCCATGCCCGGCGTCAGACCGCCGTGCGGTGGACGACCACCGGGAGCACCGAAACCGGCGGCCTCGATCGGACATCGCGCCGGAAATCGGTGGGCGACTTGCCAGCCACCCGGCGGAACGCCTTGTTGAAGGCGCTGAGCGAACCGAACCCGCTCTCCATGGCAATAGTCAGGACGCTCTGCTCGCTGCGCATCAGCTGCGCCTGCGCAAACGAGAGACGCATGAGATTGATGTATTCGTTCAAGGTCATGCCGGTCGACTTCTTGAACACAGCCATGGCGTATTTGGGATGGATATCCGCGGCCACGGCGATATCGAAACTGTCGATGTCCTCGAGGAAATTATCGGCCACGAATTCGCAGATGCGCACGATGATCGGGGTGATGTGGTGGTCCGGACCACCATCCCCGGCGGCGTTGCAAGGCCCCGGCAACAGGTCATAGGACGAGAAGCGGATGCGCTCGATGCGCAGCAGCAGTTCGTCCACCGCCATCGCCGCCTTCAGCGGATCGCCGGAGCGGGCATAATTATTCCATCGCGCGAAATTGATGGGGTCGGAATCGTCGGTTTCCTGGGTAATCAGGGTCGCACCCTGCATCAGCCGTGCCTGCATTTCCGAAGGCAGGCGCAGCCGGAAAAAATGCACCAGCGGCAGATGTCCTCCGGCATAGACAAGATCATCAGAGGCATCGTCCAGCCAGTGCGGCTGCCCGCCCCAGAAAAGCGTCAAGTCCCCTTGGGAAAAGCGGATTTCGTGCCCGCTCATCTTGTAGTGGGCCCAGCCCTTGACGATGAAATTGACTTCTACCTGCACATGCCAGTGCGATGACTTCATCACCAGTGGCGAGGAATGGAACATGTGCAGTTCCGTGGGCAAGCCCTCAACGCCGTCCACCAGCGGCTCGTAGTATGCGCGACTAATCTTACTTTCCGCCAAGTTCGCTTACCGATTGAGAGTGACGGCGACAATTGCGTCGTTACTCTAGGAAGCGCTCGGAGGAAGAGCAAACAAAAAGGGAGGAATACAATGTCTCGCAATGTTACGCGGTGGACCCGCACGCTTGCCGTCGCCCTGACCGGCATCAGCATGTTCAGCGTCGCGGCCTCTGCCGCCGAACTGACCGTCTGGTGCTGGGACCCGAACTTCAATATTCCCGCCATGGCCGATGCCGGCGCGCGCTATACCGCTGCCCATCCCGAAACCACCTTCAACATCAACAATGTCACCCAGGACGAGATCAACCAGAAGCTGCAGACCCAGCTGCTTGCCGGCGTCTCGGACGGCCTGCCTGACATCGTCCTGATCCAGGACGACAATATCCAGCGCTTCCTGCAGTCGTTCCCCGGCGCCTTCGTGCCGCTGTCCGACAGCATCGATATGAGCAAGTTCGCCGACTACAAAGTCGCCGCCGCGACCCATGAAGGCAAGTCCTACTCCCTGCCCTTCGACTCCGGCGTCACCGGCCTCTTCTACCGCTCAGACTATCTCGAGGAAGCCGGCTACACCGCCGCCGACGTCCAGGACATCACCTGGGACCGCCTGATCGAAATCGGCAAGGACATCCTCGCCAAGACCGGCCACCCCCTCATCGACATGGACTATAATGACGACGGCCAGATCGTCATGATGATGCAGTCCACCGGCCAGTGGTATCTCAAGGACGGCAATGAGCCGAACATCCTCGATAATGCCGCGCTTCGGGAATCGCTCGAAGTGTTCCAGGAAATGGCCCAGGCCGGCCTGATCAAGCCCGTCTCAGACTGGACCGGCTACACCGGCGCATTCACCTCGGGCGAAGTGGCCATGGTTCCGCAGGGCGTCTGGATCACCGGCACCATCAAGTCGACCGCCGACCAGGCCGGCAAGTGGGGCGTGGCTCCGCTGCCCAAGCTCAATGATGTCGAAGGCGCGACCAGCTACTCCAACAATGGCGGCTCCAGCTGGTACGTGTTGGCCTCCTCCCAGAACCAGGAAGAAGCCATCGACTTCCTCAAGACTGTCTGGGCGGAAGACGTCGACTTCTATCAGGGCATTCTCGTCAATCAGGGCGCTGTCGGCTCGCTGCTCGCCGCCCGTGAAGGCGAGGCCTACAAGGCCAGCGACGATTTCTTCGGTGGCGCACCGGTCTGGCAGAACTTCTCGAACTGGCTGGCCCAGGTGCC
Source organism: Devosia sp. SD17-2 (assembly GCF_029201565.1). Classification (GTDB taxonomy): domain Bacteria; phylum Pseudomonadota; class Alphaproteobacteria; order Rhizobiales; family Devosiaceae; genus Devosia. The sequence continues at coordinate 2,920,795 of NZ_CP104002.1, forward strand.
TTCGGTCGACTATGGCACCTTCACGCCTGAAGCCCGCCTCGCTGTCCGCGCCCAGCTGCCGAACATCGCCAATGGCGGCGATATCGACGAGGCCCTCAAGGCCATGGATTCCCAGCTGCGCCAGCAGATGCAGTAACGCCGACTCCTCGGGGCGGGCTCCGGCCCGTCCCGACCGGGTGGCACTTCTCTTTTGATCGGAGTGGGCATGGCGCAGACCCGTCTGGACCGCAACGAGCAGATCAACGGCTGGGCATTCGTCATGCCCGCCCTGGTCCTGCTCGGCATTTTCATGATCTATCCCATCCTCTGGTCGCTCTGGATGAGCTTCCAGGTCGGACGCGGGAACAGCTTTTCCTTTGGCGGCTTCGCCAACATCCAGCGGCTGGCCAATGACGCCCTGCTGGTGCAAGCACTGCTCAACACCGGCTTCTTCTTTGTCGTCCAGGTGCCGATAATGATCATTCTGGCGCTGCTGTTCGCAGTGGCGCTGAACGATGCGACCCTGCGGTTCCGGGGCCTGTTCCGCACGCTGATCTTCCTGCCCTGCGTCACCTCGCTGATCGCCTATTCTAGCCTTTTCAAATCGATGTTCTCGGGCGATGGCATCGTCAACCAGACGCTGATGTCGCTGCATCTGATAAGCGCGCCCCTGCCGTGGCTGACCGATCCGTTCTGGGCGAAAATCGTCATCGTCCTCGCCATCACCTGGCGCTGGACCGGCTACAACATGATCTTCTATCTGGCGGCGCTGCAGAACGTCGACAAGTCGATCTATGAGGCCGCGCGCATCGACGGCATCCCCGCCTGGGCGCGGTTCTGGCACATCACCGTGCCGATGCTGAAGCCGGTGATCCTGTTCACCACCATCCTCTCGACCATCGGCACGCTGCAGCTCTTTGACGAGGTCAACAACATTACCCAGGGCGGCCCTGGCAATGGCACGATGACCCTTTCGCTCTACATCTACAACCTCACCTTCCGCATGATGCCCAGCTTCGGCTACTCGGCCACAGTCTCCTGGGTCATCGTCGCCATCGTGGCGGTGCTGAGCGTGATCCAGTTCGCCTTTGCGCGTGATCGCAGGAGGCCCTCATGAACCTCTATCTTCTCAGGCGCGCCGGCGTTTATCTCTTTCTCTCCGTCGCCGCCTTCGTCTCGGTCTTTCCCTTTATCTGGATGGCACTCGGCGCCACCAACAGGTCGGCCGATATCGTCACCGGCAAATTGTCCGTGGGGAGCAATCTGCTCGTCAACTTCCAGAGCCTGATGGCCCAGGTCGATCTGGTCCGGGTGTTCGGCAATTCCTTCTTTATTGCCATTGTCTCGACCATCCTCACCCTGGCGGTGTCCTCACTCGCCGGCTACGGCTTCGAAATCTTCCGCTCGCGGGTGCGGGAGCGAATTTTCCAGCTTTTGCTGCTCCTGCTGTCGATCCCGTTCGCGGCGCTGATGGTGCCGCTGTTCGTGATGATCTCGCGGGTGCAGCTGACCAATACGTTCACCGCAGTCATCCTGCCGTCCATCGCCTCGATCTTCATCGTCTTCTACTTCCGCCAGGCGACGAAGGCCTTTCCGGCCGATCTGCGCGACGCGGCGCGGGTGGATGGGCTCAAGGAATGGCAGATCTTCCTCTTCGTCTATCTGCCCACCATGCGCTCGACCTATGCGGCGGCGACGATCATCGTCTTCATGGGCGCATGGAACAATTACCTCTGGCCGCTGATCGTGCTGCAGACGCCCGAGAACAAGACCATCACCCTGGTCATCTCGACGCTCACGGCCGCCTACACACCTGACTACGGCGTCATCCTGTTGACCACCGTTCTCGCCACGCTTCCGACCCTCGTCATCTTCTTCGTCCTGCAGCGCCAGTTCGTGCAGGGCATGCTGGGCGCGGTCAAATGAGGGACATGAAATGAGCAGCCTCAGCCTCAAGAACATTCGCAAGTCCTACGGCCACCACGAAGTCATCAAGGGCGTCGACCTCGACATCAACTCCAAGGAGTTCGTGGTCTTTGTCGGCCCCTCCGGCTGCGGCAAGTCAACCCTGCTGCGCATGATCGCCGGTCTTGAACACATCACCGCCGGCGAGCTCGAGATCGGCGGGCAACGCATGAATGATGTCGAGCCGTCGCGGCGCGGCATTGCCATGGTGTTCCAGACCTACGCCCTCTATCCGCACATGAGCGTGCGCGACAACATGGGCTTTGCCCTGCGTTTCGCCAAGGTTCCACGGGACGAGATCGATCGGCAGGTCAATGCCGCCGCAAAGATCCTGGCGCTCGACCCGCTGATGGACCGCTACCCCAAGGAGCTTTCCGGCGGCCAACGCCAGCGCGTCGCCATCGGTCGCGCCATCGTGCGCCAGCCGGAGGTCTTCCTCTTTGACGAGCCCCTGTCTAATCTCGACGCCGAATTGCGCGTGCATATGCGCATCGAGATTGCGCGCCTGCACAAGGAGCTGCAGACCACGATGATCTACGTCACCCATGACCAGGTCGAGGCCATGACGCTGGCCGACAAGATCGTCGTGCTGCGCGATGGGCTGATCGAGCAGGCCGGGCGCCCGCTCGATCTCTATGACGATCCGGCCAACCAGTTCGTCGCCGGCTTCATCGGCTCCCCCAAGATGAATTTCATCAAGGCCGAAGTGGTCGAGGCTGCCAATGGCGCGGTCAATCTGCGGCTGGTCAACCAGGGCGGCGTCCATCTTCGGATGCCTCTGACCGGCGCCCCGCCCGCCGTGGGCAGCAATGTGCTGGTCGGCGTGCGACCCGAGCATTTCGCCGAAGCCGGGGCGGGCGATGTCGATCTCGCCCTCGAGGTCGATGTGGCCGAGCATCTGGGTTCGACCAGCTTTGTCTACGCCAATACCGCCTCCGGCGAGCCGATCACCATCGAGCGCGAGGGTGCGCGCGACCTCGGCAATGACTCCGCCTTCACTGTCGCCATTCGCGCCAGCCAGGCCTTCCTGTTCGACAGCGTCGGCAATCGCCTGCGCTGATCCTTCCCCCCACGGGGGAGTACTTACAACCTATCTTTCAGGGGCTACTTATGACCGACACTAAAATCCGCTGGGGCATCATCGGCCCAGGCAGTATCGCCAAGGCTTTCCGGGGCGGGCTCGAACAGGCCCAGCACGGCATACTTGCCGCCATTGCGACGCGCGACCCCAACCGGCCGGGTCTCGCCGAGGATTTCCCGGGCGTCCGCATCGTCAAGGGCTATGACGCGCTGCTCGCCGATCCCGATATCGACGCCGTCTATATCGCCGTACCCCACACCGGCCACGCCGAATGGGCCATCAAGGCCGCCGAGGCCGGCAAGCATGTGCTTGTCGAAAAGCCGCTGGCTCTCTCGGCCCATGAGATCGACGCCGTTTTCCATGCCCACCGCAAGGCCGGCACCTTCGCGGGCGAGGCCTTCATGTATCGTCTGCACCCGCAGGTCGTGCAGCTAATCGAGCTCATCCGCTCCGGCGCCATCGGTGAAGTGCGGCTGATCCAGTCCAGCTTCGGCTTCTCGATGGGGAAATTCCAGCCCGAGCACCGGCTCTTTGCTTCCGCCCTCGCCGGCGGCGGCATTCTCGATGTCGGCGGCTACCCCGTCTCCATGGCTCGGCTCATCGCCGGCGCGGCGATCGGCAAGCCGTTCGCTGACCCGGTCAAAGTGCGTGGCACCGCCAAGATCAATGATGAAGGCACCGATGACTGGGCTGCCGCCATCCTCACCTTCAAGAACGGCATCATCGCCCAGGTCTCCTGCGCCATCATGGCGAACCTCGATAATGTTCTGCGCATTCACGGCTCCGAAGGCCGCATCGAAGTGCCCGATTTCTGGTTCGCTGGCGGTGACCGCACCCGTGGCCCGGGCCGCATCGACATCATCAAGGGCGGCAAGACCGAAACGCTCAGCCTCGGCGAAGAGCGCCATGTCTATTCCTTCGAGGCCGACGCCGCCTCGCTCGCGATTCTGGAAGGCCGGACCGAGTTCCCCGCCCCGGGCATGAGCTGGGCCGATAGCCTGGGCAATGCCGCCGTGCTCGACCTCTGGCGCAAGGATGCCGGCATCGTGTTCTCCATCGAAAGACCCACAGTGCGCACCAAAACCCTCGACAATCGTCCGCTCGGACCGAACACCGGCGTCATCCCCAAGCGCTCTATCCCAGGTCTCGGCAAGCAGGCTTCGGCCGTCGCCCTCGGCTTTGAGGATTTCAAGACCTTCCCCTCCGGTGCCATTCTGCTGGATGCCTTCTGGGAGCGCGGCGGCAATCTCTTCGACACCGCCTTTGTCTATGGCGCCGGCTACACCGAAAAGCTCTTCGGCGAATGGCACACCAGCCGCGGCGTGCGCGACCAGGCCGTGCTCATCGGCAAGGGCGCCCACTCCCCCCTCTGCTATCCCGATGTGATCGGCAAGCAGCTGACCCAGTCGCTCGACCGTCTCGAGACCGATTATGTCGACGTCTATTTCATGCACCGCGACAATCTCGATGTGCCGGTGGGCGAATTCGTCGATGCCATGGATGCGGAGGTCAAGGCCGGCCGCATCCGCGGTCCCTTCGGCGGTTCCAACTGGACCAAGGAGCGCTTGGACGAGGCGATCGCCTATGCCGAGCGCACCGGCAAGACCGGGCCCCAGGCGCTGTCGAACAATTTCGCCCTGGCCGAAATGCTCGACCCGATCTGGGCCGGCTGTGTCACCGCCTCGACGCCCGATTTCAAGCAGTGGCTGACCGACCGTCAGGTCACCAATTTCTCCTGGTCGAGCCAGGCCCGTGGCTTCTTCACCGACCGCGCCGGCCGCGAAAAGACCGACAATGAGGAGCTGGTCCGCGTCTGGTACAACGACCAGAATTTCGGGCGCCGTGACCGCGCCCTGCAGCTGGCGGCGGAACTGGGCAAATCGCCCATCCACGTCGCCCTCGCCTATGTGCTCGCCCAGCCCTTCCCGAGCGTGCCCCTCATCGGCCCGCGCACCTTGGCCGAGCTTGACGACAGCCTCAACGCCTTCGACATCAAGCTCACCCCCGAACAGGTGCGCTGGCTCGAACAGGGCTGATCCTTGCAATTGTGGCGCGGTGCTCCGGCACCGCGCCGCCTCAGCGACCGAGATAGGCTGCAAGCTTATCGAGCGTCTGCAGGCCGTATTCCACCGCATTGAAGGCGAGGACCGCCTGACGCCGTTCGCGGCTCGGATGCATGTGGCGCATGGTCAGAACGGTCTTGCCGTCGCCCTGCACATCAAAAGTCACCAGCATGTGGAAGCGATAGGGATCATCGGGCTCGGGCGTGCCGTAATCAACCAGAATGCGTTCATTGGGCACGATCTGGATAAAGCGCATGAGGTTGGCAAAGCGCTGCTCCTGCCCCTCGAATGTGCCGACCATGTCAAAGCGCCAGACCCCGCCCTCGCGGATATCGGCCTCATGGCTCTCGATGCTGAGCCCCTCTGGCCCATACCATTGCGTCAGCGCCTCTGTATCCATCCAGGCGGCGAAAACCCTCTCGCGCGGATGGTTCAGAACCCTGGTGAGCACGATTTCCCGGTCGATCGACCAGGTGTCAAAAAGCGTGGTCATGCGCCCTCCTCCTCTGCCGTCCTGTCGAGATAGGTCTCAAGCCTGTCGAGCCGCTTCCGCCATCCCCGGCGCTCGGCTTCCATCCAGTCGGCCACTTCCTCAAAGCGCGGCTCAACCAACCGGCACCAGCGACTGCGGCCTCGCTTTTCACTGGCCATCAGTCCGCTCTCCTCGAGCACCTTCAGGTGCTGCATGAAAGAGGGCAGCGCCATGTCGAAAGGCTCGGCCAGCACGCTGACCGGCGCCTCGCCCTCCGCCAACCGCGAAACCACCGCACGGCGCGTCGGATCGCTGAGAGCATGAAAGGCTAGGTCGAGTTGGGTGGCGTCATGTGACATGCCCCTGCTTACGCCGCGCCCCCCCGACCCGTCAATTACATTTAGGCATTTGCCTTAGTATTCAGACATGATACTAAGGCAAAAAGCTAAGTGTTTTGCAGCGATCCCTGCAGGAGGACAAAATGGTCTACGTGCCGATCTCAATATCTCGCTCGATGGCTTTGCCACCGCCACCGACCAGACCACTGAAAAGCCGATGAGCCCGGACTGGATGCGGCTGGTCAGCGCCTATGTCGCCACCAAAACGGTGCGCGAACGGGTGTTCGGCGACGAAACAGGCAAGGGCACCACCGGCATCGACGACCGCTACGCCCGGGATTATTTCGCCGATGTAGGCGCCGAGATCATGGGCGCCGGCATGTTCGGCCTGCACAATACCGACGACGCCAACTGGAAGGGTTGGTGGGGCGATGAGCCGCCGTTCCGCATTCCGGTTCTGGTCCTCACCCACACGCCGCGCCCCGACATCACTTTTGCCAATGGCACGTCTTTCCATTTCCTCGACACCAGCGCGGAAGACGCCCTCGCGCGGGCCAGGGCCCTCGCTGGTGAGAGGGATATTCGCATCGGTGGCGGCGCCAGTCTTGTGCGCGACTTTCTCAAGGCCGGTCTCATCGACCGCCTCCACGTGGGCATCGCCCCGGTCATCCTCAGTCAGGGCGTCCGCCTCTGGGACGATCTGCGCCACCTCGAAGACAGTTACTCGATCACCAGCGAAGTCTCCGAGGGCGGGGTCATTCACGTCACCTTCGAGCGCTGAAACGTCCCAATTCTATCTCCATCCGATCCCTTGGATGGCTTTCGGCGGAGGCTGCAGGGTCGTGGATATGGCAAGACCCTGCATCTTCCCACCCGCCATGTGCAGCCCGCCTTTCCCAAAAGCTCCCGGATCGTTTCCGCCTCCCCCGGCGTTGTGCCAAAACCCCGCATACCCATCAGGAGGTGGCGATGACCACCATGTTCAAGGTCGGCTATTTCGTCGGCAGTCTTTCGAGCACATCCATCAACCGCAAGCTGTCCAAGGCACTTGTGCGCCTCACCCACCCCGGCTTCGAGATGACCGAAATCCCGTTCCGGGATCTCCCGCTCTACAGCCCCGATTATGACGCGGACTATCCGCCCGCCGCCCGGGCCTACAAGCAGGCCATCGCCGATGCAGACGCGATCCTCTTCGTCACCCCTGAATATAATCGCTCGGTGCCCGGCGGCCTCAAGAACGCCATCGACTGGGCCAGCCGCCCCTGGGGCCAGAATTCCTTCACCCGCAAGCCCTCGGCAATCATCGGGGCCTCCATCGGCGCCATCGGCACCGCCGTCGCCCAGCAGAACCTTCGGAGCATCCTCAGTTTCTGCAATTCTCCGATGATGAACGCGGTCGAGGCCTACATCCACTTCAAGCCCGATCTCATCAGCGATGACGGCACGGTCAATGATGAAAGCACCAAGGATTTCCTCGCCAACTACATGGCGGAGTTCCACCAGTTCGTGACCCGCGTCTACACCGCCCTGCCCCGCGACGAGTAGGTTTCGGTTTCAAGCCTTGCGCTGTCCTCTAACGACTATTCCCCCGGTCGGGGGCAGCGCACCGGCGGGGCTCTGGAAGATTTGCTATACCGGCCTGACCTCAGGCCCGAACATCTCCACCCAATTCCTGATCGTCATCCCCGCTCGATAATCGGCGAGCATTTCGGGGTCCAGCACTTCGATCAGCAGCCGGTTTTCCAGCCAGATTTCGACGCATTGAAACGGCCCGCGGTCGCAGAGGCGACTGATCCAGCCCTGCCGCCTCCCGATTGCAATGATCTCATCCGCCGGCAGAAGCGAGGCAATCGCTGCGTGAACGAATGTCTTTGCCGTATCGGGACCTGCCGAGCGGCACTCAACGGCGCCGTCACCCGGCACCAGCACCTGCGTGTCCGGATAGACTTCGATGGCGGTTCCATCGTCCTTGCCGGAAAAGGCGGGAAAAGCATCGCCTCCCCCGCGAGCACTTGTGCGAGAAAACGGGCGACAGCTTCCGGGTCGGACGCGCTGATGGAAAGATGCAGCAGGCTCATGGTTGTGATCCCTATTGCTAGCCCCTTCAAAACTATCAGGCGGTGGGCCGCGACAGACAACCCCTTCCAGGCCCCACATTGCGACCAAGAATCCTGCATCGTTCGAGGACGACGCACGGTTACTGCTTTGTGCGTACTTGTTTCAGGGGCACCACTGACCTAGATTTCCGCTGCAGGCATCGAACCCCTGCAGAGTTCTCAGGGCGGGGTGTAATTCCCCACCGGCGGTAAAGGCGGCAACGCCAAGCCCGCGAGCGCCTTCGGACCGTTTGGTTCGTGGGGTCAGCAGATCCGGTGTAATTCCGGAGCCGACGGTCATAGTCCGGATGAAAGAGAACGGGATCAGCGCCCAGCCGGGCGTGCGCGCCTTTTGGCGCGCCGACAATCCGGCCGTTCGTCTCCCGTAACCCTGAGGAAACTGGTTACGGAAAGGACGAACATGAACCAGATTTCCTCTTCTACCGCCAATGCCGCCGCCACCGGCGCCGCTTTCATGCTTGCGGCCAGCCTGGCGTTTGCCGGCACCAATACCCTTCAGGCCGTGCTGCCCTGGCAGTTCGGCATGAGCTCGACCGGTATGGCCTTCTGGCAATATCTCATTGCCTCGATCCTGGCCTTGCCCCTTATTCTCAAGATCGGCCTTCGCCACCTCAGGACCAACCACCCATGGGCGCACCAGACCCGCGCCTTTGTGTCGGCGCTGGGTGTGCATGTCTTTGTCTATGGCTTCGCCTCGGGCGTGCCGATCTGGCAGATGGTGACCCTCCTCGCGACAGGGCCGCTCTTCATCATCATCGGCTCCACCCTGTTCCTGGGAGAACGCGTCTCCGCCGCGCGCATCGGCGCCGCCCTCGTCGCCACGCTGGGTGCCTTCATTGTGTCCGGTGTCGGCTCGGAGACCCTGGGCCTGCATACGCTCGTGCCGGTCCTCGCCGCAGCGCTCTGGGCCGCTAATGACGTGCTCACCAAATATCTCTCCCGCGAAGAAAGCCCTGAGACGCTCACCGTCTCGCTGCTGGTTCTCGTCACGCCGAACCACCTGTTGATCCTCCTCGCCGTCACCGCGCTGGGCTGGGTGCTGCCGGGTGTGGTCCCCACCGGCCTTTCCGGCCTTCCCTTCGATCTGCCGTCGGGCATGGGCCTCGTCCTGCTGATCCTCCTCGGGGCCCTCACCGCGATCGCGCAATATCTCCTCTCCTTCGCCTATCGCGCTGCTGACGCCGCCTATCTCCAGCCCTTCGCCGATCTCAAGGTTCCGCTGGCCGGCATCGTCGGCTGGGTGGCGTTGGGCCAGGTCCCATCCATCTGGTTCTGGCCGGGCGCAGCCCTTATCGTCGGAGCCTCCATTTTCATCTTCTGGGCGGAAAACAGCAATCGCCAGGGCGGACTGCAGCCGGCGTAACCAATTTCGCGCCAGGCTGCGCTCAATGCTAACAGTCTGCTAGCACTATCGGGTCAAAGGGCAGAAACGCGTTCAAACGCGGTTTTGCCCTTGATTTCGACCAGACAAACCGTGCATTCCATCTGCGGAACAGGTTTTCCAAGAAGGCTTGCGCATGACGGATGTTTCGCCCCAGACGGCTCCCGAAGATTTCGACACGCTCCGCGCCGTCATTCTTGAGCGCAAAGGCGAATTGCCCAAGCGGCTGACCCAGGTCGCGGCCTATGCGCTCGATCATCCCGATGAAATCGCCTTTGGCACGGCGGCCAGCATCGCCATTTCGGCGCAGGTGCAGCCGTCCACTCTGGTGCGCTTTGCCCAACATTTTGGATTTGATGGCTTTTCGGGCCTGCAGCACGTTTTCCGCGCCCGCCTGCGCGAGCGCAATTCCAGCTACGAGGACCGCCTCAAGAAGCTCGAAGAAGGCGAAGCCTCGCTGGCCGAGAGCACTGCCATCCTCAATAAATTCATTTCTGCCGCCCATCGCAGTGTTGATGCGCTGAGCGCGGCGATCGATCCCGAGGGCTTTGAGAAAGCCGTCGAAATCCTCGCCAGGGCCGACACCATCTATCTCATCGCCAAGCGCCGCTCCTATCCCATTGCCAGCTACATGGCCTATGCCTTCGGCAAGTTGAAGGTGCGCTGCCAAATGGTTGGCACGGCAGCCGGAATTGACGACGACCTCTTGGGCATGGCCGGCCCGAACGACGCCGCCTTTGCCATCAGCTTCTCCCCTTACGCCTCGGAAAGCGCTACCCAGGCCCGCGCCCTTGCCTCGCGTGGCGTGCCGGTCGTCTCCCTCACCGATTCTGCCTTTTCGCCGTTGGCCGAGTGTTCCAGCGTATGGTTCGAGCTCGTTGAAGCAGATCACGCTGGCTTCCGGTCCCTGTCCGCCAGCATGGCCTTCGCCATGGCATTAACCGTCTCCATCGCCGAAAAACGCCGCCGCGCATAAGGGAATGTGTACATTCCACATTTGGAATACACGTTCCATATTGACTGACTTTCAGAACCTGTGTTTCATAACAAGCAGAAATACAGGCCCTGAGGAGATCAGCCGTGACCGCCCCCCGGGAGGACCAGACACTCGACGTCATCACCATCGGCCGCGCCTCTGTCGACCTCTATGGCCAGCAGATCGGCACGCGGCTGGAAGACGTTGATTCCTTTGCCAAATCAGTCGGCGGCTGCCCCACCAATATCGCCGTAGGCACCGCCCGGCTGGGCCTGAAATCAGCGCTGATCACCCGCGTCGGCAATGAGCAGATGGGGCGTTTTATCAGCGAACAACTGATCCGCGAAAACGTCGAAACCCGTGGAATCGCTACCGATCCAGAGCGTTTGACCGCCCTCGTCCTGCTCGCCGTCGAGAACGACACATCGTTTCCGCTGATTTTTTATCGCGACAATTGCGCCGACAACGCCCTCGATGAAGGCGACATCGATCCTGAATTCATCAAGTCGTCCAAGGCGGTACTGGTCACCGGGACGCATTTCTCCAAGCCGCATACCGACGCTGCGCAGCGCAAGGCCATGCGTATCGCAAAAGAGAATGGCGCCAAAGTTATCCTTGACATCGATTACCGGCCTAATCTGTGGGGGCTCGCCGGTCACGACGCCGGTGACAGCCGCTACATCGCCTCGGACAAGGTCTCGGCGCATCTGCAGACTGTCCTCGCCGATTGCGATCTGATCGTTGGCACGGAAGAAGAAGTGCTGATTGCGGCCGGAGCATCGGATCTGCACGCGGCTTTGCGAACCATTCGCAAATTCTCCAGCGGTACCATTGTCCTCAAGCGCGGCCCCATGGGCTGCATCGTCTATGACGGGCCCATCCCCGACGACCTCGAGGACGGAATCGTCGGACGCGGCTTTCCCATTGAAGTTTATAATGTTTTAGGCGCAGGCGACGCCTTCATGAGCGGTTTTCTGCGGGGCTGGCTGCGCGGAGAACCGCACGAAACCAGCGCCACCTGGGCCAATGCCTGCGGTGCCTTCGCCGTGTCACGCCTGCTCTGTGCGCCCGAAATCCCGACCTGGGACGAGCTCAGCTATTTCCTCGAAAATGGCAGCAAGGAGAAGGCCTTGCGCAAGGACGAGGCCATCAACCACATCCATTGGGCCACCACCCGGCGCCGCGCCATTCCAAAGCTCATGGCGCTGGCCATCGACCATCGCAGCCAGATCGAGGACATGGCCGGTGGCGACGTCCAGAAGCTGGCAAAGATCCCCGATTTCAAGGTGTTGGCCGTCAAGGCTGCCGCGCAGGTCGCTGCCGGCCGGGACGGTTTTGGCATGCTGCTCGACGACAAATATGGCCGCGACGCGCTCTATGCCGCCTCGGCGCTGAGGGATTTCTGGATCGCCAAGCCGATCGAACTCCCCGGCTCCCGTCCCTTACAGTTTGAATTCACTCAGGATTTGGGCTCCCGCCTCACCGAATGGCCGATCGACCACTGCATCAAGGTTTTGTGTTTTTTCCATCCAGATGACCCCAGCGACCTCAAGCAGACGCAAATCGCAAAACTCCGTTCGGCCTTTGACGCCGCACGGAAAATCGGTCGCGAGCTCCTGGTCGAGATCATCTCCAGCAAGCACGGCCTAGTGACCGATGACACCATGGCGCGAGCTCTTACCGAGATTTATGACGCCGGCATCAAGCCGGACTGGTGGAAGCTCGAGCCGCTGGCCACCACCGGCGCCTGGGAGGCGCTGGACAGGATCATCGATGCCCGCGACCCCTTGTGCAGGGGCATCGTGCTCCTCGGCCTCGACGCGCCGCAGGATCAGCTGGAGGCCGGTTTTGCCACGGCGCAATCCTCGCGCTGGGTCCGTGGCTTTGCCGTCGGGCGGACGATATTCGCCGAGGCTGCAAAGGCTTGGCTGGATGGCGCGATGACGGACGACGCTGCGGTGGAGCAGATGGCCAGTCGGTTCAGCGCCCTGGTGGACATTTGGGAAAGACAGGCCAAAACTGGCGTGGCCGCATAAGCGCCTTTGGGAGTTGAGGATATCGGCATGAGCCAAAACACCGTTCGCCTGACCATGGCCCAGGCCGTCGCGCGCTTCCTGACCGCGCAGAAAACAGTCATTGATGGCGAGACCGTGCCTATTTTCGGCGGCGTCTGGGCCATTTTCGGCCACGGTAATGTTGCCAGCCTCGGCGAGGCCCTGCACGCCGTCAAGGACACGCTGCCGACCTATCGAGGCCAGAACGAGCAGAGCATGGCCCACGCCGCCATCGGCTACGCCAAGGCCAATTTCCGCCGTCGCTTCATGGCGGCCACCAGCTCGATCGGCCCGGGTGCCCTTAACATGGTCACGGCCACCGGGCTCGCCCATGTCAACCGCATCCCTGTGCTCTTTCTTCCCGGCGATGTGTTTGCCAACCGCCTGCCCGACCCGGTGCTGCAGCAGGTGGAAGCCTGGAGCGACGGCACGGCTTCGGCCAATGATGCCTTTCGTCCGGTGAGCCGCTATTTCGACCGCATCACCCGGCCGGAGCAGATCATCCCGGCGCTGCGTCGCGCCATGCAGGTGCTCACCGACCCCGCAGAATGCGGCCCGGTGACACTAAGCCTCTGCCAGGACGTACAGGCGGAAGCTTATGATTATCCAGAAAGTTTCTTCGCCGAGAAAATCTGGACCCAGCGCCGCATCATGCCGGACGCCGAAGAGTTCGCCATGGCGGCTGCCGCGCTAAAACTGTCCAAGAAGCCGGTGATCATCGCCGGCGGCGGGGTCCTCTATTCCGAAGCCTCCGACGCGTTGGCCGCTTTCGCGGAGACACATGGGGTTCCTGTCATGGAGACCCAGGCGGGCAAAAGCGCCCTGCCCCACGGCCACAAGCTCAATCTCGGCTCGGTCGGCGTGACCGGCACTTCGGCCTCCAACGCCATGGCCGAGGAGGCCGATCTCGTCCTCGCGGTCGGCACCCGTCTGCAGGATTTCACAACCGGCTCCTGGGCCCTGTTCAAGAATCCGGACGTCAAGGTGATTGGCCTCAACGTCCAGCCCTTCGACGCCCACAAGCACAACGCCCTGCCGCTCGTATCCGACGCAAGGGTGGGTCTCGCGGCGCTCGATGCAGCGCTGATGGGTTGGCAAACCGATTCCGATTGGACCGACAAGGCACTGGACGAAAAAGACAATTGGTTGCGCGACGCCGACGACGCCCGCGCCGCGAGCAATGCCGAGCTGCCGTCCGACGGTCAGGTCATTGGCGCGGTGCAACGCGGTCGGACCAGGGCAACGCTGGTCTGCGCGTCGGGCGGCTTGCCGGGTGAATTGCACAAGCTCTGGCGCGCTGAGGGCCCGGGCTCCTATCACCTCGACTATGGGTTCTCGACCATGGGCTATGAGATCGCCGGCGGGCTCGGCGTCGCCATGGCGCGGCCCGATGATGACGTCGTCGTCATGGTCGGTGACGGCTCCTATCTGATGATGAACTCGGAAATCGTAAGCGCCGTAATGATGGGCATACGCATGACCATCGTCGTGCTCGACAATGCTGGCTTCGGCTGCATCAACCGCCTGCAGATGGCCACCGGCGGCGCCAACTTCAACAATCTCTTCCGCGACACCTACCACATGGAACTGCCCAACGTGGACTTTGCGGCGCACGCCGCGGCCATGGGCGCAAAGGCGAAAAAGGTCGGCTCATTATCTGAGCTAGAGACCGCCCTGCGTGAAACCGAAGGCGCCGCAGGCGTCCATGTCTTTGTCATCGACACCGATCCCCTGATCACCACCGACGCCGGTGGTCATTGGTGGGATGTCGCAGTTCCTGAGGTCAGCGACCGGCCTAGCGTCAATGCGGCGCGCGCGGCCTATGTCAGAGCCCTGAGGGCCCAGCAAATCGGATAGTGACCCCCCGCCTATCCGTGCCGTCACCATCCGGTTTGTCAGGGTGGTGACGGAAAAATTCCAGATTGCCGACGACGAATTCCGGTCTGTGGCAGAACGACGTTGAGCGCCGAAGCGCGCAGGGAGACGAGCTGAATGAAGGCCAAACTTGGCATGTCGCCAATCGCCTGGTGGAACGACGACCTCGTCGAACTCAGCGACGACGTCTCCCTCGAGGAATGCCTCAGGCAGTCGCGCTCGGCCGGGTTCACCGGCATGGAAAAGGGTCGTCGCTTTCCGGATGACCCCAATGTCATGTTGCCCATCCTCAGGGCGGCCGACGTAACCCTCTGTGGTGGATGGTTCTCGGGCACGCTGGTTGACGAAGAACTTGCAGCCAACAAGGACCGCATCGCGCCGATGATCGAGCTGTTCAAGGCCGTCGATGCACCGTGCATCGTCTATGGCGAGGTTGGCCGCTCGATCCAGGGCAAGCGGCACATCCCGCTGGCGCAGAAGCCGCGCCTGTCCGACGACGAGATGAAGGCCTATGCCCGCAAGGTGACCGAGTTCGGCGAATGGTGCGCAGACAGGGGCATGCCCCTCTCCTACCATCATCATATGGCCGCTGTGGTCGAGACTGAGCCCGAGCTCGACGCCTTCATGGCCGCTTCCGGGGCCGGCATACCGCTGCTGCTCGACGCGGGCCATCTGGCCTTCGCCGGCGGCGACGTGTTGCGCGCCATCGACAAGCACTACGCCCGGATCAACCATGTCCACGTCAAGGACATCCGCCGCGAGGTGGTCGATGGGCTTGATCGCAACCGGCAGAGTTTCCTCGACGCCGTGGCGCTTGGCGCCTTCACCGTTCCCGGCGACGGATCTCTCGATTTTGGCGCCATCGTGCAACGCCTGGCCGATCACGGTTATGAAGGCTGGTTCGTGGTAGAGGCAGAGCAGGATCCGGGCAAGAGCCCGCCGCTCGAGATGGCACGGATCGGCCATGCCGAGCTGATGCGGGTGATGACTGACGCTGGTTACACCGTGGAAACCGAGGGTTTTCCGAAACACTGAGTCTTTTGAATGGGCTGTGCTAAAGCCTTGCCGAACTGAATCAAGCGGGAGGGGTCGGCATGGCGCTCAAGGAAAACGACGTTAACTGGTTTCGGCCACTCTGGCGCCGGGTCGCTGTGGCAGTCTTCCTCACCCTCTGGCTGGGTTGGGAACTGCTCTACACGGGCGATCAATTCTGGGCCGTGCTGGTCGGCCTGGCGCTGGCCTATGTTGCCTGGAATTTCTTCTACAGGTTCCCCAAGGAGGAGACACCAAATGAGCAGATCCCCTCTTCTCGTTCGCCCGACGACGCGGACCGGCAAGATCCATGATGTCACGCCCGCTTCGGCGGGCTGGACCCATGTGGGATTTGCCCTGCACAGGCTGACACCAGGCGAAGTGTTCGGCGGGGCCTCCGAGGATCGCGAACTCTGCCTCGTCATTGTCAGCGGCAAGGGCAAGTTTGCGGTCGATGGCGAGGAGTTCGGCGAACTGGGCGAGCGCATGAGCCCGTTCGAGGGCGCGCCCTGGGCGCTCTATGTGCCCGCGGGTCGCCATTGGGCCGTCGATGCGACAACCGATCTCGAGCTCGCCATCTGCTCGGCTCCGGGCGGCGGCGATTATGCGGCAAAGGTCATTCCGCCGGGGACCCATCCGCGCATCACCCGTGGCAAGGGCGCCAATATACGGCACGTCTACAACATCATGCCCGAGGACGACGCTTCGGCGCATGCCCTGCTCGTCGTGGAAGTGATCACGCCGCAGGGCAATACCTCGTCCTATCCACCGCACAAGCACGACGAGGACAATCTTCCGCACGAGAGTTTTCTCGAAGAGACCTATTATCACCGGATGAACCCGCCGCAGGGCTTTGGCTTCCAGCGGGTCTACACAGACGATCGCAGCCTCGATGAGGCCATGGCAATCGAGGATGGCGATGTGGTTCTGGTCCCGCGTGGGTACCACCCTGTCGCCACTACCGCAGGCTACGACCTCTATTATCTCAACGTCATGGCTGGGCCGAAGCGTGTGTGGAAATTCCACAACGCGGCAGAGCATGAGTGGATGCTGAAGGACTAGAAGGCGCTGACTGCGCGCCGGTCAGGCGTAGCGACCCGAGTTCGGCGACTTGGGGGCGGGTGTTTCGGCTTCCGCCGTATCGAGCTTGCGCCGGAGCTTGGCCATGGCGACGCGTTGCATCTGGAGGCGCGTGGCGTTGAGCGGCGTGATGACGATGACTTCCGTTCCCGTGACCTCGTCGATGGCAGCGACGCGCATCACTTGGCCCATCTGAACGAATTCGAACAGAACACCCGCTGACATCTCACCTCCAAGCGCGGCAAGGATAGCAAGATTCTTGCCTATGCCTATACGGAAACGCCCTCCTGTGAGGAGGGCGCTTTTAAACGATCAGCTGAACGAGACTTTGCCCTGCTCGTCGAACTTGTAGACGTCGTCGCGGAAGCTGACGGTGCCCTGCTTGTTCGCCCAGGCCGTGATGTAGGTGGTGTGGATCGGCACCTTTGCCGTGACCTGCACATCGAGGCGCTGCAGCGCGTCGAATGTCGAGTCGACCCGATTCTGGTCCCAGTCGCCATTGTCGCGCAACAGCCAGTTGACCAGCTGGTTGACGCCTTCCACGCGCACGCAGCCGGAAGAGTGGAAGCGGGCGTTCTCGCCGAACAATTCCTTGCCCGGGGTGTCATGCAGATAGCAATCGTAGGGATTGTAGAAGTTAATCTTGCAGTGGCCCATCGAGTTGGCGGCGCCGGGCTCCTGGCGATACATGTAGTTCACCTGAGCGTCGGTGATGTTCGCCCAGTTGATGGTCTGGGGATCAACCTTGTTGCCGCTGCCGTCGTAGATGAAAATATTCTGCTCTGCGAGGTAGTTCGGGTTTTCCTGCATGTACTTGGTCAGGTCCTGGCGGACCAGCGACTTGGGCACGTGCCAGTAAGGGTTGAAATTGATCTGGTGGATGTTGGACGCCATGATCGGCGTCGCCCGATCGACGCGGCCGACAACGGCCGTATGGCGCTGCTCGACCATGCCATCGTTCACCGCTTCGATTGTGGCGGCCGGGATGTTGACCACGATATAGCGCGGGTTGAGCTTGGCGGCCATGTTCTGGACGCGGGTGTAATTGAGATAAAGCTGCTGCAGGCGGGTCCCTGCGGGAACGGAGAGCGCATACCAGGTCGCCTCATCCACTTGGCCGGTGACGCGAAGACCGTGGCGGGCCTGGAAAGCACGGACGCCACGATCGGTCGCTGCGTCGAAAACTTCGCTGACATTGTCGACCAGCGGCATATCGCCAGACGAAATCAGGCGGCGCTTGAGCTGCACGACATGGCGGGTCGACTTGCCGAGGTTGAGGCCATAGGCCTCCTGCGGCGTCTCTTCCCAGCCGCCAGCGGCGACAAAAGGTTCATACTGGGAAATGGCCAGCTGGAGATTATAGGCCGTATCAAAGCTGAGGATCGGTTCATTGGTCGAAATCAGCGCCTCTGCGGCAGCCGTGTTTCCACCCTGATCCGCATCACGCAGGACGCGGTTTCTTGCGAACATGTCCCATACGGACTCGCCTTCCTGCGCCCTGACGATGGCCGGCATGGCAACGCCAGCCCCTGCAACAGCGAGAGTACGGAGAAGAGAACGTCGATTTAGCCGCATTGAATCACCCAGCAGAACGCCCATCATCAGATGGCGCGGTTAGCATTGCCGCACCGGCCACACAACGTCTGTCAACGCCTTGTGAACCATCAGCACACCCATCCATAAACGGGAAATGGTTTCAAACCACGTAACGGTGCTGCACTCAATTTGAGGCACAAATGAGAAAACGCCGGCCAGAAGGCCAGCGTTCACGCGCAGGTGTGGCGCGGAGGCAACACGCGCCCCCACCCGCCCGAAATGCTCTTCGGTGACCCGGAGATCAGAGCTTGTAGAGGATCTGATCGACCCAGAAGCGCTCGAGACGCGCCAGCGACTTGTTGAGGTTGTCGAATTCTTCGTCGCCCAGGCCGCCGACCTTATCGATCGACTTGAGGTGACGGTCGTAGAGCTCGTCGATCACTTCCGCCACTTCTTCACCCTTGGGCGTCAGGCGGATACGGACCGAGCGACGGTCGGTGCGCGAGCGCTCCTGGAAGATGTAGCCGGTTTCGACCAGCTTCTTGAGATTGTACGAGACATTCGAGCCGAGGTAGTAACCGCGCGAGCGCAGCTCGCCAGCCGTCAGTTCGCTGTCGCCGATGTTGAACATCAGCAGCGCCTGGACGGGGTTGATATCGTCCCAGCCCATACGGTCGAACTCGTCCTTGATCAGGTCGAGGAGACGGCGATGAAGACGCTCAACGCGGGAGACGGCTTCGAGGTAAAGGGGCTTCAGACCTTCGCTGCGTTCTGGAACGATGTTCTCTGCGGTGTTCGACTTGATTGCCATTTGTGCCTCACTGTTTTTTCTGCGTGCGATTTTTCGCATCTCATGAGGCCAAACTACGGCCCACGGACTAAGATCACCCTAAGCGGCACGCTTAAAACTATCTTACTGGAAACCAATGGGAATTTGGCTTTATGGATCGTTACACCGGTTGATAAAATTGTAACCTTACGAGGGTGTGAAGGGCGGCACCCCTATACTTCCGAGCATTGCGCGCTGGGGATCGGCCCGTGGATAAGTCTGTAAGGTCACGGCGACCGGCGGGCGCGACAGCGCCCTGCAGCCGGACGAAAGCGGTTAAACCAGAGCACGCCATTTTAGGAGAATGCAGGCCTCCGCATTCGGGGCCCGGCGAGGTCTTCTCAGTCAGCGGCCTGGGCGCGGCTGATCCGGATACTGAGACCAAAGATCAGAAGAATGGCGACGAGAAGGACGACGCGGACGGAAAAGCCGACAGCGCTCATATGAATATCCGGGCTGCCTGCAACATAAAGAGCGAGCTCGGTTGCTGTGGCTCCAATTAGGAGCACGGCTCCCCAGCTCGCCTTGATCCACAAGCCCACGCCAGCAAAGAGGCGCGCGAGGGAAAAGACAGCGAGGAAGACAAAGGCAGACTCGCCCATGACGGCCAGAGGGCTGGTCGAGCCCAGATTGACCCCGAGCAGACGGCCCGCATCGTTCAGCCCCAGAAAGAGGCTGAGGATCGCGACGATCCGGATATAGAGACCGAGTTGGGGCGCCTTGAACAACATGGACGTCTTGATAGCGATTGCCGGCCCCTGCGACAAGCGGTGGCTTGGACCGCCGTCGCGGCACTGATAGGAAGACCACAGAAACGGAGCGCCTGAGAATGAGCACTGATTGGCCAAAGCATGACATGTCCTTCCTCGCCGGCAGCCGACTGCGCCGGACACGGCAGGCCGGCTGGAGCCGCGACATGGTCCGCGAAACCCAATTGCTGCCGCGGGACCTGATCTGGCCGCTGTTCGTCATCGAGGGCAGCAATGAGCGGACCGCGATCAAGACCATGCCAGGCGTCGAGCGCCTCTCCATCGATCTCATGGTTGAAGCCGCCAAGGCCGCTCGCGACGCGGGCATCCCTGCCCTCGCCATTTTCCCGAACACCCCCGACCATCTGCGCGCTGAAGACGGCGCCGAGGCCTATAACCCAGACAATCTGATGTGCCGCGTTCTCAGCGCCATCAAGAGTGCTGTTCCCGATATCGGCCTCATCGCCGACGTGGCGCTCGATGAATATTCCAGCGACGGCCAGGATGGCCTCGTCCGCGACGGCGAAATCCTCAACGACGAGACCGTCGCCGCAATGGTGAAGTCCGCGCTCGTCCAGGCGCGCGCCGGCGCCGATATCATCGCCCCGTCCGACATGATGGACGGCCGCGTTGCCGGGATCCGCGAGGCCCTGGATGGCGAAGGTTTTGAGCATGTGCAGATCATGGCCTATTCGGCCAAATATGCATCCTGCTTTTACGGCCCGTTCCGCGAGGCCGTCGGCTCTGGAAGCCGCCTCAAGGGTGACAAGCGCACCTATCAGATGGACTACGCCAATACCGACGAAGCCCTGCGCGAGATCGAGCAGGATATCGCCGAGGGTGCCGACAGCGTCATGATCAAGCCCGGCCTGCCCTATCTCGACATCATCCGTCGGGCCAAAGACGCCTTCAACATCCCGATCTATGCCTACCAGGTGAGCGGCGAGTACGCGATGATCGAGATGGCCGGCGCGGCTGGAGCAATCAATCGTGATGCGGCAGTGCTCGAAAGCCTCTGGTCCTTCAAGCGCGCAGGTGCGAATGGCATCCTTACATATTACGCACTTGAAATGGCCCGCAAGTTGAGCCACTGACCAACCTGGTTTATCGCCAAGCAACGGATTACAGGCCTCCGCCTTTTTACGGAGGCCTTTTCCTTTCGCTGCGTGGACAAGACCGACATTGCTTCCACAGACAGTGAAATACCAAGACGCAATCTGAAAACTACCGGAGTTCCCAATGTCGGCTGATGTCGAAGGGCGCTGGGCCGAGATTTTTGGCCCAAAATATCTCGCTGCGACCATCATCCTCTGCCTTGGGGTCGCGCTCCTGGCGTTCAACGCCTTCCTGTCCTCCACGGCTTTGCCGACTGCGGTCAAGGAACTCGACGGCGCCGAGGTGATCTCCTGGTCGACGACCCTTTATCTGGTCTTTGCCATTGTCGGCGGTGCCGGCGCGGTGCTGGTCAAACAGCGACTCGGTGCACGCTGGGCTCTGCTCGCCATGGCCGGCGTGTTCCTCCTCGGAACACTGGTTGCGGCGGGCGCCGGCACCATGACTCAGGTTCTGGTCGGCCGGGCCATCCAGGGTCTTGGCGAAGGCGTCGTCGCGGCACTCTGTTTCTCGCTGATCCCCGAGCTTTTTCCCAACCGGCTGGTGCCGAAGATTTTTGGCATGCAGGCCGTTATCTGGGCTATCGCGGCCTTTGGCGGCCCGGCCGGCGCTGGTGCGCTGACCGAGTTCGTCTCGTGGCGCGCCGCCTTCCTCGTCAACGTGCCAGTGGTCGCCATTTTCTGCCTCATGGTGGCGCTGGTGGTGCCCAACAAGCGCGGCGGCGATGTCCAGGCAGGCTTTCCGGGCATCCGGCTTATGGCCATCGGTGGCGGCATCCTTCTACTCGCCATCGCCTCCCTCCTGCCCGGCCCTGAGGCGCTTGCCCTTGTGGCGGCGGCGGCCCTGGCGCTGTTCGTCGCCATCTGGATGGATCGACGCAGCAAGAGCCCGCTGACTCCTACCGGGGCCTTCTGGTCGGACTCCCCACTGGGCCCCGGCTTCTGGGTCGTGCTGCTGATGCCGGTGGCGGGCGCCTTTACGGCGGTCTATCTCGTTATGCTGTTGCAGCAATTGTGGGGCTATGGGCCGACCGCAGCCGGGGCCGTCGGCGCTGTCATGTCCGTTGCCTGGAGCCTCTCGTCGGTTACCGTTGCCAATGTGCGCAAGCGCTCGACGCGCCACCTGCTGATCCAGCTTGGGCCGGCGTGCCTCTGCATCGGCCTGCTCGGCGTGCTGTCCGGCTTCCTCCTCAACCTGCCGCCGCTGCTCATCCTCTCGCAGCTGGTGATCGGCGCCGGCTTTGGTATGTCGAGCGGCTATGTCCTGTTGACGCTGATCGAGGCCACGGGGGACGCCGAGCGCGACCGGACCTCGGCGCTGATCCCGACCACGCAGTCGGCCGGCAATGCCATCGGCGCGGCAATTGCCGGGCTGGCCGCCAATAGTGCGGGCTATGCCGTGGCGACCAGCACGGACGAAATCCTCGCCACGACAGTCCCGATCTTCGTGACGGCGGCGGTCATCGCGGCCTTGGCCGGGGTCACGTCCGTGGCCATGGTGCGTCGCGCGACCAGTGAGGGCGTCGGCGGGGCTGAACTGATCCAGGCAACCTAGCCGCGGACGCAATTTCTCGGCGCCAAGCTCTTGCACTGGGGCGCGGCTATGACAATCTTCTGGCCATGACCCAAGACACCGCCTCGCGCCCCCAGCTGCCCGATCCTGCAACGGCTCCCGAACTTTTCGAGGGCCTGCTGACCCGACGCACCATCTCCGGGATCATCGACATCATCCTGATCTCATTGATCGTGGCTGTCGTGTCGATCGTCGGCGGCATCATGGGCTTTTTCACCTTTGGCCTCGCCTGGGTCTCGCTCCTCGTCGTCATTCCCGCCTCGATCGTGATCTACTATGCGATCACGCTCGGATCGGCAAAGCGGGCGACTGTGGGCATGCAGATGATGGACCTTGTCCTCACCCCGACCCGTGGCGTGCCACTCGATGGCTGGATGGCGGTCATCCACGCCCTCGTCTTCTGGCTGACTTTCTGGATTTCCTGGCCGGTCTCGCTCGTGTTCGCCCTCTTCACACCGCGCCGCCAGATGATCCACGACCTCATCGTGGGCACGCTCATGGTGCGGCGCTCGCCGATGATGCGTCATTGGCAGCGGATGCGGCAAACTGGGGCTTTCTGAGCCGTTGCAGCGGAGCGGGTGCGAGAGTACAATTAGGGCTGTCGCAGCTTTTGGGTCCTAGATGACCAACCAGTCCCCGGAATCCACCCAGCTCTTTCTGACCGCCGCAATGCCGTGCCCCTACCTGCCTGACCGGCAGGAGCGGAAGCTCTTTACGCATCTGACGGGCAGGCGCGCCTCGGCGCTGCATCACCTGCTGAGTGACAATGGGTTTCGCCGCAGCCAGAACCTGATTTATCGCCCGGCCTGCGAGGGCTGCAATGCGTGCCAATCCGTACGCATTATGGCTGAGGAGTTCGCGCCCTCAGGTCGCTTCCGCCGCGTCCTGCGCAACAATGTCGATCTCGGCATCACCGTGCGCCAACCCCAGGCGACCGCCGAACAGTTCGACCTCTTCAAGACCTATCTCGACGCCCGCCATGCCGACGGCGGGATGACGCAGATGAGCTATGATGACTATGAGTACATGGTCGAGGACACGCCGGTTCAGTCCGTCGTTGTCGAATATCGCCTGCTCAGCGAACCCGGCGAACCGCTGGTGGCCGTGGCGCTGACCGACGTCATGCCCGACGGTCTATCGATGGTCTATTCATTCTTCGACCCAGCCCAGGCGCACCGCAGCCTCGGTACATTCCTCATCCTCGACCACATCGCCCAGGTGAGGTCCGCCGGCCTCGATTATGTCTATCTCGGCTATTGGGTGAAGAACTCGCCAAAGATGGCCTACAAGGCCCTTTATCAGCCGCTGGAAGTCCAGCGCGGGCATGAGGGCTGGGTGCGCCAGTCCCTCACCGATGCCGAGCCGTCCCCGACGGTTTAGACGGCCATATCGAAAACGATGAGACCGTCTCGGCCGCCCTCGAGCGCTGCCACGAGACGCCCGCCCGCCGCCTTGTGCGCGGGATGGACGAGATAGGCGTCGCGCGCCGCTTCATCCGTAAAATCCATGGTGAAGCCATCCATATAGCCCCGGTGCAGGCCCTCGGGCGAAACGTTGGAACCATAGGCCATACCTAGGAATCCCGGCACGACTTCGCGCAGCGATTCAAGCTCGGTGTAGATCGCCGCGCGTTCTTCAAGTGATACATCGGCACGGAAGCGAACAAACACGCAGTGGCGGATCATTTGATGAGTCCCTTGAATCGGTTAGCCGACAAACTTGTTGTTGCGCGGGAAGCCCGTTGGGGGCTGACGGCCAGCTGCAGCGCGGTCGCCAAGCCAATCGACCAGTTCCTCGGTGGGCTTTGAATAGGTCCTTCCCGAACTGTCCATCCAGGTCAGCCCATCGGCCGCATAGAAGGTCTTGATGTCGGAAATCCCGCCGTCCTTGTAGCGCTGGAGGCGCACGCCCTTGCCGCGGGTCATGGATGCGAGCTGGGTCATCGGGAACACCAGCAGCTTGCGGTTCTGTCCGATCACCGCGACCCGGTCGCCGTCGCAGGGGACGATCAGCTTGGCTTCCTCGGGCGCGGAGACGTTGAGCACCTGCTTGCCCTTGCGGGTATTGGCGATGAGATCGTCCTCGTTGACGACGAAGCCATATCCGGCCGAGGACGCGATCACACGCTTTGTGCCCGGCTTGTGGACGAAGAGCGCGACAATCTCGTGGCCTTCCTCGATGTCGACCATGATGCGGACGGGCTCGCCCTGCCCGCGACCACCCGGGAGCTTGTCTGCACCAATGGTGTAGACCCTGCCGTCCGTCGTCATCATCAGGAGCTTGTCGGTGGTCTCGCAGTTAAACGAGAGCCTCAGCTTGTCGCCGCTCTTGAATGCCTTCTCATCGATCGTGGCATTGTGGCCCTTGGGCGCGCGGATCCAGCCCTTCTCGGAGAGAATGACGGTGATCGGCTCGCGCTCGATAAAGGCTTCGGTGATCTCGGCAGCGTCGGCAGTGGGCACGGCACCAATCGAGGTGCGGCGCGCGCCGAGAGGATGCGGCGTCGTGCCGTCCTTTTCAAACAGCGGGTAGGACTTCTTGAGCGTCTCGACCTGCTTGGCGACCTCGCCCCAAAGGCGCTTGTCCGAAGACAGGAGATGCTCGAGCTTGCCCTTTTCCTCGGAGAGGTTCTTGTGCTCCTGGCGAAGCTCCATCTCCTCGAGCTTGCGCAAAGAGCGCAGGCGCATGTTGAGGATGGCTTCGGCCTGATTGTCCGTCAGATTGAAGGCGGCCATCAGGCTGGCCTTGGCATCATCCTCTTCACGGATGATGCGGATCACCTCGTCGAGGTTGAGGTAGGCGATGATATAGCCTTCGAGCACCTCAAGCCGTGCAGCGATCTGCGCCAATCGATATTCCGAACGGCGGACCAGCACTTCCTTGCGGTGATCGAGCCAGGCGCGCAGCGCGTCGGCAATGCTCATCACCCTTGGCACCGTGCCGCGGTCGAGCACGTTGAGGTTCAAGCCGAAACGAAGCTCGAGCTCAGTCAGCTTGAACAGCTGCTCCATCAGGATGACGGCGTCCACCGTGCCGGCGCGCGGCTCGAGGATGAGGCGGATATCGTCCGCGCTCTCGTCGCGCACGTCTTTGAGCAGCGGCAGTTTCTTGGCCAGAAGCAGTTCGGCGATCTTTTCCACGAGGCGCGATTTCTGCACGCCATAGGGGATCTGGGTCACGACGATCTGGTAAACGCCGCGACCCTTTTCTTCCTTCTCCCAGACCGCGCGGGTGCGGAAAGCGCCGCGCCCGGTTTCATAGGAGTGGACGATGGACGCGCGCGTTTCGACCAGCTGTCCGCCCGTCGGGAAATCCGGACCACGGATCAGATCGTCCATGGATGGCGGCGCCGACAGATCCTGATGGATCAGGTCGTCGACCGTGGCCGCAGGATTATGAATGAGCTTCAGCGACGCATTACAGAGTTCGACGATATTGTGTGGTGGCACCGAGGTCGCCATGCCCACGGCGATGCCGGTCGAGCCATTGGCCAACAAGTTCGGGAAATTGGACGGCAGGACCACCGGCTCATCGTCTTCACCGTCATAGGTCGGCTTGAAGTCGATGGCGTTCTCGGTGATGCCCTCGAGCAGGCGCGTTGCCACCTCGGTCATGCGGCTTTCGGTATATCGCATGGCCGCGGCGCTATCGCCGTCGATGTTACCAAAGTTCCCCTGCCCGTCCACCAGCGGATAGCGCAGGGAGAATTCCTGCGCCAGGCGCACGAGCGCATCGTAGATCGACTGGTCGCCATGAGGATGGAACTTACCGATCACGTCACCGACGATGCGGGCGCTCTTCTTGTAGCCCTGATTGGGATCAAGCTTGAGCAGGCGCATGGCGTGCAGAATGCGGCGATGCACCGGCTTGAGGCCGTCTCGCGCGTCGGGCAGCGCGCGCTGGGTAATGGTCGAGAGCGCATAGCTCAGGTACCGCTCCTCAAGCGCCTGCTTGAGATCGACGATACGCTGATCGTCGGCCGGCGGACTGGTATCGGTATCGGACATGGTGGCTCGAAATGAGAACGAATCAGGAGCAGAGTATAGCGAGCTAGAGGCGCGGAAGCCTATTTCCCCAAGGTTTTCCCGCAGAAACAGCCGATTTTTTCGCGACGTCCGCCGTCATTCGGCTTTCGCCATCAGCCGGTTGAGCAGCATGTCGCGTACTGCCGGAACATCGACGCGCCGCGGGCCCCAGACGTGGCGCTCGAGAAAGAAACCCGAGAGGCGAAACGCGTCTTCGATATCGCCTGGGGACGCATTGCCGCGGGCGACCAGAAAGCTCGGCAGTTTCAAGAGCTTGTCGCGATAGGGCTCGGCTGCCGCGCGCGACACCGCCCTGCCGGACCGGGGGGAAACATGGGTAAGATCGGTGGTGACGCCGGTCGCCGCGCAGCTTTCGAGATCAAGCCCGAAGCCGAGTTCGTCGAGAACGGCCAGTTCGAACCTGGCGAGAGCCACCCCGTCGGGCGCGTGGTCAATCAGGCTCAACGCCATGCCCAGTAGCCGGTCGTGCGGGTCCCGTTCGGGCAAAAGCCTCAGATGCTCGCAGACGAGCTGGCTGAGATAGAGCCGCGTCGGGTCGGCGATGAGTTCGGCAGCGCGGGCCTGCAGCAGTTCGATGCTGAACTGGCCGAGCTGATCCTCGGTGCGCGCCCGCCAGGTCAGCTGAACTGTGTTCCCGGCCTGCAGCGTCGCCGCGAGGCGTGGCGACCGCCCGCCCCGCACGAGGCCGAGATAGCGTCCGCGTCCGGCAACCATGGCCTCGGCAATGACGCTGGTTTCGCCATGGCGCCTGACGCCTATCAGCAGGGCTTCACCGGTCCATTCCATTGCGATTGACGCCCCGAACAATGCCGGGGCGCGACCTCATTTCTTGTCGTGGGGGAATTCCAGCCCCATTTCCTGGTAGCGCTCCGGATCGTCAGCCCATTTTTCGCGGACCTTGACGAAGAGGAAGAGATGGATCGGCACTTCGTACATCTCCATCAGCTCCTTGCGCGCCTCAGCGCCAATGGCCTTGATGGTCTGCCCGCCAGCGCCGAGCACGATCTTCTTGTGGCTGTCGCGCGAGACATAGACGACCTGGTCGATCTTGTAGGACCCGTCCTTCTGGATCTTGAAACTCTCGGTCTCGACCGTGGAGTTGTAGGGGATCTCGTCGTGGACACGCAGGAACAGCTTTTCGCGCGTGATCTCGGCGGCGGTGATCGCCATGGTCAGATCGGTCAGGTGATCTTCGGGGAAGTGCCACGGGCCCGGGGGAATGTGCCCAACGCACCAGTTGATGAAATCCTTCACGCCATTGCCCTTGAGGGCGGACAGCATGAAAGTCGCCTCGAAGCGCGTGCGCTCATTGAGCGTCTGCGAAAGGGACAACAGGCTCTCGGGCTTCACGGTATCGATCTTGTTGAGGATCAACACCTTGGGTTGGCGGATGTTCTCCAGTCCTTCGAGCAGCTGCTCGATATCGGGCGCGATACCGCGACCAACATCGATGATGAAGGCGACGATATCGGCGTCCCCTGCCCCGCCCCAGGCATTGTCCACCATGGCGCGTTCGAGCCGACGCTTGGGCGCAAAAATGCCCGGCGTATCGACGAAGACGAGCTGGGCCGTATCGAGCGTCAGCACGCCGCGAACCTGGCTGCGCGTAGTCTGGGCCTTATGCGTGACGATCGACACTTTCGTGCCGACCAGAGCATTGAGCAGGGTCGATTTGCCGGCGTTCGGCGCACCCACAAGCGCAATGAAGCCGCAGGATGTGTTCGTTAGTTCGACGGGGTCGGTCATTTCTGTTCCTTCCAGACTTTCTGCTGGACCAGGAATTCCTGGGCTGCCTTGTGCTCGGCAATCTTCTTGGAGGGGCCGGTCGCAGCGACCCGCTCATATCCGGCGAGATCGATGGCGATGGTGAATTCGGGGGCGTGGTCGGGCCCGGTGCGCTCCACCAGGGCGTAGGTCGGCGGCTCGAGGCCCTTGGCCTGGGCCCACTCCTGCAGAGTGGTCTTGGCGTCGGCGCGATGGGTCTGGCCGTCGGCGATGAATTCCTCGAAATGGCGCTGGACGAATTCATAGGCCTTGCCCATGCCGCCATCGAGATAGATGGCGCCGATGATGGCCTCGGTCACGTCGCCCAGAATGGCTTCCTTCTCAGCGCCGCCAGTGCGGGCTTCGCTGTCGCCCAGGATCATCTCCGGACCGAGATCAAGCTGGCGCGCGATCACGGCGCAGGTTTCCTTGCGCACCAGCGAATTGAGCGTGCGGCTCAGCTCGCCCTCATTGGCCTTGGGAAATTTGCGATAGAGCATGTCGGCCACAACGAGGCCGAGCACCCTGTCGCCTAGGAACTCAAGACGCTGGTAGGAATTTTCCACCCGCTTGCTGGGCGAAATGGCACTGGAATGACTCAGCGCGCGCTCGAGCAGATCCGGATCGGCAAAGCGATAGCCGAGCCGGAACTGGAGCTTTTCATGTCCATTGCTGCGGCGACTCACGGCGTCGCCGTCGTGTCATACGGCTGGTCGGTGTCGACGTACTGGAACATGCGATCCCAGCGGACGTTGGCCGGCCACTGCCAGATCTGCCAGGGCGGCAGATTGTCCTTGATCGAGAAGAAGCGCGCCTCTGCCTTGGCGATCAGGTTGATCGCCGGCACATAGCCGACCTGGCTCAGCACGCGGCTGTCCGCCGAGCGGTCGCGATTGTCGCCCATCATGAAGTAATGGCCGGCTGGCACCACATATTCAGGTGTGTTGTCGAGCGGCAGGTTGTCGCCGACTTCCTGGATGATGTGGCTTGTGCCTTCGGGGAAGGTCTCGCGATAGACGGTCACTTCGCGCGCGTCGCCATTGCTGTCGACGTCCTGCTTCTTGCCGATTTCCTCGCGTTCGACCATCGTGCCATTGATGAGCAGGCGACCATTGGTCACCTGGATGCGGTCACCCGGCAGACCGACGATACGCTTGATATATTCGATGTCCTGCGGGACCGGACGGAACACGGCGATGTCGCCGCGATTGGGGTCGCGACCCATGATGCGGTTGGAGATTGGCAGTTCGAAGTCGAGCGCCGAGAAATTGCCGTAGCGTCCCAGCGAGAACGAGTGCTTGCCATAGCCCCAGACGAATTTATTGGCGACGAAGTAATCGCCGATCATGAGGGTCTGCTGCATCGAAGCGGTCGGAATGGAGAAAGGCTGGAACAGGAAAAAGCGCAGGACGATGGCAATCAGCAGCGCTTCCACCACGACCACAAAGGTATCCCACCACTCGTTGGTGGCGGGTTTCTTGGCGGTCTTGTCGGCAGATTGGGTCATCTTCGTCCCCGGAACGGCAATGCGGAAGCGTTAGAGCGTTGCCGCGGCGGGGTCAACGGTTCTGGGTAGCGCTTCGATGATGACGAAGGCCTGGGCGAGCCCGGCATCGTCGGTGATGGTCAGATGGATATGGGGCTCGTGGCCGGGCGGCACAAGCCGCTCCAGCGCCCGCAGCGCGCCATTGGTCAATTGCATCGTGGGCTTGCCGGACGGCAGGTTCACCACGCCCATATCACGCCAGTAGACGCCATAGCTGAGGCCAGTGCCGAGCGCCTTGGAACAGGCTTCCTTGGCAGCAAACCGTTTGGCGTAGGAGGCGGCGCGCTGGGCGCGGCGATCAGACTTGCGGCGCTCGATCTCGGTAAAACACCGGTTGGTGAAGCGCTCGCCATGCTTGTCGAGCACTTCGCCTACACGATGAATCTGGATGAGATCGGAACCTAGCCCAATGATCATTTGACGCCCTGGATACCGCGACTGCCAGGCTTCACCGCCGGCAATGCCGCCAGTTCGGACGGCAATTGGTCTGCGGGATAGGCCGGTACCTTATACTGGATAAGGCTGACGAGGGGAACGCCCACGTCGGCTTCGCCTCCCGAGCGGTCGATCAGGCAGGCGGCTGCGACCACATTGGCGCCGATCTTGCGCAGGGCGTCGACGCATTCGCGGATCGAGAGGCCCGTCGAGACGATGTCTTCGACGACGATCACCTTGTCGCCAGGCTCGATCTCAAAGCCACGGCGCAGCTCGAACTGGCCATCGACGCGTTCGGTGTAGAGCGCCGGAACGCGCAGGTGACGGGAAGTTTCATAGCCCGGGATAATGCCGCCGATGGCCGGGGACACCACCTTGGTCACATCACCAAAGCCTTCGCCGTGGATCTTTTCGGCCAGCGCCTTGCACAGGGTTTCGGTGTGCTCAGCGTACTGGAAGACCTTGGCCTTCTGCAGGAACACGGGAGACCGCAGTCCCGAGGACAGAATGAAGTGCCCCTCCAGCATGGCTCCGCACTGGCGGAAAATATCGAGGACTTCATCTTTCGTCATCACGCGCACTCCTGTCGACTTTGCCGTCCCACTCAAGGGTCGAGATCATGCCTGCTTCGCGGGCACCAGCCCTCTGGACGGCGGAGAGGCCCGGGCTGCGCTTGAGCGTTGCCAGAACATCGGTGAGTTGCGCAAGGTCGCGCACCTCGATTTCAAAGATCATCTGGTGGAAGTCGGGCGAAATCATCCGCATCACCAGGTTATTGATATTGGCGTCACACGCCGCGATGGCCGACGAAATCTGCGCCAGCGAGCCGGGCTTGTTCAGCGATTCCATCGAAATCACATTGGCGAAGAGCCGGTCCTCCTCCCCTGCCAGATCCCAGCGCACGTCTACCCAGGCCACATCCTTGTCGTGCATCTGGGCGAGCACTTCGGAGTGGATCGGATAGACAACGATCGGCGCATCGGGCTGCAGGATGCCGACCAGACGATCGCCGGGAACCACGCCCTCACCCGTAATACTGACCGGCGTGTGGAAATCGAGCTGGGCCAGCGCCGCCTTGGCAGCCGGGCCACCATGCTGGCCGCCGGGCACGCGGAACTTGAACAATTCGGTGGCGCGCAGGGCAAACCAGCCGTCCGCCGTATCAGCCACCGGCAGATCGAGCTTGCGGCGACGCTTGCGGATGCCCTTCACCTTGGCGAGCGCATTGCCGAGGTCTTCGCTGCCAACCTTGCCCTCACCCAGCGCAACGAGCATGTCGCGGCGATTTGGCAGGCTCAATTCTTCGGCGAGCGTCTTGGCCTCGGCATCATCGAGCATGACGCCTTCGCGCTCGAGCATCATGTTGAGCACATGTTCGCCCAGAGCATGGGCGCGCTGCACCGCGGCCTGACGCACTGCACGGCGAATGGCTGCGCGCGCCTTGCCCGTCGCGGCAATGCCGATCCAGTTGGACGGCGGACGATGGTTCTGATCGCGGAGGATCTCGACCTCATCGCCGGAGCGCAATTGCGTCACCAGCGGCAGGATGAGGCCGTTGATCTTGGCGCCGACGCAGGTGTCACCAATGTCGGTATGCAGGGCATAGGCAAAGTCGATCGGCGTCGCGCCACGCGGCAAGGCGATAAGGCGCCCACGCGGCGTGAAGCAGAAGACCTGGTCCTGGAACAGCTCGAGCTTGGTGTATTCGAGGAAATCCTCGGCCGAGATGCCCGAGATCAGGTGGCTGATGGTCTGGCGCAGCGAGCCATAGGCCTGTGATTCATTTTCGATACGCGTCAGATTGGCCGAGGCGCCATCCTTGTAAAGCGCGTGGGCCGCGATGCCGAACTCGGCAATCTGGTCCATCTCCTCGGTCCGGATCTGCAGCTCGACGCGCTGCCGGCTGGGCCCGACGATCGTGGTGTGGATCGAGCGATAGTCATTGTGCTTGGGGACCGAGATATAGTCCTTGAACCGACCGGGCACGACCTTCCAGGTGGTGTGGATCAGCCCCACGGTGCGATAGCACTGCTCCAGCGACTCCACGATGACCCGAAAGCCGATCATGTCGGACAATTGCTCGAGCGCGATGGACTTGCGCTCGATCTTGGAGAAGATCGAATAGGGCGACTTCACCCGCGCCTTGACCCGCGCCTTGATCCCCTCGGCGCCGAGGCGCTCGGTCAGCTCGCGCGTAATGGTCTCGATGGTCTCGCGGTTTTCGACCTGCAATTGCTCGAGCCGCTCGACAATAGCGGCGTACTGCTCGGGGTGAAGAATCTTAAACGACAGATCCTCAAGCTCATTGCGCATGTCCTGCATACCCATGCGGCCCGCCAGCGGGGCATAGATATCCATGGTTTCCTGGGCGATACGCACCTGCTTGTCGGCGCGCATGAACTGCAGCGTCCGCATATTGTGCAGCCGGTCAGCCAGCTTGACGAGGAGAACGCGCACGTCCTGGCTCACGGCCAGCAGCAGCTTGCGCAGGTTTTCCGCCTGCGCTTCCTCGCGACTGACCAGGTTCAGCCGGTCGATCTTGGTCAGCCCATCCACGATGGTGGCGATCTCGGGCCCAAACAGTTGGTCGATCTCGGCCCGGGTCGCGTCAGTGTCTTCAATCGTGTCGTGCAGCAGCCCCACGGCCACGGAAGCGTCATCAAGCTTAAGCTCGGTCAGGATCGCCGCGACTTCGAGGGGATGATTGAAATAGGGGTCGCCCGAGGCGCGCTTCTGCGATCCATGCTTTTGCATGGCGTAGACATAGGCCTTGTTCAACAACTGTTCGTCGGCGTTCGGGTTGTAAGCCTGAACACGCTCAACGAGTTCATACTGACGCATCATGGAGGTGGCTGCTCTCGCTCTGATCCCATACTTAGCGTCTCGAATGAAAATGGGAAGGGTCGCACCCCAAGAGATTGTACATCCAACACAAAAACACCCCCGGAATGACCCGGGGGTGTTTTGCAATAACAGCTTCGGAAAAAATCCGATTAGTCGTCGCGACGCTCTGGCGGAGCCAGGCTTTCGATACCGCGAAGCAGTTCTTCTTCGCTGATCGTGTCGAAATTGATCGAGTCGTCGTCGCCGGAGCCTTCGAGCATGGGAGCAGCGTGGCTCTCTGGCTCGTCGACCTCGACATATTTCTGCATCGAGTGGATCAGGTCCTCGTGCAAATCTTCAGGTGAAATGGTGCCATCGCCGATTTCGCGAAGGGCAACGACAGGGTTCTTGTCGTTGTCACGCGGAACAGTGATCTGGGCGCCGGAGGAAATCATGCGCGCGCGATGAGCGGCCATGAGCACGAGGTCGAAACGATTCTCGACCTTCTCAATGCAGTCTTCAACGGTGACGCGTGCCACGAACGTCTCCAATAATTTACGGAACGAAGGTTGGCCATACACCATGCAGCGGGCAATGACAAGTTTGCACGCTGCCCGTATCCCCCGCCCTGCCTTGCGAGCCATTTCGAAATATGCGAAGAGCGGCGCAAGAATAAAGTCCGGACACGAACTTACTCGACCGCACCACGCCCCCTTGCAAATCCAGCGGCAACAATACAGAATAAAAGCTGTTCATTGGAGCGTTTGACAGTATGGGAATTGATCCTCGGGAGAAAATTGCGCTTTTTATTGATGGGGCCAATCTATACGCCACATCGAAGGCGATTGGGATCGATATAGACTATCGAAAACTTCTCAGCGAGTTCGGCGCTCGCGCCTATCTGCTGCGCGCGAATTATTATACCGCCCTGGTGGAGGACCAGGAGTATTCTTCCATCCGCCCCCTGATCGACTGGCTGGACTATAACGGCTACACCGTGGTCACCAAGCCCGCCAAGGAGTTCACCGACGCCCTTGGCAGGCGCAAGGTGAAGGGCAATATGGACATCGAGCTCACCGTGGATGCGCTCGAACAGTCGGCCTTTTACGACCACCTGATTCTGTTTTCCGGGGATGGTGACTTCACCGCCCTGGTTGCCGCCCTGCAGCGCAGAGGCAAGCGCGTCACCGTGGTTTCAACCCTGACCACGCCGACGCCGATGATTTCGGACGATCTGCGCCGTCAGGCGGACTTCTTCCTCGATGTTGCCGATTTGGCCAAGACCGTGGGCCGGCCCCAGGTCACCCGCCCGGTCAATCCGGACGCATAGCGCGGAAGACTATCCGCGCCCACCCTCTTTCATGATGCGCGCCTTATCCCGGTTCCAGTCGCGATCGCGACTGGTGGCACGCTTGTCGTAATTCTTCTTGCCCTTACCCACACCGATCAGCAGCTTGGCTTTTCCGTGGTCATTGAAGAACAGTTTGAGCGGCACGATCGTATTGCCGGCGCGCGCGACTTCGGCATCGAGCTGGGCCAGCTGCTTCTTGCTCACCAGAAGCTTGCGCGGCCGCCGCTCCATATGATTGAAGCGGTTGGCCTGCAGATATTCCGGAATATGGGAATTGATCAGCCAGAGCTCGCCCTTTTCAGGGGAGGCATAGGCCTCCGTGATCTGAGCCTTGCCCAGACGCAGCGATTTGACTTCCGTACCCGTCAGAACGACGCCGGCCTCGATCGTATCGCCGATTTCATAATCGAAACGCGCACGACGGTTTTCAGCCACGAGACCGTGGCTGATGAGACCGCTCTTGGATTTGTTCTTGTCGTTCTTCTGAGCCATGAGCCTTAGATAAGTCCGGCGTGACGCATTGCAAAGTCCATCGCCTCTTCGCCGGCGGACGTCACAGGAACGATCGGCAGGCGCACTTCGTTCGCGCAGAACCCCAACTTGTTTGCACCATATTTTGCAGGCGCCGGGCTCGGCTCGACAAAGACGGCCTTATGAAGGTGAACGAGCTTGTCCTGGATGGCCAGCGCCCCTCGGAAATCGCCGGCAAGCGAGAGCTCCTGGAGCTGCGAGCACAGCTTGGGCGCCACATTGGCGGTCACCGAGATGCAGCCATTGCCGCCATGGGCGTTGAAACCAAGCGCAGTGATGTCTTCGCCCGAGAGCAGGATGAAGTCATTGCCAAGCTTGGCGCGCTGCAGGCTGGCGCGGCCGAGGTCAGCCGTCGCATCCTTGACGCCGATGATATTGGAATGGGCTTCGTGCAGACGCGCGATTGTGTCGACCGTCAGGTCCGCCACCGTGCGACCGGGAACCGAATAGAGGATGACCGGAATGCCGACAGCGCGCGCCACAGCCGAAAAATGCTGGAAGAGGCCTTCCTGGCTCGGCTTGTTATAATAGGGCACGACCGACAGCACCGCGTCGGCGCCGGACTTTTCAGCATGCTGGGCAAGGGAAATGGCTTCGGCCGTCGCATTGGACCCTGCGCCCGCCAGAACCGGCACCCGGCCATTGGCGACTTCCACGCAGATGTCGACGACGCGATTGTGCTCCTCGTGGCTGACCGTGGGGCTTTCCCCGGTGGTGCCGACAGGCACCAGGCCGTGGGACCCCTGTTCGATTTGCCATTCGACAAAGCGGGCAAAGGCTTTCTCATCAACGGCCCCATCGCGCATGGGTGTGATGAGAGCCGGAATTGAGCCACGCAGCATTTGTCGGTATTCCCTGGTTGGTGCCGGGCATTCGCCGGCAATCGTCTGGTGAGTATCACTTATCCGGACTGTGCCGGAGAGAGGCGCACCATACTTTCAACTTTTGCCCATCACAAGGCGGATGGCGACAAACTCCACCCACTTGCCCTCACTTGTGCATCGCGGCGCAAAGGGCTTGAACGCGCGCGCCCGCTGGGGCCACATGTCCCCGCCTGTCCAGCGTGATTGGAGACCAGTTTGCGCAACCGCCGCAGCGTGCCAGCGGATCATCCGCCCTTTGCCGAACTTCCGGTCTCGATGATCGAGACGCGGGACACGCGGGTGCGCATGGCCGTGCATATCGCCGGTTCGCTTTCCGACCCACGTCCACCCTTGGTGTGCCTTGCGGGCCTCAACCGCAATATGAGCGACTACGCCAACTTCCTGGCCTTTTTCCGAAGAGCAGAAATGGGAAACTGGCCAGTCCTCCTGATTGACCTGCCCGGACGCGGCCGGGCCGACGACCGCATGGCCGCCACTGACTACAGCTCCATCGCCGATGCGCGAGATGTCGCCGATTGCCTTGCCGCCCTCGGCATTCCACGTGCCGTGATCCTTGGTCAGGGCCACGGCGGCCATGTTGCCATGGCTCTGACTGCCGCACATCCTTTGCTGATCGCCGGCACCATCCTTCTCGACGCCGGGCCGGTGGTCGATTCGCGCGGCATCGTCCGTCTCCGCAACAATCTCGCCCATGTCGAAGGACTGCGGGGCGCAAAGCTCGTCACCGCCGGCTTCCGCCGCATGATGGCCGGCGACTATCCCGGCCTCAGCGACGAGGCGCTGGACCGCCTCGCTCTCCGCAGCCATTTCTCTGACAAGCGTGGGCGCGCGCAGCCCCTCTACGACCGTTGTCTCCTCGCGCCGCTTGCCGCGATCAATTTCGATGATGTGCTGACGCCGCAGTGGCCGCTATTTGACGCCCTGTCCGTCGCGCCCCTCATGATCCTCAGAACCCAACTGACGGATCAATTGCGCCGGGAAACATTTGAGGAAATGGTCCGCCGCCGGCCGGACGCGATTGCCTACACAATCGCCGGACAGGGATCCCCTGCCCTTTTCGACCAGCCGGAAGAAATCGCCGCCATCTCGCGTTTCGTCTCAGAGGTCGGAACCGGCAAACGCAAGACGGCGGCAGCCTAGAGGCCGCGATCAGTCAGCGCGTACCGAAACAACGATACGACGGTTCTGGGCCTTGCCCGCCGAAGTCGCATTATCCGCAATAGGCTGTGCCTCGCCGAAACCAAGAACATAGAGACGTTCGGCCGGAATTCCGCGCTCCATCAACCCATTGGAAACGGCTTCCGCGCGCGAAACCGAAAGGGCCAGATTGGCGCGGGCGTCGCCGTCGCTATCGGTGTGCCCCTCGATATTGACCATGACCGCGGGGCAATTCTGCAGCGTCGCCGCAATCTGGTCGAGCATGGCCCCAGCCTCGGCTGCAAGGATGGCCGCGCCGGAGCGGAAGAGAATGCCGTTTTGCGCCGACAGAAGTGCCAATTGTTCGACGCACTGGGCGCGCTGATCGGCATCAGACAAAACCGGCGCTGTGACCGCAGCGCCCCCCGGGGCAGCGGGTGCGATCGCTTCCGGCGCGGCCGGAGCAGGCTCCGCGTCGGGTACCGTCGCTTGTGCTTCTGCACCGGCGGCGACAGGGGTTGGCGATGCCAGGCTCAGGCCCCATCCAGCTTCGGCCAGCTTGCGCTCACTGAACTGGGTCTCGATCGAGCGAGCAGCTTCAACCGATGCCGGGGTTCCTGCAATGTACCAGGCGCGGCCGTCGAACCGCACCTCACCCTCGGACATGAGAGGCAGAAGCGCCAGGGCCTGTCGCGCCGCGCCATCAAAATTGAGCGGTTCGCCCGAGCCATAGCGCAGGCTCGAAATCGCGCCATTGCCAGCCAGAGCCATGAGCGCTGTTTCAACGCCGGGACTGGGCACAAATCCGCTCAACGTCACAACACCGGCCGCACCGCGCTTTGCCGAAAACGCGAATGGCTCGGCCAGCGGCGCTTTTATTTCAGCCATTGCAACGATCAGACCCTGCGGCAGCGACGCCGACAAGGCACCGTGTGCTGCGGCATAAGCATCTGCGCTGGCAGCGACGCCCGATATCGAGACGATATTGCCGCGCACGGCGAAGCGTCCCTCACTCATCCGTCCGAGAACATTGAGACCAAAGGCGACGATTTCATCGTAGCGTACCGGAGCGCCCGCCCCGAGTTTGAGCCAATTGGTGTCGGCGCCGTCAACCTGTGACAGGCGCTGCCGGGTCTGCTCGTCGGGGGCATAACCATCAAAGACCAGCGTGCCGCCGGGCTGGCGGGAAATGCTCAGCCAATATTCGTAGATTTGCGGCGGCGGGACGGCGATGACCGAATTCTGCGCGATCGCGGCACCCGGAAGAACGATAGAGCCAAGGGCAACGACGATACCGCCCGCCGCCCAGGTAAGGAGCCGCCTGTTCATGCCAAACCTTTAGAAACCCGCAGTTTTCCGGACCCTAGATGATTTGGGCCAGGTGACAAAGAAAAATGCACGCCGGAAACGCCTCGCGCCGTTCGCACCAGCCTGGGCAGGCGGTCGACGTCGCCGTTCAGAGAGACGTCCCTGCCCCACAATCCAGCTCAGAGCCGGCGATCGCAGTGGGGATGCTTGGCGCTCGCCCCAACAGGGCTGGCTCAACGCGCAGAATAGCCAACACATCTTATTCGGCTCTCACAGAGCCAGGGTGCAGAACAGACATCACCCCAAAAAGCAGAAAGGCCCGGCAAATGCCGGGCCTTTCCGTTCGGATAACCGAGCTTCCAATTACTGGAAGGACTTGGCAGCCTTGAAGGTGACCTTGTAGGCACCGTTCTGGTGAGCTTCGCCCTTGAGCGAGGAGGTGAAACCACCGCCCGGAGCCCATGCGAGTTCAGCCGAACCGTAGAAGTCGGTCTGCTGAGCGACTGGCTTGTTGGTGCCATAGACACCGACTTCACCGGTCAGCTTGACGGTTTCGGTCACAGCAGCGACGAGCTGCAGAGCGACCTGGTAGCCTTCGTCGTTGGCAAGGCCAGTGTTCTCATCGAACCAACGGCCGCCGAGGTTGACGCTCACGCCTTCGGTGATTGCTGCACCGATGGAGCCACCGAGACCAGCCTGGTTAGCGATGGCAACGCCATTGTCCTGGCCGCCGGTTGCTTCACCCGACAGAGCGATGGTGAACATGTCGAAGGTGGCCTGAGCCGAACCGAGGACGTTCCAGTAGGTGTCGGAAGCATTGTTGGCGCCATAAGCACCGGCAACGCGGACCTTGAAGTTGTCGAAGGTGCCGGTGACGCCAGCGTGGACGCCCCAGTCTTCAACGATACCGTCGAGCACGCCACCAGCAACGCCGGTGATGTGTGCGGTGATGCCTTCACCAGCGTAGTTCACGACGCCGACGAGGGTACCAGCAGCCTGTGCACCGGTGGTGGCGTTGTAGAAGCCAGCCGGGTTGGTACCGAATGCGCCAGTGCCTTCGTTGCCGAGGTTTTCGAGACCAACACCGACGTTCACGCCGTTGCCGAGATCCGAAACGACCTGGATGGCATAGTTGCCAGTGCGCGGGTGCTGACCAGCGTAACGAACGCCCTTGTCAACTGCGTCGGAGTTGAAGAGACCCAGGAAGTTGAAGGGCTCGTCGTCGCCGAGGTTCGCGATCGAACCCTTACGGCCAGCGGAGATGATGGTGGTGTCGCCGACCGAGACGAAAGCCTCGTCGATGATCCATGCGCCGTTCGAACCAACACCGTTCGTGGTAGCGTCGCCACCGACGGTCGGGCCGACGTAAACGCCAGCAGCGTCATAACCTTCGTTGGTCACGACCTGGTCGAAGAAGGACTTGAGCTTGATGGTGGCCTTGGCCGGACCGAAATCGCTGTCGGCGGTGCCGACGAACTTCAGCCAGGTTTCGACCTTCGTGCGCCAGTCGTTATCGAAGGTGGAACCACCAACGACGACGGCGTTGTTGTCATCAACGTTGCGAGCGCCAGCCTGTGCAAGGATGCCCATGCCCGGGAACGTGCCGGCATAGTCGCCCCATGCGAATTCGTACTTCACTTCGCCCGAGATCTGCAGGCAGTTGGTGTCGGACGAGATGGTCAGGCCCGAAAGACCGAGAGCGTCACAGACGTCCAGCGAGGTGAGAACGCCGAGATCGGCAGCGAAGCCTGCGGTCGAGAGACCAGCGGCGGCAACAGAACCGAGGATAAGGCTCTTGAGTTTCATTATTTGACCTCCAAAGTCAGTCATTTTTGGTGCCGGTTACCCAGCGGTTTGTCGAAACGCGACCACACTATTCGTGGTGCAGTGTGTTGCCGTCGCGCTGCGACCGACAAACGATCCCATGCATGGATTCGCAAGACCCACTCTACGCATGGGAGATGCAGACGCAATCACGCAAAGCTGGTTTCAACCGCGCCACAATATGGTTGGGAACCGGATGTTGCAGATTCAGCACACACCCGGAAACCTTCTGTTAACACTTCTGAACAGTGGCTTAAGAATCCCGGGCTTCCGGGCTTTTTCGCACACACCAGTGCGTGAGGAGCACCGTTCTGCCTGCCGTTTGACAGCGGATTGGCTTTGCCCGACAGATGGCGGCGACATGGCTGGAATAAGGGAGAGAGCACTATGACGCCTGCCGGATACGCACTTGTAACAGGAGGCACCTCGGGCATCGGCCTTGCCACGGCGCGGGGACTTTCGGACGCCGGCTGGCGCGTCGCCATATGCGGACGGCGCGGTGACCTGGTGGAGAACCTGTCCGCAACCCATGGCTTCGTTGGGCTCACCTGCGATGTCACCGACGCGGAATCGGTGGCCGTCATGTTCGCAAGCCTGAAGGCGACTTTCGGCCGGCTGGACCTCGTGTTCAACAATGCCGGTCGCTTCGCCCCTGCCCGATCCTTCGGCGATATCGAGGTCGATACCTGGCGCGAAATGGTCGATACCAATCTCAACGGCGCCTTCTATGTCGCCCGCGAGGCTTTCCGGATGATGCGCCATCAACAGCCCCAAGGCGGCCGCATCATCAACAATGGCTCCATCTCCGCCTATGTGCCCCGTCCGCAGGCGGCGTCCTACACCGCCACCAAGCATGCGATCACCGGATTGACCAAGGCGATCTCGCTTGACGGGCGGGCCCACAACATCGCCTGCGGACAGATCGACATCGGAAATGCCGCCACGGACATGACCAGCCACATGAACGCCGGCTCACTGCAGGCCAATGGGACTTTGGCGCCCGAGCCGACCTTTGATGTGGCGCACGTCGTTGACGCAGTTCGCTACATGGCCGGCCTGCCGCTCTCGGCCAATGTGCAGTTCATGACCGTCATGGCCACGACCATGCCCTATATCGGCCGCGGCTAGGCCGAAACAAAAACCCCGGGTCAGGTACCCGGGGTTTCCATTTTACTTCTGCCAGACGCGTTCGCCTGAAATCCAGGTCGACTGCACCGCGACATCCTTTGTCAGGTGCACAAAACTCGCGAGAGCTCCTGGCCGCAGATGGCCGTATGTCCCGTCGATCCCCAGCGCCTCGGCCGGATAGAGCGAGGCCATGCGGAACACCTCATCCAGCGGCACGCCGATTGTGTTGTGCATGAAAGCCACAGCATCGATCATGTCGAGGTCGGCACCGGCGAGCGTGCCGTCGGCCAGCCGCAGCGCACCGTTCGAGCGGGTAATCGTACGGCCATTGAGCGTCATCTCGGTGATGTCGGTGCCCGTCTGCGACATGGCGTCGGTGACGAGGAACATCCGACCCGGCGCACTCGCCTTGGCCCGACGCGCGATCTCAATGCTGGTGGGGTGGACATGGATGCCGTCGGCGATCAGTCCGGCGAAGACATTGTCATTGGCGAGAGCCGCCCCGACAACGCCGGGCTCGCGATTGCCCATCTGGCTCATGGCGTTGAAGAGATGCGTCACCATGGTCGCGCCCGCCTCGAATGCCGCGTTCGCCACCTCGGCGCTGGCATCGGAATGGCCGATGCTGACGATAGCACCAGCTTCTACCAGTGCCGAGATCTGCTCCGGCGTCACCGTTTCAGCCGCGACGGTACAGATCAGATTGGGCAGGCTGCGGGCAGCAGCCATGGTCCGCGCGAGATCACTCTCATCCATCGGGCGGATCAGCGCCGGATCATGGGTTCCCTTGCGCGCCAGCGCCAGGTGTGGGCCCTCGAGGTGCAGGCCGAGGAAGCCGGGCACGCGCGCAGCCACAGCCTCATTGCCGGCAGCAATGGCGGCGACATTGACTTCGGCAGTATCGGTGATCAGCGTCGGCATCAGGGCCGTGGTGCCGAACTGCGCGTGTGCTTCGCAGATGGTGCGCAGCCCTGCCAGGTCCGGCTGGTTGTTGAAAAGCACGCCGCCGCCGCCATTGACCTGAAGGTCGAGGAAGCCGGGCACGATCATACCGTCGCCAAGCTCGATCTTTTCGGCATTGGCCGGAATCTCGCTGCGCTGAACGATGGCGCAGACATGGCCGAACTCCACCAGAAGCGCGGCATCCTCGTGCCAGTCATGCCCATCAAAGAGCCGGCCACCAATAAATGCCGTCAGGTCGCTCATGTCGTCTCCATTCGTGTCGTGACGCCGGTCGTCTCCGCGTGACCCAACCGGCGCTCTCAATTTCAGATCAGTCCCCTGCCCACTCTGGGGGCTGTGTTACCGCGCTGTCCCATTGGCCTGCGCTTCGCCCAGCCGAAGCTCGGCGACAAAATCATAGGTATCGCCCCGATAGATGGAGCGGGTGAATTCAATGACCCTGCCCGAGGCGAGATAGGATGTGCGCTCAATGTTCAGCCCGGCAGAACCGGTGGGAACATGGAGCAGGCGCGCATCATTCTCATCCAGATTGGCAGCACGGATGAGCTGGATCGCCCGCACGGGGCGATTGCCGCTGCGATCAAGATGCTTATAGAGCGAATCTCCGATAGCGGCTGGATCGGGCAGGATATCGCTGGAGAGGCTGGCACGCTCGATGGCCAGCGGCGTTTCTCCACTCAGGCGCAGGCGGGCAATCCGCGCCACCTGCTCGCCCGGAGACAAGCCCAGAATAATGGTCTCTTCCGGCGACGGCGCATAAAGCCCGCGATCAAGCCATTCGGCATGCACTTCCATGCCACGACGCGCCATATCCTCGGTGAACGAGGTCAGTTGCGACAACGATTGCTCGACGCGCTGGGCCGGTGGCGCCACAAAGGTGCCGGAGCCATGGCGCTGCACCAGCAGACCCTCCTGGACCAGCTGCAACACGGCCTTGCGGACAGTCACCCGCGACACTTCCACCCGCAGCGCCAGATCGCGCTCGGACGGCAGGGCATCACCGGGTTTGATGGCTCCGCTCTTTATGGCATCTTCGATCCAGCGCTTGAGCTGGAGATACAACGGCCCGCCCTGGGGCAAGGTCACCGGGTTGCCGGAGAAAAACGTTTCGAACGTCTCAGCCACGCGTTTCTCCTTGTTCCTCAGGTACTGGTCCGCAGTTGGCGAATAAACCCACCTCCGCGCTTTGACAATACCAATAAAATACCATTCACCAAGTGCTAAATGCGCTTGAGATCGTGTCTTAGCAGTTTGTGAAGTGGGGCGGGGATTTGCGCTGCGCAAATTGCGCTGCGGTCTGCCGTACTCGACAAGTGGTATTTTTTTGGCATTATCCTTCCCGGAGGAGAAAATACCATGCGACAGACCGAGATGCGCCATCCCGATG
This sequence comes from Devosia sp. SD17-2, assembly GCF_029201565.1. GTDB lineage: Bacteria > Pseudomonadota > Alphaproteobacteria > Rhizobiales > Devosiaceae > Devosia. Next base: position 2,964,134 of record NZ_CP104002.1, read on the forward strand.
CTGGAGGGCTGGAGACGCTTCCAGCAGAAAAAGTTCTCCTGCTTCTGGCACAAGGACAGGCGGCCGCGGCAGACAGCGTCCAGCCAGCGATTCCCGACATAGCGCGCGCCGCCCATCTCGCCGCTTCAAAAATTGCAGCCGGCGGGCGGCTGATCTATGCCGCCGCCGGCAGTTCGGGGCTGATGGCACTTGCCGATGGGCTGGAACTGCCCGGCACCTATGGCATCGACCGGGTCGAGATCGTGCTGGCCGGCGGCATGGAATCGCTGCGGCGCATGATCGGCGGACCGGAGGATGATCGTGCCGCAGCCCGCGAGGCCATCGAGGCGCTCTCCCCCAGTGAGCGGGACTGCGTCATTGCCCTCACCGCCAGCGGCCAGACCCCATTTGCCATGGAAGCGCTGGCGACCGCCCGCGAAGCCGGGGCCGCAACCATCGCCATTGCCAATAATAGGGGCGCCCCGATCCTCGGGGCCGCCGACGTCGGCATCTGCCTTCCAACCCCACCGGAGCTCATTGCCGGTTCAACCCGAATGGGCGCGGGCACGGCGCAGAAAATCGCGCTCAACATGCTGTCCACCATGATGGCGATCGAGCTCGGTCATGTTCACGACGGCCTGATGGTCAATGTCGTCGCCGACAATATCAAGCTGCGCGCCCGGGCCCGCGACATCGTTTCGACCATCGCTTCCGTCGATGAGGCGGCTGCCACGTCCGCACTCGACATAAGCCAGGGCGCCGTCAAACCTGCTGTCCTGATTGCCGCCGGGGCAGCCGATCTGGCGACAGCCAATGATCTACTCTCAGCGCACAAGGGGCACCTGCGCCCTGCCCTTGCCGCGCTCAGCAACGGGTGACGAAACTCAGTCCCGCGCCCGCACCTGATCGCGACGCCAACTGAAAGCGTGGCCAGCGTGAGGGATTTCGTGTCGATTATGTCGAAGGAAGACTGCGACCCTCGTCGTCACTGCATAACCCGGCCCTTTGAAGGAACGAATATGACCCAGGATACATCGCGCGATCTCGTACTGACACGGCTGATCGATGCCTCGCCCAAGGCGCTTTTCCGCTGCTGGACCGAGCCGGCGCTGATCACGCAGTGGTTCGCGCCCAAACCATGGAGCACCCCGCGCGCGTCCGTTGATCTGCGCCCGGGCGGTCGCAGCGAGATCGTCATGGCCGATGAGAACGGAACGGAATTCCCCGGACCCGGGCAATATCTGGAAGTCGTCCCGAACCGGAAACTGGTGTTTACCGATGCCTATGTCGGGGACTGGGAGCCGTCGTCCAAGCCGTTCTTCACCTGCATCCTCACCTTCGAAGAAGAGAACGGCAAGACGCGCTACACCGCCACAGCCCGACACTGGACCGTCGAGGACAAGGAAGCGCACGAGAAAATGGGGTTCCACGAAGGCTGGGGCCTCTGCGCTACCCAGATGGAAGCGCTGGCAAAGACACTTTAGCGCCAACAAAAAGGCCGCGCTCCACCCCGAGTGCGGCCGAACCGAACAAATTACTTGGCGACGATGACTTCGATGCCGCGGCGCTCGAATTCGCGCTGGTCTTCTTCGGTAATGCCGTCATCGGTGATGAAACCGCTGACCACATCGAGGGGGCCGAGCGAGGAGAACGACGTGCGCCCGATCTTGGTGCTGTCGGCAACAAGATACACCTTGGATGCCGCCTTGATCATGGCGCGCTTGACGTACAAATCCGCCATGGCCGGGAAAGTCAGTCCGGCCTCGAAGGACACGGCTGCCGTCGCGAGGAAAAGTTTCTCGGCAAATATGCCCTGGAAAAACTCGCCCGCCTTCTCCCCGGAGAGCGACAATGTCGGCGCCTTGAAGTGACCACCCGACATGTGAACCGTCATGCTCGGCAGGGCGCCGAGCAGCAAGGCGATATTGATCGCATTGGTGATGACGTTCAAATTCTCATGCGAAACGAGATTGTTGGCGATTTCGGTCGTCGTCGAGCCGGCATCGAGGATGATGGTTTCGCCAGCGCCCACCAGACCCGCCGCGGCGCGCCCGATCTTCTTCTTGCGATCCATATTGATCATGTGGTGCAGCGACATCGACTGCACCTGCTGCGGCACGGACTTCAGATGCGCACCGCCATGCTCACGGTTGACGAAGCCATCCGCATCCAGCCGCTCGAGATCCTGCCGGATCGTCGCCTCGGACACAGCGAAAGCCACGGACAGGTCGCGCACCCTTGCGCTGCCTTCTTCCTGCAACCATTCGAGAATTTTCATCCGCCGCGGTTCGGCGAGCAGGTTCTGACGACCAGCTTCCGCCAGGGATTTCCGCCCCTTGCGCGCTGCCGATTCGACTGGCTTCGAGTTGGAATCGGCCAAATTACGCCCTCCGATCGCTTCTGCTAACGATTTAGCCTTCGCTTCCGGCGATCGCAAGGTCACGCCTTCGCATTTGCGCAAATTGAAACGCAATTGCACCCAATCGCACATAAACCGAAAAAATCAACAGTTCGTAATACGAGCGACTGTCAGCAGATCATACAAAGCAACACAGCGCCCCCGCCCCCATCCAGGTCGGAAACGCTGTGTCCATCGGCCGGACGGCCTCCTCACGCGGAGCTGCGTACAGCCATACATCCCCCGAGGCCTGACCTCAGACGCCAGTCGCCACCGCCGTGCGCGGCATTTCCGAGAAAATTTCAGCCTTGCCATTGCGGATCATGACGATCTCTTCCAGCCGCAGGCCGAACCTGCCCTGCAGATAGATGCCCGGCTCGATCGAGAACACCATGCCCTCATCGAGCACGGTCTCGCTGGTGCCAGTGATATAGGGGGCTTCGTGCACGTCGATGCCGAGGCCGTGCCCGGTGCGGTGCAGGAATTTTTCGCCATAGCCGGCAGCGGTGATCACATCGCGCGCCGCCTTGTCGATTTCCTTGGCCTGCACACCCGGCTTGACCGCGGCCAGGGCTGCTTCCACTGCCTGGTCGACGATGGCATGGATCTCGTCATAGCCTTCCGGCTTGCTGCCGAAATAGCCCATGCGGGTCATGTCCGAAGGATAGCCGTTGATTCGCCCGCCAATGTCGAGCAGCACGGCATCGCCCGCCTTGAGCCTGGTGGCGCCGGTGTGGTGATGCGGGAAGGCGCCATTGGGGCCAAAGCACACCGAGATGAACTGCGTCGTCGCGCCATTGTCCTTGTAGAATTTTGCGATCACTTCGGCCACTTCGACCTCGGTGATGCCTTCCCTGAGCGCGGCGAAACCGGCGGCCATGGCGCCGTCATTGAGCAGGTGCGAGGCCTTGAGCAGGTCAAACTCGGCCTGGTCCTTTCGCGAGCGCAGATAGCCGACAGTGTCCTGCGTGAACCGGCGTGTTGCCCCCGGCAGCGCATCGAGCAGCAGCAGCGCAAAGTCGGCCCGCATGGTTTCGTCGATCACCACCGAGGGACTGATGCGCGAAATGCCGGTTGCGTCGATCAGCTGCTCGAGGGCAGCGTCCGGGCCATCGGCGTCGGCCCATGGGAAAAACGGCAGATCAGTGTGCTGACGCGAGCTGTCGACATTGAGCGCCGGCATCAGGAAGCCGGCAAAATCCTTGCTCACCAGCAGCATGACCGGGCGCTCGTCCCCATGCGGGGCGAGATCGGCCAGATAAGTCATGTGGCTCGAAGGGCCGATCACGACGAGATCGGTATTGGTCTCGGCCATACGCTTGCGCAGCTTGGCCATGCGGGCGGAAAGTGTTGGATTCATGAGAATAACTCGCTGGTTGCTTACGGGGCGCGGCCCCTCACCCTAACCCTCTCCCCACAGGGGCGAGGGAAGACGACCGGCGCGCTTGCAGAGATTTTGCCACAAACTCGATCCAGTCCCCTCGCCCCTCTGGGGAGAGGGCTAGGGTGAGGGGTCTATCAATTTTAAAAAAGAGGAGGCGGAGCCGGACGGGAGGAGGATGCCCGGCTCCGCGAGACGGCGACACGAGGGACAGTCGCCGTCTATCTGGAGAACCTGCAGGGCCGAAACCCCGCACGAATCCGCTGTGGGATCAGTTCTTTGTTACGAGGCGGTAGTACACGAAGTCCGAATTGGAGCCATTCACATAACCGTCAACATTGCTGCCCATGGCGATCTGCAGGGCGGCCTGGAACATGATGACGATCGGGCTCTCGGCCTGAACCTTCTTCTGAAGGTCGATATAGAGCTCGTTGCGCTTGGACTGGTCGGCTTCGGCCAGCGCTGCGGTGACTTCGTCGTTCATTTCCTGCGGCACAGCCCAGGCGTTACGCCATGTGGTCGTTGCAGCATAAGTCTCGTCCGAATTGTTCGAGTTGTAGGCGAACGCCTTGGCATTGGAGTGCGGATCCATGAAGTCCGGGCCCCAATAGAGCAGCATGGCCTGATGCGTGCGCTCACGGTACTTCGTGATCACCTGGGCGCCGGTGCCCGGCAGGATGTCGAAGTTGATGCCTGCTTCGGAGAAGCCGGCCTGCAGCGACTGTGCAATGTCGGTGAACGGGGTCGAGTTGATCACGTCCAGCGTCACATTGATCGGCGTTTCGATGCCGGCGTCAGCAAGGATCTGCTTGGCCTTTTCGACGTCATAGGTGAACGGGGTCTCGTCGTAGGAGCCCGGGAAGCCCTTCGGCCAGAAGGCCTGGTGCTTTTCCATCTGGCCCTTGAGGAAGGTCTGGGTCATGCCGTCATAGTCGACGAGATAACGCGCAGCTTCCCAGATCGCCGGGTCGGTCAGCTCGTCGGTCTTCTGGTTGAACGAGAGGAAGTGCACGGCGGCCTGCGGATAGGTTTCCACCTTGACCGCATCGCTCGAAAGACCCGCCACCTGGTCGGAGGTCAGGTTCTTGGCGATATCCACGTCGCCGGAGTTCAGCAGCAGCTGCTGGGTTGCGGCTTCGGCCACATGACGGATCAGCACCTGCTTCATTGCCGGTGCGCCGTTCCAGTAGGTCTCGTTGGCGGTGAGGCGCACGAGTTCAGCCGGACGGTAGTCGGTCAGAACGAACGGGCCAGAACCGGCCGAATTGGTGTTCAGCCAGGCATTGCCCCAGTCGCCGTCGACTTCGTGCTCGCGCACAAGAACTTCGTCGACGATAGCGCCCGGACGGGCAGCCAGCACGTTCAGCACGAAGGCCGACGCGAAATCACCGCTCCACTTCACGACGACCTTGTTGCCGTCCACGGTCACCATCTCGTCGATGTTTTCCGGGGTCCAGCCGAGCTGGGTCAGGATGAAGGCCGGGGTCAGGTTCAGCGTCACGACGCGCTTGAACGAGAAGTGCACGTCTTCGGCACGAACCGGATTGCCGGACGCGAAATTGGCGCCATCACGCATGGTGAAGGTCAGCGTCTTGGCTGCTTCGTCGGCAACCCATTCCGAGGCAAGGCCCGGTGCCAGCACGGTGGTGTCGGCAGCGTCGTACTGGACGAGCTTGTCATAGAGGTTGGCATTGATCTCGCCGGCCGAGAATTCATAGGCCTGTGCGGGGTCGAGGGCGACGATATCGTCGATGTTCTGGGCAATGACCAGCGCATCGGGGGGGGTGGCGGCGTAGGCGGCACCTGCCGCCAGCGGCAGGGCCAGCGCGGAGGCCAGAAGGGCGGCGCGGAAGAGCTTCATGTGCGTTTCTCCTTAGGGGTGATTTTTTTGTTAGCCGGCTTATTGATGCCGGGTTTTGGCTTCGTCGTGGCTGACCGTGGTGGTCGGGCCGTCGAACGGAAGAGTGCGAGCGTGCCCGTCCACAGGAGACGCGCAGGCTGATCTGTGTGGTTGGACCAGGAATGGGGGCGATTGCCGCGAAAATGCAGGCTGTCGCCGGCATTCATCACCATGTCCTCGCCGTCGAGCCGCTGGGTGATCGCGCCTTCGAGCACGAAGAGAATCTCTTCCCCTTCGTGGGCGACTGTCTCCGAGCGATAGCCCGGCGGCACGGTCATGAGAAAACTCGAGAGCTGATTGCCGGGAAAGTCGGCCCCAAGCCGCTCATAGACAACCGATGATCCATCGATCGAAAAACGGTTGCGCTCGCCCGTACGGGTCAGGGCGTTATGCGTGGCTGGCGCGGAAATGAAGTAGTCGATGGAGACCCCGAGGGCCCGGGCAACCTGCGCCAGCGTGCCCAGAGAAGGTGTCGCATGGTCACGCTCCACCTGGCTGAGATATCCAACCGAGACGTCCGCCGCCTCACCCAATTGCATCAGGGTCATGTGCTGCTGGCGCCGGCGAGCGCGGATCAACGCGCCCACTTTCGGATGCTCTCCTTGCGCTCTTGCAGTGGCCTCTTGCGCCATTATCCCTCACCAAAGTTTTTTTGATATAAGCAAAGTTTCTTGTATGGTGAAAGGGAAATATCAAGGTTTCCCGCTCCGCAGGATGGTTATTCTGCGGCGATAAGTTTTTGTTTCTACAAGAGGTTTTCGCGTGAGCGTTGATCAGCCCTCCATGGAAGTAGCGCCCGCTGCCGCAGCCCCGAAAAAGCGTCTCGGACGGCGCTTTTCGGCCATTGCCGGCTTCCTCATCACGCTTTTCCTCACTTTTCTTGGCCTCATGGCCATCACCTTCTTCATCGGCCGGGTGATCCCCATCGATCCGGTGCTCTCGGTGGTCGGCGATCGCGCCACGCAGGCGCAATATGATGCTGCTGCCAGCGCCATGGGTCTCGACCGCCCGCTCTATGAGCAGTTCATCTCCTATGTGGGCAATGTGCTGACCGGCGACCTCGGCCGCTCCGTCTCGACAGGACGCCCCGTTGCCGAGGACCTCAGCCGGTTTTTCCCGGCCACGTTTGAAATGGCAACGCTCGGTATCCTCATCGGCGTTGCCCTTGGCGTACCGCTCGGGGTGACCGCCGCCGCCCGGCAGGGCAGCTGGCTCGATCAGGCGATCCGTGTCGTCGGCCTGCTCGGCTATTCAGTGCCGGCCTTCTGGCTTGGTCTGGTCGGCCTCGCGCTCTTTTACGCCCGCCTGCGCTGGGTCGGCGGACCGGGCCGGCTCGACATCTTCTATGATGGCCTTGTCCAACCGGTCACCGGCATGATCCTGATCGACAGCCTCATCCGCGGCGAGATCGATATTTTCTGGAATGCCGTCTGGCACATCATCCTGCCGGCGTCGGTGCTCGGCTTCTTTAGCCTTGCCTATATCGCCCGCATGACGCGCAGCTTCATGCTCGACCAGCTCAACCAGGAGTTCGTCACCACGGCGCGCGTCAAGGGCGTGCCCGAGCGGATCGTCATCTGGCGCCACGCCTTCAATCCGATCCGGGTTCCGCTGATCACCGTCATCGGCCTCTCCTACGCCGGCCTGCTCGAAGGTTCGGTGATGATCGAGACCGTGTTCTCCTGGCCCGGTATCGGCAATTACCTCACCACGGCGCTCCTCAACGCCGACATGAATGCCGTGCTCGGCTCGACCCTGGTGATCGGCGCCGTCTTCATTTTCATCAACAAGGTCTCCGACGTGCTCTACCGCGTCCTCGACCCGAGGGCACGCTAATGACCACTCGCGACTGGCTCCTTGCCGATAGCCCCACCTCCCGCTGGCAAGCCAATGCGGGACGCGCCTATCGCGTCCTGACAGCCCTGCTGCGCAATCCGCTCTCCGTCCTCGGCGGGCTGATCATCCTCGTCCTGCTGCTCACGGCCGCCTTTGCTCCGTGGATCGCCCCCTACTCACCCACCGGGCAGAACCTCGGCAATCGCCTGCTCCCGCCCTCGGGCGACCACTGGATGGGCACAGACGAGCTTGGCCGCGATATCTTCTCGCGCGTCGTCTACGGGTCCCAGATCACGCTGACCATCGTTCTGCTTGTGGCCCTGATCTCGGCGCCCCTCGGCCTCTTCATCGGCGCCATCGCCGGCTATTTCGGCGGCTGGGTCGACCGGATCCTCATGGGCTTTACCGACATCTTCCTGTCGCTGCCCAAGTTGATCCTGGCCCTCGCCTTCGTCGCCGCGCTTGGCCCGGGCATCAACAATGCCATCATCGCCATCGCCATCACCTCCTGGCCCGCCTATGCGCGTATTGCCCGCGCCGAAACGCTGACCATCCGCAATGCCGAATATATCTCGGCCGTGCAGCTGGCCGGTGGTGGCCCGATCCGCGTCATCGTCCAGCACATCCTGCCGCTCTGCACGTCCTCAATGATCGTGCGCGTCACCCTCGACATGGCCGGCGTGATCCTAACCGCGGCCGGTCTCGGCTTCATCGGCCTCGGCGCCCAGCCGCCGCTGCCCGAATGGGGCGCAATGATCTCGCGCGGCCGCACCTTCATCCTCGACCAGTGGTGGGTTGCGACCATGCCGGGCTTTGCCATCATCATCGTCTCGCTCGGCTTCTGCTTCCTCGGCGACGGGCTTCGCGATGTTTTGGACCCCAAGAACGAGGGCAAGAGCTGATGACCAAGCCCCTTCTCGAAGTCGAAAATCTGCGCGTCTCCTTCCCGACCCATTCGGGCCGCGTCGAAGTGGTGAAGGGCCTCTCCTTCACCCTCGGCCGCGAACGTCTGGGCATTGTGGGCGAATCTGGCTCCGGAAAATCCATGACCGGCCGCTCGATCCTCAAGCTCATCCGCAAGCCGGGCGAGGTAACCGCCGACAAGCTCAGCTTTGAAGGCATCGACATTCTCGCCCAGAGCGAAAAGCAGATGCGCTCGATCCGTGGCGCCCGCATTTCCATGGTCATGCAGGACCCCAAATTCTCGCTCAATCCGGTGATGACCGTGGGCGAGCAGATCGCCGAGGCGCTCGTCACGCACCAGAAGCTGCCGCGCCGCGATGTGCAGGCTCGCGTGCTCGAAATGCTGCGCGCCGTCCGCATCAACGACCCCCAGCGCGTCGCCAAGCTTTACCCCCACGAGGTTTCGGGCGGCATGGGCCAGCGCATCATGATCGCCATGATGCTGATCCCCGAACCCGAACTGCTCATCGCCGATGAGCCCACTTCGGCGCTCGACGTTTCCGTCCAGGCCCAGGTGCTCGACATCATCGACGATCTTGTCACCCGCAAGGGCATGGGCCTCATCCTCATCAGCCATGACCTGGCGCTCGTCCGCCGCTATTGCGACCGCGTGCTGGTGATGAATTCGGGCCGCGTGGTGGAAGAATGCGCTGCCGGTGACCTCGACAAGGCACAGCACCCCTACACGCGGGGCCTGCTCGCGGCCATGCCTGTCATCGACGAAGTCAGAGATGAACTGCCGGTGCTCGACCGGACACAATGGGCCGGCACATGATCGCTATCGACCTCAAGAACCTCGACATTTCCTATGGCGACAGCAAGGTCGTCCATGATGTCACCCTGTCCATCCCCGAAGGCGAGAGCTTTGCCCTCGTCGGGGAAAGCGGCTCGGGAAAGTCGACCATTTTGCGCGCCATAGCCGGGCTTGCCCCGGAGTGGACGGGCGAGATTTCCGTCCTCGGCCAGCCGCGCAATCACAAGATTGATCGCGCCGTGTCGCGTCAGGTCCAGATGGTGTTCCAGGACCCCTATGGCTCGCTCCACCCGCGCAAAACCATCGACGCAGCCCTCACCGAGCCTTTGGCCATCCACGGCATCGGCAATCGTGGCGAGCGCGTCGACGCGGTCCTGCGTTCGGTCGGTCTCGACCAGCGCTTCCGGTTCCGCTTTCCCCATCAGCTATCCGGCGGCCAGCGCCAGCGCGTCGCCATCGCCCGGGCGCTGATGCTCGAGCCAAAAGTGCTGCTGCTCGATGAGCCGACCTCGGCGCTCGACGTTTCGGTTCAGGCGGAAATCCTCAATCTCCTCAAGCGCCTCCGCCGCGAGCAGAACCTCACTTATCTCATGGTGACGCACAATCTGCCCGTCGTCAGCTTCCTCTGTGATCGCCTCGCCGTCATGCGCCACGGCCGGATCGTGGAAGTCGCTGACGTGGCCCAGCTCAAGGCCGGCAAGCTCAACGAGCCCTACTCCATGGAGCTGCTCGCCGCCACCGAAGGCGGCTGACCGGAGCCAATCCTATCCCCTCCCCCTACCCGGGGCGGGACCGGCAGTGGAGGGCCGCAAGCCTCTCCATGCCACACGTTTTCACGACCAAGGACTAGCCAAAATGACTGACCACCAGGCCGCTCTCGCCACTTTCGACGTGGCAATCGCCAAGGCAAAGACTGCCGAGCAGGCGTTCACCGCCCTCCAGACCCTCGTTCAGGCGACCGTCGGCGCAAAGCTCTTCACCGTTATGCAGGTGGATATGGCCGCCGAGCTGTCGCGCCGCGCCTATACCAGCGATGCCGCCAATTACCCGGCCTCCGGCACCAAGCCGCTCAACTACGGCCCCTGGTTCGACGTAGTGCACGGTCGCCGCGAATATTTCGTCGCCAACACCATCGAAGACATCGCCAAGGTCTTCTTCGATCATGAGCTGATCAACTCGCTCGGCTGCCAGTCGGTGGTCAACATGCCCGTTATCGTCGGCGACGTGCTGGTCGGCACCGTCAACATGCTCGACGTCACCGACTACTACACCCCCGAACGCGTGCAGCAGATCCGCGATCTCATTTCGATCCCCGCCAAGCTCGCCATGCTGGTCGCCCTGCGCGCCTGATTTTTTGGGTTTTTAAGTCCACCCCCACCCAACCTCCCCTGACAAGGGGAGGAGTTCTCCGGGGCTCACCAGCTTCACACCAAACTCGATGCGTCCCTCCCCCTATCAGGGGGAGGTTAGGTGGGGGTAGCGTGCCCCCGGCCTCCGCCCATTTTCATATGCGTTGACCACCTCGCGTCCCCGCCTCCCACCCAAAAGAAAAGGGCGGGAGAATTTCCCCCGCCCCTTTCGTTCAGTTTTAACCGGCTTCTGCCATCAGGCTGGCATTCCCGCCGGCGGCGGTCGTGTCGATACACACCTGCCGCT